>CAVQWY010000003.1:0-288591 GCA_963717755.1 uncultured Microthrixaceae bacterium | reverse complement strand
GTCCTGAGCCCCCGCTAGCGCCCGCTCAGCGGGCGGGCAACAACCCGTTGTCGGCGGTCCAGTCCGGCGGGACCAGGATCATCCAGAGGTGCCCGTCGGGATCGGCGACCTGCGCTGCGAACGCTCCCCAGTGCTGCTGCGAGGGCTCGTAGATGACGGATCCACCGGCGACGAGAGCCGCGTCGTAGCGCGCCCGCACGGCGGCTTCATCAGGGAGGTAGACGAAGAGCACGCACTCAGTCGCGCCCGGCGGCGCCACGCGTTCCTCGCCAGCGACCCACCCGAACCCGCCAGTGGGGATCATCATCAGGCTCACGTTCGGCGCCAGGCGGAGCTGGAGTGGCTCGGGGACGCCGTCGTCGGCGAGCGGGCCGAAGGCCTCAAGCCCGAGCCCGTCGCGGTAGAAGGCGAGCGAGCGGCTCCTGTCGGCGGTAGCCAGGCTGATCGTGTGGTCCATGTGGGTGACGACGATCGGCGAAGCCCGGACTCATCGGCGGCAACCGGGTCCGCAGCTGGGATGGCGGGCGTGCGTACGCTCACGTGATGGCGGTCGATCGAAGCCGCAAGGCGGTTGCTGCTCGTCGACGCCAGCGCCGGATGGGGCGCGTCGAGCATGACCTGAGCGACGACCAGTGGACCGCGCTCAAGGTGGCTTGGGGCGGCTGTGCCTACTGCGGTGTGACCGACAAGCCGCTGCAGCGTGACTGCGTCCTCGCGCTCTCTCGTGGCGGGCGCTACACGCTCGACAACATCGCGCCGGCCTGCAGAGGCTGCAACGCGAGCAAGTGCAACGACGAGGTCACCGGCTGGATGCGCCGCAAGCGGCTCGACGAGCGCTCGTTCCTGCTGCGCCACCTGGACATCCAGAGGCAGCTCGCCGAGCAGAGCCCGGGCGTCAACACGCTCTAGCCCGCGGCGATCGTGCGGACCAGCCCCGCGAAGCGATCGAGCTCATCATCGGTCGTGACGTAGTGGACGCTGGCCCGGACGACGCTCTCGAGGCCCCGATTGGACAGATCGAGCTGAGCGGAGTCGGCGGTCGAGATCGAGACGTTCGCCTGGTCGGCCCGGAGCCGCCGCCGAACGTCCTCTGGGTCGATGGCGTCGACGGTGAACGAGGTGATGGCGCACAGCTGCTCGCCTCGATCGAGCACGGTCACCCCGGGGATGTCGGCGAGCCGGGCGCGGAGTCCGGCGGCCAGCCCTGCGTTGCGCTCCGCGATGGCATCGATGCCCCAGCCCAGGGCGTGGTCGACGGCCACCCCGAGCCCGATCTGGGCCGCGGCGCTCCGTTCCCACATCTCGAAGCGCCGGGCGTCCTGGCGGATCGCGAACTCGTCGGGCGCGGTCCACGAGGCGGCGTGCAGGTCGAGCATCACCGGCTCGACCAGCGGGATGAGCTCGGGGCGCATGTAGAGGAACCCGGTGCCGCGCGGCCCGCGCAGGAACTTCCGGCCGTTGCCGGTGAGGATCGCGCAGCCCAGCTCCTCGACGTCGAGCGGCAGCTGACCGGCCGACTGGCAGGCGTCGAGCACGAGCATCACCCCGGCCTCCCGGCAGAGGCGGCCCACCTCGGCGGCGGGGTTCACCAGCCCGCTCTGGGTCGGCACGTGCACGAGTGACACGAGCGCCGTGTCGTCCTCGGCCAGCGCTACCTCGAGGGCGTCGAGGTCGATCTGACCGTGCGGGTCGTCGTCGACCAGCACGAGCTGGCAACCCGTGCGCTGCTGCAGCTGCAGGAGGGCGATGGCGTTCGATCCGTACTCGGCGCGGGTGATGAGCACGCGATCCTGCGGCGCCAGCGGGAGGGAGTACACCGCCATGGCCCAGGCGCGGCTGGCCGAGTCCAGCAGTGCGATGTCGTCGGGTTGCGCGCCGATGAGCTCCGCCACGGCCGCGTACGTGCGCGCCAGCGCCGGCGCGGCCGCGTCCGCCGCCTCGTACGCGCCGGTGTCCGCCTCGAGCTGGAGGTGACTGACCATGGCGTCGAGCACCGGCTGGGGGAGCAGCGACGCGCCCGCGTGGTTCAGGTGCAGCACCTGCTCGCACCCCGGCGTGAGGGCGCGGGCCCGGTCCACGTCGATGCTCACGGGGCGGACCCTACCGATCTGACGGTGTGTCAGACTCCGCCGCATGCCGCAGAACGTCCCGTCCTTCGAGTTCTCCGACACCGCCAAGCAGCTCCGCCAGTTCGTCTACGAGTTCTGGAGCGAGCACGGCCGCGGGCCCAACCTGCGCGCCGTGCACGAGGGGACCGGCCTCGATCGACGCCAGATCGTGCAGGGTTACAAGGAGCTGCAGCTCGGGATCATCTGCGTGGTCGACCAGGACTCCGTCAACGTGAACCTGCTCAAGTTCCAGCCGTTCTCGAGCTTCCCCAGCCAGGTGGAGGTGTGGATCGATGGGGCGTTCCACTCGTACGCGGGCTGCGCTCTCGAGTCGGTGGCCATCTCCAAGATGCCGCCGTTCCAAGGCAAGGACGTCACCCTCAAGGGGTACTGCGCGTGCTGCCTGGCGCCGATCGAGCTGTCGGCCCGCGAGGGCGTGGTCACCCCGGCCGACGCCGCCTTGGTGCACATCAGCACCACGCCGTGGGACTGGAACAACGACGACATCGTCCACCAGTGCGACTCGATGAACTTCGTGCTCGACGCTGAGCATGCGGATCGCTTCGAGCGGATGACCAGCCGGCGGGGCGCTCGGCTGACCATCGAGCAGACGGCCATGTTCGTGAAGGCCACCGGTGACGAGCGCATGTGGCAGTACGACTGGGCCCCGGCCACCATCGACCCGAAGGTCGTGATCTTCGGGATGAAGCAGCTGGGCGTGGATGTGTCCTGCTGGACGGGCGAGCGCACCCCGGTCCCGGGCACGGCGTAGGCCCATGCTCACGGCAGTTGGCCACGCATAGTGGCCGAGCGGCTGCCACAACTGAGTGCGCGCTGAGGATCCCGTGTACTCCGGTTGGGAACCGGCAGGTACCATCTCCGCGAACATGGACAAGCCGATCTTGGCCGTCGTCGCGGTCGCTGCCCTCGTGGCCGCCCTGGTCTGGGGCAGATCTGCCCAGCGGATGCAGCGCGTCTGGCAGCGGATCGAGGACGACCTCGGCCACGATGCCGACGCCACGGTCCTCGCCCGCTCGCACTACCGCAAGGAGCTGCACACCGTCACGCTGTACGCGGTGATCGCGGTCGCCGCCGCCATCGCCGCCGTGTGGGACATCCGCGAAGCCGACTTCTTCTTCGCCTTCATCCTGGTGCCGGTGGGGCTGTCGGTGGTCTACGGCCGCGACTTCCGCCGCGAGGCTCGCCTCTTCGAAGACCGGATCATGCTCGAGCGGCGCGCCGAGGAGGTGCTGTCGCAAGAGGAGCTCGCCCCGCGACTGTGGGCCGCCCGCCTGGCACCGGAGGAGCTGCCCGACTTCCAGGGGTTCGAGCTCGGGCGCGTGTACCAGGCTGGCACCGGACTCATGGCCGGCGACTTCTACGACGTGTTCCGCGTCGCCCCCACGCGCATCGCCGCCGTCATCGGCGACGTGACGGGCCACGGCATCGAGCCGTCGATCACCGCCTTCCAGGCCAAGTACCTGCTCCGCGTCTTCCTCCGGCAGTACCGCGACCCCGCGCAGGCGCTGGAGGAGCTGAACCGCCAGATGTCGGCGCTGGAGCGCTTCGAGGAGTTCATCTCGATCTGCGTCGTGGTGTTCGACACCGAGGCGGCCACGCTGCGGGTCGCGTCGGCGGGGCACCCGGCAGCCTGGCTGTGGCACGACCGCGAGGTGCGTCCGCTGCGCGCCACGGGCCCGTTGCTCATGCTCGATCCCGACGGCGGCTACACGAGCCGCGAGATCGGGCTCGACTCCGGCGACCTGCTCCTCCTCTACACCGACGGCCTCGCCGAGGCACGGGCGGGCGAGCAGCTCTTCGGCGAGGACCGCGTCGCCAACATCCTGCGGCGCGACCCCGGCGTCGCCCCCGACGTGCTCGCCAAGACCCTGCTCGAAGCGGCGAGAGAGTTCGCCACCGAGCCCATGACCGACGACGTCGCCATCCTCGCCATCCGGCGCGGGTAGGGGACCGGTCATGGACGGCGAGCTCCACCAGAAGCGCGAACGGGCGCTGTCCGGCAACCTGCACTCGCAGGGGGAGAAGCTCGAGCGGCAGCACAAGCTGTTCGTGCGGGAGCGCCTGGCCCTGCTGCTCGACGACGGCTCGTTCGTGGAGGACGCCCTGTTGGCCAACAGCGCGGCAGAAGACCTCCCGGCCGACGGGGTGGTCACCGGATCCGGCACCGTCGACGGGCGCCCCGTCTGCGTGGTGGCCAACGACCCCACCGTGAAGGCTGGGTCGTGGGGAGCCCGCACGGTGGAGAAGATCGTGCGCGCCACGGAGCACGCCCTGCGCCACGACCTGCCGATGGTGTGGCTGGTCGACTCGGCCGGCGCCCGCATCACGGACCAGGTCGAGCTGTTCCCCGGCCGCCGAGGCGCCGGCCGGATCTTCTACAACCAGGTCAAGCTCTCCGGGAAGGTGCCGCAGATCTGCTGCCTGTTCGGACCGAGCGCCGCCGGCGGTGCCTACATCCCGTCGTTCTGCGACATCGTGATCATGGTGGAGGGCAACGCCTCCATGTACCTCGGCTCGCCCCGCATGGCCGAGATGGTGATCGGCGAGCAGGCCACGCTCGAGGAGATGGGCGGGGCCCGGATGCACGCCACCGTGTCGGGCTGCGGCGACAACCTCGCCGTCGACGACGCCGACGCCATCGAGCAGGCCAAGGCCGTGCTGGCCTACCTGCCGCGCACCTGGCGGGACGAACCGCCCGTGTACGAGGCGGCCGAGCCCGCGCGGGAGCTCAGGGCGGACATGGTGCCGGTGGCGGACACCCAGGGCTACGACATGCACACCGTGATCGACGGCCTGATCGACGCCGAGAGCTTCTTCGAGGTCAAGCCGCTGTTCGCCCCTGAGCTCATCATCGGCTTCGGACTCCTCGCGGGTCGCCCCGTGGGGGTGGTGGCGAACAACCCGATGGCGCTCGGGGGCGCGCTGTTCGTCGACTCGTCCGACAAGGCGGCGCGCTTCATCTGGTGGTGCGATGCGTTCAACGTGCCGCTCGTGTTCCTCGCCGACGTGCCTGGCTTCATGATCGGCACGGAGGTCGAGCGCCAGGGGATCATCCGGCACGGCGCCAAGATGGTCACCGCCGTCAGCGAGGCCACCGTGCCCAAGGTCTCGGTGATCGTGCGCAAGGCCTACGGCGCCGGCCTCTATGCGATGAGCGGTCCCGCCTTCGAACCGGAGGCCACCATCGCCCTCCCCACTGCCAAGATCGCCGTGATGGGTCCGGAGGCGGCCGTCAATGCGGTGTTCGCGAACAAGATCGCCGCCATCGACGACCCCGACGAGCGGGCGGCCTTCATCGCCGAGCAGCGCAAGCTGTACGAGGAGGACGTGGATCTCTACCGCCTGGCCTCGGAGCTGGTGATCGATGCCGTCGTCGACTTCCCCGACCTCCGGGCCGAGGTGATCCAGCGCCTCGCGCTCGGGGCGGGCAAGGACCGGAGCTTCTCCGACCGCCGCCACGGCGTCCCGCCGGTCTGATGGGGCTGCCCACGCTGCCGTCGGCAGTCGTGATCCGCGACGTCGGGCCGCGCGATGGCCTCCAGCCGGAGGCGCCCGTCGCCGTGGCCGACCGGGTCCGCCTCGTCGAGGCCCTTGTGGCGGCTGGTGTGCGACGCATCGAGGCGGCCGCCTTCGTCTCGCCGACCGCGGTGCCCGCCATGGCTGGAGCCGCCGAGGTGCTCGCGGCCGTGCCGCGCAAGAGTGACCTCCGCTACTCGGCGCTGGTACCGAACGTGCGCGGCGCCGAGCTGGCCCTCGGGAGCGACGTTGACGAGCTCACGGTCACGATCTCGCTCTCCGAGACCTACAACCAGCGCAACGTGCACATGTCGATGGACGAGTCCGCCGTCGCCATCGAGGAGATCTGCCGGGTGGCGGCGGCCATCCCGGTCGACGCCGTCCTGAGCTGCAGCTTCGGCTCGCCGTACGAAGGCGAGATCGAGCCGGCGGCCGTGGCGGCGCTGGCCGAGCGGTTGCGGGGTGTCGGCTGCGCGGCCATCACCTGCGCGGACACCACCGGGATGGCGACGCCGCGGCGCATCGCTGACGTGCTCGAGGCGGTGGGCACCGACGTCGGGCTCCACCTCCACGAGACGCGCGGCACGGGCCTCGTGTGCGCGTACGCCGCCATGCAGCTCGGGATCACCAGGTTCGACACCTCGGTCGGCGGCCTCGGTGGCTCACCGTTCGCGGCGGGTGCGGCCGGGAACCTCGCCACCGAGGAGCTGGTCGCGGTCCTCGACGACCTCGGGGTGCACACCGGCATCGACGTGGAATCGCTCGTCGACGCGGCCAAGCTCGCCGGCGACCTGGTCGGCCGACCCCTTCCCAGCCGCGTAGCGATGGCGGGACCCCGCACCCGTCTCAGCCAGGAGCACTGATCCGTGCCCCACTGCGACACCTGCGAGCGCTTCTACAACCCCAACACGCTGCGGCCGGACGGCTCCTGCCCGGCGTGCGGCCGCCAGCTCGGGGACTCCGCCGAGGTCGCGGCCGCTTCGCCCGGTGCCCCCTGGCACTTCAAGGTCCTGATCGCGGTCACCGTGGTGTACCTGGCATGGCGGTTCGTCCAGCTGGTGGTGTGGGTCGTCACCTGAGCGGCGGTGCCCAAAGGGGGATCACCCACCCACATGGCCCGCACCAGTAGAACTAGTCCACATGGACCATCTGCGAGATGTGCCTGGCGTAGATCCCCCGAGTGACGGATCCTGACGCCATGCCGCTGGTCGCCCGCCTCCTGCTCACCTGGTTCACGATCTCCGTGCTGATCGGCCCGTTCATCGGGATGATGCTGGCGGGTGGTAGCAAGCCGCCAGCTCCCGCCGCGGCCGTACCGCCGCAGACCTCCCGGGCCTGAGCTCCGGGCGCTGATCAGCCCCGGCCTGGGCGTCGGGGGCGGCGACGCTGCGAGCGTCGCAAAGACGCGGGGTCCCAGCCGGTGTCGGCCACGTTGACGTTGCTGCCGGGCGGAACGATCTCGTCGATGCGATCCAGCACCTCGTCCGAGAGGCGCGTGCCGGCACCGGCGAGGACGTCGGTGAGCTGCTCCATCGTCCGCGGCCCGATGATCGCCGACGTGACGCCCGGGTGCTCGAGCACGAACGCCATCGCGAGGTGGGTGAGGGACAGGCCGGCCTCGTCGGCCAGCTTGATCAGGTCTTCGACCAGGTCGAGCTTGCGTTGGTTCTCGGCCCGCTCGTAGTCGAACCGGTCGGGCGTGCGACGCGCCCGACCGGTTTCGGGGAGGGGGGAGTCCTTGCGGTAGCGGCCGGTCAGCCAGCCACCGGCGAGCGGGCTCCACGGGATCACGCCCATCCCGTACTTCTGGCACGTCGGCAGGACCGAGGTCTCGATGCCCCGTACGAAGATCGAGTACGGCGGCTGCTCGCAGCGGAAGCGCTCCCGCCCGCGGCGCTCGGCCATCCACTGTGCCTCGACGATCTGCTCGGCTGGGTAGGTGGAGCTGCCGATCACCCGCACCTTGCCCTGGTGGACGAGGTCGGACAGGGCACCGAGGGTGTCGTCGATGTCCGTCGACGGATCCGGGCGGTGGGCTTGGTAGAGGTCGATGTGGTCGGTGTCGAGCCGCCGGAGGCTGGCCTCCACTTCGCGCATGATCCAGCGCCGCGACGAGCCCCGGTGGTTCGGGTCCTCGCTCATCGGAGCGACGAACTTGGTGGCGAGCACCACCTCGTCGCGTCGGCCCTTCAGCGCGTTGCCGACGATCTCCTCGGACTCGCCGCCCGAGTACACGTCCGCGGTGTCGATGAAGTTGATGCCGGCGTCGAGGGCGGCGTGGATGATGCGGATGCTGTCGTCGTGGTCGCGGTTGCCCCAGGCGCCGAACATCATCGCCCCGAGGCAGTAGCGGCTGACGTGGATCCCGGTGGTGCCGAGCGAGGTGCGTTCCATCTGCCGGACCCTACGCAGATCCGGCCGAAACCGGGCGGGGCTACGGCGCGAGGTGCCGAGGTTGGTAGCGCGTCGGGCCGTCGGGACGCTCGTGCCGCGGTGCGGTCATGGCCGGCTCGAGCTCGAGCTCATCGGGTGCCCCGAGCTCGCCCGTGTACGGCGCGAGGCGCTCGCGCAGATCGATGCACACGTCCTCGTCTGCCCGCTCGGCCGTCCACCTGAAGCGCACTGGCGAGAAGGTACCGAGATGGCCCTTGCGCGGGAAGAGGGCAACTTCCGGCTGGCGGGCGGCGGGGAGACGTCTGGTAGGTTCGCCGTTCCAATCCCGGGCCGTGGCGCAGTTTGGTTAGCGCGCTTGACTGGGGGTCAAGAGGTCGGAGGTTCGAATCCTCTCGGCCCGACCGGGGACGATGCAGGACAAAGGGGTCATCTCTCGAGATGGCCCCTTTCCTGTGGCGAAGCCAGGCGTAGTTGAGCTACTGGCCGAAGCGGAACGTCGTGAACTGGCTGTCCATGCGAGTGTCCTGACCAGCCGTGAAGGTGTTCATGCACGCGTCGTCGGTGTAGTCCATGAAGTTCGTGATCGGGTCGCTGCCAGGCTTGGTCGGGCACGTGTCCCGGCCTGCCGGGCAGCCGAAGGCGGGGTTCTTCTCGGCCGCGGTGTCGGCGACCATGTCGCCCGCGCCGGTACAACCACCCTGGAACGTGTGGTACAGGCCCATCCAGTGGCCGACCTCGTGGGTGGCGGTGTCGCCGAGGTCGTAGGGCACGGCGCTGCCGCCCGGCATGCTGGAGTGCAGGATCACGACGCCATCGCCCTCGGGGTCGGACTGGTAGTCGCTCGGGAACGTGGCCCACCCGAGGAGGTCACCGCCCACGTTGGTCGAGTAGATGTTGAGGTCGTCGGCGGTCCCCTTGTGCAGTGCGTTCTTCATCGCCGCTTCGTTTGCTGTGCCGTGCCCAGCATTGAACCAGGCGGTGTTGGTCGTCCGGTCGATCCTCTTCAGCGTGAACGTCCAGCCCGTGCCCGCGTACGCGGCGTTCAGGACGGCGATCTGGTCGTCGATCATCGTCCTCTTCACGTTGCCGTTGGCGACGCCGGTGCCCTTGTTGACCACGTGGAAGAAGACCTTGATGTTGCCGCCGGTGACGTTCGGCTCGACCGCCGGGTTCCGGCCCGCTGCGATGGCGGCAAGCTCCGCGGCGTACGCCTCATCGACGTTCGGCTCGTGGGTGGCGCTACCTGGCTTCTCACGAGCGCCGGCGTCGGCCTCGTGGTCGACACAGGCTGCCGCCACCGAGCTCACCGCCACCGGAACGATCCCCACCTGCGTCAGAAGTCCCAGCAGGAGCACCATTGCACCGCGTCGCCGCGTCATCATCGTTCTTCCCCTAGTCGTCGCCGTCGCGCCCCCACTGGCGCGCTGCGGCAGGGTAGCCGAGCCCTGCTGGTGCTGCTGGCTACGGAGCGACGCGGCGCGGGTGGCGCCCGCGGAGCAGGGGGCGTTCCGCGCGCTTGGCGTCCTCCGCGATGAGGTCGTCACGCCAACCCGGTCGGGGCTTGGCGTCCTCGTAGACGGCGAGTCTCTCCCGGAGATCGATCACCACATCGACGTCGTCCTGCTGCTCACCTCGTGTCCGTCTTAGCCCCATATGGCCAGTCTGTCACCGGCGCCGCCAGAACGCTCGTCGAGACAGGGTTGAGCCACTGCGCGCCGACCTCGAGGCGCCACGCGTCGCCGTCCGGGAGCACCTGGCCGGCCCCGGGGGCGGCGAACAAAGGGCCGACGAGCCGCGTGCCGGCCTCGACGCAGCGTCCCAACAGGTCGCGACGGGTGCGGGCGAGCTGGACGGGATCGAGGTCGCCGTTGTCGACCTCCGGGGAGGCGATCTGGGCGGGGTGGAGGAAGAGGTGCCCGACGACGACCGCCGACTCGTCCCCGTCCTCGATCCACACCACGTGGTGACCTGGGTTGTGGCCCGGAGCGTTCTCGAGGCGGACCCCGGCGACGACCTCCTCGACGCCCTCGCTGGCCTCCACCGGACCGTCCTCCCACACGGGGACCAGGGCGGCTGCTCGCTCAGCCTCGCCGTGGGTGCCGGCGCGGATGCCCTCGAGCTCGGCTCTCGGCACCAGGTAGCGCGCGTTCGGGAAGGTGGGCGAGCCGTCCGGGAGCAGGTTCACGCCGAGCCCGTCGACGTGGGTGTTGACGACGACGTCGACGTCGTCGAGCTCCACACCGGCGTCACGCAGGGCCTGGAGGCGTCCGTCGAGCTTGGTGGGGTCGTCGAAGGCCAGGAACGGGTCCACGACCACGACGGCGTCCGGCGTGCGGACCACGGTGGCCGACGAGCCGATCACGAGCGACCAGTCATCGTCGACGAAGTGCGGACGGAGCCAGGGGGATCGCTGGAGCGCGGCCACCGTGGACTCGTCCGACGGGAGGACCAGCTCGAAGCCCGGGTCCTCCACCCTGGTGATCTCGATGGCTCCCACGGTCCAGCTCGGCACGGCGTGAGCGTAGGACGGACGTCGCCGGGCAGCCGGTAGGTTTCGAACCATGTGCGGCCGCTACGTCTCCGCCACCCCGCCAGACCAGATCGCCGCCTACTTCGATGCCGAGGCGCCGGAGGCGGTCCTGGAGCCGTCCTACAACGTGGCCCCCACGAACGACGTGTACGCGGTGCTGTCCGACGGCACCACGCGCCACGTCGACGCGTTCCACTGGGGCCTCGTGCCGCTGTGGGCGAAGGACGCCAAGATCGGCTCGAAGATGATCAACGCCCGCGCCGAGACCCTGGCCGAGAAGAACGCCTACAAGTCCGCGTTCAAGAAGCGGCGCTGCCTCATCCCCGCCGACGGCTTCTACGAGTGGCAGAAGAACGCCGCCGATCCCAAGAAGGGCAAGAAGCAGCCGTTCTTCATCCACCGCCCGGACGGCGAGCCCTACGCCTTCGCCGGGCTGTGGGAGGTGTGGCGCGGTCCGGACAAGGATCAGGAGCCGATGCGGTCGTGCACGATCATCACCACGACGCCGAACTCGGAGATGGCCAAGATCCACGACCGCATGCCGGTGATCCTGCCGCCGTCGGCGTGGGACACCTGGCTCGACCGGGACATCGACGACCTGGAGCTCCTCGGGAAGCTGCTCGTGCCCGCCGCCCCGGAGATCATCACGATGCACCCCGTGTCGACCGACGTGAACAACGTCCGCAACGACGGCGAGCACCTCGCCGTCGAGACGGACGACCTCGTCGCGTAGCGGTCAGCCCTGGGGGACCTGGTCGCCGTGGCCGTTGGCCCGCAGCGCCGCTCGCAGCGCGTCCGCCTGCCCGTCGAGGGCATCCGGGGTGGGGTTGGCGTCCTGGTTGGCGAAGCTCAGCTGGCTGAGATCGGTGAACGGCACCAGGTGCACGTGGGCGTGCGGCACCTCCTCGCCCACCACGAGCACCCCGACCTTGGTGGGCCGGTAGATCGAGTCGAGCGCCTGGCTGATCGTCTGCGCCACCGACCACACCTTGGCGTTGAGCGCCGGGTCGAGGTCGATCCAGTGATCCACGGGTTCGATCGGCACCACGAGGGTGTGCCCCGGCGCGAGCAGTGCGATGGGCAGGAAGGCCACCACGTCGTCATCGCGCCACACGAAGCGGGCCGGGATCTGGCCCTCGATGACCTTCGTGAAGATCGTGCTCATACCGGGGGCATCGTAGGGTGAGGCCGTGCCGGATGAGCAGGGGAGTGACCAGGGCACCGACCGGATCCTCACCGTCCCCAACGTGATCACGGTGGTCCGGCTCTGCCTGCTGCCGGTGTTCCTGTGGCTGCTCTTCGCCCAGGACGACCGCGCCAGTGCGGCGTGGCTGCTCGCCGCCCTCGGCACCACGGACTTCCTCGACGGCTACATCGCCCGCCACTTCAACCAGGTGTCCGAGCTGGGCAAGGTGCTCGACCCGGTCGCCGACCGGCTGCTCCTCTTCATCGGCGTCGGCGGCATCGTCGTCGACGGATCCGTCCCCACGTGGTTCGCGGTGGCCGTGCTCGTCCGCGAAGCCCTGGTCGCGGGGGCCACCCTCGCCCTTGCGGCCCTCGGGGCCAAGCGGATCGACGTCACCTGGTTCGGCAAGGCGGGCACGTTCTGGCTCATGATCGCCTTTCCGCTGTTCCTCGCGTCGAAGAGCACCCTCGGCTGGGCCGACCAGGCGGAGACGCTGGCCTGGGTCGCCGGCATCCCGGGGTTGGTCCTCTCCTGGTACGCCGCCGCGCTCTACGTCCCCATGGCGAGGGTCGCGCTCCGTGAGGGCCGGGCAGAGGACAGTTCTGCGATCGGCGGACCGGAGGTACCGTCACCCACATGAAGGCCGTCATCATGGCCGGAGGCGAGGGCACCCGGCTGCGCCCACTCACGTCGAACGCTCCGAAGCCGATGCTGCCGCTCGTGAACGAGCCGATGATGGAGCACATCGTCCGGCTGCTGAAGGGCCACGGCTTCGACGAGATCGTCGTCACGGTGGCGTTCATGGCCAACAACATCCGCTCGTACTTCGGGGATGGCTCCGACTTCGGGGTTCGGATGGTCTACGCCACCGAGGAGGCGCCCCTCGGCACCGCGGGCTCGGTGCGCAACGCCATCGACGAGCTCGACGAGCGGTTCCTCGTGATCTCGGGCGACGTGCTCACCGACGTCGACCTCACCGCCATCGTCAAGCAGCACGACGAGAAGAACGCCCTCGCCACCATCGGGCTGGTCCGAGTCGAGAACCCGCTCGAGTTCGGCATCGTGATCACGCACGACGACGGGTCCATCGAGCGCTTCCTCGAGAAGCCGTCGTGGGGTCAGGTCTTCAGCGACACCATCAACGCCGGCATCTTCGTGCTGGAGCCCGAGATCTTCGACTACATCGAAGCCGGGCGCTCCGTCGACTTCTCCTCCGAGGTCTTCCCGGCGATCCTCGCGGACGGCAAGCCGCTCTACGGCGCGGTGGCCGAGGGCTACTGGGAGGACGTGGGCACGCTCGAGAGCTACCTGTCGGCGCACAAGGACATCCTCGACGGCCGGGTGCACCTGGAGATCCCCGGCTTCGAGATGGGCGACGGCGTGCGGTTGGGGGAGGGGGCCGAGGTCCACCCCGACGCCACCGTCGTCGGTCCCGCCGTGATCGGTGAGAACTGCCGCATCGAGGCCGGGGTCCGCCTCGGTCCCTACACGGTGCTCGGCACCAACGTCCGCGTGCGCGCCAACGCCGACCTCGAGCGGGTGGTCGTGCACGACAACTCCTACCTCGGCGAGAGCGTGCGCCTGCGCGGCGCCATCGTCGGCCGCTCGTGCGACCTGCGCGCCGGCGTCCGCGGCGAGGAAGGCGTGGTGCTCGGCGACGAGTGCTTCGTGGGCGAGCACGCCGTGCTGGCCAGCGGCGTCAAGGTGTACCCGTTCAAGACCGTCGAGCAGGGCGCCGTCATCAACTCCTCGATCGTGTGGGAGAGCCGCGGGTCGCGCTCGCTGTTCGGCCGGGTCGGCGTGGCCGGGCTGGCCAACGTCGACATCACCCCGGAGCTCGCCACGAGGGTGGCCATGGCCTACGCCACCACCCTGAAGAAGGACGCGACGATCATCACGTCCCGCGACTCGAGCCGGTCGGCCCGCATGTTGAAGCGGGCGATGATGGCCGGCGCCAACGCGGCTGGCGCCAACGTGCTCGACCTCGAGGTGGCATCGGTGCCGGTCACCCGGTTCATCATCCGCCGCCCGGAGCACGCCGGCGGCCTGACGATCCGGCTCGTCGAGGGCGACCCGCAGAGCTGCGTGATCCGCTTCTTCGACACCAACGGCGCCGATCTCAGCGAGGATGCCCAGCGCAAGGTGGAGCGAATGTTCGGCCGCGAGGACTTCCGCCGGGTCTTCCCGGCCGAGATCGGCGACATCGGCTTCCCGCCCCGGGCCCTCGAGCAGTACACGGCGGCCCTGGAGGCCACCGTCGACATCGAGGCCATCCGATCGGCCCGCTTCAAGGTGGTGGTCGACTACACGTACGGCTCCACGTCGTTCGTGATGCCGAACGTGCTGGCCAAGCTGGGGGCCGACATCCTGGGCGTGAACCCGTACGCGTCGACCACCGGAGCGCTCAGCTCCGATCGGGCGGAGCACGGCGCTCAGGTGGCCTCGTACGTCCGGGCGTCGGGTGCCCACCTCGGTGCGGTGCTCGACCCGGACGGCGAGCACCTGATGCTCATCGATGACACCGGCCACATCCTCACCGACGAGGAGGCGTTGCTGGCGCTCCTGTCGCTCGTGAGCGGTCATCTCGTCGGCGACACCGTCGCCCTGCCGGTCACCGTCACCCGTCACGCCGAGGCCATCGCCGGCGAGCACGGCGTGCGCGTGCGTCGCACGAAGCTGTCGAACCCGGCGCTGATGGACGCCGCCTCCGAACCGGGCGTCGGGTTCGCGGCCAGCACCGACGGTGGCTTCATCCTCCCCGGGTTCCTGCCCGCCTTCGACGCCGCCGCCACCCTCGTGAAGGTGCTCGAGCTGCTGGCGCGCACCGGCACCCGGCTGTCGTCCGTGGTCGAGGCCCTCCCGCGCACCCACCTCGCGCACGAGACGGTGGTGACGCCGTGGGAGCAGAAGGGCACCGTCATGCGCACCCTGGTCGAGATGAGCAAGGACCGCGAGGTGCAGCTCGTCGACGGGGTGAAGGTCCGCCACGACGAGGGGTGGGCGCTGGCCCTGCCCGACCCAGAGGAACCCGTCACGCACATCTGGGCGGAGGGCAACACGGACGCGGAGGCCAAGGCGCTGGCCAAGGAGTACGCCCGCCGCATCCGCCAGCTGCTGCGCTAGGGCTCAACCCTCAACAGGGGGTAGAGGGTTCCTGTAGCCTGCCGCCCATGCAGATCCCCGAGGACCTCCGCTACTCCTCTGACCACGAGTGGATCCGCGTGGAGGACGGCAAGGTTCGCATCGGGATCACCGACTACGCCCAGGACGCGTTGGGCGACGTCGTGTTCGTCGACCTGCCCGATGTGGGCACGGCGGTGGAGGCGGCCGCGTCGATCAGCGAGGTCGAGTCCACCAAGTCCGTGTCGGACATCTACGCGCCGGTGTCGGGCACCATCACCGAGGTGAACGGCGACCTCAGCGACGCGCCGGAGCGGCTCAACGAGGACCCGTACGGAGAAGGGTGGATCTGTGTGATCGAGCTCACGGATCCCTCGCAGCTCGACAAGCTGCTGAGCGCCGCCGACTACCGAGCGCTCGTCGAGGGCTAGCCGGATGGCCGAGATCAGCTGCCCGCAGTGCGGGCACAAGAACCCGTTGGGGGCCAAGTTCTGCTCCTCGTGCGGAGCCGCCCTCGAGTCCGGGGAGCACCACACCACGATGTCGGTGACGGTGCCGATCGAGAGCACCATGGAGGAGGTCGAGGTCGAGCTCGACGACCTCCCGCCGGGCATCGGGATGCTGGTGGTGACGCGGGGCCCGAACTCCGGGTCCAAGTACGCCCTCGACGAGCCGTTGGTGACCGCCGGCCGGCACCCCGATAGCGTCATCTTCCTTGACGACATCACGGTGTCCCGGCGGCACGCCGAGGTGCGCAAGGTGGAGGGTGGCTACCACGTGGCTGACGTCGGCTCGCTCAACGGCACGTACTTGAACCGGGAGCGGGTGGAGTCGGCCACCCTCACCGACGGCGACGAGCTGCAGATCGGCACGTTCAAGCTGCTCTTCCTCGCGGGTCGGCCGTGACCACCGCCATGGCCGACCGCTCCCATCTCTCCATCGGTGAGGTCCTCAGCCTGCTGCAGGACGACTTCCCCGACGTCACCATCTCCAAGATCCGGTTCCTCGAGAGCCAGGGCCTGCTCGACCCCGAGCGCACCCCGTCGGGCTACCGCAAGTTCTACGAGGGCGACATCGAGCGGCTCCGCTGGATCCTGCGGCACCAGCGCGACCACTTCCTCCCGCTGAAGGTGATGAAGGACCGCCTCGAGGAGGCGGCCACCGCCGGCCTCGTGGTGCCGCCCGACGAGCCGCCCGCGGCGGCGCCCGTCCGGCCGCCGTCGCTCTTCGAAGAGGAGAGCGGTGGTGCACCGACGGTCGTGAGCGCCCCGTCGCCGGAGGTCGCGGCACTGATGGAGGAGCCCGAGCCGCCGCCCGTCACCCATGCCCCGGCTCGCAGCGCCCCTCGACCGGCACCCACGATGCCGGCGCTGCCCGTCCGACCCTCGGTCAACCCGCTCGACGCCGGGCCCACCGGCGTGAGCTTCACCCTCGAGGAGCTGTCCGACGCCAGCGGCCTCACCCAGCGCGAGCTCGGCGACCTCGCTCGGTACGGCTTGCTGCTCGGGCACTCCGTGGCCGGCGACACGTTCTACGACGGCGACGCCCTCATCGTCGCCCGCACCGCCGCCGGGTTCGTGCGCTTCGGCATCGAGGCCCGTCACCTGCGGATGTACAAGGTGGCGGCCGAGCGGGAGGCGGGCTTCATGGAGCAGGTGGTCATGCCCCTGCTCAAGCAGCGCAACCCCACCGCTCGGCAGCAGGCCGCCGAGAACCTCGGGGAGCTGGCGAGCCTGGGGGAGCAGCTGCGGTCCGCGCTCCTGCGCAGCGCCCTGCGCGATCACACCGACTTGCGCTGAACCCGCGGAGCGCTGCCGGGCGGCGTTGGGTAGCGTGCACTCGTGGCGATCGAGATGCAGCTGGTGGGGATCGAGCTGGAGCGGCCTCCTAACATCCCGTGCCTCCTGCTGCGAGAAGCCGAAGGCGACCGCCGCGTGCTCCCGATCTTCATCGGCAGCCCCGAGGCCACGGCCATCGCCTTCGCCCTCGAAGACGTCGAGACGCCGCGGCCGATGACCCACGACCTCATGAAGGATCTGCTCGACGAGCTCGGTGCGCGCATCGAGCGAGTGGTGATCACCGACCTGCGCGATGCCACCTTCTACGCCGACATCGTCGTGTCGATCGCCGGGTCCGTGCACTCCGTGTCGGCTCGGCCGTCGGACGCAGTCGCCCTCGCCGTCCGCTTCGGTGCTCCGGTGTTCGCAGAGGAGGGCGTGCTCGACGAAGCCGGGCGCGCCGCCGGTGAAGGTGTGCCCGACGAGATCGTCGAGCAGTTCAAGGAGTTCATCGAACAGGTGAACCCCGAAGACTTCGCCTCCTAGCGTGGAGGAGCAGGCTCGCCCGCGCATCACGCCGTACCTCCCGTACCCGAACGCGACCGAGGCGGTGGCCTGGGCTACCGCGATGGCATGGTCATGGTCGGACCGGGCATGGACGGGTATGGCACCGCTGCCATTGCACCCGGTGCTTCGCCACGAGCCGGATGTTCGGGCTCGTGGACGATGTCGACCTGCACCACGCCCAGGGCAGGGCGGCCGGGGCAACCGTCGTGTCCGAGCTGGCTGAGCACCCGGGCGGCCACCGGCAGCACATCGCCGCCGACTGTGGTGGCCAGCAATGGATCTTCGCTCAGCCGATCGCACCCTGATCGACCTGACCGCGGGAGCGCCGAGCGCCGCTGACGTCGAGCAGTAGCTGCCCCGCGAGGCAATAGGTCCCGCGTCGCCACTCGTGAGGCTATGCGTCCCACGTGCGGGACCAGTTGCCTCAGGCTCACCGGATCGGGACGTATTGCCTCGTGTCCAGTTCTGCCGGACTGCCCACGCGGTGGGGGCTCAGTCGTCGTTGCGCATCGTCCCTCGGCCCTGGCCGTCTGCGATCGTGGCTCCGACGGGAAGTGAGAGGTTGACGAAGAAGGTCTCGTTGCCCTCGACGCTGGCGTCGCCGCGCACCTTGACCTTGACCTTCAGCACCGTCTCGCCCGGGTCGAAGGTGAGCGAACCCGACTTCGTCACGTAGTCGCTCCCCGCGGTTCCGCTGCCGGCGGCGGTGGCGTAGCTCACGGTGACGGGCACGGCGCTGGCGGCAGTGAGGGTGACCTTGAAGCTGGCGAACGTTGACGTGCCGGCGGCGCCTTCGTCGACCTTGCGGTTCGTGATCGAGAGCGCCGGTGCCTCCGCGGCGTCGGCGAACGCGTAGGCCGAGCCTTGGGCGTCGTTGCTCCCGACGTCGTCGGTGTAGGCACCCACCAACGCGGTGTCGCCGGCCAGCGCCACGGAGACGCCGAAGTGGTCGTTGTCGGTCCCATCGGAGGCAGTGAGGTGCTGCTGCTCGGTCCACACCGTCCCGCTGCGGGTGAACAGGTACGCCGAGCCCTGGTCGGCCGTGGCCCCGACGTTGTCCCAGGCGGCCCCCACCACCGCGGTGTCGCCGGTCACCGCGACCGACTGCCCGAACCGGTCGTTGGCGGCCGCGTCGGATGCGGTGAGCTTCTGCTGCTGGGTCCACACGGTCCCGCTTCGAGTGAACACGTAGGCCGACCCTTGATCGAAGGCGCCTCCCACGATGTCGCGGTAGGCCCCGACCACGGCGGTGTCGCCTGCCACGCCGACCGAGAGGCCGAAGCCGTCGTTGGAGGCTGCGTCGGCGGCGTTGAGCTTCTGCTGCTGGGTCCACACGGTCCCGCTCCGGGTGAACACGTAGGCCGAGCCCTGGTCGAAGTTGTCGCGCACGGCGCCCACCACCGCGGTGTCACCGACCACTGCCACCGACTCCCCGAACTGGTCCGAGGGTCCTCCGTCGGCGGCAACCAGCTTCTGCTGCTCGCTCCACACCGTCCCGCTGCGGGTGTACACGTACACGGAGCCCTGGTTGGCGGCATCGGTCTGGGCTCCCACCACGATCGTGTCCCCGGCCACCGCCACCGACCAGCCGAAGCGGTCGGCGGTGTCGGCGTCGGCGGCGATGAGCTTCTGCTGCAGCGTCCACACGCCCGAGCTGCGGACGAACACGTACGCCGAGCCCTGGGCGCTGAAGTTGATGTCATCGCCGTACGCCCCCACCACCGCAGTGTCCCCGGACACCGCGACGGCGTAGCCGAAGAGGTCGTTGTTGATCCCGTCGGCGGCGGTGAGCTTCTGCTGCTGGGTCCAGACCGTCCCGCTGCGGGTGGACACGTACGCGGAGCCCGAGTCGACGGTGACCCCCTCGACCTCGTCCTGGGGGGATCCCACGATCGCGGTGTCCCCGGACACCGAGACCGAGGTGCCGAAGTGGTCGACCGCGGTCCCGTCGGCCGCGACGAGCATGTCCTGCTCGGTGACGGCGCCCGCCGGCGTCGCAGTGGCGAGGAGCAACAGAGCTCCGGCGACGGCAATCGCCGCGACCTTCCGGTGCAGCCTCATGATCGCCCTCCCGCGCCGGTTCACGGCCGAACAAGGTGGGCGGCGGCGAAAAAGCCTGTCAGGACCAAACGTACGCCGCGGGGCAAGCCGGCGAAGCAGCCGCCTACGCAGCGTGGGGCTCTGAAGCACCGGCCGTTGACGGCGCGCACGGGTGGTCGTACTGTGCTCGACGCCACTTACATCGGTGTAACTCCACTGATGTCACCTCGTCGAGACCCACCACTCGACCGAAGACCAAGGACGTCTGCGCCATGACTGCAGAGGGCTTCAGCGGCCGAGAGGCCGCCGACATCGTCGGCATCACCTACCGCCAGCTCGACTACTGGGCCCGCACCGACCTCATCCGGCCGTCGATGGCGGACGCGAAGGGGAGCGGGTCGCGGCGCAAGTACTCGTACAAGGACCTCGTCGAGCTGAAGATGATCAAGACCCTGCTCGACTCGGGCCAGAAGCTGGAGCGGGTGCGGGCCGCCTTCGAGTACCTGCGGGACCTCGGCGACGATCTCAGCTCCGTGCAGCTCGTGATCGCGGGGGAGACCGTGATGCTCGTGCGCGAAGACGAGCTCATCGACGTGGTGAACAAGCACCGCGGTCAGGGCGTGCTGAACTTCCTCGCCCTCGAGGGCGTCGTCGAGCAGGTGGATGCCGGCATCCTCGAGCTGCGGCCGCTCGACGCCGAGCTGGCCTCGACCGACCCGGTGATCGCCGCCCGGTAGGTTCCCCGAGGTGACCCTGCGCACCTCGCCCCTCGACGCCGCCCACCGCGCCCTCGGCGCCAAGATGGTGCCCTTCGGCGGCTGGGACATGCCGCTGTCGTACGCCGACGGCACCATCGCCGAGCACAAGGCGTGTCGCAACGCGGCGGTGACCTTCGACGTCAGCCACCTCGGCACGGTCCGCGTGCAGGGCCCCGGATCGCTCGAGCGACTGCAGGCCGCGCTGACCAACGACCTCGGCAAGATCGCGCCCGGCCGCGCGCAGTACACGCACCTGCTCGACGAGGCCGACGCGTCGGTGCTCGACGACATCATCGTGTGGTGGATCGACGACGAGGTGTTCGACGTGATGCCGAACGCGTCGAACACCGAACGAGTGGTGAGCGCGATCGGCGGCGAGGACGTCACGGCGAGCCGGGCGATCATCGCCGTGCAGGGTCCGGAGGCTCGCGACCTCCTGGCCACGGTCGCCCCCGACGCGGCCGGCATCGGACGATTCCGAGTCGGCACCGCGGCGGTGGCCGGCACCCAGTGCACGGTGGCGGGCACCGGGTACACGGGGGAGGACGGGCTCGAGCTGGCGGTGCCGGCCGACCGCGCCGCACTGGTGTGGGAGGAGGTCCTCGGCACGGGCGTCGTTCCGGCGGGGCTGGGGGCCCGCGACACCTTGCGGCTGGAGGCGGCGCTGCCGCTGCACGGCCACGAGCTGGGCCCAGGCATCACGTCGTTGCAGGCCGGGCTCGGGTGGGTCGTGGCCTGGGACAAGCCGGGGGGCTTCCGCGGCCGCGACGCCCTCGTCGTTGAGCGAGAGCGGGGAGTGGCACGCAAGCTCCGCGGCCTGTCCGTCGAGGGGCGCCGCCCACCGCGCGCCGAGCAGACGGTCCTGGTGGACGGAGAACCGGTCGGAGAGGTCACGAGCGGCAACTTCTCACCGGTCCTCGAGCACGGCATCGCCCTGGCGTTCCTGCCCCCGGACATCGAGGACGGCACCGAGGTGGCCATCGACGTACGAGGTGAGCACGTACCCGCCACGGTGGTCCGGACGCCGTTCGTGGGCGGGCGCTAGGTTCGCCGGCGGGACGGGAACCTAGGAGGCAACATGCGGAAGCTCGCGTTGGCGGCGCTGGTCGCCGTGCTGGCGATGGCGTTGGTGGCCTGTGGGGGTGGTGACGACGACTCGGCCGACGTCACCACGACGACCGCCGGTGACGACGGCGGTGCGACCACCGACGATGGCGACGACGACGGCGCCACCGACGCCGCGGTGGCGGCCGGCCTGCTCGATGAAGACTGCGCGTTCCTGCTGTCTGGTGCGTTCCTCAACCCGCTGGCCGCACTCACGCCTGGTGGCGATGCCGACCTGGAGGATGTCAACGAGCAGCTGGAGGCCATCGCCGACGAGGCGCCCGACGAGATCAAGGACGCCATGGCGACGTTGTCCGAGGGCTACGCGGAGCTCGCCGAGGTGTTGAAGGACGTCGACCTCGAGGACCCGCAGGCCTTCGCCGACCCTGACGTGCAGGAAGCGCTGGCTGACATGGAAGACGTGTTCGACGACGACTACGCCGCCGCCGGCGAGACGGTCAGCAACTACATCGCCGAGAACTGCGACCCCGGCAGCTGACGCCCGACGGTCGCGCCGGTCAATCCGACTGGGCGGCCTTCTCGGCCTTCTCCTGATGGTGTGACTGCACCGCGTTCATGACGGCCGCTGTGGCGGCGTTGATGAACTCCGGGCGGTTCTCAGCCGCCCAGTCGCGGCTGGCCTCGGTGGAGACGGCCGACTGCTGGAAGTGCGGGAACACGTAGCGGGCCATCAGCTCGTAGCTGTGCCACATGGCCTCGCGAGGTGCCCACTCCTGGGCCATGTTCAGGAAGGTGCCGAACCCGCCGGACTGGTCGATGAGGCGCTGGACCTGGGCGATGGCGTCCTCGACGGTGCCGATCACCGCGAAGCCCGAGGCGTTCATCGCGTCGGCCATCTCCTCGACGTCGGTGGTGTCGGGTCCGAGGGGGAGGGCGGCGACCCGCTGGAAGTAGTCGACCCAGTCGGGGAGGCCGAACTTCACGTCCTCGTACGCCTGCTCCTTGGTGTCGGCGATGTGCATCGGACCCACGAGGCGCCACTTCTTGCGATCGGCGGTGGTGCCGAACTCGGCGGCGCGCTCCTCCATCACGTTCCAGTGCGCGCCGAGCACGTCGAACCCGCCCTGGTTGGTGGCGCCGATCGACAGGAGCGAGGCACCGAAGCGCCCCGCCAGACGCGGACCGGAGGGCGACACCTGGGCGGCGACTGCGATCTCGAAGCAAGGATGGGAGTAGGGCCGCAGCTGCAACCGAGCATCCTTGAGGGTGAACCAATCGGTCTGGCGGTTCACCGGCTTCTCGCCGGCGAGCAGCTCGAGGATGGCTTCGAACGCCTCCTCCATCATGTCCCGCTGACGACCGACCTCGATGCCCATCATGAACGCGTCCGAGGGCAGCGCGCCGGGGCCGACGCCGAACATGACGCGGCCACGCGTGAGGTGGTCGAGCAGCACCATGCGGTCGGCCAGCATGAGCGGCTGGTGGTAGGGGAGTGAGCTCACCCCGGTTCCGAGGCGGAGGTGCTTCGTCCGCTGGGCCGCCGCCGCGATGAACACCTCGGGGCTGGCGATGATCTCGTACCCGGCCGAGTGGTGCTCGCCGATCCAGGCCTCGTCGAAGCCGAGCGAATCGAGGTGCGCGACCAGGTCGAGGTCGCGCTCGAGGGCGAGCGTGGGGTTCTGCCCGACGGGGTGGAACGGAGCGAGGAAGATGCCGAACTTGAGGGGCCAGTCCATGGCCGGGCAGCCTACGGCAGGACTTGACCGAGCGGTCAAGTGCGGGTCAGGTCAGGCGAGCTGACGGGCGATGGTGCCGGTGTCGTAGTAGATCCGGGCGCCGATCAGGCCGGTGTCCTGGAACTGGAACACGGCGGCCATGCGGCAGCGGAAGTGCTTGCCGGTGGCCTCGAAGTCGCGCCGGGACCCGAGGTGCGACCCGCTCATCCACATCTCCACGACCACCGAGCTGTCGGCGTGGTGCGCGGCGATGAGGTCGAAGGTCAGGTCGGGGAAGGCGCCGAACGTCGTGGCGTAGTACTTGCGGACCTCGTCGGCGCCCTCGTACACGCGTTGGTTGCCCACCAGCTCGTAGCGGGGGTGCGAGAAGCAGGCCAGGGCGGCGTCGACGTCCTGCCGGTTCTGCGCGTCGAGCAGGGCCCGCAGGGTGGCCTCTCGCTTGTCGCGCTGCTTCGCGTCGATCGGTGTCACCGACATCGGGCGTCGGCCAGCTGGATCAACCGAGGAGATCGGGCTGGTCAGCCACGATCTTGTCGTAGAGCGGTTGGAAGCTGAACCAGGCGGCGAAGGGGCTGCCGACCTGGTCGTGCGTGCGGCGGGCCATCTTCCGCTTGATCGGGATCGGGGTGCCGGCGGCCTCCGCCAGGAGCTGGACCTCGCAGGTGCGCTCCATCGTGATGTAGTTCCACGCCGCGGCGTCGACTGTGTGACCGACGGTGAGGATGCCGTGGTTGCGGAGGATGGCGGCCTTGTGGTCGCCGAGGGCGTGGGCGATGCGCTTGCCCTCCTCGACGTCGATCACGACGCCCGTGTAGTCGTCGAAGAGGGCGTGGTCTTCGAAGAAGGTGCACGCGTCCTGCGTGATCGGGTCGAGCAGGCGGCCCAACGTCGACCACGCCCGCCCCGCCTTGCTGTGGGTGTGGGCGGCGGCCTGCACGTCGGGGCGCGCCGCGTGCACCTGCGAGTGGATCGCGAAGGCAGCGACGTTGACGGCGTACTCGCCCTCGACCACCTCGCCGTCGTGGTTCACGAGGATGAGGTCGGAGGCCTTGATGAGCCCGAACGACATGCCGAACGGGTTGACCCAGAAGCAGTCGGAGCGCTCGGGGTCACGGGCGGTGAGGTGGCCGGCCACGCCCTCGTTGAACCCGAAGCGATCGAACAGACGGAAGGCGGCGGCCATGCGCTGCTTGATGTGGGTGCGCTCCTCGTCCGGCGACGAGAACGTCGGCGGCATCGGGATCTTGGCGAAGATGGGGTCGGTGTCGCTCACGTGCGTGCCTCCATGCTGAACGTGCCGCGATCCTACGTGTCGGCGGGTGAGGCCACCTGCGGTCCGTTGAGGCCGTCCCAGAGCAAGGAGACCAGGTAGTTGACCAGGGTCTCCCGGGTCATCGTCTGATCGTCGACCCACCAGGCGCCGGCCTGGTGGACGAGGCCCACGATGCCGTAGGCCCAGGGCACCGCCGCACCGCTGTCTCGCCCGGCGGCCCGCAGCCGTTCACCGGCCACCAGCGCCACCTGCTTGGCGATGAGGTCGACGAGCGAGCCCATCGTCGCCAGGTCGCCGTTCCGCTCCGGGGGGTGCTGGACCATGAAGAGGTAGAGGTTCGGATCCCGCTCGATGAAGCCGACGTACGAGTCGACCGTGGCGCGCAGGAGGTCACGGGCGCTCGGCGTCGGTGGCGAGCGGGGTGGTGACCGACGTGATCAGGTCGTTCGAGAACCGCTCGGCGATGGCCCCGATGAGGCCCTCGCGGTCGCCGAAGTGGCGGTACAGGATCGGCTTGGTGACGCCGCCCGCCTTGGCGAGCTGCTCCATCGTGACGCCGGGACCGATGTCACGGATGGCGTCGACGGCCGCGTCGAGCAGCTGGGTGCGCCGCTCGGCCCGCCGACCGTCACGGGTGGCGCCCTCGTCCTCCCGATTGCGCGCGCGATGGCTCACGCGGGCACGATCCGGGCTCATTGGTGCAGACGGTACCGCTGGGAGGGCCTACGGAGCACCGGGGGCGCCCGTGAACAGGTCGAGCTGCTCGTAGTGGGCGCCCAGGAGCTGGTCAGGATCGCCGTCGAGCCAGCGATCCAGCAGGGTTGCGTACACCTGCCGGAAGTCGACCTGGGGCACGAGGTTGCCCCGCTCGTCGAGGTTCTTCAGGGACGGTTGCGCGGCGTGGAGACCGCCTTGCACCTTGTCGCCCACGACGAGCATGACGCTGGCCGTCCCGTGGTCGGTGCCGCCGCTGTCGTTGCGCTCCGGCCGGCGACCGAACTCGGAGAACGTGGCCAGGGTGACCTGGTCGTGGAGACCGGGAGCCAACGTGGTGAAGAACGCCTCGATGCCGTCGTCGAGCTGTCCCAGGAGCTCTCCCTGGTCGTAGAGCTGGTTGGCGTGGGTGTCGTAGCTCCCCATCCCCACACCGATCACCCGAGCACCGAGATCGGCGTTCACCAGCCGCGCCGCGAGCGTCAGGTCGTGCGCGATGCCCTCGAGGGTGACCTCCGGGTCGTACACCGCGTCGATGGTCTGCGCCATGCCGATGGCTGCACGACCGTTGAGCGCGACCCGGTCGCCCCACTGGCTGAGCCCGGTCGGCGCATCCGCGTAGTGCTCGACCGCTGCAAAGGCCCGGTTCTCCCACTGGGCGGAACGGTCGGCGCCCCACATGCCGCCCTCGTCGGGCACCGCCGTCACCTTGGCCTGCGTGCCGAGGAGGTGCAACGGCACGGACGACGAGAAGGTGAGGCCGCGCATCCCGCTGTCGAACTCGGTCAGCCCGTCGAGGTAGCGGCCCAGCCACCCGGTGGCGCGCGACGACGTCGCTGTGCCCGCCATGAACGTGGCCATCGACGTGAAGTGGGAGAGGTCGTTGGCGGTGGTCTGGCCGACACCGCGGACGACGGCGACCTTGCCGGCGTCGTAGCGCGCCGACAGGCCAGCGAGGCGCGGGTGGAACCCGTAGTCCTCCGCCACCGGCAGGAGCTGGGCGGCGGGGATGGCGAGACCGCCGCGCAGGTTCTTGTACCGCTTGCGGTCGGCTCCGCCGATCGGGGCCAGGGTGTTCAGCCCGTCGTTGCCACCTCCGAGCATCACGATGACGAGCACGCCGTCGGTGGGCGCGATCGGTGAGGCGAGCGCCTCGCGGGCGAAACGGGTGCCGGTGAGGGTTGCGGCGCCCATGGTCGCCAGCGCGCCCTGCAGGAACCGGCGCCGGTGCATCCCATGAGGGTCGTGCACCTCGGCCGGCACCGAGAGGTGGGCGAGCATGGCGTCGAACTCGGGGTCGAGGGTCATGGTGCTCCTCAGGCCAGCTGGAACTCGGGAGACAGGAGCAGGAGCTGGACGAGGTTCGGCGGGATGGACCACGCGTCGCCTCCAGCCTTCGTCTTCTTGGCCCACGACTTGATCGCCGCCTTGGTGTTGGCGGACGGGTTCACGATGCCGAAGCGGGCGAACCCCGCGTCGGCGATGGCAGCCGGGGTCTGCGATTGGAGACCCGCGAACAGGCCGGCCTCGCTCGCGCGCCACCGCACGTAGGACGCCCAGCTCGACCGTGCCCACGCCGACGCCGTCGAGATCCAGTAGGCGTTCTGCTTCCAGCCCGCGACGTTGGGTGGGTAGAAGAGCTGCTGCCCGGTGCCCTCCATCCACCACTCCGGGTGCAGCTCGGCGGCCGGGAGGTCGATCGCCTCCATGGCGGCGACGAACCACTCGGTGGGGTTTCGCACGAGGGCGTAGCGAGCCCCGGGGCTCCAGAACGCGTCGGAGCGCAGGATGGCTCGTACGAGCGAGAGGATCGAGAGGTTGGCGGCGCGGAACCCGTCGGCGAGCGTGGCCACGAGCGGGTCGCTCACGGCGATCGGGTAGGCCAGGTAGGAGAAGAGCTTCGCAGTGATGAACTTCGACGCCGCCACCTGCCGACTGCCCTTGAGGATCTCGGTCAGCGTGCCCGGTCCGTCCCACGGCGCGGAGATCCCGAAGAGGACCTTGTTGCTGGCGTCGTGGTCCGCAGCGTGGAACTGGTAGGTCCGCCCGTCGGGGCTCACGTTGTGGCCGGTCCACGCCTTCGCCATGGTGACGACGTCGGCTTCGGTGTAGTTGCCCTGACCCATCGTGAAGAGCTCCATCACCTCCCGGGCGAAGTTCTCCTGCTCGAGGCCGGCGATGTTCTGCGCGTTGTCGAGGTACCAGAGCATGGCGGGGTCGATGGCCATGCCCTGCACGAGGGCGTGGTAGTCGCCGAGGGCATGGGTGCGGAACAGCTGGTTCTGCGTGTACAGCAGCCCCATGTCGTAGAGCTTGTCCTGACCGCTCACGAAGTGGTTGTGCCAGAACAGCACCATCTTCTCGACGAGCGGCACGGGGCTCGTCCGCATCCGGTCCATCCACCACCAGGTGAGCTGGTACCAAGCCGCCCACTGGTCCTCGACCCACCCGCCGCCGATCGGTGCGTTGTTGGCGGGTGGGGCGAGGCTCACGTCCGTCACCCGGTCGACGGCCGCATCCCGCGAGCTCAGGGCCGTGATCTCGGCCAGGCGGGCTTGGGTGACGCCGAAGCCGGTGCGGCGCAGGAGGTGGGCAGCGTCGGTGACGGATACAGCCATCGGCGAAGGGCCTCCAGCGGTGGCGGGTGGTGCAACCTCGGAGGTATCGGTTGGATGGAGCCCGACCTTGACGGATCGGGCCGGTCCGGCTTGGTGGACGGCCGGCGGCGCGGGCCACGCGGAGCGGCAACGATGGGGCATGGACGCTCAGGGACTGTGCGCTGACGGGTTCGCCGCGGTGGGGGAGGAGTTCCAGCGCAACCTGGACGAACGGGGTGAGGTGGGGGCGTCGTTCGCCGTGACGGTCGGCGGCGAGACCGTCGTCGACCTGTGGGGCGGCTCGCTCGACGCCGAGGGCACGCGCCCCTGGGAGAAGGACTCGCTCTGCGTCGGCATGTCCGCCACCAAGGGTGCGGTCGCGCTGGCGGCCCACCTCCTGGCATCCGCCGGCGAGCTGGACCTCGACGCGCCCGTCGCGAGCTACTGGCCCGAGTTCGCGGCCGCCGGCAAGGAGGCCGTCCTCGTCCGGCACCTCCTGAGCCACCAGGCCGGTCTCCCGGCTCTGCGCGCACCCCTGCCGGCCGGCGCCTTCTACGACTGGGACGGCATGGTCGAGCGGCTGGCCGCCGAGGAGCCGTTCTGGGAGCCGGGGACGCGGCACGGATATCACGCCCTGACGTGGGGCTTCCTGGTGGGCGAGGTGATCGCGCGGGTGACGGGCCGGCCGGTGGGGGAGTTCATCGCCACGGAGATCGCCGAGCCGCTCGGTCTCGACCTGTTCGTCGGTCTGCCGCCGTCGGAGCACGGCCGAGTGGCGACGTTGCTCGGTCCGCCGATGCCGGAGCCCGGCGAGGCCATCCCGCGGTTCCTGCTCGAGGCGATGACCGACCCCGCGTCGATCGCCGCGCTCGTGATGCTCAACAACGGCGGGTACCTCGTGCCGGGGGAGTGGGACTCACCGGCCGCGATGTCGGCCGTCATCCCGGCGTCGGGCGGCGTGATGAACGCCCGCTCGCTGGCCGGGCTGTACCGGGCCATCGTCCACGACCGCGTCATCGGCCGCTACGCGCTGGACGACGAGGACGTCGCCCAGATGGGCGCGGTGCAGTCCGCCGGGAGCATGGACGCCGTGCTGTCCGCCCCCGGGCGCTGGACGCTCGGCTTCATGAAGGCGGGGTGGACGGCGCGCGGCGTCGACCCGGAGGTGGTGGTCTCCCTCAGCGACGCCGCGTTCGGGCACACCGGCAACGGCGGGTCGATCGGCTTCGCCGACCCGAGCTGCGACCTGTCGGTGGGGTACGTGATGAACCAGATGTCCGCCGCCATGGGCCTCGGTCCGACCGGGCAGTCGCTCGTCGACGCGGTGTACCGGGCGCTCGGCTACCGGCGGGCCAAGCACCACCTGTGGGTGCGGTAGCACCTGGGACAACGGTCACAAACTGTGGTGTCGAGACGGATCTCGTGCTACGAAATCGACCAGGAGCGGACAGCTGGGGGTGGACGTGGTGAAGCGCATCGTCGTCGGGACGGACCTGAGCCCGCGGTCAACAGCCGCGGTGAGCCTGGCGGCTCAGCTGGCCGAGGCCATGGGCGCCACCGTGCACCTCGTGTCGGCGTGTCCGTCACCGGCGGTGGCGATGGGTCCCGAGGTCATGGTGATCCCGGACCACGGCGAGCTGGTCGACTCCACGAAGGCAGACCTGGAGGCCTTGGCGGGCAACCTGCGCCGCTCTGGGCTCTCCGTCGAGGTGCACGCTTGCATCGGGGACGCCTGCGATGCGCTGTGCTCCGTGGCGGAGACGGTCGAGGCCGACCTGATCGTCGTCGGCAACAAGCGGATGCAGGGCGCCGCTCGGATCCTCGGCAGCGTGCCGAACCGCGTGGCCCACAAGGCCGGCTGCAGCGTCCTCATCGCCCGCACGGCCTGACCAACGAACGATCCGTGGCGGTCGTAGCCTCGCGGCATGCGGCCGCGGAGGGGACGGGCATGCACGGCGTTGTGCATCGCCGCGTCCCTGGCGTGCACGTCCGCCTGCACTGACAAGCCGGAGCCCGAAGCACGCCGACGACCGAGCACGGAGCGCCACGAGTTCACGGTCGGTCGCGTCCCGGCGGGTTACGTCGGCGTCATGGCGGGGGAGGGGACGACCGGTCCCGCCTGGGGCTCGGACGACGGGGCCGACGAGCCGTTCACCGTCCTGACCGAGGACGGCACGCCAACAGGCGAAGGGGTTGTCGTCGTGTCGTTCGCGGGCTACGAGGGCCGCGAGAACGGCTTCTTCGGAGCGAGCCGGAACCACTCGGGGGCGAACTGGCAAGAGCTCGAGGTCGACGGTCGGCCAGCTCTGTTCGTGGAAGGGGCTGTCGACGACGAGGGCGTCGCACGCTGGTCGGACCTCCTGGTCGATCAGGGTGACGACCTCGCCGTGAGGATCACGGCACCCGAAGCGAGCCTTGCGGACCTGCGCGACATCTACCCGTCGGTGACGGTCATCCCGGGCTCTCACGACCTCGCCCCCGAGATCGTCGACCCACCCCACGGCTTGGAGGTCGCAGGCTCGACGGATCTCATCGCGGTGGCGGCCCTGTCGGACTTCGTGAGCCCAGAGCGACGGCAGGTCCCCGGGCCGCCCGGGAGCCTCTCGGCGAGCTGGGAGCGCAAGGGGAGCACGCGCGACCAGCTGATCGTGATCGCGATCCCCGCTGACACGGTGGACCTCGGGGTGCTGTCGTATGCCGCTCATGTGGACCGGTTCGTGCGCCAGCAGCGAGACGTCGACGTTGCGGGCGATCCAGGCATCGTGCTGGAGACGCCGTCCTGGCGAGACAGCTCGATCACCGAGCGTGCGGTCGTGTCCGCGGCCCCCTGGGGTGGCGTCATCGTGACCCTGAGCCGCGGTGACCAGCAAGCGCTCGGGGTCGAGGACCTCCTGGCGGTCTCATCATCCGTGCGACGGGCGACCGAGCCGGAGTGGGAGGCGTTCGCCGATGCGCTCGATGGCGGTCCCGGCTTCGGCGCCGACCTGAGCCGCACCGAGGCCACCCGCGGCGAGGTCGACGGCCTCGCGTGGCTCTTGCAGACGCCGGACATCTCACAGTTCTTGCCAGACGAGTTCCCGCCCCCCGTCGATGGGTGCCTGAAGCTCTCCGACGGCTCCCGGAGGTGCGCGGGCAGCGGCGAGTACTCGGAACGCCACGGGGTCTTCGGGAGCAACGGCCCCGGCCGGCCCTTCCTGATCGTCTGGACCCAGCTGCCGGTAGGAATGCTCCAAGTCGTTGGCTTCGGGCGCGAGCCGGTGGGTGACCGGGCCGGGTTCGCGCCCGTGCCCGGAACGGACGCCCGAGCGGCAGTCGTGTTCCTGCCCGAGGACAAGAACCTTCGTTGCGACCTTCCTTACTCGCAGAGTGAGATCAGCGTCCGAGTGCTCGCGGAGGACGGCACCGACCTCGGGTGCGCCTCGATCAACCGCGAAGGCGGATGGACAGAAGGCAAACCGTGAGGTGCCGCTGGGCGGGGTGGGTGGTCTTGGCGAACGCGTTCCTCGTGGCGGCAGTGCGGGGGAGTACCTCCGTGGCCCGCCGACCGGTGAGGTGCCATGGAGCAGCCTGGTCGTCGACTTCGGCGACGACCTGGCGGTGCGCGTCTCGTCTCCCGCCGCGTCGCGAGCCGACCTGCTCGACGTCGTTGACGAGATCGATCTGCCGGACGCCGACGACCCGAACGCTCGTATCGCACCGCCCCGCGTTCCGTCACCTCCAGATGGCCTCACCGTCGTCGGATCGATGGATGCTCGAGCTGTCCTGGGCGAGATGACCTATGCATGGGGCGCTCCCGAGATGCACGGCCCGCCGGGCAGCTTCGTCGCCCTGTGGTTGGGGCCCGGGGACCTGGAGCTCATCGTCCAGACGCTTCCGGGCGACTCGACGGATCTCGCTGGCATCGTCGCCGCTCCTCGCGAACAGCACGTGGAGGCCCGCTTGATCGACCTCGACGGGCACGGGGCGGCGATCGTGGAGTCGACAGACGCCGACCCGGCGCCACACCGTGAGCGTCACGTGTGGTTCGGGGCGGCCGGGGGCGATCTCATCCACGTCGTCAGCCGCGGCTCGGAGCCGCTCACGCTCCGCCAGCTGACGGCCGTGGCCCTCTCCGTCAGGGAAGCCTCGGATCAGCAGTGGGACGCCGTGGTCGGCGAGTTCGAGTCTTGACCGTTGCCTAACGCCCATAATCATCGTTACGTAAAGCAATCGCATCAAGGGTGCCTCAAGGTGGGGTACATTTCGGCCGAGTTCCGTTGGAATGCGCAGCGGGCGCAAGCATGGGGATTCCGGTGGGTGGGCCCAGGGCGGGGATCTTCGTCAGATCGACGAACCAGGTGGGGAGTACAGATGAAGCGAGTCGCGTCCTATGTCCTGACCGTGCTGCTGGCGGTCGGGATCGTTCCGTTGATCGGCGAGGGCGTGGCCGGCGCGGCGCCGTCCGCGCCCATCCTGTCGGCCCCGGCCGACGGGGTGACGGTCACGAGCAACCCGGTCCTGCAATGGGCGCCTCCGCCGCCTCCGTCGACGGGTACTGCTCGGTACCGCGTCCAGGTCGACAACGATCCGGCCTTCGGCTCGCCGGTGGTGAACCTGATCACCTTCAACGCCAGCTACGCCCACAACGTGGACCTGCCCCAGACCGTCCTCTACTGGCGGGTGGCGGGCATCGATTCCGGCGGCGCGCAGGGACCGTTCTCCGAGGCTCGCTCGTTCGAGAAGGAGGCCCCGGGTGGGCCCACCCTGACCTCCCCCGCCGATGGCGCCAGCATCGTGTTCCCCACCGCCCCGCCGGTGTTCACGTGGCAGCCGTTCGTGGGCGCCAAGCGCTACACGATCGAGATCGACTCCGAGCCGGACTTCATCCCCCCGCTCACGCTGGCGCCCACGTCGACCAACAACACGTCCTTCGCGCTGACGACGCCCCCGACGATCGGGCAGACGTTCTACTGGCGGGTCCGCGCGTACTCGGTGGCTGAGCTCCCGAGCCAGTATTCCCTGCCCCGTTCGTACAGCTTCACGTGGCCCTCGGTTCCGGTCCTGCAGCAACCGCCGAACGCCAACGACCCTGAGTCGGCCATCGAGCAGCTCGCCTTCCAGTGGACTCCCGCCGCGGGTGCGCACAGCTACGACATCCAGGTGAGTGCCAACGACCAGTTCACCGGCACGTTGCCCGTCAACGCGTCGGGGCTCCGCAGCACGCGCTACTCACCGCCCACCAACCTGCCGGCCGGTCCGTACTACTGGCGCGTCCGCGCCAAGAACACGGCGAGCGCCGTCGGTGCCTGGTCGACGTCGTTCACGTTCTACCGAGCGTGGCCCGCTCCCGATGCGCCGCCCTTCCACCGGGTGTCGCTCCTCTCCCCTTCTGACGGGAACCTCGCCGTCAACGTGCCAACGTTCTCGTGGTCACCTGTCCGGCTGGCGTCGAAGTACCAGCTCGACATGGGCACGGACTCCGCCTTCTCGCCCGGCACCTTCTCGTCGTGCCAGACCGAGCAGACCACGTTCACGCCGATCGGATCGTGCAACCCGGCTCCCGGCACCGTCTACTACTGGCGGGTGAAGCCGCTGGACGGGCCCGGGAACCTGAACGGGTTGTACTCCGCCACGTTCCAGTTCCAGTACTTCCCGGTGGTTCCCACCCTGATCTCTCCACCCAACGGCGCCCTCGGGCTCACCGGCCCCGTCGAGCTCGTCTGGGCGTCCGTGCCCAACGTCGGTCGATACAAGGTCACGGTGGTCAAGGCCAACAACGCCACGGCCGAGACCGCCACCACCTACCAGACCCGGTTCGTCCCCCAGAACCTCGACCCGGCCGACGGACCGTTTCGCTGGTACGTCCAGACCGTCGACTCCACCAGCCGGGTGGGTCTCCTTCCCAACCAGGCCTCATGGCGGACGTTCAACTTCACCCCGCCGGTGCCTACCAGCCCCACCCCTGACGCCATCACGCCGGACGGCACCGCCGGTGTCCACGTTCCCACGCTCACCTGGGAGCCCGTGGCCGGCGCTGACTCGTACAGGATCTTCACCAGCACGCCAGGGTCCCCTGTCTCCAACCTGTTCAAGTCGGGACTTCAGGTCAACAGCTACGCCGAGGTCGGTGATGCGGTCGACCGTCTCAGCGTCGGCACCTACGACTGGTACGTCGAGGCCTACGACTCGAGCGCAGCGCTGATCGGTACGGGGTCCGAGGGCCAGTTCGTCCTCAGCTCGCTGGTGGCCACCACGCTGACGAGCCCGGCGCACTGCCCGCCGCTCACGTCCTGCGCCGCGGTGAACGTCACGCCGACGTTCACCTGGAACTGGGACCCGAGCGCCACCAAGTACATCGTGTACTTCGCCACGGATCCGAACTTCTCGAACATCACCGCGACGTTCGACAACGTCCACTTCCCCACGTTCCGACCGACGGTGAGCCTGCCAGACGCCCAAGCCGGCCAGGCCACCTACTGGTACGCGCGCCCGTGCTACGGCGCCCGTTGCGGTGCGCAGCCGTCGACCTTCGCAGGCGCGAACCCGCCCGTGCGGGCGTTCCGCAAGAAGTCGGAACCGGTGCACCTGATCAGCCCCGCGAACAACGCGACGGTGCAGAACCAGATCACGTTCACGTGGGAGGACTACCTCACCACGAACCGCAACGCCTCGCCGGCCAACGACCTCGAGGCCGCGACCTACCGCGTCGAGGTCTCGACGACGGCAGACATGCAGACGATCATCCACACGAGCCCGTCGCTCGATCAGACCACGTACACCGTGTACAGCCAGACGCTCCCCAATGGACCGTTGTACTGGCGGGTGCAGCCCTTCGACGCGTCGGGCAACCCGCTGTCGTACAGCAGCGAGACCGACAACGTGCTGACGCCGCGGCTCGTGAACAAGACGGCCCCGATGGTGGGTCTGCTGCAACCGGCCCCGAACGCAAATGTCAGCGGAGTCCCGGTCTTCACGTGGAGCGCGCAGGACTACGCGGCGAAGTACGAGCTCGAGGTGTACAAGAACGTCGGTCAGCCGTTGACCCCAGCGAACCGGGTGCTGACGATCATCACGCCGATGACGGGATGGATCCCGACGACGTCCCTGCCGACCGGTGGATACGGCTGGCGGATGCGTCGGCTCGACACCGACAACCGGCCCGGGCCCTGGACCAGCGACGACAACGTCAACCTCCGGAAGTTCGACCTCGAGGGCAACGCGGTCAACCTCCTGACACCGGCCGACGGCGCCAACTTCCTGAACGACAACCAGAGCTTCACCTGGACGTCGGTCAACGGCGCCGCGCAGTACCGGTTCCAGACGTCGATTACAGAAGACTTCGCAACCACGGTGGAGTCGGTGAGCACGGTGCTCACCACGTGGCACTCGACTCCGCACTACGCCAACGGCACCTACTTCTGGCGAGTGCAGACGATAGACGGCAGCGGCGCCACGACGGCGACGTCGGACGTGCGAACTTTTGTGCACGGCCCCTTGCCGCCCGCGGCCGCGTACTACCACCCCATCACTCCGGGACGGATCCTCGACTCTCGCGACGAAAGTCAGGTCGGCCCGTACGGCACGCCATGGCACGCCGACCACGTCCGCGACGTCGAGGTCGCCAACTTCAGCGGCGTCCCCGGCGACGCGGTGGCCGTCAACCTGAACATCACGGCGACCGGCACCACCGCTGAGAGCTTCTTGCAGATCGCCCCGACGGACTCTGGCGGTGACGAGGCGTTCGGCGCGTCCGCCATCAACTGGGGCGCCGGTGCCACGCTCGCCAACTCGGTGACGGTCAAGGTCGGTGATGCGCACTCGGTGGCGATCCGCAACCACGTCGGCAATGTCGATGTCGTGATCGATGTGGTCGGGTACTACGACGACGATGCCGCGAGCGGAGCTGGCCTGACCGCCCTGGCGCCGAAGCGCATCCTCGACTCGCGGCCCGGCACCCCGCCCGCGGATCCGTACAACACCAAGTGGGGTTCGGGGGTGACGAGGATCGTCACCGTCGCCGGCATCGCCGGCAGCGGAGTGCCGTCCGACGCTGATGCCGTCGTGCTCAACGTCACGGCCACCAACGCGTCCGCCGGATCGTTCCTCACGGTGTGGCCCAACGGCGAGGCCAAGCCCACCGCTTCGAGCCTGAACTTCGCCGCGGGCAAGACCGTTCCCAACGCCGTGACGGCGAAGGTCGGTGACCTCGGGGCTGTGAAGATCTTCAACTCGGCTGGCTCGGTCGACGTGATCGCCGACGTGGTCGGGTACTTCGAAGAAGGCGACGGCGACGCGTTCCACCCGTTGGACAACCCGGTGCGGATCCAGGACTCGCGTCCCATCCTCCAGGTTGGTCCGTACAACACGAAGTGGGGCCCCGTGTCGCACCGGACAGTTCAGGTGGAGGCGGAGGTGCCGGCAAACATCCCGGCCTCGGCCACCGCGGTGCTGCTGAACACGACCGTCACGGGCACGACCGCGGGATCGTTCCTCACGATCTACCCGAACCTCACGGCCAAGCCGAACTCATCCAGCCTGAACTGGGCGGCGGGCCAGACGGTGGCCAACGCGGTCACGGTCAAGACCGGGACCGACGGCAAGGTCGCCGTGGACAACCAGGCGGGGTTCACCCACGTCTTGATGGATGCCTACGGGTACTACGGCCCGTAGGCGGACCTTGGTAGCCTGCGGGAGCTGACGAACCCGTGTGGGAGAGTCCCGGTGCCACCTCCTCGGGGGTGGTGGCCGGGCGCCGAAGGTGCAACCGCCCCGGAACCTCTCAGGCCCAAGGACCGCACGGGGGAGGCAACGCTGGAGCCCACGGGTGACAGCGGGGGTCACGACGACCTGACCCCTGCGCCCCCTGGAGCCTCCACATGAGCGAGCCCGCCACCACGTTCGCTGACCGCCACCTCGGCCCGCGGCCCGAGGACGTCGAGCGCATGCTCGCCGTCCTGGGGGTCGCCACCCTCGACGAGCTGATCGACCAGGCCGTCCCGAAGACCATCCGCACCGACCAGCCGCTGACGCTCCCCGAGGCGGGGTCAGAGCCGGACGTGCTCGCCCAGCTGCGCGCGCTGGCCGACCGCAACCAGGTGGTCACCTCGCTGATCGGCACCGGATACTCCGGCACCCACACGCCGGGCGTGATCCTGCGCAACGTCCTCGAGAACCCCGCGTGGTACACGGCGTACACGCCGTACCAACCCGAGATCAGCCAGGGACGCCTCGAAGCGCTCCTCAACTTCCAGACCATGGTGACGGACCTCACCGGCATGGACATCGCCAACGCATCGATGCTCGACGAGTCCACCGCCGCCGCCGAGTCCATGACCCTCATCCGCCGGTCGACCAAGCACACCGCGCCCGCGTTCTTCGTGGATGCGGAGACGCACCCGCAGACCATCGCCGTCGTCGCCGCCCGTGCCGAGCCGATCGGCATCGAGATCGTCGTGGGCGATCTGGCCGATCTCGACCCGTCCGCCGTGTTCGGCGCCCTCCTCCAGCACCCGGGCACCACGGGAGTGGTGCGCGACCTCTCCCCCACCATCACCGCCGTGCACGAGGCCGGCGGCCTTGTCGCGGTCGCCACCGACCTCCTGGCCTGCACCCTCCTCACGCCACCAGGCGAGCAGGGAGCCGACGTGTGCGTCGGGTCCTCGCAGCGCTTCGGCGTGCCCCTCGGGTACGGCGGCCCGCACGCGGGCTTCCTCGCCACCCGCGACGACCTCCGCCGGTCCATGCCGGGCCGGCTGGTCGGCGTCTCCGTCGACGCGGCGGGACGCCCCGCCCACCGACTGGCGCTCCAGACCCGTGAGCAGCACATCCGCCGCGAGAAGGCCACGTCCAACATCTGCACCGCCCAGGTGCTGCTGGCGGTCATCGCGTCGATGTACGCCGTGTACCACGGCCCCGAGGGCCTCCGGCACATCGCCGAGCAGGTGCACCGCCAGACGACCCGTCTTGGCCGGGCGCTGCGCGCCGGCTCGTTCCAGGTGGTGCACGACCACTTCTTCGACACGCTCGCCGTCGGGGTCCCCGGTCGCGCCGACGAGCTCGTGGCCGCCGCCCGCGAGCAGGGTCTGAACCTGCGCTGCGTCGACGCGGACACCATCGGCATCTCCCTCGACGAGACGACCGATGACGCCGTCCTCGAGCGGGTGGCGGCGGCGCTCGGAGTCGACCTCGCCGACGATGCTGACGACGCGCTCCCCGTGCCGCTGCGCCGCACGACCGAGTACCTCACCCACCCCGTGTTCTCCGCCCACCGGTCCGAGACCGAGATGCTCCGGTACCTGCGCTCGCTGGCCGACAAGGACATCGCCCTCGACCGGTCGATGATCCCGCTGGGCAGCTGCACGATGAAGCTCAACGCCACCACCGAGATGGCGGCTGTCACCTGGCCGGAGTTCGGGCAGCTCCACCCGTTCGCGCCCACCGACCAGGCGGAGGGCTACCGCGAGCTCATCACCACGCTCGAGGAGTGGCTGTGCGAGATCACCGGCTACGACCGCGTGTCCCTCCAGCCCAACGCCGGGTCGCAGGGCGAGCTGGCCGGCCTCCTCGCGATCCGCGGGTACCACGCCTCGCGCGGCGAGTCGGAGCGGGATGTCTGCCTCATCCCGTCGTCGGCCCACGGCACCAACGCCGCTTCGGCCGTCATGGCCGGGATGCGGGTGGTCGTGGTGGCCTGCGACGCCGATGGCAACGTCGACGTGCCCGACCTCGAGGCGAAGGTCACGGAGCACAGCGCCGACCTCGCCGTGCTGATGGTCACGTACCCGTCGACCCACGGCGTGTTCGAAGAGCGCATCACCGACCTGTGTGACCTCGTGCACTCGCACGGAGGCCAGGTCTACGTGGACGGTGCCAACCTCAACGCCCTCGTCGGGGTGGCCCGGCCCGGCTGGTTCGGCGGCGACGTCAGCCACCTCAACCTGCACAAGACGTTCTGCATCCCCCACGGCGGCGGTGGGCCCGGCGTCGGCCCGGTCGCGGTGCTCGAGCACCTCGCACCCTTCCTGCCCAACCACCCGCTGGTGCCCGAAGCCGGCCCCGCCACCGGTCCCGGCCCCATCGCGGGGGCACCCTGGGGGTCGGCGTCGATCCTCCCGATCTCGTGGGCGTACATCGCGCTGATGGGCCCCGACGGGCTGCAGCGCGCCACCGAGCTGGCCATCCTCAACGCGAACTACGTGGCGGCGCGCCTCGACGCCGCGTTCCCGGTGCTGTACACGGGCGACCACGATCGCGTCGCCCACGAGTGCATCCTCGACCTGCGCCCGATCACGTCTGCGACCGGGGTGACCGTGGACGACGTGGCCAAGCGCCTCATCGACTTCGGCTTCCACGCCCCGACCATGAGCTTCCCGGTGGCCGGCACCCTGATGGTCGAGCCCACGGAGTCGGAGTCGCTGGCCGAGCTCGATCGCTTCGTGGACGCCATGCTCGCGATCCGCGAGGAGATCGCCCAGGTCGAGCGGGGCGAGGTCGCGCACGACGACACCGCCCTCGCCCATGCTCCCCACCCGGCTGCGGACCTCCTCGGCGAGTCCTGGGACCGGCCCTACACGCGTGCGCAGGCCGCCTACCCCCTCTCGTCACTGCGAGATGGCAAGTACTGGCCGCCCGTCAGCCGCATCGACGGCGGCTACGGCGACCGCAACCTCATGTGCGCCTGCCCGCCGCCGGAGGCGTTCCAGGACTGGGCCTGAGCACGCCGGTCGCCACCCGTCTGTGCGGGTCAGCCCGGCGCCGGGACCACCGAGCCATCGGGGAGGACGACGGATCTGGTCGCGGTCCGGATGGGTGCGGCCTTCTTGATCGCAGCGTCGATGCCGGGCGTATCCGTTCCCACCACGACCTTGACGAGCTTCGCGGTGGTGATGTCCGGTTCGTTCTTCCACCACTCCTCCACCCACAACCCGTTCGGGGAGACGAACTGCACGAACACCCGGCCCTTGGGCACGCCATGGATCGTGTAGTTGCCCGTGTCGGGATCCGGACACGGCGCTCCGGCGAGGATGACGCCTTCCTGGCTGACCGGCCACGCCACCGAGCCGCAATCAGGGATCGGGGCGCCGGAGTTCTTCCCGATGTGGCCACTGATCGTGCCGCCGGCGTCGAGCACTGCGTTGATCTGCGAGGTCGTGATCCCTTCGAGGATGTTCACCGGCTCAGCCCCGGCGAAGTCGAAGCCGGGACGGTTGCGGAAGGTCTCCTGGACCCAGTCGCCCACCTGGCACGACTGGACCACCATGTGCTGTCCCGTGGGGAGGTTCTCGACCGCGTAGCGACCGTCCGGCGTGCCACTGGCGAAGACGAGCCCGCCTTCTTCGAGGTAGACGATGATGCGGGGCGCGGTGCATGGGGTGTGGCTGGGCACGGTGTTGACCATGATCCGGCCGGTCATGCGCCCGATCCCGGCGGCTTGCGCGGGCGGCGAGACCGCCACCATCAAGGTGGCGGCGATCACGGAGAGGGCAAGGGCGATGGCACCAGGACGACGGGACATGCGAGCAAGGTAGGAAAAGCACGCAGTCCCCGCCATAGCTCGATGTGACTAGCCTGCGCGCCGCGCCCTGATGAGGACGGAGGCCGATCAGGCGTTGAGCACGTGGGCGACGCCCGCGATCTCGAACGCGGTCGCGATGGCGGGCGAGGCGTGCTCGACGAGGAGCTGGCGCCCCTCGGTGGCGAGGCGGTGGTGGACCTCGGCCAGCACGCCCATCCCCGATGAGCCCATGAAGCACACCTCGCCGAGGTCGACGACGACGGTGTGGTGCCGCCCGGTGCATGCGTCGTTGAGGACCGCCCGCAGCTCGCCCGCCTCGGTCAGGTCGACGTCGCCGTGGACGATCACCGCGACGACGTCGTCACCGATCGGGCCGACCTCGATGGGCAGCCGCAGGGGGGACTCGTTGAGCACCACGTCACCATGGAAGGTCATGGCGCCCGCGTACCCATCCCGGCGAGCGACTAGTCCCGGATCTCGTGAGCACCCGTAGGGTCTGGGGCCATGCGACCTGCGGATCGACGGGCACGAGGGCTGGCGGCGTTCATCGGAACCGCCGGGGTGCTGCACTTCGTGCGGCCCGAGCTCTTCGATGCGATCGTTCCCGACTGGATGCCGGGCTCCAAGCGAGCGGTCACCCTGGTGAGCGGAGCCGTCGAGCTCACGGGCGCCGTCCTCGTGGCGAACCCGCGCACCCGCCGCTTGGGTGCACTCTGGTGCCTGCTGACGTTCATGGCGGTGTACCCCGCCAACATCCAATCTGCCCTCGACGGCGGCATCGCCGGCGCCGACCCGCCGTTCGACTCCGCAGCGGTCGCGTGGCTCCGGCTGCCGCTGCAGATGCCGTTGTTCGTGTGGGCCCGTCGGGTGATGCGCGAGCCGTGACCTACCCCTGGACGAGGTCGGCGATCTCCTCGAGGAGGAACGGAGGGCCGCTGACGAGCAGCGTGGTGACGCAGCTCTCACGCCAAGCCGCCAGGTCGTCGCGGACCTTGTCCTTCGGCCCCACCAGGTAGACGTCCTCCACCATCGACGTCGGCACGTAGCCCGCCGCCTCGTCCTTGCGGCCGGCCAGGTAGGCCTCCTGGATCTTGTCGCACTCGGCCTCGTAGCCGAGGCGGCTGAAGACGTCCTTGTGGAAGTTGCGGTCCTTGGCGCCCATGCCACCGATGTACAGCGCGAGGGTGGGGCGCAGCAGGTCGGCGCACGACTCGACGTCGCCTCCGACGATCGTGGGCACCACGCAGGCCACCTCGAACGTGTCGGCGGTCTGCCGCGCCCCGGGGCGGGCGAAGCCCTCGGCCAGCGCGTCGCGGTAGAAGCTGTCGGCCTTGGGCGAGAAGAACATCGGGAGCCAGCCGTCGCAGATCTCCGCCGCCAGGGCGACGTTCTTCGGCCCCTCGGCCCCCAGGTAGATCGGGATGTCGGGCCGGAGCGGGCGGACGATCGACTTGAGCGGCTTGCCGAAGCCGGTGCCGCCCACGAGTGGCATCTGGTAGTGCTCCCCCACGTACTCCACTGGCTTGTCGCGGGCGATGATCGCCCGGACGATGTCGATGTACTCGCGGGTGCGGGCCAACGGCTTGGCGTACTCCTGCGAGTACCACCCCTCGACCACCTGCGGGCCGCTGACGCCGAGCCCGAGGATGAAGCGCCCACCGGTGAGGTGGTCGAGCGTGATCGCTGTCATCGCGGTCGATGCAGGGGTGCGGGCGGAGATCTGGGTGATGGCGGTGCCGAGCTGCACCCGCTCGGTGGCGCTCCCCCACCAGGCCAGCGGGGTGAAGCAGTCCGAGCCGTAGGCCTCTGAGGTCCACACGCTCTTGAACCCCAGGCGCTCGGCCGTGGCGATCTGCTCGGCGGCGTCCGGGGGCGGCCCGGAGGACGGCCAGTACCCGATGATGAGTCCGAGGTCCATGGGCCGGACCCTACCTCTCCCTGTTCGACCGGAACTAGAACGTGTTCTAGTCTGGTCGCATGACCTTCCCCTCCGACGTGGGCGTCGTCGACCTGATGATGGGCATCCCGGAAGGCGCCAAGAAGGAGTGGTACGGCTTCCTGCGCGCGGGGCTCATGGACGACGAGTCCAAGGAGATGGAGTTCCCGGTCGAGTACATGTTCAAGGGCGTGCCCAAGGACGTGGACGAGGGCGCCGACCCGGTCGCCGTCGTCCTCGGCGAGATGGACCACTTCGGCATCGAGAAGGCCATGCTCGGTGTCGCCTTCCACCGCAGCTCGAGCACGCGCGCCCTCGAAGACCACCCCGATCGCTTCTTCGCCTCCTACGAGGTGAACCCCAACCTGGGGATGCAGGGCGTGCGCGACCTCGTGAAGGCCTACGAGACCATCGGCGTGAAGGCGGCCAGCTGCTTCCCGGCCGGGCTGACGCCGCAGGTGCCGATCAACGACAAGCGTATGTACCCCATCTACGCCAAGTGCGTGGAGCTCGACATCCCGATCTGCCTCACCACCGGCGTCCCCGGCCCGCGGGTGCCGATGCTCTGCCAGAAGACGGAGCTGCTCGACGAGGTGTGCTGGTTCTTCCCCGAGCTCAAGATCGTGATGCGCCACGGCGCCGAGCCGTGGGACGCGCTGGCGGTGAAGCTCATGCTGAAGTGGCCGAACCTCTACTACTCCACGTCGGCGTTCGCGCCTCGCTACTACCCCCAGACGATCATCGACTACGCCAACTCCCGCGGGGCCGACAAGATCATGTACGCCGGCTACTTCCCGATGGGGCTGTCGCTCGAGCGGATCTTCTCTGAGCTCCCCAACGTCGGTTTCAAGGACGACGTGTGGCCCAAGTTCCTGCGTGAGAACGCGGTCCGGGTGTTCGGACTCGACGCATGACCGTCACCGTGCTCGCGCGCTCACCGTTCCCGGTGCCCTTCGGCTGGTTCAGCATCGGCTACCCCGAGGACTTCCCTTCCGGTGAGCCCAAGGCGATCTTCTACTTCGACCGCCACCTGGTCGCCTGGCGCGACCACACCGGCGAGCTCCACGTGCAGGACCCGTTCTGCCCGCACCTCGGTGCCCACCTCGGCCACGGCGGCACGGTCGAGGACTGCCAGATCGTCTGCCCGTTCCACGGCTGGAAGTTCGATGCCGAAGGCAAGAACACCGAGATCCCCTACTCGGATCGCATCAACAAGAAGGGGACGTTGCGCACCTACGAGGTGACCGAGCGCAACGGCGTCTCGCTCGTCTGGTACCACCCCGATGACTCCGTCGAGCCGCAGTGGGAGATCCGGGAGCTGCCCGAGTTCAACGGCGACCCCGAGTGGTCCACGGTGATCCGCACCGAGCACACCGTCGACGCGCCGTGGCAGGAGATGGCGGAGAACGGCGTGGACTCCGCCCACTTCCGCTATGTGCACAACACCGCCGAGGTCCCGGTGATGGAGAGCTACGAGACCGGGTTCCCGGGCACCCAGATGCGGTCGAGCCAGAAGTTCCCCACCCCTCGCGGGATCATGGAGGGACGGATCGACTCCGAGCAGATCGGACCTGGCGTGGCGATCGTGCGGTTCGCCGGCATCGTCGACACGATGAGCTTGGCCGTCACCACCCCCATCACCGCGGAGCGGTGCATCACGCGCTTCAACTTCCGGTTCAAGACGATGGGCGACGCGGAGACCACCCGCAACGTCGGCGAAGCGTTCGTGCGCGAGGTCGACAAGCAGTTCCTCGAGGACAAGCCGATCTGGGAGCACAAGGCCCACCTCGTGCGACCAGCGCTGGCCGACAACGACGGGCCGTTCATGAAGTTCAGGAAGTGGGCGGCCCAGTTCTACGCCGAGGGCGTGAGCGACGAGCGCACGGTGTTCCCGCCCCCGTGGTGGCCCGATCGCGCCGACGAGGCGCCCGCGAAGGCCACCGCGAGCGCCAAGCACGGCGACGCCTGACCGTCCTCATCGACCCCCCGCTGTGGCACTGGCGCGGTCGGCGCTGGGCCCACCTCGTCAGCGACGAGAGCTACGACGAGCTGCACGCCATGGCCGACGCGCTGGGGATCGAGCGGCGCTGGTTCCAGGGCGACCACTACGACGTGCCCGAGGACTACCGCGCGCAGGCCATCGCCCTCGGGGCGGTCCCGGTCTCGTCACGTGAGCTGATCCGCCGTCTGCTCGACTCGGGCCTCAGGCGGCGCAAGCCGCACCGCTGACCGGCCCGCGCGAACCCTCAGCCGAAGGCGGGTGCGTAGCGGAACGTGCCTGTGGTCGACGGGTCGTGGTCAGCGAGCGGGCGAGACGCGTCCCCCACCCACGCTCGTGAGCACACCACGGGCCCGACGACCTGCCCGGTGGCGTCGGTCGCGACCAGCGTCAGCGCCGGCAGCCAGGCGGCCGGATCGGCGCGCAGGTCATCCACGAGCGGTGCTACGCGTGGAGCTCGAGCTGGCGTTCGGCGCGCCGGCGCCTCAGCTCGTCGCTCGGGGGTCCCGGCCAACGTCGCCACCTCGGTGGACATGTGCGCGATGTCGAAGGGCTTCGGGAGGTAGGCGTCGCAGCCCGCCAACCAGCCGCGGGTGAGGTCGGCGGCACCCGCCCGGACGGTGCACAGGATGACCGGAAGGTCCCGGAGGGTCGCGTCCTCACGGATGGTGGCGAGCACCTGCCACCCGTCGAGATCGGGCATCTGCACGTCGAGGATGACGACGGGGCGCCCCTTGCCCCAGGCCCGGAGCGCCGCGAGCCCGTCGGTCCCGCCCTCCGCGACCTCCACGGAGTGGCCGTCCCGCTCGAGGGCGATCTGCAGGAGCGTGCGGATGTCAGGATCGTCGTCGACCACGAGCACCTGCGACATCAGGGTGCCCCCACGGTCGCGATCACCCGAGGCGATCGGCGGCCGCCGTCGACGTCGTCGGCTTCGTGCCAGTCCCGCAGCGTGCCCCGGTGCAAGGCGGCGACGACCCAGAGGAAGTACGCAGCCGCCGGCACCGAGAGCCAGTCGATGGCGATGCCGTGGATGTCGAGGTCGTACCGCCCGGTGGTGGCGTAGAGCGCGTACACACCGTGCATGAGCGCGCACGTGAACATGACCGTCGCCAGCGCGGTGCCCGACAGCGACCATCCTCCCGTGTGGGGGTGGTTCCAGAGCTGGGTGCGGACGATGACGTAGCCGATCGATCCGTAGAGACCGATCAGGATCAGGTTCGGGATCGTCCGCACCTCGAAGCCGTTGGCATTGTGCCCGACGCCGATGGTGGCGTTGAGGAGAGCAGCCAGGTAGATCACGCCTCCCGCCGGCAGCAGGTCGAGCCAGAACGGCGTGCCCCGGATGAACCGGTCGCCGCGGCCACCCAGCATCGCTTCGGCGCGGAGCAGGAACCACACGATGCCGGCGGGCGCCCCCATCGAGATCGCGAGCAGGTCGAGGCCGCCGCCGGCGCGGCCGCTGATGAGGATGTGGGCGCCGTGGTCGAGGTGGTGGGGGCCGCAGGTGAACGTCATCGCGAGCCACGCGAACCCGAAGTGCGAGAAGCCGTTCGTGCGCCAGCCCCGCTTGAGGTCGACGATGGTCATGAACCCGAAGCACGTGTAGATGGTGCCGAGGGCGATGTTGAGGAGTCCGACCGCGGTGGTCATGACGCGTCTCCCGTGCGTTGGAGCGGCACGCCGACGAGGCGCATGTACTCGCGGATCATCGATGCCTGCCCCAGCTCGGCGTCGACGTCAGACGACACGGGATCGTCCTCGTCGCCTTCCATCGGGGCGGTGGTCCGCAACGTGCAGGAGAAGACCGTCCACTCGTCGACCGAGCTCGTCACGGACACCCGCCCACCCATGCCCTCCACGAGCGACCGGACGATGTACAGCCCGATCCCGGATCCCGCGAAGCGGCGGACGTCGGAGCTCTCGGCCTGCCAGAAGCGCTCGAAGCAGCGCTCGACCTGCTCGGGGGTCATGCCGATCCCCCGGTCGGCGACCGCGAGGACGACCGCCTCGCCGGTGGGGTCACGGCGGGCGGAGAGGGCGAGCGATCCCCCGTCGGGCGAGTACTTCACCGCGTTGTCGAGCAGGTGGTCGACGACCGTGGTGACCGCGTCGGGGTCGGCGAAGACGAGCGCGAGCCGGGTGCCGATGTCGATCACCACCGTGCGGCCCGTGGCGACCTCGATGGCATGCGCCCGATCGCGGATGATCGGCGCGAGGTCGATGAGGTCGAGGTCCAGGTCGATGCGCCCCGCGTCGATGCGGCTCGACATCAGGAGGCGGTCGACGATCCCGGCCAGCTGGTCGGAGCGCGCCTCGATGGCCATGGCCGCGTGGGCACGCTTGTCCTCGGGCACGCCCTCGAGCTGGAGCATCTGCGCGAAGCCGCGGATCACCGTGAGCGGGGTCTTCAGCTCGTGCGACGCGGTGGCGAGGAACAGCGTCTTGGCCTCGTCCGCGGCGCGGATCGAGGTGATGTCGCGGAACGAGTGGACGATCTCCACCGGTACGCCGTCCTGGTCGACGACCGGCGAGGCGCTCCCGAGCAGCGGCTGCCGGTGTCCGTGACGGTCGAGGCGCCACAGCTCGGCGGTCGCTTCGGTCGGGCTGAGGTCGAGCAGCGCGCAGCCCTCCTCACACCGGAGCTGCCGGATGCCGATGTGGAGCCCGAGGACATCGGCGCAGCGCGCGCCCTTGCTCGACGCCGGCCCATCGTGGCAACCGAAGGTCCGAGCCGCGGCGGGGTTCCACTCCCGCACACGACCCGAGGGGCTGGTGACGATGACCTCGGAGGCGATGCTGGCGAGGATGGCGTCCGCCTTGCCGGACATCTGCACCAGGCCGGCCCGGCTGGCGTCCTGTCGGTGCGCGGCATCGGCCAGCATCAGCACGAGCAGGGTCCCCGCGATCAGCTCGACGGTGAGCCGGTGCGCGATGAGCTCACCTCCGTTCAACAGCGGTGCGACCAGCATCGCCAGGAGGGCCAGCCCACCCGTGAACCACGCGCGCCGGCGACCTCCGATGTAGGCGTGGAACGCGGTGACGAGGAGGAACCCGAGGGCGGCGGCATCCGGGGCGTCGAGCGCGACCTCCACGCCCACGAACAGCGCGAGGTCCCAGAACAGCGCGAGCGGCGCGACCTGCCCCCTTCGGTAGCGCCGTTGGAGGAGGTCGAGGACGCCGACGCCGGGAAGCCACAGCGCGGCCACGAGCCAACCGAAGCGAGCTGTGTCTGGCGCGTCCTGGTGCAGGGTCGGGGCCACGGCGATCAGGACGACGGCGATGAGGCCGCGTGCGAGGAACGCCTGGAACCGCAGCACGTCCCCGGTGGGGCTCGTGGGCACTGGATCGGGCGACGCGGTGTCCGCGTGGAGATAGCGCGGCGGTTCGAAGCCGGACAGGCCGTTCCGATGCTTCGCTACGCTCCGCTCCCGCACCGCCACTGTGTGAGCATATGAACCGCGATCGGCCCCGCCCAGGGGCAAGAAGCGGCGTCTGCGCTGATTTGTCCGAAGGATCCCGAAGGTTTGTCAGAGGTCGAGCACGGAGCGGTCGCCCGCGGTGGCCCCGCCGTCGACGGACCACTCGGCCCCGGTCACGTAGCTCGCTTCGTCGGACGCGAGGAACGTCACCACGTTGGCGACCTCGTCGACCAGGCCGAAGCGGGCCAGCGGCAGGTTCTTCGCGAACACGGTGTCGTTCGGCTCGATGCCGGGCATCCGCGTCATCGGCGTGTCGATGCCCCCGGGGTGCACCGAGTTCACCCGGATGCCGCGCTTGCCGAGGTCGAGCGCGGCCGTCTTCGACAGGCCGCGGACGGCCCACTTGCTGGACACGTAGGCACCGAGCGAGGGCAGGCCCCAGATGCCGCCGTTGGAAGAGATGTTGATCATCGAGCCGCCGCCGGCCTTCCGCATCGAGGGGGCCACGCTCTTCATCCCGATGAGGGTGCCGATGAGGTTGACCTCGATCACTCGGCGGAACTTGTCGATGTCCTGGCGCTCGACCGACGCGAAGTCGAGGATGCCGGCGTTGTTGACCAGGATCGTGACCGGCCCGAAGCGCTCCTCGGCGTCCGCCACCGCCGCGATCCACTCGTCCTCCGACGACACGTCGAGGTGGCGGTAGGCGGCCCGCTCGCCGAGCTCGGCGGCCACGGCCTCACCTTCTTCGTCCAGGACGTCGGTGAGCAGCACCGCGGCACCCTCGGCGACGAAGCGCCGAGCCTCTGCCTCGCCTTGGCCCCGCGCCGCTCCGGTGATGATGGCGACCTTGCCGTCGAGCCGCCCCATCAGGGCTTGTCCGCGCCGACGACCCACATGGCGAAGAACTGGGAGCCACCGCCGTAGGCGTGGCCCACCGCGGTGCGAGCGCCGTCGATCTGGTGCTCGCCGGCCTGGCCGCGGACCTGGAGCGCCGCCTCCGCGAAGCGGAGCATCCCGGACGCGCCGATCGGGTTCGACGAGAGCACGCCACCGGACATGTTGACGGGCAGGTCGCCGTCGAGCTGGGTGACGCCGTCCTCGACGTACTTCCACCCCTCCCCCGGCGGGGCGAAGTGGAGGTTCTCGAGCCACATCGGCTCGAACCACGAGAACGGCACGTACATCTCCACGCAGTCGACCTGCTTGCGCGGGTCGGTGATGCCCGCCTGCTGATAGACGTCGGCCGCGCACTCGCTGCCGCCGCGCGGCAGCACCGGGTCGCGGTCGGCCGACATCGTGGGCTCCGAGCGCATGGCGGTGCCCTTGATCCACGCCACCTGCTTCTCGGCGCGGTCGGCCACCGCCTCGCTGGCCAGCACCATCGCACAGGCGCCATCCGAGCTCGGGCACGTCTCCGCGTAGCGCACGGGGTCCCACAGCATCATCGAGTCCTTGATGGAGTCGAAGCTGATCTCGTGCTCGTGGAGGTGGGCGTACGGGTTCTTCAGCGCGTTGGTGCGGTCCTTGAGCGCCACCAGGATCCCGATGTGGTCCGGAGCCTGGGACCGCGCCATGTACGACCGGATGTGCGGAGCGAAGTAGCCGCCCGCGCCGGCGTGGAGCGGGGGCTGGAACGGGATCGGCATCGAGAGCGCCCACATCGCCTCGCTCTCGGACTGCTTCTCGAAGGCGACGGTGAGCACCCGCTGGTGGATCCCCGCCTGGACGAGCTGGGCGGCGACGATGGCGGTGGACCCACCGACCGAACCGGCGGTGTGCACTCGGAACAGCGGCTTGCCGTTGGCACCGAGCGCGTCGGCCAGGTACAGCTCGGGCATCATCACGCCCTCGAAGAAGTCGGGCGCCTTGCCGACCACCACGGCGTCGATGTCGCTCCAGGTCATCTGGGCGTCGGTGAGGGCGCGGCTGGCGGCCTCCCGCACGAGGCCGGCCATCGACACGTCCCCGCGGGTGGCCTGGTGCTTGGTCTGGCCGACACCGACGACGGCTACTCGCTCTTTGCTCATGTCGTCACTCCACAGGGCGGCCGAAGGCCGCTTCCGCTCCGCTCGGCGGCGAAGCTCCGCGTCGGCGTCGAAGGCATCAGGCGTCGTCTCCTTCGAGCACGGTGACGAGGTTCTGCTGGAGGCAGGGCCCCGAGGTGGCGTGGGCGACGCCGCGCGCCGCAGTGCCGTCGATGATCCGTTGGGCCACCTCGCCGATGCGGGTGAGCCCGGCCACCATGATCGGGTTGGCGGCCAGCGCGCCCCCGGACGGGTTCACGTTGCCGTGATCGCCGAGCCCGAGGGCCTCGCGCAGGATCAGCTCCTGCGGGCTGAAGGGGGCGTGCAGCTCCGCGACGTCGAAGGTCCCTGTGGCGCCGGCCTTCTGTCCGGCCGTGCGGGTGGAGACCGACACCGTGAGGTCGCGCAGCCCCAGGGCCATCGGCTCGATGCGGTGGTCGATCCCCCGGATCCAGGCGGGGTGCTCGCACAGCTCGCGGGCACGGTCCTCCGCGGCCAGGACGACCGCGCACGCCCCGTCGGTGATCGGCGGGCAGTCGCTCTTCCGGAGCGGGTCGACCAGCGGCTCTTCGGCGAGCAGGTCCGACTCGTGCCGATCCCATGCCAGCTGGGCGTTGGGGTTGTTCATGGCGTTGCGACGGCTGCGAGCCGCCACCTCGGCGAAGTCGACCTCGGCGGCCTTGCCCGCGTCGAGCATCGCGCGCGCCTGCAGCGCGGCCAGGCTGATGGCATCCGGCCAGAGCGGCGCGACGTGGTATGGATCGAGCTGGCGGGACAGCACCTCGTGCACCGGGCCCGGCGCCGACTTGCCGTAGCAGTACACCAGCGCGGTATCGAGGTCGCCGAGCTGCAGCTTCACCCAGGCCTCGTACAGCGCCCAGGCCCCGTCCATCTCCACGTGGCTCTCCTGGATGGGCGGCCACGGGCCGACGCCGTCGAGCGTGGAGACGAAGCTGAACGCCTGGCCGGACAGGTAGTCGGTGGACCCCGAGCAGGTGAAGCCGATCTGCTGCTGGTCGAGGCCGGCGCGCTGGCGTACGTCCTGGATCACGGGCATGAGCATCTCGACCTCGTTGAGGACGGTCTCGGCCCGCACGTTCGGCATCTGCGCGAAGGCGATGACGGCGATGTCCCTCACCACGTCACCCCCGCGCCCGGCTGCGTGACCAGCACGTCGGGTTCGCCGTTCGGACGGAAGTACCGGATGCTCTCCAGCGTCGGCCCGAGGTCGGCTTCGTCGACCCACACGGCCTCGACCCGCATGCCGATGTGGACGTCCTCCACCGGGCACTCCTGGATCAGGTGCATGAGGGGCAGGTCGGAGCCGTCGAGCAGGATCAGTCCCGACGTGTACGGGATCTCCATGCCCTGGCCGTAGAAGGCCACGTTGACCACGCAGAAGCTGACGAGCGTCCCGACGTGGGGCAGGTCGACCTGTTCGGTGGTGGGGACGCCGAGCTGGGGGTCGGCGCCGCGGGAGGGCACGTACACCTTCCCGCCCGAGGCCCGCTCCCCGAGGATCTTGCCCTCGGCGAGGCCCTTGAGGAACCGGGTGGTGGCCACGCCGGCGGTGTAGGTGTACTCCATGCGAGCCGGGGTGCGGACGGAGCGCACGAGCTCCACGCCGTCCAGGGCTGCAGGCAGGGTGACGTCGGCCATCAGGCGTCGGGCTCCCAGCACTCGAGGTCGTGGATCGTGCCTTCTCGCTCGGCCGCCCAGCGCGGCTTCACCCGCATCCCGGTGGCCATGGCGTCGATCGACCCCGCGTCCACCGGCTGGAGGAAGCCCACGTCGGCCCCGTCGGGGCGCACCAGCGCCCACGCGAACGGCACCTGCAACGGGTGCTTCGGCATCGGGTGCCGCACCCACGCCCACGTGTCGACCACGCCGCCCGGGCCGACCTCGACGAGCTCGGTGAGCTCCTCGCCGGTGGCGCTGTCGTACTCGGTGGGCGGCACGATCACCCGGCCGTCACCGGCCTTGATGCCGAGCAGCAGCTGCTCGCGCAGTCCCGTCAGGAAGGCGCCGATCACAGGTCCGGTCGTGCGGGAGAACGGGTACTCGATGATGAGGGGCGCCTGCAGCACCGCTCCCTCGGGTGCCGCTCGGCTCGGCTCCGGCACGGGGACCTCCATGGTCGAAAACTGGAACACGTTCTAGTTGTGAGGTTCTAGCAGATCGCCGGCGAGCGGCGACCACCCAACCTCAGTGGCTCGACGCCACGCAGGCGCGGAAGGCGAAGTCGGTGACGTCGATGAAGGCCTGGGTGGCCGGTGCGGCGTGGACACGCCTAGGTCGTCCCACGAGTCCAGGGCCTCGGTCAGGTGGTTGACCCGGTACTCGTCGAGGAGGCCGATGACCCGCGCGGTGCCCTCCGAGCAGTTCGGGTCCTTCCCGAGGTCGACGAACGCGTCGTAGATCTGCTGGTGGATCGGGCCAGGAGGGCACGTTCCAGGCGACGTCGGGTGTGGCGACGCACCAGGAGCTCAGAAGGAGATGACCTGGCGGATGACCTCGCCGCGCTGCATCGCGCCGAAGGCGTCGTTGATCTCGTCGAGCTTGATGCGCCGGGTGATCATCCCGTCGAGATCGAGCTTGCCCTCCTTCCAGAAGCCCAGGAGCTTGTGGAAGTCGGTGCGGACGTCGGCCGAGCCGTAGTAGCTGCCGACGAGGTTCTTCTCGGAGAAGAAGAGCTCGAAGGCGGAGAACTGCACGAACTCGTCGAGCTTGCCGACGCCGACGATGCAGGCGGTGCCGCCGCGGCGGATGGCGTCGTAGGAGGCGCGCATCGTCTGCGGGAGGCCGATGGCCTCGAACGAGTAGTCGAACCCGTCGCCGCCGGTGAGGCTGGCCTTGAGGCTGTCGAGCTCGTCGGGCTTGCACGAGTGCGTGGCGCCGAAGCCCTTGGCGGTCTCGAGCTTCCCGTCGTTGAGGTCGACGGCCACGATGACGGAGGCGCCAGCGACCTTGGCGCCCATGATGCAGGAGATCCCGACGCCGCCACAGCCGAACACGACGACGGACGAACCGGGGGTGACCTTGGCGGTGTTGATCGCCGCGCCGACGCCGGTCATCACGCCACAGCCGACCAGACTGCCGATCTCCAGCGGGATGTCGTCGTCGATCTTCACCACGCCCTGGTGCGGGATGATCATCTCCTCCGCGAACGTCCCGGCGCCGGCCATGCCGAACACGGGGCTGCCGTCGAGGGTGAAGTGCGGCGTGCCGCCCATCACCATCTGGATGTTGGAGCACAGGTTGGGCTGGTTGCGCGGGCCGCAGTAGGCGCACTCGCCGCACGGCGGGCTCCAGGCGACGATCACGTGGTCGCCGACCTTGACGTCGGTGACCCCCTCCCCCACCTCGGCGATGATGCCGGCGCCCTCGTGGCCGAGGATGGCCGGGGCGGGCTGCGGGATGGTGCCGTTCAGGCACGACAGGTCGGAGTGGCAGACGCCGGTGGCCTCGATCTTGACCTTGACCTCGCCGGCACCCACGCCGACCAGCTCGATGTCGTCGCGGACCTCGAGAGCGTCGTCGCCGATGTTGCGGAGCAGAGCAGCGCGCATGTGTGTCCCCCCGGGAGGTTGGAGCCCTAGTGGAACACGTTCTAGTCTGACGCTCCGTCAGAAGCGAAAACCGGGGGTCCCGAGACGATGTCTGGCTTCTACAAGTACGCGCAGGCCGAGCCCGAGTTCGTCGCGGTGGTCGATCCCGACGGCACCGAGCACGCGGCCGGCGAGCTGCTGGCGCGGTCGAACCGCTACGTGCACCTGCTCCGCTCGCTCGGGCTGGAGAAGGGCGACAGCGTGGCGGCGGTGCTCCCGAACGGCGTGCTGCCGGTCGAGGTGTACCTGGCCGCGCTGCAGGCCGGTTGGTACTACGTGCCGATCAACTACCGGCTCTCGGCCCCCGAGATCGCCTACATCATCCAGGACTCGGGGGCGAAGGCGGTCGTGTCCCACGCCCGGTACGCCGCGGTGATCAGCGCCGCGGCCGACGAGGCGGGCGTGCCGGCGGAGGCTCGGCTCTCCCATGGTGCCGTCCCTGGCTTCCGCGACGTCGAGGCCGCCCTCGCCGAGCACCCCAACACGCTCCCCGACGACCGCGCCGCCGGCGCCGCCATGCACTACACCTCGGGCACCACCGGCAAGCCGAAGGGCGTGAAGCGCAAGCTCAACGACGTCGATCCCGACGTGATGGCCGAGCTGTTCACCGGCTTCTTCGGCCTCTTCGGCATCCCCCACCGCGAGGATCAGGTGCACCTGTGCACCTCGCCGAACTACCACACGGCCGTCACCACCTTCGCCGGCAACGCGCTGAACTCCGGTCACCGCGTGGTGTTCATGGACAAGTGGGACCCGGCCGAGACGCTCGAGAAGATCGAGCGCTACTCGGTCACCCACACCCACATGGTGCCCACGCAGTTCCACCGCATGCTCCAGCTGCCCGACGACGTGAAGGCCAAGCACGACGTGTCGTCGATGCGCTGGGCGATCCACGCCGCCGCCCCCTGCCCGATCGACGTGAAGCAGAAGATGCTCGACTGGTGGGGCCCGGTGATCTGGGAGTACTACGGCGCCACCGAGGGCGGTGGCACCACGGCCACGCCCGAGGACTGGCTCAAGTACCCGGGCACGGTCGGCAGGCCGTGGGCCATCTCGGAGCTGAAGATCACCGACGACGACGGTGGCATCGTCGCCTCCGGGGTGCCCGGGACCGTCTGGATGAAGATGGGCGGCCAGGACTTCGAGTACAAGGGCGACAAGTCCAAGACCGATGAGAACCACGATGCCGACGGGTTCTTCACGGTCGGCGACATCGGCTACCTCAACGACGACGGCTTCCTGTTCCTCTGCGACCGCAAGAGCGACATGATCATCGCCGGCGGAGTGAACATCTACCCGGCCGAGATCGAAGGCGAGATCCTCGCCCACCCCGGCGTTGGCGACGTGGCGGTGTTCGGGGTACCCGACGACGACATGGGTGAGCAGATCAAGGCCGTCATCGAGCCGGCACCTGGCTACGACGCCGGCGACGAGCTGGCCGCATCCGTGATGGAGCACCTCTCCGGTCGGCTGGCCAAGTTCAAGTGGCCCAAGTCGATCGACTTCTCCGATGAGCTCCCGCGGGAGCCCACCGGCAAGCTCCTCAAGCGCCAGCTGCGCGACCCGTACTGGGAGGGTCGCGACCGCGCCATCTGACCCGTAGCCTCCTCCGCCATGGAGGTCGTGGCACGGGTGCTGGCGTTCCTCGCCGGGGCCGCGCTGGCCCTGTCGATCCTCGCGTCGGCGCTGCGCACGGTCGTGGTGCCGCGGGCCGAAGCGAGCGTCCTGACCCGGGTGATCTTCCTCGCGGTGCGCCGTCTGTTCGAGCTGCGGGTGCGCAAGACCAAGACCTGGGCGGACGCCGATCGGATCATGGCGCGCTACGCGCCGGTGTGCCTGATGCTCCTACCGTTCGCGTGGATCGCCGGGATGATCCTGGCCTTCACCCCGATGTTCTGGGCGCTCGGCAGCCAGTTCCCGCGAGATGCCTTCACGAGGAGCGGCTCGTCGCTGCTCACCCTCGGCTTCGCGTTCGCCAAGGACCTGCCCGAGACGGTGCTCTCGTTCGTGGGCGCCACCATCGGACTCGGGCTGGTGGCCCTGCTGATCTCGTTCCTGCCGTCGATCTACACGCAGTTCTCGCGGCGGGAGGTGCTCGTCGGTCAGCTCGACACCCGCGCCGGCACGCCCCCGGACCCGGCCGTGCTCCTCGAGCGGGCGCTACGGATCGACTGGCTCGGGCAGCTCGACGACCTCTGGGACGAGTGGGACAAGTGGTTCGTCGAGGTGGAGGAGAGCCACACGTCGAACGTCGCCCTGCCGTTCTTCCGGAGCCAGCACCCCGAGCGGTCGTGGCTCACCGCCGCCGGCTGCATCCTCGACACCGCGTCGCTGCGCGCGGCCGTCCTCGACCTGCCGCGCACGTTCAGGGCCGAGCTCTGCATCCGATCCGGCTTCCTCGCCCTCCGGAGCATCGCAGACGGCTTCGACATCCCGTACAACCCCGATCCGCAGCCGACGGATCCGATCTCGGTGACCCGGCCGGAGTTCGACGACGTGTGCGACCGCCTCGCGGCGGCAGGGGCGCCGATGCGACCGGACCGCGACCAGGCCTGGCGTGACTTTGCCGGCTGGCGCGTCAACTACGACGAGGTCTTGGTGCGCCTGTGCGCCGTGATCATCGCCCCGGCGGCCCCGTGGTCCTCGGACCGCTCGCTGACCAGCTACCGGCCGCGGCTGCGCCGCCGCTGACGCTCGGTGGTGCGAGGATCAGCGGGACAGAAGGGAGCGAACGTGTCGGAGCTCAGCGATCGACCGCCCACCGTTCGACGGCGACGAGCGACAGGAGTACGCGGCGAGGAGACCTCTCTCAGGAGACGAGGGGGTCCCCTGGGTAGCCAGCGGCCAGACCCAACGTGCGACCGCCCTCGGTGATCTTCGCGGCGAGATCACCAAGGTCGTCGGTAGGGGCGTGCACAAAGCGTCCCGACAGGCCGGGAAAGCCACCGGACGCGAGCTGAACAACAGTCGCGGCGACGACGTCGGGCGAAGTCCAAGCCTCCGGGGGAACATCTAGCCACATCGTCAAGTTTGTGGTCATGGCCGTGCGGACCAACCCCGGGCTCACGTCGAAGACCTGGACGATGTCGGCGAGCTCGAGCGCCAGCGTGTCCGTCAAGCGGCAGAGGCCGGCCTTCGACGCCGCATATGCTGACTGGGTGGGGAAGGCCTCCGTGCCACCCAGGCTGTTGATGTTGACTACGACGCCGCCCCCACCGTCGATCATGCCGGGGATCACCGCTCGGCACAGCCACATGGGGGCGAGCAAGTTCACCGTGAGGATGCGTTCCCACTCGCCGACCTCTGAGTCGACGAACGGCACCTCGTCGCCCGCCAGCCCGGCGTTGTTCACGAGCAACCCGACCTCGCCCAGCTCGGCGACGACCGCGGCGTAGAGATCCCTGACCTGATCCCACGCCCGAAGGTCGGCTGGGACGGCCACCGACCGCACCCCCGCCGCCCGCACCTCATCGGCCACGGCGGAGAGCTCATCGGTGGAGCGAGCGGTGACCGCCACGTCGTAGCCCTCCGCGGCGAGAGCCACGGCGATCACCCGTCCGATGCCCCGACTGGCGCCGGTCACCAGAGCCGTCCGCCTCCTACCACCCATCCCCGGAGTCTCCCACGCTCGCCTCCTGATGGACCGGGTGCACCGCCGACGCCGTCACGAGATCGAGTGGCACAGGATCGCTCCGGGCACACCAATCGCCTAGGACCGGAGGGTCGACCGCCGACTGGCCTCATCCTGAACCCGAGCCACTCGCACAACCGCCGACGGTGGTGGGGCGTCATGCTGTCCGCCATGCCCGCCCGGTGTGTCGTTAGCGGCAGCTATGCCCGACGCACAGAGTCCTGGGCTTAGCCCGCGCCTCGCTTCGTCCGGAGCACAGCGTGAGCAAGAATCGTGAGCAGGTCGACGGGGCCGGCACGGGACCGTCAACAGACTCAGGTGAGAATGTCGCGGTCATACTGAGCAGCGGGGCCTGCCAGGGAGGGCTAGGTGAGCGAGGAACAGCCGGTACCGGATACCAGGGGCGTGACCGCAGAGCTCGTCGGATCGATCGACCTCGGGGCCGAGCTCGAGGGCATGGAGGGACGCCAGCTACGAATGCGCTTGTTCACCTTCGATCCCGGCGCCGTCTTCGGTCCGCTGCACAACCACGTTGGGAGGCCGGGGATCGTCTACATCCTGCAGGGCACGATCACGGACCATCGAAACGGCGTCGCCACGGACTACGGGCCGGGGTTGGGCTGGCCTGAGGACCGGAACACCGAGCACTGGCTCGAGAACAGAGGCTTCGTCACGGCGTCAGAGATCTCCATCGACATCGTCACCGACGAATAGTCACAACGGCAGGAGTGGGACGTCCGGGCCACTCGACCAACCGTGCTGGGAGGCACCGAGCCGAGACGGGCTACCGAGTCAGGAACCCGATGGCGATCGCGGCCAGCACCAAGCCCCCGAGAATCCGCCGGAAAGGGCTTTCGCCGCGAGCGATCTCCAAGACCGCCCAGACGATGAGGCTGACCGTGCCGATGATCGAGACCGCCGTAGCCGCGGCGAGCCAGTCGTGCAGGTTCCGGTAGCCGGCCGGTGTCGTTGCGAACGACTCCACCCCCAGCACACCGCCGTTGCCGTCCAACGCCGCCGCGACATGCACATCAAGATGCGTGTCGACACCACCCGTGATCGGACGCGTGCTCTCTACGTGGTCATCGCCATCCCTTCTCTCTTCAACTGGTCAAGGGGTGCCCCGTTACAACACGAAGCGACGAAACGTAGCCATCGCTCTCACCGCGAACGCGGTCCCGATCAACGACACCGCAGCATCCTCACTGGCAGATAAGCAAGCGCGTCTCGGGACCTAGTCCGCTGGCATGCCCAAGGAGACCGATCCGGAGCGACGACGCAATCGAGATCGCGGCGAACCTCCCGTAGGATCACCGGCTCCATGGACAAGCCGCGCATCTTCATCGGTTCGTCGGGCAAGCAGGGCAGGCTGCTCAAGTCCCTGACGGGCGGCCTCGCGACCGTGGCCGAAGTCGTGCCGTGGACCACGTCGTTCAACCCCGGAACCTCGACACTGGAGCGGCTCGGCGAGCTGACCCGGGAGGTCGACTTCGCGGCCTTCGTCTTCGCCCAGGACGACTGGACGGCGCCGACCCCGGGGCGCCCGGGCAAGGAAGTCCCCGGCCAGGCCTCGCCGCGGGACAACGTGGTGTTCGAGGCCGGGCTCTTCGGGGGCGCCCTGGGCATGCGGCGGACGTTCATCCTCCACGCCGACGGCGCGAAGCTCCCGACCGACCTGCTCGGCCTGACCTGCGTGCGGTACGCCGACACCCTGACTCCGACTGAGCTCAAGACGGTCAACCAGAAGCTCCGGAAGGCGATCGAGAGTGAAGGCCGCCTGGCACGGATCGAGGGCGACTGGTGGCAGTACTCGCTGACCGCACGCACCGAGGAGGAGCCCTCGGCGATCAGCCTGCTCCGAATCTCACGCGACCGGAGTGGAGGACTGGAGGTCCAGGGTCGTTCGTGGCAGGAGGACGGCAGGCTCTCGGCGCGCTATTGGAGCGAGGCGGCGAAGGAGCGGTCCGACCCGGCCGGCGTCTTCTACTACTGGAATGGCGAACGGCCCCGACACCCCGATGCGCCCCGGCTCGAGGGAACCGGTGAGATCAGGCTCGAGTCCGAAGACCGCGCGAATGGGTACTGGACGACCCGCTCGGAACAGATGCCGGAGCTCCACGCGCGGACCTCTGGGGTCTACCTGCGCGCCGACCCCGGCGACATGGCCGTCCTCGACAGCACCGACGCATCACGTAGAGCTGGGCTGATCGGCGACCAGCTCCGGGACTGGACGTCGCAGGCGAACCCCTGACCAGGTCAGGTGGGCATCCCGGCAGCTATGAACCAGCCCCGTCGAAGTACCGTCCAGGAGATGGCGAGGGCTAGGAAGGCAGTCGTGGCGCTGGGGGTGGTGGGGCTAGCTGTCGCCGCGTGGATGGTCGTGACCTACGACTCCGGCGCGGACGACGAGGCCACAGGCCCGACCACCACTGTCTGTTCCACCAACCTGACCTGTACTCCCGAATGCCAAGACCTCTACTTCGCCGTAGCCGACGTGATCCGCGATCCCGACCACAAGCGAGCGGAGTACGAGGCCGCCTACCAGGTCGGGGTGGAGCGATGCGGGTGGGCCACCCTTGAGGAAATGCGGCAGAGCACGTAGCGGCAGGTATGGGGCGTCGAGCGGACGGCTCACCCTCTCATGCACCAACCGCTCGTCGCGCGACCATCATCACCGCCGCCGCTCCGGTCGCTCCACCAACCACAGCGGCAAATCGAGGCGACGTGACCGGCTCGCTCGCGACGAGTCCGTAGCCACCTCCAATCGCAAGTGCGAGGAGATGATTGTCGCTGTGCCGCCGGGCCAGCACCACGCCGATCGCAGCCAGAGCCAGACACGCGGCGCCCGCCTGTCGGCGACGATCGGACGACGACTCGACCGTCACGCAGGCTCCTGCCAACGCGAAGACCGCGCCAGACGCACCGCCACCGGTCCTTCCCCCGGCCACGTAGCGCAGCGCGTTCGCAACGAACCCACCAGTCACGTATGCCGCGCCGCTACGACTCAGGCCCAGCTTCTTGCCAGCACTCGGTGCGATCCCGAACAGCAGCGCGGAGTTGATCGCCACGTGCGCCACGCCGTCGTGGGCCACCAACGAAGTCAGGGGCCTCCAATACTCACCAGCGTCGATCCGCTCACCTGACGGCACCAGGAGGCCGTGGAGCGTCTCACCCGGGCGCACCGGGACATCCGAGATGGCTTCCACCACCGCGTTCACCACGGCCACGGAACCTGCGGCAACGAGGGCCTGGCGGACACGGTCTGCGTCGCTCATTCGGACACATTGCCCGAGATGCCAGGTGCCGAGCGGCAGGTAAGGGCGCGCCGCGTTCACTCCCGCGGCTGACCCACCATGGCGCAGAGGTCAGCGAGTTGATCGCCTGTGGCATTGACTACGAACTCCTCGTAGTCCGTTCCGTTGCCAAAGTCGGAGATGTCGAGGAACCCAGGGTTGGGTCTGTCCTGCAGGGCCGAGCGGAACTCCTCGTTGCTCGCCGGCAGCTCGCAGGGTGCCTCGGCCAGCGCTTCGGAGAGGGAGCGGTCGTCGGGTCCGCAGGCCCCCAGCAGGGCCGCGACGACCAGTCCGAGCACCGCCACACGAGTCCCACGCATCGCGTCCACTCTGCCCCCTGAGCTCGCTGCCCGCGTTGCAGACCGGCAGGAGAGGGTCAGCTCTGGGCGTGCGGGGGTGACAAGACGGAGAGGCGTCACTTGCCGCGCCGTGGCGGCTTCGGAGGGAGGGTCGCGGCGTAAGCGGTCCCCAACGCGACCCAGCGAGCGAGCTGTCGCTTCGTGCGGAGGGCCTCGTCGGGTACACGCAGCCAGCCGGTCATCTGACGCCCACGCATCGTCATTGGTTCGGCCGAGCCGGAACTGACGAGCTTGTCGCCCTGCACTGGGTCGACGCGGACCATCAGTCCCCCTTGGCCACTGGCCGCGACGGCCATGTTGCCGGCGAGGAGGAAGGCCAAGCCGCCGAACATCTTCTGTTCCCTGACTCGCTCCTGGTCGCCGACGAGTTCACGGATTCGATCAGCGAGGTCCTCGTCGTAGGCCACGCCGCGATCGTACGGCCGATACGCACCGACGAGTGCTGCTACGGCCGTCACGAGCAGCATGAGCCAACGGCCGCCTGAGTCCGTAGCAAAGAGCACCACCGCGTACAGAGACATCGCCCCGAGGATCAGACCGAACGGGCGTGTCGTGATCGGCGGTCATGTGCTGGAGACGGTCACCCATGCGGCGGAGGGGTCCGTCCTCCTCCATCACCACTTCACCGTCTAGCCGGATGCGCTTGATGAGCACTCCCTCGGGCCAGTCGGTGACTACCTCCACGTTGGTGATCGAGCCGTTGACGATGGTGACGACAGAACCAGCGAGGACGGAGTCGCAACCGTGGCATCTCGACGGAACCCCCCGGTCATCCCAGACCTCAACCGTCTCAGGTGTTGGCCCTCCGACGTTGGTGCATCGGCCGTCCGGAAACACGGCGTCGGGCGGGGCCGATCCGTCCCCGCCAACGAACCACATGATCTGGTCGCCGATTCTGTACCTGGGTCCCCAGGCGGAGTTCTGCGATCGGACTGCTCCCCAGGTGAACCATGCAAGGTCACCGACAGGGCGCGAACACGTCGGGGAGCGCAACTTCGCCTCGACCCACGCGAAGGACGCCATCGTCACACAATGCCCGAGATGCCACGTGCCGAGCGGCAGTTGTGCCTCCTTGCGTTCGCGCGCGCCAATACGTCAGAGGTTGCGACGCATGAGTACGTCGCGCTGGTCCTCGTTGCCGAACCGGAACGTGTGATCGCCGATCGGCACGAAGCCCAAGTGCTCGTACACCTCGATGGCCTTGCGGTTGTGCTCCCACACTCCCAGCCAGATGAACGGGAACCCCTCGGCCCTAGCGGTGCTCATCGCGTGCTCGATCAGGCGACCGCCGTGACCTCGTCCGTGGTGGGTGGCCTGGACGTAGATCTGCTCAACCTCAAGGCCATCACTCAAGCCGGTCTCGGTTTGAACGTCGCCTCGATTCACTTTGAGGAATGCAACGGGTTCGCCGTCTTCGATCAACCACCACGTCGTCGAGTCATCTTGCTCCAGAGTGCGCTTGACCGCTTCGGCGGTGAACTCCCGAGCCAGGTGAGCGTTCACATGGTCTGGGTCGTTGCCGTTGGCGAATGCCTCGACAAACGTGTCGGCCTTCAACTTCGCGAGCTCGGCGGCGTCGTCCGGATCAACGACCTCCAGCGTGGTCGGCACCCGCACACTCTGCCCGATAGAGGGTGGGGTGCAGGCGTTGCGGGTTCGCTCGTAGCGTTCGAGGGCCTGGTGGGCGGTCTCGACTTTGCCCTGCCACCGGTTCGGTTGGCTTCTCAACGATCTGGCCGCTCGCTGGGTTCTCGCTGCGGCGTGGCTCGAAATAGGCGAGACGCAACGGCCCCTCATCAGGACTGCCCGCCGTGGCACACCACCACAACGGACAGTCATGAGGAGGAGATGTGTTCATCATCGGGATCGACCCTCACAAGGGGTCCCATACCGCGGCGGTGCTCGACGATCAGGAGGCGCTCGTCGGTGAGCTCCGTGTCGTGGCGGACCGGCGACAACGCGATCAGCTGTTGCGGTTCGCGTCGCCGTTCGCGCCGAGGACGTGGGCCATCGAAGCTGCCGGCGGGCTCGGCGCGCTGTTAGCGCAGCAGCTCGTGGCGGTCGGTGAGACCGTGCTTGACGTGCCCCCGGCGCTGTCGGCTCGGGCACGGTTGTTGGACTCGGGACGCACCGACAAGAGCGATCCGCACGACGCCCGCTCCGCCGCGATCGTGGCGTTGCGGCACGACTCACTGCAGTTGGTTCGACCGGTCGATCACACCGCGGTGCTGCGGCTGTTGGCGGACCGCCGCCACGATCTGCGAGGGCTGCGGACCCAGGCGGTCTGCCGGCTCCATGCGCTGTTGTGCCTGCTCAGGCCCGGTGGGCTCTCCCAGCGGCTCTCGGCGGATCGGGCCGCCAAGGTGCTGCGGTCGATCCGACCGGTCGAACCCGTGGCCGTCGAACGCAAGCGCGTGGCCCTCGAGCTCCTTGGTGATGTCCGCCGCCTCGACCAGCAGCTCGCCGCCCTCAGCGAGCGCATCACCATCGCCGTCGAGGCATCCGACACCACCCTCACCGACGTCTACGGGATCGGCCCGATCCTGGCCGCGACCATCGTCGGCCACACCGCTCACATCGGCCGGTTCCCCACCGCCGGGCACTACGCCCGCTACAACGCCACCGCCCCGATCGAAGCCTCCAGCGGGCCGCGGGTTCGGCACCGCCTCAACCCCCGCGGGAACCGGCGACTCAACCACGCGCTCCACATCGCCGCGGTCACCCAGATCGCGCACGACACGCCGGGCCGCGTCTACTTCGAACGGAAGCTCGCCGAGGGCAAGACCCGCAAGGAAGCCCTCCGCGCGTTGAAGCGACGCATCAGCGACGTCGTCTACCGCCAACTCCTCGCCGACGCTCGACGCTGATCAGACGGGCCCGGGAGGGCAGACGGGACGACTCTTAGCCAGCGTGGCCGGCTCGACACCCTGAGGCCGGCTCTTCGGACAAGCCACTCCCGGACCCACACCAACGCTACGTCCGACTGCTTCGAGCGCGCCCTCGAACACGTCCTTGACACAAACAGGCATCGATCAGAGAGCGGGCCGAGCGGCAGAACTGTTCCAACGTCTGAGGTCGAAAACGCTCGCATGCCGACCGAAATCGACCACAGACGTTGTCGTCTCCGCCGAGATGACGCGGGCCGAGCGGCAGAACTGTTCCAACGTCTGTGGTCGAAAGCGCTCGCATGCCGACCGAAATCGACCACAGACGTTGTCGTCTCTGCCCGCTGAGGGACACTCCTCGCACGGCGGGTTCTAACCACCGACGCGCTGTCGACGATGAAGGTCCCGACACCGGCCCGCACCCGGTCAGCCAGGACGACCTGCGCGCGGCGTTCAACCCCGGCGCGGCCTGGGAGGTCGTCGCCATCGACGCCGAGCGGGCGCACACCAGGTTCCACGGCGACGACGGCGCACCGGCCTGGCTCGCGACGATGCGGCGGCTGGGATCAGCTAGTTGAGGTGATCGCAGAGCAAGTGGGTGGCGGTCTCCAGCTCCTCGCTGACCCACGTGAGGTCGCCGACGCCGTTGCTCCAGGCGACCAGGCACGAGAACCACACGTGGCCGAGCACCTTGGCGATGGCCGCCTCCACCTCGGCGTCCATGTCGTCCGGGAACGCACGCAGGAGGACCCGCAGCATCACGTCGGTGGTGGCGGCGGACGCGCTGCCCGCCTCGCGGTCGTCGGAGGTGAGCGCGGTGATGACCGCCTCGGCCAGCTTGGGCTGCCGCTCCATGGTGGCAACGGCCCGACGGAGCACGTCGTACACCCGCTCGGCGGTGGTGTCCCCCCGTGGCGCGCGGGTGGTGACGCGGCGCTCGAGGTCTTCCATCCACTCGACCATGGCAGCGGCGAGGAGGGCGTCCTTCGACGGGAAGTAGCGGTAGATGGTGCCGAGGGCGACCTCCGCGGTGGCGGCGATGTCGCGCATCTGGACCGCGTCGTAGCCGCCGTCGGCACCGAGCTGGAGCGCCGCGACGAGGACGCGTTGGCGCCGGGCTGCCTGGCTCTTGGTGAGAGCTTCCGCCGAGGTGGCCATCGTCGTGAACCTACCGAACGGCCTTGGCCAGGTCGCGGAAGGGGATGTCCTTGTCCGGTCGGGGCTCGGCGGGGAGTCCGAGGACGCGCTCCCCGATGATGTTGCCCTGGATCTGGTCCGAGCCGCCGGCGATGCGCAGGGATGGCGAGTGCAGGAACTTCGTGGTCCACACCCCGCCGCGGGGCAGCAGGTCTGGGTCGGCGAGCATGGCGGTGGCTCCCTGGAGGTGGATGGCGGCAGTGGTCATCTGCTGCATGAACCTCGCGTAGGCGAGCTTCATCACGGACGTCTCGGCGCCGGGTCGGGTCCCTTTGGACAGCGCCGTCTGCGACCGCAGGCGGAGGTAGCGGAGCAGCTCGCTGCGAAGGAACGCGTCGACCACCGACTGGCGCACGAGCGGCTCGTCAGCGCGCCCGAGCTCACGAGCCAGCGCGATCAGGCCGGGCGGGTCGGCGCCACCTGAACCGCCGGCGATCGCCGTGCGCTCGCTGGCGAGGGTGGTCTGCGCCACGCGCCACCCCTCCCCCGCCTCGCCGACCACGTTGGTGGCCGGGATGCGCACCTCGTCGAGGAACACCTCGCTGAAGTGGGCGTCGCCGGTCATCTGGCGGAGCGGACGGATGTCGATCCCCGGCGAGGTCATGTCGAGGAGGAGGTAGGTGATGCCGCGGTGCTTGGGGAGCTCGGGATGCGTGCGGGCGAGGAGGATCCCCCACTCGGCGCGCTGGGCCGACGACGTCCACACCTTCTGACCCGTGACCACCCAGTGGTCGCCATCGAGCGCTGCGCGGGTGGTGACGCTGGCGAGGTCGGATCCGGCCCCGGGTTCGCTGAAGAGCTGGCACCACACCTCGTCGCCGCGCAGCATCGCCGGGAGGTACCGCTGCTTCTGCTCCTCCGTGCCGTGGGCGAGGAGCGTGGGACCCACCATGCCGATGGCGATCGCGAACACACCGTTCGACACGCCGTGGCGGGCTTGCTCCTGGTTGAAGATCACCGACTCGATCGGCTTGGCGCCCCGGCCCCCGTACGCGCTCGGCCACGTGATGCCGGCCCACCCGCCCTCGGCCAAGCGCCCCTGCCACTCGCGGCAGCGCTTGATGTAGGTGTCCTCGGTGTACGCGGACGTCCAGATGCCGGCCGAGAAGTCGTCGGCGTGGCCCTTCGGGATGGCGTGGGCCTCGAGCCACGCCCGCGCCTCGGCCCGGAAGGTCGCTTCCTCGGGCGTGTCGTCGAAGTCCACCACCCCCAGACTAGAACACGTTCTAGTCTGGGGCCGATCTGCCTCAGTCCGTGAGGGCGTCCTCGAGCTCGGCCTCGACCGTCGGGGTCGCCGCCGCCCGCCGGGCCCAGACGGTCGACAGGAAGCGCTCGACGCCCTCGATCACCCGGGCGGTGCGCGCCGACGGGAAGATCTCGAAGGCGTGCTGGGCGCCCTGCATCTCGCCGTACAGCACCGGCTCGTGGGACACGGCCCGCAAGCGCTCGACGAAGGTGCGGGCGTCCTCGACCGGGGCGAGGGTGTCCTTGTCCCCGTGGATCACGAAGAACGGCGGTGCATCGGCGCGCAGGTGGTGGATGGGCGAGGCGTCGCGGTACTTCTCGGGCTCGTCAGCGAGGAACGCCTTCATGACGATCGGCTCGAGGAACTTGCTGAACAGCTTGGGGTCGGAGCCGAACGCACCCTCGTCGGTGAAGTCGTAGAGGCCGTAGAACGGCACGGCCGCCGCCACGCCGGTGTCGGCGTCCTCGAAGCCCGGCTGATAGCGCGGATCGTTGGCGGTGAGCCCCATCAGGGCCGTCAGGTGACCGCCGGCCGAACCGCCCGTGACGCACACGAAGTCGGGATCGATGCCGTACTCGTCGGCGTGCTCCTTGATCCAGGCCAAGCCGCGCTTGAGATCGATGAGGTGCTCGGGCATCGCGACCCCGGGGCTCAGCCGGTAGTTCACGTTGAACCCGACCCAGCCCTGCGCGGCCATGTGGTTCAGGAGCGGGATCCCCTGCTCGCGCTTGTCACCGATCACCCAGGCGCCGCCGTGGATCTGCATCAGCGCGGGTCGCCGGTCGCGACCGCCCGGCACCGGCGCGCTCGGCACGGTGACATCGAGCTTGAGCCGCCTGCCACCGACGCGTGCGAACTCGATGTCCTTCGTGCGCCGGACGCCCTTTCGGTGGTTGAGGAGGATCGGGAGGAGCACGTGGCTGCGCGGGAACCGAGGCGCACCGTCCTCCGGCTCGAGCTCTTCGAGCGCGCCCTGCACGGACACCACGGTGCGCCGGGTGGTGACGCCGATCTGCAGCAGGGCGATGACGGTCATGCACATGAGCACGAGCCCGACCACCCCCGCTGGCTCGTCCAACGCTCCCGCACGGACAAGGATCGCGGTCGCCACGATGCCGACGACGAGGTGGTGCCACACCAGCTCGATGGTCAGCCAGGAGGCGAAGAAGCTCCACAGGAACAGGGCCGGGGGCCGCTTGCGCGGGGCCAGGGCGTTCTGGGTGTACAGCACGCCCAGAAGGCCCATGGCGAGGAGGAGCCAGCTCATGGCACCAGTGTGACCGGTGGCGTCTGAGCAGGTGAAACCGGTCGCCGTGCTGAACTAGGCGGCGTGGAACGACTCTCTGGCATGGACGCCTCCTTCTTGTACTTCGAGACGCCGAGCATGCACATGCACGTCGCCATGACGGCGATCTTCGACCCCTCGACGATGGAGGGTGGCTACGAGTTCGACAAGATCAAGGAGTTCATCGAGTCGCGCCTCCACCTGGTGCCGCCGTTCCGTCGGCGCATCATCGAGGTGCCGTTCCGGCTCAACCACCCGATCTGGGTCGAGGACCCGGACTTCGACCTCGACTACCACATCCGCCGCATCGGAGCGCCGACACCAGGCGGGCACGAAGAGCTGGCCGAGGTGGCGGCCCAGATCGCCAGCACCCCCCTCGATCGGAGCCGGCCGCTGTGGGAGCTGTACGTGGTGGAGGGCCTGGCCGACGGGAACATCGGCGTCGTCACCAAGATGCACCACTGCGCGGTCGACGGCGTGTCCGGTGCCGAGCTCATGGTCAACCTCTTCGACCTCGAACCCGGCGGGCGCGAGCTCGATCCCCCGGAGCCGCGTGAGCCCGAGCCGATCCCGTCCGACTTCGAGATGATCGGCCACGCGCTCGTCTCGCGGGCGCGGCGCCAGGCGAGCATCCTCCCGCTGTTGGGTACGACGGCCAAGACCGTCAGCACGCTCGTGTCACGCCACCGGGACAGCGACGCGATCGTCGGCGCGGTGCCGCTCACCGCCCCACCGACGCCGTGGAACGGCTCGATCACCCCACATCGCCGGATGAGCTTCACGCGCGTGAAGCTCGACGACGTCAAGCGCATCAAGAACCACGTCGGCTGCACGGTCAACGACGTCATCCTCGGGCTCATGGGCGGCACGCTCCGCCGCTACCTCGAGGCCCACGACTGCCTGCCCGACTCACCGCTCATCGCGGTGTGCCCGGTGTCGGTGCGCACGGAGGAGCAGACGGGCGAGCTCAACAACAAGGTGTCGGCCATGTTCACCAGCCTGGCCACCGACGTGGACGATCCGATTGAGCGGTTGGGCGTGATCCACGAGGTCACCAAGGGCGCCAAGGAGGACCACAACGTCCTCGGGGCCAACCTGCTGCAGGACTGGGCGGAGCACGCGGCGCCGACGACGTTCGCGCTGGCCGCTCGCCTGTACTCGAGCATGAACCTGAGCGACCGGCACCGTCCGATCCACAACGTGGTCATCTCGAACGTGCCGGGGCCTCCGTTCCCCCTCTACTACGCGGGCGCCCAGCTCCAGTACACGCTGCCGATGGGTCCCGTCATGGAAGGCGCGGGGCTGAACATCACCGTGCTGTCGTACATGGACAACGTCGACATCGGCTTCATGGCCTGCCGCGAGCTCGTGCCCGACGTGTGGTCGCTGGTCGACTACGTGGGCGAGGCGATGGACGAGCTGCTCGCCGCCATCGACACCCCCGCGACGAAGGCTGCGACCAAGAAGGCGCCGGCCGAGAAGGCGCCTGCGGCCGACGCCGCCACCGCCTGATTGGCGGGGAACCGTCGGATCTGACGTATCGTCAGATCCGTGGCGTACAACATCGCCGACCTGTTCGAGCACACCGTCGACTCGGTGGCCGACCGCGAGGTCCTCGTGGTCGGCGACCAGCGGCGCACCTACGCGCAGCTGGAGGGACGGGCGAACCAGCTCGCCCATCACCTGGCGGCCCAGGGAATCGGCCCGGGCGACCACATCGGGGTGTACGGCTCCAACAGCATCGAGTGGATCGAGGCAACCCTCGCGGCGTACAAGGTGCGCGCCGTCCCGGTGAACGTGAACTTCCGGTACGTCGAGGAGGAGCTCCGCTACCTGTTCGACAACGCCGACTTCAAGGCGGTGGTGTACGACCGCGAGTTCGCACCGCGGATCCTCGGGGTGCGCGACTCGCTCCCCCTGCTGCAGCACCTCATCCACATGGACGACGGCAGCGGTGCCGACGTCGACGACGATCTCGCCAAGCTCGGCTCGGTCGCCTTCGAGGACGCCATGGCCACCGGCTCCCCTGAGCGTGACTTCGGCCCACGATCGGACGACGACCACTACGTCCTCTACACGGGGGGCACCACGGGCATGCCCAAGGGCGTGGTGTGGCGCCACGAGGACGTCTTCTACGCCCTTGGCGGCGGCATCGACGCGTACACGAACGAGCGCGTCCCGAACGAGTGGGCGCTGGCCGAGAAGGCCAAGGCGGTCGAGAACCCGCTCCGGTCCCTCAACCTCCCGCCCCTCATGCACGGCGCCGCGCAGTGGGGCTTCTTCCGGTTCGCGTTCGAAGGGAACTTCATCGTCTTCCTCAGGAAGTTCGATCCCTACGAGGTCTGGCGCACGGTGGAGCGCGAGGGGATCAACAACGTCGGCATCACCGGCGACGCCATGGCCCGTCCGATGATCGAAGCACTCGAGGAGATGGGCGGGCCATCGGCGCTCGACCTGTCCTCGATGTTCGTCCTCGCCTCGACGGCGGCGATCTTCTCCCCCACCGTCAAGGACCAGTACCTCGAGCTGTTCCCCGACCTGATGATCATCGACGCCATCGGCTCGTCGGAGACGGGTGCCAACGGCATGCGAGTGGTCGGCAAGGGCGACACCCAGAACAGCGGCGGCGGGCCGACGGTCACCGCCGCCCGCGACGCGGTCGTCCTCGACGAGGAGCTCAACGAGATCCCCCCCGGGAGCGGCCGATCGGGCCGGCTGGCCCGGCGCGGGAACGTCCCGCTCGCCTACTACAAGGATCCGGTCAAGTCGGCGGAGACGTTCGTGGTCGGGGCCTCCGGTTCGCGCTACGCGCTGGCGGGTGACATGGCGATCCTTGAGGGTGACGGCACCATCACCCTGCTCGGGCGCGGGTCGCAGTGCATCAACTCCGGCGGCGAGAAGATCTTCCCGGAGGAGGTCGAGTCCGCGCTCAAGGCGCACCCGGCCGTGTTCGACGCCATCGTCGTCGGGGTTCCCGACGAGCGGTGGGGACAGCGCGTCGCCGCCGTCGTGCAGGCACGCGACGGCGAGGCGGTCACGCTCGAGGCACTCGACGCGCACTGTCGTGGCTACGTTGCCGGATACAAGGTGCCCAAGGAGCTCCACCTCGTGCCCGAGGTCGTGCGCTCCCCCAGCGGCAAGCCCGACTACCCGTGGGCCGGCAAGGTCGCCCGCGGCGAGATCACTGTCTGAACCTGACCAAGGAGAACAGCACGATGCAGGTCCACGAGAAGCTCTTCATCGGCGGTGAGTGGGTCGATCCCGCGGGCACCGACGTGATCGAGGTCATCTCGCCCCACACCGAAGAGGTCGTGGGACGCGTCCCCGAGGGCACCACCGCCGACATCGATCGCGCGGTGGCGGCCGCTCGCACCGCGTTCGACGAGGGCGAGTGGCCCCGCCTCGCTCCCGAGGAGCGCATCGCGGCGGTCCAGCGGTTCAGCGACATCTACGCCGCCCGCATGATGGACATGGCGCAGGTCATCACCACGGAGATGGGCTCCCCGATCAGCTTCTCGCAGCTGGCGCAGTCGCCCGCCCCCTGGATGATGCTCAACAGCTTCATCGCCGAGGCGGCCAAGTACCCGTGGGAGGAAGAGCGCACCGGCATGCTCGGCACGCCGGTGATCGTCCGCTCGGAGGGCGTCGGCGTGGTCGGCGCCATCGTCCCGTGGAACGTGCCGCAGTTCGTGACGATGTCGAAGCTGGCGCCCGCCCTGCTGTCGGGCTCCACCATCGTCATCAAGCCGTCGCCCGAGACACCGCTCGACGCCATGCTCATGGCCGAGCTGCTCGAGGAGGCCGGCATCCCCAAGGGCGTCGTGAGCGTGATCCCCGCCGGTCGCGAGGTCGGCGAGCACCTCGTGCGCCACGCGGGCGTCGACAAGATCGCCTTCACCGGCTCCACCGCGGCGGGGCGCACCATCGCCTCCATCTGCGGTGAGCAGCTCAAGCGGGTGAGCCTCGAGCTGGGGGGCAAGTCGGCCGCCATCATCCTCGACGACGCCGACATCGCTGCCACCATGGAAGGCCTCAAGTTCGCGTCGCTCATGAACAACGGCCAGGCCTGTGTGGCCCAGACCCGCATCCTGGCGTCACGCAAGAACTACGACGCAGTGGTCGACGCTCTCGGCGAGACCGTGCGCGGCATGAGGGTCGGCGACCCCGACGACCCCACCACGGAGATCGGCCCGCTCGTGGCCGAGCGCCAGCAGGAGCGGGTCGACAAGTACATCGCGCTGGGCCAGGAGGAGGGTGCTCGTGTGGTGGTCGGCGGCAACGGTCGCCCCGACGGCATCTCCAAGGGCTGGTACGTGCAGCCGACGGTGTTCGCTGACGTCGACAACTCCATGCGCATCGCCCAGGAGGAGATCTTCGGGCCGGTGCTCGCGGTGATCCCGTTCGACGACGTGGACGACGCCGTGCGCATCGCCAACGACAGCGAGTTCGGGCTGGCCGGCTCCGTGTGGACGGGTGATCCCACCGGCGTCGGCATGGACGTGGCTCGTCGCGTGCGCACCGGCACCTTCGGTGTGAACCAGTACACGATGGACTTCGTTGCCCCGTTCGGCGGCTTCAAGGCCAGCGGCATCGGCCGCGAGTTCGGCAAGGAAGGCCTCGAGCACTACCTCGAGCAGAAGACCATCTGCCCCTAGGTCGAGGGGAACACGCAGAACTCGTTGCCCTCTGGGTCGGCCATGACGCGCCAGCTCGGATGCTCGGCGAGCAACGTGGCGCCGCGCTCGAGCAGGCCGTCGACGTCGTCGCTGGTGATGTCCCAGTGGATGCGGTTCTTCACCGTCTTGGGCTCGGGCACCGGGATCAGGTCGATCGTGTCGAACGGGAGGCCGGGCACGTCCTCGATCCAGGAGAACCCACGGTCGTCGTCGACCACCTGACCACCGAGCACGTCAGCCCACCAGCGGGCCTGCGCCTTGGCGCTTTCGGTGTCCGCGGTGTCGATGATCATCTCCACGAGGCAAGCCGGCGCGCTGGTCGAGTGCTCGTCGCGCACGAACGCGCACAGCTCGCCACCCTCGGGGTCGGTCAGCCCGTCCCAGTGGAAGCCCGACTCGCTGGCCGGGAGGACGACGGTGGCCCCGAGGGCGATGATCGGGTCGACGGAGCGGGTCGACACGTCGAGGTGCACCCGCTGCTTCGCCGTGCGCGGCTCCGGCACGGCGTTGACCCAGATCGTCTCCGCTGGGCTGGCGCCGCGCAGCGCGGCGTCACCGTCGTCGTGCAGCTCGATCTCCAAGCCGAGCAACCCGCCCCAGAACGTGGCCATCCGATGGGCGTCGGTGGCGTCGATGCAAAGGTCCTTCCAGCGAGCGATGGCCATATTCGCCATGTTGCCAAGGTCTGTGGTCGATTTCGTCCGCATAGCGGACGTTTTCGTGCACAGACGTTGTCAGGTGCCGGTGAAGTTGGGATCTCGCTTCTCGCTGAAGGCCTTGGGGCCCTCCTTGGCGTCGTTGCTGGCGAAGACGGGCCAGCCGAGCTCGAGCTCGTTGGCGAGACCCTCGGCCTCGGTGAGGTTGGCGCTCTCGCGGAGGCTCCGGAGCACGGCCTGCACGGCGAGCGGGCCGTTGGCGGCGATGCGGTCGGCCAGCTCGCGGGCCTTGCTGAGGGCCTGACCGTCGGGCACCACGTGGCCGACGAGACCGACCTCCTTGGCCTCGGTGGCGGTCATCTGGCGGCCCGTCAGCAGCAGCTCGGCGGCCACTGCGTACGGGATCTGGCGACGGAGGCGCACCGTGCTCCCCCCGAGCGGGAACAAGCCCCGCTGCACCTCCGCGACACCGAAGATCGCGCTCTCCGCCGCCACCCGCAGATCCATGGCTTGGAGGATCTCGGTGCCGCCGGCGACCGCGTAGCCCTCCACCGCTGCGATCAGGGGCTTGCGCGGCTGGAAGTGGCGAAGCAGGCCCTTCCAGTGGAGATCGGGGTCGGCGTTGAACCGTGGGGTCCACTCGTCATCGGGGTGACCGGCCGCCATCGCCTTCAGGTCGGCACCGGCGCAGAAGTGGCCGGCGGCACCGGTGACGATGGCGACGCGGATGTCTGGGTCCTCATCGATCTCGACCCAGGCGTCGGCCATCCGGACGATCATCTCGCCGGAGAGCGCGTTCCGGGCCTCTGGGCGGTTGAGGGTGACGGTGGCGACGTGGCCGTCGCGCTCGAACAGCAGGTGGGGATCGGGCACGGACAGGATGCTAGAACGTGTTCTAGTTTTCCGCGCTCGGAACCGAAGGGGGATGCGGTGCAGCTCGAGGACGTCGACCTCTACGACCCTGACAGCTTCGTCGAGGCCGTCCCGCACGAGATGTTCTCGACGCTGCGCCGCGAGGCCCCGGTGTTCTGGCACGAGAAGCCGAACGACACCGGGTTCTGGTGCATCACGAAGCACGCCGACGTGCAGCACGTGAACCGTGACGCGTCGCTGTTCTCCTCGTGGGAGCAGTCGGCCCTGATGAACGTCGACCAGGACAGCCTCGAGATGCAGCGGATGATGATGCTCAACATGGATCCGCCGCAGCACACGCAGCTGCGGAAGATCGTGAACCGCGGGTTCACGCCGAAGCGGATCCGGGAGCTGATGGACGTGCTCGAGCAGCGCGCCCTGCACATCGTCGACGACATCATCGACAAGGGGTCGTGCGACTTCGTCAGCGAGGTGGCGGCGGAGCTGCCGCTCCAGGCCATCGCCGAGTTCCTCGGCGTGCCCCAGGAGGACCGCCGCAGGCTGTTCGACTGGAGCAACCGCCTGATCGGGTTCGACGACCCCGACTTCGGCACCTCCGAGGAGCGGGCCACCGAGGCCGCCGGCGAGATCTACGCCTACGCCGAGGGACTCGCCGCGGACCGCATCGCCAACCCGCGCGACGACATCGTCACTGCCCTCGTGACCGCGGAGGTCGACGGGGAGGCGCTCACCACCGACGAGTTCGACTTGTTCTTCCTGCTGCTGGCGGTGGCGGGAAACGAGACCACCCGCAATGCGATCTCCCACGGGATGCTGGCTCTGATCGAGCACCCCGACCAGCGCCAGCGCCTGCTCGACGATCCCGCCCTCATCGACTCGGCCATCGAGGAGATCCTCCGGTGGGCGACGCCGGTGATGCACTTCCGACGGACCGCGACACGCGACATCGAGCTCCACGGCACGCCGATCAAGGCGGGTGACGGCCTCATCATGTGGCACATGTCGGCCAACCGCGATGAGGACGTGTTCGAGGATCCGTTCACGTTCGACGTCGGGCGGGAGCACAACCCGCACTCGATGCACGTCGCCTTCGGGGGTGGCGGTCCCCACTTCTGCCTCGGGGCCAACCTCGCGCGCGCCGAGATGAAGGTGATGTTCGAGGCGCTCCTCCCCCGCATCCCCGACATGCAGCTGGCGGGGCCAGTGCGGCGCTTGCGCTCGAACTTCATCAACGGCATCAAGGAGATGCCCGTCGCCTGGTGACGGATCAGGTGGTGCCCATGTACGCGGCTTCGAGCTCCGGTGCGATGTCGTCGGGCTGGCCGATCGAGGTGATCTTGCCGTGGAGCATGATGGCGGCGAAGTCGGCCACGCCGAGCACGGTGCGGGCGAACTGCTCGACCACGAGGATCGACACACCCCCCTTGGCGATCTCACTGACGATCTCGTAGAGCTCCTCGACGATCAGGGGGGCCAGACCCATCGACAGCTCGTCGAGGAACAGCAGGGTCGGATCGACGGCCAGGCCACGCGCCATCGCGAGCATCTGCTGCTCGCCGCCGGACATGGTGCCGGCGAGCTGGTTGCGCCGCTCGCCGAGTCGCGGGAACTGGCCGAACGCGCGCTCTTCGACGTCCTTCTGGTCGACGCCGCCGAAGGTGACCATGCGCAGGTTCTCGCGCACGGTCAGGTTCGGGAAGATCCCGCGGCCCTCAGGGATCGTGCAGACGCCGATGCGGGCGAGGGCGTCGGGCGACGCGCCGTTGACGTGCCGGCCGCCGAGGTGGACGCAGCCGGCGGTGGCGGCCAGCTGCCCGCTGGCCACCTTCAGGGTGGTGGTCTTGCCGGCGCCGTTCGGGCCCAGGAGCGCGACGACGGCCCCCCGCGGGATCACCAGGTCGACGCCGTGCAGCACCTCGATGCGGCCGTAGGCGGCGCGGAGCCCGATCAGCTCGAGCATCGGGACGGGGGCGATGCGCTCCTCGGTGTCGGTCACTCCGCCTCCACGGGGGTGCCGAGGTAGGCGTCGAGCACCGTCTGGTTCGTCTGGATCTCCTCTGGCGTCCCGACCGCGAGGATGGCGCCGAAGTCGAGCACGTGGATGTGCTTGCAGACCCGCATCACCAGCTGGACGTCGTGCTCGACCAGCAGGATGGCCATGCCCTCCTCGGCCAGGTCGAGCAAGAGCTTCGCGAAGTCGTCGGACTCGCCCTCGTCCAGGCCCGACGCGGGCTCGTCGAGGAGGAGCACCTTCGGACGCGTGGCGAGGGCCCGCCCCAGCTCCACCAGTCGGGCCAGGCCGGTGGGCATGGCGTCGACGCGCTCGTCGGCCACCTTCCGGATCCCGACGCGATCGAGGATCTGGTTCACATCGGTCCGCGGATCGATCTGGCGATCGTGCGACCACGAGCGGCGGATCTCCGCCGCGGTGAGCAGGTTCTCGCGAGCGGTCAGCGACCCGAAGACCTCGAGCCGCTGGAACGTGCGCGCGATGCCCTGCCGAGCACGGAGATGGGCCCTTGTGTGCGTGATGTCCTTGCCTTCGAGGATCACCCGCCCGCTCACGGTGTCCTGCAAGCCGGTGACCACGTTGAAGATGGTGGTCTTGCCCGCGCCGTTGGGGCCGATCAGCCCTGTGACCTGCCCGGCGTCGCAGTCGAGGTCGACGTCGCGCACCGCCGCGTGGCCGCCGAAGCGTACGTTCGCGCCGCGCACCTCGAGCATGGCCATGTCAGGGTTGTTCGCCCTCGGCCGCGTGATCCCTTCCGCCGAGGGACGCCAGGAGGCGGTCGGTCTGGGCGCGGCGCTCGTGCAGATCACGCACCAGCCAGAAGCGGAGGAACGCTGACAGCGCGCCCTTGAGGAAGAGCGCGCCGCCCGCCATCGCGAGAGCTACACCCAGCAGGCCGAGGACGATGGCGTCGCGCTGGGCGAGATCGTTGGTGGTGCCGTGGGACATGAAGTACGCCACGATCGGGAGCACCACGCCGGCGGCCATCGCGGCGACGCCTAGCCTCGTGGCGAGCTGATCTCGTGCCGCCGACGGATCGGTGACCTTGAGGTCGGCGATGTCCGCCTTGAGCTGCTCGATGCGGTCGGGTTGTCCTGACATGGGTGGGGCTCCGTGGGTCGAGCGGTCTGTGATCATGGCACTGTGGTCCCGAGGTACAGCTCCCCGAGGTGGGCTTCGATGTCGGCGGGCGGACCCGCCAGGCCGACGCGGCCGTGGACCATCACCGCGGCCAGGTCGGCGACGCCGAGGACGGTGCGGGCGAACTGCTCCACGACGACGATCGAGATCCCCGTGGCCGCCAGCGCGGCCACCTGTTCGTAGAGCTGCTCGACGATCATCGGCGCCAGGCCCATCGACAGCTCGTCGAGCATCAGCAGCCCCGGGCGGGTGGCCAGCCCGCGAGCCAGCGCCAGCATCTGCTGCTCGCCGCCCGACAGCGTGCCGGCCACCTGGTCGCGCCGATCGGCGAGGCGCGGGAAGCGTGCGAACGTCTCCTCCTCGACCTCCGCCAGGTCGCGGCGCGAGTGGGTGACCATGCGCAGGTGCTCGTGGACCGTGAGGTTCGGGAAGATCCCGCGCCCCTCGGGGATCAGGCACAGGCCGGCGCGGGCTAGGGCGTCCGCCGAGGCGCCGTCGACGCGCCGACCGGCGAGGGTCACCGAGCCGCCGGTGGGCGGGTGCAGGCCCGCCACCACGTTGAGCAGGGTCGACTTCCCGGCGCCGTTGGGCCCGAGCACCGCCACGACGGTCCCGCTGGGAACGTCGAGGTCGACGCCGTGCAGCACCTCGAGCGGGCCGTAGGCGGCGCGGACGCCTCGGAGCGACAGCAGCGCGGTCACTGCACCTGTCCCAGGTACGCATCCAGCACCGCGGTGTTGCTGCGGAGCTCCGACGCCGTGCCGGAGGCCAGCGTGCGACCGAGGTCGAGCACGTGGATGCACGCGCACACCTCCATCACGAGCTGGATGTCGTGCTCGACGAGCACCACCGCGACGCCCTGCCCGGCGACCTCGCGGAGCACGGTGCCGAACGCCCGGGTCTCCTGCTCGTCCTGGCCGCTGGCCGGCTCGTCGAGGAGCAGCACCGAAGGATCGGTGGCGAGGGCACGGGCCAGCTCGACCATGCGTGCCTGACCGGTGGGCAGGCGGTCGGCGCGAATCGCGGCGAGCTCGCCGATCCCGAGGTGGTCGAGCAGGCCGTCCGCGATCGTGTCGGGGTCCGGTCGCTTGGCGATGTCCGCGGCCAGGCGCACGTTCTCGCGGACGGTCAGCAGCCCGAACGGCTCGAGGCGCTGGAAGGTGCGAGCCAAGCCCTGCCGCGCTCGCTTGAACGGAGGCAGCTTCGTGATGTCGGTGTCCCCGAGGCGCACCGAGCCTGCGGAGGGTGGCTGCAGGCCGCCGATCACGTTGAAGAGGGTGGTCTTCCCCGCGCCGTTGGGACCGATGAGGCCGGTGATGGCGCCCGCCTCCGCCTCGAAGGAGACGTCGTCGAGGGCGCGACGGCCCCCGAAGCTCACCGTGACCCCGCGAACCTCGAGCGCGCTCACGCGGGCGTCTCCACCCGATCGAGCCCGAGGGCGCGGTCGACCTCGGCGAGCTGGGCCGCCGTGAGCGGACGGTCTAATCCGGCCCACTCCAACGGAACGGAGACGCCCGCCGCCTCGTCGGTCCGGCGGGAGCCCACCATGCGCTCCGCGACCTGCGGCCACACGACGAGCGCCGCGACGAGCGCGAACGTGAAGCCCCACCCGGTGATGGTGTCGGTGACCGCCAGCGCGGTGATGACGGCCACGCTCGCGAGAAGGCCGCCGAGCGCGACGGGCGCGTCCTTGAGGATCCGGTAGCTCGTGGCGATGTCGTGGACGGCGCCGTTCGGGTTGCGGCCGAGGGCGATGCCCATCGTGCCGGGGAGCACCCGGTTCAGGTTCTCGAGGAACGGCCAGATGGCGATGGCGATCGGGAAGCCGCCGAGCAGCACACCGGTGAACAGGGGTCCGGCGGCGGTGCCGATCCCGCCGACCACGGTGAGGAGGAGCAGCGGCATGCTCTCGAACAGGTTGAAGCGCTCCGGGCTCACCGATCCGAGGGTGCCCGCGTACAGCGCACCACCCACGCCGGCCATCGCCGCGGACAGTGCGAAGACGGCCAGCTTGAGGCGGGTGATGTCGAGGCCGAGGGTGGCGCAGGCGGCGGGGCTGTCCTTCATGGCCAGCAGGCGCTGGCCGAACCCGCTGCGGCGGACCGCCACCACGAGGAGGTAGGCCAGCGCGGCGACGCACGAGAGCATGACCAGCTGGGTCTGGCGGTCGGTGGTGTCGATGCCGGGGATGTCGAGCGGCGAGACCGCGATCACCCCACCTTCCCAGAGCTTGATGCGCCACGGGCCGAGGTCGAAGGACCGGAACAGGAACACCCAACGATCGAGGAACACCGCGAACGCCGCAGTGGCCAGCGCCAGGTACAAGCCGGACAGGCGCAGCGCGGGCAGGGCGACGAGTGCGCCGACCACCGCGCACACGACGGCCACGAGCACGAAGGCCAGCGGGTCACCCCCCTGGCCGTGATGGGCCATCACGAGCGCGCCGATGGCGGCGAAGCTCATCTGGCACAAGGACACCTGTCCCCCGAACCCGGTGAGGGGCACCAGCGACAGCGCGATCAGCGCGATCCCGAACACGCGCGACACGCGCAGCGCGTCGGCATCGCCCAGCATCGCGGCGAGGACCAGGCCGGCGGCCACCACGGCTCCCGCGGTGAGGAGGGCGTTGCGCCAGGACGGCATGGGGATCTCTTCCCGCGACGTGGTGGTCGTCCGGGTGCGCAGCTGGGGGTTGGGCAGAACCAGCAGCACGATGAACAGCACCACCACCGGGATCACGAAGCGGAACGTCGTGAGGTAGGCGTTGCCGCTCGGCAGATAGCCGATCGCGTACGAGTCGGCCAGGCCGAGGAACACAGCACCGGCGAAGGTCATCGGCAGGCTGCGGAGCCGCCCGATCATCGCGGCGGCGTAGGCGCTGACGATGAGCAGCGTCAGGTTGGTGTGCGACAGCTGGCCGCGCATCGGACCGATGAGGATGCCCGCCAGCGCCGCCAGCGAGCACCCGATGGCCCACGCGATCGCGGCTGACCGGTGAGGACGGGCCCCGTGGAGCATCGCCAACGGCCGGCTGTCGACGGTGGCCCGCATGTCGAGCCCCACGCGGGTGCGGTACAGCAGCAGGCGGAGCCCGATGGCGACGCCGATCGCCACGAAGAAGGCGGCGAGGCTGTGCCAGGTGATGTTGACGTCGAAGAGCGTGGCCCGGTTGCCCGGGAACAGCAGTGGAACGCGGTACACCTCCTGGGCGGGCCAGATCCACGTCCCCAGGCCGAGCAGGGCCACCAGCAGGCTGACCGTCACCACGATGCGGATGGTCTCGGGCGCGTCGGTGAGCCCGCGCATGATCCCGCGCTCGATCAGCATCCCGAGGCCGGGCGCGGCGACCAGCAGCACCGCGCCGAGCGCGAGGGGCACCGGCCAACCCCAGTCGACGCTGAGCTGCCAGTACGTGAACGCGCCCAGCATGCCGATGGCGCCGTGGGCGAAGTTGAAGATGCCCGTCGTCGTGTAGGTGAGCACCAGGCCGCTCGCCGCGAGGGCGAACACGGCCGCGGTGGCCAGCCCGAGGACGGTGTTGCTGAGGAGGTCTTCCATGGCGCCAGGAGGCTCCGGCGCTCAGCCCTCCGGCGGCGGAGCGCCGTAGTCGCTGTAGTCGCCGGTCATCTCGAAGACGTTCTCCTCGTCGCAGTTGAAGATGCCCTCGGTGGGTGCGGTGGCCTCTTCGTTGTAGACGAAGCCGGTGTCGTCGAGACCCAGCAGGAGGAAGCACGGGCTGGGGGTGTCGTTGCCGGGCGTCTGGCGAGCGTGCAGGCCGCCTCCGGTCCAGTCCTCCTGTGCGGCGGCCTCGCTGAGGAGGCACTCCGCAGTGAGGTCGGACTCGCACGCGGCGGCCGCCTTGGCGAACAGGAGCCACGACGAGAGGCCCTGTTGGCCCAGGAGGGCCACCTTGCCGTCGGGGTTGTACTGGTCCATGAGGTCCAGGTAGTCCTGGGTGGCCTTGTTGTCGTCCGCCATCTCCAACGGGTGGAACACCGACTGGATGAACAGGTTGCTCTCCGGGCTGGCGCCCTCCGCGTAGAGGCTGTCGTAGAAGTTGCCGCTGAGCAGGATCACGTCGGGGTGCCACCCGGCGATGTCCATCTCGTCGGTCAGCTCGATCAGGTTCTGCGGCTGCCCGATGAACTCGAGGATCTTGACGTCCTTGTCCTGCATCTCCTTGACGAAGTTCGGCCAGCCGGTCTCGCCCTGCGACTGGTAGTCGAACTCGTAGACGAGCTCGAAGCCCTGCTCCTCGGCGACCTCGGTCGATTGCTGCTTCACCAGGAGCACTGACGGGATGGCGGACGCCATGATCCCGTAGCGGTCGCCGCCGTCGGCGAAGTCACGGGCGGCCGCCTGGTATCGGCCCATGGCGATGTTGTAGATCGTGTTCGGGATCGGCTGGACCTGCAGGTCAGCGGTGCGACCACGGGCCGACACCACGTAGCCGGCGATGTTCGGCAGCTCGCACCCGATGCGGACGTCGTTGGGGTCCTCGTCGAACACGGCTCCGCCGCCCACCAGCGCGAAGTCGCGCCCACAGGCGTCCGTGACGGCCGGCTCGTACTCGAACAGCTTGGCGTCGACGTCGGAGAGGACGAGCTCGCGCCCGAGGATGCCGCCGTGCTCGTTGCACCACTCGGTGAACGCGACCGCGGTGTCGTACATCTCTTCGTTGAGGCCGGGGACGACGCTGCCCTTGTCGGTCATCGTCCCGACCGTGATGGTCTCGTCGGTGACCCCGGGCGCGGTGGCGCCGCTGGCGTCGCCCTCCTGGCAGACCGCCTCGAGGTCGCCGAAGCCCCCGGCGTCGAGGGCGGCGGCGCCGGCGCCCGATCCCTCGGTGGTGGTGGTCGTGTCCCCCGTGGAAAGATCCGGGTCGTCGTCTCGCGAACAGGCCGCCGAGGCGACGAGCAGGAGCGTGAGCAGCGCGGCGCTGGCTCGAGTGGGCTTCACGTGGTTTCCCCCTGGTGAGATGTGCGGTGTTGCGGATCGTGGTGCGATGGTGAGCGTGGGTGTGGTTGGTGCGACGGCGGTGCTGGAGCGTACTCAGGCGCCCCCGACTGGTTGCGCCGCGAGGCTGGCGCCGAGACGCAGGAGCGACGGGCTGGCGCCCCCGAGGGTGAGCTCGAGGACCTTGGCCCAGCGGAAGTAGCGGTGGATCGGGTAGTCGAGGTCCATGCCGATCCCCCCGTGGAGGTGCTGGGCGGCGTGGACGACCCGCTGCGCGCCGTCGGCGGCCCAGAACTTGGCGGTCATCAGCTCGTCGTGGGCGTCGAGGCCCTCCGACAGGCGCCAGATGGCCTGCAGCGCCGTGAGGCGGATGGCCTCGGTGTCGATGTAGGCGTCGGCGACCCGCTGGCCGACCGCTTGGAACGTGCCGAGCTTGGCGCCGAACTGCTCGCGCTCGGAGACGTACTTGGCGGTGATGGCGAGCGCCTCCTCGCACACCCCGGTCTGGGTGGCGCAGATGGCGGCGGCGAGGCGGTCGCTGGCCCACGCGACGATCTCGGCGCCCTGCTGGGCGCCACCGACGAGGGCGTCGCCGTCGACGATCACCCCGTCCAGGTGCACGCTCCACTGGGGCTCGCCGGTGACGGCGGTCTCGCGCTCGAGCGACACGCCATCAGCGGTGGGCGCCACCAGGAACACCGCGGAGGTCGCCTCACCCGTGCGGGCCGGCACCAGGATGGCGGTGGCCCGATCGGCGCCCACCACGAGCGACTTCTCGCCGTCGAGGCGCCAGCCGTCACCGTCGGCGGTGGCCTGCGTGGTGGGCACCACCGGCACCGAGACGTCGTTGGGTTCGTAGAGGGCCAGGGTGAGCGTGGCGGCGCCGGCGATCACGTCGGGCAGGAGCTGCTTGCGCTGCGCCTCGCTGCCGAACTGGGCCAGGGGCAGAGCCGACGCGACGATGCTGCTGAGGTACGGCACCGGCGCCACCGTGCGACCAACCTGCTCCGCGATGAGGCACGCTTCGAGGATCCCGTAGCCCCCGCCTCCATCGGCTTCCGGCAGGGCGATGCCGAGGAGGTCGGCCTTGCCGAGCTCGGCCCAGACGGTGTCCGCGAACCAGGAGTCGGTCTGCTCCAGCTCACGGATGCGCTCCGGCGGCAGCTGCTCCGAGAGGATGCGGTACACCAGGTCGGAGATCGCCTGCTGCTCGTCGCTGAGGGTGAAGTCCATGAAGGCTCGCTCGTGCTCCTAGTGCCGCGGCACCCGGGGCAGGCCCAGGCCGAAGAGGGCGATCAGGTCGCGCTGCACCTCGTTGACGCCGCCCCCGAAGGTGAGGATGAGGCAGCCCTGGAAGGCTCGCTCGAGGCGGCCGGCGAGCACGGCGGCGCCCGACCCGCGGCTCAGGTAGGCGTTGGGGCCGAGGATCTCCATCAGCAGGCGGTAGGCCTCCGTGTAGAACTCGGTGGCGAACACCTTTGTGGCGCTGGCGTCTGCCGGGCTCGCGCCTCCGGTCGCGGAGGCCACCTTCCAGTTGATGAGCTTCACGAACTCGAGCTTGGCGTGCACCCTGGCCAGGTTGAGCTGCACCCATTCCTGGTCGATCACGCGGCGGCCGTCAGGCAGCTTTGTGTCCTGGGTCCAATGCCGCACCTCGTCGTAGACGCGCTCCACGGTGCCTGGGGGGCCGAGCGACACCCGCTCGTAGTTGAGCTGGTTCGTGATCAGGTGCCAGCCCTTGTTGACATCGGCGACGATGGCGTCGTCGCCCACCCGCACGTTGTCGTAGAAGGTGTTGTACGTGCTGGCGTTCACCATCGTGGAGATCTTCGAGTAGGAGAAGCCGGGGTCGGAGGTAGGCACGAGGAAGATCGTGATGCCGGCGTGCTTGGACACGTCAGGATCGGTGCGGGCCGCCAGCCAGATGTAGTCGGCGTAGCTGGCCAGCGACGTGTAGATCTTCTGGCCGTTGATCACCCACTCGTCGCCGTCCTTGACGGCCTTGGTGGTGAGCGAGGCGAGGTCGGTGCCGGCGTTGGGCTCGGTGTAGCCGATGGAGAAGTGCAGCTCCCCTGCCAGGATCTTGGGGAGGAAGAACTGCTTCTGCGCCTCCGAGCCGAAGTCCATGATGGTGCGGCCGACGGTGTTGATGGTGAGGAACGGGATGGGTGCCCCGGCCCGCCAGGCCTCGTTGCCGAAGATGAACTGCTCGACCTCGGAGCGCCCCTGGCCGCCGTACTCCTTGGGCCAGCCGATGCCGAGCCAGCCGTCGGCGCCCATCTTGCGGACCGCGGCCAGGCAGGCGGGCCCGCCGGTGTTGCCCTCGGCGCACTCGGCCTCGACCTCGGGAGTCATGAGGTCTGCGAAGTAGCCCCGCAGCTCCTGCCGCAGTGCCTCCTGCTCAGCCGTGTAGGCGAGGTACATCGACGGGGCCCCCTGCCGCGAAGTAGAACGTGTTCTAGCAGGTTCTAACACATCGTCAGATGTTGGATCCTCCCAGGCAGGAAGCACCCGACGGGGTGCCGAAGCAGGGGTGGGGAGGCACCTGGCACCCCCGGGGGAAGGTCGTCGTCGCATGCAGCTCCGCAGGTCCGTGTCCGCTTTCATCGTCCTGGCGGTCCTGACGGCCACCGCCGCCTGCGGGGCCCGGCTCAGCGACGAGGAGCGCGCGCTGGCCACGAACGGGTTCGGCCAGGGCACCGGCGGGGTCACCGACGGCGCGCCGGCCACCGACGGGAGCGATGGCACCGCGACGACCGATGGGGCGGCGACCGACGGCGCCACGACGGGCGGCGACACCACGGGCGGGACCACCGGAGGCGCCACCGGCGGCACGACGACCGGTGGCACCACAGGCGGCACGACGGGCGGGGCGGCCGCGTGCGCCCCGGGCAAGGCGACCGGCACGGGCGTCACGCCCACCGAGATCAAGGTCGGCAACGTCAGCCAGATCACCGGCCTCGTCCCCGGCTTCGGCCAGACGGGCGTGAACGGGGTCAAGGCCTACTTCAACATGGTCAACAACGCCGGCGGGGTGTGCGGCCGCAAGCTCACCCTCGTGACGGCCGATGATCGCTTCCAGACGGCGACCAACCGCAATGAGACCGAGAAGCTCGCCAACCAGGTGATCGCGTTCGTGGGCAACACGAGCGTCGTCGACGACGGCGGCGCGCCGGTGATCGATGCGAAGCCCATCGCCGACATCTCGCTCGCTACAACCCCGCCACGGGTCAGGGCGAAGATGAACTTCTCCCCCAACCCGATCGACCCCACCGCGACGTCGAACGGGATCTTCCGGATCCTCAACTACTTCAAGTCGACCCAAGGAGTGAAGAGCGCGGCGATCTTCTACCAGGACGCCGCGGTGGCCGCGAGCCAGGTCCCGAGGTACGAAGCGGACTTCGAGCAGGCCGGGATCCCGATCGTCGAGAAGTACGCGGTGGCCATCAACGCCACCAACTTCCGCTCCGAGGCGACGGACATCAAGGAGAAGAAGATCGAGCTGGTGATCACGATCGCCGAGATCGGTGCGATCGCCAACCTCGCCAAGGCCTTCGATTCCGTCGACTACTTCCCCAAGGTGCCGTTCTACGGTGCCCAGGCGTACGGGCAGAAGCTCATCCAGCTCGCCGGGCCGGCCGCCGAAGGCACGGAGATCGGCCTGATCTTCGCCATCCCCGAGGAGAAGGCGAGCGTGCCCGGCATGGCCGACTTCGACACCTGGTACAAGCGGACCGCCGGCGGGGCCGACGCCGACTTCTTCGCGGTGCTCTCCTGGGTGGCTGCGAGCATGTTCGTGGAGGCCCTGCAGGCGATCGGACCCGACCCGACGCAGGCCAAGATCGTGGCCCACATGAAGACCGTCACGAAGTTCACGGGTGGCGGGATCGTTGCACCGATCAACCCGGCCCAGAAGAAGGGAAGCGTCTGCTTCCAGGTCATCGAGATCAAGGGCGGCAAGTGGGTCAAGCAGCACCCCGCCAAGGGCTTCGCGTGCTGAGCTCGCTGGTTGCGCGCGTCCGCGACGATCGCAACCTCGCCATCGCGATCGTCGTGGGGTCGCTGGCTTCGCTGTGGCTCGTGGTGCGCGCGTACCAGGGTGCCGGCTCACCGAGCGTGTTCCTGCAGTTCACCCTGATCGGGCTGAGCAGCGGCTGCGTCTTCGCCATCGCCGCGTCCGGGCTCGTCCTCACGTACACCACCACCGGCGTCTTCAACTTCGCCCACGGCGGCGTCGGCATGATCGCGGCGTTCGTCTACTACCAGCTCAACCGCGAGGTCGGCGTCCCGGTGCCGCTCGCGCTGGTGCTGGTCCTCGGCGTGCTCGCACCTGTCCTGGGCCTCGTGCTCGAGCGCATCCTGCGCAGCTTCCGGGGGGCGCCGCCGGGGACGACCCTCACGGTCACGATCGCGATCACGATCTTGCTCATCGGCGTGGCTCAGTACACCTACCAGTCGAGCGGACAGGACCGGATCCCCACCAACCTGTTCGGCGACCGGACGCTGACGATCTTCGGCGCAAAGCTCGACTGGGACGAGGTTGCCTTCTTCCTCGTCGCGGTCGGAGTGGCGATCGGCCTGCGCTACCTCCTCCGCGTGACCCGCACCGGCGTCGCGATGCGGGCGGTCGTCGACAACGCTGAGCTCGCGGCCCTCACCGGCGCCCCGCCGATCGCGATCGCGCGCACCAGCTGGGTCCTCGGTTCGGTGCTGGCCGCCGTCGCGGGGGTGCTGTACGCGCCGACGGCTGGGCGCCTTGACGCGGTCAACCTCACGTTCTTCGTGCTGGCTGCGTACGGCGCCGCCGTCTTCGGCCGCCTCCGGAGCCTGCCTCTCACCTTCGCAGGCGCGATCGTGCTCGGGCTGGTGGCGGACTACGCCAAGATCGGCTTTCCCGACTCCTCGATCTGGTCCCACCTCCAGGTGGGCATCCCAGGCATCTTCCTCTTCCTCGTGCTGATCTTCCTCCCGGAGGCCAAGCTGTCTGTCGGCCGGCTGGTGAGCCGCGACACCCCGGCTGTGCCGAGCCTGCCGACGAGCCTTGTGCGATCCGCTCTGTTCATCCCCGCCATCGCCCTTCTCGCTGCCGTGGCCGGCGACAACCTCGGCGATCTCAGCCTGGCGCTCGTCTACGGCGTCCTGCTGCTCTCCCTGGTGCTGCTCACCGGCTACTCGGGCCAGATCTCGCTCGCCCAGTACGTGTTCTTCGGCCTCGGCGCCTTGGCCATGGGCAAGGTCGCCGGCGGCGACAGCCTCGCCGGAATGGCGGCGGCGGGCGCCATTGCGGTCCCGCTCGGGATCGTCACCGCCCTTCCGGCCCTGAAGCTCCAGGGCCTCTACTTGGCGCTCGTCACCTTCGCGCTGGCCCAGGTGTCGCGCGACGTGATCTTCCAAGACCCCCGGACCTACGGGGCTGGGCCGGTCACCGTCGGCCGCCTCGAGATCTTCGGTGTGTCCTTCGCCGGGAACGAAGCCTTCGCGGTGCTGTGCGCCATCGTCTTCGCGCTCGTGGCCGTCGCGGTGCTCGCGCTGCGCCGCGGCCCCTTCGGGCGGCGCTTGGCCGCCATGCGCGACAGCCCGGCTGCGTGTGCCACCCTCGGCCTCGACGTGCGCCGCACCAAGCTGGCGGTGTTCGCGCTGTCATCCGCCATCGCCGGCCTCGCCGGAGCGCTCTACGGCGGGCTCGGCTTCAGCGCCAGTCAGCTCCAGTTCGAGCCACTCTTCAACGTGCTGCTCTTCCTGTTCGCCTTTGTAGGTGGCATCACCACGATCACCGGAGCGCTCCTGGGCGGAGTCCTCTTTGCGGCGCTGCCCTTGGTGCAGTCTGAGGCACCCGAGTTCTCCGGTCTTGTGTTCGCCGCCATCGCCGTCACGGCCGTCGCCCTGGGCAAGCAGCCCAACGGGATGGCGGGTCTGCTGTACTCATCGCTGAACCGGCGACGGGCGCCCAAACGCTCGACCGAGGAGCCAGCCGTGCGCGCCGCCCCCCGAGAGGTGCTCGATGCAGTTGCCTGATCACCGCCGATCTCTCGCCCTTCTGATGGGAGCGGCCGCGCTCCTGGGGCTGGCGGTGGGCCCGGATGCGCGCGCCCAGGAGGTTCCTGCGGGTCCCACCGGCGACGAGCTGTTCGGCTCCTACACCCTCGAAGCGCGGGGCCAGGGGATGCGTGTCCGCTACGAGATCGAGGGCATGCTGCCCGGCGGCACCCCGGTGCTCGACCTCGGGATGCCCGAGGCCCTCACCCGCTTCACCGCCGGTCCCACGGGCTACGGCGTGGCCTCGCTGGCCTATCCGGGCGGTGTGCTCGTGAACCTGCCATCGCTCGTCGAGCAGGCTGGCGGGGGCAGCGACACGCCTCCGTACCCGATCAAGGAGGAGGCGTTCTTCCCGACCGGGCCCACCGAGGCGGGCGGCGAACAGCCGGGTGGCACCGCCCAGCGCGTCACCACAGGCCAGCTGGGCGTGGACGTGCTGGCCACCTACCCCGCGACGGTAGCGCCGCCGGTGCTGAACGTCGGGAGCATCCGCACGGCGGCCCGCTCTGTTGTCGAGGGCGGCAAGGCGGTCAGTCGAACGCGCGTTGTCGCCAACGACATCGCGCTGCTCGGCGGGGTCCTCACCATCGAGTCGGTCATCACCGACCTGGTCGCCGTCCATGACGGCAACGCCGGATCCGCGTCCGGAGGCACCGTCGCCAACGGGGTGAAGTTCCTCGGTCTCGACGCCTCCCTGACGGAAGAGGGACTCGTGCTGCAGGAGGCGCCGCCCGTCGTGGGCCCGGGTGCTCCCCTTGGCGGGGTGCTCACGCCGATCGTGCCGCCCGCCGGCGAGGCGCTCTCCCCCATCCAGGCGGCGTTGAACGAGGTGCTCGGGCAGTCGCAGCCCCAGCTCGACGAGCTGCTGGCCATGGCCGGGGTCCACGTGAGCGTCGTCGAGTCCGAGACGATCCCGTCCACGACCGGCGCCGCGTCGCTTACCTCCGCCGGCGTGGTCGTCGGGTTCGACTACTTCGGCCGCGACCAGGAGGAGCTCGGCGACCTCCTCGCCGCGATCCCCGAGGAGCTCAGGCCGAACCTCGGCCCGCTCTCGAACCCGATCACGTTCTTCACCGAGAACCACTTCACTGAGATCGGGCTGGCCCCCGCCTCGGTCACGTCCCTGGCCACGCCGCCGTTCCCGGACATCCCGATCCCTCCGTTCGATCCGGGCACGATCGACCCGGGTGCGACGGTGCCCGGCACGCCGCTCGGCGACCCCGGGTTCAGCACGCCGAGCCCCGCGATCCCTCCGGCGCCCGGGGGTGGGACCAGCACGGACATCCCCACCGAGGAGACCTCGGTGGCCCTCGGTGGGGCCCTGCCGGCGCTCCTCGTGGCCCTCGCGCTCCTCGCCTCTCCGTTCTTCGGGTTGGGTTCCAGCCGCTTGGCCGACAACGTGCTCGCCGAGGTCAGCACGTCCTGTCCGACCGGGCTCGACAAACCGCCGCCAGGAGCCTCGACGTGAGCACCACATCCCCCAAGCGCACCACCCCGCTGGCGGCGGAGGCGACCAGCACCAACGGTGTGTCGACCGCCGCTGACGCGGCGTCCTCCGCGCCCGCCGAGCTCGTCTCGTTCGAGCACGAGGACGCCGACCGGCAGCGGCGGTTCATGGACGGTGTGCGCCACGCTCCGGGTCGGCGGGGCGAAGCTGGCCCTCGGTGAGCGCACGCTGATGGTCGTGGGCGGGATCCTCGCCCCGCTGGGCATCGTGGTGGTGTTGCTCGGCTACTGGGGGGCCGCCCGGACCCCGTTCCTCTTCGAGCAGGTGCCCTACCTCATCTCCGGCGGGCTCCTCGGGCTCGGGCTCGTGTTCCTCGGGTCGTTCTTCTACTTCACGCACTGGCTGACGCAGCTGGTCAAGGAGCACCGCGTCCAGTCGGTGGCCATGGTGGAGGCACTCCAGCGCCTCCAGGACGAGGTGGCCCGAGGGCGCGAGGGCGCGGTGACGCCGACCTCCGCGGGCGACGTCACGCTGGTGGCCACGGCTCGCGGCACCATGGCCCACCTACCCGGGTGCGTGGTGGTGGCCGGGAAGAAGGATCTCAAGCCGGTGACGCCGGACGACGGCCTCGCCCCCTGCAAGCTCTGCGAGCCGTACTAGCCCCTACGCCACCGTCCCCGCCGAGCGCAGGGCCTGCACCTCGTCGGCCGCGAAGCCCCAAGCCTCGAGGACCTCATCGGTGTGCTGGCCGGGGGCGGCGGGCGGACGGTCGAGCCGCGTGGGGGTCGCGGAGAACCGAGGCGCCGGCGCGGGCTGGGGTACGCCATCCCGCTCCACGATCGTGGCGCGGGCCTGCAGGTGTGGGTGGTCGGCGGCCTGGCGCATGGTGAGGACGGGCGCCAGGCACGCGTCACGGCCCTCGGCCCTGGCGAGCCACTCCTCGCGGGGCCGGCCCGCGAACGCCCACGCGAGCGCGGCGCGGAGCTCCGGCCACCGCGCCTGGTCGTTCTGCTCGGGCAAGGCGGCGGGCGCCAGGTCGAGCACCTCGAGCAGGGCGGCGAAGAACTGTGGCTCGATGGCCCCGACCGCGATCTCGGCACCGTCACCGCACTCGTAGACGTCGTAGAAGGGCGCGCCCGAGTCGAGCAGGTTGGTCCCCCGCTCGTCGGACCAGAACCCGATGGCGCTGGCCCCGAAGAACGGCGCCATGAGGAGCGCAGTCCCGTCGACCATGGCAGCGTCCACGACCTGCCCCTCCCCCGTGCGATCCGCGTGCAGCAGGCCCGCCACCAGACCCAGCGCGAGGAGCATCCCGCCACCGCCGAAGTCGGCCACCAGGTTGAGGGGCGGGGTGGGCAGCTGGCCGGCTCGCCCGATGTGCGCCAGCGCGCCCGCGACGGCGGCGTAGGTGATGTCGTGGCCGGCGGTGGCGGCGAGCGGGCCCTCTTGGCCCCAGCCGGTCATGCGCCCGTAGACGAGCCGCCGGTTGCGGGCGAGGCAGGGGGCCGGGCCGATCCCGAGCCGCTCGGCCACGCCGGGACGGAAGCCCTCGAGCAAGGCGTCGGCCTGCTCGACGAGGCGCAGCACGACCTCGGCCCCGGCGTCCGCCTTGAGGTCGACCGCGATCGAGCGGCGCCCCCGGTTGAGCACGTCGAAGCGGACGGACGACGGGTCACTCCCGGCGGCCGATGCGCGGTCCACCCGCACCACCTCGGCGCCGAGGTCGGCCAGCAGCATGGCGCAGAAGGGACCAGGGCCGATCCCGGCGACCTCGACGACGCGGACGCCCGCGAGCGGTCCCACTGGCAGGGCCGCGCTAGATGGCGCGCTGGGACGGCGCCCGGACGACGCGAGCCTGGACGCTGTCGACGGCGCGCACGAGGGCGGGCCCGAACTCGCGCTTCGCGCACGCCACGTGACCGTCGTCGAGCGGCTGCACGATCGCGCCCGGGATGGCGGCGGCGAGCTTGAGCTGCTCCCGCGGGTCGATGGCGCGGTCACGCTCCGTGACGACGACCGTCGTGGGCACGTCGACCTCACCGATCCACCGGTGGGCGTTGTAGCTCCCGATGGCCTGCCCGGCCTCCATGATCTTCACCGCGTCGTGCCGTCGCATCTCGCCCGCGGCCCAGGCCCGCAGGTTGGTGGGCCGCACCGCTGTGGTCTGCGGCCCCCAGCGCCGCAGCGACTGGATCGGCGCCCGGCTCAGCAGGTGGCCGGCTCGGGTGGTTCCCACGGCGGTGGCCATCATCGAGCTGAAGATGAACCGCTCGCGCGCGCCGGTGACGAACCGGTACGACGTGGCGCACAGGACGAGGCCAGCCACCAGCTCCGGGTGCCGGCGCCACATGAGCTGGGCGATCGGACCACCCATCGAGTACCCGACCACGATGGCGGGACCCGCGTCGAGGTGGTCGAGCAGCGCGGCCATGTCGTCGGCGCAGTCGGCCAACCGGAAGCGTCGCCGCGAGCGGATCCCACGACCGTGGCCTCGCATGTCGGGCGCGATCACCGTGTACCGCTGTGACAGCGGAGCGAAGGCGGTGAACCAGTTCAGCCCCCCGCTCGCGATCCAGCCGTGGAGCAGCAGCACCGTGGGAGCACCCGGCGGCCCGTCGACGATGCGGACGAACGTCGTGCCGCGTCCGGGCAGCTCGATGCGCGCACCTCGAGGCAGGGGCGGCTCCACCGTCAGCTCGCTCACGACCATGGGTACAACCTATGGCAGCGGGCCGGGAGCGCTGGTCATTCCCCCACTAGCGTCTCGCCGATGACGACCCTCGACCGAAGCGGTGTCGATGCCCTGCTGGCCCGAGCCCGTCGCGACGTCGATGATGGCCTGCTCCCGGCCTGCCAAGTGGCCTTGGCCCTCGACGGCGAGGTGCTGGTGCACGAGGCCTTCGGCGACGCCACCGTCGACACCCGGTTCACCATCTTCTCCGCCACCAAGCCGTTCGTCGCCTCGGTCGTGTGGCAGCTGCTCGGCGAAGGTGTGCTCACCCCCGAGCAGCCAGTGCACGACGTCATCCCCGAGTTCGGCAGCCACGGCAAGGACGCCATCACCCTGGACCACGTCCTCCAGCACACCGCCGGGTTTCCGCGGGCGCCACTCGGCCCCGGCCGTTGGGAGACCCATGAGGGTCGCCGGGCCGCGTTCGCCGACTGGCGCCTCAACTGGGACGTCGGCTCGCAGTACGAGTACCACCCCACCTCCGCCCACTGGGTGCTTGCCGAGCTGGTCCATGCCGTCACCGGCCTCGACCACACCGAGGCCCTGCGCTCCCGTGTCATCGAACCGCTCGGCCTCGCCGCCTTCACCCTCGGGCCCTCGCTCGACGAGCAGCAGGACATCGCCGACCTCGTCCTGGTGGGCGAACCCGCCACGCCCGACGAGCTCGAAGCGGCGCTCGGCGTCCGCTCGATCGACGTCGGCGAGGTCACCGACGAGGCGCTGATGGGCCTCAACGTCCCCGCCGCTCGCGCCATCGGGTTGCCGGGCGGCGGTGGGATCTCCAACGCCGCCGACGTCGCCACCTTCTACCAGGCGCTCCTCCACGACCCGAAGGGCCTCTGGGACCCCGCGGTGCTCGCCGACGCCACCGCCGTGGTCCGCAACACGTTCCCTGATCCGTGGCTGAGGCACCAGGCGAACCGCACCCGTGGGCTGATCGTGGCCGGCGACGACGGCAAGTCCAACCTGCGCGGCATGGGCCGCACCGTCTCGCCGCTCGCCTTCGGTCACAACGGGGCCGCCGGCCAGGTCGCCTGGGCCGACCCGGCCACCGGGCTGTCGTTCTGCTACCTCACCAGCGGGAGAGATCTCCACCTGCTCCGTGAGCACCGGCGCACCACCGCGGTGGCCAGCCTGGCCGCGGTCTGCGCGGTCTGACGGCCGGCACCGATGCGCATCACGGCGAAGGTCGACTACGCGGTGCGAGCCGCGGCGGAGCTGGCCGCCCACGCCGAGGTCCACGGGAGCCGGGCGCCGATGAAGGGCGACGCGGTGGCCAAGGCCCAGGCCATACCGGTGCGCTTCCTCGAGAGCATCCTGGCCGAGCTGCGCCGGTCGGGCGTCGTCGGCAGCCAGCGCGGGTCCGATGGCGGCTACTGGCTGGCCCGGCCCGCCGCCGAGATCTCGGTGGCAGACATCATCCGGGCCGTCGAAGGCCCCCTGGCCGACGTGCACGGCACGCCACCGGAGGAGGTCGAGTACGCCGGAGCCGCCCAGGAGCTGCGACGGGTGTGGATCGCCACCCGGGTGGCGTTGCGCGAAGTGCTCGAAGCGACCACCTTGGCCGACATCGCCGGGGGCTCCTTGCCCCCAGGCGTGTCCGACCTGGCAGGACGCCCGGACGGCTGGGCCCGCCGCTAGACGAAGTACGGTGGTGCGCCCGCCCCGCCCCCTGGCCTTTGCACCCCGGAGCCACGTCCCCATGCCCCGCAGGATCGACATCGAGCTGACCAGCTCGCGCGAGGACGGCACGTGGACGTGGCGGGCGGCCGGCGCCAAGGAGCCTCGGGGCACGATCGCCGCCACCCTCGTCACCGGTCCGGCGAAGGTGGGCGACGTGCTGCGCGTCGACGCCGAGTTCTTCGTGGACGGGATCGAGATCACCGGTGTGGTCCCCTCGAAGGGCGCCCGCCAGGAGCCGGAGCGGCTGGAGCTGCTCGGTGCGCCGAAGGACGAGCCGCTCGTCACCACCACGCTCGCCGAGCGCACCCGAGACGACCGTGGCCCACGCCGCGACGGTGGCCGCCGCGAGGGCGGCCCGCGCCGCGACGGTCCTCGTCGGGAGGGTCCCCGTCGCGACGGGGACAAGCGCCGCGAGGGTGCCGAGCGCGGAGACCGCCCCGAGCGCGCCGAGGGCAAGGACCGGCCGCCCCGCCGCACCCGACCCGAGCCGCCGCCGGTGCCCGTCGTCGAGCGGCCCAAGGCCAAGCGCCTGCGGCCGGGCAAGTCCCATCGCAACGCCCTCCTGGAGTCGCTCCCTGAGGAGCAGCGCCCGGTCGCCGAGCAGGTGGTGCTCGGAGGGCTCCCCGCCGTGCGGCAGGCGATCGAGAAGCAGAACGCGGAGCGGGCCGCCGCCGGCGAGTCGGCCATCTCCGCGGGTCCGCTGCTCGAGCTGGCGGAGAAGCTGGTGTCGAAGGTGCGCACCGCCGAGTGGCGCGATCGTGCCGAAGCCGCCCAGAAGGACCTCGACGTGCTCGACCTGCGCGACCTGCGCTCGGTCGTGTCCACCGCCGACGCCGCGGCCAAGGATGAAGAGAGCCGGGCCCTGGCCCAGGTCCTCCGCGAGGGGCTCGCCACCCGGGCGGACGCCGAGCACCAGGCCTGGCTCGCGGAGCTCACCGCCACCGTCGAGGTGGGCCGCATCGTGCGGGCGCTGCGCCTGAGCTCGCGGCCGCCCAAGGCCGGCGCTCCCCTGCCGCCCGAGCTCGCCACCAAGCTCACCGAGGGAGCCGGCGCCGCCCTCACGGAGGACGCCCCGGCCGAGCGCTGGGTGGCCGTCCTGGACGCGCTGGCCTTCGCACCGGTGCGCGACAAGGTGATCCCCACCTCGCTGCCCAAGGGCGACCTCCACGCCGACGTGAAGGCCACCATCGCCCGGCTGGCCACCCGCATCCCCAAGATCGCGCACATCTTCGAGATCACGCCCGACCGGAGCGCCCCGCGCCCGAAGTTCGAGCGTCGCCGCCCGAAGAAGCAGCCCCCGAAGCCCAAGGCCGAGAAGGGCGAGAAGGCCAACAGGGCCAAGAAGCCGACGGAGCCGAAGCCCGACGAGCCGACGCAGGCCACCGAGGCGCCCACCGAGGAGCCGACGCACGCCACCGAGGCGGCCACCGAGGAACCGATGCCCGCGGCCGAACCGGCCAGCGAGCCGCAACCGATCCCGACCGACGCCAGCCCGAGCCCCGCAACGAGCGAGGAGCGCCCGGAGCAGCCGATCTTGGAAGGCATGCCGTCCTTGGAGGACATGCCGGCCGAGGAGCCGAAGCCGTCAGCCGACGCAGAGCCGGAGGCGAGCTCCGACGAGCCCTAGCTCGAGGGAGGCGGCCGCAGCCCACCGAGCTCGAACGAACGGCCTCGGTACTCCCCCGTGGTCGGATCTTCATCCCACCGGGCGCCGCAGGACAGGCAGGCGCACGAGTCGAGCCGCAGCGAGGCCAGGTAGAGGCGCTCCACCTCGTAGGCCTCGCAGAAGGGGCACTGCAGGTGCCCAGCTTGTTCTTGCATGCGCTCACATCGCCCGCGGTCGTCCGTCGCTTCTTGGAGGGTACCGCGACGTGGCTAACGTGCCCGCCATGTCTGTCGACTACGAGGTTCGTGGGCCGTTCGCGGTCATCCAGATCAACCGTCCGGAAGCCCGCAACGCCGTCAACGGCGCCGTTGCCCAGGGCATCGAGGAGGCCATCGACCAGCTCGAGGCGGACGACTCGGTGTGGGTGGGGATCATCACCGGGGTTCCGCCGGTGTTCTGTGCGGGCGCCGATCTCAAGGAGATCAACTCCGGCAACGCCGGTGCGCTGGCCACGGCTCGGGGCGGGTTCGCCGGGTTCGTGCAGCGCGAGCGCACCAAGCCGGTCATCGCGGCGGTCGACGGACCGGCCCTCGCGGGCGGCACGGAGATCGTGCTCACCTGTGATCTGGTCGTCGCCTCCACCACCGCCACGTTCGGGATCCCGGAGGTCAAGCGGTCGCTCGTCGCGGCGGCGGGTGGGCTCTTCCGCCTGGGCCGGAAGATCCCGCTGAACATCGCCATGGAGCTCACCCTCACCGGCGACCCGATCGACGCCGCCCGCGCCCACCACTTCGGCCTCGTGAACCGCCTGGTGGAGCCCGGGGAAGCCCTCGACGCAGCCATCGCCCTCGCCGAGCAGATCTGCGCCAACGCACCCGTGGCCGTGCGCGAGTCGCGCAAGATCGTGCTGGAGGCCACCAACGCGCCGGATGACGTCGGCTGGAAGATGTCGATGGAGGGCATGGGCAAGGCCATGGCCTCCGAAGACTTCTCCGAGGGCCTCACGGCCTTCATCGAGAAGCGCCCGCCCGTGTGGAAGGGCCGCTAGCCCCTGCTCAGGTGAAGGTGGCGATGATGCCCTGCTCGTGGAGGAGCTCGGCCAGGCCCTCGACCAGGTCGAGCTCGCCCACCGCGTGCAGCTCCACCCACGCCACCTCGGCGGCGTCGTCGCCGGCGACGGCCTGATCGTCGCCGACGAGGGTCACCTCGAAGTCGAGGATCACGTAGTGGCCGTCGGGGCCGATGCGCTCGCCCCACCCGAGGAGGGGTCCGCACACACCCTCGAGGCCCGTCTCCTCCCGCAGCTCCCGGGTGACGGCCTCCATCAGGGCCTCGCCGTGCTCGACCTTGCCGCCGGGCACCGACCAGGTGCCCGCCAGCGGCGGTCGGCCGCGCCGCACCATGAGGAGCCGGTCGTGGTCGACCACCACCGCGCCGACGCCGACGATCGGTCGGGGCTCCGTCACCGCAAGGGCCTGTGCACGATGATGGCGCGCGCCACGAGCCCGAACGACTCGAAGAAGTTCTTCGTGTGGCGGTCGCCGGGCAGGGCGAGGCTGTCGACCCCGAAGCAGCCGCGCTCGGTGCACCAGTCGATCAGCGTCTGCATCGTGATCTCACCGATCCCCAGCTCGCGGCACCCAGGTTCGGTGTAGAGGTCGGTGACGACCCCGAGCCGGCCGCCGTCGGCGAGCTCGTCGACCCGCCCGACGCCGTACCCCATCACCGTGCCGTCGACCGTTCCGACCAGCACGTGGTGGTCATCGGCCTCCAGCTGGCGGGCCAGCTCCGGCGTCGAAGGGCGGACGTCGGGCCGCGTGCCGTGCCCACATCTCGCCGCCGCGCCCGGCGCGCAGCTCGTCGACGGCGGCGGCCGCCAGCTCGGCGAGCCTGGGGAGGTCGGCCTCGGTGGCCGGCCGGCAGCCCTCCTCGGCGGCGGGCGCCGCCATCAGCTGCCCTGCAGCTGCGCGACCTTCGACAGGATCGTCTTGCGGCCGCGGTTGGCGGCCTCGTAGAGCTGCACGGACGTGAGCTCCGGAGCGGACAGCCCGGCCAGGCGGTTCACCACCTGGGAGGCGGACAGGCCGTCGTAGTCGGGGATGGCGAGGCTGGCGGCCGTGACGGCCTGCCCCACCGCCTTGGTGGCTTGGCGGGCGACCTCGGCGGCACCCTCGCGTGCCTGACGGCCGGCGCTGGTGGCGGTGGTGGCGGCCGTCCGGGCGGTGGCGACCGGGTCGGAGCCGGGGACGGGCGTGACGGAGTCGCCGAGGAAGTCGAGCACCCCGGCGGCCTGGTCCTGCAGCTTGCCGGCGGCCTTGGTGGCCTCGGTGCGCCCCTGCGTGACGGCGAACTTGCCGATGGTGCGGGCCATCGTCACCTGGTTCTTGCCCTTCTCGACGAGCTGCGGGAGGAGGGATGCGCCCTCGAACAGCAGGCCGATGGGGGCGTACACGAACAGCTCGACGGCGTGCTCGATGGCCTGTTCAGCGGGCGTCTTCTCGGCGTCCTCTTCGCTCACGCATCGACCTTAGTGGTGTGGGCTACGAGCACATCACACGGCGCGTGGTGCGCCACCGAGGACGCGACGCTGCCCAGGAGGAAGTGGGCGTGGCTCGTGAGGCCCTTCGATCCCACGACGATGAGCCCGGCGTCGAAGTCCTCGGCGGCGGTGATCAGGACGTGGCTGGGGTCGCCCTCGAGGGCCTGGACGACCACCTTCTCGACGCCGACCTCCCTGGCGATGATGCGGCCCCGCTCGGCCAGCTCCTCGGTCTGCACGCGGTCGGTGAGGGTGTACCGGATGTCGGCAGGGACCGCGTCGACGTCGACGCCGGCCGCGGGACGTCCGCCCGGCATGTAGGCGCTGACCACGATGAGCCGGGCCTTGTCGGCGACGGCCAACGTGGCCGCGCGCGCGACGGCTCGCTCGGCCGTAGCCGATCCGTCGGTTCCCACCACGATGCTGTCGTAGGTCATCTCGGCCCCCGGGCTCGTTGGCGGATCAGGCTAGACGCAGTCGGAGCAGAGCTGACGCTTGGCGTCGGCCAGCTGGCTGGGGTGCTTCACGAGGAAGCACGACTGGCAGACGAACTCGCCGGGACGCTTCGGGAGGATGCGTCCGGTGGCGTCGCCGCGCTCCTCGGGCTCCGGTGCCACCTCCTCCTCGTCCTCTTCCTCCTCGGCGGCGGCGATTCGGTCCTTCAGGATCGCATCGAGGTCGGCCTCGACGTCGTCGGGGTCGTCCTCCTCCTCTTCCTCGTCGTCGCTCTCGTCGTCGTCCCGCTTGGCCTTGACCGGAGCCGGGGCGTCCTCCTCTTCCTCGACGTCGACCACGACCACGTCGTCGTCGGCCTCCAGGTCGAGCTCGTCGACCGGCAGATCGTCCTCGACCTCCAGGTCCACGTCGATGTCGTCGTCGAGTTCGACGGGCGCCTCGTCGAGGTCCTCCAGATCCTCCTCGAGGGCGTCCTCGTCCTCGATGAGCTCTTCGTCGTCAGCCATCGCCAGTCCTTGCAGCCGTGTGGTCGGGGGGCGGTTGCGGCGGGATCATAGGCACGCGCGTCTGGCACGGTGCAAACACCCGGCAGGGTCGCCGTAGGGGGCGTCAGGGTACCGAGGTGGTGGTGGATCCAGGCGCGGTGGTCGACGTGGTCGACCCCGTGGGGTCGGTCGGTGTGGCTCCGGCGTCGAAGTTGAGGTCGGTGACCTGGTCGACCTTCCACACGCCGTCCACCTCGACGAAGGTCAACCGGAAGTAGACGTCGAACAGGGTCCGCGGCCCGCCCGTGCCCGTGTGCTCGATGTCGACCACCACGATCGCCTGGGCCCGCTCCTCGTCGAGCTCGGACACGTAGATGTCCTTCACGAACCCCGTGGAGGTGGCCTCGACCTCGGTGATGATCTGGGCCAGCCCCTGGTCGAAGGCCTCCTCGTACTCCTGCCGGAACGACCCTGTGGACAGGGCGAGCACGTTGGCCTTGTGGGCGTCCGGGTCGCGGAAGTCGTACGTGACGAGGGCCTCCCCGAACTGCCCGGCGGCCTCCCGGACCTCCTCGAGGCGCGGATCGGCGTCGTCCTGGCCGGCCAGGACCACGCCGAGGACCGTGGCGGTCACCGCGAACAGGATCGCCAGGGTGATGGCCAGGACGAGCCCTGGGCTCCGACGAGCGCTCCCCACCTCGGGGGCATCGCCGTCCTCGTCGTCGACCCCGTCCGGTTCGCTCTCGAGATCCGGGTCGCTCACGAGGTGCGGACCCGCCAGGTGGCGAGCGCGCCGCCGAGGAGGAGGAGGGCCACCACGATGAGCGGCTCGCCGCCGGTGGCGGGCATCGAAGACGGGCCCGTGCTCGGCGCGGTGCCCGAGGGGGTGAACGGCGTGGTGGTGTGGGCGACGAGGTCGGACCCGCAGGGCGACACCGTGGGCACCACCGGGAGCGTCTTCCGCGGGTTGTAGGGCGACGGGCTCGGGCGGCTCGGTCGGGGCGATGAGGTTCACGCGGATCCATGGTCCGTCGGCCTCGTGGTCGACGGAGCGGGCGACGTAGCCGAACCCGATCGGGGCGTTGCGGATGGTCACGGCGAGGTCGTTGATCGGACCGTCCTGGCCGAGCGTGCTGACCACGGTCCCGAGGTCGTCGAGGAGGCAGTCGAGGTTTCGCTTCTGGTCGGCCACGAGGTCGGCGGTGGTGCCGAGGAAGTCCGGACCGACGTCGAGGAGGACCTGGGTGTCGCCGTTGGCGTCCCGCAGCGTCTGCGAGACGTCGCGGAGGTTCTCGAGGGCGGCGCTGAAGCTCAGGCGGTGGTCGGCGAACACCTTGGTGAGGCGGGTGCTGTTCTCGGCGAGCCGGTCGAGCTGGTCGGTGCGGGTGACGAACGTGCTGGTGATCTCGTCGAACGAGGTCGTGAGGGAGCGCAGGGACTCGCCGCGGCCGTCGAGCGCCAGTGAGAGCTCGTGCAGGAGGTCGCCCGCCTTGTCAGGGTCGATGCTGGAGATCAGCGCGCTGGCTGATCGGAGCAGCTCGGAGAACTCGAGCGGGACCGTGGTGAGCTTCTGCGGCACGTTGTCCCCGGCCTCGTAGTACTTGGTGTCCTCGCCGTCGAAGTCGTCCGGCGGCTCGAAGTCGATGTACGGCTCGCCGATGGCGGACTTGCGGAACACCCGCGCGATCGAGTCGGCGGGGATGTGCTTGTCCTTGTCGATCTTCATCGTCACGTGGACGCCGGCGTCCTGCCGCTCGACGCTCGACACCCGTCCGAAGTGGACCCCCAGGTAGGTGACCTCGGCGTTCGCCTTCACGCCGGCCGCCTGCTCGAAGTCGCCGGTGATGCTGTAGGGCTGCTCGATGCGGTCCCAGCTGACGATGTTGTTGAAGGCCCAGAACAGCATCACCGCGAACACGACGTTGAAGTAGATGAGGTTGATCAGCGTGCGACGACTCACGGGAGCGCCCCCTCGAGCGGGGTGACCACGAACCAGCCGTAGACCTGGGCGAAGTCGCCCGGCACACCCTTGGGCGTCTTGATGACGAACTGCTCCAGCCAGTCGACGAGCACGGCGACCTCGTTCCGCTGTCCGGCGACGGCGGCGAGGATCGCATCGAGCTGCTGGATCTGCCGATCGATGTCATCGCGGAAGGGTCGGAACACGATCTCGTTCTGGGCGCGCGCCAGGCGGGTCAGGTCCTCCAGGGTCTGGAGGGTGAGCTCCCGGTTGTCGGCCAGCACCTCGACGGTGCGGGCCAGGTTCACGAGGAGGGAGTCGACTCGCTCGGCCCCCGAGGCGAGGGTGGCGGTGGCCTGGTCGAGGCCGTCGATGATCGTGAGGACGTTCCCCGTCTGGTCGGCCAGCGAGCCGGACACCACCGAGATGCTGTCGATGAGGCTCCCCAGCTCCACCGCCCGCCCGCCGAAGCCGATCGAGCCGGTCTCGATCAGCGTCGCGAGGTCGCTGGAGACCACCCCGCCGAGGACCTCGACGGCTTCGAGGGCGACGAACTCGAGCTCGGGCGACGTCTGGGTGGTGACGATGGTGCACCCGTCGACGAGCACGTCGCCGTCGCAGTCCGGGCCAGGTTCGCTCTCCTCGTCCTCGCGGGGTGGGCGCAGCTCGATGAACTTCTCACCGAGGAGGGACGTCGTGCGGAGGATGGCCAGGCTGTCGGCCGGGAGGTCGAGGCCCTCCTTGATGCGCATGGTGACCTCGGCCTGGAAGTCGTCGGTCAGCTTGATCCCCGTGATCGAACCGATGCGCACGTCCGCGACCTGCACGGAGTGGCCGCTCACCAGGTCGCCGACGTCGTCAAAGGTCGCCGTGAGCTCCACCGGGCCTTCGACGCGGCCCGGCAGGGTGCAGCTCGAGAGCGCTGTGGCCCCGACGAGCAGCGCGAGCGCGGGCCGAACCCTCACTCCGCCACCCCCAGCAGGGTGGCGGTGGCGTCGTGGACGAAGTCGCCGATGCCGTCGATGGTGCTCGGCTCGGGGGCGACCGGCGCGGTGGGCTGGCTGAGCAGCGTCAGCAGCGAGCCGATGGGCCCGGGGCTCTCCGGCGCGATGCGGGCGGGGGTCGGTTCGTCGCCGAGCGCCGCCACCTCCGGGCACAGGGGCGGCGGCAGCGGGATGACGGCGCAGGCGGGGGCGCCGAGCACGCCGACGACCAGCCCGACGATCTCGGTGACGAGGGGCGAGAAGTCGTTGCGGAGGTCGATGCCGCGCACGTCGGGGTTGTACGCCCCGAGCAGGCCGGTGGTGAGGAGGTTGCCGGCCCGCAGCAGCTGCGTGACCGACGACAGGTTGGCGTCGATGGTGGCCGCGGCATCGGCGAGCGTCTGGATGTCGGCGCGGAGCGCGGTGGAGTGGTCGCCGACCAGGCGCAGCCCGGTCTGGGAGAGGTCGGCCAGCCCGCCGACCAGGTCGCCGATGCTCTCCCGCTCATCCGCGAGCACCTGGCTCGCTTCCGCGAAGGCGTCGAGCACCTCCCCCAGCTGCGACTCGCGCGTGACGAGGGTTTCGGTCAACCGGTCGAAGCTGTCCACGATGCGGAGCAGGACGTCGTCCTTCGCGGCGAAGGTCTCGACGAGCTGAGAGAGGGAGCCGAGGGTGTCGTTGAGCGCGGCGCCGTTGCCGTGGAGGTCGTCGTCGAGGTTGGTGACCAACCGGCCGATGCCCTCGGGATCGAGGCTGTCGAGGAACTCCTTGAGCGCGGCGAGGGCCTCGTCGGGTTCGACCGGGACGATGGTGTCCGTGATCTCCTCGCCGTCACCCATCGTGTCCATCCCGTCCTGGTAGGCGGGTGACAGCTGGATGTAGCGCTCACCGATGAGCGACTGCGGGACGATCTGGGCCTTGGCGTCCTTCGGGACCTTGATGTCGGACGAGATGGCCAGCTCGACGAGCACCTGGTCACCTTCGACCTCGACCTTCTTCACCGATCCCGCGGGCAGGCCCAGGATCCGGACATCGGAGGACGGGAACACCGACACGGCGCGCGGGAAGTGGGCGGTGAGCGTGTACGTGTCGCCCCCGCCCACGAGGCTGCACCCGGGCAGCAGGGCGGCGAGGACCACCACGGTGAGGGCGACGGTGGCCCGGCGAGTCACGGGAGCACCCCCTCGAGGAGGCCGATCACGTCGGGGCCGAGCGCCGCGACGTAGATGTCCTGCCAGGGCCCGTGGGTGCCGGCCAGCGACTGGCCGTAGAACGCCGGGCCCGCGTAGGCGAGGGCGCGGTTGAGGTCGGGGAGGTTGGCGTCGACGGTGGCAAGGGTGGGATGCAGGTCGTCGAGGATCGCGTCGAGCTCCGCCGCGTTGGTGTCGATCAGGATCGACAGCGAGCGGACGGCGTCGCTGCCCGCTCCCAGAGCTGCCGCCAGCTCGTCGCGACGCTGCACCAGGAAGTCGAGGATCGTGCGACTGCTGTCGATGAGCTGCACGAGCGTCTGGTCCTTCTCGGCCAGGTTGGCGGCCAGCTCGTCGGCCGAGTCGAGCAGCGCGTCGAGCTGGACCTCGCGCTCGTTGACGGCGGTGGCGAGCTGGTCGACGCTGCTGATCAGGTCGGTGACCGTGCCGCGCTTGCCCTCGGTGATGTCCGCGAGCTGGGTCACGAGCTGGTTGAGGCGCTCGTTGTCCGTGGCCTGGATCCGCAGGGTGGCGTCGCGGGTCAGGTCGAACACGTCCACGGGAGTGGTGGTGCGATCCACGGGGATGTTCCGCTCGTCGGTGGGCAGGTCGGCCATCAGCTCGTCGCCGGCGGTGGCGTCCTTGATGCGGATGTACTTGGACCCCAGCAGCGTCTCGAGGGCGATGTCCGCACCGGCGTCCTCGCGGATGTCGACGCCGGAGTTGATGACCCAGTCGACCTGCACGAGCCCCTCGGCGCGGTCGGCGGTGATCTTGGTGACGCGTCCCACCTTGACGCCGGCCAGCTTCACGTCGTCGCCACCCTTGAGCCCGGCCGCGTCGGTGAAGGCCCCGTGCATCGTGTACGTGTCCTCGAGGAGGTGGAGCAGGCCGACCATGAAGGCCATGCCCGTGATGGCGCCGATGATGAGCATCGAGACGAGGCCCACCGCGTAGGGGTTGCGATCGCGGAAGGACCTCATGCGCCGGCCGCCTTGCGCAGGAGCGACTCGATGGCGCCGGCGCCCGTGGTGGGAGCGGCATGGAAGCCCGTGGCGGTGGTGCTCTCCCCCTCGATGACCGGGACGGGGCACTCGTTGCTCGCGGTGGGCGGCCCGACCGCGGCGCAGAGGATCTTCTGGTTCAGGAACTCGCCTCGGTTGCCCGCCCGGAAGATCGCCGCGCTGGCGTCGGCGAACCCGGCGAGGAAGGCGTCGAGCTCGGGCAGCTTGCCGTGGACGGTGTCGGTGATCAGGGCCAGGTTGCCGAGCAGCCGGGTGATCTCCGTCGAGTTCGTCTCGAGCAACCCGTCGAGCTCCGTGCCGAACGACGCCAGCTCGGTGAGGGCGGCATCGAGGGTGGCGGTGTTGTCTCCGAACGTGTCCGCCAGGAGGATGAGGTTGTCGAGCATCGACGCGATCTGCGCGTCGCGGCGGTTGACCGTGTCGGCGACCGTGTCGAGGTTGGTGAGGAGGCGCTGGATGGCGTCGTCGCGGCTGGCCAGCCCGGTGGTGAGCACGGCGAGGTCGTCGAGCGCCTGCCCGACCTTGTCCTCCCGGCCGTCGAGCGCCTCGGTGATCGTCTCGAGGAAGTCGTTCACCTGAGCGGGATCGATCGCGCCGACGATGGGTCCGAGCTTGTTGAACAGCTCACCGAGGTCGATCACCGACGCGGTGTCCTCGATGTCGATGTGGTCGCCGTCCTGCAGGGTCTCCGGTGAGTCGCCCTGGTACAGGTACACGTACCGCTGCCCGATGAGGTTGCGCCAGCGGATCGCGGCCGTGGAGTCCTTGGGGATGTTGTCGTGCGCGTTGTCGACCTGGAACGTCACGTCGGCGACGCCCTCGCGCGTGTCGATCTTGGTGACCTTGCCGACGACGACGCCGGCGATCTTCACGTTGTCGTTGAGGAGCAGGCCGGTGACGTCATCGAACGTGGCGGTGACCGTGTAGTTGTCACGGTTGAGCGGGTCGCGGACGTCGAGGTTGCCGATGGTGAAGGCCAGGTAGAGCGTGAAGGCGAGGCACACCAGCACGAAGGTTCCGAACTTGAGCGCGGTGCGGATCACCCGACGAGCACCTTCGTCAGCAGGTCGGTGAGGCTGTCGGTGTTCGGGCCGACGAGCGGGACGTCGAGCGGGGGCAGGAGCGGCGTCTCAGCCGTCGGGGGCGTGACGGACGGCGGGGGCGCCACGGCGCCCGCGGCATCGGCGGCGGCCGCTCCCTGGCACGGGATGGGGCCGCAGAGGTCGCCGCCGAGGAGTCCCTTCACGGCCGCCATGAGGGTGCCGTTCCCGACGTCGATCCGGATCAGGGACGACAGGGTCTCGAGGTACTGGCGGAGGCCCACGACGACGGGGATCACCTGCGTGCGCTGGTCGTACAGGAGCTGGAGGGTGCGGCTGCCCTCCACGAACGACGCCCGGACGAACGGCTGGTTCGCCTCGAGCAGGTCGGCCACGTCGTTCGAGAGGCGGCCCGCCTGCTCCAGGAGGGCGATGAGGTCGTCCTCGTTGTCGTTGAGCGTGGGCAGGGCGACGTTGGCGGCGTCGGCCACCTCGAGGATGGTGTCGGCCTGGTTGGCCAGCTCCTCGGAGATCTTGGCCAGGTCGCCGAGGAACTGCTCGGTGTTGGCGGCGTTGTCGGCGAACACCTTGGACAGCTCGTCACCGTTCACGAGGGTGCGGTTGACCTCGTCACCGAGGCCGTCGGCTCCCTCGGCCAGCGATCCGAGCACCGTGGTGAGCTCCTCCGGGTCGATGGCCTGCAGGAGCGGGAAGGTGTCGGCCAGCACCTGCTCGAGCTCGAACCCGCCGAGGGTGTTCTGGATCTCGTCGCCGTCGCGCAGCGGCTTGGCGCCCGGCTCGGCGACGTCGGGGTCGATGTCGACGAACTTCTCCCCGAACAGGGTCTTGGGACGGATCGTGGCGCTGGCCCCGTCGGGCACCTCCTCGCCGTCCTGGATCAAGAGGGTGACCTTGGCCTCGCCGTCGACGAGGTCGATGCGTCGCACCTGACCGATGTTGACGCCGTTCACCTTGACGTCGGACCCCGGGAGGAGCCCCTGGCCGGCGGCGTCGAAGGTGCCGACCAGCCGGTAGCCGCCCTCGAAGGCGCCGAAGGCACCCTTCACGCCGACCGTGATGGTGGCGATGAGCAGGAGGAGGGCGATGGCGCCGGTCAGGACGTGCTGACGGCGGTCGGTGATGTGCAGCACCGGCGCTACCCCGTCAGGCTCACGGTGTTCCCGCCGCCCCAGAAGATGAGCGAGAGCACGAGGTTGAGGACGACGACGGACACGATCGAGAGGCGGATGGCGCGACCCACGGCCACGCCCACGCCCGCCGGCCCACCGCTGGCGTAGTAGCCGTAGTAGCAGTGGATGAGGGCGACCACGATGGCGAAGATGGCGGCCTTGATGAGGCTGAACACGACGTCGATCACCGGCAGGTAGAGCCGGAAGTAGTAGTCGTAGGCGCCGTTGGAGAGGCCGAAGAACTGGGTGGTGACCAGCTTGGTGGCGAAGAAGCTGGCGAACAGTGAGATCAGGTAGAGCGGGATGATGGCCAGCAGGGCCGCCACCACGCGGGTGGCCACGAGGTAGGCCTTCGACGGCACCGACATGACCTCGAGGGCGTCGATCTCCTCGGAGATGCGCATGGCGCCGAGCTCCGCGGTGAAGCCCGCCCCCACCTGGGCGGCGAACGCCACGCCGGCGATGAGCGGCGTGACCTCGCGGGTGTTGGCGAAGGCGCCGATGAGGCCGGTGAAGTTCTCGGCGCCGATCTGCTCGAGGCCCTTGAAGCCCTGCAGACCGACCTCGGTGCCGGTGAAGAACGACATCGAGAAGATCACGAACACCATGCCGCCGCCGACGATCAGCGCGCCCGCACCGATCGTGATGTCGGAGACCAGGTTGAACACGACGTTCCGGTACTTCAGGCGAAGGATGATCTGCGTGAAGATCTCGTAGAAGATCTGGGCGTAGAAGACGAGCTGCTTGCCGATGTCCTCCAGCACGTCGCCGAGGGCGCGGCCGGTCTTCCGGACGGGTCGGGTGACGCGGGTGACGGCAGCCATCAGAACTTCTGCGGGACCAGCGCGAAGTAGAGGGACGTCATGACGAAGTTGGCGAAGAAGATCAGGATGAACGTGATGACGACGGCCTGGTTGACCGCGTCGCCGACGCCCTTCGGCCCGCCCTTGGCGTAGATGCCCTTGTAGCAAGCGACCATCGCGGCGATGAACCCGAAGACCCACGCCTTGGCCAGCGAGCTGTAGAGGTCGGGCAGCTGCACCAGGGAGCTGAAGCCCTGGAAGTACGCGCCCGGAGTGACCTTCTGGATCACCACGTTGAAGAAGTACCCGCCGCCGATGCCCGCAACCGACACGACCGAGACGAGGAAGAGCCCCACGGTGCTGGCGGCCCACAGGCGCGGGGTGACCAGGCGGTGGACCGGGTTGACCGACATGACCTCCATGGCGGCGAGCTCGTCACGGATCTTGCGGGCACCGAGGTCGGCGGTGATGGCCGACCCGCCGGCTCCGGCGATCAGCAGCGCCGTGGCCACGGGGGACGCCTCGCGGACGATGGCCAGCACCATGGCGGCACCGGTGGTGGACTCCGCCCCGAGCTGCCGGGAGAAGGCGCCGACGTGCAGAGCGATCACCGCGCCGAACGGGATCGAGATGAGGATGGCAGGGACGCTGGTGACCTTGGCGATGAACCAGCACTGGCGGAGGTACTCCTTCCACCAGTGCCGCACGTCGGGGGTGCGCCGAAGACCTTCGAGGGAGATGGCGAACAGGTTCCCGGTCTCTCGGAGCAGGAACTGGACCTTGCCGATCATCCGGGGTCAGACCTGCAGGATGTCGGTGGTGTCGGAGGCGTCGAGGCCGGCGGCCTCCATGCGAGCCACCTCCCGAGCCACCAGGTCGCGCTCGATGTCGCTCTGCTCCGTGGCGAGCTCGTCCATGCCGATGGGGCCGAGCGCCCGACCGGCCAGGAACTGGCGGATGATCGGGTCGTCGGTGGTCCGCATGTCCTGCTTGCTGGCGAACTTCACCAGGCCGGCCCGGTAGAGCACCGCGATGAAGTCGGACGTGCGCATCACCGACGCGATGTTGTGCGTGATGATCACGAAGGTGGCACCCGTCTCCTCCTGGATCTTCTTCACCAGCTCGTCGAGGTAGGACACGCGCACGGGGTCGAGGCCCGAGTCGGGCTCGTCGAACAGGATGATCTCGGGGTCCATGGCGAGCGCGCGCGCCAGACCGGCCCGCTTCTTCATCCCGCCGGACACCTCGCCCGGGTACTTCTTCATGTGGTCGAGCATTCCGACCATGTCGGCCTTGTTGAGGACGATCTCGCGGATCTCCTTCTCCGACTTGCGGGTGTGCTCGCGCAGCGGGAAGGCCATGTTGTCGAACATGTTCATGGAGCCGAAGAGGGCGCCGTCCTGGAACAGCACCCCGAACTTGCGCCGGACGCGGTAGAGGTCGCGCTCGCCCATGGCGACCGTCTCCTCGCCCTCCACCCAGATCTCGCCCGAGTCGGGGCGCAGGAGGCCGATGATGTTCTTGAGCAGCACCGACTTGCCGGTGCCCGACGGGCCCATCACCGCCGTGATCTTGCCGCGTGGGACATCGAAGCTGATGTCCTTGAGGACCGTGTGCGACCCGAAGGACTTGGTCACGCTCCGCATCGAGATGACGGCGTCCAGCGGTCTACCTCCCTTAGGTGGTCAGCGGCGGTCGAGGTTGTCCACAAGGGCCCCAGCCCTGCCGGTGTGACCGGCGACACGAACCTAGTGCCTCAGCAGGCGGCAGCGAGCCTCGGGTAGGGGTTGACCGCCGCACCTCCGCCCGGGTGGACCTCGAAGTGCACGTGGGTGGCGCCCCCGGCCGCGTTGCCGGTGCTCCCCACATAGCCGACGATCGTGCCGGCCGCGACCCGCCCTCGGGACCCGAAGGCGTCGAGGTGGGTGTAGTAGTACGACACGCCGTCGTCGCCGTAGAGCTTCACCTGGTTGCCACCGATCTGGCCGGTGGTCTGCACCACGGTGCCCGACACGGTGGCGACGGCCGGACGACCGCGGGAGGCGAAGATGTCGTTGCCCTCGTGGAAGCGACCGCCGGACCGCGGGAACCCCCAGTCGTTCATGACGCTGATGGACCCCTGGACCGGGCAGTGGATCGAGGCGCTCCCCCCGCTGGTGCCGGGGATCTTCAGCGTCTGGCCGATGCGCACGGTGTTCGCGTCACGGATGCCGTTGAGGTCCTGGATCGCCCGCACGGTGGTGCCGTGCTGCTGGGCGATGCTGGACAGGGTGTCCCCTGCCTTGACCGTGTGGCTGCTGGTCCCGCTGGAGCCGCCGGTGCCCGCCGGGGGCACGAGCAGGAGGCGCTGGCCGATGTAGATCCGGCCGCCCGTGAGGCCGTTGGCGCTGATGAGCTGCGCCTGGGAGATGCCGTAGCGAGCCGCGATGCCGCTGATGGTCTCGCCCGAGCGCACGAGGTGGCTGGTGGCCCCGCCGGCGGGGGCCTTGATGCCGCTCGTCCCTCCGGCGCTCGACCCGGGGGGAGCTTCAGGACCTGCCCGATCCGGATCAGGTTCGGGTTCCGGAGCGCGTTGAGGGAGACCAGCTGCGAGATGGACGTGCCGTGCCGGGAGGCGATCGTGCCCAACGTGTCCCCGGAGCGCACGGTGTACGTCGAGCTGGCCGCGGACGCCGCCGCGGCGGTCCCGCTGACCACCAGCTCCTGGCCCGCCAAGATCACGTCGGGGTTCCGCAGCCCGTTGGCGGCCGCCAGGCTCGCCACGGTGGTGCCGTTGGCGGCGGCGATCTCCTTCAGCGTGTCACCACGCTGCACCGTGTACCGACCGGTGCCGAGCAGCGCGAGGAAGGCCATGCCCACGACGGCGGTGGTGGTGGTGAACGATCGGTGGGCGCGCATGGAGCATCTCCTGGGTCTCCGCCCGCCTGGGCCGAAACCTACTGATGCCCCATCCGCACCACAACCCCCAGTAGCAACTCGTGCAACAGGAGTGTCAGCGGGTGCCGCGGCGGGCCTCGGCCCGCCGCTCGGCCTCCAGGCGCTCGAGGCTGGGCTCCGGCGCGTGGTCGACGAAGCGCATCGCCTCTGCCACGGCGTGGTGACCGGCCTGCTCGGCGATCAGTCGGTGCATCTCCTGGCCGACCACGCGGTACGCCGGATGGCCCTGCGGGGTGGTGCGCAGCTCGAGGAGGTGCATGGCCTCGCGGGCGTTCAGGTGGAAGTAGAAGCGGACCTTGTAGGCCAGTGAGACGGCGTAGGCGGCTTGGGACGGGAACCGTTCGGCCAGGGCGTCGTGGAGAGAGGCGGAGCGCTCCATGGCCTCGTCGAAGCGCTCGGCGCAGCCGGCCAGGTCGACGGCCTCGGGGCGGGTGTAGCCGTGCCGGGGGCTGAGCTGCTGCCACTCGATCGAGAGCATGCGATGGCGCTGCAGGTCGCGGAAGGCGCCGTAGTCGGCGAGGATGTCGAACCGGTAGGTGAGCCGCTCCAGGGCGCGCCCGGGCTTGTGCCGGCGGTTGGCGCGGTCGCCCACGTAGGCCCGGATCACGGCGAGCCGCTCGACGGTGGTCATCGCCCGCACCCGCTGCTCCAGCACGGCCTCGGCCACGTGGGTGTGCGAGTAGAGCATCGCGGTGACGAGCTTGACCTCGCCGTCGGGGTCCCAGTCGAGCAGCTGGACGCCGGGCCCTTCCTCGGGAGCGTCGCCACCCGCGGGGAAGAGGCGGCTGGCGATCTCGTCCATCGCGTTCCGGGTGGTGGCGAGGTAGGTGCTCCAAGCGACGCCGCGGTCATCGAGATCGACGCGCTTCAGGAAGCTCGGGATCACCTTGCGCAGCTCGCCGAGCATGAGGTCGGCGTAGGCCCGCGACTCCGGCAGCGGGTGGGACCGCATCCGCAGCAGCAGCGCCTCGTAGCCCTGGCCGGTGCCGTAGATGCCGACGTTGGACACCGAGGCCGCCGGGAGGACCCCGCGGACGGCGTCGAACGCCTTGGCCCGGATCGCCTGCCGGTAGACGAAGTCGGAGTCGGAGCTCTCCTTCGGGAAGCGCTCGCGGTAGAAGTCGGCCATGACCGGCACGAGCTCGGCGTAGGAGTCGAACAGCCGGTCCATGTCGCCGATGTAGCGGAGGCCCAGCTCCGACCCCAGCACCTCGGGATCTCGGTAGTAGCGGTAGCGACCGCCGAGGCGGGTGTCGTAGGCGATGTACCGCGTCGACTGCTCGAGGTACGCCATCAGGCGACCCCACTCGAGCACCTTGGTGAGCAGGTTCGACGCCTGCTCGCAGGCCAGGTGCACCCCGCCCAGCTGCGCCACCGAGTCGTCGCCGTACTCGAAGAACACCCGGTCGTAGAGCTCCTCGGCCCGCCGCAGGCCGACCGTGGCATCGATCGTCGCGTCGCCGGAGATGTCGAGGTCGCCCACGAACTCGTCGAGGAACAGCCGCCGCAAGCTCTTCGAGCTGCGGGAGTAGCGGGCGAACAGGGCGCCCTTCACCACCTCTGGGAGGTTGACCAGCGCGAAGACGGGACCGTCGAGGTTGGTGAAGTAGCGCCGCAGGATGTCCGCCTCGTCGGGCGTGAACTCCTCGGCGATGTAGACGGTCATCGTGGTGCCTTCGAAGCGACGGGATCCGTAGGTTAGGCCCCGTCCACCTCCGCGATCGTGGACCTCCGGGCTGCCTCCCCCACGCGGTCCATGGTGGCGGCGAACTCGCCTTGCACGGCGGCCAGGACGCCGTCACCGAGCCACAGGTCGGCCACCGTCCACGCCATCGCGATGGCCCCGTCGACCACCGCCTGGTCCCCCTTGGGCGACCGGGCGTGCTCGGCGAACTCCGGCGTGTGGATCGGAAGGCCGGAGGGCGCCGCCGCGATCATCGGGTGGATCGACGGCACCAGGTAGCTCACGTTCCCCATGTCCGTGCTCCCGACCACCGCCGCCTCGCCCCGCGGCTCGGCCACGGTGCGACCGAGGGCCTGCGCGTTCGCGACGTACAGCCCGATCATGGCCTCGTTGTCGAGCATGTCGGCGTAGACCACCTGCTTCCAGGCGATCTCCACCTCGCAGCCGGCCGCCAGCGCGCCTGCCTCCAGGCAGGCGGCGACCCGCGCCTTGAGCGGCGCCAGGCTGGAGATGCTCCCCGACCGCACCATCCACTCGGTGACGGCTCGCGCCGGGACGATGTTCGGCTTCTCGCCCGCCTCGAGGAAGACGCCGTGGATGCGCTCGTCGGGCAACGTGTGCTGCCGGAGGGCGGCGACGTTCAGGTAGCCCAGCACGGCGGCGTCGAGCGCGTTCCGGCCCCGGTGCGGGAACGCCGCCGCGTGGGCGGACTCCCCCGTGTAGGTGGCCACGAGCTCCTGCACCGCGATCACGCCCATGCGGGCCAGGTCGTCGCCCGCAGGGTGGACCATGAGGGCGGCATCCAGGCCGTCGAAGGCGCCCGCCCGGGCCATGAGGATCTTGCCGCCCCCACCCTCCTCGGCGGGCGTGCCCATGAGGACGACCCGACCTCCGGCCTCCCCCGCGAGGGCGGCGAGGGCCAACCCGGCCCCCAACCCCGCGGTGGCGATGATGTTGTGCCCGCAGGCGTGCCCGAGGCCCGGGAGGGCGTCGTACTCGCAGAGCACCCCGACTGCGGGCCCGGCCTCGCCGGCCCGAGCCACGAAGGCGGTGTCGACGCCGTAGGCGCCCCGCTCCACGGTGAGCCCCTCCCCTTCCACCGCGTCGGCCAGGACGCCGTGGGCGAAGTGCTCCTCGTAGTTCGTCTCCGGGTGCTCGTGGATCTGGTGGGAGAGGTCGATCAGGACGTCGGCCCGGGCCTCGACCTCTGCTTTGAGACGCTCCTTCAGGGCAGCCAGGTCCACCCGCGCACCCTACCCGTGGCTCAGGACGAGCTTGCCGAGCTGGTCGCCGGCCTCGAGGCGGGCCAGCGCGTCCTGGTACTCGGCGAGCCCCACGACGCGGTCGACCGTCACCGGGAGGCCCTGCTCCACGAGTCGGGTGACGTCGGCGAACTCGCCGTAGCCGCCCATCGTCGAGCCGATCACCTCGATCTGCTTGAAGAACAGGCGAGGGAGGTCCAGCTCGACCGTCTGGCCGGACGTCCCGCCGCACACGACCAAGCGGCCACCGGGGGTGAGGGCGCGGACCGATCGGTCCCAGGTGGCCGGGCCCACGCTCTCCACCACCACCTCGGCCTTCACCGGCCAGTCCTCCCCGGAGTCGTAGGCGGCGACCGCACCCAGCTCGAGCGCCGCCGTGCGCTTGGCGGCCTGGCGGGAGGTGACGTGCACCTCGGCCCCCATCCGCATGGCCAGGTGCAGCGCCGCCGTGCTGACCCCGCCGCCGATGCCGACGATGAGGCACCGCTCGCCCGCCGTGAGCCGGGCGCGCCGCAGCATCCGCCACGCGGTGAGGGTGGCCAGGGGGTAGGCCGCGCACTCCTCCCACGTCCGACCGACGGGACGGGCCACCAGGTTCCGGCTCGGCACCACCACGAGGCCGGCGTGCCCACCCCACCGCTGCTCGCCGAGGATCTGGAAGCCCCGACCCATCGGGGAGTCATCGCCCAGCGCCACGATGGCCTCGAGGGGCGCGACGGCCGGGTTGACGACCACCTCGTCGCCTGGCGTCCACGCGGTCACCTCCCCACCGACGGCGACGACCACCCCGGCCACGTCGCAGCCCGGCACGTGCGGCAGGTCCGGGCGCGGGCGTCCGCGGGTCAGCCACAGGTCCATGTGGTTCAAGGCGCTGGCCACCGGGCGCACGGCCACGTCGTCCGGGCCCACGGTCGGGTCCGCGATCTCGCCGAACCGGTACGTCCCGGGCGATTCGTCCAGGATCCATGCCTCCACGGCGGCGACCGTACCTTCCGCAAGGACCACGACGACCGTCCCCGAGGTCACGCCTCCCCCGAGCGACCCCGAGGGCCCCACCACCACCGAAGACCCGGTGGTCACTCCCCCGCCGGACACGACCCCGCCGTCCATCACCGCCCTGACCTCCGAGCACCCCGAGATCCGGCTGGCGACTCCTGGCTGCACGGCCGGGCCGTAGCGATCCACCATCACCGCCACCATCGACGGCGCGACCAACGTCGTGCTCCGATGGTCCCCGGCGCTCCCCTCCGCTGATGAGGTTCGGGGCACGAAGCGTCGCTATCCGGGCACTGGTGCCCCGAACTTCGATTGGCGAGGGGTCGGCCGGGTTCTGTGGCCGCTGGCGTCGTCGCGCCCTTGACGTTGACCTTGGTCAGACGACGCAGAGGAGGGCGTCGGGCTCGACGCGGATGGCGAGGCTCTTGGCGGGGTCGAGGAGGACGCCGTCGAGGTAGACGGGGGTGGGGCGCTCGAGGTCGACCTGGAGGGCGCTGACGTGCTGCTCGTCGATGCGGGGGTGGGGCAGGTGCGTGCCCGCCTTGAGGCGGCCGCGCACCTGGAGGCGCTCGTCGAACGGGAGGTCGGCGTCGAGGATGTCGAGGCGGCCGTCGTTGGGGTGGCCGCGTGGCGTGACGTCCCACTTCCCGAGGTACTGCGCGTTCATGGCCGCCACCACCCGGCCTCGCCACCAGCTGCGCCGGACGACCAGGTGGGCGACGAACCAGTGGAGCCGGCCGTCGACCAGGACCGCCCCGAGGTCGACCGGCATGAGCGTGGCGGACGGTGTGTGCAGCCTCTCCTCGTCCCCGGTGCCGCCGAGCGTCCGACAGAGGTCGCCGCCGAGCAGCCCGAGCGGTGGGATGGGCTCGCCGGCTCGACGGGCGGCCGTGACGATGTGCCGCGCCTCGAGGTCGGACCGGACCACCACGCCGTGGCGAGGCAGCATCCCCGGCTCACCCCAGGGCTCACCCTTCCGGATCGTCACCGGCCGGCTCTCCTGGTTCCACCTCGAGGGCCGAGCTGGCCGTCACCACGCCACGGTGCAGCGCGTCGGCGGCCTGGCGGGCGCGGGCGGCGGTGGCGGGCACCGGGGCCACGTCGGCGATGCCCCGCAGCAGGTCGATGAGCTGCTTCACGTTGCGCACGAAGTCGCCACCGGAGAGCTCCTCGTCCTCGAGCACCGCGGCGAGCCCGTCGCCGGCCGCCCAGGCGTGGGCCAGGTGGACGAACCCAGGGTCGGGCGGTCGCGTGGCCGGCAGTCCGGCCGCCTCTTCGTCCGCGTTGAGCTCGTCGGCGAGACGTTCGAGCTCGCGGTGCCGCTCGCGCACGGTGGACGACGGGAACCGCGGCTCGGGGGCCCGCTCCCGGCCGCGGTGCTCGTAGGTGAAGCACGACACGACTGCCGCCAGCGACGGTGCGTCGAGGTCGTCCAGCACGCCGGTGGTCATGGCCTCGGCCACCAGCAGGTCCGACTCGTGGTACGTCCGGGCCAGCACCAAGCCCGAGTCGGTGAGCGTCCAGCCGTCGAGGTAGCCCCAGGCTTCGAGCAGCCGCAGGACCCGGTCGAACCGGCGCGCCAGCGACTCCGTGCGGCCGCGAACCTGCCGGCGGAGGTCTTCCAGCTCCCGGGACACCCGCTCGCTCTGCACCGCGCTGCGGACGTGGGCGTCTCGATCCGGGCAGTCGGCCACGGGGTGTGACTCCGCGGCGAGGAACGCGACATCCGCAGGTGACGGCGCCGAGCTCTCGGGTTCGTGGTCGGCCGGGTCACCGCGCCTGGGTGCCAGCCGAGCTCGCCGGAGCGCGTCGCCCACCTGGTGCTGGAACGCGCGGTTGTTGGGGTTGTACGGCTCGGGGAGCTCCACCGTCCCCTGCGGCCGCGGCGGCTCGGTCAGCTGGTCGGCGCCGATCGTGCGCGGCTTGCTGCGCTCGTCGACGACGTGCAGGCGCGGGTTGCCCTTGCGGAACGCCACGCTCAGCACGGCCAGCCGGGTGCCGTCCACCACCACCACGTCGCCCGGGGTGAGCTGGCTGAGCGCCGCGTGGGTGCGGTCGATGGTTCCACTTCCACCGCCGCGGCCGGATGCGCGGCGAGCGTCGCTGGCCTCGGCCCGCAGGCGGCGGTACTCCTCGACGTCCCCACGCTCGCAGCCGGCCTCTGATCGCAAGCGCTCGAGTCGGGCCTGCTGGCGCTCGATGCGGGCCTCGAGCCGGACCACTGCCTTGTCGGCCTGATACTGCGCGAAGGACAGGTTGAGCAGGTGGTGGGCCTTCTCCGGCTCGTACCGCCGGACGAGGTTGGCCGCCATGTTGTACGTGGGGCGGAACGCCGACCGCAGCGCGTAGGTACGGCTCGACGCGAGCGAGGCCACCTGCTCGAACGGCACGAACGGCGACCAGAGCACGATGGCGTAGCCGATGTCGTCGATGCCGCGGCGCCCCGCGCGACCGGTGAGCTGGGTGTACTCGCCAGGGGTGAGCAGCTCTCGTCGCTCGCCCGTGAACTTGGTGAGGCGCTCGATCACCACCGACCGGGCTGGCATGTTGACGCCGAGGGCGAGCGTCTCGGTGGCGAACACCGCCTTCGTGAGCCCCAGGGTGAAGCAGGCCTCGACGGCCTCCTTGAACGGCGGCACCATCCCCGCGTGGTGCGCGGCCACGCCCATCTCGAGACCCGCGAGGAAGCGGTCGAAGCCGAGCACGTCGAGGTCGGCGTCGGCGAGCGAGCTGGTGCGGTCATCGACGATCTCCCGGATGCGCACGCGCTCCTCGGGCGTCGTGAGGCGCAGTCCGGCATCGAGGCAGGCATCGCGCGCCTCGTCGCACGCCTTGCGGCTGAAGATGAAGGTGATGGCCGGGAGCATCGACTCGTCCTGCAGCCGCTCGATCACCTCGATGCGCCGCGGCGTGAAGAACCGGCGACGCGGCCGACCGCGAGACGGCGCCCCCCGCACGTGCAGCGCCTCGTCATCGAGCCGCCCGGCCTCAGGGTTGGGGCGGTCGTCGACGAGGGTCGGGAGGAGGTGGAGCTCTTGGGTGCTCTTGTCGCCGACGCAGTAGAGGTTCTGCAGCTCCACCGGCCGGCGCTCCTCGATCACCGCCTCGGTGGGACCGCGCACCGTCGAGATCCACTCGGCCAGCTCCTCGGCGTTCGACACCGTGGCGGACAGGCACACGAGGGCGACGTCGTGGGGCAGGTGGATCATCACCTCCTCCCACACGGGGCCTCGGTAGGCGTCCTGCAGGAAGTGGACCTCGTCGAGCACCACGTAGCGCAGGCCGCGCAGCGCCGGCGAGCCCGCGTAGATCATGTTGCGGAGCACCTCGGTGGTCATCACCACGGCTGGGGCGTCACCGTTGATGGAGTTGTCGCCGGTGAGCAGGCCGACGCTGTCCACGCCGTGCCGGCGGACAAGATCGGCGTACTTCTGGTTCGACAGCGCCTTGATGGGCGCGGTGTAGAACGCCTTGTGGTCTTCGGCCAGGGCCTTGGCCACCGCGTGCTCCGCCACCACCGTCTTGCCCGACCCGGTGGGAGCCGCCACGAGCACCGATCGGCCTTCGTCGAGGGCACGGATCGCCCGCAGCTGGAACTCGTCGAGCGGGAAGTCGTACCCGGTCAGCACCCCGGCATCATGCCGGGACCGCGGCCTTCTTGCGCCGCTCCATCACGCGCCCGATGACGATCGAGATCTCGTAGAAGATGATCATCGGGATCGACAGCGCGAGCATGCTGAAGGGGTCGCCCGACGGGGTGATCACCGCCACGAGCACGCAGATGCCGACGATGGCGTAGCGGCGCACCTTGCGCAGCGTGGTGGGAGTGAGGACGCCCATCATCTGGGCGAACACCAGGACGATCGGGAACTCGAAGCCGATCCCGAAGGCCAACATCATGTAGCTGATCAGGGTGAAGTACTTGCCCGGCGCGTACGCGGTGGCGATGTTGTCGCCGCCGATGTCCTGCAGGAAGTTCAACGCCTGCGGCAGCGTGTAGTACGCGATGCCGGCCCCGAGCAGGAACAAGACGAGCGCACTCACCATGAACGGGATGGCGTAGCGCTTCTCGTGGTCGTAGAGACCGGGGGTGATGAACCGCCACACCTGCCAGAGGATCACCGGCATCGCGATGAAGATGCCGCCGTAGGCAGCGAGCTTCATCCGGACGCCGAACCCTTCGAGCGGGTCGAGGGCCAGGAGCTTGCAGTCCGAGACCGAGTTCGAGCACTCCTTTAGGTACGGCTCGAGCAGGAAGTCGAAGATCTGGTCGTAGAGGACGAACGCGATCACCATGCCGATGGCCACGGCCAGCACGATCTTGATGATGCGGTCGCGCAGCTCCGTGAGGTGCTCCATCAACGACATGCGCGCGTCGTCGAGCGGCGTCGGGACCGTCGCGGTGCTCATCAGCCCTTGGTACGGCGCGGGGTGGCCTTCGAGACGGCGGGCGTCGCGCGCTTCTTGGTGGCGGACGTGGGCTTCTTGGCCGCCTTCTTGGCGGGGGCCTTCTTCACGGTTGACTTCGGGACGGAGGCCTTGGCCACCGGCGTGCCGTTCGGGACGGGGTCCGCGGTCAGCGTGCGCCGCTTCGGGCCGGCCGGAGCCGCGGGCAGCTGATCGGTGGCAGGGGGCGCCGCGTCTGCCCTGGTGGCCTCACCAACGGCCGCCGGGTCCTCCTTGGCCAGCACGTTGCGGCGAGGCGCGATCCGGTCGGGGTCGTCGGCCGTGTCGAGGGCGCTCTTCATCTCGTTCTGGAAGCCCGACGACAGGCGACGCAGGTCGCCCATCGTCTTGCCGATCTGGCGCGCGGCGTCGGGAAGGCGTTGCGGGCCCAGCACGATGAGGGCGATGAGCATGATGACGAGGAGCTCACCACCCCCGATGTTGAACATAGGAGTGCGAGTGTACTGGTGGCCCCCGCTGGCTCAGGCGCGACGCAGACCCTGGGCGGTCGATCGGATGTGCGTGGACGCCGCCCGCACCTCCGCCACCGCCCCTTGCACCTCGCCGAGTCGCCGCAGCTCCACCTGGAGGTCAGCCGCCGCTTCGGCGATCCCGCGCAGCTGGACCAGGGCGATGACCGCCGCCACGGCGACGGCGACCGGCGGCACGGCCCAGAGCAGCGACATCAAGAAGAGGCTACGACACCATCGAACCAGCCATCCTCCTGGAGGAGGTGGTGGAAGTCGATGAGGTCATCGTGCGTGATGGGCAGCCCTTCGCGGGGCTCGTAGAGCTCAGCCGGCAGCTGCCACTCCACGAGCGGCACTCCGGTGGCCACCAGCATGTCGACGATGCGCTGTTCGGCCGGCTTCACCACGGACATCTGGCAGCTGGGGCAGCGGAACACGTAGGTCCCCTGCTCGTCCTGGGTGCACACCCGCACCTCGAGGTCGTCCACCCGCAGCTCGACATCCCCGCAGTCGTGGCAGCTCGCCTTGATCACCGTTGCCATGGTCGCCCGGCCCTCCCGGCCTGTCACAAGGACGTTCGTCCCGCTCAAGATGTCGGCTCCGACACCATGACGCTTGAGGGTCCGTGGGCACAATGGGTCGTCGTGCCCACTCGGGGGTCAAGAGCCCTGCCATCAGGGGCCTGTCTGTCACAATGAGCCGTCGTGCCCACCCGGCTGCCCTCCATGCAACGCCCGCCGATCGGGTTCGCCCACCGAGGCGCCCGGGCCAACGCCCCCGAGAACACGTTGGAGGCCTTCCAGCTGGCGGTCCGGCTCGGTGCGACCGGCCTGGAGAGCGATGTGTGGCTCACGGAGGACGGCGAGGCCGTGCTGGACCACGATGGGGTGGTCCGCAAGGGCCTGCGACGGCGATCGATCGCGTCGTGCACGCGGGCCCAGCTGCCGAGCCACATCCCGTCGCTCGAGGAGCTGTACGCGACGGTCGGTACGGGGCTCCACCTGTCCCTCGACGTGAAGGATCGCGCCGCCTTCGACCGCGTCATCGAGGTGGGGAAGGCGGCCGGGGACGACGCCCTCGAACGGCTCTGGCTGTGCCACCACCGATGGGAGCAGGTGGCGGAGTGGCGGCGCCGCTGCGGCGACGTTCGGCTCGTCGACTCCACGTTCCTCGGGCACATGCCGGACGGGGCCGAGCAGCGGGCGGCCGCGTTGGCCGACGCGGGGATCGACGCGGTGAACCTGCACCACACGGAGTGGACAGGCGGCCTCACGGCGCTGTTCCACCGGTTCGACGTCCGGTGCTTCGGCTGGGACGCGCAGCACGGGCGCATCCTCGACGGTCTGCTGCAGATCGGCATCGACGCCGTCTACTGCGACCACGTCGACCGGATGGTCGACTCGCTCGCCCGCGCGGCCTAGAGCGAGGCGATGTCTCCTGGTGGCCACACCAGGACGAAGGCGCGGCCGACGATCGAGTCGATCGGGATCGGCCCGCGGTACGGGTAGCGGCTGTCGGCCGAGTTGGACCGGTTGTCCCCGAGCACGAACACGTGGCCCTCGGGCACGACCTGGCGCTCGATGGCCGGGTTCTGGCCGTCCTGCGGATCACCGGTGACGGTGCCCTCGGCGAGGTACGGCTCCTCGAGCGCTCGGTCGTTGATGTAGACCACGCCGTCTCGCGAGTCGATCGTGTCGCCCGGCAGGCCGATGACCCGCTTGATCAGGTCCTTGATGCCGTCGTCGCCCACTTGGTCGGGCTCCAGCTCGAACACGATGACGTCGCCTCGGTGCACGTCGTGCACGTCGTAGCTGAGCTTGTTGACCAGCACCCGGTCGCCCTTGTCCAGGGTCGGCTCCATGGACGCCGACGGGATGTAGAAGGCCTGGAACAGGAAGGTCTTGACGACGAGGGCCACCACCAGGGCCCCGACGATCACCGCCACCCACTCGACGGTGGAGCGCATCGCGTTGGGACCGTTGCTCTGTGGCGCCGCCTCGTCCTTGACCTCCTCGGCGGGCGTCACGCCCTCCAGGTCGGGCGACTCGTCCTCGTCATCCTCGCCGTTGGCCGTGACCTCGTCAGCGTGGTCGTCGTCGACCGCGTCGTCGGTGCGGTGCAGGGCTTGCCGGAGCTCCTCGCGCAGCTCGTCCTCGTGGGTTCGGTCGGTGCGATCGGGTTCAGTGGGCTCAGAGGTGTCGGTCACGGCCTGGTCAACGGTAGCGGTCGAGGATGCGCGCACTCGCGCGGCGTCCGGCGTCGCGGAGCGCGTCGGGCGCCTCGACCACCGTGACCTGCGGCCCGAGGTCGACGAGCAGCCGCTCGAACCAGGCCTCGCCGGCGACCGCCAGCCGCACCCGGAGGGTGCCGTCGGGCCGCGGCTCGACTCCTTCGACCGGGTACACCTCCGCGACCCAGGCCGCCGTCGGCGCGAGATCGAGCACGACGCGGGGATCGTCGGAGTCGGGTTGGAACACCACGACGGGGGACGTGGTGGTGGGCGGGTCGAAGTGCTCGTCGAGGAGGATGGCACTCGCGATGCGGTCCACCCGGAACCGGCGCTCCCCCTGGGCGAGGTGGCAGTGCCCGAGCACGTACAGGCTGCCGTCCTCCGCGTGCACGAGGTAGGGGTCGACGTCGCGCTCGGTGCGCTCGTCACGGCCGTAGGAGTAGTAGTCGAGGTGCACGCGCCGGTGCTCGGCGACGGCCGTGCGGAGCACGTCGAGCACCTCCGCGCCGCCCCCGCCGAGATCGACGTCGAGCACCTGCTCGGCGTCCACGCCGAGGACGGCGGCGAGCTTGGCCACCCCGCGCGCCAGGGCACCGTTCTCCTCGGCTCCGGGTAGCGCGAGCACCGAAGCCCCTGCGGTCAGGAGCGCCACGGCCTGATCCGGGGTGAGCCGCTGGGGCGCGTCGAACACGTCGGCGAAGTGGATCCACACCCGGTCGCCTTCTTGCACGACGTCGATGAGCGCGTCGGGTGTGTAGGGCGGCAAGCCGACCAACCACATGACCTCGAGGTCGGCGGCCAGCTCCTTGGCGGTGAGATCGAAGCGCGCGCACACCTCGTCGAGGGTCGGACCGTCCTGCGCGGCGATCCACGGGACCATCGACAGCAGCCGCTGCATGCGCGCCGCCGACGAGCTGGTGGTCACGAGAGCCACTCGATGAGGTCGTCCCGCAGCTCTGGTGGCTCGAGGATCTCCGCGTGCTCCAGGAACGACAGCACGAACGATCGGAGCGCCGCTCGGTTGGTGACCGGCAGCTCCACCACCACCGAGCCGTCGTCCACCTCGTCGATGACGTGGTCGGGGCCGACGTGCTGCACCGCCCAGCTCGCCTGCGGACCGTCGATGCGAACGCGCGCCCGCACGGGCTCCTCGGCCCCAAGCTCCCACGCGCCTCGGGCCCGCCCGGGCACGCCGGTGGCGGGTGGGTCGAAGGCGTCGCCGTCGGTGAGCTGCACGTCGCCCTCGATGCGATCGAGCCGGTAGTTGCGCTCCTCGGCGCGGAGGTGGTCGTAGCCGGTGAGGTACCAGCGACCCCGCTGGAACTCGAGCCGGTACGGATCGATCGTGCGCTCCTGGTCGTGGTACCGCAGCTCGACCGGGGTGCGGCTGGCGACCGCCCCGAACAGCCGCGCCAGGTTCGGGTCGGCCGGGAGCGGGGCCACGTGGACACCGAGGTCACGGGCGCCGTCGGTGACGAGCCCGCCGAGCTTCAGCAGGCCCTCCGTGGCGGGCAACCCCTCGACCTGCACCGCCGAGGCGGCCAGGTGCAGGGCGGCCAGCTCCTCCGTGGTGAGCCCAGGGTCGCGGAGGGCGTACTCCTCCCGCGGGATCCGGTAGCCATCGACCTCCGGCAGCACCCCCTGCACCCGCTCGACCCGCAGCGGGATCCCCATGGTGCGCAGCTCGTCCTTGTCCCGCTCGAAGGCCCGACGGAAGGCGGTGCGATCCTCCGGGTAGTCGAGCTGGCGCTGGATCTGCTCCGCGGTGAGCGGCCGGTGGGCATCCAGGAGCAAGGCGGTCAGGTTGAGGAGGCGCTCCAGCTTCTGACCCGACACGCGCGCACTGTACCTAGAGGAGGGTCGCCGCCAGCGCGCCGGCGGACGCGGTCGCGCGGAAGAACAGCGGGTCCTCGTCTGGGCCCCGCCCCATCGTCGTGACGTGCAGGCCGAGCTCGGCCAAGCCGGTGGCGACATCGGGGCCTTCGACGACGCGCACGTCGTGACGAGCGTGCTCGAAGGCACCGGCCTCCGGCGCCGCGACCAGCACTGCGGAGCGGACGAGGTCGAGGGCAGTGCGCGAATGGTGGCTCACGCCTCGGTGGCGGGGGCGCTCGTCGCCATCCGACATCCGCAAGACCGCAACCGGTTGGCCGCCGAGGGCGGCGGCAGCGTCGAGCACCGCAGCTACCTCCAGCGCTGAGTTGCCGAGCGGTGACGAGGTGCCCACCACGCCCGGGCCCATGGCGACGATGGCGACGTCGGAGTTGGTGACGTGCTTGGCGAGCGCGAGGGCCGACGGCACCGACACCGCTTCGAGGTCGCCCCCGAACGCGTGCCCGGCGGTGATGGTCGTGTCGATGAGCCCGACCGCGCACATGGCGTCCACCAGGTCGGAGATCACGATCGGGAGGGCGGCGCCGTCGGTCATCACGTAGGAGATGCGCGCCCGCGGGTGCGTGGCGCGGATCGCCACCGCCACACCGGGGACCTGGCTGTGGAGGCTGCCCACCACCACCGGCATCCCCTCGAGGCCCGTGGCCGTGTCAGGACCGTGCTCCTCCGTGGAGCCGGCGTCGACCTGGAGGCTCGTGTAGCGGAGCTTCATGATGTGCCCCGGCCCCGGTTCGTCGAACACCTCGCGCGCGGTGTTCCAGTGCACGACGTGCCACCCGCCGGTGCCGAGCCCGAGGTCGACGGCCGTCGTGTTGAGCACCACGCGATCGCCGATCGTGACCGTCCCGGTGAGCTGGGTGAGCACGTAGGCGCGGCCGAGGTCGGTGCCCACTCGTTGGAGACCAGGGCGCTCCTGGAGGAGCTCCGTCACCGTGGCGGTGCGGAACGTCGGCACTACAAGGACGCGATGAGCTTCTCGACGCGCTCGTCGCGCGATCGGAAGGGGTCCTTGCAGAGCACGGTGCGCTGGGCCTGGTCGTTGAGCTTCAGGTGCACCCAGTCGACCGTGTAGTCGCGCTTGCGCTCCTTGGCCCGGCGGATGAACTCGCCGCGCAGCCGGGCGCGGGTTGTCTGCGGCGGCGTCTCGACTGCCTCGTCGATGTCGGCCTCGGTGCAGGTGCGCTCCACCATGCCCGCGTCCTGGAGCTTGTAGAAGAGCCCTCGCTGACGGCTGATGTCGTGGTACTGCAGGTCGATCAGCGCCACCTTCGGATGGGTGAGCGGCAGGTCGTGCTTGGCCCGGTAGCCCTCGATGAGCTTGTGCTTGATCACCCAGTCGCACTCGCGGTCCAGCTTCATCGGGTCGTCCTCGATGGTGGTGACGCAGTGCTCCCACATCTGCAGCGCCTGCTTCTCCTGCGGCGAGAGGTCCTTGGTCTCGGCGTACTTGAGCGCCTTGGCGAGGTACTCGCTCTGGATGTCGAGGGCGGACAGCTCCCGGCCGTTGGCGAGGCGCACCTTCCGGCGACAGGTGGTGTCGTGGCTGATCTCGCGGATGGCCCGGATCGGGTTCTCCAACGTGAGGTCGCGGAGCACCTGGCTCGGGTCCTCGAGCATGCGCAGGAGGATCGACGTGGCGCCGACCTTGAGGAAGGTGGCGTACTCGCTCATGTTCGAGTCGCCCACGATCACGTGGAGCCGCCGGTAGCGCTCGGCGTCGGCGTGGGGCTCGTCGCGCGTGTTGATGATCGGTCGGCTCCGCGTGGTGGCGGACGACACGCCCTCCCAGATGTGCTCGGCGCGCTGGGCGATGCAGAACATCGCACCACGCGCGGTCTGCAGCACCTTGCCGGCGCCCGCGTAGATCTGGCGCGACACGAAGAACGGGATCAGCACCTCGGCGTAGTGGCCGAAGTCGTCGCGCCGAGAGGTGAGGTAGTTCTCGTGGCAGCCGTAGCTGTTGCCGGCCGAGTCGGTGTTGTTCTTGAAGAGGTAGATGACCCCGCGGATGCCCTCCTCGCGGAGCCGCTGCTCCGCCGACCCCAGCAGCTGCTCGAGGATCCGCTCCCCCGCCTTGTCATGGGTGACGAGGTCGAGGATCGAGTCGCACTCGGGGGTGGCGTACTCCGGGTGGGAGCCGACGTCCAGGTAGAGGCGGGCGCCGTTGGCGAGGAAGACGTTGCTGCTGCGGCCCCACGAGACCACCCGGCGAAACAGGTAGCGGGCGACCTCGTCGGGACTCAGGCGCCGTTGGCCCCGGAGCGTGCACGTGACCCCGTACTCGTTCTCGAGTCCGAAGATCCGACGATCCATGCAGAGCAACCTAACCCCGGTCGGGCGGGATGCAGCGCCATCGGTTCTTGGGTCAGGCGGAGGGCAGCAGGCTGGCGATCTCCGCGTCCTCGACGCGGCGGAAGGCCCGGCGCCCGTTGGCACGGGACAGCACGGCCACCTCAAGCTCACCAGGGGTGAGGATGCGATCGGGCCCGGCCAGGGCGGACACGGCCGCGCTGAGCGCGCCGGCCAGGTCCATCCCCGGCTGGAAGGCGGCTTCGAGACGAGCCCCGATGGTCTCGGCGTCGCCGCCGATGACGCTGTAGGTGTCCTCGTCGACGACGCTGCCGTCGTAGAGGATGTGGAAGACCTGGTCGAGCGAGGCATCGAGGCCCACCTCGGCCACCAGGATCTCCACCTCCATCGGCTTCATCTCGTGGGTGAAGATCTGGCCGAGCATCTGGGCGTAGGCGTTGGCCAGGCTGCGGGCGTCGACGTCCTCGCGGCTGTACTGGTAGCCCTTGAGATCGGCGTGGCGGACGCCCGCGATCCGGAGCTGGTCGAACTCGTTGTACTTGCCCACGCCGGCGAAGGCGATGCGGTCGTAGATCTCGCTGACCTTGTGCAGGGTGGCCGAGCTGTTCTCGGCGGCGATGAGGATGCCCTCGGCATAGAGGACGGCCACCGCGCTGCGGCCCCGGGCGATGCCCTTGCGGGCGTAGTCGGCGCGGTCCTTCATCACCTGTTCGGGGGCGACGTAGAAGGGCATCGTCATGACATCGGACCTCCTGCCACGATCGCCTCGACGCGCGTGCGCAGGTCGGCGTCGTCGACCCGCTGGTAGCCCTCGGCGCTGATGGTGGCGACCACGGGGAAGATGCCCCGGATCAGGTCGGGCCCGCCGGTGGCGGAGTCCTCCTCGGCCGCTCGGTACAGCGCGTGGACCACGAGGTCGATCGCCTCGTCCCGGCTGAGGCCGTCCCGGAAGCCCAGCTTCACGACGGTGCCGGCGTGCAGGCTGCCGGACCCCGACTCGACGTGGTTCTGCTCCTCGTAGCGGCCGCCGGTGACGTCGTACTCGAACAGCCGGCCCTCGCCCCGGAGCAGGTCGAAGCCGGCGAACAGCGGCACGACGGCCAGGCCCTGCATGGCGGCCGGGAGGTTGCTCCGCACCATCTGGCCCAGCTGGTTGGCCTTGCCTTCCAGGCTGAGGACGACGCCTTCGACCTTCTCGTAGTGCTCGAGCTGGAGCTGGAACAGCTTCACCATCTCGACGGCCGGTCCCGCGGCGCCGGCGATGGCCACGCCGCTGAAGCGGTCGGCCGGGAACACCTTCTCCATCGTCTTGTGGGCGATCAGGTTCCCCGACGTGGCCCGCCGGTCCCCCGCCATCACGACCCCGTCGGCGTAGCGGACCCCGAGCACGGTGGTGCCGTGGGTGATGGCCAGCGTGTGCGGCCCCTCCGGCATCGGGTCCGACGGACGCGTGCGCCGGAGCAGGTCGGCGAAGCTGGGCCCAGGATCGTCCGAGGCGGAGAAGATCGGCAAGGTCATACGGCTCGGAGGCTAGCGACAACGAGTCCTCAGCCGGTCAACCCCTCCGGCGACTCCCACTGGCGCACGTACACGACCGCCCGGAGGAGGAGCACTGGATCCTCACGGAACTGGCCGAGTCCCTGGTTGCACGAGACGCAGAGAAACCCGCGCAGCTGACCCGATGCATGGTCATGGTCGAGGTGCATCGATCCGAGCCGTTTCGGTGCCGGGGCTTGGCTTCTCAGCGGGTGCTTGACGCCTACTGTCCACCCTTCTGAACATAGGATTTCACAAAATCCTCTGCGTTCGATTCGAGCACCTCGTCGATCTCATCGAGCAGATCGTCGAGCTCGCCCTTGATCTTCTCGCCGGCCTCCGACTTGGCGGGGACCTCTTCCACGACCTCGTCGGACTTGGCAGGCGCTTGCTTCTTCTTCTGCTCACGTTCGGCCATGGTCTGTTCCTCGTCCTATTGCCCGAGCTTCTGGAGGAGATCGGCGGCGGTCTCGCAGCCATCGATGAGGCTACCCACGTGGGCCTGGGTTCCACGCAGCGGTTCCATCATGGGCACACGGCGGAGCGGATCGCCACCGACGTCGAACACCAGGGAGTCCCAGTTGGCGGCCACGATGCTCTCCGGCCAGCGCTGCAGGCACCGACCCCGGAAGTACGCCCGGGTGTCGGGGGGCGGCTCGGTCATGGCCGCGACCATCTCCTGGTCCGTCGCGATGCGCTCGAGGCCGACCCTGGCGGCGAGCGACTTCTCCGGTCGGAGGTCGTGGTACTGGAGGTCCATGGCGGCGAGGCGGGCGTCGTCCCAGCGCAGGTCGTGCCGCTCCCGGTAGCCGTCGATCACGCGGTGCTTGGCCACCCAGTCGACCGTGGTGGCGAGGGTGGACGGATCGCTCTCGAGGCCGGTGAGGACCTCCTCCCACCGGCGGAGCACCTCCTGGCCGACGTCGTCGCCGCCGATGCACTCGAGCCCGTGCTCCTCCGCGAACTTCCGAGCGCGGTCGTGTAGCTCCCACTGCGACTCGAGCGCGGTCATCGACGTGCCGTCAGCCAGCTCGATCGGACGCCGGAGGGTCATGTCGTAGGACACGTGGCGGAGGGCCTGCACGGGCTTGGCCGGCAGCAGGTCGCGGGTGAGCCAGTCATCCTCGATCATCGAGAGCACCAGCGCGGTGGTGCCGACCTTCAGGAAGGTGGCGACCTCGGACAGGTTGGCGTCTCCGACGATCACGTGCAGGCGCCGGTACTTCTGGGCGTCGGCGTGGGGCTCGTCGCGCGTGTTGACGATCGGGCGCTTGAGGGTGGTCTCGAGCCCGACCTCCTCCTCGAAGAAGTCGGCGCGCTGCGTGAGCTGGTACGGCACGTCCGCGCTGGTGAGCCCCGGGGCCTCGGTGCCCACCTTCCCGGCGCCCGTGTAGATCTGCCTCGTGATGAAGTGCGGCATCACGTGGCTGACGATCTTGGAGAACGGCACCGCCCGATCCATCAGGTAGTTCTCGTGGGTGCCGTAGCTGTTGCCCTTGCGATCGGAGTTGTTCTTGTAGACGGCGATCTCCTGGCCGATCGGCAGGATCGCGGCGGCCGCCGTCATCGACCGTTGGAGGATCAGCTCCGCGGCGCGGTCGTACACCACGATCGAGCGCGGATCCGCGCACTCGGGGGTCGACAGCTCGGGGTGCGCGTGGTCGACGTAGTAGCGCGCGCCGTTGGTGAGCACCGCGTTGACGAGGTGCGTCTCCACCTCGGGTGGCATCTGCCCCTCGGCGCTGAAGCCGCGTGCGTCGTTCCCGGGCTGCTCGTCCTCGAAGTCCCAGCCGACCCGGGTGGCGCCGGTGGCGGCGCCGGCGCGCGCCAGCTCCTGGACGTACGCGTTGATGAGGACAGACGACGCCGCGATCGGGTTCGAATCGCCGCCCCGGACGATGATCCCGTACTCCGTCTCGATCCCGAGGACCTTCTGGATCGCCACGGCTCGACCCTACCTCCGTCCGGAATTCGCTAGGTCACGCGAACCGGACGGGATGGGGCGTAGACGACGGGCATCCGCTCGATGCCCGTGATCGACCGATCCAGCGGGTCGGCGTTCGCCCGCTCAAGGTCAGGCAGGCGGTGCAGAAGGCGGTCGAACAGCGCCACCAGCTCGAACCGGGCCAGGCTGGCTCCGAGGCAGAAGTGCGGGCCGAAGCCGAACGCCACGTGATCGTTCGGCTCCCGTGCGGTGTCGAAGCGCTCGGGGTCGGTGAAGTGCCGGTCGTCGAAGTTGGCAGACTCGTAGAGCAGCACGACCTGGGCGCCCGCGTCGATGACGATGCCGTCCAGCTCCGTCACCGCGGTGGTCGTGCGGGCCATCGTCTTGATCGGCGACACCCACCGGAGCATCTCCTCCACCGCCGACGGCAGCCGCCCGGGATCGGCGACCAGCGCTCGCCACTGGTCCGGGTGCAGGAACAGCTGCTCCATCCCGCCCGCGGTGACCTGGCGCGTGGTCTCGTCGCCCCCGATGAGCAGGAGGAGCGACTCGAACACGATGTCGTCATCGCTGAGGTGCTCACCGTCGACCTCGGCGTGCACCAGGACGCTGAACAGGTCGTCGGTCGGCTCGGCCCGCCGGTCGGCGATCATCCCGTGCGCGTAGTCGACGTACTCACCGAACGCAGCCGCGGCGGCTTCGTACCCCTCGGGCTCGCCGCCGAGCGACGCCAGCATGCCGTGCGTCCAGCGCAGCAGATCGTCGCGATCTGCGACGGCCACGCCGAGCATGTCGCCGATGACGATCAGCGGGAGCGGCACCGCGAGGTCGCCCACGAAGTCGCACGCACCGCGCTCGCACACCCGATCGATGAGGTCGTCGCAGATGGCTCGCAGCCTCGGTTCGGCGGCCCGGATGCGACCGGGGGTGAACCCGCGGCTGACGAGCATCCGGCGCTTCGAGTGCGCCTTCCCGTCCATGTCGATCATCCACGGCAGCGGCCCCGTGTCCGGCCGGCTGCCGAAGGAGCTCGAGAACGTGGCCGGGTCTCGCCCGATGGCCAGCACGCCTTCGTAGCGCGCGATCCCCCAGAGATCGTTCTGCTCGTCGTGGAACACGGGCTGGTGGTCGCGCAGCCACTGATAGGCCTCCCGCGCCCCGTCGACGAAGAAGGCACCCGACAGCAGATCGACACGGGGTCTTGCCGCCACGGGACGCGACCCTAGGCAGGCAGGGCCTGGTGCCACTCGACGACCGTCGACACGACGCGCGGGGCCGATGCGTCGTCCAGCTCGACCGATGAGGTCGGGCCGCCGAACCAGCCCAACCGCTCGGCCCGCTCGCCCGCCGGCGTCGTGGAAGCAGGTGTCTCGATCGCCAGCAAGGGACATGCCACCGAGCCCCAGAAGCGCTGGGCGAAGGCCGGCGAGACGTTCACGCCGTAACCGTGCTTGGTCCGCGGGTCGAGCCCGGACGGCGGGGCGGGGCTGACGGCCGCCTCGTCGGCGAGGATCGCCCGGAGGTTGGCGTACATCTCGTCGATGGCGTGGTCGGGTTCCTGCCACGGGCCCCAGAGGCCGTCGACGATGGCCACCGCGTCGCACCCACCTCCGGCGGCCAGGATCAGTGCGCCGTGGGCGTTCTGGCCGATGCCCACCACCAAGCCCTCGCCACCGAGCGCCCAACGAGCCAGGGTGACCGGGCTCATCGGGTCGTAGGCGCCATGGCGCGGGGCGGGCGTGCGGCCGTGGCCGGGGAGATCGGGCACCTGCCACCCGTCCGGGGCCACTGCCCGCCAGGGCTCCCCGGCCTCTTCCGCGCCGAGGTCGTGGAGCAGGACGGCGCTCACGGCTCGACCTCGGCCAGGAAGGCCTCGAGGTGGCGCATGGTCGCGTCGGGATCCTCGACGTGGACGTAGTGGCCGGTGCCCGCCACCACCTCGTGGCGCGCACCGAGCCAGTCGACGCGCGCCTCGAGCTCGTCGTCGGTGAGCTCCCGCCAGGTGTCCTCCTCGTCGCCGGTGAGGACGAGCACGGGACAGCGCGTGTGTCGCATCTCGGCCTCGAGCATCGCCACGTTGAACTCGCTCGGGATGCCGATGCCGAACATCGGGTCGGCCTTCCAGACCCAGCCGCCCTCGACCTGGCGCGCGCCGTGCCGAGCGAGGTGCAGCGCCCACTCCGGCGACAGGCGAGGGTTGTTGCGGTTCCGGTAGACGGCCATCTCCTCGAGCGACGCCCAGGGTCGGCGCGCACCGAGGAGCGCACGATCGGTCCGCGTGAAGGATTGGCGGACCGCCTCAGGGATCTGGTCGGGCGGCACCAGCGCCGCCTTGGGCGGACCGAGGCCGTCGATGTTCACGATCCACCGGACCAGCTCCGGGAAGGCGCCGGCGACGCCCGTGGCCTGTCCGCCACCGAAGGAGTGGGCGACGAAGCCCACCGGTCCCCCGCCGAGGTGACGGATCAGGAGCGCGAGGTCGAGGTGGAAGAGGGCCCACGCGAAGCCGGTGTCGAGCGGGCCGCTGTCGCCGTGCCCGCGGAAGTCGACGGCCACCACGTGGTAGCCGAGCGCCGCGACCCGAGGCGCCAGCCCATCGAACATGCGCCCGTGGTCGTAGGCGCCGTGCAGGCACAGCACGAGCGGATCGTCCCGGTCGCCCCAGCCCCACGTGCGCAGGGTGGTGCGGTCGAGGTCGACGAGCTCCGCCCGTTCGGGCTCCGGGATGTCCACAAGTAGATCCTTGCCGCGCGCCGCAGGCGTTCCGAACGGGCTAGAGGTACTGGCCCGTCGCGACGCGCTCGATTGAGCGACCGCCCTGGGGGCTGTCGTCGTCGTCTCGCTGCACGATCGTGCGGACGTAGACGATGCGCTCGCCCTTCTTGCCCGAGATCTTCGCCCAGTCGTCCGGGTTGGTGGTGTTGGGCAGGTCCTCGTGCTCCTTGTACTCCTGGTGGATCGACTCGACGAGGTCGGCCACCTGGATGCCCTTGGTGCCCCCGCCGAGCAGGCGCTTGATCGCCAGCTTCTTGGCGCGCCGCACGATGTTCTCGATCATGGCTCCGGACGCGAAGTCCTTGAAGTACATGACCTCCTTGTCGCCGTTCTGGTACGTGACCTCGAGGAACTGGTTGCCCTCGTCGGTGCGGTACATCTCGGCGGCGGTGGTCTCGATCATCGACTGCACGGCCTTGGCCGGATCGCCGCCTCCGAGGTCGGCAACGGTGTCGACGTCGAGCGGCAGGTCGGGCGTGAGGTAGCGCGAGAAGATCTGCGCCGCCGCCTCCTCGGTGGGCCGCTCGATCTTGATCTTCACGTCGAGGCGGCCCGGCCGCAGGATCGCCGGGTCGATCAGGTCCTCGCGGTTGGAGGCGCCGATGATGATGACGTTCTTCAGCGCCTCGACGCCGTCGATCTCCACGAGCAGCTGGGGCACGATCGTGCTCTCCATGTCCGAGCTGATGCCGGTGCCGCGGGTGCGGAACATCGAGTCCATCTCGTCGAAGAACACGATGACCGGCCAGCCCTCCTCCGACTTCTCCCGGGCGCGCTGGAAGACGAGCCGGATCTGGCGTTCGGTCTCACCGACGTACTTGTTGAGGAGCTCGGGGCCCTTGATGTTGAAGAAGTAGGACTTGGCCGTCTCGTTGCCCGTGGCGGCGGCCACCTTCTTGGCGAGGCTGTTGGCGACCGCCTTGGCGATGAGCGTCTTGCCACAGCCGGGCGGGCCGTACAGGAGGATCCCCTTGGGCGCCGGCAGCTGGTGCTCGGCGAAGAGGTCCTGGTGCAGGAACGGCAGCTCGACGGCGTCGGCGATCATCTCGATCTGGTCGTCGAGGCCGCCGATGTCCTCGTATCCGATGTCGGGGACCTCTTCGAGCGCCAGGTCCTCGACCTCCGGCCGGGGCAGCTTCTCGAGGACGAGGCCGGAGCGAGGATCGAGCAGGACGGTGTCGCCGTTGCGGAGCTTGACGTCGTGGAGCTCGTCCAGCAGCTCCACCACGCGCTCCTCGTCAGCCCGACCCACGATCAGCACGCGGTTGCCGTCGAGGCGCTCCTTGAACGTGACGACCTCGCCGGTGAGGTCGGCGCTGCGGGAGAGGACGACGTTCAGCGACTCGTTGAGCACGACCTCGCTCCCCCGCTGCAGCGGCTCCTCGCCGATCTCCGGGTGCACTGCGACGCGCACCTTGCGCCCGCCGGTGAACACGTCGACGGTGCCGTCGTCGTTGTGGCCCAACAGCGTGCCGTAGGCCGACGGGGGCTGGGTGAGCTTGTCGACCTCTTCGCGCAGGGCGGCGATGTGGTCGCGCGCCTCCCGCAGCGTGTAGGTGAGCTTCTCGTTCTGCGACACCGCCTGCGAGAGCTGGCCCTTCGTCTCGAGCAGCCGTTCCTCGAGCGTGCGCACCCGCTTCGGGGCGTCCTGGAGCCGTCGCCGGAGCGACAGCACCTCCTCTTCGAGGGTCCGCGCGTGCTCGTGGAGCTCGGCCAGCTCGGCCAGGGCCTGGGACTGGTCGTCGGACTCGCTGACGGGGACCACCTCCCTCCGAAGGACAACTGCGCGGGACCCTACACCTGGCCCCGCGCGGCGCAACGCGACTGCGACGGACTTCACGGAGCCGACATGTTCGCCCGGATTCCCCGGTGGTTGCCTGGTTTATTCGCGCTTGGGTTAGGCTGGCCACACCCCGACGAACCCCCTGAGGTACTTCCACCATGAAGGTCTGGATCGACCAGGATCTCTGCACCGGTGACGGTCTCTGCGAAGAGATCGCTCCCACCGTGTTCACCCTCCTCGACGACGGCCTCGCATACGTGAAGGACGGCGACAAGGTGCTGTCCGATCCCGGCGGCGCCGAGGGCATCGCGCCCGTGCCCGCCGGCCAGGAGGAGGCCACCATCGAGTCGGCCGAAGAGTGCCCTGGGGAGTGCATCTTCATCGAGGTGGAGTAGCGGCCCACCGGGCCGACGTCGTGTGATCCGAAGGGCCCTGCTGGGCCCTTCTGCCATGTCCAGGTAACCTGCCCGCCGTGGCGAGCTCGACTCCGATCTCTCGCGGACGGCCTCCATGGCCGCCCGGCGCCTGCTGCCTGGGGCTGATGCCCGGCAGGGGCTTGTCGCGCTCGCACTGAACTCGTCGACCAGCCTGGTGGCGGGGGCGGTGCTGGGTTCCCTCACCGACACCTTCGAGCGTCGGCCGGGACTGCTCGTCCTGGTGCCGGCCGCCATCGGGCTCCGGGGCAACGTGTTCGGCTCCCTCGGGAACCGGGTGTCGACGGCCATCCACGCGGGTGAGCTGCAGCTGCGCCTCCGCCGCTCCACCGCGCTCGGGCAGAACGTCCTCGCGGCGGGTGCCCTCACCCTCGGCATGTCCTTCGTGCTCGTGCTGATGGCGGCGGTCGTCTCGGTGGGGGTCGGCCTCGGCCACACCATCGGGTTGGCCGACCTCGCCCTCGTCTCCATCGGCGGGGGCGCGCTCGCGTCCCTCCCGGTGCTGGCCGCCACCCTGGGCCTCGCGTCCGGCGCCGTGCGCTTCGGCTGGGACCTCGACAACGTGACCGCCCCTCTCGTGTCGACCCTCGGCGACGTCCTCACCCTGCCGGCGCTGTACCTGGCGACCGGGCTCCTCGGCATCGGCCTGGTGACGTCCACCCTCGGCTGGGTGCTCGCCGCGGTCGCCATCGCGACGCTGGTGGCCGGGGCCCGGTCGTCGCTGCCGCAGCTGCGGCGCATCGTGCGGTCGTCGATCCCGGTCCTGGTGGTCGCGGGCCTGGTCAGCAGCCTCGCGGGCGTGGCTCTCGAACGGCGCCTCGGCACGTTCAGCGCGTACCCCGCGCTGCTGATCCTCGTGCCCGCCCACCTGTCGAGCGCGGGTGCCCTCGGCGGGATCCTCTCCGGACGGCTGTCCAGCAAGCTGCTGTTGGGCCTGGCTCCGCCGACCGCGGTGCCGGCGCGCGCCGCCCGCCAGGACCTGTGGCTGGTGGCGGCCCTCAGCCTGCCCGTGTTCGCCGCCAACGGCGCCGGCGCCCACCTCGTCGCTCGCGCCCTCGGCGAGGCATCCCCCGGCCTCGGCCACCTCGTGGCCGCGTCCCTGCTCGGTGGAGCCGCCGCGATGCTCGTGGTCCTCGTCATCGCCTACTACGGGACCATCGCCACCGTCCGGCTCGGCATCGACCCGGACACCTACGGCATCCCCGTCGTGAGCAGCACCGTCGACCTCGTCGGCGCCCTCACCCTCATCGTCGCCATCGCCACCCTGGGCCTCACGTAGGCCACGAGCGAGGGCGAAGGGAGCGACGAGGCTCGCGGGGTCGACCAAGCCCATCGCGGTGCTTCGTCGCGCCCTTGACCGTGATCGCGTCCTCGAGGGCTAGAGGCAGGGGCCGGTGTCGACCGGAGTGGAGAGGTCGCCGGCGAGGACGGCGTCGAGCTCCTCCATGGCGAGGGCGTAGGACACGCCGGGACGGTCGGGGGCGATGGCGAAGGCCACGCCCACGACGTTGCCGCCCGGATCCACGAGGGCCGCGCCCGAGTCACCCGGCTTCAGCGCCGACGAGAGGATGAGGACCTGGCGCTCGGTCTCTCGGCGGTCGTAGATGTCCGTGCCGGTCGCCGTCACGATCTGGCCCACGGCGAACGGTGCCGCGCGCAGCGCTCCCCCACCGGGGTGGCCGAACACCGCACCGAGGCCACCCACGTCGACGCGGCCACGCGGGAGCGCGGGACGACCGAGGTCGCTGGCCTGGAGGACCGCGAGATCCCGGTTGGGGTCGAACGCCACCACTCGAGCCCGCACCTCGGAGCCATCGCTCCGCTGGACGACGGTCTCGTCCTCGCCGGCCACCACGTGGGCGTTGGTGACGACGAGGCCGTCGCCGACCACGAACCCGCTCCCCTCCTGGATCCGGCGGCAGGCCGCCCCGGAGACCTTCACCGTCGAGGGCACCACCTGGTCGACGACAGGTTGGGGGATGTTCGTCGATGTGGGCGGCGGGCCGAGGTCCGGGGCCGGCGTGAAGATGTCGGTGAACACCCGCCCGAACTGGTCCTCCCCCACCAGCCGGCGCAAGGTGTCGAACGTGTCCGGCGGATCGGGGAACCGGTCGTCCACGAACCGCGCGACCGTCGAGCTGCGCGCTTGCGAGGCGAACCAACCCGGCACGTCGACCATCAGCGGGAGCAGCACCCAGATGGCGACCAGCACGCCGAGCACGGCCACGACCGCGCCAGCCGCCCGGTCGGCCGATCGCACCGTCGCGCCCGGGAGGGTGGCGTGCAGGCGGGTCCCCACGCTCAGCCCCAGCGCCTGGCCGACGAGGGCCATGCCCAGCAGCACGCCGATGGTGACGAACAGCAGCTGCCGTGGATCGGCCTCGTCGAGGGAGCGCAGCAGGGGCGGCAGCACGAACGAACCGAGCGTCACCCCCAGGAGCATCCCGATCCAAGAGGCGACCCGGGTCAGGAACCCAAGCCGGTGGCCTCCGATGGCGGCCGCGACCCCGCACAGGACGAGGAGGAGGTCGAGCGTGTTCAGGTCGGGCTGCCCAGCAGTCGCGCGTGCGTGAGGAACCCGGTGTGGGCGACCATGCGATGGTCAGGGCGGACGGACTGGCCCTCGATGTGCCACCCGCGCTGCAGCACCTCGATGGTCTCGGCCATGCCGAAGTCTGACTCGACGAGCGTCTCGCGGAGCTGGGCGGCCTGGGTGATCTGCGGTGTGTAGGCGAGGAGGATCCCGCCGGGGTGCAGGGCGCGAGCGGCGTGCTTCACGACCTGCCACGGCTCCGGGAGGTCGAGCACGATGCGGTCGAGGTCGGTCTCGTCGATGCCCTCGTAGCAATCGCGGTGCTCGACGCGGTAGCGAGACTGCACCTCGTCACCGAGGAAGCCGGCCACGTTCTTGGCGGCCCGCGCCGCGAAGTCCTCGCGGAGCTCGTAGCCGACGATGTCCGCACCCGCGCGCAGGAGCGTCATCGACAGCGCGCCGGAGCCGACGCCGGACTCGAGCACCCGCGCGCCCGGGAAGATGTCGGCCAGGAGCAGGATCGGGCCGAGGTCCTTCGGATAGATGACCTGCGCCCCGCGTGGCATCTTGAGGATGAAGTCGGCCAACGTCGGACGGATGGCGATGTAGGTCATGCCGTGGCTCGATCGAAACGCGGTGCCCTCGTCCGCGCCGATGACCGCGTCGTGGCCGACGGTGCCCGAGTGCGAGTGGAACTCCTTTCCCGCGGTGAGGGTGAGGAGGTAGCGGCGCTTCTTGGTGTCGATGAGGAGCACCTGCTCACCCGCATGGAAGGCGCGGCTCACCGCGCCGCCCTTCGGCCGAGCTCGACGGGGACAGCGGTGGCCCGCGCCACCAAGCGGCAGAACGCGCACACCTCCCCGGTGGTCGGGGCGCCACACGTCGCGCACGCGTTGAGCTGTTCCTGCTCGAGCTCCGCCTCGCGCGTGAACCGCTCCGAGGCGCGGGCGAGGAACCCGAAGTAGAAGTCGTGCTTCGTGCCCGGCGACGTCGCCTCGACGGCGTTCAACGCCTCCTTGTACCCGAGGTGCTTGTTGCCGTCGGCCATCGGGCACTCCTCGACGATGTAGTCGATGCCCCGGAGGACGCAGTACGCGGCCATCTCGCGCTCTCCCAGGCGCACCAACGGCTTCACCTTGCGCGGGAAGCCGTTGCGCGCGGGCAGCACCGGAAGCTGCCGGCCGAGGTAGTCGGTCTGCCAGTGCAGCACGTTGCCGAACAGCACGGCCGCCTCGTCGTCGAGGTTGTGGCCGGTGACGAGCACGTCGTAGCCGCCGTTGCGAGCGGCTTCGTCGAACAGGTGGCGCTTCGAGAGGCCGCACGCCGAGCAGGGCACCCGGTGGGCGGCCTTGGCTCCGCTGGGGATGTCGAAGCCATGGTCGGTCGGCAGGTCCACCTCCAGGAGCCGCAGGCCCCGCTCGGCCGCGAAGCCCCGAGCCATCTCGCCGGACGCGTCGCTGTAGTCGCCGATCCCGAGGCCCAGGTACAACCCGTCGGCCCGGTAGCCGAGCTCCAGGAGGATGTCCCAGATGGCCAGCGAGTCCTTGCCGCCCGACACCGCCACCAACGCCCGCTCGTTCGGCTGGAGCATGTCGAAGTCCTTGATGGCGCGGGCCACCTGGTCACGGCACAGCCGCAGGAAGTGCTCCTGGCAGAAGTTGGCGTTGTGGCGCCGGATGTCGATGACGGCCGGGCCCTTGCAGACGGTGCACTTCACGCTGCACCCCCGGAGATGACCGGACGGATCTCGACCGTGTCGCCATCGGCGAGCACCGCGTCACCGGGCACGAGCGTGTCCCCCACGATCACCAGCACCGACTCGCGGTTCAGCTCGAGCCGCGCCAGCAGCGCGTGGACGCGCACCGGACCTTCCACCTCCAGCTCGCGCTTGGGGTTGCGGAGCCGCACCTTCATCGGGCCTCGCTCAGCCGTGGGGCTGGTCGGTGTGCGTGATGAGGATCGCCTGGCCGGGGCGCAGCTCCTCGCGCAGCTGCACGACGTCGTGGCCGACGCGCTTCTGGTACTGGCGCAGCAGGAACGCGGCGAAGGCCACCGCCGTCCAGAGGCCGCTGGCGCCCTGGCGCTTCCGGCGCAGGGCCAAGCGTTCGAGGATGCGGAGCAGCATCAGATGCGGCGGACCTCGACCACCGTGGTGCGCCGCTTGCCCTTGCGGCGCCCCCACAGGAACGCCACGGCGACGATGCCGACGGCGACGACCGCGCCCACCGTCAGCAGCGTGCTGGTGGCCGACTCGCGCGTCTCGACGACCTCACCTTGGAGCTCGCGCATCTTGGCTTCGAGGTCGGCGCGGCGGATCGGTTGCGGTTGAGCGTTCACAGTCCAGGTCCCTTTCGCTTCACGATGCGCCACACGACCAGCCCGCTGAGGGCGAGCGCCGCCGCCATCACGATGAGGTACGGGATCCACGAGAGGTTCCCGGTGAAGGTGGTGTCGGTCTCGGTCTGCAACGCGCGCAGACCGGCGAGGAGGAGCAGGATCGAGCCGACCCCGAACAGGATCGCGCCGCCGACCCCGAAGCCGAGGAAGCGCCCCAGCCCCTTCAGCGGGTCGATGGTCTCCTGCTTGGCGTACGCGGTGGAGAGCTCCCACAGCTCGGTGGCGACCTGGGGGATGCTCTTCGGCGAGTCGTCGTGTCGGGCAGCCACGGGAGTGGCACCCTACTACCCCGCTCCGGGGCTCCCCAGCCTGAGCTGGAGCACCTCGATGGCGTCATCGAGGAGCCGCGCGAGCTGCTCCAGCCGGTCGTCTGGCGTCGGCGCGGCCAGGAGCCGCTGCTGGTCGTGCGCGCCCAGCGGAGCCACCGCGCTGGCTTGGTGACCGGCGAGCACGGGGTCGCTCGTCAGCTCGATGGTGGCGGGTGCGGTGGTGTCACCCGCTTCTGCCGCCAGCGCGAGGCAGCGCCGGAGCCGCCCGACGGTGGCGTCGAGCGCGTCCGCATGGCCCGGGCCCGGCTCGGGATCCGGCCAGTCCTCGACCTCCGCAGTCGGGTACGGAGCGTCGGGCAGCCAGCGCTGGACGCGGATGCGCCGCACGCCGACGGTCGCCAGCGCCCAGCGACCGTCCGGCAGCTCGGCGGCCTCGACGATGTGCGCGACCGTGCCTACATCCGTGCGCACGTCGCCACCGCCGACCTCGTGGCCCCGCTCGATGAGCACGACCCCGAACTCGCGGTCACGGGCCAGGCAGTCGTGCACCAGCGCGCGGTACCGCGGCTCGAACACGTGCAGCGGCAGCCCCGCCGACGGCACCAGGACCATGCCGAGCGGGAACATGGGCAGGCGCACGCCCCCATCCTGCTACGGGTGGGCCTCCGTGAACCGGGCGTAGCGCCAGAGGTGGTCGAGGGCGGTGACCGCCCGGTTGGCGCTGGCATAGCAGAGGCGGCCGCTGGCTCGCACTGCCGCGGGTCCGGCGTTCGAAGGGTGGGTGATGGCCAGCTCGGTGGCGGTGAGCACGGGCTTGTCGAAGCGCTCCGACGCGTCGGCGGCCGCTTGCGCGAAGCGCGCGTCCTGGCGCTCGTGGTAGTCGACGATCCGCTCGATGCCGTGGTCCGGGTAGAAGGGCCCGTTGCGCATGAGCGTCGCCTGGTTCGACTGGATCCCGAGCCCGAGGTAGATCACTGCGTCGACCTCCGGGTGGCCGACGATGAGGTCGATCACCTCCGGGATCGTGTCTCGTGTCTCGGCGCCGGCGAGGTCGACGGGGTTGTTGCGGCTCCACCTCGGCGGCAGCTTGCCGTCGAGGGCCGCCCGCAGGTCGTCGGGCAGAGGCGTGAGGTCGAGCGACGACCGCGCGATGGCGTCGGCCGTCACCACCCCCCATCCCCCGGCCGTGGTGAGGACAACGACGCGGTTGCCGCTCGGCAGCGGCTGGGTGGCGAAGGTGGCGGCGGCCTCGTACGCCTCTTCGATCGACGCCGCGCGCGTGATGCCCGCCTGACGGCACATGCCGTCGAAGACGCGGTCGTCGGTGGCGAGCGAACCCGTGTGGGACGCCGCCGCCCGTTGTCCGCCGGCGGTGGCGCCGCCCTTGACGAGCACCAACGGCATCGAGGCGGCGACCTTCCGCGTTCGATCGAAGAACGCTCGGCCGTCCGGCACGCCCTCCACGTACGCGAGGGCGACGTGGGTGGCGGCGTCGCTGGCGTAGTAGTCGAGGTAGTCCGGGATCGTGACGGCGGCCGCGTTCCCGGCGGACACCGCGTGGCTCACCCCGACGCCCGTCTGGACCGCGTAGTTCATGAACGAGGAGATGAAGTTGCCTGACTGCGACGCGATGCCGATCCCCCCGGCGGGCGGATAGGGCGCGACGATCTGGGCGCACAGCCGAGCCGGCGTGGACACGACGCCCTGACCGTTCGGCCCCGCTACGAGCATCCCCAGCTCGTCGGCCAGCGCGATCAGCTCGGCCTGCAGCTGCTGTCCTTCTGGGCCGGCCTCCCCGTAGCCGGCTGACGCGAGGAACGCGGCGCGGATGCCCTTCTTGGCGCAGGCGCGCAGCAGATCGGGGTTGGCGGCGGCGGGTGTGCACACGAACACGAGGTCGATGGCGTCGTCGGGCAGGTCAGCGATGTCGGCGACGACTTGGACGCCGAGCACCTCCCCTGGCTCCCGGCTCGAGCCGTAGACCGCGCCGGTGTACCCGGACGCCAGGATGTTGTGGAGGCTCACGAACCCGAACTTGCCGGGGTGGGTCGACACCCCGGCGACCAGCACGCCACGCGGCTCGAACAGCGCTTGGAAGCCGGCGGCGTCGACGCTCACGAGGCCATCTCCACCAGCGCGTCGACGGCCACCGGCTGACCGTTCACGACGATGAGCGGGTTGAGGTCGGCGCTGACGATCGACGGGTCGGCCTCGGCCGCACCGGACAGCCCGACCAGCACGTCGACGAGCGCCTCGCGGTCGACCGCGGGCTCCCCGCGCACCTCGCCGAGCAGCCTCTGGGTGGCGAGGTCGTCGATCATCTCGTGGGCGTCCTGCCGCGTGATCGGCACCAGGCGGAACGCGACGTCGGCGAGCGCCTCGGCGAGGATCCCGCCGACCCCGAGCATCACGGTCATGCCGAACTGCTCGTCACGGTGGAGCCCGGCGATGAGCTCGCGGTTCCCGCGCAGCATCGGGGCCACGAGCAGGTGCACCTCGCCGTCCTCCGGCCGCGCGGCCGCGAGGAGCGCGTCGGCGGCCTCGGTCACGGCGTCGTCGTCGGCGAGCCCAAGGCGCACGAGACCGCGTTCGGTCTTGTGCGCGATCCCGTCGCCCCCGAGCTTGAGCACCACGGGGAAGCCGATCTCTCGAGCGGCGGTCGTGGCATCACCGGCGCCGGTGACCTGGCGCTCGTCGGGGAAGGTCACCCCGTGCGTGGCCAACAGCCGCTTCGAGTCGGCCTCGGACAGGGTCGGCATGGGCGCGTACGGTAGCGGCCCGTGACCAGCGGGCCGGTTGGGGTGATCGAGGGGTTCTACGGGCCGCCGTGGTCGTGGGCGGCGCGCGCCGAGGTGATGGCGTGGTGTGCGGAGCGGGGGCTGCGGGACTACGTCTACGCCCCCAAGGACGATCCGAAGCACCGTGAGTCCTGGCGCGACCTCTACGACGAAGACGAGCTGACGGCGTTCGCCACCTTCGCGGCGGCGGGCCAGCACCGGCTCGGGTTCTCGCTCGCGCCCGGCCTCTCGATGGCGTACGACGACGATGGCGATCGGGAGGCGCTGGCCCGCAAGGTCGACCAGGTCGTGTCCGCCGGCGCCGCCTTCGTCGTCCTCGCCTTCGACGACATCCCGTTCGGTGGCGGGGACCAGGGCGCCGCGCACGCGCGGGTGACGACGTGGCTCCGAGACCACCTCGCCGATCGAGCCGACCTCTCGGTCGTGCCCACCGAGTACGTGGGGATCCGTCCGTCGCCGTACCTCGACGCCCTGGCGGCGGGAACGCCGGACGACGTCCCGATCGGATGGACCGGGCGCGCGGTCCTCAACGACGCCATCACCGTGGCGGACGCGCACGCTCGGGCCGAGTCGGTGGGTGGACGAGCGCCGATGCTGTGGGACAACTACCCGGTCAACGACGCCGTCATGGTCGACCGGCTGTTCATGGGTCCGTTGCGCGGCCGCGAACCCGGGTTGATCGACGCCTGCGCCGGCTACTTCGCCAACCCGATGGTGCAGCCGCTCGCCAACAAGCTCCCGCTGGCGTCGACCGCGGCGTTCGTGCGGGGCGAGGATCCCGAGGCCGTCTGGCGGTCCACGGCGGCCGACCTCGGCTGGCTGGCGTTCGCCGAGGCCTGCGATACCGATGCCGCGCACCGCGCGGTGGCCGCCGTGGCGGACGGGGACCTCGCACCGGCTCGCCGGCTGTTCACCGACGCGGCCTCCTGCGCGGCCCCCGGGTTGGAGGAGGAGGCGAGCGCTTGGGTCACCCAGATCCAGCGCGACGCCCGCCTCGCGCTGAGCGCCCTCGAGGTGCTCGACGGGGAGCGCGGGGTCGACACCGTCCTCGGGATGTCGGTCCGGTGGCAGGCGTCGAGGCGATCGCCGGTGACGGTGTTCGGGCCCCGGTGCTCGATCCGCCTGCTGCTCGGCCAGGCCGACGACGGCACCTGGCGCGTCGAACCCGAGTCGGTCGAGCACGACGCCAACGCCATCGACACCCTCGTGCAGCTCGCGCTCGCGGCGCTCTAGACCTACGGCTCGAGGGCAGACCGGAAGAACTCGCGGATGTGCTCCAGGCGCGCGTCGAGCATCGCGTCGGAGAGGGGGTCCCGTCCGAGCACCCCGCGGAGGAACGGCACGTCCGAGAAGTAGCCGAGCAGCGCGCCCAGGCCGGTGATGATCAGCTGCTCGCTGTCGTGCTTGCGGAACCGCCCTTCGCCCATCTCCGCGTCGAAGAACGCCACCGCCCGCTCGAAGAACGGCTTGAGCACGGTGCCGAGGTCGACGCCGAGGTGGCCTTGGCCATCGAGAGCCTCGCGGCGCATGATCCTGACGAAGTCGGGGTTCTCGCGAAAGAACTCGAAGGCGGCGGTGACCACGTGATCGACCTTGGCCCAGCCCTCCTGGTCCTTCACCTCGACGGCGGCCTCCACCCGGACGACCCAGTCCGACAGCGAGGTCTCGAACACCTCTTGGTACATCGCCTCCTTCGACGGGAAGTGGTGCAAGAGGCTGGGCTTTCGGAGCCCGACCCCGGCCGCGATGTCGTTGAGCGAGGTGCCGTCGAAGCCCTGCTCCGCGAAGCAGTGGCGCGCCTCCAGGAGGATCGCGTCACGTGTCGACAGGGCCGGGTCCGCCACGTTCACAGGTCGGAGGGTACCGGTATGGGGCTCTTGTAGGGTGGGCCGGGTGACCGCGCCGGAGCTCGAGCAACGGGCCATCAACGTCGTACGCGGCCTCGCCATGGACGCCCCCCACGCGGCGCGCTCGGGGCACCAAGGCACCGCGATGGCCCTCGCCCCCCTCGCCCACGTGCTCTGGACGCGGATCATGAAGTACGACGCGTCCGACTCGCACTGGCCCGACCGCGATCGCTTCGTGCTGTCGGCGGGGCACGCGTCGATCCTGCTGTACTCGATGCTGCACCTCACCGGGTACGACCTCGCCCTCGACGACCTCAAGGCCTTCCGGCAGTGGGGATCGAGGACGCCAGGTCACCCCGAGCGCAACCACACCGACGGCGTCGAGGTCACCACCGGGCCGCTGGGCCAGGGCATCGGCAACGCGGTGGGCATGGCGATCGCCGAGCGGCAGCTGCGTGCCCGGTTCGGCGCCGACCTCGTCGACCACCACACCTACTGCGTCATGGGCGACGGCGACCTCAGCGAGGGCCTGTCCCACGAGGCGGCGTCGCTCGCCGGTCACCTCGGTCTCGGGCGGCTCGTGTGCGTGTACGACGACAACCACATCTCGATCGACGGACCCACCGAGCTGTCCCTGAGCGACGACGCCGGGGCGCGCTTCGCCGCCTACGGCTGGCACGTCACCAACCTCGGCGAGGCCGCCGACGACCTCGACGCCATCGAGACGGCGCTGCGCGGCGCCGTCGCCGAGGACGGCCGGCCGTCCCTGGTGATCCTGCGGAGCCACATCGCGTTCCCGTCGCCGACCAAGACCGACGACGCCGCCGCCCACGGCTACGCGCTCAAGGACGAGGACATCACCGCCGCCAAGGCCGTCATGGGCCTGCCCGACGAGCCGTTCTACGTGCCGGACGACGTCGTCGACCTCTACCGAGCGGCAGGCGGCCGAGGGCGGGACGAACGAGACGCCTGGCACAAGCGCAAGGAGGCCTACGACGGCGATCGCGCCACGCTCGAGGCCGTCCTCGACAGCCGCGGGCTCCCCGGTTGGGACGCCACCCTCCCCACCTGGGCGCCTGGCGAGAAGGTGGCCACCCGCGTCGCGAGCGGCAAGGTGCTCGAAGCTCTCGCCGACGTGGTCCCGTCGCTCATCGCCGGCGGCGCCGACCTCACCTCGAACACCGGCACCGTCCTGAAGGACCACGGCGTCCAGTCGGTCGACGAACCCGACGGGCGCCAGATCTACTTCGGCATCCGCGAGCATGCGATGGCCGCCTCCATGAACGGGATGGCCCTCCACGGTGGCGCGCTCCCGGTGGGCGGCACCTTCCTCGTGTTCAGCGACTACTGCCGTCCGGCTGTGCGGCTCGCCGCCATCAGCCGCGCCAAGGTCATCTACTCCTTCACCCACGACTCCGTCGGCGTCGGGGAGGACGGTCCCACCCACCAGCCGGTCGAGCACATCGCCGCGCTCCGGGCCATCCCCGGCCTGCGGGTGATCCGTCCGGCCGACGCCAACGAGACCGCCGAGGCCTGGCGGCTTGCCGTCGAGCACGACGGTCCCACCGCCCTGGTCCTGTCGCGCCAAGACCTCCCGGTCCTGGAGGGCACCGTGGGCGTGAGCCTCGCCGAGGGTGGCCACGTCATCCGCACCGCCGAGGACGCCGACATCGTCCTGGTCAGCACGGGCAGCGAAGTGCACGTCGCCCTAGCCGCCGCCGAGCTCCTCGCGGCCGAGGGGATCCACGCTCAGGTCACGTCGCTCCCCTGCTGGGACCTGTTCGCCGAGCAGAGCGATGCGGTGCAGGACGCCGTCCTCCCGCCCGAGGTGCCCACCCTCTCCGTCGAAGCGGGCACGTCGTTCGGGTGGGAGCGCTGGGCCGACGACAGCGTCGCCATCGACGGGTTCGGCGCCTCGGCCCCCGGCGATCAGGTGTTGGCCGAGCTGGGCTTCACCCCCGCGAACGTGGCGGCGCGGGCCCGCCAGCTGATCCAAGAGCTCGAGGAGCCCGCACCGTGAGCGAGCGCAGCGAGCGAACCATCAGCACAGCCGACCTTCGGTCATCGGCGCTCGGTCCACGGCTTTCGATCGGCTGCGCTCATCCGATTCAAGAGGAGCACCGATGACCGACCGCACCCGCCTGCACGAGCTGTACGACCTGGGGCAGAGCCCCTGGCTCGACAACCTGCGACGGGGTTGGCTCACCAGCGGCGAGCTCGCCGCCTGGGTCGAGAGGGGGATCCGCGGCCTCACGTCCAACCCGTCGATCTTCCAGAAGGCGATCAGCTCCGGCCGCGACTACGACGCGCAGTTCAGCGACCTCATCGCGGCAGGCACGTCGGTCACCGAGGCGTACTGGGACCTCGTCACCTCCGACATCGAAGGTGCGCTCGCGCTGCTCCGCCCCGTGTACGACGCCAGCGATGGCGTCGACGGCTACGTCTCCGTCGAGGTGGCTCCCGACCTGGCGCGTGACACCCCCGGCACCATCACGGCGGCTCGGCACCTGCACGAGTCGATCGCCGAGCCGAACCTGTACGTGAAGATCCCCGCCACCGCCGAGGGCATCGAACCGATCCGCACGATGATCAGCGAGAGCCGGAGCATCAACGTCACGCTGATCTTCAGCCTCGACCGCTACGCCGAGGTGATGGAGGCGTACCTGGCCGGCCTCGAGGAGGCGACGGGCGACCTCAGCCGCATCTCCAGCGTCGGCAGCTTCTTCATCTCGCGCGTGGACACCGAGGTCGACCGTCGCCTCGAGGAGATCGGCACCGACGCCGCCCTCGCGCTGCGCGGCCGCGGCGCCGTGGCGCAGGCCCAGGTGGCCTACGCGAGGTTCCGGGCCACGTTCCAAGGTCCTCGCTGGGACGCCCTCGTCGCTCGAGGGGCCCGAGTGCAGCGACCGCTGTGGGCGTCGACGTCCACGAAGAACCCCGCCTACCCCGACACCCTGTACGTCGACCAGCTCATCGGACCCGACACGGTGAACACGATGCCGGAGGACACGCTCGACGCCTTCCTCGACCGCGGCACGGTGGCTCGCACCGCTGACGCGGACCCGGCGGCGGCCCAGGCCACCCTCGATGCCATCGCGGAGGTCGGGGTCGACCTCGACGACGTGGCCCAGGTCCTGGAGGACCAGGGCGTCGGTGCGTTCGCCAAGTCGTTCGACGAGCTCATCGGAGCCCTCGACGCCAAGGCCGCCGAGCTGGGCGCGGGCTGAGCTGCTGATGCACGGCGACCTCGTCGTGGTCGACGACGTGCCAGGCGAGTTCGCCGAGCGCGTCATCGAGGCGTTCCACGGCCGTCCCAACGACGGCTTCTCCCTAGCGGTCTCCGGTGGGGAGACGGCGCGCGGGTGCTACGAGCGGCTGGCCGACGACGCGGGCACCCAGATCGACTGGTGGAAGGTCGACGTCTACTGGGGCGACGAGCGGTGCGTGCCGCACGACTCGCCGGAGTCCAACTACCACCTGGCGCGCGTCGCCCTGCTCGAGCAGGTGGGAGCGGTCAACGCCAACTACCCGATGTTCTGCGAGGAGGGCCCCGACCCGTACCAGCTGCGGCTCGGCGAGCTGGGCAAGCTCGACGTGGTCCACCTCGGCCTCGGCGCCGACGGCCACACCGCCTCGCTGTTCCCCGGCTCGACGGGGCTCGACGCCGACCCCGGGCGCCTGGTCGTGATGAACGAGGACCCGAACGGCCGCAACCCGCACAGCCGCATGACGCTCACCTTCGCCGGCATCGCCCGGGCGCGGCTCGCGCTCGTCACCGTGTCCGGCGAGGAGAAGCGCGAGGCCCTCGCCCGTGTCGTCGCCGGCGACGAGACCTGCCCCGGCAGCCACGTCACCGCCGACCGCGTGGTCTGGATCGCCGACCAAGCCGCCGCCGGCTGACCCTTCTCCAACGTCTGTGGTCGTTTTCGTCCGCATAGCGAGCGTTTTCGACCACAGACGTCGTCACCAGCGCAGGCGGTAGGTGCGGTGGACGGTCTCGGGGGGCGCCTCGGGGTCGGGTGACCAGGGGGCGATGACGTGCTCGTACCCCGCCCGGCCGGCCGCCGCCAGCAGAGCCGGCACCGCTATGGCCGGATCGTCGTCGCAGCGGACGACCGTGGCGGTCGTCCAGTCGCCGGCGCGGGCTCGCTTGGCGAGCGCCCGGGCGCCTCGCAGAGTCGCGTTGCGCAGCGCCGCCGACAGGTCGGGCACGGCGGCGATGCCCACCAGCACCAGGCGCGGGTCACCGTGGGGGCCGGCGTGGCCCGGTGCATCGGCAGCGAGCGGGGGACCCGCGCCTTCCTCCGTCGTCGGGAGGCGCCAGGTGCGCACGTCGGCGACAGGTTCGAACCCCAGGTCGACGAGCAGGCGGGCCTGGGAGGGCGGGTGCCACGGCCGTCCGGTCACCCCCGACACGTCGCCCCCCACGACGAGGACGCCCTCCTCCTCGACGCGGGTGAACGACGTCGGTCCCTCCATCGATGTGCAGCCCTGCTCCGTCAGCCAGACCTGGGCCGCGTCGACCAGCGCGGCCGCCACCCCCGGGTCGTCCTCCGAGCACCAGAAGCCGAACCGACCGGCGCCGCCGGAGGCGCTGACATGGGCGACGATGCGTCCCGCCGGGCGGCCCAGGCGGCGAGCCAGGAAGTAGGCGGCGTCGCCCTCGTCGAAGTACGGGTTGCGGCGGGTGTCGACGCGGTAGCGCTCCCACGCCATCACCGGCCAGGCGAAGCGCGGGTCATCGCCGAAGAGGACGACCGGCAGCTCGGTGAACCGCACGAGGGGCTTGCCCCCGGTGACCTCCTCCACCGCCACCGCGGATCCCATGGAGGGCGACGATAGGGTGCCGCCATGTCCGGGCCGGCTCCGCACCACCGTGACCTCGCCCACCTGCCGCTCCCTGCGCTCATGGCCCGGGCGCGGGCCGTGCGGGACGATGCCCACGGTCGCCGGGTCACCTTCTCGCCGAAGGTGTTCATCCCGCTGACGATGCTGTGCCGCGATCGCTGCGGGTACTGCACCTTCGCCCAGCCGCCCGCGCGCCTCGAGTCGCCGTACCTCACGCCGGAGCAGGTGCTCGCCATCGCCACGGCTGGCGCGGCGGCCGGCTGCCACGAGGCGCTCTTCACCCTCGGCGAGGGGCCGGAAGACCGCTACCCGGTGGCGCGGGCCTGGCTCACCGAGCACGGCTGCACGTCCACCGTCGACTACCTCGTCGCGATGTGCCGCCTCGTGCTCGAGGGCACCGGCCTGCTCCCCCACGCCAACGCCGGCGCGCTCAGCCTGGCCGACCTGGCCTCCCTGCGGACGGTCGCGCCCAGCCAGGGGATGATGATCGAGTCGCTCCGCGACGACCTCGACTGCCACCGTGGCGCTCCCGACAAGGTCCCCGCCCGCCGGCTCGCCACCCTCGAGGCGGCGGGGCAGCTCGCCATCCCGTTCACCACCGGCATCCTCGTCGGCATCGGCGAAGACGTCGACGATCGCATCGAGGCGCTCGAGGCCATCGCGGCGTCCCACCGGCGCCACGGCCACGTGCAGGAGGTGATCGTCCAGAACTTCCTGCCCAAGGCCGGCACCGCGATGCACGCGTCGCCTCCGTGCCCGGACGACGAGTACCTGCAGGCCATCGCCCTCGCCCGCCTGATCCTGCCGGCCGAGATCCACCTCCAGGCTCCGCCGAACCTCTCCGACGACTTCGGCCACCTCCTTGACGCCGGCATCGACGACTGGGGTGGCGTGTCCCCCATCACCGCCGATCACGTGAACCCCGAGCGCCCCTGGCCGGCGCTCGACCGCCTGCGCGAGGTCACCGAGGCCCGCGGGTTCGCGCTCGCCCCCCGCCTGACGATCTACCCGGAGCTCGCGCTCGACCCCGAGCGCTGGCTCGATCCCGCCACGCGCTTTCCCGTGCTCGACCGCAGCGATGCCGAGGGCCTCGGTCGCGACGATCCCGGTGGCGTGTTCCCCGAGCAGATCAAGGCGGCGGTCGAAGCGGGCACCGGGGCCGAGGTCGTCCAGATCGGGCGCCGCAACACCGCCTGGTACTCCGGCGCACCGGTCGACCCACCGGTCCTCGTCCCGGCCTCCGGCCGGCTCGGGTGGCACGGTCCGGTCGGCGAGGTGCTCGAGGGGGCCCTGCTCGGCCAGGAGGTCGGCGAGGACGAGATCACCACGCTGTTCTCGGCCCGGGGCGCCGAGGTCGCGGCCATCGCCCAGGTGGCCGACGAGCTGCGGCGGGCGGTCATCGGCGACGTGGTGACGTACGTGCGGAACCGCAACATCAACTACACGAACGTCTGCACGTTCAAGTGCCGCTTCTGCGGGTTCTCGAAGGGCCCGCTGTCGCTCAACCTGCGGGGCACCCCGTACCTGCTGACGCTCGAGGACATCCAGGGCCGCGTGCTCGAGGCGGTGGAGGACGGCGCCACGGAGGTCTGCCTCCAGGGCGGCATCCACCCCGACTTCGACGGCGACTACTACATCGACGTCGCGCGAGCGGTGCACGACGTCGCCCCCGACATCCACATCCACGGCTTCACCGCCCTGGAGGTCACCGAGGGCGCCAAGCGGCTCGGCGAACCGCTGGCCGACTACCTCCGCCGTTGCATGGACGCCGGTCTCAAGACGCTCCCCGGCACCGCCGCGGAGATCCTGGACGATCCGGTCCGCCAGCGGCTCTGCCCCGACAAGATCACCACCGAGGAGTGGCTCGAGGCGCATCGCATCGCGCACTCCGTGGGGCTGCGGTCGAACGTCACCATCATGTTCGGCGCCATCGAGCAACCCCGCTCATGGGCCCGCCACCTCGTGCGCACACGCTGCCCTCCAGAAGGAGACCGGCGGGTTCACCGAGTTCGTCCCGCTCCCGTTCGTGCACATGGCCGCCCCGATCTACCTGCAGCACAAGGCCCGACGCGGCCCCACGTTCCGCGAGGCGGTGCTCATGCACGCAGTCGGTCGCATCGCGTACCGCGGGTGGATCGACAACATCCAGGTGTCCTGGGTGAAGATGGGGCACGGCGGCGCGGTGCAGATCCTGCAGGCGGGGGCCAACGACCTCGGCGGCACCCTCATGGACGAGAACATCTCGCGGGCCGCGGGCGCCAGCCACGGCACGATGATGGACGAGGCCGGCTTCCGGGGCTGGGTCGAGCCGCTCGGCCGCAGCCTCGAGCAGCGCACCACGCTCTACGGGCGCCCGGAGCTGTCAACGGCGCCCGGCGCCGCGCAACGCAGCTAGGTCGAGGCCACCGCGGTCTTGCACGGCCCGCAGCAGGTCGTCGGCCTGGAACGGCTTCGTGATCAGCACATCGCCACCGCGGAGGACCGAAGGCGCCTCGCTCCGCGCGCCCATGTCCGCCGTGAACACCACCACGGGCAGGTGCTCCAACGCGGGATCCGCCCGGATGCGGCGCAGCACCTCCCACCCGTCGAGGCCGGGCATGCGGACGTCGAGCAGCACCACGTCGGGCGACCGCCCGGACGAGAGCTCGGCCAGCGCCGCCTCGCCTGAGTCGACCTCGCGCACCTCGAAGTCGGCCGCCGTCAGCACCACCCGCGCGATGAGCCGCACATCGGGCTCGTCATCGACCACCAACACCGACCGCAAGGTCACGACCACCAGTCTTCGTCGAGCTTGGCTTCGATGTCTCGCACGTGCTCTCGCGTGCAGCCTAGGCACAGCCGAGCGAGCCCCCGCACGGTGGTCTCGAGCGACCAGCCCAGGGGCAGGCCGTCGCCGCCCGCGTCGTCGGAGTCGCTGGTGCCGCACCGGCTGCACGTGGCCACGGCGCGCACGGTACCCGTGCCAGGCTGGGACGTGATGGAGGACGACCTCGTACAGCAGCTCCTCGAGGCGTCGGGGGCGACCGCGAACCGCGACGTGCTGCGGGACATCCTGCGCACCGCCCAGGGGTTGGCCGCCGACGGCGCCGACCGGCTGGACCTGAAGATCACCGCCGCGGCCCTCAAGGAGATGCGCGCCGCCTTCACGATGTTCGCGCCGCTCAAGGACACGCCGAAGGTGACCATCTTCGGCTCCGCCCGCACCGGCTCCGACGACCCGCTGTACGCCCACGCCCGCAACCTGGCCCGCGAGCTGGCCGAAGCCGGGTGGTTCGTGATCACCGGCGCCGGCCCCGGGATCATGCAGGCGGGGGCCGAGGGGGCCGGCCCCGATCGCGCCATCGGCATCAGCATCCGCCTCCCCTTCGAGGAGGCCCCGAACGACATCCTTGCCGCCGGCGACCGGCTGGTGGCGATGAAGTACTTCTTCACCCGGAAGCTCATGCTCATCAAGGAGAGCAGCGCCTTCGTGTGCCTGCCCGGGGGGTTCGGCACCCAGGACGAGACCTTCGAGCTGCTCACCCTCCTCCAGACCGGCAAGGCGAGCCCGGCCCCCGTGGTCCTGCTCGACGTCCCTGGTGGCACCTACTGGAGCCACTGGGTCACCTACATGGAGGACGAGCTGGTGGCGGGCGGCTACGTGTCCGCGGACGACCACGAGCTGTTCCTCGTCACCCATGACGTGGACGAGGCGGTGGCTGCGATCCAGCGCTTCTGGCGGAGCTACCACTCGATCCGCTGGGCCGGCGACCGGCTGGTCATCCGGGTCCGGCACGCCCCCACCGACGACGAGCTGGCGGACCTCAACGCGCGGTTCGGTGACCTCCTGCTCGACGGCGCCATCGAAGCGCAGCGACCCGCTCCCCGCCGAGGTCGCCGACAGGGACGAGCTCGACCTCCCCCGCCTCGTGATGCGCTACGACCCGCGTCGAGCCGCCCGGTTGCGCGGCCTCATCGACGCCACCAACGACCTGCCGAGCGCCGGCGGCTGACGCTCAGCCGAAGGCGTCGTCGTCGGGCTCCTTGAGGATCCCGATGGCCTTCTCGACGGCGCGCCGCGCGCGCGACAGGCGTCGCTCGTCGACGGGCAGCTCGTTCCCGCCGGCGTCGATGCTCTCCTTGAGCCGCTCGATGGCGAGGTCGGCCAGCTCGTCGGAGATCGTCTGCAACCGTTCGCGGATGTCGTCGAACTCACCGGCCATCGGTGCCACGCTAGAGCACTACCCTCTACCTTTCCCCCGACCAGGAGTGGCCGTGCCCGCAGACGCCCCCGAAGACCTCCACGAATGGGTCAGCTTCGAAGACCCGGACGAGGAACGGACCTGGGTGTTCGACGTCACGTTCCTCACGAGCTCGTGGACCTGCATCTTCGGCGCCGGCTGCCAGGGCGTGCTCACCGGTCCCTCGCCGGAGCTGGCCCAGGGCTGCTGCAGCTACGGAGCCCACTTCGTCGACGAGGAGGACGAGGCGAACATGCTCTCGTACGCCGAGCGCCTCACCCCGGAGCAGTGGGAGTTCCACGCCATCGGGCAGCGCAAGGCCGGCCCCACCAAGACCAACAAGGCCGGCGAGATCAAGACGCGCCTGGTGGACGGGGCGTGCATCTTCCTGAACCGCCCTGGTTTCTCCGGCGGCATCGGCTGTGCGCTGCACACCGCGGCCCTCGAAGCCGGCGAGCGGCCGCTCGACTGGAAGCCAGAGGTGTGCTGGCAGCTGCCGCTGCGCCTCGAGGACCACACCGAGGAGGACGGCCACATCACCTCCACGCTTCGCGAGTGGAAGCGGCGCGACTGGGGCGACGGCGGCGCCGAGTTCCACTGGTGGTGCACGGACACCCCGGATGCCTTCGTCGAACGACAGCCCGTGTACGAGACGATGAGCGACGAGATCATCGAGATGGTGGGCCAGAAGGCCTATGACCTCTTCGTCGCCCATGTAGCGGCTCGCGGGCAGGAGCGATACCTTCCCCATCCAGCGCTCCGGCGTCGCTAGCGGGCGAGCAGACAGGACGGACGATGATCTTCACGGCTGAGGAGCTCGGGTTCGCGGCCAAGCGAAACGGGATGCACTTCCCGGAGCACGTGCTCGACCAGCTGGTCGCAGCGATCGACGCGGGCAAGCACGTGGTGCTCACCGGTCCGCCCGGCACGGGCAAGACCACGCTCGCCTACCTCACCGCGGAGGTGGCCCAGAAGTCGATGCTCTGCACGGGGTTCCTGCCCACCACCGCCACGACGGAGTGGACGACCTTCGAGACGATCGGCGGGCTCCAGCCCACCGCTGAGGGCCTGATCTTCCGGCCCGGGATGTTCGTGGACGCCATCGAGAGCGGGCGCTGGCTCGTGATCGACGAGCTCAACCGCTCCAACTTCGACCGCGCCTTCGGCCAGCTCTTCACCGTGCTGTCCGGCCAGGCGGTGGTGCTCCCGTTCAAGCGCGGCGGGCGGATCCAGCCGATCTCGCTCGTGCCGCCGGGCGTCGACGCCCCGGAGGACACGGACGCGATCCGGCTGCCGGCGTCCTGGCGGATCCTCGCCACCATGAACGTGTTCGACAAGAACCTCCTCTTCGAGATGTCCTACGCGCTCATGCGGCGGTTCGCCTTTGTCGAGGTCACCTGTCCGTCCGAGGAGGCGTACCAGGAGCTGCTCGAGGGGCCGGGCGACATCGTGCGCGAGCTGCTGCCACTGCGCCGCTTCCGCGACCTCGGCCCCGCCGTGTACCTGGATGCCGCCAAGTTCGCCGTCCGCCGCATGGAGGACCAGCCGTCCAAGAGCCGGCTCCTCTACGAGATCTTCTACGCCTACTTCCTGCCGCAGTTCGAGGGCATCGACGACGAGCGGGCCGTGCTGCTGTACCAGCAGGTGGCCGAGCTCCTCGACGACACCGAGCGCGCCGAGGCGCGTCGCACCATCGGCGAGGTCCTCGGCACCGCGCTGCCGGTCTAGCCATGTACGGGATCGATGACGGCACCGGGTTGGCCGTCCTCGTGCAGCGCTTGGCCCGTCCGTACGAACCGGACCGGATCACCTCCGCCCTGATCGGCGTGCCGTCGCGTGTGGCCCGCCAGCTCGTGGGGGCGGTCCTGGCCACCAGCGACGAGGCGGAGGACCTGCTCCACGCCATGCCGACCATCGTGCGGTCCATGGCGATCGCCACCACCGACCGACCGGAGCGCTGCTACGGCGAGATCCGGGGGCCGGTGCTCTGGGCGGAGACGATGTCCGCCCGCTCCGCCTCGGCGGGTGACCCCGGCCTGTTCGTGTGCGCCACCACCACCAAGGCGTACGACACCGACGAGAACCGGGTCCTCAAGGCGGCGCTCGACCAGGTGCGGAAGGCCGGCCGCAACGCCGAGCGAGGCATGGACGGCTACACCGACGACGTCGTCCGACGAGCGCGCCACAACGGGCAGCACGCCGCCCGCCTCCTCGACCACCAGACCCTCGCCCAGGTGCCCGTCACCCGACCGAACGGCCGAGCGCTCCGGCGCACCCGAGCCGGGAGCCGCCGGCACACGTACAGCCCGGCGCTGGCTCTGTTGCACCGCGCCAGCGAGCCCGTGGGCCCCGACCACCTCAACGCCTTCGCCGACGCCCGCACCCAGGCACAGCACGACCTCCTGGCGGCCACCCTCGTGCAGCTCGCGGCCGTCACCGGCACGCAGCACCTGCTCCGCAGCGACCATGGCGGTCTCACCGCCGGACCGGTCACGTTCCACCACCCTGGGCGGCGGGGTGACCCCGGCCACCTGGACGGGATCACGATCGACGGGGTGCTGCTCGACGTCCCCGACCCGCTGACGGGAGACCCTGGGAGGTCACAGCAGCTGCTCGCGCAGCGAGCGGCAGGGCGACCCGCGGTGCTGGCCCTCGGGCCCGAGGATGTGGAGCGAGCGGTGGCGCTGGCCACCAGCTAGCCCATGGAGCCGGTCAGTCGTCGTCGACGGGTTCGTCGTCGAGGGCCCCGTACTTGCGGGCGAGGGCCGCGTAGTCGTCGTCCTCCTCGACGTCGGCATCGTCTTTGGGGTCGGTCCGGACCGGCTCGGCGAAGAGGAAGTCTGGACCCGACTGCTTGAGCTTGCGCGCTTCTTCGAAGCGGCGATGGCGTCCCTTCTTCACGGAACGGCTCCCGAGGCTCGCAGGGGTGAAGTGGACCGCCACCATAGCGCGGGGTCTCCCAGATCGCGCACCTCCGGCTCGACCGTAGGCTGCCGCCCGTGCCCGACGTCACGTCCCTCCCTTGGTGGCGCTCCGGCGTCGTCTACCAGGTGTACCCACGGTCGTTCGCGGACGCCAACGGCGACGGGGTGGGCGATCTGGAGGGGGTCAGGCAGCACCTCGACCACCTGGCGTGGCTCGGGGTGGACGCTGTCTGGCTGTCGCCCTTCTACCGGTCGCCGATGGCCGACTTCGGCTACGACGTGGCCGACTTCTGCGACGTGGACCCCCTGTTCGGCGATCTCGCCGGCTTCGAACGGCTCCTCAAGGAGGCGCACGCCGCCGGGATCCGGATCGTGGTCGACCTGGTCCCGAACCACACCTCCGACCGCCATCCGTGGTTCGAGGCGTCACGGTCGAGCCGGGACGACCCCAAGCGGGACTGGTACGTGTGGCGCGACGGCGGCGGGCCCGACGTCCCTCCGAACAACTGGCTCGGCGCCTTCATCGAGGGCGGCCGGGCCTGGACGTGGGACGCCGCCACCGAGCAGTGGTACCTCCACCAGTTCCTGCCCCAGCAGCCCGACCTGAACTGGGACAACCCTGAGGTCGTGGTGGCGATGCACGACGTCATGCGCTTCTGGCTCGACCGAGGTGTGGACGGGTTCCGCATCGACGTGGTCCATGCCATCGGCCGCGACCCGGCCTTCCCCGACGACGTGCCGCCGTGGTCCGAGATCCCCCACTGCGCGTCGAACGAGCACCCCAGCACCCACGAGCACATCAGGGCCATGCGGCGCTTGGCCGACGGCTACGAGGGCGACCGGGTGCTGATCGGCGAGACCGCCCTGCCCGGCACGCAGTGGGTCGCTCCGTATTACGGCGACGGTGACGAGCTGCACCTGGCCTTCAACTTCGCCGCGACCCGGGCGGCGTGGGACGCGACCGTGTGGCGCACGCGGATCGCGAGGATCGAGGAGCTCCTGGACCCGCGCGAGGCATGGCCGTCCTGGGTGCTCTCGAACCACGACATCCCCCGCCACCGGACCCGCCACGGCGGCCGCGAGGCCCGGGCCCGGGCGGCGGCCATCGTCCTGCTCACGCAGCGCGGCACCCCGTTCCTCTACGCGGGTGAAGAGCTCGGGCTCGAGGACGCCGACATCCCGCCGCACCGCGTCGTCGACCCCGGCGGACGCGATGGTTGCCGCGCTCCGCTGCCGTGGATCGCGGCGCCTGGGCACGGATGGGGCGACGAGCCGTGGCTGCCGTTCCCGCCCGACGCCGCCGATCGCTCGGTGGAGGCGCAACGGGCCGACCCGGCCTCGGTGCTGCACCTGTACCGGCGCATCCTGGCGGCACGCCGACCCAGCTCAGCCCTGTCGCTGGGCGATCAGGTGATGCTCGACGCGCCCGATGGGGTGCTGGCGTGGCGCCGCCAGGCTCCCGACGGCGACCAGCGGACGATCCTGGTCAACATGGGGGCCGAGCCGGTCACCGTCGAGCCCACCGGCACCGTCGAGGTCGCCAGCGACGGTCAAGGTGAAGGCGACCCGTTCGACGGCACCCTCCAGTCCGACACCGCCGTGATCCTCCGCCCCTGACCCCGTTCTTGAGTCGTTTCGCTGCGGTCTTCACAGCCAACTGACTCAAGAATCCGCGTTCAGTCTTCGGTGAGGGCTACTCCGGAGCGGGTCTCGAGGCGGAGGCGGCCCTGGGGGTCGACCGCGAGGGAGGCCTCGCCGGCGGCCAGCGCTCGGATGGGCTCGCCCACCACGTCGTGGCGCCAGCCGGTGGCGAGCCGGCCTCCGTCGCCCATGAGCAGCGACTCGATGTCGGCGCGGGTGGCCAAGGTCGCGGCGTCGATGTCGAGATCGCGCGCTCGCTGGGCGGCCCACGCGCTCACGAGGGACGCCGCCGCCCGCCGGCTCCGGTCGACACCCTCGGATGGCGGCACCTGCACGTCCTCCAGCGGCAGCTCCACACCCTCGGCAACCACCGCCAGCAGCTCGCGCGCCGCGCTCCCCTTGCGCTTCCCGTCGTCGAGGCCTCGGACGCGCCTGAGGTCGTCTTCGGTGGTCGGCGGCCGCTGCGCCATGGCCACCAACGCGAGGTCGGCGAGCAGGAACCGCACCGGTCGGTCGACGTCGGCGGCCTTGCGCTCGCGCCACGCCGCCAGGACCTGCGCCACGGCGGCGGCCCGTCCGCGCAGCGACCGGGCTTCCTTGATCCGCCACCACGCCCGGTCCGGGACCTGGCCGCTGGTGGTGCGGATCCGGTGCACCTCGCACTCGTCGATCGCCCACTCGAGCCGGCCGCGGTCCTCCAGCTTGGCGACCAGCCGGTCGTACAGCTCGTGGAGGTGCACGACGTCGGCGGCGGCGTACTCGATGGCGCCCGCGGGCAGCGGTCGGGACAACCAGTCGGTGAGGCGATCGGCCTTGGGCAGCCGCAGGCCGAGCTCGCCCTGCACCAGGCCCGCCAGACCGACGCTGCTGTAGCCGACGAAGCCGGCGGCGACCTGGGTGTCGAACACCCGGGTCGGGAGGGTGCCGCACACCCGCACGAGGATCTCGAGGTCCTGGCTGGCCGCGTGCATCAGGCAGAGGCCCGGCCCCTCCAGCACGTCGGCCAGCGGCGCGACGTCGACCACCGTCGGGTCGACGACCGCCACGCCACCCGGCCACGACAGCTGCAAGAGGGCGAGGCGGGCGTGGTACGTGCGCTCGCGGTGGAACTCGGTGTCGAGCCCATACGAGTCGCTGTCGGCGAGCTGCTTGACGAGGTCGCCGAAGTCAGCGTCGGTGTCGATCCAGGCGTAGGAGCCTGCGCCGGGATCGGCGCTCACGCGCCTCCGGCCTCGTTCCTCGCCCCTCGATCAATGGTGAACCCGGCATCGATCCAGGCCTGCGTGCCGCCGGCGACGTTGACGGCATCGACGCCTACCGACCGGAGGTGCTGCACCGCCTTCGCGCTGCGGCTGCCGACCGCGCAGATCACGTACACCGTGCTGTCGGTGGGCACCTCGTCGACGCGCTCGACGAGGTCTCGCAGGGGGATGTGCTGCGCCCCTGGCACGTGCGCCTCGGCGAACTCGTGGTCCTGCCGGACGTCGATCACGGGGTCGCCGGCGGCGTGCTTGGTCGCCAGCTCGGCCACGTCGATCTCAGGGACGTCCATCGTCCGGGAAGGCTATCCGTCCGCCCGGGGAGTCCGATCATGGAGGGCGTCCAGGTCGGCGGGGCTGTCGGCATCGGCCAGGTGCGCGGGCTCGAGGTCGTGGACCTCCACGTAGGAGAGGGTCGCCCCGGCCTTGCGCAGCGACCGGGCTCCGGTGGCGCGCACGGCCTCCATCGGACCGAGCGCCGACACCCGCCAGGCCGTGTGGGTCCATTGCAGGTGCCCGGCGACCATCGGCACGGCGGCCAGCACCTCCGGCGCCGCCCGCGCCAACGCGTCGACCACCGCCGCCACCGCGGCCTCATCGGGTTGCAGGAGGTCGCACGCCAGCACCACGAGGATCGGGTGCCGGGCGTGCCGGAGCGCGGTGATCGTCGCGGGAAGCGGGCCCTGGCCGGGCTCGTCGTCCGGCACCACCGCGAGGCCGAGGCGCTCGAGCGCGCTCTCGTCGCCGCCCACCGCCCACACCTCCGCGGCGCCGGCGCGCCGCAGGGCATCCGCCACCCGCACCGCCATCGGGGTGCCGTGGACCACCACCTGTGCCTTGTCCGTGCCCATGCGCCGGCTCTCGCCGCCGCACAGCACCACACCGGTGAAGGTGGTGGGCACGGCTATTCCAGCGGCCCTCCGCCGTAGCGCGCCTCGACGCCGCGGCTCTCGCCGTGCTCCGCGACGGCGGCGGCCAGGTCGGTGAGGAAGTCGTCGGCCACCTTCGCGTGGTACGGCGACAGCATGAGGTGGAGCCCGCCCTGCTGCCGATCGAGGTGCCAGCCGCGATCGTCCATCACGTCGCCCACCGCGCCCAGGTCGTGCACGTCGGAGGCGATCTCCATGACGCCCATCACCGGGTTGCCGGTGATGCGGAGCCCGTCGATGGCCTCGATGCCCGTGCGGAAGCGACGGGTGGCGTCGAGCACCTGCTGGGCCAGCCGCAGGTAGCCCGCCTCCCCGAGGTGGGACACCGTGGCCCACGCGGCGGCGATCGGTGCGCCCGGTCGGGTGCCGGCCGTGGTGGCGGATCCGTAGATCCCCCCGGGCCAGCCGTCGTAGATGAAGTACTGGTGCCGCTGGAGGTCCTTGCTGCGATGCAGCAGCAGGGACACGCCCTTGAAGCTCCAGCCGTACTTGTGGAGGTCGGCCGACAGCGACGTCACGCCCGGCACCCGCAGGTCCCACGGTGGCACCGGCTCGCCGAGGCGCTCCCAGAACGGGAGCAGCCACCCGCCCAGGCACGCGTCGACGTGGCACAGGATGTCCCGCTCGGCCGCCAGCGCCGCCAGCTCGGGGATCGGATCGATGACCCCGTACGGGTAGCACGGCGCGGAACCCACCAGGAGGGCGCTTCGATCGGTGAGGGCGTCGGCGGCGGCCCCGGGATCCAACCGGCCGTCGGCTCCGACCGGCACGAGCACGTGCTCCACGTCGAGGTAGTGCGCGGCCTTCGCGAACGCGGGGTGGGCGGTGGCGGCGGTGACCAGCTGCGGTTCGGCGATGCCGCGCGCCGTCCGGGCGTGCTCCCGCGCGACCTGCACGGCGAGGAAGATGCTCTCGGTGCCGCCGGACGTGAGCTTGCCGGCGTCGGCGGACCCGCCGAAGAGGTCGGCGGCCATCGCCACGACCTCCTCCTCCATCTTGAGCAGGCTCGGGAACGCGAACGGGTTGAGGTAGTTCTCGTGGAGGTACTCGTGCGACACGCCCTCGAGGAGGCGCTCGAGCTCGGGATCGCCCGGGTTGTAGACGAGGCTGAACGTGCGACCGCCGCGCCAGTCGGCGTCGTCGCCTCGCCCGGCTCGGATCTGCGCCAGCAGCTCGTCGGCGGGACGCCCCTGGGCGGGGAACCCGGGCGCCATCAGGTCAGCTCCGCCGGGGGCCAGGCCGGGTCGAGCTGACGGAGGAACTGGGCGCAACGGTCGGCTTCGTCCTCCTCGCCGATCTCCGCGGCGGTGCGCTGCAGGCCGGCGAGCGCCCGCAGGAACCCCCGGTTCGACTCGTGCTCCCACCGCACGTAGCCGCTCCCCCGCCAACCGTTGGCGCGGAGCGTGTCGAGCCCCCGGTGGTAGCCCACCCGGTAGGCGGCATACGCCTCGATCACGTCGCGTCCCGCGTCCCCGAGGCGCGCCCACCCCTCGAGCGACCGTGGCGTGCGGGCGACGACCGCCGCGATGGCGGCTCGTCGACCGGCGTCCGGTCCGGCCAGCGCCTCGGCCAGCGCCGCCTGCACCGCGGCCGGCTCGGCGGCGATCACGGTCTCGGGTGGGCCGGACGGACTGAGGTTGACCTCGGACATGGCGGCAACCTACTGCTCGCTCAGCGAACGTCCTTCGAGGCCGCCTCCGTGGGGCGGTCGTCCAACGGCAGCGGACCCTGGTCGTCGACGGCGCCGTCGAGGAACCGGTCGGTGGCGGCGTAGGCGGCCCGGATCATCTCGCCGCTCTGGGTGAAGTCGTTGAACCGCAGCGTCCGGCTCTGCCCGATCGGCAGCACGATCGCCTCCACCCCGTCGGGCAGCGACTCCAGGTCGCGCTTGAAGCGATGGTGGCGCGCGATCCAGTACGCCTGCACCGCGACATCGAGGGGTCGCTTCGGCTCCGGGCGCGGCCGGTCGACCGTGCCGCAGTGGAGCACGTAGATCGTGCTGGCCCCGAGCTCCACCGCGCGGCTGATCGGCACGTCGTTGACGATGGCGCCGTCGAGGTAGCGAACCCCGTCGATCTCCACCGCGGGCAGGACCGCGGGCAACGCGGACGACGCCAGGATCGGATCGACCAACCGTCCACTGGAGAACCACGCCTCCCGCACTCCGGCCACGTCGGTGGCGACGCACTGGAACGGCACGCTCAGCGCTTCGAACGTCTCGACCCGGAGGAGCCCGGTGATGAGCCCGCGCAGCTGGTCGTTCCCGTGGATCGCCTCACCTCGCCGGGCGAGTGCCACCGCGTTGGGCAGCCACCCCGACGGCATGATCCCCTCGCCGTCGAAGCCGCGCCACAGCTCCTCGAGTCGAGCGATGCCGCTGAGCGTCGGGTCCTGGGCGTAGGCGACGCCGTTCAGCGCGCCGATGGAGCACCCCAGCACCACCTCCGGGCGGATCTCGTGCTCGACGAGCGACCGCAGCATGCCGACCTGCACGGCGCCGTGGTTGCCCCCACCGGACAGCACCATCGCCACCGGCCCGCTCCTCCGCCGGAGGAGGTCACGCAGCTTGCCCATGGCGGGGCGAGAGTACCCTCGCCCGGTGCCCCTCGCCGCGACCCCCACGTGGTTCGCCGACAACGTGACGCAGATCGCGATCGTGACACTGCTCGTGCTCACCGTCCTCGTCATCCGCCTCGTGCACAAGATGGGCTTGCGCATGGCGCTGCTCGGCCTGATCGGTTGCGTCGCGCTCTTCGTCTACGTCAACCGCGATGCGCTCGAGGCCTGCGCGAAGACGTGCGAGTGCCAGATCGCCGACCGCGACATCAGCATCCCCACCTGCGATCCCGACATCGACCTCTGACCACCCGATCTACCGGGTGAGGGCGAGGCGGATGAGGTCGGCGACGGCGCCTGGGTGGGTGAGGTGCACGCCGTGGTCGGCGCCGTCGACCACCACGAGCTCACCGAGGGGCGCGGCGTCCGCCAGTGCCCGAGCGGTTTCCTGGTGGTGCGATCGAGACCTCGTGCCGTGCGCGCCGATGACGGGCATGGTGAGGTCCACAGGGTCGTAGGGCACCGGCTCCGGCGAGCGGATGGACCGCAGCTCGGCGACCAGCGCCGGCCCTTCGGCTCGCCGCTGCTCCTTGGTGCGCTCCGGCAGGGCGTCCCAGCGGTCGTCGCCGATCATGCGGCGCATGAACCGCTCGGCAGCCGCGGCCTCTCCGTGCTCCTCGGCCATCGCCACCGATCCCGCCGTGCGGGTCGGCCACCACGACTGCCACGCCATCGGTGCCTCGTACGCGACCACGGCCGGCACCAGCTCGGGATGCCGGGCCGCGAAGGCGAGCCCGACCACTCCACCGAGGCTGTGCCCGAAGATCACCGAAGGCTGACCGGCGACGACCTCGGCCAGGTCGTCGACCTGCTGATCGAACTGCACACACACGCCGGCGGCGAGCGACTTGCCGTAGCCGCGGCGGTCATACCGCACCGCGGTGAGATCGCGCAGCAGGCGCATCGTGCGCAGGAACGCGCTGCTGCGGTCGAGCGAGCCGTGGACGAGCACGACCCTCGGCGCGCCGGCGGCCCCCGCTTGCTCGTCGATGAAGAGGCCGCTCACGTCGCCGCACGCTAGAACGCTGGGTCCATGGAGCTGCTCCTCATCCGCCACGCGCTCCCGATCCGGATCGACGAGGGTTCCGTCGCGGGCGCCGCGGACCCCCAGCTCGCCGACCTCGGCGTCACCCAGGCCAAGGCCCTCGCCGAGTGGCTCGCCGACGAGCGCGTCGACGCCCTCTGGTGCAGCCCGATGCTGCGGGCCCGGGAGACCGCCCAGCCGGTCGGCGACCGCCTCGGCCTCGAGATCACCTACGACGAGGGGCTGGCCGAGTACGACCGCGAGTCAGCGAGCTACATCCCAGTGGAGGAGCTCAAGGCCGCCGGCGACCCGCGGTGGCACCAGGTGCCGGAGCAGCCCGAGCACTTCAAGGCGGTCGTGGTGGAGACGGTCGAGCGCATCGTCGCCGCCCACCCGCGCCAGAACGTCGGCGGTCGTCTGCCACGGCGGTGTCATCAACGCCTACACCGGCCACGTCCTCGGCGTCGAGGACCCGCTGTTCTTCCTGCCCCACTACACGAGCATCAGCCGCGTCCTCGCGGCGAGCACTGGCGAGCGCAGCATCTCGACGCTGAACGAGACGGCGCACCTTCGCGGGCTCTGAGCACGGGAGGCCGGTCCCCCCGAACCGGCCCCCCGAACAGCTAGCACCCCAGCGCCCAGTTTCTACTTCAACTGCGCGGCACCTGCGACCAGGGCACGGCCTTGTCGTTGCGCACGTCACCGGGGAGACCGAGCACGCGCTCGCCGAGGATGTTCTTGGCGATCTCCGTCGTGCCGCCCTCGATCGAGTTGGCGCGCGCCCGCAGGAACGCCTGCTGCGGGTTCGCCCACTGCATCGCGTGCTTCGGGCGCGCCATCGGGTAGCCGTCGGGCTTCAACATCCCGTCGGCGCCGAGCAGGTTGACCGTGAACGCGCTGATGTCCTTGTTGAGGTCGGCCGACATCGCCTTGCCGATCGAACCCTCCGGCCCGGGCGTGCCGACGGTGCGCAGCTGGCCGGCTCGGATGTTGGTGAGCCGCAGCACCTCGGCACGGTCCAGAGCGCCATGAGCTCGTCCTTGCGCGCGGCGTCGGTGTGACCACCGCGCCTTCCACGCCTTGACGGCCTCCGCGATGAACCCGCCGCCCTTGAGCGGGGTGCCGCCACCGATGGCCACCCGCTCGTTCATCAGCGTGGTGAGGGTGACTCCCCACCCCTCGCCCACGTCGCCGAGCCGCTCCTCGTCGGGGATGCGGACGTCGGTGAAGTACACCTCGTTGAACTCGGCCTCGCCGGTGATCTGGAACAGCGGTCGCACCTCGACACCGGGCGCGTGCATGTCGACCACGAAGTAGGTCATGCCCTTGTGCTTCGGCTGCTCGGGGTCCGTGCGGGCGATGAGCATCCCCCACTTGGCCAGGTGGGCGAGGGTCGTCCACACCTTCTGGCCGTTGACGATCCACTCCTCGCCGTCGCGCACCGCCTTCATGGACAGCCCGGCGACGTCGGAGCCGGCCCCGGGCTCGGAGAACAGCTGGCACCACACCTCTTCGCCGGTGAAGAGCGGGCGCAGGTAGCGCGCCTTCTGCTTCTCGGTGCCGTGGGTGACGAGGGTGGGCGCTCCCATGCCGTAGCCGATGACGTTGCGGAAGGCCGCGATCGGTGCGCCGGCCGGGTGGAGCACCTCGTTGACGGTCCGCTGCTGCCGCGGTGACAAGCCCAGACCGCCCTGGCCCACCGGGAAGTGGACCCAGGCGAGACCGAGGTCGAACTGCCGGCCGAGGAACGCGACGGCGTCCGTCTCCTTCGGCGGGAGCTCCTCCAGGAGCTGCTGGCAGAGCCCGAGGACGGTGGCCTCGTCGGTCGCCTGGGCGGCAGTGTCGAGAGCGGTCATGGCCCGAGACCCTACTTGACCCGCCGGTCAAGTCAGGGGCGAGGCGGGTCAGTTGAGGCGGGCGCGCAGCCGCGCCGCCGCCTCCTGGTCGCGGTCGTCGGCGGAGACCTCGAGGACGGCCGCCCCCTCGTCGAAGCGTCCCGAGGCGCCCAGCAGCACACCCAGCTCCCGGCGCTCCTGCTCGGTGGCGTCAGGAAGGGTGAGCCGCAGCTGGAGCGTCCAGCACAGCGCCTTGCGATCGCCGGCCCGACGGTAGGCGCCCGCCAGGTTGGCCAGCACGCGGCCGACGATCGCAACCGCGGGGGTCGGCTCGAGGAAGCGGTCATCCCACGGCACGCCGGCCGCGACCCGCTCGAAGATGGCGCGACAGCCGGCTCGGTCGAGCTCGCGCCCGCCGTCGAACGCGTCGAGGAAGCGGTCGGGCTCCGCCGCCGACCGCACCAGGAAGTGGCCCGGCATCCCGATCCCCTCCAGGTCGACGGCGCAGCGGCGGCCCACCTCGATCGCGACCACTGCCGAGCGTGATCGGGATGCCGCGACGGCGGTCGAGCACGTCGGGCAGCAGCGAGTTGCGGGCGTCGTAGTAGGTGTCGGCGTCGCCGGTGAAGCCGAGGTGGTCGAAGAGGTGCTCGCGGACCGACGAGAACGTGGCGGATCGCACGCCCGCCGCCAACGCGTCGAGGCGAGCCTGCTCCGCCGGCAGGTCGAGACCCGGGGAGGCATGGGCGGCGATCAGCAGCAGGGCCTCGTCGAGGGGCAGCGCTGGGTCAGCCTGGGCGGTGAGCGCCGCGAACCGGGCGGTCGGATCGTCGGCCACCGGGTCACGGTATCCAGGAGTACCTTGCCGCCATGTTCCCCGGTGACTTCGCCGCCTCTGCCCCGGACCGCCCCGCGGTCATCATGTCCACCAGCGGCGAGATCGTCACCTACGCCCAGCTGGACGCCGAGGCCAACCAGCTCTCGCGCGTCTTCCGCGCCGCCGGCCTGCAGCCCGGCGACCACGTGGCGCTCTGCCTCGAGAACAGCGCCCACTTCCTCCCCGCGATCTGGGGCGCCCACTACGCGGGGCTCTACTACACCGCCATGAGCTCCCGGCTCACCACCGAGGAGATGGCGTACATCATCGACGACTGTGGGGCGCAGGCGTTCGTGACGTCCAACCACAAGGCGAGCCAGGCCGCCGAGCTCGCCGACCAGATGCCGCGGGTGAAGGTGCGCCTGATGCTCGACGGGGTCATCGACGGCTTCGAGTCCTATGAGGCCACCCTCGCCGAGCAACCTCCGGCGCCCCTCGACGAGGATCGGGTCGAGGGCCAGGACATGCTCTACAGCTCGGGCACCACCGGGCGGCCCAAGGGCGTGAAGGTGCCGCTTCCCGGCGCGCCGCTCGGGCTCGGCGCCGACGGCGTCACGGGGCTGGCGCAGCTCCTCTTCAGCGCGGACGACTCCACCCGGTACCTCTCCCCCGCCCCGCTGTACCACGCCGCCCCGCTGCGCTTCTGCCGCGCCACGCAGCGGCTCGGGGGCACCGTCGTCGTGATGGAGCAGTTCGATCCGGAGCAGTACCTCGCCCTCGTCGAGGAGCACCAGATCACCTTCAGCCAGGTCGTGCCGACGATGTTCATCCGGATGCTCAAGCTCCCGCCGGAGGTGCGCGCCAAGTACGACCTGTCATCGCTGCAGGTCGTCGTCCACGCCGCCGCGCCGTGCCCGGCTGAGGTGAAGGCGCAGATCATCGACTGGTTCGGCCCGATCATCCACGAGTACTACGCCGGCACCGAGGGCAACGGCTTCGTGTACTGCAACAGCGTCGACTGGCTGGCCCACAAGGGCACGGTGGGCAAGGCGATCCTCGGCGTCGTCCACATCGTCGGGGAGGACGGCGAGGAGGCGCCCATCGGCGAGTCGGGCACCGTGTACTTCGAGGGCGATCTGGCGGCGACGTTCGAGTACCACAACGACGCCGAGAAGACGGCGAGCTCACGCGACCCGAAGGGCCGCGGGTGGAGCACGCTCGGGGACGTCGGCTACCTCGACGACGACGGGTACCTGTACCTCACGGATCGCAAGGCCTACATGATCATCACCGGCGGCGTGAACGTGTACCCGCAGGAGGCCGAGAACGTGCTCGCCATGCACCCCAAGGTGAACGACGTGGCGGTCTTCGGCGTGCCCAACGACGACTTCGGCGAGGAGGTGAAGGCGGTCGTGGAGCCGGCGTCGATGGACGACGCCGGTCCCGCGCTGGCGCAGGAGCTCATCGCCTACTGCAAGGAGCACCTCGCCGACATCAAGTGCCCGCGGTCCGTCGACTTCCGCCCGGAGCTCCCGCGGCACCCCACCGGCAAGCTCTACAAGCGGCTGCTCAAGGACGAGTACTGGGCCGACGCCGGCCGTTCGATCTAGGTCCGGATGCCCGCCAACGCCGCGTACCCGTTCCTGGACTGGCCGGGGCCCCTCGCCTTCGCCCACCGCGGCGGGGCCAGCGAGGCGCCCGAGAACACGATGCCTGCCTTCGAGCACGCGGTCGGCCTCGGCTACCGGTACCTCGAGACCGACGCGCACGTCACGGCCGACGGCGTCCTGGTGGCGTTCCACGATGACCGACTCGACCGCGTCACCGACCGCACCGGCCTCATCGCGGAGCTCCCGTGGTCGGACGTGCAGCGCGCCCGCGTGGACGGTCGCGAGCCGATCCCGTTGCTCGAGGACCTGCTCGGAGCCTGGCCCGACGTGCGCATCAACATCGACCCGAAGCAGGACGCGGTGGCCGAACCGCTGGCGGCGGCGCTGCTCCGCACCGGGAGCGTCGACCGGGTGTGCGTCGGCGCGTTCAGCGACAAGCGCATCGCGAAGGTGAAGGTCCTCACCGGTCCCGGGCTGTGCACGTCGATGGGTCCCCGCGAGGTCGCCCGGCTCCTCGTCGGCGTCACGACGCGGGCCTGGGAGCGGCGGGATCCTCTCCGCCGTGTGCGCAGGTGCCGCCGCACCAGGGACGCCTCCCGCTCGTGGACCGGCGCTTCGTCGACACCGCCCACCGCTTCGGGCGTGCAGGTGCACGTCTGGACGATCGATGACCGCGCCGAGATGGCGCGGCTGCTCGACCTCGGCGTCGACGGGATCATGACCGACCGCCCGCAGGTGCTGAAGGACCTGCTCGTCGAGCGCGGCGCGCTGGGTCTGATGGAGCTGCCCCTCACCCCGCTCGACCTCCTGGCCCGGGCTCGCCGGCTCTTCACCGATCGCGCGCGGGCGTGATCGAGGGCGACCAGCGGTGGACCTACGGCCGAGCTCGGCGATCGTTGCGACCGGCTGGCCCATGCCTTGCAGCGCGACGTCGGCGTGCGACCGGGGGACGTGGTGGCGTGGCTCTGCGGCAACACCCACGAGCTGCTGGAGGCGTACTACGGCGTGCTGCTGGCCGGTGGGGTGCTGCTCCCCCTCAACATCCGCCTGGCGCGCCGCCGAGCTGCGCACGATCCTCGACGACAGCGGAGCCGTCGTGCTGCTCCGGCACCCGGCCCAGCCCGACCCGGGCCACGGCGTCCGCACGATCGTGCTCGACGACGCCTACGAGGCGCTGCTCGCCGAGCCAGCCGGCCACGCCGCCCGGTCACCCCGACCGGTCGACGAGCGGGCACCCGCCGAGCTCTTCTACACGTCGGGCTCCACCGGCACGCCCAAGGGCGCGCTCGCTCAGCCATCGCGGCCTCTACCTGCACGCCGTCCACAGCGCGCTCGACCATGGGCCTGACGGGCGACGACGTGTTCCTCCACACGATCCCGCTCTTCCACGTCAACGGGTGGGGCACGCCGCACTTCGTCACCGGCCTGGGCGGCGTGCACGTGCTGCTCCCCCGCTTCGACGCCGGCGAGGTCCTCCGGCTGGTCGAGGCGCACGGCGTCACGCGGCTCTTCCTCGTGCCCGCGATGGCGCGTCTCGTGCTCGACCATCCCGTCGCGGGCGGACCGCGACCTGTCCAGCGTGCGCGCAGATCTCCGTGGGGGGCTCGGCGTCGAGCCCCGCGCTGCTCGCCGAGCTGGAGGCGGCGTTCGGGTGCCCGGTGATCTGCGGCTACGGGATGACGGAGTCGTCCCCCACGCTCACCCGCAGCCTGCCGAAGCCAGGGCTCCCGTACACCGCTGACGCAGCGCGCCACCACCGGCCTGCCGATCCTCGGCACCGACGTGCGCGTGCTTGGCCATGGCGACATCGAGGTGCCGTGGGACGGCGACCACGTCGGCGAGATCTGCGCCCGCTCCAACCACGTGATGATCGGCTACCTCGACGCGCCCGAGGCGACCGCCGAGGTCCTGCGCGACGGATGGCTCCGCACCGGCGACCTCGCCGTCGTCGACGCCGACGGCTACATCACGATCGTCGACCGAGCCAAGGACCTCATCGTCTCCGGCGGTGAGAACGTCGCGTCGGTGGAGGTGGAGCAGGCCCTCGAGGCGCACCCGGCCGTGCGGGAAGCCGCGGTGGTCGGCCATGGCCGACGAACGGTGGGGCGAGGTGCCGCGCGGCTTCGTGAGCCTCGTGCCGGGCGCAGAGGCGGACGAGGCGGAGCTCATCGCTTGGGTCCGCGGCCGGCTGGCCGCCGTTCAAGGCGCCGCGCCAGGTCGTCATCCTCGACGAGCTGCCGAAGGGCGGCACCGGCAAGCTCCAGAAGCAGGTCCTCCGCGACTGGACCTGACAACGTCTGCGGTCGATTTCGCTCGCTATCCGAGCGTTTTCGACCACAGACGTTGTCAGGAGTGGGTCAGGAGGGCGGTGCTCAGGATGGCGAGGCCGTGGTCGAGCTCGTCGTCGGTCATCGTCAGCGGCGGGATGAGGCGCAGGACGTTGCCCTCCGGGCCGCAGGTGAGGACGATCACCCCGTCGTCGAGGCAGCGCTGCTGCACGCGCCTCGGCGGTGGCCTTGTCGCGCAGCTCGACGCCGATCATGGCGCCGATGCCGCGCACCTCGACGATGGCGTCCGCGATCGAGCGCGCGGAGATGGGCTTGGGCGCGCTCCCCGAGCTGCGACGGCCCGGTCGTAGAGGCCCTCGTCCTCGAGCACGGCGATGGTGGCGACGGCGGCCGCGCACGACACCGGGTTGCCGCCGAAGGTGGAGCCGTGGGTGCCGTTCGGCCAGCGGTCCATCAGCTCGGCGCCCGCCATGATCCCGGCGAGCGGCAGGCCGGAGGCCACGCCCTTGGCGAAGAGGACCACGTCGGGGCGCACGCCGAACGTCTCGGCCGCGAACGGGCGCCCGGTGCGACCGAAGCCGCACTGCACCTCGTCGAACACGAGCAGGATGCCGTGCTCGTCGCAGCGCTCGCGCAACCCCGCGAGCCACGCGACGGGCGGCACGATGTAGCCGCCCTCGCCGAGCACCGGCTCGACCACCATCGCCGCCACCGTCTCCGGAGCCGCCTCGCGGGCGAGCATCCGATCGAGCTCCCCCAGCGCAGCCTCGACCGCGTCGGCGTCGCTGGCGTAGCGGGCTCGTGACGCCCGGGATGCAGTACGGCGCGATGTGCACGCCACGGGAGCAGCGGCGCGTAGCCCTCCTGGTAGGACGCCTTGGCGGTGGTGAGCGTGGTGGCGCCCATCGTGCGGCCGTGGAAGCCGCGCCGGAACGCGATGATCCCGGGCTTGCCGGTGGTGCGCCGGGCCAGCTTGATGGCGCCGTCGACGGCCTCGGCGCCGCTGTTGCAGAGGAACACCTTCGGGTGGTCGAGGAACGGCGCCAGCCCGGCGATGGCCTCGGCCGCCTCGATGTACGGCTGGTGCTTCAGCACGACCGAGGTGTGGAGCAGCCGGTCGACCTGCTGCGTGCACCGCCTCGACCACGCGCGGGTGGCGGTGCCCGGTGTTGGTGACCGCGATGCCCGGAACCGAGGTCGAGGTAGCGGCGCCCCTCGACGTCCCACACCCACGAGCCCTCGGCCCGATCGGCGATCACGTCGAAGTACGACGGCAGCACCGGCGCCACCGACGTCGTGGTAGCGAGCGAGCCAGGCGGCGGTGGCGGTGGTGTCGACCGCGGTCATCACGCGTCCTCCCGGTTGTCGATCTGGGCCCGCTGGAGCCGGCCGGAGTAGTCGACGTACACCGTCTTCACCTGGCTGAACTGCTCGATGCCGCGCGCGCCCGCCTCGCGGAAGCCGTTGCCGGTGTGCTTGGTGCCGCCGAACGGCAGCGGGATCTCGGCGCCGATGGTGGGGGCGTTCACGTAGGTGATGCCGGTGTCGATGGCGTGCACGGCGCGGAGGGCGGCGTTGAGGTCGCGGGTGTAGATCGGCGGCGCTGAGCCCGAACTCGACGGAGTTCACGACGGCGATCGGCCTCGTCGAGGTCGTCGACCTCGATCACCGACAGCACCGGGCCGAACACCTCTTCGCGGGCGACGGTGTGCGACGGCTTCACCCCGGTGAGGATCGTGGGGGTGACGAAGGTGCCGCCCTCGCACCCCGCCACGTCCTGCGCGGAGCTGACCGCCGGTGGCGGCCGTGGCGCCCTTCGGCCACCGCGGCCTCGACCATGGCGACGATCCGCGTGGCCGACTCGGCGGTGATCACCGGGCCGACGTCGGTGGTGGGATCGAGCGGGTCGCCGAGCACGAGCGCCTCGGCGCGCTCGACGAGGCGGTCGACCACCGCGCTGGCGATGCCCTTCTGCAGGATCAGCCGCGAGGTCGAGGTGCAGCGCTGGCCGGAGGTGCCGAAGGCACCGAACAGGGCGCCGTCGAGCACGAGGTCGAGGTCGGCGTCGTCGAGCACGACCATCGCGTTCTTGCCGCCGAGCTCGAGGCTCACCAGCTTCGGGCCGACCTCCATGGCCGCGGCCGCGACCTTGCGCCCGGTGGGCACGGACCCGGTGAAGGACACCGCGCCCACGCCGGGATGGGTGGCGAGGGCGGCGGCCGGCTCAGGCCCGCCGTGCACGACCTGCACGAGGTCGGCCGGGATTCCCGCCTCGACGCACGCGTCGACGAACGCCACGCCGCACGCGGGCGCCAGCTCGGACGGCTTCATCACCACGCCGTTGCCGGCGAGCAGCGCCGGGAAGATCTTCCAGCTCGGGATGGCCATCGGGAAGTTCCACGGCGTGATCATCCCGACCACCCCGACCGGGATGCGGGTGGTCCAGGCCAGCTTGTCGTGCATCTCCGAGGGCACGACGTCGCCCCACGCCGAGCGCCCCTGGCCGGCCACGAAGGCCGCCATGTCGATGGCCTCCTGCACCTCGCCGCCGCCCTCGATGCGGATCTTGCCCGCCTCCCGGCTGACGAGCTCGGCCAGCTCGGCCTTGCGGGCGGTCAGGATGGCGCCCGACGGCGGCGATGGCCTCGGCTCGCTCCGGGACCGGGCGCTGGCGCCCACGCTCGCTGCGCGTCGGCGGCCTTCTGGACGGCGACGTCGACGTCGGCGGCGGTGTGCTGCGGCAGCTCGATGACGACCTCGGCCGGGCCGAGCCGGGTTGGTCGAGCGGAACGTGGCCATCGGCGGGGCCTCCCTTGCGGACGTGCAATGCCTGTTGCAAACTCGGTGCCAGACCGTACCATCTGTTGCATGCCCGACCTGGCGCACCCGCATCGACGCCCACGCCGCCGCCCTGCCTCCCGCCGAGCGGCGCGTGGCGGAGGTCGTGCTGGCCGACCCGGCGGTGGCGGCCTTCGCCACGGTGGCCGAGCTCGGCCGGCGGGCCCGCACGAGCGGCGCCACCGTCGTGCGGCTGGCCGACCGGCTCGGCTACGAGGGGTGGGTCGGGTCTCCAGGCCGAGGTCCGGGCCGAGCATCGACCAGCACCTCCGCCCGGCCACCGCAGCGCATCCGCGAGACCGGCGTCGGCGACGTCCTCGGCCGCCACCGCCGCCCGCGAGGCCGACAACGTCCACCGCACCCTCGACGCCGTCGACCGGGCCGACTTCGAGCGAGCCGTCGACCTCCTCGCCGACGCGAGCGCGCCGCGTCCGCGTGCTGGCCGGCTCCGCGCAGGACGGCATCGGCGCGCTCCTGGCCGACGACCTCGACCTGCTGCGCCCGGACGTGCGACCGGGTCACCGGCTCCCCGGTCACGGTCACCAGCCGGCTGGCCCACACCGCGGCCGGGCGACGTGCTCGCTGGCCATCGACCTGCGCCGCTACGAGCGCTGGGTGGCTCGACGCCGCCGCGGCCACCGACCGCGGCCGGCGGGGTCGTGATCGCGCCTCACCGACTCGCCGGCTCTCGCCGCTCGCCCGCCACGCGGAGGTCACCTTCGTCGTCGCCGCCGAGGGCGCCGGCCCCTTCGACAGCCACGTCGGCACGCTGGCCCTCGCCAACGCGCTGGTCACCGGGCGTCGCCGCCCGCATCCGCCGCCCCGCCACCGAAGCGCCTCGACCGGGTCGAGGCGGCCTGGCAGGCCGCGATCCACCCTGATCGACGACTGACGCATCCGCGTAGGTTGCGGTCGGTGCCCTGGCCGCCGCGCTGCCCCACGCTCCACGCCGCCGGGGGCATGGTCTGCTCCGTCGACCACGTGGCGTCGAGCGCCGGCGCCGCGATCCTTCGCGCCGGTGGCTCGGCCGCCGACGCCGCCATCGCCACCAGCGCGGTGCTCGCCGTCACCACGCAGCACATGTGCGGCATGGGCGGCGACCTCTTCGCGCTCGTCCACCGGCCCGGCGAGGCACCCGACGCGCTGTGCGCGGCCGGGCTCGCCGGCGAGCGGCAGCGACCCGGCCCGGCTCCGCGACGAGGGCCACACCACGATGCCGTTCCGCGACGACCTGCCGGAGTGCTCCGGTGCCCGGCTGCGTCGACGGCTGGTGCGCGCTGCACGAGCGCCACGGTCGGCTCCCGCTGCGACGACGTGCTCGAGCCGGCGCGCCGGTGCGCGGCCGACGGGTTCGCGGCCGCGCCGCTGATGGCGCTGGCGAGCACGCTGATCGCCGACGTCCCGGGCGCCGACGACTACCGGCGGCCCGGTGGTCTCGCCGCCGGCCAGCTGGTGCGACGCCCCGGCGTGGCCGCGGCCCTGGCCGCCATCGCCGAGGGCGGGCGGCGCGCGTTCTACGAGGGCGACGTCGGGGCCGCCCTCCTCGCGGTCGGCGGCGGCCTGTACCTCGCTGACGACCTGGCCCGGTCGCAGGCCGACTGGGTCGACCCGATCTCCCTCGACGTGTGGGGGCACCGCATCTGGACCGTGCCCCCGCCGTCGCAGGGCTACCTCGCGCCGGCCGCGGCGTGGATCGCCGAAGGGCTGCCCCTCCCCGACGACCCCGACGACAGCGCCTGGGCTCACCTCCTCGTCGAGGCGGCGCGCTGGGCCGGTCACGACCGGCCGGCCGTCCTCCACGACGCGGCCGATGGCGCCGCCCTGCTCGACCCTGGCCGGCTGCTCCCCCGCCGCGAGGCCATCGATCCCGACCGCCGGACCGCTCCCCCCGGACCAGCCGCGCCCGGTGGGACGATCCACCTCTGCACCGCGGACGCCGACGGCGTCGGCGTGTCCCTCATCCAGTCGAACGCGTCGGGTTGGGGGTGCCACGTCGTGATCCCCGGCACGGGGATCTTCCTCCACAACCGCGGCATCGGGTTCTCGCTCGAGCCCGGCCACCCGGCGGAGCTGGCCCCCGGCGACGCCCACCCCACACGCTGTCACCGCTCCTCGTCACCCACCCGGACGGCGCCCTCGCCGCCGTCCTCGGGACGATGGGCGGCGACAGCCAGCCGCAGGTGCTGCTGCAGCTCCTCGCCCGCCTGCTGCACCACCAGCAGCCGCCGGGCCGCGCCATCAGCGCGCCGCGGCTGGTTCCTGGCGCACGCACGGCACGGGGTTCGACACGTGGGCCGGTGGCGGCCCCGACCGCGTCGGTCTCGAAGCCGGCGCGCCCCCGGACTGGGCGCCCGGTCTCGAGGCGCGCGGCCACTCCGTGCACCACCTGCCCGCCGGCGGCAACGTCGGCCACGCCCACGTCATCACGGTCACGCCGGACGGCACCTATGCCGGCGCCTCCGACGCCCGCGCCGGATCTGGCGCCGCCATCGGCGTCTGACCCACCAGTTCTGGCCCGGACTCCTGGTGCCGCGCGCGGGGTTCCCGGGCCAGAACCTGTGGGGTCAGCGGGTCCCGTCGCGGGGGCCGCGGAGCACGAGCCAGGCGACCGCCACCGCACCGACCACCACGAGCACCTTCACCGACCCGAGCAGCACGAACAGGGCCGACTTCACGGCGAGCGCGGCGACGAGCCCGCACGCCAGGCCGATGAGAAGCCACTCGCGCGGCGGGGACTTCGGAGGCATCAGGTGAAGTTCGGCGACCGCTTCTCGAAGTAGGCCATGGTGGCCTCGATCTGGTTCGGGCTCCCGATGAGGGATCCCATGGTCACCCGCTCGTCGAGCAGCTGCTCGGCGAGGGGACGGGTGCCGGAGAGGTTGAGCAGGCGCTTGCCCTCGCGCAGCGCGTCCGGGCTCTTCGTGGCGAGGTCGGCGGCCAGCTCGAGGGCGGCGGCGTGCGGGTCGTCGGCGAGCCGGGTGGCGAGGCCCAACGCCACCGCCTCCTCGCCCGACACCATGCGACCGGTGAACGTGAGGTCCTTGGCGACGTCGAGGCCGACGAGCTTCGGCAGGATCACCGTGCCCGTCATGTCCGGGATCAGACCCCACCGCGCTTCCAGCACCGAGAGCTTGGCGTCGGGGGCCACGATCCGGATGTCGGCGCCCAGCGCGATCTGCAGGCCGCCGCCGAGGGCGGCGCCGTGGAGCGCCGCGATCACGGGCACCTCGAGCTCCTGCCAGACCCATGCCGCCTGCTGCCCGAGGTGCGTGATGCGGCCGCCGGTGTCGCCGATCGGCGCCGAGCGATCGGTCCGCCTTGGCCGGCTCCTCGGCGGCAGGACCGTCGGCCATGGCCTGGAAGCTGCCGAAGTCGAGGCCGGCGCAGAACCCCCGGCCCTCCCCGGAGAGCACCACCACCCGCACGTCGGGGTCGCCCTTGAGGCCCTCGCCGGCGTCCACGATGCCCTGGAACATGGCCTGGTCCAGGGCGTTCAGCTTGTCGGGACGGTTCAGTCGGACGTCGGCGATGCCGTTGTCCATGGAGATGGATACCCGGTCGGACATGGCGCCAGCATGCCAGCGGCTTCCCTCGCGCGCCCGTTCGGGGCACACTGCACCCTCGCATTGCCTGGCCGCCCCGCTCGGCCGGCGCACGACCACCTCCTGCTGATGCGACCCCGACCCACCACCTCGTCCTCGACGCGCCCGCGCCGGATGCGGCCTCGTCGCTCTCACCTTGGCCGGCGGCTTGGTCGCCACCGTCGCGCCGGCGCAGGCCGAGAACCCGTCCACCGCGCCGGAGGCCGCCGCGCTGCCCGCCGTCCTGGCGCCGCCGTCGCCCGACCTCCCGGGTCTGCCCAGCACGTCCATCGAGCTGGCCCAGGTGCCCGTCGACAGCCCCGCCTTCGAGCGCGCCGCGGAGCAGTACGCCGAGGTGTTCACGACCCATGGCACCGCGCAGGCCCAGCGCGCCGACCTCGACCACACCCTCACCGTGCTGCACGCTCGCGTCGCCGCCCTCGAGGCCACCCGCGTGTCGGCCGAGGCGCGCGTCGCACGGGCTCACCGCGCGCCTCCGCGACGTCGAGGCGGCCATCCAGGAGCTGGCGGTCGAGGCCTTCGTCACCGGAGACGACGACGACCGGGTCAACACCGCCATCGCCTCCGAGACCCCTGCCATCAACGAGGGCGACCGCCGCGCAGGTGCTCTCGGCCATGTCCATGGACGTGCTCCTCACCGAGCGAGCTGCCTACCGAGAGCGGATCGGCGCCGCCGACGACCGGGCCGAGGCCGCCGTCGAGGACCTCCAGGCGGCCCGTGACGCGATGAGCGAGCTCGGTGCCGCCCGCCCCGCGGCCGTCGAGGGCGAGGTGGCGAAGGCCGGCGACGTCGCCACCGAGCGGGTGGCCTACGAGGAGGCGCGGGTGCTCGCCCGGGTCGACGGCGTGGAGTTCCCGCTGGTGGCCCTCGACGCCTACTACCGGGCCGCCGAGGCGGTCTCCGGGCGACCGCCCTGGCTGCCGGGTGCGCTGGTGGGGCCTGGCGGGCATCTCCCGCGTCGAGGGACGTCACGGCACCTACGGCGGGACCACCCTCGAGCCCAACGGCGACACCAGCCGTCGCATCATCGGCATCCAGCTGAACGGCACCAACGAGACCCAGGTGGTCGGCGACTCCGACGGCGGTGCCCTCGACGGCGACGCCGCCTTCGACCGGGCCGTCGGGCCGATGCAGTTCATCCCGCAGACCTGGCGGCGCTACCAGGCCGACGGCAACGAGGACGGCGACAGCTCGCCGTTCAACATGTACGACGCCACCCTGGCGGCGGCCAAGTACCTCTGCACGTCGAGCAGCGGCCTCGATGCGGACCCCGGGCTGCGGGCCGCCTACTTCTCCTACAACCACTCCGTGCCCTACGTGGACTCGGTGCTGGGCTACGCGCGGCTCTACGAGCACTCCCTCCAGGTGCCCGAACCGCAGGATTGAACCGTTCGCCTTCCCGGGTCGAGCGGTTCGCGGCATTCCTCCGGGATCGGCCTGACCGGCGGGTCAGGAATCGTCGCCGGAGTTGTTGACAGGGTGACAACACGCTCCTACGGTCCCGATGACCGGTGTGACCGGCGTCACCGGCAGGGCGACCGCTCAGGTTGCCGCCCCAGCTCCTACGCCGCCAGGGGGACATCTTGAAGGACAAGCACGGCCACGTACCGTGGTATCGGATCATCGCGGTGTTCCTGGGTCTGGTCCTGGTCGCCGCCGCGTGCGGCGGTGACGACGAGCCGAACGCCGGCGACGACGGCGGCACTGACAACGGCGAGACCACGACCACCGGCGAAGGTCCGGAGCGCAACCCCGTCAAGGGCGGCGAGCTCATCTTCGGCACCGAGTCCGACGTGGCCACGCTCGCCCCCGGCGAGGCCGCGCAGCCGTCCGACAAGGTGATCACCCTCGGCATCTACGACCCGCTCACCACCTACGTGGACGGCAAGATCGAGCCCTTCCTCGCCGAGTCGCATCGAAGGCAACGACGACCTCACCGAGTACACGATCACGCTCCGCGAGGGCGTCACGTTCCACGACGACACCCCGCTCAACGCCGACGCCGTGGTGAAGCACTTCGACCGCCTGCAAGGACCCGGCCACGGCGTGCCCGTGCCAGACGACCATCGCCATCATCGAGTCGATGGACATGCCTGACGGCCCCGAGGGCCTCACGGTCGTCTTCCACCTCGGCACCCCGAGCGTGGCCTTCCCCGACACGCTCGCCGGCTCCAGCGGCTACATCGAGTCGCCCACCGCGGTCGCCGGTGGCATCAACCTGAAGACCGACGGCGTCGGCACCGGCCCGTTCGTCCTCGACGAGTTCGTCGCCGGTGAGCGCACCGTCCTCACGGCCAACCCCGACTACTGGGGCATCGACGAGGACGGCACGCAGCTGCCGTACCTCGACAAGCTGACCATCGTGCCGATCGCCGGACAGCGGCCAGCGCGTCGCCGCCCTCGAGACCGGTGACATCGACATCTTCCAGACCGCCGACTCCGAAGACCGTGAAGCAGGCCGAGGACGCCGGCTTCGCCGCCCAGAAGATCAGCGGCTCGAGCTCCACGATCATCCTGTTCAACAACGTCCAAGCCGCCGTTCGACGACGTCCGCGCCCGCCAGGCGCTGGCGTACGCGATCGACAAGGACCTCATCAACGAGCGGGCCTACGACGGCGTGCGCGTGCCGAGCTACTCCGGCTTCGCGCTCGACTCGGCGTACTACAACCCTGACGCCCAGACGCCGAAGTACGACCCCGACAAGGCGCGGGAGCTCGTCGATGAGCTCGGTGGCCTGGACTTCACCCTCGTGTGCATCCCGACCCCTGAGGCCGACCTGATCCTGAACATCATCAAGCAGGATGGGCGAAGAGGTCGGGCATGAACATCGAGCTGGAGAGCCAGGAGCAGGGCGCCTACGTGAACCGCATCTTCTCCAAGGGCGGCGACTACGAGGCCGGCTGCTTCCGCAGCAGCCACTTCATCGAGCCCGATGCGATCCGGCCCGGTCTCACCACCGACGACGCCGGCAACCTCGTCTTCTACAGCAACCCCGACGTGGACAAGCTGCTCGACGAGGCCCGCCAGACGGACGACTTCGACGACCGCAAGGAGAAGTACTTCGAGGTCCAGGAGATCACCGGCCGAGGAGGTGCCGCTGATCACCACGCTCTACGACCTGTTCGGCAACGTCTACGACGACGACCCGCGTCGGCCCGCCGCCGGAAGGCGAGCCGAACTCGCTGGGTGCCATCAAGCCCGGGCTGCTCTACGCCGTGGGCTGACGGCTCCGGCCGTCAGAACCTGACGCCTCCGGGCCGAGGATCCAACTGACATGACCATCGCACGCGTTGTGCTCCAGCGGCTCATGAAGCTGCTGGTCGTGGTGCTGATCGTGAGCTTCCTCACCTTCATGCTCACGAAGCTGCTCCCGGGCAGCCCCGTCAACACGATCCTCGGCTCGGAGGCCTCCAACCCCGAGTCGCGAGGCCGCGCTGGAGAAGGACCTCGGCCTCGACAAGCCCGTTCTGCGAGCAGTACGGGAGCTACATCGGCGGCGTCGTCACCGAGTTCGACCTCGGCAAGTCGTACTCGCACGACATCCCCACCAAGACGTCGCTGGCCCAGCGGCTGCCTGCCTCTCTGCAGCTCATGATCATGGCGCAGGCTGATCTCCCTGCTCATCTCCATCCCGCTGGCGCTCTTCAGCGCCTACCGAGCCAACTCGCGCGCCGACAAGGCCATCACCGCGGGCGCCTTCGGGCTGATCTCCCTCCCGAGCTTCGCCTTGGCGGTGTTCCTCGTCTACCTGTTCTCGATCCAGCTCGGGATGGTTCCCGGCCGTCGGGTACGACCGCATCACCGGACCGGGGGGCATCAGCGAGAACCTCAAATCCGTGGCCCTGCCGGTGGCGGTGCTCGCCGCCGGCCTCACCGCCGTCTACACGCGCCTGCTCCGCAGCGACCTGATCGCCACCCTCCAGGAGGACTTCGTGCTGATGGCGCGCTCCAAGGGCCTCCCGACGTGGCACATCCTGTTGCGCCATGCGCTGCGCCCGTCGTCGTTCTCGCTGCTCACCGTGTTCGGCATCAACTTCGGCGCGCTCATCGGTGGGTCCGTGATCGTCGAGACGTTCTTCGGGATCCCCGGGGTCGGGCGAGCTCGCCGTGCGAGTCGATCCTCCAGCGCGAGTACCTCGTGGTGCAGGGCGTGGTGCTGATGATCGCCGACGGCCTTCGTGCTGGTGAACTTCATCACCGACCTCCTGTACTCCGTCCTCGATCCCCGCGTGCGAAGGGCAGGTGCCTGATGAGCGACGTCATCGCCACCGTCGGCTCGGCAGACATCGCCACGCCCGCGGCGCTCCAGTCCGAGCGGGACCGGGGGCCGGAAGCGCAAGCGCGGCGGCGTGCTGGGCCTGGCCGGCTGGATCAGCGTGGTGTGGCTGGTTCTGGTCACCGGCAGCGCGCTGCTGGCTCCGTGGCTGCCGATCGACGAACCCGACATCGCCGACTACATCGGTGCCAGCCAACGCCACTCCGGGCACGGGTGGCCACCTCCTCGGCACCGAGCAGAACGGCTACGACATCTTCTCGCGGCTCATCTGGGGTGGTCGCGTGTCCCTCGTCGTCGCCTTCGGCGTGCTCGCCATCGGGATGGTCGTCGGGCGGCTCGATCGGGCTGCTGGCCGGGCTTCCTGCGGGGCCGCGTCGAGGCGCTGCTCATGGCCGTCGTCGACATCTTCCTCGCCTTCCCTGCGCTCATCCTCCTGATCGCCATCGTCGCCTTCCTCGGCGCCGACCTGAAGAACGTGGTGCTCGGGATCTCGCTGGTGTCCATCCCCGCCTTCGCGCGGATCGCGCGCGCCACCACGCTGACCTACTCGCAGACGTGAGTTCGTGCTGGCCGCCGAGGCGGCCGGCGCGAGTCGGTGGCGGATCCTCATTCGGGAGATCCTCCCCAACGTCATCCTTCCCCTGCTCGCCTTCGGGCTCCTCGTCGTCGCCATCGCGATCGTGGCGGAGGGCAGCCTCGCCTTCCTCGGCCTCACGTCGCAGGAGACGATCAGCTGGGGCGGCATGATCAACGGCGGTCGGCGGGCGCTCCAGCAGGAGGACATCGCCCACACGTCGATGATCCCCGCCGGCGATGATGTTCCTCACCGTCCTCGCGGTGAACTTCCTCGGCGACCGGTTCCGCGCCGCCTTCGACGTGAAGGACGCAGCACTTTGAGCGACACCACGAGGAGCGGTCGCCGCGTCCTCACCGCTCCCACCCCGCTGGAAGGGCCGCTGCTCGTCGTCGACGACTTCAAGACCCACTTCGACACGCCTGGCGGCCTCGTCAAGGCCGTCGACGGCGTCACGTTCAGCCTCGAGCGCGGCAAGACGCTCGGGCATCGTCGGCGAGTCGGGCTCGGGCAAGACGGTGCTGGCCCGCTCGATCATGGGGCTGCTCACGTCGCGCAACGTCGTCCGCAGCGGCTCGGCCACCTACAACGGCCAAGAGCTCGTCGGCGCCAAGAACGACAGCCTCCGGGCGCTGTGGGGCACGGAGATGGCGATGGTGTTCCAGGACCCGATGACCTCGCTGAACCCGGTGATGAAGATCGGGCGCCAGATCACCGAGGGGCTGCGCTACCACCTCGACATCCCGAAGGACGAGGCCAACGAGCAGGCGCTCCAGCTCCTCAACTCCGTCGGCATCCCCGACCCGAAGCGGCGGATCGCGCAGTACCCGCACGAGCTGTCCGGCGGCATGCGCCAGCGCGTCACGATCGCCATCGCCCTGGCGTGCGGCCCCAAGCTCCTCTTCGCCGACGAGCCCACCACCGCGCTCGACGTCACGGTGCAGGCGCAGATCCTGAACCTGCTCAACCAGCAGCAGCGCGACCGCCACATGGCCATGGTCCTGGTCACCCACGACCTCGGCGTGGTCGCCGGGCGCACCGACGAGATCGCGGTGATGTACGCCGGGCCAGATCGTGGAGAAGGCCCCCACCCGCACGCTGTTCGCCAACGTGCGCATGCCGTACACCGAGGCGCTCCTCAAGTCGATCCCGAAGCTGGAGGACCCGAGCCACACGCGCCTGCAGATCATCGGCGGGCGCCCCCCCGACCTCATCAACCCGCCGTCGGGCTGCCGGTTCGCGCCGCGCTGCCCGTACGCGCAGCCGAAGTGCCACGCCGAGCAGCCGCCGCTGGTGGAGGCAGAGACGCCGGGCCACGTGTTCCGGTGCTGGTTCCCCGTCGGCACCGACGCCGGCCGCGAGGCGCTCGAGCGCAACCTGGCCCACCACGTGCCGGCCGCCGAGGCCGCCGTCACCGGTGACTCGGCTGCCGCGGCGGCGGTCGAGACCACGGCGCTCGTCGACGCCGACGCCGGAGGTGCAGCCTGATGGCCGGCACCGGGACCGCCCACCTGCGCGACGACGATGTGCTGCTGCGCATCGAGGACCTGGTGGTGGAGTTCAAGACCTCCGGTGGTGTCGTGCACGCGGTGTCCGGGCATCAGCCTCGACGTGCGCGAGGGCGAGACCCTCGGCCTCGTCGGCGAGTCCGGCTGCGGCAAGTCCACCACCGGCCGCGCGATCATGCAGCTCCCCCCGCCCACCAGCGGCCGAGTGCTGTTCGAGGGAGCGGACCTGGCGTCGCTGAGCGGTCAGGAGTTGCGCGCCGTCCGCACCCGCCTGCAGTTCATCTTCCAGGACCCGATCTCGTCGCTGAACCCCCGCCGCAAGGTGAAGGACATCGTCGCCGAGCCGCTGCGGATCTGGAAGCGCGGCACGGACGCCGAGCAGAAGGCCCGCGTGTCCGAGGTGCTCGACGCGGTCGGCCTCGACCCCGACGTGGCGGCCGAGAAGCGCCCCCACCAGTTCTCCGGTGGCCAGTGCCAGCGCATCTCCATCGCCCGGTCGCTCGTGCTCGAGCCGAAGGTGATCATCTGCGACGAGCCCGTGTCCGCCCTCGACGTGTCCGTGCAGGCGCAGATCCTGAACCTGCTCGAGGACATGAAGGCCCGCTACGGACTCACCCTCATCTTCATCGCCCACGACCTCGCGGTGGTGAAGAACATCAGCGACCGCGTCGCCGTGATGTACCTCGGGAAGATCTGCGAGGTGGGCTCGCCTGACGACCTCTACGCCACGCCTGCCCACCCGTACACGGCCGCGCTGCTCCGCTCGATCCCGGTGCCGGACCCCACCGTCCCGCCGGTGCAGAGCGGCCTGCTCACGGGTGACCTCCCGTCACCGATCGACCCGCCCGCCGGCTGCCGGTTCCGTACCCGATGCCCGCTCGCCCAGGAGCGCTGCGCGAACGAGGAGCCACAGGTGCGCGAGGTCGGCGAGGAGCACTACGTCGCGTGCCACTTCCCCCTGCTGGGCGGCAACGCCCCCGGGGAGCACCCAGTCGAGGTCGGCACCGCCGCCCCCTGAGCCATCCGATCGGCTCTGCCCCGAGGGGGTCCCATGAGCGAGCGTCCGATCAAGGAGTCCAAGTCCCACCTGCGGCTCGACCCTGTGACGCGACGCGCGCTCCTGGTGGAGGCGGCGTCGGGTGTCTTCCGCGGACGCGACCCCAGCGACGTGAGCTTCGAGGAGGTCGCCGACGCCGGCGGCGTGTCGCGGTCGCTCGTGTACGCGTACTTCGGCGATCGCGGCGGGCTCATCGCCGCCGTGTACCTCCACAACCTCGAGCAGCTCGACCGCGAGCTCGGGCGGGCGCTCGACGACCGCTTGCCCGACGAGGTGCGGCTGCGGCGCATCATCCGCCGCTACTTGGTGTTCGCGCGCGACAACGAGGCGGCGTGGAACGTCATGGCCGCGGCCGGCGTCGCTCCAGCACCCGGCCATCCAGGCGGCACGCCGCGAGCGCATCGAGCGGATCGCCGCCGCGTGGGGCGCAGGCCCGACCGCCCGACTCGTCGCGCGGGGCGTGGTGGGTCTCCTCGAAGCCGGCGCCCAGGACTGGGTCGACTACCGCGACTCGGGGCTGGAGCGGGCCACCGACGTGCTCTTCGCGGTGCTGTGGGAGGGCCTCACGGGCCTTCGCAGCCGCGGCATCGTCGCCGCGAGCTGAGTGGCTGCTTGCTTCGGTCATCGCTTCGCTCGGGGCGCCCTCTGCAAGTGCCTCCCGGCGACACGGCGAAGCCGGTCGCCTCCGGCCTCGCTGACCTAGAGCCCGAGCTGGGCGTCGGCCAGCGCCTGCTGCGCGCCGGGATCACCCGTGATCGCCACCTGCGCCGCGTCGCGGCGCCCGAACAGGTACAGCAGCACCTCCACCGCCTCGCCCGCGAGCACCACCTCGGGCCCTGACCCTGAACGGGCGGCTCCCCCACCGGTGCGCTCCACCGTGACCCGCGCGCCCCGCACCTTGCGGAGCATGAGCCGTGCCTGGCGCCGGACCAGGGACCACACCGCGTCCTGCAGGTCGTCGCGATCGGTCCGCGGGCCGCGCCCGTTGGCCCGGCGGACGTCCTCGTGGTGGACGACGTACTCCGGCAGGTTCAGGAGCGTCCGGAGCCCGGGCACCGCCATGGGCCCGAGCGGTGGCCCGTTGCGCACCCGGTCCACCAGCGTCGGGTAGCCCTTCGCCTTGGCCCGGTCCATCAGCTTGTCGAGCCCCCGCTCGAAGCGACCCCCGAACAGGATCCCGGGCGCGGACCTCGGATCCCGCTCGCGCACCACCAGGTGGGCGGCCATGTCGAACGTGGTCCAGCCCTCGCACAGGGTCGGGGCATCGGGTCCGAGCTCCTCGAGCAGATCGCAGAGCTCACGTCGCTCACGGGCGTCGAGGGGCTCCGGCACGGCGATAGCGTAGGTCCCCATGCCCAGCGCCCCCGCCTTCGAGATCGATCCCGCCGCCAAGTTCGAGGTGGTGTTCGCCACCGACAAGGGCGACATCGTCGCCACCCTCGACGCCGAGCTGGCGCCGATCACCGTCAACAACTTCGTCGTGAACGCCCGGAACGGGTTCTACGACGGCCTCACGTTCCACCGCGTCGTCCCCGGCTTCGTCATCCAGGGTGGCGACCCCGAGGGCAGCGGGCGCGGCGGGCCTGGCTACAAGTTCGCCGACGAGCCCGTGAAGGCGCCGTACGTCCTCGGTGCGCTGGCGATGGCCAACGCGGGCCCCGACACCAACGGCTCGCAGTTCTTCATCTGCATCGACGACTGCCAGGACAAGCTGCAGCCCCTCTACAACCTGTTCGGCAACGTCACCACCGGCATCGAGATCGCCCAGTCGATCCAGGTCGGCGACAAGATGAACACGGTCACCGTCACGGACAAGTGACAACGTCTCTGGTCGAAAACGTTCGCCATGCGGACGAAATCGACCACAGACGTTGCTGGGTCAGCGGTGGTTGTACTCGGGTGGGCGCTTGGCGAGGAACGCCGTCATCGCCTCGCGCATGTCGTCGGTGAACGACGACAGGATCTGGGTGCGGTTCTCGAGGTCGATGCCCGCCTGCAGGCTGCCGACCTCGAGCTGGCTCCACGCCACCTCCTTCGTCATCCGCACGCCCCACGGGCTGTTGGCGACGATCTGACCAGCCGTCTCCAGCGCGGCGTCGAGCAAGGCGTCGTCGTCGACCACCCTGGTGACGAGCCCGATGTGATCCGCCTCCGCGCTGTCGATCACGCGCCCGGTGAGCATCAGCTCCCATGCCCGTGACGCGCCGATGAGCCGCGGCAGCAACCAGCTCGTGCCGATGTCGCAGCCGGAGAGGCCGATCCGCACGAAGGCAACGTTGAAGCGCGCCGAACGAGCGGCGATGCGGACGTCGGATCCCAGGGCCAGCGCCAGCCCACCGCCCGCCGCCGGGCCGTTCACCGCCGCGATCACCGGCTGGTGCAGGCTGCGCAGCCGCGGCACCAGCGCCGCGATGTGCTGCTGGGTGGCGAACCCGGCACCCACCGGCCCGCGCCCGTCGCCGTCCGGCGCGGTGCCGTAGCCCGCCAGGTCGAGGCCGGCACAGAACCCGCGTCCCGCACCCGTGAGCACGATCACGCGGCACGCGCGGTCACCGCCGGCGTCCGCCAGCGCCTCGTGGAGCTCTGCGACGAGCGTGACGTCCATGGCGTTCAGCTTCTCGGGGCGGTTGAGCGTGAGGAGGGTCACGCCCTCCGCGGGTCGGGACACGAGCACGGTCGACATGGCTCGCAGCCTCGCGCGTTGCGTAGGTTCGCAGCCCGATGGCCGTGCGCGAGGTGCCCGAGGAGCTGAACCTGGCCGCCGTGCACGAGGCGATCGCGGCGGAGGTGCCCGAGCGCGAGTGCATCGTGTGGCGCGACCGGCGGCTCACCTGGGCCGAGGTCACGGATCGGACTCGGCGCCTGGCCGCGGTCCTCCGGACGCGCGGGCCTCGGCTGCCACGGCGAGCTGGCCGAGCTCGACGGGTGGGAGTCGCCGCACGACCACGTGGCGCTGTACCTCCACAACGGCAACGAGTACCTCGAGGGCATGGTCGGCGCGGCCAAGGCACGGTGCGCGGCCATCAACATCAACTACCGCTACGTCGCCGAGGAGCTCCGCTACGTGCTCGCCGACAGCGGCGCCACCGCGGTGATCTTCCACACCACGTTTGCGCCGACGCTGGCCGAGGTGCTCCCGTCCCTCCCCCAGGTGCGGTTGCTGCTCCAGGTCGACGACGGATCCGGCGGCGAGCTGCTGCCCGGCGCGGTGCCCTACGAGGACGCCCTCGCCGGCGCGACTCCCACCCCTCCCGCCGGGCTGTCCCCCGACGACCTCTACATCCTGTACACCGGCGGCACCACCGGCATGCCCAAGGGCGTGCTCTGGCGTCAGGCCGACTTCCTGGCCGCGTGCCTCGGCGTCGACCAGACCACGGACGAGCTCGTGGAGGCGGCCCGCGGGTCCCGCCTGCGAGCCCTGCCGGCCCCGCCGTTCATGCACGGCGCTGCCCACTGGAACGCGGTGTCCACCTGGATCGCAGGCGGCACCGTCGTCATCCAGGACGACCCCGCCCGGCTCGATCCCCACGACGTGCTCGACACGCTCGCCCGAGAGCGGGCCACGTCGCTCCTGATCGTCGGCGACGCCTTCGCCCGGCCCCTCGTCGACGCCCTGCAGGCCGGCAACCACGACGCCTCTGGGCTCCGCTACCTGCTGACGGGCGGCGCCACGCTGTCGGCGCACGTGAAGGACGAGCTCCTCGAGCTGGTCCCCGGCCTGCGGATCGTCGACGTGCTCGGCTCGTCCGAGACCGGCCGCCAGGGCGTCCACACCTCCGATCAGGCGAGCGGATCGGGCACCGGTGCCTTCGTCCGCTCCCCCACCAGCGTGGTGCTGTCCGCCGACCTCCAGGCGGTGCTGTCACCCGGCGCGGCCGAGCTCGGGTGGCTCGCGCAGACGGGGCGGGTGCCGCGCGGCTACCTCGGCGATCCCGACAAGACGGCCCGCACCTTCCCGCTCGTCGACGGCGTCCGCCATGCGGTGGCCGGCGATCGAGCTCGCGTGCTCGCCGACGGATCCGTGGAGCTGCACGGCCGCGACTCGGTGACCATCAACACCGGCGGCGAGAAGGTGTTCGCGGAAGAGGTCGAGCAAGCGCTCAAGCGACACTCCGCGGTGTTCGACGTCGTCGTGGTGGGTCGACCCAGCGAGCGGTGGGGGCAGGAGGTCGTGGCGGTGGTGCAGCTGCGACCCGGGACCGACCCCACGGACGACGAGCTGCGCGACACGGCGGCGGCCCACGTGGCTCGCTACAAGCTCCCGAAGGCGTTCGTGCGCGTCCCGCAGGTGGAGCGCAGCCCGAGCGGCAAGCCCGACTACCGGTGGGCGGCCGAGAAGGCCAGCACCTAGCGTCTGATCCCCATGGCCCGGCGCACCATCCCCCTGCCCTTCGCGCTCGACCTGCGACGGTCGCTGCGCCCGGTGCGCCTCGGCAAGCACGACCCGACCGTGAACCTCGTGCGGGACAACATGCTGCGGGCCTCTCGCACTCCGGACGGACCGGCCACGTTGCGGGTCGAGCACCTCGGCGACCGGCTCGAGGTGGAGGCGTGGGGGGACGGCGCCGAGTGGGCGCTGGCCATGGCACCGAGCGCGCTGGGCATCCTCGACGACCGCGCGGGGTTCGCGCCGTCGCACCCCGTCGTCGCCGGCCTGCACCGTCACGCAGACGGCCTCCGCCTCCCGCGGACCCAGCGGGTGCTCGAGGCGCTCGTGCCGGCCATCCTCAGCCAGAGGGTCACCGGGTTCGAGGCCAAGCGCGCCTTCCGGCAGCTCGTGGAGCGGTGGGGCGAGCCCGCTCCGGGTCCGGGCGGGCTCCGCCTCCCCCCGGCTCCCGAGGTGATCGCCGAGCTCGGCTACTACGAGCTCCACGTGCTCGGGGTGGAGAAGAAGCGGGCCGACACCCTCAAGCGGGCCTGTGCCCACGCCGCCCGCCTCGAAGCGGCCGGCGAGCGGAGCACCGCCGAGCTGCGCGAGCGGCTCGAGGCCATCCCCGGCGTCGGCCTGTGGACCTCCGCCGAGGTCGCGCGCCTCGCGCACGGTGACGCCGACGCCGTGAGCGTCGGCGACTTCCACCTCAAGAACCTGGTCGCCTTCGCCCTCGCCGGGGAGCCACGGGGCACCGATGACCGGATGCTCGAGCTGCTCGAGCCGTTTGACGGGCATCGCGGCCGGGTGTGCCTGCTCATCGAGTCGGCGGGGGTCTCGGCTCCGAAGTACGGCCCCAAGGTCCGCATCGAGCCCATCGCCGGGCGGTAGCCCGGGTGCTCAGTCGTCCTTCAGTGCCACCGCGTTCGGGGTGACGTGCATGGCCGGCTCGAAGGCGGTGGCCTCGACCGCCTGGGCCTCGTTCCCCAGCGTGCGGCGCAGCGTGGCCCGGCAACCGGTGCACGGGCCGTAGAACGGCTCGTCGACGGGCGCCTGGCAGCGCGGGCAGGCGAAGGACAGGACGTCGGGGGCCGCGGAGGTCGTCACCCACCCAGGTTCGCGCGTCCGGCGCCAGAAGCGGGTGACCGGCACGGCCCGGTGTAGGTTCGACCGCTCGTGGAGGCCCCCAACCAGACCGGCTGGCCGGCTCGCCTCGGCAGGGCGCTCGCCTCTCGTTGGGCCCTCCCGACGCTGGCCCTGGCCGCGTTCGCGCTCTCGCTGGTCGTGCAACAGGTCGTGTACCCCGGGCTGTCGTGGAACCGCGACGAGCCCGTGTACCTGTGGCACGTCGAGGTGCTCCGGGCCGGCCAGCTCTCCACCCCCGACGGCGGCTACCCCGACCTCTTCCAGCCCTGGCTGAGCGCGGCCCGCGACGGCACGCTGTTCTCGCAGTACACGCTGGGCTGGCCGCTGGTCCTGCTCATCGGCTCGCTCCTGGGCAGCCCAGACCTCGGCGTGGCCGCCGGCGCCGCGTTGGCCGTCGTCGGCACGTGGATGCTCGTGCACGAGCTGCTCCGCGACCGGGTGGTCGCGACGGTCGCCGCCGCGCTCATGCTGGCGTCGCCGATCCTCGCCGTGCAGAGCGGCGTCCACCTGAACTACCTCTTGACGCTCGGCCTGGGCCTGCTCTTCGTGAGCGCGCTGCTGAGCGGGGTCCGCCTCGACCGGCGCCCGCGCCTGGTGGCGGCCGGCGTCCTCCTCGGCTGGGTGTTCCTCACGCGCCCGTACGACGCCGTCGTGTGGGCCCTCGTCGCCGCCGTGCCCCTGGTGGTGACCCACCGCTCGGAGCTGCGAGCACTCGTGCGCTGGGCGGCCTGGACCGCGGTGGGCCTCGTCCCCCTCGTGGTGGCCACCCTGCTGCTCAACCGGCACCTCACCGGCAGCCCCACCGAGTTCCCGATCACCGTGGCGGATCCGCTGGACCAGTTCGGGTTCGGCAGGCGGCGGCTCATGCCCGGCTTCGACAAGATCGCCTACGGCAAGCGATTGGCGCTGGAGAGCACGGGCCGCAACTCGTTCTGGCTGCCGTTCTTCCTGGCGGGGGCGCACCTGGGCGCGCTGGTGGCCGCCGCCGGCGCCTGGGCCCACCGTCGGGATCGAGCCGTCTGGCACCTCGTGGCGCTGGGGCTCGCGTTCCCGGTGGCCTACCTCGCGTTCTTCGGCACCCACATCTCATCGTTGACGGCACGGCTGAGCGGGCCGATCTACTACATCCCCTCGTTCGCTCCTCTGTGCGCGCTCATGGCGCTGGCCCTCGTCGAGCTCGGCCGTCGGCGACCCGGCCTCGCCCTCGGCCTGGTGGGAGCGCTGCTCGCGGTCACCGTGCCCGTCACGGCCAACCGCTTGCGCGTGAACCACGACCTCTCCGAGGCCAACCTCCCGTGGAAGGACTCCGTCGAGGCGATCGACGGGCGCGCACTGGTGGTGCCGTCCCCGCCCGGGTACCTGCTGTTCGTCAACCCGTTCGGCGACAACGGCGCCGACCTCGACGCGCGCATCCTCTTCGCGTCCGACTCGGGCCCGGAGCTCCTCGATCTCGTGCAGGCGAACCCCGACCGGACGCCGTACCTCCAGCGCGCCGACCTCTCGGTGATCGACCTGCTCCCGACCGAGCACCCGCGCACGCCGCACGTGGGCCTCACCCGCATGGAGGTCCTCGAGGGGCCCGTGCACCTCACGGGCACCGTGCGACCGCTCGACGGCGAGGTGACGGTGCGCTGGGTGGAGGTGGACGGCGCGCTGGTGGGACCCGTCACACCGGTGACGGCCGCCGGACCCTGCGACATCGACGTGGCGGCCTTGGGGCTGCCCGATGGCCTGCACACGCTCGAGGTGCGGCTCGGCACCGGGGACGACAGTCGCTCGCCCAAGGTCCAGCGATCGTTCTACGTGCGCGTCACCGACGGCGACGTCACCCTCCTCGCGCCGGGCACGGCCGCCCGGAACGTGCGACGCCCGGGTACCCCCGAGGCGCGCTGGGAGGATCGGCTCACCCTGCCGGAGCTGACCCTCGACCCGGTCCTCGGCGAGCTCTGACGGAGCGCGCCGACCACCGCTCGACGGTGAGGTCGGCGAGCACGAGGGCGAGCGCCACCCACGCCAGCTCCGGTCGGTCCAGCCAGCGAGCCGCCAGCACCAGGCCGGGGGCGGCGACCAGCCATGCCCACGTCGCCCGCGGCACGAGCAGGCCGACGAGCACCGACGCGCTGGCCACGACCGCGGCCAGCGGGGTGGCCACGAGGAGCACCACCACGCCCACCGCCACGGCCAGCCCGGGCGCGCCGGGGGTCAGCGGCGCCCACCCGGGGCTGGGCTGGGCGAAGGCCGGCGGCGCGTCGTCGCCCGGGTCTCTGCCCGGCCGTCGCCGGCTCCCGACGATCAGCACGATGCACACGACCACCGCCATGGCCGACAGCACCAGGGAGAGCCACACGAGCCGCTGGGGCCCCCACGTCACGGAGATGGCCAGGTCGCCCGGGCCGTCGGGAGTGATGAGCCACCCGTTGGCGTAGCCGTCCACGATCTGGCGCTCCCCCACGGTGGCGCCGTCCACCCCCAGCGACCACCCGCGGTTGTCGCTCTGCCCCAGCACGAGCCAGAAGGGCTCGCCGTCTGTGCGCACGGCGAGGTCGTAGTCGGTGCCCCGGTCCTCACCTTGCACGTCGACCTCGGCGCCGGCTCCCGAGCGCGGCGCGCCCCGAGCCTCGATGCTGGCCGGGGTGCCGTCGGCCGCCGAGCTCAGGATGAGGCGATCGACGTCGAAGCCCTCGTCGAGGCCGACGCGCGACGCCACCGTGTGGGTGCCCTCCTCCAGCGCGACCGGACCGTCGCACGGCTCCAGTGCGAGCCCCAACCGAGCGTCAGCCGGTGCCCCGAGGGCGCGGACCGGGAGCGGCTGGCCGTCGAGCGTGAGGAGCGGCCGACAGGTCGCGCTCACGGCGGTCCCGTCGACGGCCACCGGCAGGCCGGTGCCCTGCAGCTCGGCGATGGCCACGGGCAGGATCTCGCCCGGGTTCTGGTCGCCCGGCACGGGCGTGCGGCGGGTGACGTCTCCGACCACGACCTGCAGCTCGCGAACGGCGACCGGGGGATCGGGCAGGGGCACCATGATGGGTGCGGAACCGTCGGCGGCGGGGACCGAGACGGTGCCGACCGGCTCCCCATCAGCCAGGAGGGTGAGCGAGCCGGGAACCGAGTGGCGATCGTCGTGCACGACGTGGGCGACGAGGTCGCCGACCCGCGCGGGCGCGCGAGCTGCATGGTGATCCCTTGGCCGTCCTGGGGCCCGAAGGCGGCCTGCCAGGCGGTGGCGTCGTCGCCGTCGAGGGCACGAGACGCCCGAGCGCCGAGGTCGCCGGCCAGGTGCGACGAGGCGGTGACCACCGCGCCCGCGAGGTCGGTGGCCAGGACCGCGTCCAGCACGTCGTCCGGCGCGTTCGGCTGCACGCGGATGGTGCCCCCGATGCCGAAGGTTCGAGACACCGGCAACGAGAAGGTGCGCTGGAGCGATCGCTCGGCATCCTGACGGCCGCGGTCGCCCGGCTCGTACCGGAGGCGGGTGAGCATGACGTCGATGCGGTGACCGCGCCCGCCGTCGCTCCGCTCGAGGAGGTCCGTCGGCACCCGCACCTGTTCGACGACCACGAGGTCCTCGAGCCGCACCTCGGCGAAGCCGACCGCGTTGGCCAGCGCCGGGTCGAACGGTGGCACCGACACCGCCGCGATCTCCACGTCGAGCTCGTGCACCTCCGTGGCGGGGAACCGCACCTCCTGCCCCGCGGCTGAGTCCGACGCCGCGGTCAGCTCCACCTCCATCGGGGCGCCGCCGTCGATCCGCACCCGCACCCGTGTGATCCGACGGTCCCGCGGGCCGTCCTGCGGCTGGACCAGCGTGACGTGGTCGGCGCGGATGCCGGCCGGCACCGACACGTGCAGGTGCTGACCCCGGGGATCGGCGCCGCCGACGCGCCACGCGGTCCGCGGATCGGCGTCGAGCGCCACGGCGGCGCGGTCCTCGGGACGCGACGCCCCCCCGCTCCCTGACGCCGTCACGGTCGCTCCCACCTGGTGCACGACGGTGCGTCGATCGTCGCGCACCCCGGGGGTGGGGTCGATGCGGTAGTCGTACCCGGTCGGCTCGGCGAGGGTCTCTCCCGCGCGCTCCGTGGGGCCGCGGGTGTCTCGGATCGCGTAGAACCAGGTCTGGATGCGACGGCGGTAGGTGTCGGTGAGGACGAGGTCGGCCCCGCTCGCCAGCGCATCCTCCAGGGCGTTGTCGGAGAGCGAGGTGGCCTGCAGCACAAGGGCCCGGCCATCGACGAGCCCGGCGCCCGCCGCGTCGACGATGCCGTCGCCGTCGCCCGCGAGCACCACGGGCCGCGAGGTCGGAGCCACGCGCACGATCGGCTGCGCGTCCTCGACCTCGAAGCGAGCGACCGGGGGTGGGTCGGGCGCCGCGGTGGGTGTCCGCAGCTCGATCTCGTCGAACATCGGCAGCGCCGGGTCGGGGACGTTCCGCACCGGGTCGCCGTAGCCGATTGGATCGGCCAGGCCCGCGACGTCGGTCCCCGTGAGGAGCTCCCACAGCGCTCGCGGGTGCGGCGTCCGGAACCGCTCGTACTCGAGGTCGGAGCGCAGCACGATGTCGCCCACCCCGAAGAGCCGCGCCACCGCCGCCAACGCCGCGGGTTCGAGGGTGCCCTCCTGGACGCGCCGATCGAGCGCATCGAGCAGGAGCGTCGAGCTGGCCGATCCCTGCGGCAGCACCTCACGGGCGAGGTGCCCGCGGCGCATCAGCCCCGGGAGGATCGGGTCGACGGTGTTGCCCCACCGATAGGCGGCGAAGTTCGATCCGGGGATCTCGAGCACGCGGGTGGCCGTCCCCGCCGCGTCGAGGTCGGCGGCGGCGTCCGTCCAGTACCCGGGGATGGGGTCGACCCGTTGCTGGTGCTCCGACAGCATGCCGGTGTCGGCGACCGGACGCAGCCCGACGAGGGCGAGGGCGCCCACGAGCGCGGCCGCGCCCCAGCGCCACGGCCGCGGCTGCCACGCGTTGACGGCGGCGCCGAGCAGGCCGGCCAGGCCGAGCACCACCACCGGCGCGGCTCGGGCCGTGTTGCGGAGCGCCAGTCCCGCCGACGTGCCGGTGAAGTCGGCCACCCCGCGGGCGAACGGGCTCGGGTCGTCGAGCGGCCACGCGCCCACGGAGACGACGGTGCCGACGAGGACGAGGGCCAGGAAGCGTGCGCGATGGCGCCAGCGGACGGCGACGGCGGCGGCGACGCCCAGGGCGGCAAGCCCGAAGGTGGCCGCGATCGTCACCCGATCGGTCAGGTAGGCCTCGGCCTGGTCGATGGAGAAGCCGAACCGGTCGCGGCCGTAGAAGAACCAGTTGCCGAGGCCGCGCAGCACGTCGCTCGGTGACGACGTGCGCGCCACCGACTCGAGGTTCTCGGTCACCTGGAGCACCGGCAGGCCGTAGGCGGCCTCCAGGCGCAAGGCGGTGATCCACCACAGCGACACCCCGATGCTCAGGAGGCCGACCCGTCCCGCGAACAGCGCCGCCTCCCGCGCCCGGGCGCGATCGGTGATGCCGAGCAGCAGCCAGATCACCGGGCCCACCCCCACGAGGATGAGCGTCGACGCGTTCACGGAACCGATCGTCAGCAGGATGAGGGCGATCCACGCCGGGTCGCGCCAGCCGCCGCGGTCGAGGGCGCGGTCGGTGAGGCCCAGGAGCCACGGGAGGCCGGCCCACGGGAGCAGGAGCACCGACGAACGCGCGGTGAAGGCCAGCTGGTACGGCGTCAGGAGGTAGACGAGCGTGCCCGCCAGCACGCCGGCGCGTCCGAGCCCGAGCCGGCGCAGGAGCCACCGCGTGCCGAGGGCGGCCGCCAGCCCCAACGTGCCGAGCCAGAGCCGCTGGGCGACCCACGTCGGCACCCCCGCCGCGTCGAAGGCCCAGAACCACGGGCCCATCGGCCAGAGGTAGCCGACGTGCTGGTGGGACACGCCACCGGCGGCTGCCTGCGCGTCCCACAGGTGCGGCGCCCGTGCGAGGAACGCACCCGGATCGAGGTAGAGGTACTGCTTGCTGTCGGCGCTGACGCGACCAGGCGAGGAGAGCAAGGCGGGGACGTAGGCGAGGACGGCCAGCACGGCGGGCTCCAGCCACCGGGTCGCCCTGGCCCGGCTGGTACCGGGCGACATCGTGGTCGCCATGCTCGGGCGATGTTACCGGTGGGCCGTCGGGCCCCGAGGGACGCGGGTTCTCTGTCAGAGGGGGGTCGACCACTACGCTCGCTGGGTTCCCCTTCCCGCCGATCGCGCCTCCAGGATCCATGCCGCCCGCCCCCTCCGCCGTCCCCAGTCCGTCCGATCCCGGCTCCGTCGTCGTCATCGGCGCCGGCCCCGCCGGCCTCACCGCCGCCTACCAGCTCGGCAAGGCCGGCCACCCGTGCACCGTGCTCGAGGGCACCGGCGTGGTGGGCGGGATCAGCCAGACCGTCGTGCGCGACGGCTACCGCTTCGACATCGGCGGCCACCGGTTCTTCACGAAGGTGCCCGAGGTCGAGGCGCTGTGGCACGAGATCCTCCCCGACGAGGACTTCATGCAGCGGCCGCGGTCCAGTCGCATCTACTACCAGGGCAAGTTCTTCGACTACCCGCTCAAGGCGTTCAGCGCCCTCCGCACCCTTGGGCCCCTCGAGGCGATCCGGTGCGCGCCTGTCGTTCCTCTGGGTGCGGATCCGACCGCCGAAAGACCTGTCCACGCTCGAGGGCTACGTCGCCGCCAACTACGGCTGGCGGCTCTACGGCCACTTCTTCAAGGCGTACAGCACGAAGGTGTGGGCCGTCCCGCCGTCGGAGATCTCGGCCGAGTGGGGAGCGCAGCGCATCAAGGGCATGACTCTCTGGACGGCGGTGTGGGAGCCGTTCCGCGCCAAGTTCGCGGGCAAGCGAGGCAAGGGGCAGCAGGTCACGAGCCTCATCGAGGAGTTCCAGTACCCGAAGCACGGCCCGGGGATGATGTGGGAGCGCTGCCAGCAGCTGGTCGAGGACCAGGGATCCAAGGTGGTGTTCGACGCGCCCGTCACCAAGATCGCCCACCGCGAGGGTCGCGCCGTGTCCGTGACCGCCGGCGGCTCGACCTACGACGCCGACCACGTGATCTCGTCGATGCCGTTCAACCACCTGCTCAAGGGCATGAGCCCGCCGGTCCCGGCCGAGGTGCAGCGGGCCGCCGACGACCTGGCCTTCCGCGACTTCCTGTCGATCGCCCTCGTCGTCCCCGCCGAGAAGGTGGCGTGGACCGACAACTGGATCTACATCCACGATCCCGACATCAAGACGATGCGCGTCCAGAACTTCGGGTCGTGGTCGCCCCACATGGTGAAGGACGGTCGCAACGTCCTCGGCCTGGAGTACACGGTCCAGGAGGGCGACGAGTGGTGGACGGCCACCGACGAGTGGCTCATCGAGAAGGGCAAGGCGGAGCTCGAGGCCCTCGGTCTCATGCGGGCCGCCGACATCGAGGCCGGCTACGTCGTCCGCATGCCCAAGGCCTACCCCGTGTACGACGCCGACTACCGGGCCAACGTCGAGGTGCTGCGCGGCTGGCTCACGGAGCACGCCCCGAACGTCCACCCGGTGGGCCGCAACGGCATGCACAAGTACAACAACCAGGACCACTCCATGTACACGGCCATGCTGACGGTCGAGAACATCCTCGGGGCCGCCCACGACATCTGGGATGTCAACGTGGAGGAGGAGTACCACGAGGAGGGCGACCACGCCTCGGGCACCAAGGGCACCGGCCGTGACGCACCCATCCTCCCCAAGCCCAGCTCGGCGTAGCGAGGGGATCGCCCTCGCGGCGATCGTCGCCGGAGCGCTCGCGCTGCGGGTGGGGTTCGCAGTGCTCGCGAACCGCACCGACCTCGGGTTCAACGACCAGTTCCTCTACCACCACATGGCCGACGGCCTGGCGCAGGGGGACGGCTACCAGATCTTCGGCGAGGCCACGCTGCGCTGGCCGCCGGCGTTCCCGTTCCTCATCTCGCTCGTGTACCGGCTCACCGATGCCGACGCCACCGCCGCGTTCATCATGAACGCGGGGCTGTCCAGCCTCGTGGTGCTGGCCACGCACTGGTGCGTGCGCCCGCTGATCGGCTCCCGCGCCGCGCTGGTCGCCGCCACCATCGTGGCGCTCCTCCCCGGCCAGTGGCTCTTCGCCGGCACGATCCTCACCGAGCCGCTGAGCGCGCTCCAGGTGCTGCTCGTGCTCGGCGTCGTCGTGCGCCATCCCCCCAGCTTCCGAGCCGCGGCGCTGCTCGGCCTCCTCATCGGCTTCGCCGCCCTCACCCGGGGCGAGGGCGCCCTCCTCGGCCTCGTGGTCGTCGTCGCCTGGTGGCCGCGCTGGCCGTGGCGCCAGGTGATCGGTCCCGTCCTCGCCACCGGGGCTGATCGCGGTCGCCGTGCTGGCCCCGTGGATCGCGCGCAACAGCGGCATCGCCGGCGAGCTCACCGGTCCGTCCCTCAACTTCGCCGAGACCCTGTACGCCGGCCACAACCCACGTGCCGATGGCGGCGCCAACTACGCGCCGGGCAGTGTGCTCGTGTCCGCTGACCCCGCGCCGTTCGGACCGGAGCGAGAGCTCGCCATCGCCGATCGCCTCCAGGACCTGGCGACGACCTGGGCGAGGGAGCACCCTCGGGAGGAGCTCGAGCTCATCCCGAAGAAGCTCCTCCACCTCGCGGACGGGGATGCCAACGTGATCTCGATCTGGATCGAGGGATCGAGCACGCCCGTGCTGGACGACGCCCGGAAGCCGTTGGAGGTCCTCGCCGACGTCACGTGGTACGCGTTCTTCGCCGCCTTCGTGCTCACGCTGGTCCTCCGCCGCCGACGCCTGCGCCGACCGTGGGTGCGGGCGGCGTTGGTGCTCCCGGCGCTGTCGCTGGTGCTGTACGGGGTCATCCTGTACGGCAACTTCCGGTACCGCATCCCCTACGAACCGGTGCTCGCGCTCGTGCTGGCGGCCGCGTGGTGGGGGCCACCAGCGGAGGGCGAGCCGGCGGCCTGACCTACTCGGGCGGCCCGGGGGTCAGCCACAAAGCGACGGTGCCCTTCTCGAGCCGATGCCGGAGCTTGCGCCGCCGCTGCTCCTCGTCCCGCAGCAGCGCGCCGCCAGCCGCGGCATCGTCGAGCTCCTCGAGCTCCTGGCGCTCGGCACTGGACAGCCACCGGGCAAACGCCACCCGCTCGCTACCAGGGCGAGGCCGCTCGGCCGCGGGCCCGGTCACCATCGTGAGGGTGGCGTCGGCGGTGCCGTCGTAGGCGCGGCGGGAGCCGAACCGTCGAGCGTCCTGCGAGAGCTTGGACTCGAACGGGATGTCCTGGTCCTGCAGCCCGGCGAAGAGCACGTAGGAGAACGGCTCGCCGAAGTACGTGCCCACCCGGTCGATGAGGACCGTCCCGTCGAACTCGAACGCGTGCACCTGGTCGAGGAGGTCGCGTGACACCTCGATGAGCTCCCGCGAGTCGGCGGGGCCGGCGCCTTGGTGCGAGGCCGGCAGCGCCCACCCCGAGACCAGGATGGCGACGCCGGCGAACCCCGCGAGCACCGCCTGCGATCGCGGCCACGTGGGTCGCAAGCGCACGATCCCGACGAGCAGCGTGGCGGTGGTGAAGGCGCCGATGGACCAGAGCCAGCGGAAGTTGGACGCGAGGACGCCGAACCGGCCGGAGGGCGACGACGCCGCGCCATAGACGGCCGCCACGAGCGCGACCGTCGTGACCCCGATCGCCGCGAGCACCGTGCGATCACCCCGCCGCCTCGCGGCCCAGCCGAGGGCCCCCAGCCCGACTGCCAGCGCGCCCAGGATCGCCGCGGACGCTCCGGCACCGTGGGGGCTCGACCCGGGCTCGAAGTCCTCGAAGGTCGGTGGCAGCCATCCGACGCCTGGCACCACCACGGTCGCGACCGCTCGGGTGCCGGCGGCGGCGCCGTACGTCGGGGTCTCGACCTGGGCCGCTTCCACGATCGACGTCAGGTTCCCCTGGCCGGGCCGCAGCTCCTCGACGACGGTCTGCACCCAGCACACGCCGAGCACGGCGGCCGTCACCAACAGGATCCGACCCCCACCGACCGCTGGAGGGTCGAGGGTGCCGCGGCGGAGCTGCCAGCCCAGCGCGCCGAGCGCGACGAGCGAGATGGCGCCGAGCGGGATCAGGAAGGTGAGGTGGGTCTGAGCCACCAGGCTTCCGACGAAGGCGGCCACCGGCAGCACGCGCACATCCCCGTCGGCCAGCGACCAGGCCAAGGCGAGGCAGGCCAGGAACGGAAGCACCAGCGCGTGGTGCTGACGAGGCTCGATGAGCAGCTCGCTGCCGAGCGTCCACGACAGGGCCGCGGTCACGCCGGCGGCGACCCAGGCACCGGCCCGCCCGGCCCGCCGATGCGCCAGCACCACCACGAGGGCGCCGCACGCGGCGTTGAGGAGCGTGACCGCCAGCACCGTGCCCGCTCCGAGCCCGGCCAGCTTCACGAACGGGTAGAGCAGGTCGAGCTGCAGCGGTCCGAGGTTGTTCACGTCGACGCCCACGGCCTGCGATCCGGAGCTCCATGCCCCCAGGAGCGGGTGGTCGGCGGTGAGCACGTCGCGCGCCCGCACGGCGAAGTAGCCGTTGTCGCCGATGGGGAGCCAGTGCGCGTGCAGCGCGCGCACCGCCGCCATCACGCACGGCGCGATCCCCACCAGCACCGGTGCCGCCAGCGTCCGCGCCGCGGTGGGGCGCGGGGTCACGGCGGCGACAGCTCGGGCGGAGCCACGAAGACCGAGGTCGGACCCCCGATGCGCAACATGCGATCCATCCGCACCTGCAGCCCCCGTGAGGCCCGCTGGTCGATGGCGGCGAGGAACAGGTTCTGGTCGAGCAGCGGGATCAGCTCGGCCAGGCCCTCCGCCCGCAGCTCCGTCTCGACCGCGGCCCGCAAGGCTGCCTGCTCGGCCTTGTCCTCGGGGGTGCGGAGATCGACGCTGGCCACCTCGACGACGCCGTCGAGGGCGCGCCACTCCTCGATGTGCGATCCGGTGACGAGCTGCACGCGAGCGGTGGCGTGCGCCGCGTCGAGCGTCCGATGACCGGTGATGGGAACCGACCGGAACGGCTCCATGTAGGCGTGGAACCCGCGGCGCTCCAGCTCGCTCACGAGCCCGTAGGCCTGCGAGCCGATGTGGAGCGCGTCCGAGAAGCCCACCACGTAGCGACCGTCCCGCCCGGTGGCGGCGCCGCCGCCGGCGTCGAGGCCGGCCTCGGTGTCCGCCATCAAGGCGTCGAGCACGAGCGACAGCCGGTTGTCCGAGGGCTGGGTGTCGGGCGCCACGACCGCGGACCGCACGGACAGCAGCGCGGCCAGGAGCACGAGCCCGGCCACGGCGCGTGATCGCACGGGCGGGGTGGGCGGGTCCCCTGCCGAATCGGATGGAGGCGAGCGCCAGGCGACGACTGACCAGATGCTCGCGGCCACCGCGAGGAGCGCCACCGCCCACAGCCAGAGCATCAGGTAGTACCAGACGATGCCGAACACGCGGCTGATCGAGTACCACCCGATCACGGTGCTGGCCGCGACGACGAGGTGCAACGCCCGCAGCACGGGCGGGCTCCGGCGCCACGTGAGCAGCGCCAGCCCGAGCCAGCCCGCGAGCAGCACCCCGCCGCGCCACGCGACCGGATGGCGACCCAGCTCCCCGCGCGAGCAGACCGGGCTCGCGGACCTGGTCCACCACGACGTACCCCACGTCGAAGTGCTCGAGCACCTGGGTGCCCGCCTCCCGCAGCCCGATGGGCTCCTCCGGCGGCGTGGCGAAGTGGTCGAGCAGGAGCCCGTAGTTGCCGGGTTCCTCGGTGAGCTGGTCGATGGTCGGCGGCACCCAGAGCACCGTCCCGAGCACGACCGCCGCCAACCCCCACCGCAGCAGGGACGGGCGCTCGCCCGGATCGCGGCGGGCGCGGGCCAGCAGGGCGATGGCGGTGAGCCCGCCCAGCCCGAGGCACAGCCCGAGGTAGGGGACGTGGGTCTGGGCGCAGAGGGAGCCGCTCGCCACCAGGATCAGCAGCGCGGGCCGGTCGCCGAGCACGGCGGCCCACAGCGAGAGCAGGAACACCATCCACCAGAGCAGCGGCAGGTACGGGTTCCACGGCTCGATCACCGGTCCGAGCCCGTAGCCCACGATCAGCATGGCGAGCACCAGCGCCACGGCCGCCGCGACGCGACGTCCGCCGATGCGGTGGCCGAGCACCAGCGCGACCGCGATGGCCAGCGTGTCGAGCACCGCGCCGGCGACCTGCAGCGCCCACGCGGACGAGCCGAACAACCGGTAGGTCGGCGCGAGCAGCCAGAAGCTGAGCGGCCCGGGGTGGCTCCCCTGGACGCCGTGGCCCCCGATGCGACCGGGGAGACCGATGAGCGGCGTGTGCGAGCCGCCGACGTCCCGGACGCGGAGCTCGGTCATCGCCATGTCGAGGACGGGCGCCCACGGCGGCCGGCGGAGCGCGATGGTGCCGAGCACGAGCGGGAAGACGATCAGCGCGGTCAGCCCGGCCAGGAACGCTCGGTCGCGGGGCGGCCTCGGCAGCGTCCAGGTGCCCGTCATGGCAGGTGGCGCAGCGCGCGGAGGACGCCGAGGCGGACAGGTGACTGGTGGTGCGAGCGGCCCTCGGTGCCCATGTCGTGACGGTGCTCGAGGAACCAGCGGTACGACTCGATGACCATCGACTCGTTGCTGTGCTTCGCCGCCCACCCCAGCTCGGTCTGCGCCCGGGTGGTGTCGAACCACAGCGACTCGCCGTACAGGAGCCAGTGGTACGGGGCGAACGGGCCCTGCCCCACGGCCGACAGCGCCCGCATCGCCAACCGGGCGGGCGCGGACGGGATGGACCGCACCCGAGCACCGGTGCTCGCGGCGACGCACACGGCCTCCAGCGTCTCGCGCATCGTCCCGAAGGTGGTGGCACCGATGTTGTAGGCCCGGGGTCCAGGTCGAGCGGCCGCGCGCAGGCAGGCGTCAGCCAGGTCGTCGGCGTGCACCAGCTGATACCGGTTGTGGCCGCCGTCGAAGACGAAGACGGGGGCGCCCTCGGCCACCAGCTCGAACAGGATCGCCATCAGCCCGAGCCGGCCGTGCCCGAGGATCGTCCTGGGCCGGATGATCGACACGTCGAGGCCGTCGGCGGCCGCCTGCCGGCAGAGCGCTTCCGCCTCGAGCTTCGCCCGCCCGTACGCCTCCAGCGGCCGCGCCGGCGAGTCCTCGTCCACCGGGTTGTGCTCCGGGATGCCGTAGATGGCGCTCGTGGACGTGTGGACCACCTTGGCCGCGCCGGCATCGCGCGCGGCGAGGAGCACGTTGGCGGTGCCGGTGACGTTCACCGACCAGAACAGGGCGCGGTCACGGGCCAGCGGCACCTGGGCCACGTTGTGCAGCACGACGTCGACGCCCTCGCACGCGGCGCGGACCGCCTCGAGGTCACGGACGTCCGCCACCACGCTCTCGGTGGCGCGGTCCGACGGGTTGAGGTCGAGCACGCGGACGTGGTCGCCGTCGGCCACGCAGCGGTCGACGAGGATCGACCCGAAGTAGCCGCTCCCCCCGGTGATCAGGACGGTGCGGGGCATCAGAGCTCGTGCCCCCGTTCGACGCACCATCGGATGCTGGCGCGCATGCCGGCGCGCAGGTCGGTGGCTGGCGCGTAGCCGATCTCGGCGCGGGCGCGCGAGATGTCACAGGCGATGGTCTCCTTCAGCTCACCGAGCACATGGAGGGCTTGCACGTACCGCCCGGTGCGCTGGAGGGCGCGGTCGAGGCCCTCGGCGACGACGCCGGCCGTGCGGGGAAGACGGGGCTGCCCGCCGGACACCTCGAACCCTTCGTCGCGGAACGCCTCGCGCACCGTGGCCAGCACGTCCACCATCGTGGGGACCTCGGCGTCGGCGATCCAGTACGCCGACCCCGGGGCGGCCGCCGTCTCCGCACAGAGGATGCCGTCCACGAGGTTGCCCGTGAACACCATCGAGCGACGGTTGCTGCCGTCACCGACGAGCGGGAACCGGCCGCGGCGGACGGCACGCAACCACTGCGTCTGCCGGGCCGGCTGGTGCGGGCCGTAGAACCACGGCGGACGCACGATGACGGCATCGACGTCGCCGCGCTCGGTGGCGGTGCGCACGAGCTCCTCGGCCTCCCGCTTCGACTCGCCGTACGCCAGGTACGGCGAGTAGGGCGACGACTCGTCGAAGCGGTGGTCGGGATCGCGGTTCACCCCGAACGGCGAGTTCGAAGACACGTGGACGAGCCGACCCATCTCGAGGCGCCGCACCCGATCCAGCAGCAACGACGTGCCACCGACGTTGACGTCGAACAGCTCGCGCACCCGGCGGACCGGGTGGATGACCGCGGCGGCGTGGACGACGGTGGCACCTGGGGCCACGCCCACGAACAGCGCGTCGAGCACCGCGGGGTGCCGCACGTCTCCCACCACGGGCTGCACCGCGCGGCTCGCCGAGCGCGAGCACAGCGGCCTCGTCCTCGGTCTGCACGAGGACGCGCACCTGGGACCGCGTCGGCGCGACGGCTTCGACGAGGTTGCGACCGAGCCAGCCACCCGCGCCGGTGATGACGATCGGGTCCGTGCGCGTCACAGGCTGCTCAGGAGGTGGTCGGCGTTGCGGGCGGCGATGGTCATGATGGCGGCCTGCGGGTTGACCCCTGGCGCCTCGGGGAGGATCGACGCATCGCTCACCCGGAGGTTGCTGACCCCTCGCACCACGCCGAAGCTGTCGACGCCGCCGCCGCGCCGCTCGCCCATGCGGACCGAGGAGGTGAGGTGGACGGTCATCAGGTTGGCGCGGCGCCGGTCGACCACATCCCACCAGCCGGCCAGGTCGGCCACGCAGTGGGCCACGGGCGCGCCGGTCGCGGAGGCGTGGAGCTCGGTGGCCCCGGCCGCCAGGAGGGCCTCACCGAGGTGGACCAGGCCACGGGCGAGCCGGCTGAGGTCGGCGTCGGTGAGCCGATACGTGACCAGCGGGGAGGCGAGCCCCGGGATGGCCTGCACCCGCCCGCCCGCGTCGCTGCGGATGCTGGCGTAGTACACGAAGCGGTGCTCCCAGTCATCGAGGAGCCCTTCGGGGGCGACGCCGGCGTCGGACAGGGCCAGTCCCAGGTGCCCGCGTCGGCTCGCCGAGCCGCCGATGGCGATCGACGGGGCGAACTCGGTGATGCGCTCCATCGGCACGTCGTCGTGGTCGAGCAGCTCCGGGACGCGTGCCACGACCTTCACCGTGGGGTGCACCTTGAGACCGCCACCGATCCCGCGCCGGATGCCGCTCCGCTGGAGGAGGGCGGGGGTCTGGATGGCACCACCGCAGACCACCACGTGCTCGGCGTCGAGCGAGAGAGGTTCCTCGGCGCCGTCCGGGTGCGTCAGCACCGCGTCAGCCCCGACGACCCGGTCGCCGTCTCGCACGAGGCGCTGCACGCGCACACCGGCTCGCACGACGGCCCCCGCCGCGGTGGCCCGGGGCAGCACGGTGCGCGACATCGTCTGCTTGGTGCCGCGGCCCCGGTCGTCGTAGCGAAACGCGCGCGGGAACTCCTCGTGCCGCCACCCGAGCACCTCGGCGCCGCGCTCGAGCACCGCCGAGGACGGGGGCAGGTCGCCCGGCAGGTTGGAGACGCCGAGCCAGTCCTCGACACGGTCGGCGTAGCGGTCGAGGACGTCCGGCGTGAACTCGGCGAGCTGGAGGTCGGCGCGCCACCGCTCGGCCAGCGCCGGCGGCAGTCGGTTCCAGAGCCCGCTGTTCACCTCGGTGCTCCCGCCCACGCAGCAGCCCTCCGCGTAGGCGATGGCCGGCGACCCCACGGCGGCCGACGACCCGCGGTGGCGATAGCTGCGCGCCAGCTCCTCCAGCGAGAACGGCTCGACGGCGCCGGGCTCCAGGTCGGGGCCCTCCTCCACCACGGTGACCGAGCGCCCGCCTTCCGCCAGCACGGCGGCCGTGGTGGCGCCGCCGGCGCCCGAGCCCACCACCAGCACCTCGGTGTCGAGGCGCATCAGCCGCGGGCGCCTGGGGACAGCTCGAGGTCGCCGAACAGCACCAGGGACCGCAGCAGGCGCAGGTGCAGCCGCACCGGCGGGAGCGGGCTCGCCTCGAGCGACGCGACCAGGCGAGCCCCGTCCTTGCCGGTGACGGTGGCCCACGCGCCCAGCACGAGCGAGCCCAGCGCCACCCCGGCCCGGAGGGCCTCGGGCATCGCCCGCAGGCTGCCGTCGACCCAGTCGACGACGGCCGCGTGCGCCACCGGGTCAGCGGTGGTGGACAGCGCGTCCACGACCTTGCGTTCGAATCCGAGCACGGCGGGCGAGCCTACCGGCCCGGTCAGCCGGTGAGCGGGGGCGCGCCGGCCACGTAGACGCCCGCCGCGAGGCACGCGGCCCACACCAGCCCGATGGCCTGGAGCTGCCGGTCGCCCAGCACGATGTCCTCCGGTCCGGCCAGCTCCGACGACTCGTGGGCGAGCGCGTACCGCAGCAGCAGGGCACTGAACGGGACGATCGACAGCTCGAACCAGGGGAACCAGATGTCGGCCACCGCCGACTTCTCGAACGCCCAGAGGCAGTACGCCAGCATCGTGATCGAGGCGGCGACCGAGCGCACGAACAGCAGGAACGAGGCGGTGTACACGTCGAGGGATCGACGGTGCTCGCCGGCGCCGGCGCCGAGGCGGAGCTCGGTCGACCGCTTGCCCGCGACCAGGAACAGCGAGCCGAACGACGCCACGATCAGGTACCAGTCGGAGATGGGCACGTCGGTGCCCACCACGCCGGCCACCGCGCGGAGCACGAACCCGGCCGCCACGACCACGAGGTCGATCACCGCCACGTGCTTGAGGCCATAGGTGTACAGCGGCTGCAGGGCCACGTAGATGGCCACCACGCCCACCGGTGCCCACGATCCGGTGAGGCCGGCCACCAGCAGCCCGACCACCAGGAGACCGACGCCGAGGGGCACGGCCAGCGCGGGCGCCACCAAGCCCGCCGCGACCGGGCGGTACCGCTTCTCCGGGTGACGGCGATCGGCGTCGGCGTCGGCCACGTCGTTGAGGCAGTACGCCCCGCTCGCCGCGAGGCAGAAGGCCACGAACACCACCAGCGCCCGCACCGCGTGCTCGGGCTCGTCGAGCACCCCGGCGGCGGCCGGCGATGCGAACACCAGGAGGTTCTTGATCCACTGGCGGGGCCGCAGGAGCCGCACGACGGTGCCGAGCGACGGGCCGCCGGCCGTGGGTTCGGGCGTCACCGCCCGCGCGTCAGGACGTTCGGGGGCGGCCACGCGGCCACGTTACCGCCCACCCCCCGTGGCCCCGGGTCTCCGCAGGGCGGCGCTAGCGTCCCCGTCCGATGTCCAGAGGGTGGTTCCGTCGCGTGCTCTCCCTCGTCCCCGTCGTCGCCGCGTGCGCCCTGCCCCTGCCGGGCCTGTGGCAGGCCGCCGGCCCTCCGATGGAGGAGGGCTTCATGCTCGTGTTCCCCGAGCGGCTCCTCGCCGGGGACCTCCCCAACCGCGACTTCCTCCACCTGTACGGGCCGGGATCGCTGTGGGTGCTGGCCGCGGTGTACTGGGCGTTCGGCACCAGCCTGGGTGCCCAGCGGGCGGTGGGCTACCTGCAGCACCTCGGCGTCGTGTTCGGCACTTGGTCGCTCCTGCGCCCCTGGGGACCGTGGGTGGCGGCCACGGGCGGCACGGTGGCCGCCATCGTGATCATCCCGCCGAGCGGGCTCACGGCGCTGGCATGGATCGGCGCCGTCGCCTTGGGGCTCTGGTCGATCCGTGCGGGCATCGAAGCGCTGGAGGCCGACGTCGGCTCCCGTCGCCGGACCCGGCTCCTCTGGACCGCCGGGCTCGTCGGCGGCGCCGCGTTGCTCTACCGGCTCGACCTCGTCGTGGCCATGGTCGCCGCCCTCGGCGTCGTGCTGTGGAAGCTGCCCGGTCGTGACCGCCGGCGCCTCGTGCTCGCGTCCCTCCTCGGGGTGTCGCCCTACGTCATCCACCTGGCCACCGCCGGCCCCGCCAACGTGGTGCGCGGGATGGTGATCGAGCCCGTGTTCGACCTGCGGGGTGGGCGCGCCCTCCCCTTGCCGCCGAACCCGCACGACTTCGACGGCTTCCTGCAGCGGGCGGGAACGCTCGACGAGCCCCCTTGGCCGTTCCCCGCTCCCCCGGGTCCGGTGCAGCTCGGCCTCTGGCTGCTCCTGCTCATCGGCGGGTGCGGGCTCCTGCTCATCGCCGGTCGCCGCTGCGCGCGGGACGGTCGGCCGCGCCTGCTCGTGATGGCCGCCTTCGCCACCGGCCTGCTCCCGCAGGCCCTCCAACGGGCGGACTCCACCCACCTCGCGTGGGTGAGCTGCGTGACGCTGGCGTTCCTCCCGGCCGCGGTGGTCGAGCTGTGGCCGCGGCGCGACGCCGCTCGCGCCCGACGCGTGGCCGGCTGCGCACCGTCGCCGCTCTCGCCGCGCCGGCCTTCTGCCTGCTCGTCCTCGTGCCGCACTTCACGCTCCGCACCTACACGGAGGCCACCGGGCAGACGTTCGGCTACCGGCACAACGCCCGGAGCATGACCTACGACGGCCGGGTGTTCCGCTACGCCCGCTCCGACGCGGTCGATGCGGTCAACGAGCTCGTCCCGCTCGTGGACGAGCTCACCGACCCAGGGGATCGGCTCTTCGTGGGGCCAGGCGACCTGCGGCTGACGCCGTACAGCGAGGCCTTCCTCTACTACCTGCTACCGGACCTCACCCCCGCCACGCGCTACATCGAGATGGACCCGGGCGTCGCCAACGCGGAGGACTCCGGGCTCGCCGACGAGCTCCGGTCGGCAGATGTCGCGATCCTGTCGTCGATCCGAGACGACTGGAACGAGCCGAACGACTCGGTGCTCGACGGACCCGACGAACCCAACCAAGTGCTGGCCGAGGACTTCTGCCTCGTGGCGTCGTACGGCAACGGCTTGTTCGATCGCGGCCTGTACGAGGTGTACGAGCGCTGCTGAGAGGGGTCCACGGCGCCGGGTAGGGTGCCCGGCGTGCGCACCCTCGTCGTCATTCCCACGTACGAGGAGGCCCTCAACATCGCGGAGGTGCTCACCCGCGTGCGGGCCACCGTGCCGCACGTCGACATCCTCGTCGTCGACGACAGCAGTCCCGACGGAACCGCAGACCTCGCCCGCGCCACCGCCACGGAGCTCGGCCAGATCGACGTGCTGATGCGGCCCAAGAAGGACGGGCTGGGCAATGCCTACCGACACGGGTTCCGCGAGGGCATGGACCGCGGCTACGACGTGCTGGTCCAGATGGACGCCGACCTCTCCCACGACCCTGAAGCCCTCCCGTTGCTGTTCGCCGCCCTCGACGGGGGCGCCGAGACCGCCATCGGGTCGCGCTACATCCCCGGCGGCTCGGTCCCGCACTGGCCCTGGTACCGCCGGGCGCTCTCGAAGTGGGGGAACCGATACGCGTGCGTCGTGCTCGGCATGACCGTCCACGACGCCACCTCCGGCTTCCGCGCCTACCGGGTCGACGCGCTGCAGGCGATCGACGTGTTCAGCACGCGTGCGCAGGGCTACGGCTTCCAGATCGAGACGGCCTACCGGGTGTCACGCTCCGGCCGCCGGCTGTCAGAGGTGCCGATCACCTTCACCGACCGGGTCCGCGGCGTCTCCAAGATGTCGTTCTCCGTGATGAGCGAGGAGCTGCTGCTCGTGACGTGGTGGGGCCTCCGCGATCGCACCAAGTCCGTGGTCGCCCGAGTCCGTCACAAGCGCTAGCGCGCGCCGCGGTCGTGCGCGGACACACCTGCTCCTGTGAACGGGATCTGCGCTCCAGCAGCAAGAAGCGCTCACAGAACGGTCGCGGACGGAGATTGGTTGTCGCTTCAAGGCTGGCAAAGCAACTAGCGCGCGGCCGAGGCGCCCCACACGACCGCCCATAGCGATGCAGAGTGTCCGCATGTCGCCGACGCAGGCTCTGGCGATCGCAGCCTTGGCAGCATTCCTAAGTCTCGGCGTGATGGCGATGATCTATGTCTGGCGGGACATGGCGGCACGAAGTCGTCCCACCTGGCTTCGCGTCGTCGTCCTTGTCACGGGCGGATTCGCCGCGATCGGCGTAGCGATCTGGATCTTCGACGTGTGGCGACACCCCCACGATCCCTCCCGATCGCGCCGAGACATCCTGCTGCAACGGTTCGATAGCTGATCGTGCAGACGACCACTCAAGCGTTCGAAGGTCCCATATCTGCCGCTCGGCCCGCGTCATCTCGGCAGAGACGACAACGTCTGTGGTCGATTTCGGTCGGCATGCGAGCGTTTTCGACCTCAGACGTTGGAACAGTTCCGCCGATCTGCCTGCCGCGTGGCTAGGGGACGCGGGCGACGAGGAGGATCGAGAGGCCCACCGGCACGTCGAACCGCGCGAGGACCGTGCGCTCCACGTCGGTGACGACCTGCAGCGCCCCGTTGATCCACCGGTTCCCGAAGCTGGCCTCCTCGGCCGAGCCGCCGCCGAGCAGCCGCCCGACGGGTGTGCGCCGCACGAGCCAGGCCACCGGCGCGAGCCAGGAGTGGAAGTGCGTGCAGCGCTCGACCACCAGGTCGGCCGCCTCGGCCGCCTCCACCAGCTGCTTGCGGCTGTAGCGACGGCGGTGCCCGAGCCGCACGTCGTGGTCGCTCCAGGCCCACTGGTAGGCCGGCACGGCCACCACCACCAGACCGCCCGGTCCCACGACGCGGCCCAGCTCGCGCAGCGCGACCACGTCGTCATCGAGATGCTCGACGACGTCGAGGGCGGTCACCGCCGCGGCGCCGCCGACGCGGACCGGCACCGCCTCGGCCAGCGCCCGGGCCAGCGGCAGGCGCGGGTGGTTGCGGCGGGCGTGGGCGAGGGCGATGGGGTCGAGCTCCATGCCGACCGCCCGATGGCCGCCGGCCCGTAGCCGCTCCAAGAGGCCTCCAGTGCCGGACCCGACGTCGACGACGATCCCCGCGGTCCGCTGCCGGCGCAGCTCGTCGAGCACGAGCCGATGCTTGGCGCGGAACCACCAGTGGTCGCGCTCCACCAGCGCCATGGCGTCGATGGCCTCGGCGGCCATCACCCCGCCCGGGGTCGCGGCCTCCTCGACCGCGGGGCGGGCCTTCGCCTCCTGGTCGAGCCGGCGGCGGATCTTCACCGCCGCGCCCGCCATCTCGAGGCCATCCTTCACGGGCCGCACCCGGCTGGCCTCGACGTGCGACCACCGCACGGGCAGCCCCTCGAGGCGAAGGTCGGCGCGCCCCGCGCGGGCCAGGACCTCCACGTCGAACGCGAACCGCTCGGTGACGAGGGACCGCATGATGACGTCGGAAGCGGCCGCCGTCATGCCCTTCAGACCGCACTGGGTGTCCAGCTCCTCGGTGAGCCCGAGGCTGCGGAGCAGGAAGTTGAAGACCCGTCCGGACAGCACGCGGTAGCCAGGCTGACTGCGGTCGAGAGCGCTGTCGGCGTGGGCGCGGGTGCCATACACCACGTCGGCGCCACCGGCCTCGAGGGTGGCGAAGCAGCGCTCGATGTCGTCGGCCCCCACGCAGAGGTCCGCGTCGACGAACACCCTCACGGCACCGGTCGCGTCGAGCATCCCTGCCTTCACCGCGGCACCCTTCCCGCGGTTGGCGCCGAGCCGCACGACGCGGGTTCGCTCGAGGCCGAGGTCGACGATGGTCGCCTCCACCACCTCTGGCGTGCCGTCGCGGCTGCCGTCGTCGACGAGGACGAGCTCCAGGCGCTCGTCGAGCAGCCCGGAGTCGAGGAGGCTGGCCAGCGACGGACCGATCCGCGTGGCCTCGTCGAACATGGGGATCACCAACGACCGAGTCGGGGTGGGGGCGATGGTGGGTCCTTCCGGGGACACGAGCGCTGACGGGGGCGGGGGTAGGCTAGAGAGCCGTCCGCGGGGCCTGCAACGACCCTCGCTGGTAGCCCTTCCGATCCCGACCGTGACCATCCCCTCGCCCACCTCCGTGCACGACGAGATGGCCGAGCGGGCCGACCGGGCGGGCTTGCGCCGGATCCACGTCTTCGCCTTCCGGGATCTCGACGACCCCGACGCCGGCGGCTCCGAGGAGCACGCCAGCCAGGTGTGCCGGCACCTGGTCGCTGCCGGCCGCGAGGTGGTGCTCCACACCGGACGGGTCCGCGGCGCCCCGAAGGAGATCGCCCGGGACGGCACCCGGGTGGTGCGTCGCGGCGGCCGGCTCGGCGTGTTCGCCACGTCCGTCCTCGATGAGCGCCTCGGCCGGCTCGGCGCCGCCGACGGGATCGTGGAGATCTTCCACGGCGTGCCCTTCTTCGCACCGCTGTGGTCGCGCCTCCCGCAGGTGGGCGTCGTGCACCATGTGCACCTCGGCACCTGGGACATGCTGCTCCCGGCGCCGTTCGACCGGCTCGGGCACTCGATCGAGCGCCACCTCGTGCCCCGCGTCTACCGCCGGCGAACCCTGCTCACGGCCGCGCCGTCGGCGCGTGATGAGATCGTCGAGCACTACGGCGCCGAACCCGACCGCATCGCGATCGTGCCCCACGGCATCGACCCGCGCTTCTCCCCCGGTGGCACCCGAGCCGAGCGACCGCTGGCGCTGGCGGTGGCCCGGCTGATGCCCCAGAAGGGCATCAGCGACCTCCTCCGCGCCTTCGCCGCCACCCGCCTCCTCGTGCCCGACCTCGACGCGGTGATCGTGGGCGACGGACCCCACCGCGCGCGCTTCGAAGCCGAGAGCCGTGCCCTCGGGGGCGAGGGCTGGATCCGCTTCGCCGGTCGGGCCAGCGACGACGAGCTGGTCGACTGGTACCGGCGGGCGTGGGTGGCGTGCAGCGCGTCCCATCGCGAGGGCTTCGGGCTCACCCTCACGGAAGCCGCCGCCTGCGGCACGCCCGTGGTGGCCACCCGGATCCCGGGCCACGTCGATGCGATCGCCGAGGGACGCACCGGGTTCCTCGCCGACGACGTGGCCGGGCTGGCCGACGGCATGGCTCGCCTGCTCCTCGACGAGGACCTGCGCACCAAGATGGGCGCGGCCGCGCTCGAGCACGCGGAGGCGTTCACGTGGGAGGCCGCCGCGGCCACCCTGCTGCAAGCCCTCTGCGACGACGCGGCCCGCCGTCGATGACGACAGGCTCGCCGCCCTCCCGCCGAGCCATCGGTTGGCGCGAGGCGGCGGTGCTCGCGTCGATCACGGTGCTCCCGCTGTTCGCTGGCGGTCGCGGCGAGCTGAACGCGGACACGAAGCAGTACCTCTACCTCGATCCGCTCGACCTCCTCGCTCGCGCTCGCACGATGTGGGACAGCCGTGTGGGTGGCGGCGCCGTGACCCACCAGGCGATCGGCTACCTCTGGCCGATGGGCCCCTACTACGCGCTCATGGATGCCCTCGGCGTCCCTGACTGGGCGGCCCAGCGCGTCTGGGTGGGTGGGCTCCAGCTCGTCGCCGCCCTCGGTGCGCTGGCCCTGTTCCGCCACCTCCTCCCGCGCCACTGGGTCCACGTCGTCGCGGCGGCCGCCTACGGGCTCAGCCCGTTCGTGCTCGGGCACATCACGAGCCAGTCCGGGCTGCTCGTCCCCTTCGCCGGCCTGGGCTGGTTGGTGCTGCTCATGGCCAAGGCGGTGGAGTCCCCTCGGTCCTGGCGCTGGCCGGCTGCGTTCGCGCTGGTCGTCACCACCTGCGGGTCGCTCAACGGCAGCTCGGTGTTCTTCGTCGTGCTGGCCGCGGTGCTCTGGGTGCCGTTCGCGGTCTCGGGCCGTGGCTCCGAGGGTCGTCGCGACGGTGGGCGCGTCCTCGTGCGAGCCGGCGTCCTCACCCTCGTCACCCAGGTGTGGTGGCTCGTCGCGTACGCGGTCGGCGGTGGGTACAACCTGCCGATCCTCGAGATCACCGAGACCGTGCAGACCGCCAGCGCCACGTCGAGCGCACCAGAGCTGCTCCGTGGCCTCGGCTACTGGTTCTTCTACGGCGGCGACTCGGAAGGACCGTGGCTGCGCGGGCTGTCGTCGCCCTACCAGACCTCGGGGCTGCTGCTGGTGGTCAGCTTCGCCATCCCGATCCTCGCCCTCGCCTCCGGCGCCGCGGTGCGGTGGCGCCACCGGGCGTACTTCGCCACGCTCATCGGCGTGGGGACGCTGATCGGCGTCGGGGCGTTCCCGATCCGCGATCCCTCACCCGCCGGCGACGCGTTCGAACGGTTGAGCCGCTCGTCCGAAGCCGTCCTCTCGTTGCGCAACACCCAGCGGGCCGGTGCCCTCGTGGCCCTCGGGCTGGCGGGCCTCCTGGCCGCGGGCCTCACGACGTTGCAGCGCCGCCATGCTCGGGCCGGCGCCGGCGCCGCCGCCGTGCTGCTCGTGCTGGTCGCGGGCGCGCTCCCTGCGCAGTGGCGCACGGGGCTGGTGGCCGAGCGATTCCACCGCGACGAGGAGCTCCCCGCCGCGTGGCGCGACGCCGGACGGCACCTCGACGAGGGCACCGGCCGCGTCCTCGAGCTCCCAGGCTCTGACTTCGCCATCTACCGCTGGGGCGAGACGCTCGATCCCGTGTCCGTGGGTCTGACCGACCGTCCCTTCATCGGGCGCGAGCTGGTGCCACTCGGCGGCGACGCCGGTGCCGACCTGCTCGGAGCCCTCGACCGGAGCATCCAGGAGGGCTGGTTCGAGCCGTCGTCGCTCGCCCCCGTGGCTCGACTGTTCGGCGCCACCGACGTGCTCGTGCGCAACGACCTCGCCTACGAGCGCTACCGCACCGCCCGGCCGAAGGCGTACTGGCCCTCGATCCTCGAGGCCGACGACCTCGGGGTGCCCAGCCGCTTCGGTGGCCCGTACCAGAACGTGGCCGGGCCCCTCCGGCCGATGATCGACGAGATCGAGCTCGGCCTCGACCCCGGCGACCCGGCGCCGCCGGAGATCGCGGTCTTCCCGGTGCGCAACAGCAGTCGGGACGCGCTCTCGACCTTCGCGGTTGGCCGCGGAACTTTGGTCGACGGCGACGGCGACGGGATCCTGTCCGCCGCCAGCGCGGGCCTCCTCGACCGGGACGGTGCGCTCCTCCTCGGGGCCGATGTCGTACGGCACGACGACCTGGATGCCGTCACCGACGACCTGACGTCCTTCATCCTCACCGACAGCAACCGCAAGCGAGCGATGCGGTGGTACACGCTCCGCGAGAACGCGGGCGCCACAGAGCCCGCGGACGGCTCGGTCGTGACCGACGACCCGTCGGATGCCCGTCTGCAGATCGCCGGGACCGAGGTCCCCGGAACCCAGACCGTCGTCGAGTGGGAAGGCGTCAAGCGGATCTGGGCCTCCGGCTACGGCAACGAGAGCACCCTCGTGCCGGAGGAGCGCCCCGCCAACGCCTTCGACGGTGATCTCACGACCGCGTGGCGCAGCGAACGACGCCTCGACGGCACGCCACGGCGGCTCGGGGTGGAGCTGGACGCATCTGTGGATGCTGATCACCTGACGCTCGTCGCGCCGCAGGGCCGGCTCGGCACCTTGCCGATCTCGCGGGTACGGGTCACGCTCGACGGCACGCGCACGTTCGACGTCACGCTCGCGCCCGAGGAGGCCAACCGGCCCGAGGGGCGTCGCGTGGCGCTGGACGGCCGGCCGTTCTCGACGGTCGAGGTCGAGATCCTCGGCGCCGTCGACGGGTTGGCGGGTTTCGCGGAGGTGCAGATCCCCGGGGTGCGCGTTGACGAGGTCGTGGTGCTCCCCACTGCCCTCGTGCAGGCGCTCGGCGATCGGCTGGACGAAGGGCGGCTGAGCATCGTGCTGACGCGGCTCCGGGCCAACCCCGCCGAGCCTCTCCGCGCCGACCCCGAGCCATGGATGCACCGCCGGTTCGACCTGCCCGTGCCGCTCGACCTGCTCCTGTTCGGCACCGCCCGTCTCGACACCACGGCCCCCGATCACGTGCTCGATGACCTCCTCGGAGCCGGTGAGGACGCCTGGCGCGTGCAAGCGGACAGCACCGCCCGCCTCGCCGGCGACCTCGAGGCCCGCGCCTCGAGCACCCTCGACGGCGACCTCGCGACCGCGTGGCAGACCCCGTTCTCCGACGTGGAGGGGCAGGCGATCGAGGTCGAGCTCGCCACGCCGACCACCGTCGACGTCCTCGAGCTCGACGTGGTGGCCGACGGCCGTCACAGCCTCCCGACGATGCTCCGGCTCACCGTCGACCACCAGGCGCCCGTCGAGCTGGCCGTCCCCGCCATCACCAGCCCCGCTCTCGACGGGTCCGGGACGGTCCACGTGCGCCTGCCGCTGCCGGAGGCGGTGACCGGCTTGCGCTGGAACCTCGAGGTGGCAGGGGTGGACATCCGCTCCACCACCGACTGGTCGACCCTGCTCCCGTTCACCCTCCCGGTCGGCATCGCCGAGCTCGATCTGCCGGGCGTGCCCGACCGGCCTGTCCCCCTGGTGGAGACGGGCTGCCGTGACGACCTGATCACCGTGGCCGGCCACCCCGTGTCCGTGAAGGTCTCCGGCTCCCCGGCGGCTGCCGACGGTGGCGGGCTCGCCATCGATGCCTGCGACGGCAACGTGTCGATCCCGGCGGGCGAGGTGGACGTGCGCACCGAGCCGGGACGCACCACCGGCCTGGCCATCGACCGTGTGGTGCTGCTGAACCCTCCGTCCGCTGGATCGGCGCCGACAACTGTCACTGGGCCGCCGGTCGAGACCAGGCAGGCGGATCCCGGGCACGTCACCGGCACGGTCACGAGTGACGGAGACCCGTTCTGGCTGGTCCTGGACGAGAGCATGAACCGCGGATGGGAGCTCGACGTCGACGGGGCCGAGGTCGACGGGCCGCGCCCGATCGGGTCGTACGCGGCCGGGTGGTTGGTCACACCGGACGGCCCCGGCGAGCTCTCGGTGACCGCCGACTGGACCCCGCAGCGAGCCGTCGACATCGCCCTCGTCCTCTCGGGGATCGGCGTGCTGGGCTGCCTCGCGCTCGTGCTCGTGCCCTGGCGGCGACCAGCGGTCGCGGTGCCCGAGGTCGTCGCGCCGTCGGTGGAGACCCTGCCGCCCCGCCCCACGTGGTGGGCCGTCCTGGCCGCCGCCGGGCTCGCCGGGCTCGTGGTGGCACCGGTCGCAGCTCCGGCGGCGGGGGCCGCGCTCGTGGTCGCTCGGCGGTGGCCGTGGGTGGGCCGCGCGCTGCCAGTGGTCCTGTTCGCCGGTTCGGCGGCCGCCATCACGATCCTGCAGGTCGGGCACGACTACGCCGCATCGTTCCGCTGGCCGACGCGCTTCGACTGGGTCCACCCCATCACGCTCGTGGGCATCGTCGTGCTCCTCGTGTTGGCGCTGGCTACCGACGAGCGCGATGACCGCCGATAGGGTCCGAACCGTGACCGATCCCGTCGTCCTCCTCCACGGCTTCGCCACGTCCAGTGCTCGCACGTGGGGCGACAACGGCTGGCTCGACCTGCTCGGCGACGTCGGGCGCCGACCGATCGCCATCGACCTGCTCGGTCACGGCACGGCCGACAAGCCCCACGAGCCCGAGGCCTACGACGCGATGGAGTCGCTGGTGGCGGCGCAGCTGCCCGACGGCCCGGTCGACGGCATCGGCTTCAGCCTCGGGGCGCGGGTGCTGCTCACCTTGGCTTGTGACCACCCGGAGCGGTTCAGCCGGCTGGTGCTCACCGGCGTGGGCGCCAACCTGCTCCGAAGCGAGGGCAGCGACCTCGTCCTCAAGGCGATCGAAGGTGATGGCGACCCCACCAACCCCGTCGTCCAGTACTTCGCCGGGCTCGCCCAGCACCCCGACGTCGACCGGGCCGCGCTGGCCGCCTGCCTGCGCAACCCCCGTCCACCGCTCACGCCGGAGCGCCTGGCCGCGGTCGAGCTCCCCGTGCTGGTCGTCCTCGGCGACAAGGACTTCGCCGGCCCCGGTGAGCCGCTCGTCGACGCGCTCCCCAACGCACAGCTGGTCACCCTGCGCAACGTCGACCACTTCGCCACCCCCAAGGACTTCGGGTGCATCGACGCCGCCCTCGACTTCCTGGGAGCCGGGTCGTGAGCCCGCCATGAGCACCGGGTTCATCCTCGGTGTCGACCTCGACGGCGTGTGCGGGGACTACACCACCAGCTTCCGGGCGGTGGTGGCCGAGGACCGAGGCGTCGACCCCGAGACGCTCGGCGACGCCCGCTCGTGGGACTTCGCCGAGTGGGGCATCACCGGACCCGAGGAGTTCGATCGGCTGCACCGGCTCGCTGTCCTCGAGCACCGGATGTTCCGCCACATGCCGCCGCTGCCGGGCGTGGCCGACAGCCTCTGGCGCCTGTCCGACGCCGGCGTGTGGATCCGCATCATCACCCACCGCCTGTGCGTGAACTGGGGCCACGCCATCGCCGTGGCCGACACCGTCGCCTGGCTCGACGACACCGGCATCCCCTACCGCGACATCTGCTTCCTCGGCGCCAAGCCCGAGGTGGAGGCCGACTGCTACGTCGACGACGCGTCGCACAACGTCCTCGCCCTGCGCGAGGCCGGGCAACCACGTCATCGTCTACGACGCGCCGTACAACCGTGACGTCGACGGCCCGCGCGCCGCGTTCCTGGGACGAGGTGGAAGCCCTCGTCATCGATCGCATCGCCGCCACCGGCGTCCCGCTCCAAGCCCAGCTCCCCGGCCTCGACGAGGGCGCCGACCGCCTCACCCGCCGCATCGCCCACCCCTGGGAGTGACAGCCAGATCAAGGGCGCCAGGTCACGGGCGCCAGGAGACGCCCGGCCGCCGCCCAGCTCGGGCGCCGCGCCACCTCGTCGCGCCCGTGCGCTGGCCCTTGCCCGCGCCCTGGACCTACGCCGGGCGGACGTCGATCGGGGTGCCGCCGTCGGCGGCGGAGCGGTAGACGGCGTCGACGACCTCGTGGGCGCGCACGGCGGTCCGCAGGTCGGGGTGGTCGCCGGGGATGCCGCTGGCGACCGCCTCGACGAAGCCGCGGTCCTGGTTCGGGAGGTGGCCGTCGTGGCGCTCGGCCACCGCGTCGAACAGCGCGTCGCCCTCGATCGACCCCTCGTCACCCGGCCGGGTCCACGTCACGGGGCCGAACACGTCGTGCTCGAGCGTGAAGAAGGCGTGCTCGCAGATCACCTCGAGGCGACGCAGGCTCGGCCGCTCGAGCAGCTGGTGCCACACGCTGGTGAGGCTCACCTGCGCGCCGCTGGCCAGCTCGAGGCGCGGCCACGACCGTGTCCTCGATCCCGGGGTTCCCGTGGAACGTGGTGGACCGGGCGCTCACCGACACGGCCGGACCGAGCAGCCACTCGAGGGCGTCGACGTCGTGGATCGAGTGCTCGAGCATCGTCCCCGCGCCCGCCTTGTCGGCGTCGCCGCGCCACGTCGAGCCGTACATGCCGCTGCACCGGGAGGAACTGGTCGTCGCGCAGCACCGCCGCCTGGACCCGCCCGGTGCGGGGATCCTCGATCTGGTGCTTGAGCTCGAGGAACGCCGGGCTGCTCCGGAGCACCAGGCCCACCTGGTTGACGACCCCCGCCGCCGCGACCGCCGCGGCCATCCCGCGCGCGCCCTCGAGCGTGGTGGCCAGCGGCTTCTCGCAGAACACCGGGAGGCCGCGCTGCACGGCCGTCGCCACCAGGCGCGGGTGCTCGCTCGTCCATGTGCACACGTACACCGCGTCCACGGCGTCGAGCACCTCCGCCTCGCTGGCCATCGGCTGGGCGCCCGACGCCTTCGCGAACGACGTCGGTGCGCTCGCGGTCGACGTCGTACACCGCCGCGATCTCCACGTCGGCGCCCGACCGGTGGAGGCATCTTGCCGTGGTACGTGGCGATCAGGCCCGCCGCCCAGGAACCCGATGCGCACCGTCATGTGTTCTGCACCGTGAGCCCGCCGTCGACCGGGATGACGGCGCCGGTGATGAACGACGCGGCGGGCAGCACCAGCGACAGGGTGATCTGTGCCACCTCCTCGGGATCGCCGTAGCGGCGCATCGGCACGCGTCGGCGGGCGAACTTCACCTTCGCCTCCTCGGGGATGAGCTCGGTCATCCCGGTGCGGATCGGTCCCGGGCAGATGCAGTTCACGGTGACCCCGCTCGGACCGAGCTCGACGGCCAGCGACCGGGTGAGCCCCACCACCCCGTGCTTCGACGCCGTGTACGGCGAGATGCGGGCAGTGGCGCCGAGCCCCTCCGTGGACGCCACGTTCACGATCCGACCGGCCCCGTCGCGGCGCAGGTCCTCGAGGGCGGCGCGGATCGTTCGGGTGTAGGCGGTGAGGTTCACGGCCAGCGTGGCCGCCCACACGTCCTCGAAGCCGTCTTGGTCGATCGGCCCCCCCAGGCTCACACCGGCGTTGTTGATGAGGATGTCGATCGGCCCGAGCGCGTCGCGGGCGACGGCGATCGCGGCATCGGTGGCCGCCCCGTCGGCCAGGTCGACCTGCACCGCCACCGCTCGGCCACCGTTGCCGATGATGTCCTGGGCGACGGCCTCGACCCCGTCGGTGGTGCGGTCGAGCACCGCTACCGCGGCGCCCTCGTCGGCCAGCAGGTGGGCCGTGGCCCGACCCATGCCGCTGGCGGCACCGGTGACCACGGCCACCTTGCCTTCGATCGAGCGGCTGAGCTGGGTGAGGCGCGGCATGGGCCGTGACCGTAGCGGGCGGGCCGGGCAGTAGAACCGTGCCGTGGACCTGTCCGACCTCGGCCTCGCGCTGGTGGTGGCGATCGGCGCGTCGGTGCCCTTGGGCCTGACGCTCTGGGCCCTCCTCGATGCGGCCCGGCGACCGCAGTGGGCCTGGGCGCTCACCGAGCGCCGTCAGGTCGTCTGGATGGCCGCCATCATGTTCGGGACGCTCACGGTGATCGGCGGCATGCTCCTGAGCACCTGGTACCTCACCCGCGTGCGCCACGAGATCGCCGCCGCCGAGGACGGCCAGCTCCGCCCCTGACCGCTACCGCCCGGAGATGGCGACCGGCGGGGGACCGTACCGTTGGCGCAGGTGGTCACCGAGCGCTCGCACCCGCGCCCGAGGGTCCCAGTAGGGACCGCGGCGCGACGGCAGCAGCGAGACCGGACGCCAGCTGGCCCAGGGCCAGGAGGAACCGGATGCCCGCGTGGTAGCGCCCCGAGTGCTCGCGGACGAGCAGGAGCGTGTTGCGCAGCTGCAGGTACTCGATCACCGGGATGCGCGTGCCGAGGTCGGGGTTGACGACGATGGCGCCGCGGATCAAGCCGGTCTCCCAACCCGCCGACTTCGCCCGCAGCGCCAGGTCCGCCTCCTCGCAGTAGGCGAAGTACCGCTCGTCGAACAGCCCCACCTCGGTGAGGACCTCGCGACGCGCCAGCATGAGGGTGCCGTGCGGGTGGCCGGCGGGCTCCCAGCCCTCGGCGACCGTGGCCGGCGCGAGGATGCCGCCGAAGTAGGGGTCCACCACGGGAGTGGCACCGTCGCCGAAGTCCGCGCAGGCCAGCCCGGCGCGGGGGCGCAGCGCCGACCGCCGCGAGCATGCGGGCGAGGCAGTCGGCGGCGGGCTCGGCGTCGTGGGGGGCCAGCCCGACCCAGCCGGCGTCGTCCGGCATCGGGTTGGTCGAGCACGTGCCGGAACCCGGCGTTGGCGCCCGGACCGAACCCGCGGTTGTGTGGCAGCGCCACCAGCTCGACACCGTCGGGCAGGCCCGGCGCGGACGGTGGCGAGCGCCTCCGGTTCGGAGCCGTTGTCCACCACCACGACCCGCACGCCCGCCGTCCACCTCTTGGGCGAGGAAACGCGCCACCGTGCCGACGCACCGGTCGGGCCGGTTCCAGTGGAGGATGACGACGGGCAGCACCCCGCCATCCTGTCCGGTGGCTACGTCGTGGTTCGCAACGCGTGGAGCACGAGGGCGATGAGCGTGCCCTTGGCGTCGGCGCGGGAGCGGGCGTCGATGCCGAGCACCGGCACGTCCTCGTCGAGCACGAGCGCCTCGCGGACGGCGTCCAGCTCGTGGGCCAGCAGGCCGTCGAAGCGGTTCACGGCGACCACGAACGGGATGCCGCGCGCCTCGCAGAAGTCGACGGACGGGAACGCGTCGTCGAGCCGCCGGCTGTCCACCAGGATCACGGCGCCGATGGCGCCCTTGGTCACGTCGTCCCACGCGAAGCGGAACCGGGCCTGCCCAGGGGTGCCGAACAGGTAGAGGACGAGCCCTGAGTCGAGCGAGATGCGACCGAAGTCGAGCGCGACCGTCGTCGCCACCTTCGTGGCGACCACGCCGTCGTCCACCCCGAGGCTGATCTCGGTCAGGGGCGCCTCGGTGGTGATCGGCACGATCTCGGAGATCGCCCCGACGAAGGTGGTCTTGCCAGAGCCGTAGCCCCCGCACACCACGAGCTTCACCGGCAGGGCGCCGCGCGCGCTCGTCGAACGGGTCGGGCACCGAGATCCACGTCATAGGGCCTCCAATCCGGCGAGGACCCGTTCGAGGAGGACGCGGTCGACGCTGCCGTCGTCGCGCCGGTCCAGCGGCATGTTCACGTGCGACGAACCCCTCGGCGGCCAGATCGCCCACGAGCACCCGCGCGACGCCCGACGGGCACCGACAGCCCGGCCGACACCTCGGCGACGCTCTGCGGCCGCTGGCACAGCTCGACGATGGCGGCCCGCTCGAGCTGGAGGGCCGAGCGATCGACGTCCGGTTCCGTGACAACGATCGCCTCGACGGGGATCGGTGCCCGAGGCACCCGCCCGCGTCCGACCCCGCACCAAGGCGTAGGGCCGGACCAGCGACGGGCCGTCGTCGTCCGCAGGGAGGTCGAGGTCGCGGGGGCTCACCGCAGCAGCGCCCCCTGGAGCTCCGCCCGCAGCTCAGGGGTGAGCACCGATCCGGCCCGCTCGACGAACACGGCCATCTCGTAGCCGACCATGCCGATGTCGCACCCCGCCTCCGCGATGGCGGCCAGCGCCGAGCCGTCGCTGATGCCGGTCACGAAGAGGAAGGCGTGCTCCATCTCGACGATGACCTCGTTGACGCGCCCGCCGCCGAAGCGACCGGCCGCGCCGTAGGCGAGCCCGATGAGGCCGGACGCCACCGCGGCGCAGCGCTCGGCCGAGTCGCGGTCGAGGTCCTCGGACACGGCCATCGGCAGCCCGTCGGCCGACAGGACCACCGCCTCGGTGATGCCCGGGACCTTCCGGACGAAGCCGTTGAGCAACCAGCTCAGGTTCCGCGCCTCGAAGCTCAGCTCGTTGTTGGGTTCGGTCATGATCGCTCCTCATCCGCCAGAGGTTCAGTGCTCCGTCCGGCCTGCAGACCCGAGCGGAAGCGTGACAACAGGGCTCGCACCTCTTCAGGGCTCCGGCGCAGCGGCGGCTCCTGGATCGGTGCGGGCAGGGCTTCGGTGGTGGCGCCGGGGATGCGCCGCTGGAGGGCCGCACCCGCGTCGTCCCCGCTCGCGTCCGGCCGCACCTCCACGGGTGGCTCCACCAGGGCCGGCTCGCTCTCACGGTCCAACAGGGCCTTGAGGCCGGCGTCGAAGGTCGACCGCGCCGGGAGGGCTTCACGGAGGAGGGCCGGGGCATCCGACCGCTCGACCCGCTCGATGACGACGGGAGGAGCGTCCTCGGGCGCGCGCTCGCCGGCGGGCGTCGGGTCCCAGTCGGCCGGCCACGGATCGCTGGCCGGGACGAGGACCTTGGGCGCCGGGGCGGGAGCGATGAGCGGGGCGGGGGGCTCCTCGAGGAGCAGGTGTCGGGGCAGGATCACGTACGCGGAGACGCCCTCGTGCTCGCCGGCCCGCAGGCGCACGGTGATGCCGTGCCGAGCGGCCAGCCGGGCGGCCACGAGGCAGCCCAGCGCCCGGCCGAGCGCCAAGCCGGTGACGGGCGGGTCCCGGAGCACGGCGTTCAGCTCGTCGAGCTGCTCCTGGCGCATGCCGACGCCGCGGTCGCTGATCACGAGCTGGTAGCTCCCACCGGTGCGGGCCCCGTCGACCTGCACGACGGTGTCGGGCGGCGAGAAGTGGGTGGCGTTCTCGAGCAGCTCGGCGAGCAGATGGGCGACGTCGCTGACCGCGGGCCCCTGCAGGATGGCCGCCGCCATCGTCCCGAGGTCGACGCGCTCGTACTCCTCGACCTCGCTGAGCGCGGCGCGCACCACGTCGACGACGTCGATGGGCTTCGAACGTCGGGGCCCGGATTCCGAGCCGGCCAGGATGAGCAGGCTCTCAGCGTTCCGACGCATGCGGGTGGCCAGGTGGTCGAGGAGGTAGAGGTGCTCGAGGACCTCGGCGTCCTGCTCCCCCGCCTCGAGCGTGTCGAGCAGCTGGATCTGCCGGTCGATGAGCGCCTGGTTGCGGCGGGCGAGGTTGACGTACAGGTCGCTGATGCCCTTCTTCAACAGGGTGGCCTGCTCGGCCGCCACGTCCACCGCGACCGATTGGACCGCGTTGAAGGCCTGGGCAAGGTGGCCGAGCTCGTCGTCGGACCGCACGGCGATGGGCTCGAGGGCAGCGGTCAGGTAGTGCTCGTCGTCATCCACCGGGTGACGGAGGGCGTCGACCAGCTTCGGCAGCCGGTCCTCGGCCAGGTGGTCGGCGGCGTCGGCCAGCTCGCGCAGCGGTCGGGTGATGGAACGGGCCGCGGCCAGGGCCACGGCGAGGGCGAGGAGGAGGCCGCTGCCGGCCAGCACGAGGTAGCCGGTGCTCGAGCGGCGGGACGCCGCCTCGATGGCCCGCACGGTGCGCTGGCCCTCATCGGCCCGGGCCGACTCGACCTCGCGGACCACACCCTGGCGGGCGGCGCTGAGGTCCAACCAGGAGTTGAGGTCGGGGATGTCCGCACCCACGACGATCTGGTCGACGGTCCGACCCGCGATGGTGGCCGCGCCACGACCCATCTCCGTGCGCCGCTCGGTCCGCAGGTCGGCGGGCGACCCGGCCAGGTACGCCGTGCGGTAGGCAACCTCGTCGGCGCGCTGGTCAGCGAGGATCCCCACCTGGTCGCCGCGCAGCTCGCCCCAGGTCGCAGTCGCCGCCAGCTGGGCCGCCTGCTCGGCGGTGGCGTCCTTCGCCCGCGCCACCAGGGCGACGAGCGAGAGCTCGTTGCCGACACCGGCGTCGGCAGCGGCGGAGCCCACGGCCTCTTGCACGTCGAGCAGGGAGGCGAGCAGCGGCGCGAACGGATCGACCCATGGAACGAGCGAGTCGGCGGCGTCCGTCTCGTCGCGCACCTGCTGGAGCCCGGCCAGGAGGCGACGGGCGTCGCTCGCGGCGGGAGCCACCGCGTCATCGAGGTTGCCGAGACGAGCCAGGGCGGCGTCGGCGCGCTCCACCGCGGCGTCGACGAGCGTCCGCTGGTCGAGCAGGGCGCGGTCGACCTCGAGGGCGCCTCCGGCGCGGCCGGCGGCGGCCAGGGTGCGCTCGCCCTGGAGGGCGTCGACGGCGTCCGCCACGACGACCACCGCGTCGCTCGACGTGGCCGCTCGATCGGCCACGGAGGCCCGATCACGGCGCTGGAGGGCCTCAGGCACCGCCACGGCGAGCAGGAGCACGAGGGGGACGGCGATGACGGCGACGAGCCGTGTCCGCACGTTGAGCCTGCGCAACATGTCGATCCCTCCCGCCGCGCCCGCGACCGTGTGGGCGCGCCCGTTCCCGCTGGTGATCGGCCTGATGGTGCGCCACCTTGAGCCTGTGCCTGGCAGGCTGGCCCCATGGACGCCCGCCGGCTGCTGAGCTTCATCGACGCCTCCCCCTCGCCCTTCCACGCCTGTGCCGAAGCGGCCGCCCGCCTCGACGCTGGCGGCTTCCGGCCCCTGGCCGAACCCGACGCCTGGCCCACCGAGCCGGGCCGCCACTACGTGCGCCGGGGCGGGAGCCTCGTGGCCTGGTCCACCGGAGCCGGCCAGGCCCCAACGGCCGGGTTCCGCATCGTCGGCGCGCACAGCGACAGCCCCAACCTGCGGGTGAAGCCGCAGCCCGACGCCGGCTCGGTGGGCTACCGGCAGCTGGCCGTCGAGGTGTACGGGGGCGCCCTCCTGAACTCCTGGCTCGACCGCGACCTGGGCCTCTCCGGCCGCGTGGTCGTGCGGGGCGCGTCCGGTCCGGAGGAACGCCTCCTGCTGATCGACCGCCCGTTGTTCCGGGTGCCGCAGCTGGCGATCCACCTCGACCGCGAGATCACCACCAACGGCCTCCTCCTCAACGCCCAGCAGCACCTCAGCCCCGTGTGGGGGCTCGGCGACGTCACGCCGGGCGCCTTCACCGCCTTCGTCGCCGGGGAGCTCGATGTGGACCCCGCCGCCGTCCTGGCGTGGGACCTCATGCTGCACGACCTCACCCCCAGCACGACGGTGGGCATCGATGACGAGCTCATCAGCGCGCCGCGCCTCGACAACCTCTGCTCCTCCTGGGCCGGGCTCGAAGCGATCTTGCGGGTCACCGCCGACGACGCGCCGCCTCCGTCGCAGGTCCCGCGTCCTCGTGCTGTTCGACCACGAGGAGATCGGGTCGACGTCAGACCGTGGCGCCGGGTCCTCGTTGCTGCCCGCCATCACCGAGCGGATCGTGCTCGGGCTCGGGGGGACCGGCGACGACCACCTGCGGGCACTCGCCTCGTCGGTGTGCTGCTCGGCCGACATGGCCCACGCCACCCACCCCAACTACGCCGATCGCCACGAGCCCGGGCACCGCATCGCCCTCAACGGCGGTCCGGTGCTCAAGGTGAACAGCAACGTGCGCTACGCGAGCGACGCCGCCAGCTCGGCCACGTTCGTCCTCGCCTGCGAGCAGGCTGGCGTGCCCCTGCAGCGCTACGCCCACCGCAGCGACCTCCCCTGCGGTTCGACCATCGGCCCGATCACCGCCGCCCGGATGGGCGTGCCCACCTTCGACATCGGTGCCCCGCAGCTGGCCATGCACTCCGCCCGGGAGCTGTGCGGCGCCGACGACCCCGCGCGCTACGCGGCGGCCATGGCCGCGTTCCTCGCCCCGTCCACGTGACCGGACCGTGATGGAGGTGGCGGCTGCCCGCGCGCGGCTCGGACTGGGGCCGACACCCAGCTGGACCGAGGTCCGCGTCGCGTACCGCGCCCAGATCGCGGCGGCCCACCCCGACCGGGCCGGAGGTGACACCCACCTCGCCGCGCTCGTCAACGAGGCCTACGCCACCCTCGAGCGCGCCCACCAGGAGGGGCACCTCCAGCCGCGGCCCAGCCCGGCCGGCGCACCCCGCGCCGCGCCTCGCGCCCCGGCCTCCACCTACGAGGGCCTCGCCGAACCACCAGAGGTCCTCGACGGAGACACCGTCCACCTCCATGCGCCGCCCGACGAGGCGTTCCTCCGCCTGCTGGAGGCCTGCCACCGCATCGGCGACGTCACCTACGTCGACCGCTCCTGTGCGATCCTCGAGACGCTCGTGCGGGTGGAGGGCGAAGGCACCTGCAGCCTCGTCATCACGCTCCAGGGGCGGGCGGACGGCACCGACGCCTTCTGCACCCTCGAGGCGATCGAGCACGTCGCCTCCCCACCGGTCCGCCACGTGGTGGAGCACCTGGTCAGCGCCCTCCGCGCCCCGTGATCGGCCGGAGCACGGCAGACTGGACCCATGCCTGACGAGCCAACCCTCCCCACCGACGACGAGCTGCGAGAGCGCCTCACCGCCGAGCAGTACGAGGTCACCCAGAAGGGCGGCACCGAGCGGGCCTTCTCGGGGGCCTACTGGAACACCAAGGACCCGGGCACCTACCGGTGCATCGTGTGCAACACCGAGCTCTTCCGCTCCGACACCAAGTACGACTCTGGCAGCGGCTGGCCGAGCTTCACGGAGCCGATGGCGGGCGACAAGGTCCGGCTCGTCACCGACTCCAGCCACGGCATGGTGCGCACCGAGGTGCGCTGTGGCACGTGCGACGCCCACCTGGGCCACGTGTTCCCCGACGGGCCCGGGCCCAGCGGCGAGCGCTACTGCATGAACTCCGCCTCGCTGGAGCTCCAACCCGACGCGGGCTGATCGGCGCTACGCCCGGCCCTTCTTCGAGGGCGGCGGCGGTTCGAAGGCGGCCTCGATGGCGTCGAGGCGACGCGCCTCCTCCAGGCCGATCTCCCGGTGATGCCGGAGCTCGTCGGGCGTCCGCTCGAGCAGGGCGAGGCCGGTGCGCAGCAGGCGGTCGGGATCGACCGGTTTGGTGACGTACTCGTCGGCGCCGAGCTCCCAGCACCACACGGCGTCCTCGGTGTCCGTCTTGGCCGTGAGCACGAGGATCCGAGTGTCGGCGGCCAGCTCGTCCGCCTGTCGGGTCCTGAGGACCGCCACGCCGTCGACCCCGGGCATCATCAGGTCCAGCACCATCAGGGCGGGCGGCTCGGTGCGGAGCACCTCGAGCGCCTCGACCCCGTCGGCCGCTTCGACCACCCGGTAGCCGGCATCGTCGAACACGAAGGCCAGCATCGTGCGGATGCTGGCATCGTCGTCGACGATCAGGACGTCACCCGTGGTCTCGCTGGTCGCGGGCCACTCACCGTCCTCGATCTCCCAGCTCGACATCGTGCCCAGTCTCGCACGGAACGTCTGGCGCCCCACGGACGTCGAAGGTCCGTGCCCTCTCCCCCACCATCGCGGAACCGGCTTCCGGTGCCGCGTAGCGTCGTCCTGCCATGACCGATCGCGGCCCCCGGCGCGACACGCGCAAGGTCCACATCCCGGCCCCTGACCCGGCGGCACCGGCCGGCCCGCCCCCGCGCCCGGGCGGCGCTCCCCGAGCGGCGGCCCCGCCCGCGAGCCCTCAGCCCGGGGCATCGGTGTTCGCTCCGTCGGGCGGCACCACCGCGGCACCGTCCGCGCGTCCCGCCCCGCGCCGTCGGCCCGGCCCGCACCGGCCTCGGCCCGCACCGGGGCACCGTCACCGATGCAGCCGACGAAGCCGCCAGCGAAGCAGCCGACGCCCAGCCGTCCCCCGGGCCGACGGCGACCCAAGCTGCGCCGCATCCTGCTGCTGACGTCGATCTTCATGCCGCTGCTGCTCCTCCTGGCGGTGGTCGGCGGCTACCTCTACGCCAAGTCCGTCTTCGACCGCATCGAGAAGATCCCGTTGGCCGACGTGCTCAGCCCCGGCGGGGACGGCACCAACTACCTCATCGTCGGCTCGGACTCACGCGACCCCGCGGACCTCGTCGACGCCGGGCTCGACCCGGCCGGCTTCGCGGACGGCGGCGGGCATCGATCCGACACGATGCTCCTGCTCCGCTTCGTCGACGGCAAGGCGAAGATGATGTCGATCCCCCGCGACCTGTACGTCCCGATCGCCGAGACGGACGGATCGAGCAAGATCAACTCGGCCTACAACGAGGGCCCGCGACGCCTGATCCTCACGATCCAGCAGGCGCTCGGCGTTCCCATCCACCACTACATGGAGGTGGACTTCGTCAGCTTCGCCAAGCTGGTCGACTCGCTCGGCGGCATCACCATCGACTTCCCGAACCCGGCCATCGACACCAGCTCCGGCCTGGACGTCAAGCAGGCCGGACCGAACCACCTGAACGGCGCCCAGGCGCTGTCCTACGTCCGGTCCCGGCACTACCGGATCGTCGGCGGGAATGGTCAGGTGCAACCGATCGAGGTCGCCAGCGACCTCGGGCGCGTGCTCCGCCAGCAACGGTTCCTCACGACCGTGTTCGCCAAGCTCGGTGGCACCAAGAACCCGCTCAAGCTGGCCCGGGCGGCGGACGCCGCATCGGGGGGCCTCCGCATCGACGACACGCTGGGGCTCACCGACGCCATCCGCTTCGGGTGGCGCCTGCGCTCCCTCGATCCGGCGCCCGTGGAGCTGCCGGTCGAGCTCGGCAGCAACAGCTCGGGCTCGGTGCTGTTCCTGGTGGAGCCGGCGGCCGACGTCGCCCTCGCCGAGTTCCGCTAGGAGGTCGGCGTCCGGCGGAGCGCGAGCCAGCCGGTCACGACCAGCGCGGCGACGAAGAGCGCGGCCCAGACAGGTGCCGGCGCCGTGGCCGGGCTCCAACGGGGGGAGAACAGGTAGGTGACGGGGTTGGCGGGACCGTCGAGGGTGACGGCGAAGCGGCGCACGGCCTGGAGGAACGACACCAGCTGGGCGAGCCCCACCACGACGAGCAACGGGACCGCGAGTCGCTGATGCCGGTCCGCGGTGTCCGCCCACCGCCCTTCGGCCTCCGACACGATGCTCGACGCCACGATCGGGACGCCGACGAGCAGCGGGAGGGCGTAGCGACCCTGCCAGAAGAACCCGATCGGCGGGAGGCTGAAGCCCTCGGCGCCGATCTGCACGCCGATCCCTGCGGCGATCAACGCGAGGAGCACCAGCGCCTGCGAGCGGCGGGCCATCGCCAGACCGAGGGCGACCAGCACGGCCACGAGCCCGCCCCAGGCCCAGTACACGGCGTCCGGGAGGGGGATGTCGTTCGACCCGAAGATGCCGACCCCTTGGCGCAGGTACCACGGCAGCTTGTCGAGGGCGGCGGACAGTCCCTGACCGGGGCGCTCGATCGGCAGCTGGCGGCGCACCCACTCGATGTAGGCGAGGGAAGCCACCGAGGTCACCGCCGCCGCCGCTCCCCACCACTGCACCTCGACCCGTCGCAGGAGCGCGCGCACCTGCACTCGGCCCAGCAGCACCGCGCCGGTGAGCACCGTGACGGCGCCGAACGCCGGCGACAGGCCGCGGGTGCCCACCAGCACGACGAGCGCGACCCCAGCGCGCGCGACCAGCCGATCAGCGGCCGGGCCCGGGCCGCGCACCACTGCCAGCAGCGCGCTCCACAAGCTGATGGCGGCGGCGACTTCGATCGCGTTCGAGTTGATCGAGCCCGCGAGGTACAGCACCTCCGGCGAGATGGCGACGGCCACGCCGAGGACCGTCCACCACCACCGCCGCGCCGCACGCGCCGAGACGAGCGCCGACGCGAGCAACGCCGCACAGACGACCCCGCTCACCAGCCGCATGCCGTAGACACCCGCGGAGCCGGAGTCGAGCAACGACGGCCACGCCACCACCGCGTAGTAGGTGGGCGGGCTCCGGAACTGGTACGTCAGCACCCACTCGGTGTCGCGTCCGCCGGCGAACGCGGGCGCGCACTCGGGCGTCAGCTGCGGTTGCTTGTTGAAGCAGCCGAGGCGACCCGCCAGCAGGTACGCCTCCGGCACCTCGACCTTGATGAACACGTTCGGCTCCGACGGGAACGCCTCCGGCGCCGGGGTCCCGTACATCTCGCCGCGCACCACGGCCGCCCCCCGCACCGCGTGGGCGGCCTCGTCGTGCCCGGCCATGAGCGGCGACACGAGCGCCCACGCGCTGATCGCCACGGTCAGCGCTCCGAACAGGTGCCACCACCGCCGTCGATCGGACGTTCCCATCGGTCAAGTCGGTCGACGGAGCCGCAGCATGTAGTGCGCGTACGGCGTCCACGGCCGCTCGATGCGCTCGGCGCGCTCGACCGCGAAGCCGGCCGGCCGGAACACCTCCACCATGTCATCCGGCGCCCGGCAGAAGATCGGCTCGGGTCCCGCCACCAGCCGATCGTGACATCGGTTCCACTCGTGCTTCCAACGGGGCAGCACGTCCAGGTCCTTCACCACGCACACACCGCCCGGCCGCAGGTGGGCAGCGGCCACCCCAGCCGCGGCCGCCTGGCGTTCCGGATCGAGGTGGTGGAGCAGATCGCAGATGACCACGGCGTCGAAGGTCGGCTCGCCGACGAGCTCGGTCGCGTCGGCGCGGCGCAGGACGACGCGAGGGCTCCGCTCAGCCGTCGCCGCAACCAGCGCGACCTTGTCGGCGTCGAGGTCGACGCCTTCGATCTCCAGCGCCGGGTTCGCCTCCGCCAGGTATCGCTCGACCACGCCGAGCCCGCTCCCGAGCGAGAGCACCCGGCCTCGGACCGGACGCAGCTCGTCGCCGAGCGCGCCGAGGGGTGCCACCACGATGCGGCCCGCCACGTACGCACGGGTGCCCAGAGGCGTCTCGCGATAGCTGGCGAACACCCGCCGGGCGGCGCCGAGGTCGATGCTCATCGACGAGCAGAGGTCGGTCGGCCGGGCAAGCAGGCGAGCGTATCGCAGGGCTCTGAGCGACCGTGGCGCCGCGAACCGTGGCTCAGGACGGGTACGCCGCCACCTCGGTGGCCTTCACGCTCGCCCACACCGCCTCCCCGGGGCGGAGCCCGAGATCGTGCACCGCGGCGGCCGTCACCTCGCCGACCACCGGCACCGGGCCGTCGACCTGCACCCGGACCCGCTCTCCGAACCCCTCCACGGATGTCACCGTCCCCTGCCACACGTTGCGCGCGCTCCCCTCGGGGCGCTGGCGGTGCAGCGCCACCGCCGCCGGGCGGATGGCGGCGAGCACCGGACCGTCGCCCGGCGGTTCCGCGACGGTGAGCTCACCTCCCCCGACCAGCGCCAGGATCGCCCCGCGCGCCACCGCGGGCAGGAGGTTCGTGCCCGCCAGCTCGGCCGCCCACGCCGTGCGCGGCCGAGCCACGAGGTCGGCGAGCGCGCCGCTCGCGGTGATCACCCCGTCCTCGAGCACCACCACGCGATCCGCAAGCACCGCGGCATCGAGGGGATCGTGGGTCACGAGCACGCACGGCCCGTCGTGGGCCGCGAGGTGGTCACGCAGCTGGCGACGGACCGTCCCGCGGACCTCCGCGTCGAGCGCCGCCAACGGCTCGTCGAGGAGCAGCGCACGTGGTCGCGGCGCCAGGGCGCGGGTGAGGGCGACGCGCTGGGCCTCCCCGCCCGACAGGTCGCGCACGGCCGAGCCGGCTCGGTCGGCGAGGCCGACCCGATCCAGCCAGGCCACCGCCCCCGTCCGCGCCTCCCGTCGACCCGCCCCTGCCGCCCGCAGCCCGAAGGCGACGTTGTCGGCCACGTCGAGGGACCGGAACAGGAGGAGGTCTTGGAACACGATCCCGATCGACCGCGCCTCCGTCGGCACGAACGCTCCGTTGGCGGGCTCGTCGAGCACACGGTCGTCGAGCACCACCCGTCCCGCCTCGAGCGGGAGCAGCCCGCAGAGCACTCGCAGCAGGGTGGTCTTGCCGGCGCCGTTGGGGCCGAGCACCGCGACGGTCTCGCCGGACTCGACGCTGACGTCCACGTCGAGCAGCAGGTCGCCCGCGCGCGCTCGGCCAGCCAGCGCCAGGGTCACGCCGCCCCCAGCCAGCGATCGCGCAGCGACGCCAGCACGGTCACCGACACGGCGAGCAGCACCAGGCTGAGGAGGATGGCGTCGCCCACATCGGTGTCCAGCGCGCGGTTGATCGCCAGCGGCATCGTCTGCGTGCGGCCGGCGAAGCTCCCCGCGAAGGTGATGGTGGCGCCGAACTCGCCCAGCGCCCGCGCCCAGGCCAGCGCGCTCCCCGCGCCGAGGGCCCCACGGATCGATGGGATCGTGACGCGCCGAAGCACCGTGAAGGGGGTCGCACCCATGGTGCGGGCGGCGTCCTCGTAGCGCCGGTCGGTGCCCCGCAGGGCGGCCTCGACGGTCACGACGAAGAACGGGAGGCTCACGAAGGTGGCGGCGAGGACAGCGGCGGTGGTCGTGTACGCCAGCTGCACGTCGAACCAGCGGTCGAGCCACTGCCCCACCAGGCCTCGGCGACCGAACGCCACGAGCAGCGCCACGCCCCCGACGACCGGCGGCACGACCATGGGGAGCGTGACGAGCGCCCGTGCGAGCCGGCGACCGGGGAAGGGCACCCGCGCGAGCACCCAAGCGATCGGGAACCCCAGGCCCACGCTCAGGACCAACGCCCACAGCGACACCTGCAACGACAGCCGGAGGGCGGTGCGGTTGGCGGGCTCAGTGACGATGTCACCGGCCGACGACCACGGGGCTCGCGTCACCAGTGCCGCCACCGGGATGACCACGAGCAGGCCGAGCGCGAGGCCGCCCACCACGACCAACGCGGTGGCGGTGGCGCTGTGCCCGCGCCTCACGGCAGGCCGAACCCGAAGTCCTCCAGGATCGACCGGGCCGCTTCGCCGGTGAGGAAGGCGAGGAAGGCGGCGGCCGCTTCAGGGTTCGACGCGTCGGCGAGCACCGACGCAGGGTAGGTGGCCTCGACCTGCTGATCGGCAGCCAGGTCGATGCCCTCGACGTCCTCCGCCGCCAGCACGTCGGTGACGTACACGATGCCCGCGTCGGCCTCGCCGAGCTGGACCTGGGTCAGCACGCCCTTCACGTTCTCCTGTGCGCCGGCAGGCGGCACCTCGAGGCCCGCCTTCTCGAACGCCTGGGCGGCGTACTTGCCGCACGGCACCTCCGCCCCGCAGAGCGGAGAGCGTCACGTCAGACGCAGTCAGGTCGTCGAGCTTGTCGATCCCCAACGGGTTCCCCGCCGGCACCACGATCTGCAGGACGTTGGTGGCGAAGATCGATGCCTCGCCGGACAGCCGTCCCTCGTCGGCCACCTTGGCCAGGTTGGCCTCGTCGGCCGAGGCGAACAGGTCGGCCGGAGCGCCTTCGATGATCGCGGTGGCGAGCTTCGCCGACCCATCGAACGAGAGCGCCACATCGACGCCGTCGTGCTCAGCCTCGAACGCCTCGGCGATCTCGCCGAAGGCATCGGTGAGGGAGGACGCGCCCAGCACGGTGATCGTCCCGTTGAGGTCGTCGGCGGCCGCCGTCGTCTTCGGCTCCGCGATGGGCTCATCGTCATCCCCACAGGCGGTGAGGACGAGCGCCAGGCAGGAAACGAGTGGGACAAGGCGGCGCCGGCGCATGCCGGCACAGTAGTCACTCCCTGACTACAGGCGGGTCGTGGTCGAATGCTGGCGTGCCGACGTCCGAACGAGAGCGCACGCTGACCGAGTGGGTGGTGCTCGGCCTGCTGGCGGAACGGCCGGCCCACGGGTTCGCGCTGGCTCGCCTGCTGGCTCCCCGCGGCGACGTCGGGCGGGTGTGGTCAGCGAGCCGCCCGCTCACCTATCGGGCCATCGACAAGCTCGTCGATGACGAGCTGATCGCACCGGTCCGAGTGGAGGCAGGGTCCGGTCCGCAGCGCACGGTGCACGAGCTCACCCCGGCGGGGCGCCGCGCGCTGCAGGGCTGGTTGCGCGCCCCCGTTGCCCACTTCCGCGATGTGCGCGCCGTCCTCCTCGTGAAGCTCCACCTGCTGGAGCGATCGGGCCGCCCGACCCGCGGCCTGCTGACCGCGCAGCGCCGCACCTTCGCTCCCCTCCTGGCCGAGGTGCGGGCCACGCCCACCGACGACGCCGTGTCCCGCTGGCGCCGGACGCAAGCCGAGGCGATCGCCGAGTTCCTCGACCACGGCTGACGGTGGCTCAGGGCAGCAGCACGCCGGGGTTCAGGATGCCGTCGGGGTCCAGGGCGAGCTTGATGGCCCGCATCGCGGCAACGGCCGCCTCGCCACGCTGACGCACGAGCCACGCCCGCTTGGCCGATCCGATGCCGTGCTCGGCGCTCACGCTGCCGCCGAGGCGCCGCGCGAGGTCGAGCACCGCGTCCACGGGTCCGTCGTCGGCCGGCGCGGGCCCGACGATGTTCACGTGCAGGTTGCCGTCGGCCAGGTGGCCGTACACGAGCACCGTGGCGCCGGGTGCGATGGCGAGCACGGCACCGTCCACCTCCGCCACGAAGGCGGCCATGGCGGTCAGCGGCAGCGTGACGTCTGCCTTGTGCACCACGCCGAGGGCGGCGGCGGCCTCCGGGTGGGCCTCCCGCCATCGCCACAGCCGGGCGACGCCGCTCGGGTCGTCCGCCGCCGCGCTCGAGACCACTGCGGTGCCGAGGTCGTCGAGGCCCGCCGCCAGCTCGTCGAGCAGCCGGTCCGGGTCGCCGGCCAGCTCCACCAGGAGGGCACACGCGGGCTCCGGATCCAGCGGGAGCGGTTGATCGAGGTGGCGGGCCACCGCGCGGAGCCCATCGCGCAGGACCAGCTCGACGGCGTGCAGGTTCGGCAGCCGGCGCAGCGCGGGCAGGGTCGCCACCGCCACGTCCACGGACGGGAGGCCCATGAGGATCGCCACCCGTCCGGCCGGCACGCCCACCAACCGCAGGCGCACCGCCGTGATGATGGCGAGGGTCCCCTCGCTGCCACAGAGGAGTCCGGGCAGGTCGTACCCGGTGTTGTCCTTCACGAGGCCGGCGAGGTTGGCGTCGACCTGCGACCCGTCGCCGAGCACCGCCTGCACGCCGAGCACCTGGGCGCGCATCGAACCGTGCCGGACCACGTGCACGCCGCCCGCGTTCGTCGCCACCATGCCGCCGATCGTCGCCGTGTCGCGGGCGGCCAGGTCCACGCCGAGCGCCAGGCCATGGGGCTGGAGGTGGGCCTGCAGCGCGCGCAGGGTGGCGCCCGCGCCGGCGGTGACCTGAGCGGCGTCCCGATCGACCTCACCGAGCGCCGACAGGCCGCGGAGGTCGACCATCACCTCGCCGGCGTAGGGCACCGTGCCGCCCACGAGCCCTGTGTTGCCGCCCTGGGGCACGAGGGCCACCTGGTGGCGTCGCGCCTGCCCCACGACCACCACCACTTCGGACGCGGTCCGCGGCCGGATCACGGCCGGGCTCGATCCGCGCCACCGACCCGTCCAGTCCACGACGTGGGCGGCGATCAGATCGGGGTCGGTCACCACGCGGTCGGCGCCGATGGACGCGGTCAGGTCAGCGAGGAACGCCGCGGTGTCGGCCATCACGCCGGGCTCAGGTGCACCGCGCGGGCGATGGGATCGGCACCGTCGATCCGCACGCGGACGCGCTCGCCCAGCGGCAGCACGTGCCCCTCCACGTTGGCCAGCACGGCTGGTTCCGCCAGGACCACGGTGGAGCGCGAGTCGGCGGTGGCGACGACGGTCGCCTCGAGCACCTGGCCGATCCGTGGCGTCAGGACCAGCACCTCGACCAGATCGATGACGGCGCGGGCCACGTTGCCCTCGCGGCCGCTGGGCCTGCGCCATCGCCTTCGGGAGCGACTCGAGGGAGGCGACCAGCCCGTCGTCGGGCTGGGCACCACCGAGGAGTGCCACGCACACCTCGGTGGCGATCGCGATCGCCCAGGCGCCGGAGCGGGGCCGTGACGTGGGCGTACGGGGCGCCCACGGCTGCGTGCCGGACGAGGGCCTCGTCCTCGGGAACGGGCTCGCCTGGGACGAGCGCGAAGTAGCCCGGCCCCGCGCAAGCCGCGAGCCGCCATCGCCAGCAGGGCGGCTTCCCCGGGCACGTCCCCGTCGAGGCCGCGGACGACCGTGGCGTAGTCAGCGCCGTCGGACCACGCGACGCCGAGGCCGGTCGCGGCGTGCCGGACGGTGCGGACCACGTCGGACGGCGGCGGCGGCAACGTCCGCAAGAGACCAACGCCGGCGTCGAGCATGGCGCTGGCGGCCGTCATGCCGGTCAGCAACGAGATCTGCGCGTTCCACCCCATGGTCGGCACGACGTGCTCGAACTCGAGGTGGTAGCCGTCGTCGTGCCGCTCGACGCGTTGGGTGGCCAGGTCGAGGCTGACGCCGCCTCGCGCGGCCTCGATCGCCTGCCGCCGCGGACCGACCTCGGCGAGGATCGCCTCGGTGCCCTCCGCCCGGCCCCCGTCGACCGCGGCCTGCACCCCCGTGTACGTCAGCTGGGCCCGGCTGCGCACGATCGCCCGCTCCAGGCGCGCCGGCGCCGGCCACCACCCCGTCGCGGTCGAGGTCGATCGTCCAGACGACCGCCGGTCGGTCCTCGTCCGGGAGGAGGCTCGCGGCGCCCTCCCCCAGCGCGGCCGGGTGCAGGGACGCCCGGTCGTCCGGCAGGTAGTACGTCACGCCACGCGCCCACACCTCGCGGTCGAGTGCGGATCCCGGGCGTGACGAACGCCGCCACGTCGGCGATGGCGTACTGCACCCGGAACCCGCCGCCGGGCCGCCGCTCGAGGTGGAGGGCCTGGTCGAGGTCGCGGCTGCCCGGCGGATCGATCGTGACGAACGTCGATGTCACGGTGGTCGACACGGTCCGCCGCCCGCCGAGCGCGTCGAGCCCCGTCGAGCACCCCCGAGCCGCGGCCGCTCGGCCTCCTCGACCGCGGCGGCGCCGTGCGGTCCTGGCACGTCCAGCTCGTCGCGGATCCGCTGGAGCCCCGCCCGCAGCTCCGGGGCGTCCTCGTCGACGACGACCGGCGGGATCGGCACGTCGGCGGACGCTACTAGGGTCGTGCCGATGGGCGAGTCAGCGCCCCGTACGCTGCCCGGATGGTCGCGATCCCCGAGAGTGCCCGCGCCGTCCTCGAGGGCCCGCACCTGGCCCACGTCGTCACGGTCAACGCGGACGGGTCGCCCCACGTGAGCTGCGTGTGGGTCGGGCTCGACGGCGACGAGGTGGTGTTCGCCTCCCTCGGCGCGTGGGGGAAGCTGCGCAACCTGGAACGGGACCCCCGCATCGCCCTCTCGGTCGAGGCCCCGGGCGCCAACGCGGTGGGGATGCAGCACTACCTCGTGCTCCAGGGCACGGCCACGGATCGAGCCGGGCGGGGCGCCGGAGCTGCTGCAGGAGCTCGCCCACGTCTACGTCGGTCCCGACGTGAAGTTCCCCCCGATGGACGACCCGCCGCCCGGGTCGATCGTGCACATCACCGTCGACCGGATCAGCGGCGCCGGCCCCTGGACCGAGTGAGCTACGTCGTGGCGGTGACGTCGAGCACGCGCTCGACGAAGTCGGCCACGCCGGCGTCGAGCTTGTCCCGCCGGATGATCTGCCCGCCGAGCACCTCGGCGCCCCGGGCGGCGACCGCGTCGGACATCTTCTGCAGCGCGCTGGCCCGGGTCGATGGCGTAGGTGAGGTAGACGACCGCTCGCTTCCCGGCCAGCGCCGGCATGGCCTTGATGCGACCCAGGCGGCCCGGCCGCTGCCCGACCACGATCAGCCCGTCGACCCAGCTCCCGACGATCACCAGGTCGGCGTCGGCGAGCGCCTGGTAGTCGATCTGCGTGATCGGGAAGGCCCGGGTGGGCATGCCCTCGGCGGTGAGCCCGGCGGCGATGGCCCGACCCGCCTTGGCCGTGTTCCCGGTGAGGCTCTCGTAGATGACGACGGCGTCCACGGGGCTCCGTTCTAGTCGGTGCTACCGGGCCGCCTGCTTGATGCGGGCCATGACGTCGTCGGTGAGCTTGGGCAGCACGTCGAGGGCGCCCATGTTCTCCTGCACCTGCTCGACGCGGCTGGCGCCGGTGATGACGGTGGAGACGTGCGGGTTCTTGGCGCACCAGGCCAGCGCGAGCTGCGACAGCGTGCAGTCGAGCTCGTCGGCGATGACGGCGAGCGCCTTCACCTTCGCGTTCTGCCGCCTCGTCGGTGAGCATGTCCTTGAGCCACTCGTAGCCCGGCAGGGTGGCGCGGCTGCCCTCGGGGATGCCGTCGATGTACTTGCCCGCTGAGCAGCCCGGAGGCCAGCGGGCTCCACGTGGTGAGGCCGAGCCCGATGTCCTCGTAGAGGCGGGCGTACTCCCGCTCGACCCGGCGCCGCTCGAAGATGTTGTACTGCGGCTGCTCCATCACCGGCTTGCGCAGGTGGTGCCGGTCGGCGATCTCCCACGCGGCGCGGATGTCGTCGGCCGACCACTCGCGAGGTGCCCCAGTAGAGCGCCTGGCCGCGGTCGATGATGTCGCTACATCGCCCACACCGTCTCCTCGATCGGGGTCTGCGGGTCGGGCCGGTGGCAGAACAGCAGGTCGACGAAGTCGAGCCCGAACCGCTCGAGGCAGCCGTCGATCGCGTGCAGCAGGTACTTGCGGTTGAGCGTGTTGCTGCGTGTTCACGCCCTCGGTGAGGCCCCAGTACACCTTCGTGGACACGACGTAGGTCTCCCGCGCCCAGCCGAGCTGTTCGGATGGCCTGGCCCATGATCCGCTCCGACTCGCCGCCGGCGTAGGCCTCGGCGTTGTCGAAGAAGTTCACCCCTGCGTCGTGGGCGGCGTCGATGCAGTCGCGCGGCCTTGCCCACGTCGAGCTGGGGCCCGAACGACACCCAGGAACCGAAGGACAGCACGCTCACCTGGAGGCCGATCGGCCCAGTCGTCGATGCTCCATGCCGCCTGTCTACCGCTTACCTTTCTCAAATGGTCTCCGAGCTGTTCGACGCCGACGCCTGGGACGCCGTGCCCGGCTTCGAGCTGCACCGACATCACGTACCACCGGGCCAAGGCGCACGGCACCGTCCGGGTGGCGTTCGACCGGCCCGAGGTGCGCAACGCGTTCCGCCCGTCGTCGGTCGACGAGCTCTACCGGGTGCTCGACCACGCCCGGCAGACCACCGACGTGGGCTGCGTGCTGCTCACCGGCAACGGTCCGTCCCCGAAGGACGGCGGCTGGGCCTTCTGCTCCGGCGGCGACCAGCGCATCCGAGGCAAGGACGGCTACCGCTACGCCGAAGGCGACACCGCCGACACGATCGACCCGGGCCAGACCGGTCGGCTCCACATCCTCGAGGTGCAGCGCCTCATCCGCTTCATGCCCAAGGTCGTGATCTGCGTGGTGCCCGGCTGGGCGGCCGGCGGCGGCCACAGCCTCCACGTCGTCGCCGACCTCACGTTGGCCTCGACGTGAGCACGCCCGGTTCAAGCAGACCGACGCCGACGTCGCCAGCTTCGATGGCGGCTTCGGGTCGGCCTACCTCGCCCGCCAGGTCGGCCAGAAGTTCGCCCGCGAGATCTTCTTCCTCGGCGACGAGTACTCCGCCGAGGACGCCCATCGCATGGGCATGGTCAACGCGGTGTCCCGCACGCCGACCTCGAGCGGATCGCCCTCGAGTGGGGCGCCAAGATCAACGCCAAGAGCCCCACCGCCCAGCGCATGCTCAAGTACGCCTTCAACCTCATCGACGACGGCCTCGTCGGCCAGCAGCTCTTCGCCGGCGAGGCCACCCGCCTGGCCTACATGACCGACGAAGCCGCCGAGGGACGAGACGCCTTCCTGGAGAAGCGCGACCCCGGACTGGAGCCGCCTACCCCTGGCACTACTGACCAACGTCTGTGGTCGATTTCGCTCGGTATGCGAGCGTTTTCGACCGCAGACGTTGTGTCAGTCCACCGACTTGGCTCGCTTGGCGGTGCGGGCGCGCATCGTCTGGTCGAGGATGACCTTGCGGAGGCGCACGCTGCTGGGCGTGACCTCGACGCACTCGTCCTCGGCGATGAGCTCCAGGGCCTGCTCGAGGGAGAGCTGGCGGGGTGGGATCAGCTTCTCGAAGGCCTCGGCCGTCGAGGAGCGGATGTTGTTGAGCTTCTTCTCCTTGGTGGGGTTGATGTCCATGTCGTCGGCGCGCGAGTTCTCGCCGACGATCATCCCCTCGTACACCGGCACGCCCGGGCCGACGAACATCACGCCGCGATCCTGCAGGGCGGTGAGCGCGAAGCCCGTGGTCGGGCCGAGTCGGTCGGCCACCAGCGAGCCGTTCGGCCGCCCCTTGATCTCTCCCGCCCACGGCTCCATGCACTCGAACACGTGGTGCAGCAGCCCGGTGCCCCGCGTCTCGGTGATGAACTCCGTGCGGAAGCCGATCAGACCCCGGGCGGGCACGAGGTACTCCATCCGCACCCAGCCGGTGCCGTGGTTGATGATCTGCTCCATGCGGCCCTTGCGCAGCGCGAGGAGCTGGGTGACGACGCCGAGGAAGTCCTCGGGCACGTCGATGGTGAGGCGGTCGACGGGCTCGTGGACCTTGCCGTCGATCTCCTTGGTGAGCACCTGCGGCTTCCCCACGGTGAGCTCGAAGCCCTCCCGGCGCATGATCTCCACGAGCACGGCCAGCTGCAGCTCGCCGCGGCCCTGCACCTCCCACGTGTCGGGGCGCTCGGTGGGCAGCACGTGGATGCTGACGTTGCCGACCAGCTCGCGGTCGAGGCGACCCTTCACGAGCCGAGCCGTGAGCTGGGTGCCCTCCTTGCCGGCCAGCGGGGACGTGTTGATCCCGATGGTCATCGACAGGCTGGGGTCGTCGATGTGGATGACCGGCAGCGGCCGCGGGTCGTCGAGGTCGGTGAGCGTCTCGCCGATGGTGATCTCGGGGATGCCGGCGATGGCGATGATCTCGCCGGGGCCGACCTTCTCGGCCGCCACCCGGTCCAGCTCCTCGGTGATGAACAGCTCGGTGATCTTGGCCTTCTCGGTGGTGCCGTCCGCCCGGCACCAGGCGACGGTGTCGCCCTTGTGGAGGTGGCCGTTGACGATGCGGCACAAGCGCCACCCGGCCGAGGTACGGCGACGAGTCGAGGTTGGTGACGAGGGCCTGCAGCGGCGCCTCGGGGTCGTACTCCGGCGCAGGGATGCGCTCGAGCAGCAGGTCGAGCAGCGGCTTGAGGGTGGCGCCGTCGGGCAGCCCCGCGCCGTCGGCCGGACGCTCCATCGACGCCTTGCCCTCGCGGGATACGCAATAGACGATCGGGAAGTCGAGCTGGTGCAGATCGGCATCGAGGTCGAGGAAGAGCTCCTCCACCTCGTGCACCACCTCGGCGATGCGAGCATCGGCGCGGTCGACCTTGTTGACCACGAGGACCACGGGCAGGTCGGCCTCGAGGGCCTTGCGCAGCACGAAGCGCGTCTGCGGCAGCGGTCCCTCCGACGCGTCGACGAGCAGCAGGACGCCGTCCACCATCGAGAGGCCCCGCTCCACCTCGCCGCCGAAGTCGGCGTGCCCGGGCGTGTCGATGATGTTGATCTTCACGTCGCCGTAGGCCACCGAGGTGTTCTTGGCGAGGATGGTGATGCCCTTCTCGCGCTCGAGGTCCATCGAGTCCATGACGCGCTCGTTGACGTCCTGGTTGGCGCGGAACGCGCCGGACTGCCAGAGCATCTTGTCGACGAGGGTGGTCTTGCCATGGTCGACGTGGGCGACGATGGCCACGTTGCGCAGGTCGCTGCGGACTGCCACGAGGGTTCCTTCTTGCTTGCGGGGGTTTGCCAGCCTACGGCCGCGGGGTCATGGCAGTCGCATCCGGGACACATGGTCGTCGCTCGGGAGATCGCCGTCGATGACGGCGAACACGCTCGGTCGGCGGTGAGCTCCGGCGTGGCCGTGGAACGTGGTCACGAAGGCCGTGTCGGCGGCATCGCGGCCTGTGGCGATCCGCACCAGGCTCGGCTCGCGGGGCGCCAGACGGGTGGGGTCGAGGACCTCCCACCGCCCCTCCACCCGGGCCTCCACCACCGCGTGGAAGTCCATCGGGCTGAGGCCCGGCGCGTACACGGCCACGAGGCGCGCGGGGATCTCGAGGGCGCGGCACAGCGCCACGGTGACGTGGGCGTAGTCGCGGCACACCCCGGCGCCCGAGAGGATCGTGTCCACCGCGGTGTCGAGCGGCCCGCTGGCTCCCGGCGTGTAGGCGAAGCGCTCGAACACCCAGGCGGCGATGGCGCCCGGGCGCTCGGCGTCGGCCGGCAGGTGGTCGAGCTCGGCCTTGGCGAACCCGAGGAGCTCGTCGGACGGCGCGTAGCGGCTCTGGCGGAGGTAGGTGAGGGCGTCCCCAGTCGATGGCGTCGGCTGGCCCTCGGTCGCCGGCCGGGACGGCGGCGGGCCGCACGGCGGCCTCGTAGTCGATCGTCAGCGCCCCGGGCTCGGCGCGCACCACGTGGGCCCGAGCTCCGTGGTCGCCGGCCACCTCCGTGATGATCCCGTCGACCGGCTCACCGTCGACCGCGACCACCAACCGCTCGTCCCGCACTGTCGCCGGTGCGGCCGGTGCGACCTGCAGCACGACCGTGACTCCGCCCTCGCCGACGTCGAAGCCGATGTGGCAGCCGACATGGCGTTCCGGGATCTCAGCATCGGCGGGCACGCCCCAGTGTGACCGCGATCGGCCATGCTCTGTCGATGACCGAATGGGACGCCGCCGTCGACGCGGTGCAAGCGGGGACGCCGGCGGAGGACGAGGCGGCGGCGCTCGTCGACGCCATGACCGACGACGAGCGGCGGTGGTGCCTCGACGGTGACATCCCCTTCTGGGCGGGGATGGCCGATCTCGGCCACGGTGGCTACCACCGCCGCCCGTTCCTCGCCGCGCGCGTCGACCGCCTCGGCATCCCCGGGTTCGCCTTCAGCGACGGGCCGCGCGGTGTGGTGGTCGGCAACGCCACCGCCTTCCCCGTCACCATGGCCCGCGGCGCCACGTGGGACCTCGACCTCGAGGAGCGCATCGGCGATGCCATCGGGCGCGAGCTGCGGGCCGTGGGCGCCGACCTGTACGGCGGGGTCTGCGTGAACGCCCTGCGCCACCCGGCGTGGGGACGGGCGCAGGAGACCTACGGCGAGGACCCCCACCACCTCGGCGAGATGGGCGCGGCGCTGACCCGAGGGGTGCAGCGCCACGTGATGGCGACGGTCAAGCACTTCGCCGCCAACTCGATGGAGAACGCCCGCTTCCGAGTCGACGTCACCGTCGACGACCGCGCGCTGCACGAGGTGTACCTGCCCCACTTCCGGCGCGTCGTCGACGAAGGGGTGGCGTGCGTGATGAGCGCGTACAACGCGGTCAACGGCGAGTGGTGCGGCGAGAGCCCCTCGCTCCTCACCGACGTGCTCCGCGACGAGTGGGGCTTCGAGGGCTTCGTCATCAGCGACTGGATCTTCGGCCTGCGCGACGCCGGCACGTCGGTCACCGCGGGCCTCGACGTCGAGATGCCGGCCCGCATGATCCGGCGCGCCGGCCTCGACCAAGCCATCGCCGAGGGCACCGTTCCCGACGCCGCCGTCAGGGCGTGCGTGACCCGCACGGTGACGGCGATGCTCCGCCACGCCACCGACAGCGACCGCGATCGATCGCCCGTCACACCGGACGTCATCGCATCCCCTGCCCACCGCGCCCTCGCCCGCGAGGCCGCCACCAAGGCGATCGTGCTGCTCCGCAACGAGCCCGTCGACGGCAGCCCGGTCCTCCCCCTCGACACGAGCGGGCTCCGACGCCTCGCGGTGATCGGCGCCCTCGCCGATGCGCGCAACCTCGGGGACGGCGGCAGCAGCGACGTCTACGCCCCGGACGTGGTCACCCATCTGGCCGGACTGCGGGCGGCGCTGCCAGAAGTCGACGTGGTCTCCCAGGACGGCGCCGACACCGACGCGGCCGCCGCCCTCGCCGGCTCCGCCGACACCGCCGTGGTCGTCGTCGGCTACACCCGCGCCGACGAGGGCGAGTACATCGGCGAGTTCGGCACGTCGCACCTGCAGGCCCTCCTCCCGGGCGCCGACGAGCCCGATGTGGTCGACGCGTTCGAGGCTCGCTTCGCGCGACGACCACATCCCGGCCGAGGGCACGATCCCGGAGAGCGACGCGCTGGGCTTCTCGATCGGCGGCGACCGAGCCCGGCTCACCCTGCACGACGCCGACGAGGCGCTGATCGCCGCCGTCGCCGCCGCCAACCCGCGGACGATCGTCGCCATCGTGGCCGGCAGCGCGGTGCTGACGGAGGCGTGGCGCGAGCAGGTGCCCGCCATCGTGCAGGTCTGGTACTCCGGCATGGAGGGCGGCCACGCCCTGGCCGACGTGCTGCTCGGGCACGTCGACGCCACGGGTCGGCTCCCGTTCACGATCCCGAGCGACGCGGCCCACCTCCCGACGTTCGACCGCGACGCCGACGCCGTCACCTACGACGGCTGGCACGGGTACTGGCGGCTGGCCCGCGACCGGCACGACGCCGCCTTCCCCTTCGGCTTCGGCCTCTCCTACACGTCGTGGGAGCTCGGACCGACCACCGTCGACGACGACGGTGATGACCTCGTCGTGCGCGCCGTGCACCGCAACACCGGTGCGCGCGACGGCACCGACGTGCTCCAGGTCTACGCCGGGCGGCCGGCCGACGACACCCGGCCCGCCCGCCGCCTCGTCGCCTTCGCCCGCGTGGAGATCCCTGCCGGCGGTGAGACGACGGTGGAGCTCCGCATCCCGTGGAGCCGGTTGGCCGTGCGGGACTCGGCGGCCCGCACGTGGTCCATCGTCCCCGGCACCTACCTGCTCACGATCGGACGGCACGCCGGCGACGTGGCCGCCGTCGACCTGATCATCGACCGCGCCTGAACGATCTCGCTACGGCGAGAACGGGATCGCCGCGTCGACCCACCCGGACCGCATCCGCCGCAGCCCCTCGGTGGTCCACGCGATGACCTCGTCGTCGCGCTCGGCGTCCCCCACCTCGAGCCACGTCAGCACGGCCTCGACGAGCCAGCCGATCACGACCTCGGCCGTCCACGCATCGAAGGTGGGGTCGTCGCTGGCGATCTGCATGAGCTCGCGCACCGCCGTGACCGACATCGACCGCAGCTCGTGGGCGTAGGTGGCGAACTGCGGCTCGCGCGGAGCGTGGCGCCACAAGAGGGTGAAGGCAGCCGCGTCCTCGCGAGCGACCGTGAGGAGCGTTCGCGCCCCGACGCCCGGCGGGACCGGATGGGCGAGACCCCGCACGAGCTCCTCCGCCTGCCGGTCGAAGACGCGCTGGAGGATGGCCCGGTACAGCTCCTCCTTGGAGTCGAAGTGCCGGTACACGATCAGCTTGGTGACGCCACAGGCCTCGGCCACGTCCTCCATCGAGGTGGCGGCGAACCCGGTGCCGGCGAAGGCGGCGGCCGCCCCGTGCAGGATCGAGGCCTGGCGCTCCTCCCGTCGGAGCAACCGGCGGGCGGGGGTCTCCACCATGCGTCCAGCCTCCCATCCGAGCGGTCCTTGCAGGTGTACACCGACGAGTATACAGTCGCGGCGAACGTCGCACGAGGGGGAAGCCATGCCGACCGACCAGGTCACCTTCACCGAAGCCGAGCTGTTGGCCGACCACACCATGGCCGAGCCGCTCATCGAGGGCGGGGTGCGCTGCCACGGCGGCTTCGACGCCGACGGGTCGTACGTGTCCCCGCGCACCAAGTTCCGCGTGCCGGCCATCGAGGCGTGGCAGGCGCAGAACGCCGCCACCTTCGGTACCACGGTCCTCGACCTGCCGCTCGACACGTGGCCGGCCCACGTGCCCAACGTGGCCCAGGCCCGGCATCTGATCCAGGCCGGAGTGCCGGAGCCGCTCATCGCCACGCTCACCCGCATCGGAACGGTCGAGGGCTACGGCGCCAACATCCGTCTCCTGCAGCCGGGTGACATGCAGAAGCACTTCGACGAGGACATCCGCGGCACTGCCATCGAGCACCTCGGCAAGGGCCTGTTCGAAGCCCACGGTCGTGACGAAGCCGGCTGGGAGGAGGAGGCGGGCCACAAGGACATGTGGTTCGCCGCGCGGGACATCGCCTTCGAGTCACCCGACCGCCAAGATCGACATCGACGCCATGCTCGCCCGCATGGGCTTCGGCCAGCCCGGGTCGGGTCCCGGCGGCATCGACCTCGAGCGCGCGCTCCCCGACGACATCGACGTCAACCTCGAGCTCATCGCCAACCTGATGATCCGGGTGCTGTTCATCGAGATCGCCGCCTTCCACACGTTCGCGTGGGCCGAGGAGTGGCTGTCCGACCGCGACCTCGTGGCCGGCGACGGGCGCGCCGCCGACCTCGTGTCGTTCATCCGCGCCGACGAGACGCCGCACGTGGGCTACCTGGAGACGGCGCTCACCGAGATGCGCGACCGCACCTGGATCGGCAGCCGCGGCCGAAAGCACAAGGGCGCCGACATGATCGCCACGCTCTGGCAGCGGGGCCTCGACCAGTCGCTCGGCGAGGGCCGTGTGCAGACGCGCAAGGCCATCCTCGGCGAGGTCGAGCACTGGTGCATGAAGCACGACCAGGGCGCCGACATCCTCGCCGAGTTCCACTCGCTGGCCACCGGCGCCGAGGCGGCCGCGTGAAGTTCGGGATCTTCTACGAGCACCAGCTCCCCCGCCCGTGGGACGAGGGCAGCGAGCTCAAGCTCATCCAGGACGCCCTCGAGCAGGTGGAGCTGGCCGACAAGCTGGGCTTCGACGTCGTGTGGGAGGTGGAGCACCACTTCCTCGAGGAGTACTCGCACTCGAGCGCCCCGAGGTGTTCCTGGCCGCCGCCAGCCAGCGCACCAAGGACATCCGCCTCGGGCACGGCATCATCCAGACCCACCCCGACTACAACCACCCCGCCCGCACCGCGGAGCGCGTCGCCATGCTCGACCTCGTGTCGAACGGCCGCGTCGAGTTCGGCTCGGGCGAGTCGTCGTCCGAAGCCGAGCTGGCCGGGTTCGAGATCGACCCGTTCTACAAGCGCGACGGCTGGCTCGAGGGCCTCGAGGTCGCCATCCGGTGCATGACGGAGACCCCGTTCACCGGCGTCGACGGCCGGTTCGTGAAGATGCCCCCGCGCAACGTCGTGCCCAAGCCCGTGCAGAAGCCGCACCCACCGCTGTGGGTGGCGTGCTCCCGGCGGGAGACGATCCTCCTCGCCGCCGAGAAGGGCATCGGCTCGTTGACGTTCGCCTTCATCGACCCCGAGGAGGCCGTCCACTGGGTCGGCGACTACGAAGCGACCCTGGCCGAGAAGTGCGTCCCCGTCGGCGAGCTCGTGAACGCCAACGTGGCCTGCGTCACTCCGATGATGTGCGCCCCCACCGAGGAGGCCGCCATCGAGCGCGGCCTCGAGGGCGGCAACTTCTTCGGCTACTCCCTCGGCCACTACTACATCTTCGGCGACCACGTGCCGGGCACCACCGACGTGTGGAAGGAGTTCATCGAGAAGCGGGCCGAGCAGGGCTACTCCCCCGACGTGCAGGCCGCCCTCGCCGAGGAGCGCCTCGGTGCCAAGGTCGCCAGCGGCGACACCACCGGGCTCCGCGGGGCCACCGGCACCCCCGAACAGATCCGCGAGTACCTGTCGCGGTTCGAAGGCGCCGGTGTCGACCAGCTCATCTTCGTGATGCAGGCCGGCAAGAACCGCCACGAGGACATCTGCGAGGCCATCGAGCTGTTCGGCAAGGAGGTGCTCCCCGAGTTCAAGGAGCGCGACGCCGCCCACGTGGCCGCCAAGGCGAAGCGGATGGAGCCGATCATCGAGGCGGCCATGGCTCGCAAGGAGCGCACCGCGCCCGAGCTGCCCGACGGCTACCACTTCCCGGCCATGCCACGGAAGATGGTCGACGCGTCGGGAAGCAAGGAAGGGAAGGAGTGGCTCGACAAGCTCGCCGAGTCCTCCGCCCAGGGCGACGCCACCTCGGCCTTCCAGCTCAACCAGTGACGCGCCCCACCTTCGCCGACCTGCACGGCGCCGTCGCGCTCGTCACCGGTGGCGCGTCGGGCATCGGCGCTGCCACCGCGACGCGGTTGGCGGCCGAAGGTGCCACGGTCGTGGTCGCCGACGTGCAGGTCGAGGCGGGCGAGAAGGTGGCGGCCGACATCGGCGGCCGGTTCGTGGCCCTCGACGTGACCGACCCCGACGCGTGGGCGGCGGCGGTCGCGGGGATCCAGGCGACCGAGGGCTCTCTCGACATCGCCCACCTCAACGCCGGCGTCATGACCGGCGAAGGGGACGTGCGAGCCCTCACCGACCAGCAGATCGACAGGGTCATCGGCGTCAACGTGCGCGGCGTGCTGAACGGCGTCCGCGCGGTGGTGCCGGCCATGGCCCCGTCGGGGGGCGGCATCGTCGCCACGGCCTCGGTGGCCGGCCTGATCGGCTGGTCGCCCGATCCGGTGTACACGATGTCGAAGCACGCGGTCGTGGGCCTGGTACGGGCGCTCGACCCGCAGCTCGACGTCCACGGCATCGGCGTGAACGCGGTCTGCCCTGGCGTGGTCGACACCGCGATGCTCGGGGCCGAGGGCAAGGCCCTGATGGAGAGCGCCGGCGTGCCGATCATCCCGCCGAGCCAGATCGCCGAGGGCGTCGTCACCGCCCTGCGCTCCGGGCTCACGGGCACGTGCTTCCAGTGCCTCCCGCTCCGCCCGGCCGAGCCCTTCGCGTTCGGTGAGCTGGCCGTGCCGCTCTTCCGCACCACCTGATCAGCGGATCCGGTACAGCTGCACGTCGTTGCGACCGGGGTGCAGCCGGTGGTCCTCGATCAGCAGCGCGAACGCCGCGCCACCGAGGTCGCCGTAGGTGAGCCCCGTGGCGGCGACGACGCCGTTCACCGCCACCGCGATGGGTGTGTTCGACGCCTCGCCGGCGATGTGGCCGCGGACGAGGAGCGGGAGCACCCCGCCGCCCTGGACGTCGTCGTAGAGGTCGGGGCTCAGCAGCTCGGCGTCGACGGCCTCCAGCCGCTCGAGGACCTCGCCGACGGCCTGCCCCACGAGGTCCGGGGACGGGCCGATGCGCCACAGGTCGTCCCGCGCCGCGCCTGAGGGCACGAAGCCCTCGATCGAGCGCTCCAGCACGCGGGCCCACCCCGCGGGGCCGTCGACCGTCACGACCGGGAGGACGCGGACCGCCCCGCGCTCGACATCGCTCCCGTAGAACGGCTTGTCCGTGCTCGAGCGGGGCGGTCCGAGCGCCGAGCGGCCGTCCACCGCCCACGGGAGCTCCACGCCGAGCACGTCGGCGATGGTGGGGAGCACGTCGATGCTCAGCACGTTGGCGTCGCTCACCTCGCCCGTCGTCTGCCCCGGCTCCTTCACGAAGAGCGGCACCCAGAGGACGTCCGGGATCGACGCGGCGGTGAGCGGCTGCCCTTCGATCGAGCGGATCGGCGCGCCCTGCTCGAACGAGATCCCGTGGTCGGCGGTGACCACGATGAGGGCGTCGTCGTACATCCCGCGCGCCCGGAGCTCGTCGACGAGCACGCCGATGAGGTCGTCGACGTACGCCAGCTGCAGCAGGTGCCGCTGCCGGGCGAGCGTGGTCGGCCAGACCTTGTCTGCCCACGTGTCCAGCACGATGCTGCTGCGGCCGATGTCGGGGCTCGACGTGTTGTAGGTGACGCCGGACGGGAGGTACCGCCACGGCACGTGGGGCAGCAGGATGTGGAGGTAGTGGAGCGATCGTGGATCGTCGTCCAGGCCATCGATCAGGTTGCGGAACCGATCCGGCTGGCTGACGTCGAGGTCGCCGAACACCTTCTCGCCCTCGTCTGGGTTCACGTCCTCGAGGGAGGCGAACCCGCTCACCGGGTCGTCGGCGCGCCGGTGGAGCGAGAGGCGGGAGCGCATGACCCGCAGCGCGTCGCCAGCCAGGCCCCGCCACACGCCGCCGCTCTGGGCGCGCGGTTCGCAGATGCTGGCCGGGCACATGCGGGAGATCGTCTCGGTGACCTGCATCTCGTAGGTGCCACCCAGCAGCGTGAAGAGGTTCTCCGGGTGGTCCCCCGCCACCGGGCTCGTGCCGGCCTCGGGCACCCTGCCCGTGAGGATGGCCGGGACCGCGTGCCACGTGGCCGGCGCCACCGTGGTCGTGTTGCGGAACCAGTGGGAGTCGGCGGCCAGCGCGGCCAGGTTCGGGAAGAGGCCCGCCTGGAGCGCGCCATCGGCGTCGACCAGGGACTCCAAGGGGAGCTCGTCGAGCACCAGCATCACCACGGGCGCCGGCGCAGCGACCTCCACCGGCGCGGGCGGGCGCGGTCGTGCAGCAGGTCAGCGGTGGGCGAGGCCACCAGGAAGAGGGCGAGGAACCCGATCGGGGCGACGGCCGCGAAGCTCAGCCACAGCCGCACCGCGGCCACGCGCAGGTAGCCGACGATCGCCAGACCACCGACCCCGAGGCCGAGCACGAACAGCGGGGGTCCGGTGACGATCGGCCGAGCAGCTTGGACCAGTCCCACGACGGTGAGACCGCCGAGCAGCCCCACGTGGACAGCCCGCCGAGCGCGGGCGCCCGCGAGCGAGCTGACCAGCTCCGCCATCCAGAGGCCGAGGGCGGGGAGCGTCGTGACGCCGAGCGCGAAGACGACGATCTGCGCCGCCGAGGCCCCCCGCAGCGCGAACTGCTCCACCGCGCGGCCGAAGAGGTCGAGCAGCGGCTGGGTGATGGCGAGGCCGCACACCGCGAAGAGCTCGAAGAGCGCCCGCGCCTCGCGCGCGAGGCGCGGGCGTTGTTCGGGGGCGTCGGTCACCGCACCTCGTAGACGCGCACGTCGTTGGCTCCGGTGCGGAGGCTGGCCTCGTCGACCATGACCGCGAACACGACCTGCCCGTCCTCCGTGTAGGCGGGTCCGGTGGCGGCGATCACGCCGTTGATCGCGATGACCAGCGGCGTGCCCGCCGCGATGCCCTCGACGCGCCCCCGCACGAGGGCGGGCTTGGTGCCCGACGCGGCCACCGACGTGAAGGCGTCGGGAGCGAGGAGGGCGGCGTCCACCGCCACCAGCCGCCCCGCCGGCACCGAGTCGACCGACTCCCCCACCAGCGCAGGGGACGGCCCGATCCGCCACATCCGTCGGGGGTCATCGAGGGCCGTCAGGAACGCGCCGACGGAGCGCTCGAGGACGGCCGCCCACCCGGTGGGCCCATCGATCGTCACCGGATCCGCCACCGCCACGCCGAGCGGGGTCACGTTGTTGCCGTAGTACGGCTTGTCGGTCGTGGGGCGGGGTGGTCCGAGCGCCGACCGACCGTCGACGTGGAACGGGACGTCGATGTCGAGCACGTCGGCCATCGTCGGGAGGACGTCGATCGACAGCACGTTGGCGTCGCTGGTGTCTCCCTCCGTCTGCCCCGGCTCCTTCACGAACAGCGGGACCCACAGGATGTCGGGCGTGCTGTGCTCGTCGAGCACCTGACCCTCGATGGCCCGGATGGCCCCACCCGGCTGGAACGAGATCCCGTGGTCGGCGGTCAGGACGACCAGCGCATCGTCGTAGAGCCCCTTGGCGTCGAGCTCGTCGAGCAGCACCCCGATCAGGCGGTCGACGTAGCCCAGCTGCAGGAGGTGCCGCTGGCGACCGAGCGTGACCGGCCACGCCTCGTCGCCCCACTGGTCGAGCTCGACGATCCGACCGAGGTCCGGGATCGGGCCGTCGTACACGTTGCCGGACGGCAGGTAGCGGTAGGGCACGTGCGGCAGGAGGATGTGCAGGTAGTGCAGGGCGAGGTCGTCGCCGTCCAGGCCGTCGATCAGCGCCCGGAACCGGTCGGGCTGGCTGATGTCGAGATCGGCGAACACCGGCTCGTCCGCTGCCTCGGGCGCCGAGAGGTCGGCGAAGCCCGTGACGGGATCGTCCGCCCCCCGGGTGAGGGAGAGGCGGGAGCGCATCACCCGCAGGGCATCGCCGGCGAGCCCCCGCCACACGTCGGTGGACGCCGCCGTGGGCGAGCAGATCGCGGCGGGGCACATGCGGGAGATCGTCTCCGTGACCCGCATCTCGTAGCGGCCGCCCAGGAGGGTGAAGAGGTTGTCGGGGTGCGAGGCCGCCACCGGCCCGCCGTGGTCCTCCGGGAGCTGGCCCGTGAGGATCGCCGGGACGGCGTGCCAGGTGGTGGACGTGACGGTCGTGGTGTTGCGGAACCAGTGCGAGTCCCCCGCCAGCCGGGCCAGGTTGGGGAACAGCTCGGCGTCGATCGTCCCGTCGGTGCGGAGCAAGGACTCGAGGGGCAGCTCGTCGAGCACGACCATCACGACCGGGGCCGGAGATCCGATGTCGACGTCGCTCGCCTCCGTGTCATCGTTGAGGAGGTCAGCGGTCGGCGACCCCACGAGGAAGAACCCGAGGAACAGGAGCGGGCCGGCCGCCGCGAACGCCAACCAGAGCCGCACGACCGGCGCCCGGCGGTACCCCACCGCGGCCACGGCACCGGCCGCCACCGCCACCAGCGCCAGCGCCGGTCCCGTCACCAGCGGGCGCGCGGCTTGCACGACGACGGCGGCCACGAGGACGACGAGCACGGCGAGGTGGACCCACCGGCGCGCCGGCTGGCTGACCAGCCCCACCGCCGCCTCCCCCAGCCACAGCCCGGCCGCCGGGAGCACCGTGACGGCGGCCGCGAACAGGACGATCTGCGGCGGGGACGCCCCGCGCAGGGCGAACTGCTCCACGCCGCGCCCGAACAGGTCCAGCAGCGGCTGGGTGATGGCGAGGCCGCACACGGCGAACAGCTCGAAGAACGCACGCGCCTCGCGCCGCCACACGCGCGGGTCGTCACCCCCCACCGCCGTCACGAGGGCTAGGCGTCCTCGACCGGCAGGTCAGGTGCGAGCGACGACGGCGGCTCGGCCGGGGGGTGGAGGTTGGCCAGCTCCACCCGCCCGAGGGGCCCCTCGATCGACAGGCTGCGAGCGTCGAGGCGGAACTGGCACATCCCCGCCAGCGAGGCGACCACCCGGTGCTCCTGCTCCATGAGCTCGGGGGGTCCGGCCCGGCGGGTGGTGGCGAGCGGCCCGAAGGTGAGGTACTCGGCGGTGAGGCTGTAGCTGGCGGTCAGCTGGTTGACGCCGGTGCTGCCCGACACCCGGCCGTCGTGGCCGAACGAGATCAGCAGCGGGTCCCCCGCCGGCGCGACGGGCTGGCCGTCGATGGCGAGGATCTGCCACTCCGTGCCCGCCAGCGCGTCGCTGGTGGCGTTGGCCCCGCTGCCCCCAGGTTCCGTCATCGGAGGCGACGCTACCGGCACGGCGCCCGTCGGACCGGCGACCCGGGCCCAAAACGGGGGTGACCCCGGGCGCCTCCCAGCCGAAGCTGGTCGGCGGCGCCGGGGCCACCAGTCGGCCGAGCATCCACCAAGCGATCGTTGCCCGGCGTTAGCCTGGCGTTGATCACCTACATCGCCCGTCGGAGCCGAAGCTCTGGCGGGCGATGCCCGTTTTGGTGCCTTCTCGCCGAAGCGATCCGGTACCGCACCCGCTGGTTCTTGGGGTTCCCCCCACCACCTGGCGGGCCGCTCGACCCGTTCGGCTTGCGCCTCCCGAGCCGTGCGGACGGTGGTCTACTCGTCCTCCCGCTGCGTTGGTGTCGGTGCTGTCCCGAGGGTTCTCCATCAGCCGAGGCTTCCGGGTACTTCTCGCTCTCGCTCCGCTCCGTTCCGCTGCGGTGAAGGCGATGTTGGACCTCTGACAACCACCCGTCAACCGGTTTCGCGAGATCCCCAGGCTTATCCACCAACCTTTTCCGTTGTCCCCAGATCACGCGCGGTTTTCCACCAGTTGGTCACAGGGACATGCACAGGCTGCGGTGGTGGAGACTGCTCCGATGGCGACCTACGACCACCTCCGGGTGGAGCGCGATCAGCACCTCGACGGGCTCCTCACGGTCACCCTCGACCGCCCCGAGAAGCTCAACGCGCTCAGCATCGCGGTGCACGACGAGCTCCAAGACCTGTGCGCCACCCTCGAGACCGACCACGAGGTCCGGGTGGTGATCCTCACCGGCGCCGGGCGGGCGTTCTCGGCCGGCGCCGAGCTCGGCGACCGCCGTCCGACGCCCCCGGTCAACGACCTCGACCGGCGCGCCCGCGCCCATCTCGGGGGCCGCACCTGCGAGATGCTGGATCGGCTCCCGCAGGTCACCATCGGGGTCGCCAACGGCCTGGCGGTGGGCGGCGGCGTCGTCCTCCTGGCGTGCTGCGACCTGCGACTGGCCGCCGAATCGGCCTGGTTCTCGATCCCGGAGGTGGAGCTCGACCTGCCCCTCACCTGGCAGGCGCTGCCTCGCCTCATGCGGGAGCTGGGGCCTGCCCGCACCAAGGAGGTGGCCATGGCCTGCGAGCGCTTCACGAGCGCTCAGGCGGCCGCCTGGGGCTTCCTGAACCACGTCCACCCGGACGACGAGCTGACGGCGGCAGCCCGGGGCCTGGCCGAGCGGCTGCTGTCGATGGACCCGCTCAGCCTGGCCATGACCACCGGCGCCTGCCGGGCCCTCGAGAACACGATGGTGCCCAAGGAGGTCACGTGGAGCGACGGCGAGCTCATGCTCCTCGCCTACCGCCAGAGCACCCTCAGGGCCCGTCAGAACCCCTCCTGAGGCCGCCTACCCGCCGAGGATCGTCGGCAGCACCGCTCCTTCGCCGAACAGGAGGAGCGATCCCACCACGAGGCTGAAGACGGCGGTGACCGCGGCGAGCGCGAACCCCACCACGCGGTTGCGCAGCACACGGCTGAAGCCGAAGGTGCTGGCCGCCGCGACGAGGGTGTTGGACGCGAGCAGGCCGACCACGAAGCAGCCGAGGAGGGCGACGCTGGCCGGCCGGCCGCTGGCGTTCGCCGCCGCCGCGAAGACCAGCACCTGGGTGGGGGTCTCGGCGCCCACCCCGTGGAGGAGACCGACGCCGAAGGACGACCAGGTGCCGTAGCGGACGAACGGGTCGAGCGGCGCCACGGCGACGTGGCGGTGCACGTGGGTGTGCTGGACCACCACGTCCGCGCCGCCGCGCCCAGCCGGGCCGTCCGGGAGGGCGGGCTGGAGGCGTTCGTGCTCGTGCTCGTGGAGGGGGTGGTCGTGGTCGTGCGGGTGCGAGTGCTCGATGACGATGGGCTCGTCGGCCGCCGCTCCCCGCCCGAGGACTCGACGTACCGCCCCGATGAGGAGCATCCAGCGGCTCCGCAGCGGCGGAGCCCCGCGGGTGCGAAGCGCGGTCCACACGAGCCAGGTGCCCAGCGCGAGCAGCGACACGCCGACGAGGCGCTCCATCGCCAGGTCGACCGACTCCGGCACCTGCTCCGCGAACAGGATCGCGACGGTGCCGAGGACGAGGACCATCACGGCGTGGCCGAGCGCGTAGAGGGTGGCCAGCACCAGCGACCGCTTGGAGCTCGTCTGCGAGCCCGTGAGGTCGGTCAGGGCCGCGAGGTGATCCCAGTCGAACCCGTGTCGGAACCCGAACACCACGGCCGCTCCGAAGGCCGTGGACTCGAACACCCCGATCACCCGGCCTCCCCGTCGCGCTCCGCGATGATCTCGACCCGGACCTCGACGTCCGGCTCGACCTTCAGCATCAGGATCCGGGGCGGCTCCATGCCGAAGTCCCGGATGTCGAAGCTCGATCGGCCCTCGAGGCGGATGGTGCGCTCATCCACCACGTCGACGCTCATCTCGTCCTGGCACGCCCGCGACACCCCCCGGAAGGCCAGATCGCCGGAGACGACGTAGCGGTTGGTGCCGTCGACCCGCTTGGTGTCGGTGAGCATCCCGTCGATCGTCGGATAGCGCTTGGCGTCGATGCGCTTGTGCATCTCGCGGTCCTCGAGGATGTTCCCCGATGACAGACGGGCCACGGGGAGCGACAGCTTGCCCACCGCGGGCGTGGCGAGGGACACCGTGTCCCCGCCGTCGGTGTCCAGGTCGATGTAGCCCTCCAGACCATCGGTGGTGGAGTGGATGGCGTGCAGGGTCGACCGGGCATCGATCCAGACCCGAGATCGCTCGGGCACGATGCGGTAGCGCGGCACCGACGGCTACATCTCCCGGATCTTGAGGTACCGCGCGACGTCGGGGAGCGACTTCACGATCAGGCCGGCGGCCAGCGCGCCCAGAACCGAGGTGACGAGCTTCCGGATCGAGTGCACCGTCCTATGCCTAATCCACCCCCTCCTCGATGTAAATCAGTGCGTTTGGCACTGATGGCAGCCCCACCGCTCGTGTCGTACGGTGCCCGGTCGGGGGAACGATGGAACAGCCCATCCGGACCACGAGCCACGACGAGCAGCGAGCCTCGCGGTTCGAGCTCGCTCCGCCGCGGCGGTTCGTCCTCCCGGCGATCCTGCTGCTGCTGTCCGAGGAGCCCGGCCACGGCTACAGCCTCGAGAAGGAGATGCGGGCGCTGAACTTCGGCAGGATCGATCGGCCCACGGTCTACCGAGCCCTCGCGCACCTCGAGAAGGACGGGCTGGTGGAGTCGCGGTCGGAGTCGCCGAAGGCCGGCCACGAGCGCCGCGTGTACGGCGTCACCCCGCTCGGTGAGCGGGTGCTCGGCGTCTGGATGAGCGTGATCAGCGACGAGCGGGATCTCCTCGCCGCGTCCTCCGCCGCTACCAGGCCACGGGCACCATCGACTCCGTCCTGTCCGAGGTCGACGGCGGCTGGGCCGCGGCCCTGGGGTCCGGAGGGTCACCGGTCTCCCCCACCTCGGTCCCTCAGCGCCACCTGAAGCCCGTCGGGGCGGACCGGAGCGATGTCCATGACGATGCGTCCCTCGCGGCGGAGCCGCACGAGATGACCGCCCCCGCCGAGGGTGACCCGACCCGGCCGGTCCCCAGGCGGTTCCGACTGTCAGCCGATCGGTCGGTCGTCCTGATCGACGTCAGGTCCACGGTCGGGCCGATCAGCTTCGGGGCGATGGGTGTCACCGGCCACGTCGACGTGGTGATGTCCGACGGCGCGGTCGACACCGCCATGCCGCCGTCGGCCAGGGTCGAGTTCGCCGTCGACGGCCTCCGGTCCGGGAACAGCCTCTACGACGCCGAGCTCCTCCGGCGCATCGACGCGCGCCGGTTCCCGACGGCCGTCCTCGACCTCGTCGAGTGCGAGGCCACCGGTGCCGGCGGCCGCTACAGCCTCACCGGCGAGCTCACGTTCCACGGCGTCACCCGGCCCGCCCACGGCACGGTGAGCGTCGAGCTGGCATCGGACGACCGGCTGGTGGTCACGGGCGAGCAGGTGTTCGACATCCGCGACTTCGACGTGCCGTCGCCGACGGTCCTCATGCTCCGCATCTACCCCGACGTGCGAGTGCACCTCCACGTCGAAGCGACCCTCGAGGAGGACCCTGGATGATCGCGTTCATCGCGCTCGTCGTCGGCTACGTCATGGGGGCGAAGGCGGGCAGCCGCGACCTCGACCAGGTCGCCAGCTCGCTCAAGCGGCTCGGGGAGTCCGAGGAGTTCGCCGACGTCGTCTCCGCCGTCCGATCCCACCTCGGTCACACCCTCCGCGAGCTCGGCACGATGGTCGACCGCACCGGCGAGGTGAGCGAGGAGACCGGCGACCTCGTCGACCGCGTGCGGCACCTCTTCGCCAAGGAGAGCTAGGACGGGCGAGCGCCTCGGTCGGTGATGTCCTGACCGATGCCGCGCAGTCCGACCACCAGACCGTCGGAACCGGCCATCGGCTGAGCCCGCACGTGCAGCGTGCGCTCCTCGCCGTCGGCGCGGACGATGCGGTGCTCATGGTCGAAGGCCCGGCTGGACCGCACGGACTCCTCCATCCCGGCCCGCACCGCGTCGCGATCGTCCGGGTGCACCATGGCGAGGTGGGCGTCGAGCGTGCCGTCGAAGTCGAGCGGGTCGACGCCGTGGATGTGGTGGAACTCGTCGCTCCACTGCACCGAGCTCGTGCGCAGGTCCCACAGCCAGCTCCCGACGTTGGCGAGGGCCTCGCTCTCGCGCACCCGTGCCTCGATCTCGGCCAGGCTGGCCTGCGCCACCCGCTGCTCGGTGATGTCGCGGCCGACCATGAGCGCGGCGGCCGGATGTCGCGGCCCGTCGAACACCGGGGACAAGGACAACGAGATCGGCACCGGCATGCCGTCCGCCCGCTGGATCTCGGTCTCGAGGTGCTGCACGGGGTGGCCGGCCATGACGGTGTCCAAGGCGGCCGCCACGTCGCCGCGCACGTGCAGGGCGAAGAGATCAGTGCACACGAGGCCCGGGATCCCGTCCGGCGGGTGCCCGAAGAGCCGCTCGGCCGCCAGGTTCGAGCGCGTGACGCGCCCGGCGGCGTCGAGGCTCAGGATGGCGTCGTCGGACGTCTTCATGATCGCGTCGAGGAGCCCCAGGGCGGCAGGCAACGTCGCAGGAGGCTGGTGGCGACCGGCAGAGCTCGTCACGTCGTGCATGCTCGCAGATGTTGGGCGCGCGAGCGGGCGGGGATCTACGCGCCGCACGCTCCTCGGAGCCAGGCGCACCACTCGTCGACGCCCTCGCCCGTGCGCGCGCTGGTGTGGATGACGGTGGCCTCGGGGTTGATGTCCTTGAGGTTGGCGAGGAAGAGGTCGAGGTCGAAGTCGAGGTGCGGGAGGAGGTCGATCTTGTTCACCACGACGACGTCGGCCGCCCGGAACATCACCGGGTACTTGAGGGGCTTCTCCTCACCCTCGGTGATCGCGTAGATCATCGCCTTCTGGTGCTCCCCCACGTTGAACTCGGCGGGGCACACGAGGTTCCCGACGTTCTCGATCAGCAGCAGGTCGATCCGGTCGAGGCGGAGCCGGCTGAGGCCGGAGCGGACCATGACGGCATCGAGGTGGCACTCGCCACCGAAGCCGGCGCTGGTGTTCACCAGGGAGATCTCGGCGCCGAGGCCGTCGAGCTCATCGGCGTCGAGGCTGGTGGCGATGTCGCCCTCGATCACGCCGACGCGCAGCTCGGCGCCCAACGTCGTGAGGGTGCGCTTCAAGAGCGCCGTCTTGCCGGCTCCGGGTGAGGACATCACGTTGACGGCCCACACGCCGTGGGCCACGAGCTGGTCCCAGTTGGCGTCGGCCACGCGGTCGTTCTCCGACAGGATGGACTCGAGCACCGCGACTCGCGACACCCCGGTGTCCTCGTAGCCGCTGTGGTCGCCCACGTCGCGAGGTTCGTGCTCGTGGTCGTGGTCGTGGTGGTGCTCGGTGCCGTCGGCGTGGCGGTGGAAGCGGCCCATCAGCCCACCTCCTCGGCGACGTCGATCCACGCCAGCTGGAGCTCATCGCCGCTGCGCAGCTGCACGTCGTGGCTCTCGCACGACGCGCAGGCCAGGACGGGCCACTCCAGCGTGGTGTCCACGTCGCACCTCGCGCAGTGCACCACCGCGGGGATGTGCTCGACCACGAGCTCGGTACCGGCCAGCGGGGTGCGCTCCGTGAGCATCTCCCAGGAGAACAAGAGGGAGTCGGGCACGACCTGGCGGAGGTAGCCGATCCGCACGTCGACCCGCCGCACGGGTCGACCCTCCGAGCGCGCCTCGACGTGCTCGAGGATCGCCTGGCACAGGGAGAGCTCGTGCATGGCTAGGCGGACGCCCGGCCCAGGGTCACGGCGGCCTCCCGATGGAGCCGGCCGAAGTTGTAGTAGGCCGCACACGCGCCCTCGGACGACACCATGCACGTGCCGATCGGCGTCTCCGGCGTGCACGCGGTGCCGAACACCTTGCACTCCCACGGCTTGATCACGCCCTTGAGCACCTCACCGCACTGGCACGCCTTCGGATCCGCCACCCGCACCCCTGGGACGGCGTAGCGCAGCTCGGCGTCCCACGGCGCGAACTCGTCACGGAGCTTCAGCGCGCTCTGGGCGATGAAGCCGAGGCCGCGCCACTCGAAGTGGGGACGCAGCTCGAACACCTCGGCCAGGTAGCGCAGCGCCCGTGGGTTGCCCTCGTCGCGCACGATGCGGGTGTACTGGTTCTCCACCTCGCAGCGCCCCTCACGGATCTGGGTGAGGAGCATGGCGATGGCTTGGAGGATGTCGAGCGGCTCGAAGCCCGCGGTGACCAGTGGCTTGCCGTACTCCTGGGTGACGAAGCGGTACGGGTGGTTCCCGACGACCGTGGACACGTGACCCGGTCCGAGGAAGCCGTCGAGGCGGAGGTCGGGCGAGTCGAGGATCGCCTTGATCGGCGGCACGATCGTGACGTGGTTGGAGAAGACGCTGAAGTTGAGCACCTGGTCGTCGCGGGCCTTCAGCAGCGTCACGGCGGTGGAGGGCGCGGTGGTCTCGAAGCCGACCGCGAAGAACACGACGTCCCGGTCGGGGTTGGCGACGGCGATCTTCAGGGCGTCGAGCGGTGAGTACACGAACCGCACGTCGGCGCCCCGTGCCTTGGCCTCCAGCAGCGTGCCGTTGCCCCCGGGCACCCGCATCATGTCGCCGAAGCTCGTGAAGATGACGTTGGGGGTCTCGGCCACGGCGATGGCGTCGTCGATCCGGCCCATCGGGATGACGCACACCGGGCAGCCGGGGCCGTGCACGAGCTCGACGTTCTGCGGGAGCACGTGCTCGATGCCGTGGCGGTAGATGGTGTGGGTGTGCCCCCCGCACACCTCCATGAACTTGTGGTGCCGCTCTGTGCCGGCCAGCTCGCGGATGGTGGCGAGGACGCGGCGGGCCGCCACCGGGTCGCGGTACTCGTCGACGAACTTCACGACGCGGTCCCCCGGAGCATCTCCATCTCGTCGTCGAGCCCTGACCCCATGAGCTTCAGGGAGGCCAACGCCACGCCGGCCTCGGCCTCGTCGATCTTCGACATGGCGAACCCGACGTGGATGAGCACCCAGTCGCCTGGTTCGAGGACCTCGTCCTCCAGCAGCCCGACGTTGATCATGCGGCGGACGCCGGCCACGTCGACGCGCGCGAGCTGGTCGTTCTCGATGGACAGCTCGACGAGCTGACCGGGGATGCCGAGGCACATGGGCAGGCTCCTTGGTCGGGGACGGTCGCCTACATGCGGCGCAGGCGGCGGTAGCGCGAGATGTCCGGCAGGCTGAGCGCGAGCACGATCAGGCCCACCAGCACCAGCAATGCGATGATGACGAGGAACACCATTCCGAGTGCTTCCATTGGTTCACATCTCCCTGAGCTTGAGGTAGCGGCGGACATCCGGGGCCAGCTCGCGCACCATCACACCGATGGCGCCGGCGAACCCGAGCAACACGATCACGCGACGGAGCATGAGGCGTTCCTTTCAGCGATGAGGTCCTCGACCATGCGAACGGCCGGGTCGACGGCAGCGGCCACCGCCGGTGTGAGCCCGATCCCGTCGTCGAGGTCGGCGGGCTGGCACCCGACCACGAGCACGCGCCCGATCGACCCTCCCAGCTCGGCGACCATGTGCAGCACCGACTGCGGGTCCATCCGATGCGCGTCGAGGGGCTCGGCCCCCGCACCGCTCGGGTCCGGCTCGAGGAGGCTCACCGTGCCCGGGGGGTCGTCGCCAGCGAGGGCGTCGATGAGCACGAGGAGGTCGCAGCCGTCGAGGAGGTCGAGGGCGAGGTGCATGCCGCGGATCCCGTAGTCCTCGACGCGGACGTCGTCGGGCACCGGCTGACCGAGCAGCCGCTGGGCGACCTCGCTGCCGAAGCCGTCGTCGCGGTTGAAGATGTTGCCGATGCCGGCGATCACGGTCGTCATGGCAGCGGCTCGACTTCGTCGGGGTGGAAGTACAGGAAGCGGCCCTTCTCTTGGTGCAGGTCCGCCGCCAGGTCGTCGTCGAGGGTCACGGCGACGTGCTGCTCGCCGTCGACGTCGAAGAACACGCCCTCCACCGTGGCCGTCCGCCCCACCAGGAACAGGTCCTGGGCATCCGTGCGCCGTCCCACGGCCGCACCCGGCTGCAGGCGCACCTTCGACCCTTTGGCGACCGTGACGCCGGCGATCTGGATCGAGTCCTCCCACGGGTTCACCTCGGCGTCGACGGCGGGCTCCCACCACGGCAGCACGTCCTGGGTGGCGGCCGGCGGTCCCATCGAGCGCATCTCGCCGTGCAGGCTGGCGAACACCTCCGGTGAGAAGCCCTCGATGCGATCGACGATGGCGGCCGCGCGCGGGTCGGTGCTCCGGGCCAGCCGCTTCTCGTCGTCGGTGAGGGTGAGGATCCGCAGCGCGAGGATCTCGTCGATCTCGGTGGCGTCGCACATGTCCCCGGGGCTCTCGGCGGCCACCGCGGGGTGGTCGTAGAGGATGATCGGCGAGGACAGCATCGTGGTGGGGTCGTCGGGATCGCCGATCAGCACCGGGAAGGTGCCGTCGTTCGTGCACGCCTCCACCGCGGCCCGCGCGAACTCGGGCGGCTCCAGGAGCGAGATGAACCTGGCGTCGTCGGAGTGGAGCAGGGTGTGGACCGCCACCAGGGACCGGCGCATGGCCTCGTCGCGGGGCACGTCGGTCTCGGACCAGTCCGTGAGGTTCTCCACCGTCACCCGAAGCATGGTGAGCGGGTACGGGCCGGGGCTGTGCTCGGACTCGATGCGCACGACGGCCTCGACAGAGCACCGCTCGCGCACGACGCGGCCGGCGGTGCCCAGCGCTTCGACGTCGCGGCCGCCCGTGAGGGTGATCGGCACCTCGCGCGCCCCGGGGCGGGCCAGGTCGAAGCCGGTGATGTCGAGGACGTGCTCGACCGCCTCGTCCCAGCTCGCCCACAGCGTCCCATCGACCTCGAGCTCGGCTACGGGCTTGAACCCGTCGGCGACGACCTCCTCCACCGTGCGGGTCTGCACCTGGAGGTAGCGCAGCTTCACGTCGACCCTGGCCTCGAGCCCGAACTCGAGCACGCACTCGGTCTGCATCGCCGAGCGCTCGTAGCCGTCCGCCTCGCTGTACGCCTTCGGCGTGAGGACGCCGTACTGCCAGCGCACCTGGTTCTTGGCGGCCGACGCTCGGTACGGGTACAGGACGTAGCCCTCCCACAGCACGGCATCGGCCACCCGCTGGGCCTGCTCGAACGGATCGGCGGCGCTCACGGCCCCGCCTCCTTGAGCAGGAGCTCGAAGGCGTCCTCCCAGGTGGTGAGGGCGCGATCGGACTTGTAGCGCGTCAGCGCGTCGATCGTCTCCCGCCGGAGGCGGATCCACCCGCTGTTCGGGAAGAAGGCATCCATCGTGGCGCGCCAGACGCTGGCGGGGAGGCGGTGCTCCGCTTCGACGTTCCACGCGATGGGCTGCACGATCAGACCGCCATCCCGGTAGCTGAACATCGTGCCGTTGAAGAGCAGCACGATAGGGATCTCGCCGTCCCCGATCGAGTGCAGGTACTTGGCGGCCGCCACCTCGAAGTCGTAGGTGCACGGCACGGGGAGGTCGACCTCGACGTGACCGGTGAACTCGGCGACGGTGGTGGTGACGTGGGTCCAGAGGAAGGGCTTGAGCGATTCGCCCCACTGCGGCGCCTCACCGAACAGCTCGAGGAGGCGGCGCTCCTCCTCGGGCGAGTAGCGACGGCGCTGGGGCTCGATCCGGATCTGGGCCTTGAGCACCATGGCGTGGACGGGCTCGGCCTCGGGCGTCTCGATGCGGAGGCGGAGCAGCACCGTCGGGACGGCCGCGTACGGGTCGGGGGCGCTCGAGACCACGGAGATCGTGAGATCGCTCATGCGGCCCGCTCCTTCAGCCGGGCGAAGAAGGCGTCCATGGCGTCGCGGGCCTCGCTGCCGCCGTCGAAGCCCTTCCAGAGCCTCCGCAGCTCACCGACCAGCTCGTAGCACTGGTCGATCGGCACGATGAAGGCATCGGCGTGGGCGTCGTCGCGCCGCACGATGAGGGCCTCGACGTCGGCCTCCATCGAGTGCAGGTCCTCGTTGTCCGCCAGGAGGCGATCCCAGGCGTCCAACGGGAGCAGGGACTCGGTGGCGCCGGCCGGGCTCGGGTAGAACGCGGCGACGGAGCCCAGCAAGGAGTTCCGGAAGAAGAACGCCACGCTCACCGGGATCTGCAGCTCGTCCCACGCGCCGGGGGCGATCGACAGGCCGAGCGACAGGTAGCGGTCGGGGACGGCTCGGTACTTGCCCCCGCCGGCGCCGTTGCTCGTGAAGAGCAGCCAGCAGCCGCGGCACGTGCACATGAGGTTGCGTGACTCGGCGTTCACGACGTGCTCGTGCTCGTCGGGGATGACCTCCCCGCACATGTCGCAGCGCTCGCCCGGGCGAGGCCGCTCCGGCGCCTTGCGGATCCGCTGCAGGATCTCGAGCGGGTCGGTCATCGGGCCGCCGTGACCGCGATGCGGACCTCGCCGCCGTCCTCGACGAGCGGGAGCGGCTCGAGGTGGGTGGTGTTGCCGTCCAGGCTGCGCCCTGCTCGGGGCAGGTCGTAGGCGGCGTGGCACGCCGAGCAGCGCAGCACGGGTCCGTCCACCGACGCGGTGTCGAGGATGCTGTCGCAGGTGGGACAGGCGCTGCGGTAGGCGTACAGCTGGGTGCCGACGCGGCACACGATCAGCTTCACGCCCTCGATCTCGAGCGGACCCACGCGCCCCGGCGCCAGCGCCCGCAACCCGTAGATCGGGGCCATCGCCGGTGCCGCGTGCTCGGGCTTGCGGCCCAGGGACACCGGCGTGCTCGTCCCCCCACCCGTCTGGGCGACCTCCCCGCCGTCCACGTCGATGCGGGTGATCTCGGGCGCCGCCTCCTCGATGGCGGCCTGCACCGCGAGCTCGAGGGTGACCGAGGACGACGCGCAGCCGTCGCAGCTGCCGAGCATCCGCAGGGTGACCACGCCCTCCTCGCCGTCGATGGCGAGGATCTCCACGTCGCCGCCGTGGGAGCCCAGGTAGGGGCGTACGGACTCGAGCGCTCGCCGCACGCGGGCGTCGAGGTCGAGCGGGTGGAGGTCGTGCAGCACGAGCAGCGACGCGACGAGGTCGTCGTCGGCCAGGCGTGCGCGCAACGCCGAGTCCTCGCCGGCCAGCTCGAGGATCCGGGCCAGCCCGCCCCCGTACAGCTCGGTCACGAGGCTGACGACGTCCTGGACCTGTTCCCAACCGCGCGCATCCAGGTCGTGCTCCAGCTGGCCGAGCAGCCCTTCGATGCGGTCGCCGACGACTCGGAGGTCGATGGGTGGAGCCACGCGCCTCCTTCTTCTGGTGGTGGGATCAGCCTTCGACGCTAGGCAACATCGTGGGCGAGTGCTCCTTGCGCAGCACCTTCCCCTTGCCGAGGTACATGTGCACACCACACGGCAGGCAGGGGTCGAAGCTGCGGACCGCTCGCATGATGTCGATGCCCTTGAAGTCGTCGAGGCCGTTCTCCTCGAAGATCGGTGTGTTCATGACCGCGTCCTCGTAGGGCCCGGGCGTGCCGAAGCTGTCGGTGGGGTTGGCGTTCCACGGCGTGGGCGGGTACGGGTGGTAGTTGGCGATCTTTCCCTTCTTGATCACGAGGTGGTGCGAGAGCACGCCGCGGACCGCCTCGGTGAAGCCACAACCGATGGCCTCGTCCGGCACCTTGAACTCCTGCCACGTCTTCGTGTGGCCGGCACGGATCTCCTCGAGCGACTTGCGGGCGAAGTGCAGCGCCGCGGCGGCCGCGTAGGCCTGGAAGTACGTGCGCGCCCGGTTCCGCTCGATCGTGTTCGACCACTGGGGGATCTTCCACTCGAAGGTGACCTCGGGCTTGAGCGCCGTCTTCGGGAGGTGGATCTGCACGCTGTGGCCGGTGGCCTTGAGCTCGTCGGTGTTGACGAGGCCGGACAGCGCCGTGGACCACAGGCGGGCGATGGGGCCGCCGCCGGTGTCGAGCGCGAGGTGGTCCGTGCCGTCGAACCACCGGGGCGACATGACCCAGCTGTACTTGTCGGAGAAGTCGCGCTTCTGCGGGTGCGGGTTGGTGTGCTGGTTCCAGGGGTGGCGTCGGTCGACCGGGTTCCCGAGCGGGTCCCTCTCGACGAACATCTCCTGGCCTTCCCAGTCGTCGTAGTACGACGAGCCGAGGAGGATCCGGATGCCGAGGTTGATGTCGACGAGCGAGTTGGTGACGAGCTTGCCGTCGACGACGACGCCTGGGGTGACGTACATGGCCCGGCCCCACTCGGCCATGTCCTTGTACTCGAAGTTGCAGACGTCGGGGTCCTGGAAGGCGCCCCAGCAGCCGAGCAGGGTGCGTCGGAACCCGTTCATCTCGTAGCCGGGCATGGCGACGTAGATGAAGTCGAACAGGTCGTCGTGCATCGGCACGACCTTCTTCATGAACTCCACGTAGCGCATGAGGCGAGTGATGTAGTCCGTGAAGAGCTGGATGGTGGCCGTGGTGCCCACGCCGCCCGGGTAGAGCGTGGAGGGGTGCACGTGGCGCCCCTCCATCAGGCAGAACATCTCCCGCGTGTAGCGGGAGACCTGCAGCGCCTCGCGGTAGAACTCGCCCGAGAACGGGTTGAGCGACCGCATGATGTCGCCGATCGTCTTGTACCCGTGGGCCTCCGCGCTCGGGGCCTCCGTGCGGTTGGCCAGCTCGAGGACGCCGGGGTTCGTCTCGGCGATCATCTTCTCGCAGTAGTCGACCCCGACCAGGTTCTCCTGGAAGATGTTGTGGTCGAACATGTACTCGGCGGCCTCGCCGAGGTTGACGATCCACTCCCCCAGGTTCGGCGGGCGCACGCCGTAGGCCATCTGCTGGGCGTAGCAGGAGCACACGGCGTGGTTGTCACCGCAGATGCCGCAGATGCGGCTCGTGATGAAGTGGGCGTCGCGCGGGTCCTTGCCCTTCATGAAGATGCTGTAGCCACGGAAGATCGACGATGTGCTCTGGCACTCGGCGACCTTCCCCGTGCCGAAGTCGATCTTGGTGTAGATCCCGAGGCTCCCGACGATGCGGGTGATCGGGTCCCACGCCATGTCGACGAGGCCGTTGGCATCCGGCGTCTTGGTCGGCCGTGCGTTGGTCATGGTCATGGGTCAGCTCCAGGTCTTCGTGTGTCCGGTGGTCAGCTCGCTGCCCTTCGTCCGCCACTTCGGCTCCTGGTTGACGGTCTTGTTGGTCATCCGGCGCAGGCCGCGGACCGCCGAGCCGTAGAGCCCGCTGGCCTTCGTGGACACCCGCGCGCCCGGTGGTTCGTCCATGAACGGCATGAACTTGTCCGGGAACCCCGGCATGGTGCAGCCGATGCAGATCCCGCCGACGTTCGGGCACCCCCCGACGCCGTTGATCCAGCCCCGCTTGGGGACGTTGCAGTTCACGACCGGACCCCAGCACCCGAGCTTCACGATGCACTTCGGCGAGCCGTACTCGGTCGCGAAGTCACCTTGCTCGTAGTACCCGGCCCGGTCGCAGCCCTCGTGGACCGTCGCTCCGAAGAGCCACTGCGGCCGCAGGGCGTCATCGAGCGGGATCATCGGGGCCTGGCCCGTGGCCATGTACAGCAGGTAGAGGATCGTCTCGGAGAGGTTGTCGCCCTGCACGGGGCACCCCGGGACGCACACGATCGGGATGCCGGCCTTCGACTTCCAGTCCCAGCCGAGGTAGTCGGGCACGCCCATGGCGCCGGTGGGGTTGCCGGCCATGGCGTGGATGCCGCCGTAGGTGGCGCACGTGCCGACCGCGAGCACCGCGAGCGCCTTCGGCGTCAGGCGGTCGAGCCACTCGCTCGTGGTCATCGGCTGGTCGGTGTCGGGGTTGTTCCCGAAGCCGCACCAGTACCCCTCCTTCTTGATCGCCTCGTTGGGGATCGACCCCTCGACGATGAGGACGAAGGGCTCGAGCTCGCCGCGATCGGCCTTGAAGAACCACTCCAGGAAGTCGTCCGCCCCACCGTTGGGTCCGCACTCGAAGTCGATCAGCGGCCAGTGGACCGCGATCTGCGGAAGACCCGGCAGGGCGCCGAGGGCGATCTCCTCGATGCTGGGCTGCGTCGCGCCGGTCAGCGCGACGGAGTCGCCGTCACAGCTCAACCCGGCGTTGATCCAGAGGACGTGGATCACGGTGTCGTCGGCCACGGGCAGACCTCCACGCGCGAGGAGGGCGGGCGCCCCCCTGCGCCATCCCAATGTGCCCCCCGCGGCCAGGCACGTAAACGGGTGCATTTCCCACCTAGTGCCGCCACGGTGGACCAGGCGTACCGTGCGCTGCATGGCAGTCGTCGCCATCACGGCGACCGAGCGAGCCGCCTACAAGCGCTGTCGGCGGTCCTGGGACCTCGGAGCGCGCGTCCGGCGGGGGCTGGAGCCGGTGGGGGCGACGCCGGCTGGCGACCACCCGGCCCGGGAGGCGCTGGCGGTGCACTACTTCCCCGGGATGTGGGCCTGGGATCGGACCATCGTGCGCCCGCTGGTGCTCCAGGCGGCCGGCGAGGCCGCCGACTACGTCGAGCGCTACGTGGACTGGGCGGCTGGGGTCGACGAGTTCGAGCCCGTGCGGGTCGAGCTCGACTTCGACGCGCGGATCCCCGACCCGGGAGGCGACGGCGACCTGGCGGCGCCAGATGGGCGCGCCGTGCACTACCAGGGCCGCGCCAACGCCCTCGTCGTCGACGACGACCGCGCCCACTGGCTGCTCGTGCACCGGTTCGGCCCGTGGACCGACCCCGACGTGCTCCGCCTGGATCCGGCCGCGGTCACGGCGGCATGGGCGTGGGAGGCGACGTTCCTCGACGCGCGCGTGCACGGGATCCTGTACAACGAGCTGACCCCCGAGGGGCGGTTCCGTCGCACCCGCCTGCGGTTGTCCCGCGGGGCCATCGCCAACGCCGGTGCGCAGCTGGCGTTGGAGGCCGCCGAGATGGTGGATCCCCACCTGGCCGTGTACCCCACCCCTGGGCCTGACTGTCCGAGCTGTCCGTTCCTCGCCCCGTGCCTGGCGATGCAGGACGGTCACGACGTCGAGCCGATGCTCGCGCGCGACTTCCAGCTCCGCCCGCCGGAGGAGCTGGAGGAGGGCCGGCTGGGTGGCGTCACCTGGGGCATGGGACGCGGAGCGATGCCCGGGTTCCGGTAGCTAGCCCGGTGCCTGTCGCGCGGCGGCCACCGCCGCCTGGCCGATGCTGATGCCGCCGTCGTTCGGCGGGACGATCCGGTGCTCGAGCACCTCGAGGCCGGCGGCCGTCGAGCGCGGCTCCGACGACCTCGCTCAGCCTCGGGTTCTGGAACACCCCACCGCTGAGGGCGACGGTGGACAGGTCGTGGCTCGTCGCCAGCCCGATGGCCGCGTCGGCCGCCGCCAGGCCGATCGACTCGTGGAAGCCGGCCGCCAGCACCGCGGGCGCGACCCCTCGTCGGCGGCCGTCGACGAGCGCGGCGACGAGCGGCCTCGGGTCGATCACCAACAGCCCCGCGTCGTCGCGCTCGATGCCGACGTCGTACCGGGGCGCCTCGGCCCGCGGCACCGACCGGGCCAGCGCCTCCAGCTCGATGGCGGCCTGCGCTTCGTAGCTGACGATCGTCCGCATCCCCAGCAGGGCGGCGACGGCGTCGAACAACCGTCCCATGCTGGTGGTGACCGGTCCCTGCTCCCGCGCGACCAGGTCGAGCACGGCCGCTCGTCGCGCATCGTCGAACGGATCCTCGACCCCCGCCCGGTGCGCCCAGGCGACCCCCATCCGCCAGGGCTCGCGGATGGCCGCGCCACCGCCTGGCATCGAGATCGGCGCCAGGTGACCGACCCGGGCGAAGGTCCGCAGGTCCGCGACGAGGAGCTCCCCGCCCCAGAGGGTGCCGTCGGCGCCGAAGCCGAGCCCGTCGAACGCCAGCCCCAGCACGGCGTGGGAGCGGCCGTGCTCCGTCAGGCACGAGGCGATGTGGGCGTGGTGGTGCTGGACGCCGACCGACGGCAGGTCGAGGTCGGCGGCCAGCTTGGTGGACAGGTACTCGGGGTGCAGGTCGTGGGCCACCACGGCCGGGGTCACCTCGTAGAGCGCGCGCAGGTGATCGATGGCCTGCAGGAACGAGCGGTAGGTCGCCAGGTGCTCGAGGTCGCCGATGTGGTGGCTCGCCACCACGTCCGAACCGACGGTGAGCGCCACGGTGCTCTTGAGCTCGGCGCCCACCGCAAGGATCGGGACGGCGGCCGGCACCACCAGGGCCAGCGGCTCGGGGGCCAGCCCGCGCGATCGACGCAGCACCTGCGTGCGTCCGTTCGAGGTCGCTCGCACGACCGAGTCGTCGCAGCGGATGTGGATCGCGCGGTCGTGCCCGAGGACGCCGTCCACCAGGGAGGCGAGCCGCGCCCGTGCGTCGTGGTCCTCATGGGCGATCGGCTCGTCGCTGAGGTTGCCGCTGGTCATCACGAGGGGGCGAGCGACGCCGGCGAGCAGGAGGTGGTGGAGCGCCGAGTACGGCAGCAGCACGCCCAGCTCCGCGAGCCCCGGGGCCACGCCCGCCGCCAAGGACGCCTCGGGGCGCCGAGGGGCCAGCACGATGGGGCGGCCCGCGGAGGTGAGCATCCCCTCGGCGGCATCGGTGAGCGCGCACAGCTCGCGCGCGACGGCGAGATCGGCGACCATCACGGCGAATGGCTTGTCGTCCCGAGCCTTCCGGCGCCGCAGCTCGGCGACCGCCTCGTCGTCGGTGGCGTCGACGGCCAGGTGGAAGCCGCCGATCCCCTTCACGGCCACGATCCGACCGGCGCGCAACGCGGCGATGGCGGCCCCCAGGGCGGCATCGCCATCGGCGGTCTCGTCGCCGACTCTCGGGGCCCAGTGCAGGTGCGGCCCGCACGCCGGGCAGGCGTTCGGCTGGGCGTGGAAGCGGCGATCGGTCGGGTCGTCGTACTCCGCCTGGCAGGCGGCGCACATCGTGAAGCCGGCCATCGTGGTGGCCGGACGGTCGTACGGCACCGACCGCACGATCGTGTACCGCGGCCCGCAGTCGGTGCAGTTCGTGAACGGGTAGCGGTGCCGCCGGTCAGCCGGATCGTCCACCTCCGCCAGGCACGCCGCACACGTCGCGGTGTCGATGCTCACCGGTGCCGATGCGGACCCCGACGCGCCGCTCTCGACGATGGCGAAGGCCAGGTCCCCGGCCACCGCGATCTCGGCGGCTCGCACCTGTCCCACGCGCGCGAGCGGCGGCGGTTCGTCGACCAGCAGGCGAGCGAGCTCGAGCACGTCCGGCTCGGATCCCTCGACCTCGAGGAGCACCCCCTCGCTGTCGTTCTGCACCCAGCCCCGGAGCCCCAGCCGGACGGCATGGCGGTACACGAAGGGCCGGAAGCCGACGCCCTGCACCGTGCCCGTCACCCGGATCCGGTGGCGTACGGAGGCCGCGTCAGCCACCGCGGTCAGCAGATCCGCGGGAGCGGGTCACCGACGAGCATGTCGACGATGCGCGTGCCGCCGAAGGTCGTGAGGAGCACCACGATGCCCTCTGGGTCGGCGTTGATCTCCCCGATCACGGCGGCGCCGGCGCCCACGGGGTGCCCGCGCAGCGCCGCCAGCGCCGCGTCGGCCTCGTCAGGTGCGACGACCGCTACCAGCTTCCCCTCGTTCGCCACGTAGAGGGGATCGATGCCGAGCAGGTCGCAGGCGGCGTTGACCGCCGGATCGATGGGGAGGAGGGCCTCGTCGAGCACGACCGCGAGGTTGGTGGCCTTGGCCAGCTCGTTGCAGACCGTCCCGAGCCCGCCGCGGGTGGGGTCGCGCAGCCACCGCGTCGACGGCGCCGCCTGGAGGAGGGTCTCCATGAGGTCGCCGAGCGGCGCGGTGTCCGATCGGATGTCGGCCTCGAGCGCCAGGTCGCCGCGCGCCAGCATGACGGCCATGCCGTGGTCGGCGATGGTGCCCGACACCAGCACCAGGTCGCCGGGCTGCACCAGCTCCGGTCCGAGCGCGCGTCCCTCGGGCAGCACCCCGACCCCCGCGGTCGTGATGTAGAGGCCGTCCGCCGCCCCCCGATCGACCACCTTGGTGTCGCCGGCGACGATGGCCACGTTCGCCCCGCGGGCGGCCTCCGCCATGTCGGCCACGATGTCCCGCAGCTCCGTGACGGCGAACCCCTCCTCGATCACGAACGCGGCAGACAGCCACCGGGGCGTGGCGCCGAGCATGGCGACGTCGTTGACGGTGCCGTGCACGGCGAGGTGCCCGATGGACCCGCCCGGGAAGAACCGCGGCCGCACGACGAAGGAGTCGGTGCTGAACGACAGCCGGTCGCCACCGGGGAGGTCGAGGCGGGCGGCGTCCGCCAGCGGAGCCGAGCGCGTCGTTGCTGAAGGCCTCGAGGAACACCGCGTCGATGAGCGCGGCTGATGACTTGCCGCCCGCGCCGTGGGCCAGCGTGACGATCTCGTCGGTGAGGCGGGGCCGGCGACGGCGGAAGGCCTCGATGCGCTCGAGCACGGCGGCTTCGCGGGTCTCAGCGGGCATCGGCACCCCGTTCAGGGAGGAGGCGCTGGACGCGCTCCCAGAGGTCGAACACAACGGCGCTCTGGGTCTCCTGGATCCGGTGGACGCTATCCGAGCGCACCACGAGGCAATGGTCGATGGTGTCGGCGCTGGCCATGGTGCCGCCGTCGTAACCGGCGACGCCGATGCTGAGCAGGCCCAGCCGACGCGCTTCGGAGAACGCGCGCAGCAGGTTGGCCGAGCTGCCACTCGTCGACAGGCCCAGCGCGATGTCCGCCGGGCCGGCCGTCGAGATGAGCTGGCGCGAGAACACGAGCTCGTAGCCAACGTCGTTGGCCAGCGCCGTCAGGACGGCGTGGTCGGCCACCAACGAGCGAGCCGGCAGCGGTCGTCCGGTGAGCGGGCGAGTGAACAGCGCCACCACACCGGCCGCGTCGGTGGAGCTGCCTCCGTTGCCGAAGGCGAAGAGTCGCCCACCCGCCGCGAACCGACCCGCCATGGCGGCGGCGGCCGCTTCCAGCTCGGCGTCGAGTGCGGTCAGGGTCGTGCTCCGCAGCGCCGCGCTGGTGCTGGCCTTTCCCTCGGCCGAGCGAGCCAGGTCCTCGAGGAGAGGGCCGGCCCCGCGCTCATCGCCTTCGATGAACGGGTAGAGGAAGTCGGTCATGGCTCCACCACCGAGATGGCGGTGCCGGCGTGCACGAGCACGAGGTCACCCGGCTGGACGGGTCCGACCATCAGCGTGCTGACGCTCTCCACCCCGGCCGCCGTGCGCACGGTGGCGTCGTCCGCCTCGCTCGCGACCACCTCGCCGAGCCGGCCCTCGTCCGAGCAGGTGACGCACACCGTGTCGTCGTCTTCCGTGGCCGCCAGGAGCCCGGGGTGCTCGAAGCACACGTGGGTGAGCTCCCACAGCACGTGGTAGCCGAGGACGAGACGGCCGTCGTGGCGAGCGGCGGGATCGTCGCTGAGCCAGAGCAGGTGGTGCGCCAGTCGCTCCAGCGGGCGGGGCCCGACCCCGAGCTGGATGGTGGTGAGGCCCCACGCCTCCGCGCGCCGTAGCACCGGCCCGACGGGCTCGTCGCCGTCGGCGACGAGCAGCAGCACGTCACCGGCTCGGGCCATCGGGCGGAGCACGGACACGGCGTCATCGTCCACCAGCGCGACCGCGGGAAGGGCCCGCGTGCCGACGATGACCGGATGCACGAACTCCACCGCCACGTGCTGCGCGTGCTGCCGTTCGCCCGGCGACCAGCACCACAAGGTGCCGCCGGCCGCGAACCGCCGCGCCAGAGCGAGCGCCGCGACGGCGAGATCAAAGGCGACCTCGCCCAGGATCACCTCGTCACGACGATCGGTCATGTCGCTCCCCTCCGACCCCGAGCACGGGGCAGGTCAGGGAGCGTACCCACGCCGCGTGATGAGCGGACGGCGCGCCCGTGTCAGGTGCCGACCAGCTCGACCGCGTCCACGAGGCGGTTGGCGTAGCCCCACTCGTTGTCGTACCAACCGAACACCTTGCTGTGACGCCCTTGCACCATCGTGTCGGGCACCGAGAACGTGCACGACCGCGGGCTGCCGACGATGTCCGAGCTCACCAGCGGTCGCTCCGTCACATCGAGCACGCCGCGGTACCGGCCGCTGGCGGCCGCCTCTGCGAAGGCTGCGTTGATGTCGTCCGCCCGTGGTCGCCGCTCCAGGTCGCACACGAGGTCGACGATCGACGCGTCGGCCACCGGGACGCGCAGGGCCACCCCATCGACGCGGCCCGCCAGCTCGGGGATGACCTCGTCGATGGCCCGCGCCGCGCCCGTGGTCGACGGGACGATGTTCTGAGCGGCGGCCCGCGCCCGGCGCAGGTCGCGGGTGTGGCCGCGATGGGGCAGGTCGAGGAGGTTCTGGTCGTTGGTGTATGCGTGCACGGTCGTCATGAACGCCGACTGCATGCCGAACGCCCGGTGGAGGACGTCGATCATCGGGGCCAGACAGTTCGTGGTGCAAGAGGCGTTCGAGATCACCACGTGGCGGTCCCCGTCGTACATCGCATCGTTCACGCCGATGCAGAGCGTGAGGTCGGCCCCGGTCGCCGGCGCGGAGATGACCACCCGCCTGGCCCCCGCCTTCACATGGCGCTCGGCCTCGTGGCGCACGGTGAACGACCCGGACGACTCGATCACGACATCGATGTCGAGGTCGGCCCAGGGCAGGTCCGCCGGATCGCGCTCGCGCCACAGCGCCAGCTCCAGCGCCCCGACCGTGAGCAGCTCGTCGTTGCCCAGCACCGAGGTAGGCAGGCGGCCGTGCACGGTGTCGAACTCGAGCAGGTAGGCGAGCATGTCGGGGTCGTTGACGTCGTTGACGGCCACCACGTCGAACGGTGCACTCCGCTCGATGGCCGCCCGAAGGAACATGCGGCCGATGCGACCGAACCCGTTGATCGCGACGCGGGTCACGGAGCCGCGGTCGCCATCGGGCGACGGCCGCTGCGCACGGCGAGCAGGTGGTACAGGATGATGAGCTGGGTCAGGGCCATCGGCTCCTCGCGGCGGCCGTCTTCGAACATCCCGAGCACCGGGGGGAGGTGCTCGGGAACGTCGAGGCAGCCCCAGATGGTCTGCTCGACGTCGGCCGTGAGGCGCCGGTCGCCGTAGGCGTGGATGTGGAGGGCATCCACTGGCTTGCCGTCGTCGTCACGGATGAGCTTGAGGTGGAGGGCCGAGCGCACGTCGTCGGTGATCACGTTGCGCAGGTCCGGGTGGGCGATGGTGGGCCGGAGGAGGAGGAGCGCGCTGAGGGGATCATCCAGCGTCTCGCCGCGCTCGGGGATCGGTGCGAACCGCACGACGATGTCCGCTTGGGCGCGCTGGGGTCGGATGAACGCCTCCGAGTCGTCTTCGCGCCGGATGAGGTCGGCCAGCACCTCGTCCACTGTGTAGCCGCGCTGGGCGGTGTCTCGAGCGATCTTCCACTTGTGCCGCAGCGGCTCGGGCGGATCCATGAACACGGTGACGTCGAAGCACGCCCGCATCAGCTTCGTGTGCAGCGGGTGCAGACCCTCGACGATGACGTACGGGCGAGGCTCCACGAGGCGCGGGCGGACCAGCGTGCCGTCGCGGTGGTCGTAGACGGGCTTGAGGATGGGTTCGCCGCGGGACAGCAGCTGGAGGTGCTGTTCGAGGATGCCGAGGAAGTTCCCGTCCGGGTGCAACGGGGTGACCGTGAGCGACTTCCGCTCCGCGCGGTCGTAGCAGTGGTAGTCGTCCGAACAGATCGCGGTGATGCGGTCGGGGCCGAGCGCCTCCACCAACCCGCGGGTGAGCGTCGACTTGCCGGTGGCGCTGTCGCCGGCGATGGCCAGCATCACGGGTCGGATGGCGCCGTTCGACCCCACATCCTGGGCACGTTCGATCGCCATCGCCTTCTCAGGCACGATCGCCCGGCCGCTGCACGATGAAGCTCAGGGCGATGGTCTGGCGCCCGACGGTGGGATCGAGGGCGTTGACCTTGACGAAGTGGTCGGGGAACTCGGCCCGGCACCGGTTGACCTCCGCCATGATCGTGGCCGCGTCGAGGTCGTCGAAGTGCGGCAGCCCGAACATCGCCCAGTAGTGGTTGCGCGGGGCGGGAGCATCCGTGTGCTCGATGGCCAGCGTCCAGCCGAGCCCGATCGCCCGCTCGACCTGCATCGAGATCTCCTCGTCGGTGAGGGCTGGAAGGTAGGAGAAGGCGCCCTGGGTCATCTGGGTGGCGGTCATGACGCGACGACCACGTCGGGCGAATCGGTGGACTCGAACGCGAACTCGACGGACCCCCAGGTGTCGAGGGCGGCAACCGAAGTCGGGTGTGGGACCTGCTCGCCCACCACGAGCGGGGTCACCGGTCGCCTCCGACGCCCGCGCCCACCAGCTCGGTGCGGAGGCGCTTGAGCCCCGTGCGGATGCGGCTCTTGACCGTGCCTTCGGGTTGGTCGAGCAGCTCAGCCACCTCCCGGTAGGTGTGTCCTCCGAAGTACGCGAGGGCGATCGCCTCCCGCTCGATGTCGGGCAGCGTGCCCAGCGCCTCCTTCACCCGCTCGGCCACCGAGCGGTCGACCACCTCGTGCTCGAGGTCGTACCCGTGCTTGGCCGTGCGTCGGGCGTCGCGCTCTTCGCGCCGCCGGCGCGAGGTCTCCGATCGGAGGAGGTCGACGGAGCGGCCGTGGCACTGGGCCAGGAGGTACGAGCGGAGGCTGCCGCGCTCCCGGTCGAACTTCTCGGGCTGGTTCCAGATCCGCAGGAACACCTCCTGCACGATCTCCTCGGCCAGCGCCTTGTCGATGAGGAGCCGCTTGGCCAGCGCGAAGACGGCCCCGGCATGGCGTCGGTACGCCTCGGCCAGGGCCTCCTGGCGGGAGCGGTTGACCTCCTGCACGATCGCATCGGCGTCGAGGTCGTCGAACTGCGGGAGCCCGAACATCTCCCAGTCGTGGTTGCGCGGGGCGGGAGCATCCGTCTGCTCGATGGCCAAGGTCCAACCGAGCCGGATCCCCCGGTCGACCTGCACGGTGATCTCCTCGTCGGTGAGGGCTGGAAGGTAGGAGAAGGCGCCCTGGGTCATCTGGGTGGCGGTCATGATGCCGCGACCACGTCGGGCGCGTCGGTGGACTCGAAGGCGAACTCGACGCTGCCCCACGTGTCGAGGGCAGCTTGCAGCTCCGGCGAGTGCTTGGCGGCCTGCTTGAGCAGATCGGGGCCCTCGGCCAACAGGTCGTGGCCCTCGTTGCGGGCCTTGACCATCGCTTCGACGCCGACGCGGTTGGCGGTGGCGCCGGCGGCCACGCCCATCGGGTGGCCGATCGTGCCGCCACCAAACTGCAGGACCGTGTCGTCACCGAGGTGGTGGACCAGCTCGTGCATCTGGCCGGCATGGATCCCGCCCGACGCGACCGCCATCACACCAGGCAGCGATCCCCAGGGCTGGTCGAAGTAGACGCCCCGGCTCGGATCGGCGGCCACGTAGCGCTCGCGCAGGATGTCGTAGTAGCCGAGGGTGGCGAGCGGATCGCCTTCGAGCTTCCCGACGATGGTCCCCGCGTGCAGGTGGTCGACGCCGAGCAACCGGCACCACTTGGCGATCACCCGGAAGCTCACGCCGTGGTTCTTCTGCCGGGTGTAGGTGCCGTGACCAGCTCGGTGCAGGTGCAGGAGGACGCCGTTGCGCCGGGCCCACTTGGCCATCGAGGTGAGGGCGGTGTAGCCGATGGTCAGGTCGACCATCACGATGGGGCTCCCGATCGCCTTGGCGTAGTCGGCCCGCTCGTACATGTCCTCCATCGATGCGGCCGTCACGTTGAGGTAGTGGCCCTTCACCTCACCTGCCTCGGCCTCGGCGCGCCGCACCGCCTCCATGGCGAAGGTGAACCGGTCGTGCCACCGCGAGAACGGCTGGCTGTTGACGTTCTCGTCGTCCTTGGTGAAGTCGAGCCCGCCGCGCAGCGCTTCATAGATGACCCGTCCGTAGTTGCGGGCGCCCAGGCCGAGCTTCGGCTTGATGGTGGCGCCGAGCAGAGGCCGGCCGTAGGTGTTGAGCATGTCGCGCTCGATGGCGATGCCGTGGGGCGGGCCCTGGAACGTGGCGATGTAGGCCAGCGGGAGGCGCATGTCCTCGAGGCGCAGCGCCTTGACCGCCTTGAAGCCGAAGACGTTGCCGATGATCGACGAGGTGAGGTTGGCGATCGAGCCCTCCTCGAACAGGTCGAGCCCGTAGGCGATGTAGGCCATGAACTGGTCGGTGCCCGGGACCGGATCGACCCGGTAGCAGCGGGCCCGGTAGTGCTCGTGGTCGGTCAGCCGGTCGGTCCAGACCACCGTCCACGTGGCGGTGGAGGACTCCCCGGCGACGGCGGCGCCCGCCTCCTCTGGCGTGACTCCCGGCTGCGGGGTCATGCGGAAGGCCGCCAGCAGGTCCGTCTCGGCCGGCTGGTAGTCGGGCTGGTAGTACCCCATCGTCACGTACGGCAGGACGCCGGCTGCCCAGCGCTCTGCGTCGGTGGTTGGCATGGCCCCGAGCATGGGCGACCACCGATCACTTGTCTATTGACGATCTGAGGCTGAAAGTTCACACTTTCCTGATGACCCTGGGCCAGCTGCGAGCGTTCCTGGCCGTGGTCGACACCGGCTCGGTGCGGGCGGCGGCCGAGCGGCTGGTGGTGACGCAGCCGGCGGTGTCCATGGCGCTGAGCGCGCTCCAGCGCTCCGTGGGGGTGCCCCTCACCACCCGCGACGGCCGCGGGCTCCGCCTCACGCCGGCCGGCGAGACGTTCGCGACCTACGCGCGCGACGCGGTCGGGCTGCTGGCCGCCGGGGTCGACGCCGCGACCGGCGCCACCGCGCCCGAGACCGGACGGCTCCGCCTCGCCGCCGTCACCACCGCCGCCGAGAACGTGATGCCGGCGTTCCTCGCGTCCTTCCGCCGGCGCTACCCCGCGGCCGAGATCGACCTGGAGGTCGGCAACCGGAGCCGGGTGTGGGACCTGCTCGCCCACCACGAGGTGGACGTGGTGGTCGGCGGACGGGCGCCGGTGGCCCATCCCTTCGTCGTGCAGGCGCAGCGCGAGAACTCGCTCGTGCTGGTGGCGGCGCCCGACCGCCCGGCGATCACGCGCGTTGCCGACCTCGCCGCGGCCACGTGGCTCCTCCGCGAACCTGGATCCGGCACCCGGGGCGCCGTGACCGACCTCCTGGAGCAGCTCGGCATCGAGCCTCCGACCCTGACCCTTGGCTCCAACGGCGCCATCCGCGGGTCGGTCGAGGTCGGCCTCGGCATCTCCGTGCTGTCCCGCGATGCCGTGGCTGGTCAGCTCGATCGCGGCACCCTCGTCGAGTGGCAGGTGCGTCCCTTCCCTGTCCAGCGCCCCTGGCACGCCGTCACCCGCGCCGACCGACCGGTCCCAGCCACCGCGGCCCTCTTCCTCGCCCACCTGCTCGAATCCGGCTTCTCCGCTCCGGCGTAGCCCGTTCGCCCGGGGTTACACGGATCCGGAGATCGCCGCCAGATCGTCACATCGCCGCCAAACCTTCATGTGACCTGCTGGATCGCCGTGGGTCTGAACCGTCGAGCGACGGAACCCCCCGTTCCCCGTTCAGGAGGTTCAGAGATGTACCACTTCGCAATCGTGGCCCTACTGGCGCTGGCCGTCGTCAAGGTCGTCGATGTCCTCACGGACAACGTCGAGGCGCTGGCCCGGTTCCGGTCCCTGCTGACGATCGGTCTCGGTCTCGGCGCCGTCCTGTGGCTCGACTACTCGCTCTTCGACGGCTTCGGTGTGGCCATCGACGATCGGGACGCCGGCCTCTGGCTCACCGGGTTCATGGTCGCCGGCATGACCGTCCCCTGGCGGGCGGTCTTCGGGTACCTCACCCACGACAAGGCGGCCTCCGACGAGACCCTCGGCAGCCGCTCCCCCATGATCAAGCGCGCCGCCTAGCCACGACGCACTGACCTTCGAGGGGCCCCGGAGCGCTGCTCCGGGGCCCCTCGTCGCGTCAGGGCAGCGACGCCCAGAACGACTCGAGGACCGCCGCGGCCGGCTCGGGCGCCTGGTACGGCCAGAAGTGGCTGGCCCCTTCGATGGGTGCGACGCGGGCTCCCAGCGCAGCCGCTGCCTCGGTGGCCAGCGCCTCGTTGCCGAACGGATCCTCCGTCGGGTGCAGGAAGGCCCCGGGAGCGCTGGTCGGCGTCCACGGCCCCCAGTGGTGGTACGGGTTCGGGGTCGCCGATCGGTACAGGTCGAGGATGCACTGCCCCATCGTCGCGTCCGAGGCGGACGCCATCTCCAGCGCATCCTCCGGCGCGAGGCCGAAGAGCTCGTACCCGCTGGCGCGGTCCTCGGGCGACTGCGCGTCCTGACCCTCCATGAAGGCCTCGCCCTCGCCGGGCGTCTGCCACAGCTTGGCGAAGTCGTGCCACTCGTAGTCGGGGTGGGCGATGTTGCCCACGTCCGCGGCCCAGGAGCGCAGACGGTCGCCGTGGGCGGAGGCCAGCCGAAAGGTGAGGATCGCGCCCCAGTCGTGACCGACGAGGTCGATCGGACCCTCGATCGCGTCGAGCTCGCCCAGCACCCAGTCGACGTACTCGTCCTTCGTGGCGCCGAAGCCGTCTGGTCTGGGGTTGCCGAAGCCAGGCAGGGACAGCGCCACCGACTCGCGGTCGATGAGGCCGCGGACCTTGGACCAGATGGCTGCCGTCTCGGGGACGCCGTGCAGGAAGACGATCACCGCGGAGAACCTAGGTGGCCGGAGCCTCCACCTGCCCACGCGTGCGTTGCTCAGCGGCGAACCCCTCGCGACGGGCCGTACGCAGGGCCAAGTCGATCGTCACGGCGACGCCGATGCCCATGATGGCGAGGCTGGCGGCCTGCTTGGCCGCGACGTAGGTCGCCATCGGGAGCCACAGCAGGAGGAGCAGCGTCGTCGCGGCGATGGCGATGTTCACCCCGGCCCACCAGAAGGTCAGCCCGCGGAGCAGGCGGGACACCGCCGGACGATCCAGCATCTCTGGTGTCAGGGGCCAGAACTCGAGCGCGAGCCGCTCCACCATCGGGCGCCCCACGACGATCGACACGAGGAAGACGCATCCCATGACGAGCGACCCGAGGATCGGCTGGGCGAAGTAGAAGAACGAGCTCCCGCTGGCCATCGCGATCGTCGTGCGGACGGTGATCCCGATGACGCCGAGGACGAGCAGCGGTGGGATCGGCCGGCCCCGCAGGAGCCGCACCCCGACCGAGGCGTACAGCCAGAGCAGCGCCGAGGCGTAGGCGGCGCTCAGTCCCAGCATCACGAGCGACGTGTAGAAGAGCGCCGTCGGGATCAGCGACGCCTCGATGATGTGTGGCCCCGAGCGCCGCACGACGGCCAGGAACACCGACCCTCGAGACGAGGTGTCGGCATCGATGCCGTCGGGTTCCGCGGTGCGCTGGTGGGACATGCCGTCTCCTGGTCTCGCGGAAGCGCTACCTGGGACCAGAGCATCGCTGCACGCTGACCGTACACCTCGGCAGTTCGACGGCTCACCTGAAGCGCAACGGCGCCAGGTGGACGCCCCCTGTCCCCAGCCGCAGTGGCGCACCCACCAACGCCCGTCTTCGTCCACGACGACCTCCGCGGCATGGGCGTCGATCGTCCCCACCTGGCTGTCGAGCGTGAAGCCATCGGGTCGTCGCTGAGCAGGACTCGAGTGCGTCGGTAGGCCGCTGGGTCGTAGCGCCCGGTCTCCGCGTGGGAGCGCACCAGCTCGGCGTGGGTGATGCCGATCAGGTGCCACGTGCCCGCGCGGTCACGCACGAAGGTGTGGTCGTTGATGTACCAACGCTCCGACTCCCCCACCGACGGGTCGTAGACGGGTTCGAACGTCCCGGACGAGACGATCACTGGCAGGGCGGCGGGATCTCGGTCGCGCCCTGGGTGCTCACGTCGCAGTAGGTGCGGCGCGTCACCAGCCAGCGGTCCCCGACCCGCACCGCGGCGCCCGGGAGGTGGTCGAGCACGGCCGCGTCGTCGAGGAGGAGGGTGTAGGTCACGTCGGCGTGGGTGGCGTCCACGAGCGTGACCTCGTCGATGCGGACGCTGATCCGCGACGCGATGGCGCCCTGCTCCTCGTAGCTGGCGAGGAAGTAGGAGCGGAGGATCTCGCCGTCCTCGAGGGCGGTCAGCTTGCGCTCGACATCGGTGACGGCGCCCCCGAACAGGGTCTCGAACGGCTCCGTGATCTCCGCCAGCGTGCCCGGATCCACCTCGCCGGGCGGTTCGCCGGTGGTCGTCGGCGCACTCGTGACGGTGGCCGACGACGCGCCGTCCCGTTGGGCCTCCGTCGTGGCGCACTCGATGGTGGCCTGCACGCCGGTGTGGTCGGCGGGGAACGCGAGACCACCGCCGCGCGCCACAGCCGGCTCACCGTTGAACAACCCGGTCGGTGCCACCGCCGCGCACGCTCGCTCGCCCCCCATGAAGACGTAGTCGATCCGCTCCGACTGAAGGCTCGACGGGTCCGTCAGGTCGGTGAGGGAGTCATCGACCCGGCCGCTCGTGCACTGGGCTCCCGTGGCCGCATCGCACTCCGGGTTCCCGGCGTCGAGGTGCGTGTCCACGAGGCCGCCGGCGAGCAGGGCCGCGACCGCCGGCTCCCCCGGCCGGGCGTTGAGATCGCCCGCCACCACCACGACCGAGTCGTCGCCGGCCTGCTCCTGCGCGAAGCCGAGGAGCTGCCGTCCCTGGCACACGTTGACCATCTCGTCGACCAGGCACGGAGGCGGGCACGTCGTACGGTCGCACGGCCGGTCGTCGCTGCTGCTGGCGAGGTGGCTGGACACGAAGTCGACCACCCCGACGTCTGCCGCCACCCGCACCCAGAGCGCCGTCCGCAGCGGACCGGCCAGATGGGTGCGCTGCGACCCCAGCACGGGGAGGGTCGTCAGGACGACCTCCCGATCGAGGCCCGGGTCGTCATCCCACACGACCGTGTAGCCGTCGCCGCAGACCGTCGCCGCCTCGTCGCGGAGAAGCGTCACCGTGCGCTCGTTCGCCTCCTGGACGCTGACGAGCTCCGGGCAACCGGCCTCGTCCAGCTGCTGCACGAACAGGGCGACGCGACCCGGCAGGTTGCACCCGTCGGAGTCGGTCGGACAGGCGATCCCGTGCAGGAGGTTCTGGCTGACCACCTCCACGCGTGCCGCGGCGGCGTGGGCCGCGTCGTCGTCGCCGTCGCTCGAGCACCCGGCCACGGCGATCGCGACCCAGCAGCACCGCCCGACGTCGGCGGGATCCGGGGCCAGGCGGGCACAGCGGCACGGCTGCTGACCCTACGCCTACGGTGTGGCAGGTGAACGGGCGTCGCATCATGGGCGTGTTCGCCCATCCCGACGACGAGGTGTTCTGCGTCGGCGGGACGTTGGCGAAGTACGTGCAGGCCGGCGCGGAGGCCATGATCCTCTGCGCGACGCGCGGCGAGGCCGGCCAGATCCGCGATGCGTCGGTGGCCTCCCGAGCGACGTTGGGCATCGCGCGCGAAGCGGAGCTGCGAGAAGCGTGCGCACGCCTCGGCGTGCAGCGCGTCCAGCTCCTCGACCACGTCGACGGGACGCTCGCCGACCTCGACCGCGCCTCGCTCGTCGCGGAGGTGAGCGCGGCGCTCGCCGACTTCGATCCGGACGTGGTGGTGACCTTTGGCCCGGATGGCGCCTACGGGCACCCCGACCACGTCACCATCGGCAGCGTCACCACGGAGGCCGTGGCCGCCAGGGCGACGGGTCGCCTGTACCACTCGTACTTCGCCCGCAGCCGCCTGCTGCTGCTCGAGCGCCTGGCGGAGTGGCTCACCGAGATGCACGAGCGCTTCCACGGGCCCGAGGACTTCGCGCGCGTCTTCTCGCTGTTCGCGCAGGAGACGGGCGCCCTCGGCTACGCCGACGACCACATGGCAGTCGCCTGGTTCCCGCCTGGCGTGTCGATCGTCGAGCAGGGCGAGGCGGCCGATGCCCTGTACCTGATCCTCTCCGGCGAGGTGGAGGTCACGCAGGACGACGCCGACGGGACTCGAGTCGTGATCCGGCGTTCCGGACCGGGCGAGTTCTTCGGCGAGGTCGCCATCGCGCAGCGATCGACGCGGACCGCCCACGTGACCGCGACGGAGGCGGTCACGTGTCTCGTGTTCACGCGCGGGGCCCCCGAACCCTGGGCCAGCCGAGGCCAGGGTCGGCCGGGCCCCGGCCAGACGGCGGCGGACGCGTCAGACGATCCCCTGTACGGGGCGACGGCGGTCGTCGACGTGCGCCACGTCATCGACCGCAAGATCGCGGCCATCGCCGCCCATCGCACCCAGTACCCGATCGAGCCCGAGATGTTCCCGAGGTGGATGCTCGAGGAGATGATGGGCTTCGAGCACTTCGTGCGCGTCCAGCCACCGCCGGAGCGGGAAGCCGACCTGTTCGGGTGACCTAGCCGAGGCGGGCGGCGTGGTCCGCACCCCCGACAGCAGCCGCGGGATGAGCTCGCCGACCTCTGCTCGGGCCGCGACGGGATCCGCGGCGTCGGCCACGAGCTGGCACGCTTCGCCGAGGGCGCACCACCGCGGTGTCGGAGACCTCCTGCTGGATCGGCTCGAAGACGGCGCAGAACAACGCCTCCTTGCCGTCGAAGTGGTGGTACAGCGCCCCCTTGGTCACGCCGGCGCCGGCCACGACCGCGTCGAGGGACGTGGCGGCGTAGCCCTGCGACCCGAACAGGCCGCGGGCCAGGGTGAGGAGGGCCGCTCGGGTGGCGTCACCCTGGGCGGCCCGCTTGTCCTGACCGGAACCGGACGAAACGGGCAGACTGGTCCGCGTGAGGCGGACGGCGATCCAGTACACGCGCAGCGGTGACGTCCACGTCGCCTACCAGGTGCTGGGCGACGGGCCGGTGGACGTGATCTTCGTGTGGGGCGGGGTCTCCCATCTCGAGCTCGGGTGGGAGCACCTGCCCACCGCGGGGTTCTTCGAGGATCTCGCGTCGTACTCCCGGTTGATCCTCGTCGACAAGCGCGGCACGGGCCTGTCCGATCGCGTCCCGTTCGCGGCCGGCCTCGAAGCGCGCATGGACGACCTGCGGGCCGTGCTCGACGCCGTCGGCTCCGAGCGCGCCTTCGTGTTCGGTGAGTCCGAGGCGGCCAGCCTGGCGACGCTCTTCGCCGCCACGACGCCCGAGCGGGTCCAGGGCCTCCTCCTCTATGCCCCGCTCGTGCGGATCCTGGCGACTGACGACTTCCCCTGGGCCCACACCGCGCCGGCCTTCGACCGCTACATCAACACAAGCGTGCGCCACTGGGGTGAGGGCCTGATGATGAGCCTCCACTCCCCGTCCACGGTCGAACAGCCCTCCGAGCGGGACTACTGGGGGCGGCTCGAGCGGATGGCGATGTCTCCGGGCGGGTTCGAGGAGCACATGCGCGCCATCGCCGACCTCGACATCCGACCGATCCTGCCGCTGGTCCAGGCGCCCACGCTGGTGCTGCACCGAGAGGGGGACCCCACCGTCCCGATCGGTCAGGGCGAGTACGTGGCGAGCCACATCCCGAACGCGCGGCTGCTCCGGTTCGAGGGCTCCGACCACTACCCGATGGTCGGCGACGTCTGGCCGCTCCTGGCCGCCGCTCGCGAGTTCATCCGCGACGACCAGGTCGCTCCCCACGTCGACCTCGACCGGCTCCTCACCACCGTGCTGTTCACCGACATCGTCGGTTCCACCGCGCACCTCGCCGCCGTGGGTGATCACCGGTGGCTGGAGCTGATCGAGCTCCATGACCGCGTGGCCCGCACCGCCATCGAGCGTCACCGGGGCCGGGTCGTCCGCACCACCGGCGACGGGGTGCTCGCCACCTTCGACGGTCCGGCCCGTGCGATCCGGTGCGCAACGGAGATCAAGGACGCCGCCGGCCGGCTGGGGCTGGAGATCCGCGCCGGGTTGCACTCCGGCGAGGTGGAGACGCGCGGCGAAGACGTCACCGGGATCGCCGTGCACACGGCGTCCCGGGTGCAGTCCGAGGCCGGAGCGGGTGAGGTGTACGTCTCGCGCACGGTCGTCGACCTGGTGGCGGGCTCGGGCCTGTCGTTCGACGACCGCGGCATGCACTCGCTGCGGGGCGTCCCGGGCGAGTGGCGCCTCTTCGCCGTGGGCGCCTGACGATCAGCCGGTCGGCTAGGTGCGACCGAACCACCGCTGGATCCGGCTGGACCCGAACTCGCCCTTGGCGGCCGCCAGCGCCTCCGAGGGCGGTTCGTACTCGCCGAACGGAGCCTGTCCGGGGAGGAACGTGACGTCGACGCGGGCGACCTGGTGGTTGCCGAACTCGACGTAGCACATGCCGTTGCCGTTGTAGTGGGTCGCGTCTCCGCCACGGACGCGGGCGACGATGGCGTCCGCGACGACACCGGCCTGCCCCTCCGCGAACACGCCGGCCTTCGGGGTGCCGACGCTGGTGACGTCCCCCACGGCGTACACGTCCGGGTAGGACGTCTCGAGGGTCAAGGGGTCGACGGGGATCCAGCCGTCGACCGTCATCCCCGACTCGGCGACCACCACCGGCACGCGGTGCACCGGGATCCCGAGGAACAGGTCGTAGGGCATCTCGGTCCCGTCCCCGCACAACGCCACGCTCCGAGCGGGGTCGAGCTCGCGCACGAGCTGCTCGGGGCAGAAGGTGATGTCCCGCTCTGCGAAGGCGACCAGCAGCGCCTCAGACGCCACCGGTGACGGCGGGATCGGGACGCCCATGGGCATCGCGAGCGAGATCTGGGAGGCCGCCCGAAGCCCCCGGCCGGTGAGGAAGTCGTGCATGAGGAGGGCCGTCTCGCTCGGCGCCGGCGGGCACTTGAACGGCGTCGAGGTGACCGCGATGATCACGCGACCACCCGCGAACTCGGCCAGCACATCACGGAGCGCGAACGCGCCGGCCTCCGTGTAGAACTCGTGACCGCCTTCGAGCAGGCCAGGCGTCTCCTCGGGGTGCAGGTCGGCGCCGAGGGCGACCACCAGCACGTCGCTGTCGAAGGCCCCGGCGTCCGTCTCGACGCGCTTGGCGACGGGGTCGATCGACTGCACCGTGGCCTGCACGAACTGCACCCCGGGCTTGACGAGGTCGGCGTACGGGTGGAGCACCGCGTCCGCCGACGTGCGACCGAACATGACGTCCAGCTTCGAGAACCCGAAGATGAACCCCTCGCTCTTGTCGATCAGCACCACGTCGGCGTCGTCGCCGAGCGCCTCGGACAACCGCGTCGTCAGCTCCAACCCTCCGAACCCTGCACCGAGCACCACGATCCGCATCGCACGAACCTACCCCGGGCGCGAAACGACCCCCGGCTGCTCACCGAGGGTCATCGCGCCGCCCGAGCTCGGCGTCAGGAGCTGGGTCCCGACGCACATCCTGTGTGCGCGGGGTTCGTCTGGCCGACCCCTTGGTTGGTGTCGCACTCGTACCCGGCGTTGTGGTCGCTGCCGTCGGGCATCTGCCCGGGCGGGTTCTTGTCGTCGGCGTTGCCGACGCAGCCGGCGCACGGCCGACCCGTGGCGTTGCCGCTGCCCACGCCGTTCTGCGACGCGCTGCCGTCACACGTGCTGTCGTACGGTCCGCCCTGGTTCGCGCCGTGCCCGGTGTCGCTGTGGTGCGACACGCTGCACTCGGTGCTCGGCACTGCCGACGCCGTGGTGCTCGTCACCGCCAGCAGCGCTCCTGCGAAGAGCGCCGCGATGGCGATGCCCGCCTTGGTCCTCTGCATCTCATCCCCCCTGGTCCGATGGGCGGCCGGTCTGACCGCCGTCCGTGGCGTTCGCCACTCACAGTGATAAGCGCCGAGTTGGGCGTGGGCGATACGGGTCGAGCCGGGATCATCCGGACATCGCGCGGAGCGTGCGTTGGGCCCCACGGATCGTCCCGAACCGAGCCCACTGCGGTGTGGCTACGTAGAGTCCGGCGGTGGCCGCAGGCGTGACGACGGGTCCGGGGGCCGTGCCAAAGCAGGCTGATCTGGTGCTCGAGGGCGGTGGCGTGAAGGGAGTCGCCCTCATCGGCGCCATCAGCGCCCTCGAGCAGGCCGGTTACACGTTCCGACGGGTCGCTGGCACCTCGGCCGGCTCGATCGTCGGGTCGTTTTCCGACGCCAGCTCGGGCTCAACCCGATCCGCACGTTCGACGACCTCACGGACGACAAGGACACCGTGGCCGCCATCACCGAGGTCTACGGCGACAACGTCGAGAACCTCGACCTGATGATCGGGACGCTGGCCGAGTCGCGCCGGCCGACGCACTTCGGCTTCGGCGAGACGATGTTCCAGATCTTCATCCTCAACGCCAGCCGCCGGCTGCAGGCCGACCGCTTCTACACGGACGACTACCGGCCGGAGGTGTACACGGAGGAAGGGATGAAGTGGGTCGACGACAGCAGCCTCAAGACCGTCATCCTGCGCCACTTCCCCGAGCTGGCCGCCACCGGGCTCGGCAACGTCACCAACGCGTTCGAGCCCTGGGACACGGACGCCTGGCTCGACCCGAACCGGCACCCGCTCCGTGCCTACGACCCTGACCTGAAGCGGGAGCCGTGGCGGGGCGACGCTCACCGCTGATCGGTCAGCTGCTCGAACAACTCCGCCAGGAGCCACATGAGGAACGTGGAGAACGGCTTGGGCCGGACCGGGTCGCTCTGCATGGCTGGAATTGCCCACGCGCTCGGACGGGTCGTGGGTGGATTGACCGATGCCGACTCGCAGCCGACGGCGCATGTTGCGGCCGTGGAACCGAACCCGAAGGCGGCGAACGTGACCGATTCTGAGGCGCGCCGGGCGGACGGCCACGACCGGATCGGGCGACGGGCCCTGATCCGCGGCGGTGCCGCGGTCACCGGTGTGGGCCTGGCCAGCGCGGTGGCGCCTGGTACTGCCCATGCAGCGACCGGACAGCCGCTCATCCTCGGTGAGCTCAACCAGGCCGAGACGCCCACCAAGCTGGTCTCGAGCTTCGAGTTCGCGCCCGGCCTCAGCGTGCAGACGCCCGGAATGGTCGCTGTCCTCGGTACCAGCGGAGCCGTCGATCCCGAGGAGATCCTGCCTTGGGGTGGCGTCTACGGTCGCTCGGCCGGGCACGTGGGGGTTCGGGGCACCTCTGCTCCAACGCTGGGGTGCACGGACAAACCGGGCCACCGCCGGCGGTCCTCGAGGTACCTGCCGCTGGGGTGTCAGCAGCGTCGACGGTCGCCGACGCGCCCGCCCTGCGGGCTGAGCACCTCGATGGCGGCGTCGGGTTGGAGGTCGAAGGCCGCACGATGCTGTCGACCGCCGGACGGAGCCGGGTGGGGGCGAACAGCGCCAGCAAGCGCGTCAAGCACCCGGC
>CAVQWY010000002.1:0-1079124 GCA_963717755.1 uncultured Microthrixaceae bacterium | reverse complement strand
GTCAAGAACTCATCGCGGCCTCAGCCCTGCGAGCGGCGCCCCGACGCGGCGTCGGAGACGATCGTCGCGATGCGCTTCGTGCGCGTCTCGGGCTTCGCGGCGCTGACGACCCACCAGAGCATCTGCTTGCGCGCCGACGGCGGGAACCCGTCCCACGCGGTGCGGGCGGCGGGATCGGCGTCGAGGGCATCGGCGAGCTCGTCGGGTTCGATCAGGTCCTCGACCGAGTCGTAGATCGTCCAATAGCCGTTCGCCTTGGCCACCTCCACGGCCCGGCGGCCGGCATCGGTCATGCGACCCTGCGCCTCCAACGCGGCGACGCGCTCCTTGTTGAGTCGGGTCCAGCTGCTCTTGGGCTTGCGAGGGGTCATGAGCTGCAGGCCCCGCTCGTCATCGAGGGGGTTGACCGTCGAGTCGATCCAGCCGAAGCAGAGGGCCTCCTCGACGAGGTGCACGTAGTCCACCGGGTCGCGCCCGCTCCCCTTCTTCCACGATGCGACCCACACGCCGCGGACGGTGTCGCAGCTCGCCGCCAGCCAGGCCCGCCAGGCCGCCAGGTCGGGCGGGTGGTAGATCGGGAAGTCGAACTTCCAGGTCGCTGGGTGATCGGAGGCGGTGGTGGGGATCGTCAAGGGCGGTGGGGTCAGGTGTGCTTCACCAGGGGGATCTTGTAGAGGCGCTCCCAGTTGGGGCCGCAGATCTTCACCTTGGACTCCTCGGGGAACGGCATCTTGTCGAAGGTGTCGACGGCGTGCGGGTACTGCGAGTCGCCGTGGGGGTAGTCGGTGCTGAAGACGAGGTTGTCGTCGCCGAACCAGTCCAGGTAGTGGACGGCGGTGGCCTCCTCGGCTTCGACCCCGAGGAAGCACTGGCGCCGGAAGTACTCCGACGGCTTCATCTTGAGATCGCCGCCCTCGTACCAGCCGGTCCACTCGTAGTGCTCGTCGAGGCGATCGAGCAGCCACGGCGCCCAGGAGCAGTTGCCCTCGAGCAGGGCCACCCGCAGGTTCGGGAACCGCTCGAGCACGCCGCCCCCGCAGAGGCTCACCGTGCAGAACTGGATGGCGAGCGGCTGGTTGAAGGTGTGCCAGAGCATGAGCTTGTCGAGCGGCGCCAGCGAGAAGTCGGGCGTGAGGTAGGTCTGCCCTCCGCCGTGGAAGCTGAGGGGCACGTCGAGCCGCTCGATCTCGGCCCACAACGGGTCGTAGGCGGGGTGGTGCCACGGCCGGCCGTTGACGCAGCCCGGCGCGAGGAACACCGCCTTGAACCCGAGCTCCTCGACGCACCGGCGCGCTTCGAGGATGGCGCCCTCGAGGTCGTGGGGGGCGACCATCGCCGCGCCGAACAACCGCTCGGGTGACTCCTTGCAGTAGTCAGCGAGCCAGTCGTTGTAGCCCCGCGCGATCGCGGAGGCATACGCCGGCTCGAGGCCGTCGCTGCCGACGTGGTCGACGGAGTCGAGGCCGAGCACGAACAGCCCGCGGCTCGGGAACATCACGGCGAGGTCGAGCCCCTCGACGTCCATGGCCTGCACGGTGGAGTCGGCGTCCCAACCGGCCGCCTCGGGCTCGGCGTAGACGGACTCGTGCTCCTCCCGCCACCCGGTCTTGCGACCGTCGACCTTCTGGGGCCGCACGTGTCCGAGCCGCAGCAGGGTGTGGTTCTTCACCCGCACCCGCATGTCGCGCACCAGCTCGGTGAGCCCGATCGGTGCCGCGTGGGCATACTCCGGGGGCATGTAGCGCTGCCACAGGTCAGGCGGTTCCATCACGTGCAGGTCGCTGTCCGCGATGACGTTGTCCTTCAGCGCCACGAGTCCCCCGTTCACCGGCGTCGTGGGCAATCTAACATCCGCGTCATGTCCGCTCCCCCGCCGTACGTCCGCACCACCGGCCTCGCCAACTGGAACCGCTACGCGGCCGTGAGCGACGAGTTCATCGACATCCACATGGACGACGACGCGGCTCGCGCGGTCGGGATGCCCGGCGTGTTCGGCATGGGCAACCTCCGCATCGCCTACCTCCACAACCTGCTCAGCGACTGGCTCGGCGACGACGGCGACATCGTCGACTTCCGCTGCGAGTTCCGCGGCCTCAACCTCAAGGGCGACACGCTCACCTGCACCGCCAGGCCCACCAGCGACACCGAGCTCGATCTGTCGGTGAGGAACCAGGACGACGTGGAGACCTGCCCCGGCTCCGCGACGGTGGTTCGCTTCGAGGACGGCCAGGCCGCCATGCCCCCGGAGCCCGAGCCGTTGCAGCCGTCAGGCGCCGCGGCACCCGGCACGTTCCTCACCCAGGAGACGATCGACAAGATCGGCCGCGTGTTGCCGGCCGTGGCCACTCCCCCCGTCGGCGCCAACGACATCGCCCGGTGGGCCATCGCCACCTACTGGCCCGAGCCGCCGCCCGTCCGCTACCTCGATGCCCATGTCGCGGCCAAGGGCCCGTGGGCCGGGATCGTCGCACCCAGGGACTTCGATCCCTTCGCCTGGATGCCCAACCGTCCGTGGGCCGGCGACTGGCTGTGGGGCATGGGCACCGAGCCCGGCCAGCGCATCCTCAACGGCGGCCAGCACAACCGCTACGCCGAGCCCATCCGCCCCGGCGACGTCATCTCCGTCACCAGGCGCTTCGTCGACGTCATCGAGCGCGACACGAAGCGCGGCCCCATGGTCTTCTTCACGAGCGAGTTCCGCTGGGAGAACCAAGCCGGCGCGCTGGTCCGTCTCGGCGAGCAGACGTCGATCTACTACTGAGCTTCCACGCCACCGACGCGGAGGGTCGCAGTCGCACGTGGGAGTCGCGGCTACCGCACCAGGCCGGTGAGCACCACCATGAGGACGACGCCTCCCAGCACGCGCCGGAACGGGCTGGATCCCGCGGCGACCTCGATGAGCGCCCACACCACGATCGCGGACGTCGACACGATCGTCACCACGGTGCCTGCGGTGCCGTCCGGGTGGAGCAGCCAGCGGACGGCCGTGGCGGCGAGGAACACCCACAGCGGCACGTTCGGCGACTGCGCGATGGCGATCTCGCCGGTGTCCGGGTCGCGGAAGAACCAGCCGAGGCCGCATCGGTGGCGGGCACTCGTTGCTGGCTGGTCTTGCATCGTGGTCACGTACCCCAGACCGAGAGCTGGGACACTCCTCTCCGTCGCGTTGGCATTCGACGATCACGCGAGGCCCTCGAACCGCCCGTCGCGCCTGCCCGGATCGACTGTCACACCCCCTTCGTAGGGTTGGGGTGATGCAGGTGCACGACGCTCGCCGGGTTCGGGAAGCCGCCGCAGTCCTGGCCGCGGCGGTGGCCGAGATCGACCTCGGGTCGATGCTGCCGGCCGCTCATCGGGAGCTTGTCGCCCTCGGCGAGCGGATCGAGCGCACCGGTCGCACCGTGAAGTCCATGGCCGCCGCCAAGGTCGCCGAGTCGGCGGCGTGGAGGGGCGAGGGCGATCGCACGCCGGAGGACTGGCTGGCCCGCACCACCGGCACCACCCGGGCCGAGGCGGCCAAGGAGCTGCAGTGCGGGCGCGACCTCCAGCTCGTCCCCGAGGTCGCTCGGGCGGCCACCGCGGGTGACCTCTCGGTGAAGCAGACGGAGGCGATCTCGGGCGCGGCGGCCGTCGACCCCTCGGCGGCCGGCCGGCTCCTTGGGAGCGCCAAGGCGAAGGGCCTGCGGGAGCTGCAGGACGAGTGCCGCGCCACCCGCACCAACGCCGACCCCGATCCCGACGCGACGCGGGCCCGGATCCACGCCCAGCGCTCCTACCGCACCTGGACCGACCCCGACGGCACCGGTCACCTGCACCTCACCGGCGCCAGCGACGTCATCGCACGGGTCGACAACGCCGTGCGCCACCGGTGCGAGCGCATCTTCCGAGACGCCCGTCTCGATGGACGCCGGGAGCCGACCGATGCCTACGCCTTCGACGCCGCCGCCGAGCTGCTCACCAGTCGTGGCGATGGCCCGCCTGCGCCCGCTGGGGCCGACGCCAAGGTGCTCGTGCGGGTCGATCTCCCGGCCCTGATCCGTGGGCGGGCCGTGGATGGCGAGACCTGCGAGATCGCGGGGCTCGGGCCGATCCCCGTGTCGATCGTGCGGGAGTGGATGGAGAACGCCTTCCTCGCCGCCATCGTCACGAAGGGCACCGAGATCACCAAGGTCGTGCACCTCGGGCGCCGCTTCACCAGCGAGCAGCGCACCGCCCTCCAGTGGCGCGACCCGATCTGCGCCCGCAAGGGCTGCGACCACCGCCTCGGCCTCGAGTACGACCACTTCGAGGACTGGGCCGACACCCACACCACCCGGGTCGCCGCCGGGCGCCGCTTCTGCCCGCCCTGTCACCGTCTCAAGACCCTGGGCTGGAAGGTGTCCGCGCCCGACGCCGACGGCCTGTGCACGTTCACCCCGCCCACCACGGGCCCGGTGCAGGACAACGGCGACCCCACCCTCTTGCACGAGCTGACCGAGGCGACGCAGGCCGCGCTCCGGTCCCGGCGCGGCGCGCTGGCCCGAGGGTGAGCACATCACTCGTCCAGCTGGTCGAGCAACCAGCTCGGCCCGACGACCTCACCGTTGGCCGCCCGCACTCGTTCGGCCAGCGGCCCGATCGGCCGTGACCACGACCACCCCGTGCTGCGCCTCGCGCGAGGGCGACGATCGTGTCGTCGCCCTCGCCGGGCGCGTGCACCACCTCGACGCCGTGGACAACGCCCTCGGCGCCCCGGCGCGGACGGCCCTCGAGCACGACGGCCACCGGCGGGTCCAGGCGCCCCCCGGCCACCGTTGCGCGCACCTGCTCCGTGAAGCGCCTTGCCGCACCCGGCCGGTCGCGCCACCAGCCGGTCGGCCGCGACCCGATCACGTTGGCGGCGTCGATCACGATCATCCCGGCCGCCGCTTCGCGAAGGTCGGCGTAAGAGAGGCCGAGGCGCATGAGGACGCGGGGGAAGCCGTCGAGCGTGGAGGTGGTGTCGGCGGCCTTCTCGAAGCCGGCCTGCTCGAAGAGCTGGCGGGTGCCGACGTAGGCCATCGTGAGGTCGACCTTCTTGCCCTTGTTGTCGACGGGGTAGCCCTCGATCGCCGGCGCGCCCGCGTCCTGGCGTACTCGATCGCTCCCCGCAGGAGGTGGTGCGAGAGGCCCGACTTCCGGTGGCCCGGCCGCACCCGGATGCACCACACCGACCACACGTCGAGGTCGTCCACGTGCGGGATCTTGCGGTTGGTGGCGAAGCTCGTCTCGGCTCTCGGGGCGACGGCCGCCCACCCCACCACCTCGTCGTCCTCATAGGCGAGCACCCCGAGCGGGCCCTTCTTCAGCAGCCGCTTCACCTCGGCGCCGCGTGCCGTGCCGGTCAGCTCCCGGTTCTCCTTCGAGGAGAGGCGGTAGCTGAGGCACCAGCAAACGTTGGCGTCCGGCCGCTTGGGGCCGACCATGGTGCACACGTCGTCGAGCTCGGTCGCCGGTCGCACCTCGATGACCACGACGAGAGTCTGCCGCGCCGCCCGTCAGGCGGCTGAGCGCGCCTCGCCGTAGAGCTTGGCGAGGTTGTCGACGGCCGCGCCGGCGTTCATGAGGTACACGCCGATGGCATCGCCGACGCCCGGCTCCCCTGCGTGGGCGCCGAGGCCGCTGGCGACGTTGAGGCGGCAGCCCTCGATCCACGCGCTCAGGTCCGGCTGCTGGTCCCAGCGCATCTGGGCCGTCATGCCGGTGTGCCGCTGCCGGATCCAGTCGAGATCGACGTTCGGGTACATGTTCGGTGGCGTCAGCTCGTTGGCGGCCTCGAGGTCGTCGCCCCGGGTCGCCTCGAGGTAGCCGATGAGCGCGGCGTTGAACGACGGGCTGCCCTCCCGGATGCCCTGCGGCGTGATCCGCCCGGCCTCGAAGATCGGTCGAGGCGGCGGTGACGGCAGGCCCTCGGCGGTGCAGTCGACGAACAGGGCGCCGGCCGGGACGGTGACGTCACCGCCGCCCATCACCATGCGGTCGGGCTGGAGGCGCTGCACGTGCCCGTTCCGCACGACGTGCTCGATGGCACCGAGCAGGTCGCGCTCGTACTCGCTCAGGATCGGAGCGCGGAACATCGTCGCCTCGACGCGCTTGGCGACCCGCACCAGCGCACCGCACGACTCCAGCCGTTCGAACAGGTCGGGCACGGACGTCGCGTGCGCGGCCGCCTCCACCGAGTTGGCCCAGTCCTTGATGAAGTCGCCCACCAGCTCGCGCGGCTGGAGGTGCTTGCGGTCGATGAGCCACGGCTCGCGGGGCTTCACCCAGGTGATGTGCGTCTGGTCGACTCCCTGCTCGAGCAGCCACACGCAGGCGTCCATGGCGGTCTTGCCGGCGCCGAGCACCACGTAGCCCCCGGCGGGCTCCGCCTCCTTCACCAAGGCGTTCACGGGGACGCAGCGCGCGCCGTCGTCGACCGTGAAGCTCGGGGTGTGGGTGGCTGGGATCGAGCTCTCGAGGTAGCGGGCGTCCACGACCTTCTTGCGGACCGTGACGTCGGTGGTAGCGCCGGTGAGGCGGTTCGTGATGGCCACCGCGCCGTCGCCCCGGTCCTGCACATCGCTCATCGGTCGGAAGTCGACCTGGCCCGACGGCAGGAACGTCTCGTCCATCACCTCCTGGAAGTAGTGGCACACCTCCGCCCCGGTGGCCCGCTCGTAGAAGCCGGTGTTCGGCCCGGTGTGGTCGATGCGGTCCTCCCCCAGGTTCCGGGACGGCACGCCGTAGAAGGCGGACGGCTGGTGCAGGCGCACGAACGGATAGGCGTCGTTCCAGTGACCCCCCGGGCCGTGCCGCCGGTCGACCATCAGCACCCGGGCGTCGGACTCGGCGATGAGGGCGTCGGTGAACGCCATCCCCGCCAGCCCCGCGCCGATCACCAGGTAGTCCGTGTCCCTCGCGCTCTCCCCCATGCGGGAAGACGGTAGCGGCAACGCCCCGGCCGTTTCCGACGTTGCCGATGTTGCCCGACGTTGCCCGACGTTCCCCGCCGTCAGGAGATCCGGCCGCGGCCGCGGACATCGCGATCCGCGAGGACCAGCAGCACGGCTGTGCCCGCGGCTCCGACCGCGAGGATGGTGAGCGTCGTGGCGCTCACCGTGTCGGCCGACGATCGGTTGAACGCGAACTCCGCCAACGTGGCGACCAGCAGCCCTCCTCCAGCCACGAGCACGAGCGGGCGGCGGCGAGCGGCCGCTGGGAGGCTCCTGAGGTACAGCCACCAGCCCATCGTCAGCAGCGCGAGCTCGAGGGCGAGCTCGACCAGCGAACCTCCAGCCGGATCCAGCCCCCAGTACCGACCGCCCGGCAGCAGCTGCACGCCCACCGCGAGGTCGAGGACGTCGTGCGAGAGCACGATCGCAGCCAGCAGAGCCCCCGCGCGGGCATCCCATCGTCGTCGACCCACCACGAAGGCGATCGCCGCCAGCAGCACCGCCACTGGCAGCCAGTGCCCGACACCTGTCATGTCGTAGGCCCACGCCGCCCCGAGCCACCACAGGAGCGGGATGCGCGCATCCGTGGCTGTGGCACCGAGGGCGATCCCGGAGTGGCCGAGGTACATGGCGGCGCCTTCGCTTACTCGACGCCGAAGACGTCAGCCGCCACGCCGAGGGCCTCGTTGGCGGCCGGCACGCCGGCGTACACCGCCGTCTGCATGAGGACCTCGATGAGCTCCTCCTTGGTGAGACCGTTGTTCAGCGCGCCGGCCAGGTGGCCGCGGAGCTCGCCGGTCTTGCCGAGGGCGGCCAGCTGGGCGACCGTCACCAGGCTGCGGTCGCGCAGGGCGAGGCCGGGACGCGACCAGATCATGCCGAAGGCCGTCTCGGCCACGTAGCGATAGAAGTCGGGAGCGAGCTTGGCGGCCGGGAACGCACCGGAGCTCGTCTTCATGTGGGGCCAGAGCTTCGTCTGGATCTCGCGGCCCTTGGCCAGCAGCTCGTCATCCATGGGTGCTCCTTGTCAGCTCAGTACGTCAGTCGGACTCGAACAGGGACACGGTGCAGATGCTGCCGCCGCCGACGAGGTGCGCCAGCGCGGTGCGGGCACCCTCCACCTGGCGCGGACCGGCCTCGTGCCGCAGCTGCTGGACGATCTCGTGCACCATCGCCAGCCCGGTCGGGCCGGCGGGGTGGCCGCGGGCGATCAGGCCGCCGTCGGTGTTGAACGGGATGCGCCCGCCGAGCGACGTCGCGCCCTCGGCGACGAGCTTGTCGCCCTCGCCATCGCCGCAGAAGCCGAGCAGCTCGTAGTACTCGAGCTCCTCGTTGGCGAAGGCGTCGTGGCACATGGCCAGGTCCATGTCGTCGGGGCCGAGCCCGGCCTCCTCGTAGGCGAGGTTGGCGGTGTCGCGCGACATCGTCGCGGGGCCCGACCACCGGGCCGAGGAAGGTGTGGCCCGGCGAGTAGCTCTCGCTGCGCAGCGTCGACGCCACCGGGCGCACGATGCGGCGGTCGGGCTGGTGGGCCTTCACCCAGTCGGTCGACGCCAGGATGATGCAGGCGGCGCCGTCGTCGGCCGGGCACGCCATCATCGCGGTGAGCGGCGTGGAGATCATCCGAGAGGCCAGCACCTCCTCGACGGTGACCGTGTGGTCGGGCTGCCGGTCGCTCCACGGGCACAGCGCGCCGTGGTTCCAGTTCTTGGCCGCGATGGCGGCGAACGTCTCGGCGGTGGTGCCGTAGTCGTGCATGCGGCGCTGCGCCCACAGCGCGAAGTACGCGGCCGGCAGGATGGTGGAGTCGAGCTGGTCGCGCCCGGTGCCGCGGCTTCCGGCGTTGCCGCGACCCATCTCGGTCATCTTGTCGAAGCCGATGGCCATGGCCACCTCGGCCCGCCCCGACGCCACCGCCCAGGCCGCCTCCCGGAACGCCACGAGCCCGGTGGCCGATGCGTTCTCGATGTGGGTGACCGGCAGCCCGGTGAGCCCGAGCTCCTTCATCGCCTTGATGCCGATCATGGCGGCCGGCTGCACGTAGCCCACGAACGCTTCGTCGACGTCGGCGAGCGTCATGCCCGCGTCGTGCAGCGCCGCCAGCCCCGCGTCCCGCGCCAGGCTCGGCCCCGCTGCGGTCGGGGTAGCGCCCGAACCGCACCATCCCGGCCCCGGCCACGGCCACCCCGTCCATCTTCACGACCCACCCCCCGAGTTCTGTGGACGGATCCGCTCGGATACCGACCGTGAGCGTCCACAGATCATGTGGGGTCCACCGGCTTGAAGCGGTAGATGACGACGTCGTTGCCGTCCTTGTTGGGGCCGAGGTACTCGAGCTCGAGCTCGAGCTCCATGCCGATGGCGAAGTCGTCGGGGCCGCCGACGAGGATGGCCTGCACCCGCGGTCCCTCGGGGAGGTCGATCTGGCCGACGCCGTAGGCGTCCACCGAGCCGTCCTTCTTGGCGAACAGCGGGACGTGGACGTACGTCCACGTGTACAGCGTGCCTCGGGGTCCGAGCTCCACGTCATCGGTGCCCTCGTGGAGGCACTTCGCGCACACGAAGCGCCGCGGGTAGAAGACCTCGCCGCAGCTCTGGCAGCTGGCTCCCGAGCAGGCGCGGTGCCTCGGCTGGGTCGTCGGGGACCGTGAAGAAGCCCTCTTCGATGGCGACTCGGGGCAACGTCAGCCCTCGGCCTTCGGGGGCAGGTGCAGGTCGACGTCGGCCCTCGCCTCGGCGGCCAGCACGAGGTCGGTCCAGTCGTGGTCGCCGAGGCCGCGGGCGACGGCGTCGTCGAGCAGCGAGCGGGCCGCCTGCGCGATCTCCGACGGGAACGCCGGTGGCCGCAGCGATCTCGTTGATGAGACCGGCGTCCTTGGCGGCCAGCTCCAGGGTGAACTCGGCCGGCTTGCCGCGGATGTTGATGCCCTCGACGCCGCGGTCGATGTAGAAGTTGGTGACGCCGGCCGTGCGGATCACCTCCACCGCGGTGCGCAGGTCGATGCCGGCCTTGGCGGCGAGCGACAGCGACTCGAACGACGCCCACGTGCAGGCCATGGCCAGGAGGCTGTTGGCCAGCTTCATGGTCGTGCCGGCACCGACCGGACCGACGTGGAACGTGGCCCGGCCCGAGCTGGTCGAGCAGCGGCAGGCAGCGCGCCACCGCGTCGTCGTCGCCGCCGACCATGAACACCAGGCCGCGGTTCTGGGCGCCGATGGCTCCGCCGGTGAGCGGTGCCTCCACGAAGTGGTGGCCGCTGGCGGCCAGCTTGCGCGGCGATGGCCCGGTTGCTCTCGGGCAGCGTCGTGGACAGCTCGAGCAGGATCGACCCGGGCGCAGCCGCGCTGGCCCACTCCGTCGGCGACCGCGGTCACGACCGTCGGGTTGGGCAGCGACGTCAGCGTGATCTCGCTGGCGGCCGCCACCTCGGCCACCGACTCGACGGCGTTGGCGCCCTCGATGGCCGTCGCCCGGGCCGGATCGAGGTCGGTGACCGTCACGTCGTGGCCGTCGGCCACCACGTTGCTGGCGATCCCCCCACCGATGTTCCCGAGCCCCGACGACCCCCACAGCAGACATGGCGGACATCATGCCGGAAAGATGACACGAGTGTCAGATACGCGTCGCGGCCATGCAGGTCGACGGCGCCAACGTCCTCGTCACCGGCGCCTCCTCGGGCATCGGGGCCGCCCTCGCTCCGCTGCTGGCCGAGCGCGGCGCCACCGTCGCCATCGTCGCCCGGCGGCCCGACCGGCTGGCCGAGGTGCTCGAGCAGTGCCAGCGGCACACGCCCGCAGTCGCGGATGTACGCCGCCGACCTCGGCGACACCGACGCGCGCCGAGGCCCTGGCCCTCCAGGCGTGGGACGACGCTCGGCGGGCTCGACGTCCTCGTCAACAACGCCGCCATCCCGAAGCGCCGCGCCGTGCAGGAGCATCACCCTCGACGAGGTCCACGAGACCATGCGGGTGAACTTCGAGTCGCCGGTGCGGATGAGCCTGGCCGTGCTCCCCAAGATGCTCGAGCGCGACCGCGGCGTGATCGTGAACGTGTCGAGCTTCGGCGGCCGGGCCGGCATCCTGGGTGAGGCCGCCTACTGCGCCTCGAAGTTCGCGCTCTGCGGGTGGAGCGAGTCGATGGCCATCGACCTGTGGCACACCGGCGTCGACGTCCGGCTGATCCTGCCCGGGCGCCATCGCCACCGAGATCTGGGACCAGCCCGGCAACGACGACCCGCTGTACGACGGGCCCGTTCGAGCCGCCGGAGACGGTGGCCGCCGGCATCATCGACGCCATCGAGGGCGACGCCTTCGAGCACTACCTGCCCGACATGCAGCCCATCGTCGAGATGAAGACGGCCGACGCTTCGACGGCTTCCTCGCCGGCGTCGTCGCCTTCGCCGACGCCCAGAAGCAGCAGCCCTAGACGGGCCGCGGCGTCATGAGGGCCAGCACGTTGTCGCGCATGATCGCCTGCGTCTCGGCCTCGTCGAAGGTGGGGATGTCCTTCACGAAGTGGGTGGGCTCGGGCAGGCCCTCGGTGTGCGGGAAGTCGGAGCCGAACAGCAGGCGCTCGATGCCGACGGCGTCCTTCAGCATCGCCATGTCGTCCTCGTAGTACGGCGCGACCCAGACCTGCTCGCTTGAACTGCTCGACCGGGTGCTCCTTGAAGGCGAACGGCATCTTGCCGTGGGCGTCCTTGAGGTTGCGGAGCAGGTCGGGCACCCACATGGCGCCGTTCTCGATCGACGCCAGCCGCAGGTTCGGGAAGCGCTCGAGCACGCCGTGGCAGATGAGCGCGGCGAACGTGTCGGAGATCCCGCGGTCGGCGAAGGCGACCATCGGGAACACCGCAGTGCTTGAAGCCCTCGAAGCCACCGCCGCCCGTGTCGCCGCCGACCTTCCACACCCGGCCGTACTGGCTGATGCCGCTCAGCCCGGCGTGGAAGGCCACCGGGATGCCGGCCTCGTTGAGCTGCGCCCACACCGGGTCGAACTGGGCGTGGCCGGGCGACACGTAGCCGTCGCCGCTCGGGCACCGGGCCGGGGATCATCACGATGATGCGGGCGCCGGCCTCGAGGACGCGGCGCACCTCGGCGGCCGCCGCGTCGGGGTCGGCCAGCGTGATCATCGGCGCGGCGTAGAGACGGCCGTCGCCGCGGTCGAAGCCCCAGTCGTCGTCGAGCCACTGGTTGAACGCCTGGAAGGCGGCGTGCAGGGCGGGGACGTCGTGCTTGAGCGCCTCCTGCATGCCCACGCCGAGCGTGGGGAACAGCAGCGCGCCGTCCATGCCCTGCTCGTCGAGCAGCTCGCACGCGGCGCGTCACGGTTCGCGGTAGCCGGGGTGCTCGGCGATCGGCGAGAGCTCGCCGAACATCGTCTTGAGGTCCATGCCGCCCTCGTTGCGGCCCCGGAAGTACGTCTCGAGGCTGCCCGGCTTGGCGATCGGGTCGAACGTGGGGTTCGGGATGAACTTGTTGATCTTCCCGCCGACGAGGAGCCGCTTCTTGCCGCCGACGTCGGCCCACTGCATGCACCGCTTGGCCATGGCGGGGTCGATGTAGCGGGTGAACGCGTCCTCCGCCTCGTAGTAGTGGTTGTCGGCGTCGAAGGGGCGGAAGCCGAGATCGTGCATGGCGCGGATCGTACTCCTCCGGCGGCCGCTTTCTGACAGTTGCGTCAGGTACTGTCCGGCCATGATCGTCGACGCGTGGGTCAACCTGTTCCCGGAGGCCTTCGCCGCCAAGTGGGTGGCCCAGGAGGAGAACGCTGGCGTCCGCGAGCTGTTCGGCGAGGACCTCGCCAAGGGCCCCACCGTCGAGGGCCTGCTGGCCGCGATGGACGACGCCGGGATCACCACCGGCGTGCTCACCGCCGGGCTTGAGCGACCCCGAGCGCGCCCACCGCGTCGGCGGCTACGCGGCCGAGGACTTCATCGCCATCGCCGAGCAGCACCCGGGCCGCTTCCTCGTGTCGGCCACCGTCGACCGGGCCGCCAAGCCGCTCGACAACGTGCGCCGGGTGCGCGAGCTGGCCCAGCACCCCGCCGTGGTGCTGTTCCGGGTCACGCCGCTCGTGGAGCAGTACGACCTGAACCACCGCCTCTACTACCCCGTGTACGCGGCAGTCGCGGAGGCCGGGCTGCCGGTGTCGATCAACGTCGGCGTCCCCGGCCCGCAGGTGCGCTCGCGGTGCCAGGACCCGGTGCTGCTCGAGGACGTCCTCATCGACTTCCCCAGCCTCCCGGTGATCGGCGCCCACATGGGCCACCCCTACGAGGCGCTGCTCATCCAGTACATGCTCAAGTGGCCGCAGCTGCACCTGATGACGTCCGCCTACCTGGCCACCTACATGGATCCCGCGATGGTGAAGTTCATGGACTCGTCCCGTGGGCGCGGCCGGTTGCTGTTCGCGTCGGACCACCCGGTGATCCCGGCCAAGAAGGCGCTCGACGCCGCCCAGGCGCTGCCGCTGTCCGAGGAGGGCATGGCCGAGTTCCTCGGCGGCGCCGCCACTCGCCTGTTCACGCGCGCCTGATGGCCATGGACCCGGCGGGCGAGCACCTCGCCGCCCACGCCGCCGCCGACCCCGATCGGATCGCGCTGGTCATGCACGGCTCGGGCGAGACCCGGACCTACCGCGAGATCGACGACGCGTCGGTCCGGCTGGCCCATGTGCTGCGCAGCCGGGGCATGCAGACCGGCGACCACCTCGCCGTCCTCCTCGACAACCAGCCCGAGTTCTACGACGTCGTGTGGGCCGCCATGCGCATCGGCCTGTACGTCACCACCATCAACTGGCACCTGGCGGCGGGCGAGGCCGGCTACATCGTCCGCGACTGCGACGCCACCGCCCTCGTCGCCACCGGCTCGCTGCGCGACGTCGTGGCCGACGATGGGCGACGACCTCGACGGCGTCACCACCCGCATCTCCGTCGACGGCGACCTGCCCGGCTTCGAGCGCTGCGAGGACGTGGTCGCCGGCGTCGAGGTGGCGCCCGTGCCGGACGAGCGCGAGGGCGGCTGGATGTTCTACTCGTCCGGCACCACCGGCCAGCCCAAGGGCATCCTGCCCGCCGCTGCCGGAGGGCGACCTCGGCGCGGTGTCGTTCCTCACCCGGATGCTCACCGGGCTGTTCGGGTTCACGAAGGACTGCCGTCTACCTGAGCCCGGCACCGCTGTACCACGCCGCACCGGCCGGGTGGACGTTCGGCATCCAGCGCCTCGGCGGCACGGCCGTCGTCATGGAGCGCTTCGATCCGCTCGAGCTGCTGGCCGCCATCGAGCGCCACCGCGTCACCCACGTGCAGCTCGTGCCCACCCACATGATCCGGCTGCTGCGACTCACCGACGAGGAGCGCGGTCGCTTCGACCTGTCCAGCCTCCAGATGGTCGTGCACGCCGCCGCGCCGTGCCCCGTGGAGGTGAAGCAGGCCTGCCTCGACTGGCTCGGGCCGATCGTCCACGAGTTCTACAGCGGGAGCGAAGGCGCGGGGCTCTGCTACATCGGGCCCGAGGACTGGCTCGCCCACCCGGGTTCGGTCGGCAAGTCGATGACGGGAACGATCCACATCGTCGGCGACGACGGCGAGGAGCTCCCGATCGGCGAGGAGGGCGAGGTGTGGTTCGAGACGAACCGCACCTTCGAGTACCACCGCGACCCCGAGAAGACGAAGGGCGCCTGGGATCCCCGCGGGTGGAGCTGGCTCGGCGACGTCGGCCGGGTCGACGAGGACGGCTACCTGTACCTGACCGACCGGGCCTCGAACATGATCATCAGCGGCGGTGTGAACATCTACCCGCGCGAGATCGAGGACGTGCTGGTCATGCACCCGGCCGTCGACGACGTGGCCGTGATCGGCACGCCCGACGAGGACATGGGCGATCGCGTCACCGCCTTCGTGCTGCTCGACCCGGGTGGCGAGGTCACCGAGGACGAGCTGATCGAGTGGTGCCGAGCTCGACTGTCGCACTTCAAGTGCCCCCGCGAGGTCCGGTTCGTCGCCGCCCTCCCCCGGCTCCCCACCGGCAAGCTGCTCAAACGGCTCCTGCTGCGGTCACCGTGAGATGATCGGCGTGTGACCGCGCCGGTCGAAGATCTGGTGGACGAGGGGCGGGCGGCGCTCCGGCGCGGCGACTCCGCCGGCGCGCGCGACCGCCTTCGAGCGCGCCCTGGAGCATGCCGCCACCGGGGATGTGCTCGCGGGCCTGGCCCAGGCGTCGTTCCTGGACCAGGAGATTCGGACGGCGGTTGAAGGATGGGAGCGTGCCTACGCGAGCTATCGCGACGCCAAGGACCACGTGGCGGCGGGCCGCACGGCGCAGACGCTGGCGTACATGCACGGGATGATCCTCGGGGACATGGCCGTGATGGGCGGATGGCTGGCCCGGGCCGAGACGCTGCTCGACGGCGCCGAGGGCACCGCCGCCATCGGGTGGGTGGCCCTCTACAAGGGGATGTTCGAGGCCGATCCGACTCGACGCGAGACGCAGTTCCGCGAGGCGCTCGCGGTCGCCCGACGCTTCGGCGCCGCCGATCTCGAGCTCAACTCTCTTGCCTACCTCGGCGCCACCCTCGTCCACGTCGATCGCACCGAGGAGGGGATGCTCCTCCTCGACGAGGCCTTGGCCGCGCTGTCCGGCGATGAGGTGGACGACTTCATGGTGCTCCAGGAGGTCTTCTGCCAGCTGTTCGCGGCCTGCGAACGAGCGCACGACGTCACCCGAGCTGACCAGTGGATCCGCGTCGGCGACGCCATCGCCGAACGCCGCCGGCTCCCGTCGGTGTCGGCCTTCTGCCGCACCCACTACGGCGGGCTCCTCACCACGGCCGGCCGCTGGCCGGAGGCAGACACCGCCCTGACGGAGGCGGTGCGGTTGTGGGCCCTGGGCCCCCGGACACAGCGAGGTGCTGCCCTGGCCCGCCTGGCGACGCTCGGGTCCGCCAGGGCCGCCTCGAGGAGGCCGAGCAGCACCTCGCGGACGTCGACGTCGACCTGGAGACGGAGGCGGCCGCGCCCATGGCGGCGCTCCACCTCGCCAAGGGAGACGCCCCGCTCGCCCGCGACGTCCTCGAGCGCGCGCTCGCCCGCGTCGACCCATCAAGCTCCCCCTCCGCTCCCCTGCTCGCCCTGCTCGTCGACGCCCACCTCGCCGTTGGCCAGGTCGGGGACGCCACCGTCGCGGCCGAGGCACTGGCCACGTCGCGCGACCGAGCACCACAGCCCGTACCTGATGGCCGTCGCCGCCCTCGCCAAGGGGCGCGTGTGCCTGGCGTCGGGCTCCGGCGACGCGCAGACGTGCTTGCGGGAGGCGCTGAGCGGCTTCGCGCGGGCACAGATGCCGGTGGAGGTCGCTCACTCGCGCTTGGAGTTGGCCATGTCCCTGGTGGCAGAGCAACCGGAGGTGGCCATGGCCGAGGCCCGGGCGGCCCACGATGCCTTCGAGCGCCTACAGGCGGCTCGCCACGTCGATGCCGCGGCTGCCGTCCTGCGGTCCCTCGGGGTCCGGAGCGGCACGAACCGGCCCGGCGGGAGCCTGCTGACCAAGCGCGAGGCAGAGGTGCTGGAGCTGCTGGGGCACGGGCTCTCGAACCCCGAGATCGCCGAGCGGCTCTACATCAGCCGGAAGACGGCGGAGCACCACGTCGGCAACGTCCTGTCCAAGCTGGGGTTGCGAGGCCGGGCCGAGGCGGCCGCCTACGCCAGTCGGATCGGGTCAGGCACCGAATAGGGGACCTCCCGGATGTGCTCTCCGTCGAGCGGGCGCATGGTGGACCCACCACGACCTGGGGAGATGCCGACATGGCCAAGGACTACGACGCGATCGTCGTCGGGGCGCGCTGCGCTGGTTCACCGACCGCGATGCTGCTGGCGAAGCAGGGGTACCGGGTGCTGGTCGTCGACCGGGCGACCTTCCCCAGCGACACCGTGTCGACCCACGTCATCCACGCGCCGGGTGTGGCCGCCCTGCACCGCTGGGGCCTGCTCGACGCCGTCAAGGCCTCCGGTTGTCCGGCGGTCGAGTCGTACGCCCTCGACTTCGGCCCCATCACGCTGTCGGGCACGCCGAACCCGGTCGACGGGATCGCCACCGCCTTTGCGCCTCGGCGGACTGTGCTCGACAAGATCCTCGTCGACGGGGCGTCGGCGGCGGGCGCGGAGGTGCGCGAGGGGTTCACCGTCGAAGAGATCATCGTCGAGGACGACGTGGTGGTCGGGATCCGCGGCCACGACGACGGCGGCCAGTCGGTCGTCGAGCGGGCCCGCGTCGTGATCGGCGCCGACGGCAAGAGCTCGCGGGTCGTCAAGGCGGTTGAGCCGGAGAAGTACAACGAGAAGCCAGAGCTCCAGTGGAGCTACTACACGTACTGGAGCAACCTGCCGGTCGACGGCTTCGAGATCTACATCCGGCCTGATCGCGGCTGGGGCGCGATCGAGACCAACGACGGGCTGACGATGGTCGTCGTCGGCTGGCCCATCGCCGAGGCCAACGCGTACAAGGCCGACCACGAGGCCAACTACCTCAAGACGCTCGAGCTCGTGCCCGAGTTCGCCGACCGGGTGCGCGGTGCGACTCGCGAGGATCGCTTCACCGCCGGCGTCGTCCCCAACTTCTTCCGCAAGCCCTTCGGTCCGGGATGGGCACTGGTCGGCGACGCCGGGTACACGAAGGATCCGATCACGGCCCAGGGGATCCCCGACGCCTTCCACGACGCGGAGCTGTGCGCTACCGCCCTGCACGAGACGTTCAGCGGGACCCGTTCGTTCGAGGATGCCATGAGCGACTACCAGCAGACCCGCGATGCCCGCGTGCTACCGATGTACGAGTTCACCACCCAGCTGGCAACCCTCGAGCCGCCGCCGCCCGAGCTCCAGCAGCTCCTCGGCGCCGTGTACGGCAACCAGGACGCCATGGACGCGTTCGTGAGCGTGAACGCCGGCACCCTGTCGCCGGCCGACTTCTTCGCCCCCGAGCACATCGGCCAGATCATGGCGGCGGCTCAGGGAGCATCAGGTCCCGCCTAGGTTCCATCCCATGGATGGGGCACGGGTGGCGATCGTCACCGGAGGCAGCAGCGGCATCGGGCTCGCGTGCGGCCGCCTGCTCGCGGAGGCTGGGTACGACGTCGTGCTCTCGGCCCGCCGGGAGGGTCATCTGGCGGAGGCAGCCGCGGCGATCGGCGCTCGGTGGGTCGCGGCCGACAGCGCCGATCCCGAGGCCTTCGCCGGGGTGGTGGCCGACGCAGGGCAGATCGACCTGCTCGTGCACGCCGCCGGGGTGATGCAAGGCACCTTCGTCCGCAAGGAGTCGCTCGAGACGTTCGAGTCGGTGCTGCGGACCAACCTCACCTCCGCCTTCGTCGTGTCCGCCGCGGCGCTGCCGGCCATGAGCGCCGGAGGCCGGATCGTGTTCCTCTCCTCGTCGTCGGCGCACGCGCCCCAGCCAGGGAAGGCCGCCTACTCCGCGTCCAAGGCCGGGCTCAACGCCTTCGCCGCCGCGCTGGCCGAGGAGGTCGGCCGCGACGGCATCGCGGTCCACGTCGTCACGACGGGTCCGGTCGCCACGCCGATGCTCGACGACGTCCACTTCCCGATGCGCACCCTCGACGCGGAGGACGTGGCGCGGACGGTCGTCTGGCTCGACCAGCTCGCACCGAGCGTCGTCCTGCCTGAGGTGGTGCTCAGCGCGGCCGAGCAGGGACCCTTCGCACCCGAGCCGTTCGTCCCCGAGGCGGCCCGCAAGCTGGGTCGCACGGACATCGCTGGAGGTTGACCAGATGATCGACGGCGCCCACATGATCCTGTACCACCTCAGCCGCTGATGATCTCGTGCTCCTCGGTCAGGAAGATGCTCGTGGCCGACAGGTCGATGAACCGGCCCTCGTCCTCGAGGAGCGCCGCCGAGGCGGCTTGGGCGGCCGGGTCGGCCAGCCGCCCGACGAAGTCCTCGACCGAGTCCCACCAGAGCTCGGCCACCCCGTCGTAGCGCGGCTCGGTGTTGCGGCTCGCCCGCAGCGCATCGTTGATCGGCGTGTCGATCGTGTGGCTCTGGACGTAGCGCCGGATGCCGAGGACCTCGGCGACGGAACGGACGAGCGGCCCGTGCTCGTCCTTCCAGTAGCGGTAGAACTCCTCAGCCGGGATGTCAGATCGCCGACGGATGTTGAAGACGAGCTTGAGCATTCAGCAACGGTAGATGCGCTCGGCGTTGCTGGCGAAGAGCTTGTCGCGTGAGTCGTCGTCGAGCCCGGCGGTGACCTCCGCATAGGTCGACCAGAGCTCGTTGAGGGAGCCGTGCAGACCGTCGACCGGGAAGTTGCTGGCGAAGAAGCACCGGTCGACACCGAACCGCTCGATCATCGGCTCGAGCCACGGTGCGAAGCCAGCGGCGCTCATCGACCCGACCGGCATGGCGAGACCCGACAGCTTGCAGTGGACGTGGGGGCCGAGCGCCGCCAGCGCGTCCATGCCGGCCTCCCACACCGCTCGCTCGTCCGGGTCCGTCGAGCTCGGCCAGCCGACGTGCTCGACGACGACCTCGAGGTCCTCATGCCCGACCAGCGCCTGCGCAGCCAACTGGAGCTGATGGGGTCGGGCGAGGATCTCGAAGACCAGCCCGCGCTCCTGGAGCGCGCGCAGGATCTCGCCTTCCGGCACGGGGGTCTTGTGCCCTCCCATCGGGCGAACACCGCGAAGCCGAGTTGCCTCCATCTGCTGGTCGATCGCACCGATGGTCTCTGCCACCGTGTCGGTGGGCCAGAGCCCTCCGATGAGGGCGTCTGGATGCCCATCGACCTCCGCGCGCCGTTCCATCTCGAGCGTCTCGGCCACGGAGTGCCGCCCGGTGGCGGCGGCCACGTTCACGAGCTTCTCGACGTTCCACCCGGCGGCTTCCTCTCGATACGTCGCGAGGTCGAAGCGGCGCGCCATGCCCTTCACGTCGCCCATGCCGATCTCCATCTGACCAGCGAGGTAGGGGTACCAGTCGGTGTGGGCGGGGTCCCAGAGGTGCACGTGGGCATCGACGATCCGGGTCGGGCGCGTGGTCATGGGCTCTCCTCGGTCGCTCCGACGACCTCGCGCAGCGCGGCGTCGAACCAGTCCGGGATCGTCGCTCCCCCAAGGGTGAAGCTCGCCGCCGGGCGGGGATGGCTGCGCAGGCCCAGCCAGCCTCTCCCCACCACGAGCTCGGCACCGGAGAGCTCAGGGCCGTCGTCGGTGCCCAGCAGGTGACCGACCAGCTCCGCGGCGCTGCCGAGGTCAGCCGTGTCTGAGGTCTCGAGGCTGATGGAGAAGGCGGCGACGCGGTCGTCCGTCGCTCGACGGGCGGCCCGCGCGTGCTGCGCGGCGGCCTGCGCGCGGCTGCGGCCTCCAGTGGTGGTGGCGTCGGTGAGCGTGACCAGGCGCATGGGGCGGTTGGTCGCCGAGACGGCGCGTGCCCAGGCCGCGTCCCCCCGAACGCCCTCGGCGATGCCGGCATGCTCCGCGACGACGCGTTCCCACTTGGCTCCGGTCCCCGCCCGGGGCCCCGAGAGGGCGAGCACGACCGCGTCGACGCCCCGAGCCGCCCCCTGGTCGGCGGTCGCGTCGAGGACGGAGGCGAGGATCGAACGGGCGGCCAACGCCGCCGCGATGGCGGCGCCGAGGTCGGGCCGGTCGGTGACGATGGCGCACGAGCGAACGGCGGTGGTCACGCTCGCACCCGCGGCGGAGCCGAAGATCGAGCCGAACCTCGGGTTGCTCGCACCGACGGTCAGCTGCGCGGCCGCCGCGGGCACGAGCGCACCGGGGATGACCGCATCGAGCACGCCGGACAGCGACACGGCATCGGTGGTCCGCACGACCTCGAGCAGTCGGGGCTCGTCGATCACCGCCACCTCGGACCCTCCGGCGAACAGCACGTACCCGCTGCACCACGAGAAGTCCTCGCCCACGAGGTGGGCGCCGAACGGTCCGAGCTCCTCTGGCGCGGGCATCGACCCGAGCGAGAGCCCGCCGGTGGCCGCTCCCCCGGTCTTGCCCTCCATGCGCTCGAGCGCCGCAGTGACCATGCGGGTGACGGCGATCGGTGACATGGCGTTGAGGACGACGCCCGGCGGCATGCACCGGCCGAGCTGCCACGTGAGCGACGCGACCGCCCGCTTGGCGCAGCCGTAGGCACCGGTGTCGGCCGCCCGCCACCCCGAGCCCGAGGTGACGCCGAGGATCCGGCCGTGACCGGCGGCGGCCATGATCGGGAGGGCGGCGTTGAGGATGTTGAGGTAGCCGCCGAGGTGCACTGCGAGCACGGCCTCCCAGTCCTCCTCCGTGCCTCGGGTGAAGCTGGAGGGCCTCGTGATGCCGGCCACGTTGACCACGGCATCGAGCCGTCCGAGCTCCTCGAACAGGCTGCGCACCGCGTCGCCGTCCGTCACCGACACGGACGTCGCCCGAGCCGATCCCCCCGCGGCGACGATGCGACCCGCGGTGGTCTCCTCCGGTGCCGGAAGCGACTCGCTCCCGTCCAGAGACACAAGGGGGTCCATCGTGATGACGAACGCGCCCTCGCGACCGAGCTCCTCGGCGATGGCGGCACCGATCCCCCCGCCTCCACCGGTGACGGCGACGACCCGCTGGCCCTCGCGGGGCGTGTCGGTCACGGCGTCACGACGCGGTCATCGAGCTCGAGACCTTCGAAGTCCCCCTGCTCCAGCCACCCCACCAGCACGTCCCGGTACTTGAAGTAGTCCCCGAGACCCCGGCCGTAGTTGCCGTTTCGAGGGTTCAGCGATCCCGGATCGCCCTCCTGGTTGATCCGCGACGGCGTGCAGGCGGCCATCACCGAGCTGCCGTCCACGAACGAGTCGACGATCTTCTGGGTCCAGGCGTGTTCGGCGTCCGCGCTCACGTCGAAGGCCTGCACGCCGCGCGCCTCGAGGAGCCCGACGGCGCGCCCGATGAACTCGGCACCGAGGACCGCCAGCTGGGTGTAGTTGACGGTGACGACGGCCTGCTGGCCCGGTGCGGGCATCACGAACAGGTTCGGGAACCCGCGGCTCATCATCCCGAAGAGGCTGGCGGCGCCGGGCGCCCACTTCTCCGCCAGGCTGACGCCCCCGCGACCGATGATGTCGTGACCGGCCCGCCGGTACAGCGGTGTGAGCTCGGCTTCGAAGCCGGTGCCGTAGATGAGCAGATCCACCTCGTACTGCTGGCCGGCGACCACCGGGCCGTGCTCGGTGACCCGGTCCATGCCGCCCGGGCAGTCGACCAGGGTGACGTTCGGGCTGTTGAAGGCGCTCAGGAACTCGTCGTGGAAGCAGGGGCGCTTGCACAGGTAGCGGTAGTACGGCTTGAGGATCTCCGCGGTGGCGGGATCGGACACCAGCTCCGCGACCCGCTGGCGGTGCTGCTCCATGATCCCGAAGTCGACCTCCTCCGCACCCCGCATGTACTCCTCGAGCGTGTCGCGCCGTGGCGGGTGGTGCACCACCGCGAAGTGATGGGTCCAGCCGTCGTCGACGAGGTCCACCTCGGCTGGCTTCCCCAGCATGAGGGCCTGGAAGTTGTCCATCCGGGCCTGCTGCCAGCCGGGCTCGAGCGCGGTGGCGAACTCCGGCTCGGTGGGCCGGTTGCCGCGCTCCCCGATGGCGGACGGCGTGCGCTGGAACACGTAGACGTGCTTGGCCGCCTCCGCCAGCGGCGGCAGGCACTGGATGCCGGTGGCGCCCGTGCCGATGAGCCCCACGACCTTGTCGCCGAGCCCGGTCAGCGGTTCCCCCGGGCCCCCGCCCGTGACCTCGTAATCCCAGCGCGCCGTGTGGAACGACGGTCCGCCGAACCGCTCCATTCCGGGGATCGCCGGCAGCTTCATGAGGTTGAGGATCCCCACCGCCAGCACGTAGTACCGGCAGGTGACCTGGTCATCGCGGTCAGTGGCGACCCGCCAGCGAGCCGCGTCCTCGTCCCACGCGGCGCGGGTCACCCCGGTGTGGAACAGGGCATCGCGCCCGAGGTCGAACCGGTCGGCGATCGCCTGCAGGTGCAGGCGGATCTCCTCACCGAACGCGTACCGGGTCGTCGGGACGTACCCGAGCTCCTCCAGCATCGGCATGTAGATGTACGACTCGACGTCGCACATCACGCCCGGGTAGCGGTTCCAGTACCAGGTGCCCCCGATGCCGCCGGCCTGGTCGACGATGCGGATGCGCTCGACGCCGGCCTTGCGCAGCTGGGCGCCGGCGACGACGCCGGCGATCCCGCCGCCGACGATCACGACGTCGACGTCGTCCGAGACCGGGGCGCGCTCGGTGACCGGGGTGAACGGATCCTCGCGGAACCGGGCAAAGTGCCCGTCGCGCGCGAGGTCGCGGATGTCGGCGCGACCGGGCACGAGCCGCTTGTCGCGCTCGGCCAGGTACTTGGCGTGGACGACCTCGGGGTCGAAACCTGACACGAGTGTCAGATTAGTCAGGCCCTCCACCAGTCCGTTCGGGCCAGGCCGGAACAGGTCTCGACGCATGGCCAGGTACATCTACGGTCACCCGACATCGGCGGGCGGACTCTCGAGAGGAACGGCGAAGGCGGGCAGCATGGAAGCTGGTACTGGTTGGCGCGCTCGTGCTGACCGCAACCCCTGTGGCGACGGCGGTCCGCCCGCGGAGTTGGCCCGGCCAAGCGCCACGGGGCCGCGGTAGTCGCCGGTGATCGCGACCTGGCCGCCTGACCGCGGCGGGTAGGTTCCGGCCGTGGACCTGGGGCTGGACGGTCGAGTCGCAATCGTCACCGGCGCGAGCCGCGGCATCGGCCGGCACGTGGCGCTCGGGTTGGCCCGCGAGGGGTGTCGGATCCTTCTGTGCGCGCGTGATGCGATCGCCCTCGAGTCGGTGGCTGACGAGCTCGGCGGGGCCGGGGTGGCGTTCGTGGTCGACGTCACCGACCCGTCGTCGTCGTCCGCCATCGTCGAGGCCTGCGAGGCGTCGTTCGGCCGGCTCGACATCGTGGTGAACAACGCGGGCGGCGCGGAGCCCAAGCCGCTCACCCAGGTCACCGCCGAGGACTGGCAGACCAGCCTCGAGGTGAACTTCCTCGCCGCCGCCCGTCTCTCGGTGGCGGTGCTGCCGGCGATGCGGTCAGCCCGGTGGGGGCGGCTCGTGCACGTGGCCTCGATCAGCGGTCGCGAGCCGGATCCCCTCTTCGCGCCGTACTCGGCGGCCAAGGCAGCTCTGCTCAACCTCTCTACCTCGCTGTCCCGCGCCTACGCCGCCGATGGGGTGCTGAGCAGCTGCGTCATCCCCGGCGTGACGATCACCGAGATGGTCGCGGCCAACGCCATCGCCACCGCCGAGCACACCGACCGCACCCCCGAAGAGGTCATGGAGCGCATGCTCGCCAAGCACGATGTCGCGACGGGTCGGTTCGGCCGGCCCGAGGAGGTCGCCGCCGCGGTCGTCTTCTTGGCGTCCGAAGCCGCCAGCTGGATCACGGGCGCCACGCTCGAGGTCGACGGCGGCACCCTGCGCTCCGTCTGACCGTCAGGCGTCGGCGTCCTCGGGGAGGAGGCCGTGACGCATGGCGTAGAGGCTCGCGGTCGCTCGGTTGGTCGCACCGATCTTCGTGTAGACGTGCTCGATGTGGTTGCCCACCGTCTTGGGGCTGATCACGAGGTGGCGCGCGACCTCCTTGTTCGAGAGGCCCCGGGCCAGGCACTGGAGGACCTCGACCTCGCGGGCAGTGAGGCCGGCGGGTCCCTCTCGCCGGCGGCTCACGCGCTCGCCGGCGGCGCTGAGCACGGCGTCGACCACGGTGGCGTCGAACCGGCCGGCCCGCACGTCGTGCCGCAGCGCTTGCGTGGCTTCGGCGACGGAGAGGGCGGCGCGATGGGGCCGCGGCTCCCGCATCGATTGGAACGCGTCGGCCGTGGCGAGGATCCGGCTGGGGCGGCCGATCGCCGACCCGTCGAGCCCGCTCGGGTACCCGGAGCCGTCGAGGCGCTCGCGGACCTGTCCGGCCAGGCGACCCGCGGGCGACAGCGCGGCGGAGCGGTGGAGCATGCGCTCGGTGTACTGAGGGTGCAGGCGAGCCCGTTCCCACTCCTCCGCCGTGAGCGGCCCGGGCTTGTCCCAGATCGCGTTCGACACCCCCAGCCGCCCGAAGCCGGCGACCAGGCCGGCTCGGCGCAGCACCCGGCAGTCGGCCTCCGGGAGACCCAGCGTCACCCCGGTGGAGGACGCCAGCGTCGCGACGGCCGTCGAGTGCCCGAGCGTGAACGGCGACTTGAGATCGACGAACCGCCCGATCGCCGCCAAGGCGTCGTCGCACTCCGCCGGTGAGAGCGTGCGGGTGAGCGCCGGCTCCCCCTCGATGACCGCATCCCACGACGAGAGGTCGTCGAGGTCTGCGAACACCTTCTCGGCGTCCGCGCCCACCAGGTCCACGAGGGTCGGGTCGAACTGCTTGCCCGACCGCCGCCGGGCGAGCGCGAGCGCCGCCTCGCTGCCGTCCGTGCGATGGGCCACCTCGAGGTACTCGGCCAACAGCGCGATCCGCGACGCGAGCGGGATCTCGTCGCCGGCGAGGTTGCCCGGGAACCCCTTGCCGTCCCACTGCTCGTACGAGCCCGCCAGCGCCGCGAGCACGCCGTCTCCCAGGCCGAGCTCCGCGCCGAGGGTGCGGGCCAGCTCGGCGTGGCGGGCGATCATCCCGTCGACCTCCTTGCGCCCCGACAGGGCGAAGTCGAGGCCCACACGGATCCGGTGCAGCGGTGTGCCGCCGGAGCCCAGCATCCGCAGCATCACGAGCATGTCGGCGGCGCTGAAGGGCTCAGCCGGTCCGTACTTGGTCGCCTTCATCGCGATGTCGTCGCCGAACCAGTGGGCCTGCTCGTAGGCGTCGGCGTGACAGCCGACGTTGACCAGCAGGGCTGAGTAGTAGATCGACGAGCGGGTCTCCTCGTCGAGGCCCAACAGCTCGCTGATCTTCAGCGCGATCCGGCACTGGCGGAGGACGTGCTCCATGGGTTGGCCGAAGCCCAGGTCGATGCCCAGCGAGAGCGCCGCCACGACCTCCGCCAGCCGTACGGAACCCTCCCCCTGGTCCTCCGTCACGCCGCGAAGGGTACGGGGTCACCGCGGCTGGGGCTCGAAAGTTGGGGTGAACCCCTCATGACCGCACAGGGGGCTGCTTCGTACGTTGCCAGCACCAACCAGCCATGGAGGAGATCCCATGCCCACCGCCACGCGTGACGCAATGCCGGAGACCGACCACGGGCCCATCGTCGAGCGCACCAGCGCGCTCGGCCCGTTCACGGTGGACTTCGTGACGTTCCGCGAGGACGTCGACATGAAGGACATGCTCGCCTCGCTGCCGGGCGGGCGGTGCTCGTGCCCCCACTGGGGAACCCTGCTCAAGGGCCGCGTCGTCGTCCACTACGAGGACCACGATGAGGTCATCGAGGCCGGGGATCAGTACTACATGACGCCCGGACACGTCCCCGAGGTCTCGGCGGGCACCGAGCTCTTGATGTTCAGCCCCACCGACGAGGTGGCCGCCACCAACGCCGCCATCCAGGCCGCGATGCAGGCCGGCTGACGCCTACAGCAGCGACGCCAGCTCCGTCCGGACGATCTTGCCCATCGCGTTGCGAGGCAGCTGGTCGACCACGACGAAGCGCTCGGGCACCTTGTACCTGGCGAGGTTCGCCTCCAGGTGCGCCCGGACAGACGCCTCATCGATCGCATCGGCCTCCACCACGGCCACGATGCGCTCGCCGAGGCGTTCGTCCGGGACCCCGACCACCGCGCAGGCGCGGACCCCCGGCGCCTCGAGCAGGACCCGCTCCACCTCGGCCGGGTACACGTTGGCCCCACCGCGGATGATGACGAGGCTCTTGCGGTCGCGCAGGTGCAGGTAGCCCTCCTCGTCGAGGAAGCCGACATCCCCGGTGTGCAGCTCCCCGCCGAGCAAGGCCGCCGCGGTCGCGTCGGGCCGGTCCCAGTACCCGAGCATCGGTCGGTAGCGCTCGTCCGCGGGGCCGACGCAGACCTCACCGGTCTCGCCGGCCGGCTGCGTCTCGCCGTCCTCGCCGGCGATGCGGACCGAGAGGTGCGGCAGCACACGTCCGGACGCGCCCGCCACGTGCGGACCGTCCACCGGATCGATCGAGACGACGGTGGGCGCCTCGCTGAGGCCGTAGGTGGCGAGGACCGCCAAGCCGAACTTGGCCTCGAAGGCGGCACGGATCACCTCGGGGCAGTCGGCGCCGCCCGTCCAGACCTCGGTGAGCGAGGCCAGGTCGTCAGCCGTCACCTCGTCCATCGTCGCCAGGCTGTGCAGCAGGGCCGGAGGTCCGTTCCACGTGGTCACGCGCTCGTCTCGGATCCACTCGGCCACGCCCTCCGCATCGATCCGGTCCATCACGATCGAGCAGCCGCCGGCCTGCGACACGAGCAAGGTCGTGAGCACCGCCATGTTGAGGACCGTGAACGGGAAGCAGTCACCCTTGCGGAGCTCCGCGCCGTAGTCGCGGCTCTCGACCAGCACGGTTCCGGGGGCCAGCAGGTTGTGCTGGCTGTGCACCGCCCCCTTCGGGTGCCCCGTGGTGCCGCTCGTGTAGGCGATGCCCGCGGGAGCGAGCGGGTCCACGTCGATCCCGATCGGGCCGCCCCCCGAGGCCTCGACGGCCGCCCGCCAGCCGTCGAGGCCGACCGTCCGCACGCCCAGGTCGGGGAGGTCGTCGTCGCACAGGAGCAGCGTCGACCCCGAGTCCTCGAGGAGGTAGCGCTTCTCCGGCGGGGCCAACGCCCGGTTGATGCCGAGCCAGACGGCGCCCAGGCGCATGGCGCCGTGGAACGCGATGACGACGTCGGCATCGTTGGGCAGCGACGCCGCCACCCGGTCACCCGTGCGCACGCCGAGGCCGTGCAGGGCGTGGGCCGCCCGGTCCGCCTCGCCATCGAGCTCCGCGTACGAGAGCCGGCGCGCACGGGTGACGAGGGCCTCTCGATCCGGGTCGGCCGCCAGCGCGCCGTCGAGGACGCGTGCCACCGAAGCGGGAACCGGCCTCATGGAGAGCGAAGGTAGTCCTCCGACTAACGTTCACGTCAGGTTTGCAACGGGGAGACGAGATGGACTTCGACCTCGGCGAGCAGGCGGCCGCGCTGCGGACCCGCTTGCGGGCGCTGATCGCCGCCAACATCGCCGAGGACTACCTCGGTGCCTTCACGAACGACCCCGCTGACCTCGACGTCGCCCAGCGGTTCTGCAAGACCCTCGCCGATGAAGGCCTGCTCACCATCGCATGGCCCACGGAGTACGGCGGGGGCGGCGGGTCGATGTGGGACCAGACCGTCGTGCGGGAGGAGATGTGGGCACACCACGAGCCTCGCGGCGCGCAGTACATGGGGCTGAACTGGGTGGGGCCGGCGATCATGGGCTTCGGCAGCGACGCCCAGAAGCAGCAGCACCTCTCCGCCATCGCCGCCGGTGAGGTCATCTGGTGCCAGGGCTTCAGCGAGCCAGAAGCGGGGAGCGACCTGGCGTCGCTGCGCACCCGGGCCGTGGAGGACGGCGATGGCTGGCGGATCACCGGTCAGAAGATCTGGACCTCCTACGCCGGCATGGCGCAGTGGTGCGTGCTCGCCGCCCGCGTCGGTCCGGGCGAGCGCCACGAGGGCATCACGATGTTCCTGGTGCCGATGGACACCCCCGGCATCACGGTGCGCCCGATCCGCTCGATGCTCGGCTACCACCACCTCAACGAGGTGTTCTTCGATGACGTGTGGGCCGGTCCCGGCGCGGTGTTGGGTGGGATCGGCGAGGGCTGGGCCGTCATCCGCAAGGCGCTCGCTCATGAGCGGGTCGGCATCGCCCGGTACGCGCGGTGCGAGCGCCTGCTGTCGGCGCTCGGCAAGGAGCTGGCGCCGCACTGGGACGACCTGCCCGCCTCGCTGCACGCCCAGTGGGCCCGCGCCCTCGTGCAGGTGCGGGTGGCCAGGCTGCTCGCCTACCGCACGGTCCACGCGCAGGCCACCGGCGAGTTCCCCGACGTGCTGGCGTCGGCGGCCCGCATCGCGGTCACGCAGTGCGACCAGTCCGTGGCGGAGGTGCTGTTCCAGGCGGTGGAGGACGAAGCGCTCGAGGCGGGGTCCAGCGCGCCGCTGCATGGCGCCATCGAGGACCACTGGCGCTACGCGCAGGCGGCCACCGTCGCGTCCGGCACCATCGAGGTGCAGCGCATGATCGTGTCGAAGGCCCTGCTCGGTGGGAGTCGCGCGTGAACCCGGTGCTGCCCGACGAGGCCACCGAGTTCGGCGCCGCCGCGTCGAAGGCGTTCGCCGACCTCGGTGGGGTCGACGCCGCGCGCCGCGCCGAGGAGGAGCCATCCGTCCGGTCGACCGACGTGGCCGCCACGCTACGGGCCCTCGGGATCGACGAGCTCGATCCGCGTGACGATGCCGACTCGCTCGCAGCCGCCGCCGCGCTGTGCGAGGCGGCCGGTCGGGTCGCGCTCCCCTACCCCGTACCGGCGGTGCTCCTGCGCGACGCCGACGACCGCCCGTTCGCCGTCGTGCCCGATGCGGCCAGCCGAGTGGACCACGCCGACCTCTTCGCCGAGTGGAGCGTCAGCCCCCTCGCAGGCCCCGCGGCGATCGCCACCTCGAGCCCGACGCGGCTCGGCACCCGGCTCGGTCCCTTCGTCGGCGATCTCGGCCGTGGCGCCGATGCCGGCCACCGCCCCGCCGAGGTGCTCCGCCACCTCACCCTCACGTCCTGGCAGATCCTCGGCACGGCCGATCGGGCGGTCGAGCTCGCCGTCGAGCACGTGAACGGACGCATCCAGTTCGGCAAGCCGATCTCCGCCTTCCAGGCGGTGCAGTTCCAGCTCGCCGACGCGGCGGTGGCCGTCGCCGGCCTGCGCGAGCTGGCCTGCTTCACCCTCTGGCGGCTCGATGCCGCCGTCGACGACGCCCTCGGCGACGTGCTGGCCCTACGGCTCCACGCCATCGACACCGCGCGGGCCGTGCTCCGCACGTGCCAACAGCTGCACGGCGCCGCGGGCGTGTGCGACGAGTACGACATCTCGGTGCTCACCCGCATGGTGCAGCCCGCGCTGCGGTTGCCCTTCAGCGCCGAGCGCACCGCGGCGGAGCTCGCCGCGGCCATCCGGCGCGACGGCTTCGAGGGCCTGTTCGCCCACGGCGGAGCGCTCGTGTGACGACGTTCGAGGGTCCGCCGCTCGACGGCGTGCAGGGCGTCGGCGCGCTGACGATGGGGGGCTTCCTCGATGAGGTGGCAGAGCGCTTCGGGCCGAACGAAGCGCTGGTCTTCGACGATCCCTTGCTCGACGGCGCCACCGTCCGCTGGACGTACGCCGATCTGGAGCGGGAGGCGCACCGGGTCGGGCGCGGTCTGCTGGACCTCGGCCTCGAGAAGGGCGAGGGCGTCGGGATCCTCATGGGCAACCGGCCGGAGGCGGTTGCCGCGATCTTCGGCACGGCGCTGGCCGGCGGGGTGGCGGTGCTGCTCTCGACGTTCGCGCCGAAGCCCGAGCTCGCGTACATGCTCGAGCGCGCCGAGGTCTCGGTGCTGCTCACGCAGGACCGTCTCCTCTCCCGTCGGTTCGCGCAGGACGCCGAGGAGCTGCAACCGAAGCTTCCGCTCCTCCGCCACATCGCGACGGTGGGCACACCGTCATGGGACTCGTTCCTCGGTGGCGCAGCGGCACCAGACGTCGCGGTCGCTCCCGATGACGACGCGCTGGTGATCTTCAGCTCAGGGACCACGAGCCTGCCCAAGGGCATGCTCCACGGGCACCGGGCCCCGACCCTCCAGTTCTGGATCCAGTCCCAGATCTTCGGGCGCCACGAGGGCACCCGCATGTGGTCGGCCCTCCCCGTGTTCTGGACTGCGGGGCTGAACACCGCGATGGGCTCGACGCTCGCCGCCGGCGGCTGCTGGGTCATGCAGGAGACGTTCGAGCCCGGTCAGGCGCTGGCGCTCATGAGCCGCGAGCGCGTCACCGAGCCGTACACGCTCCCCCACCAGACCGGAGCGCTCGAGGAGCACCGCGACTGGGTTACGACGGACCTGTCGTCCCTCACGAGCGTGTACGGGAAGTCGGCCTTCGCTCGCCACCCGAGCGTCGCCCACCCCGACAAGGGATGGATGATGCCGGTGGGCTACGGGCTGTCCGAGACCTGCGCGTTCTTCGTCACCCACTGGTGGGACACGCCGCGCGAGGTCACCAAGCAGAGCATGGGCAAGCTCCTGCCCGGCAACCGGCTGCGCATCGTCGACCCGGACACCGGCCGGACCCTCCCGGAGGGCGAGCTCGGCGAGCTGGCCGTGCAGGGACCGACGCTGATGCGCCACTACCTCGGCCTCCGTCCGGACGAGTGCTTCGACGCCGACGGCTTCTTCCACACCGGCGACGCCGGCTTCGTCGATGCCGACGGGTACGTCCACTGGGAAGGCCGGCGCAGCGAGATGATCAAGACCGGCGGCGCCAACGTGTCCCCGGCGGAGATCGAGGTGCAGCTGCGGGCCTGTCCGCCCGTGAAGCTCAGCCGCGTGATCGGCGTACCCGACGCGCGCCTCGACCAGATCGTCGTCGCCTGCATCACGCTCAAGGACGGCGTCGACGCCGACGCCGAGGACATCCGCTCCTTCCTCAAGGAGCGGGTGGCGGCCTACAAGCTGCCCAAGCGCGTCCTGTTCTTCGCCGACGGCGAGATCCCCATGACCACCAGCGACACGAAGGTCCGCGACGACGCGCTCCTCGCGCTCGTCCGCGAGCGGCTCGCCACCGACCCCGTCCCCACCACCAGCGGAGACAGATGACCACCGACGACACCCTCGATGCGTCCGACCTCGACCAGTACATGGGCGTGCCCATGGAGCCGGGCGAGCTCAAGGACCCCGTGGCGCTCAACGACATCCGGCGCTGGGTGCAGGCGATGCACTATCCGAACCCGCTCCACTACGACGAGGTGTGGGCTGCCGAGAGCCGCTTCGGCACGATCATCGCTCCGCAGAGCTACACGGTCGCCACCGACACCAGCCACGGGTGCTCGCCGGCGCAGGTCGGCAAGATCCCCAACAGCCACCTGATCTTCGGTGGTGACGACTGGTGGTTCTTCGGGCCGCGCATCGAGCCCGGCGACCACTTCGTGTGCCACCGGATGCCCTACGACTACAAGGTCACGGACACGAGCTTCGCGGGCCCCACCTGCTTCCAGCGTGGCGACACCCTCTACATCAACCAGAAGGGCGAGCGCGTCGCGCTGCAGCGCTCGACGGCCATCCGCTACCAGGTGAAGGAGGCGAAGGAGAAGAAGCTGTTCTCCGAGCCCAAGGAGCCGGAGTGGACCGACGAGCAGCTCACCCAGCTCGATGAGGTCAAGGCCCAGTTCATCGACCAGATCCAGACGTTGCGCCACGACAAGCGGCTCTTCGACTCGGTGAACGTCGGCGACCAGCTAGCTCCCAACGTGCTCGGTCCCCACAGCCTGGCGAGCTTCACCACCGAGTGGCGCGCGTTCCCGATGACGACCTGGGGAGCCACGGCCAAGGGTCCCACCACGGTGCGCGCCGAAGAGCTCGGCTACACGAAGGAGATGGCCGGCTACGAAGGCGACCGGCGCATGGAGCGCACCAACCCCGAGCTGACGGACGGCGCCTACTACGGCCCTTCCCGCGGCCACCTGCAACCGCGCTGGGCCCAGCACGTGGGCATGCCGCGCGGCTACGGCTACGGCGCGTCGATGGGCGCGTGGGTGATCGACTACGTGGCGGCGTGGGCCGGTGAGTGGGGGTTCATCACCAGCTCCTCGGCCCAGTACCGCAACCCGGCCTTCACCGGCGACGCCACCTTCCTCAGCGGTGAGGTGGTCGACAAGCAGGTGCTCCGCAAGCGCAAGCACCGCGCCACGGTGCAGATGGAGATGCGCAACCAGGACGACGCCGTCATGTGCAAGGCGACGGTCGTCGTCGAGCTTCCGAACGAGTAGCGCGGGCTGCTGGGGGTCACCGAGCGAGCGGGAGTGCGGTACGGCGCCTTCCCCGTCGTCGCGCTCGCCGGCACGCTGATGCTGGAGCAGGGCGAGCGGCTGTCGCTCGCCCAGGCCTTCGACGGCATCCAGGCCGAGTTCGGGGTGAGCGACAAGGCGCTCGGCGCGCTGGCGGCCGCCATGGTGCTCGTGGGCGTGCTCGGCGGGCTGCCGTTCGGCGCGCTGGCCGACCGCTGGCGTCGCTCGACGCTGCTTGTCATCGCGATGCTCGTCTGGACGGCGTGCATGGGCTTCGGCGCGGTCGCCCCCGGCTTCGGTTTCCTGTTCCTCGGACGCCTCGGCGTCGGCATCGTCGAGGCCAACGGGCCGGCGTCGTACTCGTTGATGGCCGACTTCTACCCAGTGGTCAACCGGGCTCGCATGATGGGGCGCTACCAGCTCGGGAGCGCCGTCGGCGGGCTGTTCGGCGTGGCCCTGGCCGGAGTGCTGGTCGACGCCTACGGGTGGCGGGCGGCGTTCTGGATGTGGATCCCCTTCGGGGTCGTGGTGGTGCTGATGCTGACCCGCCTCCCCGAACCAGAGCGAGGCGGCCAGGACCGCGCCTTCCACCTCGAGGAGGCAGAGCGCATCGAGGCGGACGGAGTGCCCGGATTGCTGCCAGACCTCGGGCTCCCGGCGCCGCGGGAGTCGACGCTCCGGTACGACGAGGCGTCGTGGATCGAGGTGTTCCGCGAGCTGCGCCAGATCCGTTCGATGTGGTTCGGGCTCATGTCGCTGACGATCTCGAGCTTCCTGCTGGGTGCGCTCGGGGTGTGGGGCATCGAGTTCTTCAAGCGCGCCTTCGACCTGTCGGCGACCGAGGCAGGGGCGTTCGTCCCGGCCATCGGCGCCGGCGCGGCGATCGGCCTCGTGGCCGGCGGCGAGATGGCCGACCGACTGCTGCGGCGAGGGAACGCCAACGCGCGCGTGCACGTCACCGCGGTGTCGTCCGTGCTGGCCAGCGTGTTCCTCCTCCCGGCCTTCCTGACGTCGTCCCTCCCCGTCGCCGCTGTCCTGCTCTTCTTCGGGAGCTTCTGCCTGACCGTGCCGGTCGCACCCAGCGAGGCGCTCGTGTCCGACGTGGTGCCCGGTGAGCTGCGGGGGCGGGCGTCGGCGATCCGAGGGATCGTGCGGGCGCTGTCCGCCCTCTCGCCGCTGTTGGTCGGCGTCCTGTCCGACGTCACCGACCTGTCGACCGCGCTGGCGATCATCTCGCCCGTCTACGCCGTCGGCGGCCTCGTCATGCTCCTCGCCGCCCGCAGCTACCCCGCCGACCTCGCCTTCGTCGCCGCCCAGGCGCGGCGCGCCATGGAAGGATCCCGCTCGTGAGATTCGCCGCCGAAGACAAGCTTCGCCGAATGGGTGACCAAGTCATCTACTCCACCGCCCCGTTGCGCGGACCGGGGGTCGACGCCCTCCGCGAGCTCGGCGAGCTGGTGGTGGACCCGTGGATCGACCACGAGCCGCTCCGGCTGTTCAACGAGGAGCAGCTGGCGGCGCGGGCGTCCGAGCTGGGCGCCACCATCCTGATCTGCGAAGCCGACAAGTGCGCCGGCCCGGTGCTCGACCTGCCGCTCGTCGCCATCGGGTCCACCCGCGGCGACCCCACCAACGTGGACCTGGCCGGCGCCACCGCCAAGGGCATCCCGGTCCTGCGCGCGCCCGGCCGCAACGCCGACGGCGTCGCCGAGATCGCCGTCGGCCTGCTGCTCGCCGTCACCCGGCACCTGGTGGCCGCCGATCGGGACGTGCGCGCGGGCGAGATCTACCGGGACGGCTCGATCCCGTACCAGCGCTTCCGCGGCTGGCAGCTCGCCGGCCGTACGGCGGGCCTGGTCGGCCTCGGCGCCGTCGGGCGGGCGACGCGATGGCGGCTCGAGGGGCTCGGCATGCGCGTGATCGCCAGCGACCCGTTCGCCGACGACGCCGCCCACGAGCTCGACGACCTCCTGGCCGAGGCGGACGTGGTGTCGATGCACGCGGCCGTCACCCCGGACACGCTCGGCCTCATGTCCGCCGAGCGCTTCGGTCGGATGCGGGATGGCGCGATCTACGTGAACTCGGCCCGCGCCGGTCTGCACGACCTCGATGCCCTCACTGCTGCCCTCGCGTCGGGCCACCTGGCGGGGGCCGCCCTCGACCACTTCGAGGGCGAGAGCATCGCCACCGACCACCCCCTGGTCGCCATGGCCAACGTCGTGCTCACCCCGCACATCGGCGGCGCCACCTACGACACCGAGACCAACCACACCACGCTCATGGCCACGGGGTTGGCCGCCCTCCTACGGGGTGAGCGCCCGTCCAACCTCGCCAACCCGGAGGTGCTCAGCCATGGCTGACACGATCACATCGCCCACCACCACCCCGCAGGCCGTGCTGGCGGCCGCCAAGCGGATGCTCGCCGAAGGGCTCGTCGAGGGCACCTCGGGCAACATCTCCGGTCGGCTGCCAGACGGTCTCGTGTGCCTGTCGCCGTCGTCGGTCCCCTACGACACGATGACGCTCGAGGACCTCGTCATCGTCGACCTCGACGGCACCGTCGTGTCCGGCGAGCGGTCGCCCACGACCGAGAAGGACCTGCACCTCGCCGCGCTGCGCCGCTACCCGGAGCTCGGGTGCGTGATCCACACCCACGCGGTGTACGCCACCATGTTCGCCCTCGCCCACGAGCCGATCCCGGCGGTGATCGAGGAGGTCGTCGTGTACCTCGGCGGCGACGTGCCCTGCTGCGACTACAAGGGCACGGGCAGCGTCGAGCTGGGCGAGGAGGTTGCCAGCCACCTCGCCGACCGTGGGGCGGCCCTGCTCGCCAACCATGGCCTCGTCACCTGCGCCTCGTCTCCCGAGAAGGCGCTCCACAACGCGGCGCTCGTCGAGCGCACGGCCAAGATCGTCTGGGGCACCCGGGCCATGGGGGCGACGATCCACCCCCTCCCTGACAAGGTCAACACCGACATGGCCGGCGTCTACCGCTTCATCCGCGACAACCCTGCGTGACTGCCGGCTCCGGGCGTCGCTTCGCTCCTGCCTCCGCCGGTGCCTCCCGGCGACCGGCGGAGCCGGCTCGCCTCCGGCCTGGCAGGACCCCGTTGGCAGGGATCGTCAGCACCGGCGGCGAAGGCATCACGGCATGAGGAGACGGACTGCGGCGGGCGTGCTGGCCGTCCTGCTGCTGCTCGCGGCCTGTGGGACCCGCCTGCCCGACGAGGCCTTCGTGGACGCGGAGGGCCAGGTCGTGGCCACCGACAGCGTGACCGACGGTGGGGATGTCATCGCCGGTGACGGGACGGAGACGGCCGACGGCACCACCGAGACCACGGCCGCGGGCGGCTCGACCGGAGGCACGGACGGCGGCGGGGCGACCGGCGGCACCGGCGGCTCGACGACCGGCGGCGGGACCGGGGGCGGCGGCACCGGTGGACCGAACCAGGCGTCCGACGTCGGCATCACCGCCACCACGATCACGATCGGCACGATCGTCGCGGAGAACGGTGTGCTGGGGGATGCGTTCGCGCCGTCGGCCCGAGGCATGCGGGCGTGGGCCGCGGCCATGAACGCCAAGGGCGGCATCAACGGCCGGCAGGTCGTCCTCAAGACGTGCGACGACGGTGAGGTGCGCAACAAGGCCCTCGAGTGCGCCCGCCGACTGGTGGAGCAGGACAAGGTCTTCGCCATCGTCGGGGCCAACACCCGCGCCATGGGCGGCGCCGCCCAGTACCTGAACGACAAGGGCATCCCGGTGATCGGCATGCCGATCACCAACAGCTACTACCGCTACCCGCACTTCTGGAGTGCGTACCCGAACGGATGCCCACGCGACGGCAAGACCGTCTGCGGCGGCGGGAAGCTGTACTACACCACCGGCATCTGGCGCTGGTTCAAGTCCCACCTGCACGTGACGAAGGCCGCGGTGTTCGCGTACGACATCGATGAGTCGAAGCAGGCCGCCGACGGCTTCGCCCGGGGGCTCCAGCTCGAGGGCTTCGACGTGAAGACCTACACGGTGTCGTTCGCCGCGCCCAGCTTCGACCAGGCCGTCGCGAGCATGCAGCAGGACGGCACCCAGATCATCATCGACGCCATGGACGACGGCGCCAACCGCAAGCTCTGCGACGCCATGGCTCGCCGGAGGTTCTCGGTCGCGGCCAAGATCTCCACCGTCGTGTCGTTCGGCCAGAAGGTCGGGTCCACGTACAACGACACCTGCCGCAACAGCGTGTACATCCCCGGCGACTCGCTCCCGTACACCGCGACCAACGTCGCCGAGATCGGGGCCTTCCGAGCCGCCTTCACCAAGTACCAGCCCGGCAAGGAGGTCCACCAGTGGGCCCTCGAGGCCTGGATGCAGGGCCAGATGGTGGCGGAGGGCGTGGCCAAGATGGGCGCCGCGCCCACCCGCAAGGGCCTGGAGGACTTCCTGAAGGGCCTCGACAACTACAGCAAGGGCGTGCTGACCGGTCTCGACTGGCGACCGGCTGACCTGTCGAAGTCCGTCGCGGAGGACTGCTTCACGATCGCCCGCTGGCTGGACAGCAAGGGCGGCTGGGTCCAGGCCACCGAGAAGTTCCCGTTCTGCTACGGCGACGCCAAGCAGTTCAGCTCCCCCGCCCTAGAACAAGGCAACTAGCTCCCCCACCCCCCATTCTTGAGTCAGTTCGCTGCGGTCTTCACAGCAAACTGACTCAAGAATTGAGGGGTTGCGGCAAGCCCGCGACCGCGCCGACTCGTGGCCTTCCTTTCCCTGCGACGGATCCACCGCGGGGAGAGACATGCTCGAGCTCGATCGGCGTCTGGCTGCCATCGCAGGCCGGCAGCACTCGCTGATCACGATGGATGACGTGATCGCGGCGGGCGGCGACCGGAACCACGCCTACCGGCGAGTGGCGACAGGTCGGTGGGAGCCGGTCGGGCGCGGGGTGTACCGCCTTGCGGGTGTGCCCTGGACCTACGAAGCGCGTGTCATGGCTGCTGTCCTGACAGCCGGCCCTGGAGCGGTTGCTTCCCACCTCTGTGCCGCCCGGCTGCACGGGATCGGGTTCGGCACGGCATCACCCGAGGTGAGCATTCCGCGCGGTCGAAGGCATCGGCCCGACGACGTTCGCGTCCACCAGAGCACCGATCTGGATCGGTGCAGCACGCACCTACGACACGGGATACCGATCACAGATCCCGCGCGGACCCTTCTGGACCTCGGGCGTTACATCGGGCCGCAGTCCCTCTACCGAGCTGTCGAACAGGCACGTCGACTCGAGCTGGTCACCTGGTCACAGCTGGTCCACACGTTGGTGGCCCATGCCCGCAGGGGCCGGCACGGCATCCGCCGGCTCCGTCTGGTCATCTCCACGGGAATGCCGGTTGCGGAGGTGACCGACACGGACAGCGAGCTGATGGCTCTCACGATCCTCCGCGAGCACGGCGTGCCGGGCGTCGTGCTGCATCACCGGATCATCGACCCCGACGGCCGGTTCGTGGCCGAGATCGACCTCGCGTTCCCAGGCCAGCTGCTCGGCATCGAGATCGACGGCCGCGTCCACCTCGATCCGGACGTGCGAGCAAAGGATGAAGCCCGCGACCACGAACTGCGTCGGCGTGGGTGGACGATCCGCCGGATCTGGTGGGAGGTTCCGGTCCGCCGACCTGACGAGTTCCTACAGATCGTCAACCGGGCACTCGCCGAGGTCCGCACCCTGCGTTCTTGAGTCAGTTTGCTGCGGTCTTCACAGCCAACCGACTCAAGAACTGGCGGTCCGTCGTTCCTGAGTCAGTTTGCTGCGGTCTTCACTGCCAACCGACTCAAGAATCGGCGGTGCCTCAGGTGGCGCTGAGGAGGGCGGAAGCGGTGCGGCTGGTCTTGAGCTCGCTGGGGTCGCCGGCCCAGGCGACCGTGCCCTTGGCCATGACGTAGCAGAGGTCGGCGAGCTGCAGCGCGTAGGTGAGGTACTGCTCCACCAGCACGATGGTGCGACCGTCGTCGCGCAGGGCGGCGATGCGCTCGAACAGCTCGGCCACCACCAGCGGGGCCAGCCCCATGGAGAGCTCGTCGAACATCACGACCTTCGGGTCGCCGACCAACGCCCGGCACACCGCCAGCATCTGCTGCTCGCCACCCGACAGCGAGCCGGCCGTCTGGGCCAGGCGCTGGCCCAGCGGCGGGAAGGTCGTGGTCACGTCGTCCAGCCACTGAGGCCAGGGACCGGCGCTCGCCGCGGGTGCGCTCCGGTGCGCGACCTTGAGGTTGTCGAGCACGGTGAGGGCCGGGAAGATGCCCGCGACCCTCCGGGATGAGGACCAGCCCGCGCGCGGCGATGGCGCTCGGCCGGCGGAGTCGATCCGCCGGCCGGCCAGGCGGATGGCGCCGGACGACACCGGCAGCGTGCCGGAGATGGCGCGCAGGGTCGTGGTCTTCCCGACGCCGTTCGGGCCGAGCAGCGCCACCACCGCGCCCTCGGGCACCTGGAGGTCGACGCCGTGGAGGATCTCGATGCGCCCATACCCCGCGTGGACGTCGTCGAGCTCGAGGGCCATCGTCATGCGGTGGCTCCGGTGGTGTCGGGCAGGCCGAGGTAGGCCTCGCGCACGCGGGCGTCGTCGGCGATCTGGCCCGGCGGGCCGTCGGCGATCACCAGCCCGAAGTCGAGCACGAAGATCCGCGCCGACAACGCCATCACCAGATCCACGTCGTGCTCCACGAGGAGGACGCCGACGCCGTCGTCGGCGACCTGGCGCAGCACCGCCTGGAACGACTCCGTCTCGCCCGAGTCGAGGCCACTGCTGGGCTCGTCGAGCAACAGGACCTTCGGTCGCATGCAGAGCGCCCGGCCCAGCTCCACCAGCCGCAGCGCACCCGTGCTCAGCGAGCCGGCCACGCGGTGCCGCAGGTGGTCGAGACCGACCTGCGCCAGCACCTCCTCCACCAGGGCGACGATGGCGGGCTCATCGCTGTGGCGCAGGCGCAGCAGGCCCGTGAACGTACGGCCCGGGTTGGCCGCCTCCGCGGCGACCTGCAGGTTCTCGAACACCGTCATGCCGGTGAAGACCTCGAGGCGCTGGAACGTGCGGCCCATGCCCAGCTGCGCTCGCTCCGCGGGGAGGAGATCCGTGACGTCGCGGTCGCCCATCGTCACCCGACCTCGCGTGGGTGGCTGCAGGCCGCTGAGGGCGTTGAACATCGTCGTCTTGCCCGCGCCGTTCGGGCCGATGAGCGACGTGATCGACGCCGGGGCCACCTCGAGCGACACGTCGTTCACCGCGACCAGGCCACCGAAGCGCACGGTGATGTGCTCGGCCGCCAACACGGGCGCGGCGTCGGTCACCGCTGCACCCCCGGCTCGATGCGGAGGAGCGGCCTACGACGGCCTGCGTGGCCGGGGAACGCCCACCACACGGTCATGGCCCCACCCGCTCGGTGAGGACGCGCTCGGCGAAGGCGGTGGGGACCGGCGCGGGTGGCGGCTCGGGGATCGGTCGACGGGCCAGGCGGTACTGCTCGGCGACACGAGCCCGGAGGATGCGACCGACCCGCGCCCCTTGGGCGATGAACCCACCGGGCAGGCGGCCGAGCAGGACGGCGCCGATCCCGAAGATGCCGATGGCGCTCTGGATGTCGAGGTCGAGCTGTCGCGGGATGGCGACGTACAGCGCGGCAGCGAGGACGCCGCCGCCGATGCTCGACACGCCGCACACCACGACGGCGGTGAACCAGAACAGGCCCAGCACCGGGTTGAAGGTGGTGACGTCCCAGTTCTCGTTGGCCTGCGTGAGCATGGCCCCGCCGATGCCGGCCATCGCCGACGAGACGCCGAACACGAACAGCTTCGCTCTCCGGAGCTCGATGCCCACCGACTGCGCCGCGGTCTCCGAGTCCCGCATGGCCGCCAGCACCCGCCCCAACCGCCCGCTGCGGAGGTTGCGGGCGAGGAGGAGCATGAGAGCGACCACGACGAGCTCGTAGAAGTAGAAGGCGGTGTCGCCGCTGAGGTCGAGCCCGAACAGCGTCGGCCGCTCGACGGTGAGCGCGCCCGGAGGGCCCTTGAAGAGCTCGGCGTTGAACACGAACCGGTCGATGATCAAGGCCAGGCCAAGGGTCGTGAGGCCGAGGAAGAGGCCCTTGCGCCGGAGCGCCGGGTAGCCGGCGGCCAGCCCGGCCAGCATCGCCACGCCCGCGCCGAACGCCATCGCCAGCACCACCGGGAGGTCGAGCCGGACGAGCTGGAACGAGCCGATGCCGATCCCGAGCCCGTTCGCCGCCCGCGCGGTGAAGAACGCGCCGAGCCCGGCGATCGACGCCTGCCCGAGGGTGAGGTGACCGGAGAACCCGGTGATGCACACGATCGACAGGAAGATCACCGTCAGGGCGAGCATGGTGTGGGCCAGCCGGAGATCGGGGCCCCCGAGGAACGCGGGCGCGACGAGCGACGCGACCGCCCACGACGATCGCCACTCCCACGCCCATCGGCGACACGCCCCGACGCCCGAGCGTCCCGACGACGAGGCCCGGCCCGCTGGCGGACGTCTCCCCCACCTCGTCGAGGCGGCGGAAGGCCACCAGTACGAGGAACAGGATGATGCTCGAGAGGTTGAGCACGACGGCCTGGTACGTCTCCGCCGCGTCGCCGACGGCTCCGAACGGCTCGAAGCTGTCGAGGAGGCTGCGGCCGAGGCCCATCACGAGGAAGCCGAACAGGATCGCCCTCGGGATGCTCGTGAGCCGGGCGACCACCGCCACCGAGAACGTCTCGATGCCGAAGAAGATGATCCGCGTCGGCTCGAGCACGCCCTGCGGGATGATCAGGCCGGTGAGCGCGGCCAGGGTGCAGCCGAGCGACCACGCGACCTGCGACACGCGGTTGGAGTCGATGGCGGCGAGCTCCGCCAGCTCCCGACGGTCCACCACCGCACGGATCGACGTGCCGAGGAACGTGCGCTGGAAGAGGAGGTACAGCGCGACGGCCACGGCCAGGACCGTGAGGAACAGCCCGACCTGCTCGGTGTCGAAGATGAGCGATCCCACCGTGATCGGCGACTGCCCGAACAGGCGGGGCACCGGCTCGCTCGGCGTCCCTTGCACGCCCGGCCCCCACACGACGTTGATCAGCGCGAGCAGCACGACGGTGACCCCGAGGGCCGCCACCAGCTTCTCGGAGCTCGAGGCTCTTCGCTCCTGCAGCGGCCGGAACACGAGCCGCTCGAGGACCAGCCCCATGAGCGGTCCGCAGACGAGGAGGACGACCGGGACGACCAGCACCAGCGGCACGCCCCACCGTCCGCTCAGCTGCCAACCGAGGTACCCGGCGAGCAGGGCGATGGCGAAGTGGGCGATGTTGAAGACGCCGGTGGCGGTGTACGTGAGGACGATGCCCGTGGCCGAGAGCGCGTAGAGGCAACCGAAGATGATGCCGAGCAGCGCGATCTGGACGTAGAACATCGGTCAGCTCAGCCGGCCGTGAGCGGCGTCCGCGCCGGGGTGCACGCCGGGCAGGGGCTCAAGCCCTTCTTCCGGGCCGCGGCCGGCGTGACCTCCGTGCCATCCTTGCCGGCGACGAGCGCGCACGACACCCGGTGGAACAGCTCGCCGCCCTCCACCACCACCACCTTGCGAGCCGGAGCGGCGGTCGCCTCCGACCCGTTGGTGGACGGCGCCTCCGCCACCACCGTGAGGTCCGGCGCGTCCGGTCGGCGCAGGAGCGCCTGGTGCAGCTCCTGCACCATCTGCTCCAGCCGATCGAGGCGCCCGCTGTCGTTGCGCAGCTCCTGGGTGCCGAGGAAGTAGGCACCGAGGACGGCGAGGAAGATCCCGCCGATGCCGCCCGACACCAGGTACGGGATCTGCTTGGCGGGCAGTGCCTCGCGCGACACGCCGAGGTAGCCGAGCAGCATCAGCAGCGCGCCGACGCCGATCAGGATCCAGCCGAGCCACGGGCGCACCGCCGTGCCGACCCAGCGCCACAGCAGCTTGGGGTCGGGTTCGTCGTCGGGGCCAGGTCGCGGGCCGGGCTCGCCGGGCATGGGTGCTCCTTCGGTCACGAGCGAGGTCCTGGGAAGCGGGCGGGGAACGACAGCCGGGGCACGACGCACAACCCGAGGACCGCGAACATCAAGGTGAGGTACAGGAACCCGAGGCGGCCGCCGAACGGGTCGGTGATGAGCCGCACCAGATCAGGCGGCGAGGGCACGTCCACCGACGGGGGGCTGGCTTGCTCGTCGCTCGGCACGGTGACGTCGCTGCCTGAGCCGGCGGTGAAGCCATCGGTGCCGCTCGGCGGCACGACCCCGGGGTCGACGGGCGGCGTCTCCACCGGAGGCGCCACCTCGACCGCGAAGTTCGTCGCCCCTCCGGACGCCCCGGTGCTCCCGAGCTGGATGCTGCCGACGTACAGGCCGTTGAGGTCGATGTCGCCGAAGGGGCCAGGGACGGTGGGGAGGCCCTGCAGGTCCCGCCCGATCGAGACGAGCAGGCCGCCGGCGCTGGCCACCGCCTGACCAGTGCCGTCATCGCTCGTCTCCTCGGTGGTGAGCATCTCGACCTTCACGCCGAGCCCCTGGAGCAGCTGCGTGAGGGCGTTCGAGAGCAGCTGCGTGAGCGGACCGGACGCCGACGAGCCGATCACGAGGCCATCCTCCGTGATCTGCGCGGGCACCCCGCCGACGGTCACACCGCCCACGTCCTGGGTTGCCTCGGTCGTCCGGTGCCCCTTGGCGTCGTCCGTGACCCGTGAGCTCGAGCGGATCGACCCGATGCGAACCAAGCCGCCGACCAGGCTGACGTCGGACAGGGCCGCCGTGGACTCCACCACGAGGACGCCGTCCACGATGCGCTGGTCGGTGCGGCTCGTCGCGTTGCCGACCGTGAGGATCGAGGTGTCCAGCGACAGCTCCTCGAGCGGCAGGAGGGTGATGGGTCCGAGCCCCGGCACCCCCAGCACCCGCAGATCCTGGATCGACGCGGCGGTGTTGGACCCGTCGGGCGCCGCGTGGGCCCGCGCCCCCGTCGCCTCCGCCGACACCGGGTCGGTCGGCGCCCCGAACGCGACGCGACCCTCGGTCGCAACCGTGGGCGTGCTGGCGTCGGCCGTCACCGACAGCGGGTACGAGAACCTCGTGCACGCGTCGAGGACGGGCTTGAACTCGGGAGGGAAGGCGCCGCCGAACGTGCCGCACGCGAGGTTCGGCCCTTGGATGACCCCGTTGCCGGGGAAGAACAGCGACGCCCGGGCCGTCTGCCGGTCGGTCTCGTAGACGGAGGTGCCGTCGAGGGCGATGAACCGGAAGATGTCGTCGACGGGCAGCAGCGCCTCACGGTCCGCCTCGACGGAGACGACCAGGGCGTTGGCGGCGCCGCGCCAGATCTCCGGGGCGGGCACGCCCTCGTCCTGGGCTCCCACGGGAGCCGAGACGGCCAGCACCCCGCACACCGCAGCCGCGAGGAGGCAAGCCCGGCGCGCTCGGTGCCGACGACGATCCCCCATCTGTGGCACCTCCCCTCGTGGTGAGCAGTTCGACACCCTGCGCGGACCCTCCTGCCCTCCCCGGCCCAGCGCCATTGCATGACGCGGGTGTTCGAAGAATAGTGACACACGTGTTCGAAGCCGGGGAACGGGAGCGGGTGGCGGCCGCCCTCGACGAACAGGTGCCCGGGGCGTCGGCCCTCGGAGCGGTGGACTACGTCGAGCGCCTGCTCTCCGCGCTCGACCACGACCCGCCCCACATCTGGGCCGGACCGGACGGTTGGCTCGACCTGGGCCCGTGGGAGCGGCACGCCTGGCAGCAGCGCATCGACGACCTCCGGGCCGTCTACGAGCGGGTGGTCGCCGGCTCGGCCGACCTCGGCGGACGCCCGCGTCCTCCACACCCACGCCATCGAGGCCACCTACGGCGACCCTGCCTACGGCGGCAACCGAGCCAGCGGTGGCTGGCAGCGCATCGCCTTCCCCGAGCCGATCTTCCCGCCGGCGCGCGACGCCGGATGACGGACTGCGACGCCCTCATCATCGGCTCCGGTCCCGGCGGGGCGACCGTGGCCGAGGTGCTCACCGAGGCGGGCTGGTCGGTCATCGTGCTCGAGAAGGGCCGCAACCACCTGCTCGACCTGGCGCCGCCGCACGCGCCCCTCCGCCACTTCGCCAACGACGAGCTGGCGATGACCCGGCGCCACCTGCTCGGTCCGGACCCGCTGCTCGAGCCGCGCACGTACCGACGCTCGGCGAGCGACGGCGATCGCCTCCTCACCGGCGAGGTCAACAACCTCCCGTCGACGGTGGGCGGCGGCGGCGTGCACGCCGACGCCAAGCTCCCCCGGTTCCGTGAGGAGGACTTCCGCTTGCGCACCGAGCGGGGCCCGGTCGACGGCGCGCGCGTCGAGGACTGGCCGATCTCGGTACGACGACCTCGAGCCGCACTACGCGGCCGTCGAGCGAGCCTTCGGCGTGGCCGGCGAGGACGGCGCCAACCCGTTCGCGGCGTGGCGGAGCTCGCCGTACCCGATGCCGCCCGGCGACGACATGCCGATGGCCGTCGTGTCCTCGGCAGCCGCGGAGCGGGCCGGGCCTGCATCCCTACCGGGCCCCGACCGGCCGTCAACAGCGTCGCCTACGACGGGCGACCGGCGTGCGTCGACTGCGGGTTCTGCGGCGGGTACGGCTGCCCGGTCCACGCCAAGGGCGACCCCATCGCGTCGCTCCAGCGGGCGCTGCGCACCGGGCGGTGCGAGCTGCGGCCCGACGCCTACGTCACCGAGATCGTGCTCGACGGGTCCGGCCGGCGAGCCGCCGGGGTGCGCTACCTCGACCTGACCGGCTACCCCGAGCCCCGCACGGTGGAGCTGCACGCGACACGTGCCGTCGTGCTCGCCGGCGGGGCGTTCGAGACGCCCCGGCTCCTGCTCCGCAACGGCCTCGGCGGCGACCTCGTCGGGCGCTTCCTCACGTACCACTTCCAGACCTTCACGGTCGGCATCTTCCCGGAGCCCACCGGCGGTGAGCGGGGTCGCAGCGTCACCCACCTGCATGACGACCTCATGATCGACACGCCAGAGCTGCGCGCCGCCGCCAAGGCGGCTGGGCTGCCGTGGCTACGGGGCGGCGTGGTGGAGCACGGCGCCGGCCCCGGCCCGATCGACGAGGCGGCCACCTACCCGACCGGCGAGGCCGCACCTGACGTCGATGGCCGACAGCGCGCTGCGGCGCCGGCTCTGGGTGTTCACCGTGCAGGGCGAGGACCTCCCCCAGGCGAGCAACCGCGTCGACCTCGATCCATCGGTCCGCGACGCCTGGGGACTGCCCGCGGGTCGCGTCACCTACGCGCCGCACCGCCACGAGCTGGCGGCGTCGGCGTACGCGGCGCCGCTGCACGAGGCCGTCATGCTCGACGCCGGTGCCGAGCTGGCGTTCTCCGCCACGTCGCCTCCCCAGGACGACATCGACCTCCACGCCACGTCGAGCCCGCTCGGCGTCGCGCCGGCCAGCCGGCACGTGATGGGCACGGCGCGCATGGGCACGCGATCCGACCACGTCGGTCGTGTCGTCCGAGCAGCGGCTGTGGGGCGTCGAGAACCTGCTCGTGTGCGACTCGTCGGTGTTCGTCACCGCGGCCGGCTACAACCCGACCCTCACGCTGGCGGCGCTCGCCCACCGGGCCGCGTCGCGCCTCGCCGGCTGAGACATCTGACACGCGTGTCAACTACGGTTCCGCCCGTGGGGGACCTGCCGGAGCGCATGCCTGCCGCCGTGCTCAAGGGCGCGGGGCAGCTCGAGGTCGAGGACGTCCCGGTGCCCGCGATCGGCCCGGACGACGTGCTCGTCGCCATCGACCTGTGCGGCATCTGCGGCAGCGACCTCCACATGGTCATCGAGGGCTGGGGCATGCCCGGCAGCTGGCAGGGCCACGAGTGGATCGGCACGGTGGCGGCGGTGGGCGACGGCGTGACGACGTGGCAGGTCGGCGACGCCGTCGTCGGCGGCCCCGGTCGCAAGTGCGGAGCCTGCGCGATGTGCCTCGCCGGGCGACCATCGCTGTGCGTCGACAAGGAGACCCCGGGGATCGGCCCCGAGCAGGGTGCCTTCGCCACGTACAAGTGCACGCCGGCCAACGAGCTCCTCGCCATGCCCGACGGGCTCGACCCGCGTGCCGCGGCGCTGGCCGAACCGCTCGCGGTGGCGCTGCACGGCATCCACCAGGGCCGCACCCAGCCGGGCCAACGGGTGCTCGTGCTCGGCGCCGGGCCGATCGGTGCGTTGAGCATCGCGGCCCTGCGGGCGATGGGTGTCGACGACGTCACCTGCGCGGAGCCGAGCGAGAGCCGGCAAGCCCTCGCCGCTGCCGTCGGCGCCACCACCGTCCTGCACCCGTCAGAGCTCGAGGTGCCCAACATGGCGGAGCCCGCGAGGGTGGTGGACGACGCCGTCGACGTCGTGCTCGAGTGCTCGGGCAACGCCAAGGCCATGGAAGCCGGCCTGGCGCAGCTCGTGCGCGGCGGCACGCTTGTGCTGGTCGGCGCCGGCATCGACCGACCGCGCTTCGACAACAACCGGATCCTGCTCAACGAGCTGGTGATCACCGGCGCCAACACCTACGACCACGACGGCTTCGAGCAGGCGCTCGACGCTGCTCGCGTCCGGGCAGCTCCCCGTCGAAGACCTCCTCGAACCCGACCACGTGCCCCTGGACGGGCGTGCTCGACGCCATGCGCGACCTCGCCGAGGGGCGCCGCGCCGGAAAGGTGCTCGTCAAGCCATGACCGGACCCGCCTTCGCCAAGCCTCCGCGGCTCAACCACGTCGCCATGTCCGTCGCCCCCGACGAGCTCGACGCTGACGGCCGCGCGGCGCTGATCGCGTTCTACGGCGACGTCTTCGGGTTGGAGGAGTACGCCGACCTCACCGAGGACCGCCACCGCCTCGTGTTCCGCGCCCACAGCCACGAGCAGTTCATCTTCCTCATCGCCGAGGAGACCCCGATGAGCGCACCCCGCCTCGACCACTTCGGCATGTCGGTCGCCACCCTCGACGACTTCGAGGAGGTCGCCCGCCGGGCCGCCGCCTGGAAGGCCAAGGAACCCGACGACGTCGACCTCATCGAGCCCACCGTCGAGGAGTACGTCGGCGCGCTGAACCTGCACAGCTTCTACGTGCGCTACCGCCTCCCCCTGATGGTGGAGACCCAGCACTTCGAGTACCTGTTCTAGACGGACAGAACGGTGCGACCTGCACCACACTGGGGGATGCAGGGGCGGCCGGGCACGCACTACGCGACCACGAGCGACGGTGCCCACGTGGCGTACCAGGTCCTCGGCGACGGGCCGCTCGACGTCGTGTTCATCCCTGGCTGGTACAGCCACCTGGAGGCGCACTGGGAGGAACCGCTCGTGGCTTCCTTGCAGCACGAGCATCGCTCGTGACGTGCGGCAACGCGCACCGGTCGCCCTGGTGTTCGCCGCCACCCACCCGGCCCGGACGAGCACCCTGGTCATCATCAACGGCTTTGCCCGACTGGTGCGAGCGGCCGACTACCCCGCCGGCAGGCGGCGAGTCCCGGCACCGCGCAGGCGATGCGACGGGCGCTGTTCTCGGTGGACGTGCGGGCCGCCCTCCCGTCGATCACGGCTCCCACCCTCGTCCTGCACCGGGCCAAGGCCACCGAGCACCAGGCCGGCCACGGCCGCTACCTCGCCGATGAGATCGCCGACGCCCGGTACGTCGAGCTCCCCGGCGCCGCCTCCGCCTACTGCGCCGGCGACGCCACAGGCCGGCTCGACGAGGTCGAGGAGTTCGTCACCGGCGTGCGCCCGGGTCCCCCGTCCGACCGCATGCTGGCCGCGGTGCTGTTCACCGACATCGTGGGACCGACGGAGCGGGCCAGCGAGATGGGCGATCGCCGTTGGAAGGCGCGGCTCGGCGACTTCGAGGACGCCACCCGGCAGCAGATCCACCCCTTCCGGGGCCGAGAGGTGTTCGTCAAGGGTGACGAGTTCATGGCCACGGTCGACGGACCGACGCCACGCGTGGGAGATCCTCGTGTCCCGAACCGTCGTCGACCGGGCCGCGGGCGCGGGCTGGGACTTCAAGGCGCGTGGAGAGCACGAGCTGAAGGGCGTCCCCGGGAGCTGGCCGCTCTTCGCCGTGCCGAGCTGACGTTCAGCTCGCGGCGCTCAAGCCGCGGAAGCGCTCGTAGCGTCCGGCGGCGGCGTCCACCCAGTCGGCGCGGGGCTCCACGGTTCGACCGGTGCTCGCCCATCGCGCGGCGTCGGTCATCGACGTCTCGTGGCCGGCCACGCACCGGGCGACGAAGGCCGAGCCCAGTGCCGCTCCCTCGGGCACCGCGCTCATGTCGACCCGCAGGCCGGTGCAGTCGGCCAGGGACTGCATCCACACGAGCGCCTGCGTGCCCCCGCCGGTGGCGACGATGCGGCGGGGTTCCAGCCCCGCTTCGCGGCCGAGGTCGATGTGGTGGCGGACGACGAACCCCGCGGCTTCGTACGCGGCCCGCAGCAGGTGCTCGGGTCCGTGGTGCAGCGCGGCATCGTGCACGGACGCGCGGAGGTCGCGCCGATGCAGCGGCGTGCGCTCGCCGCGGACGTACGGCAGCCACACCGGAAGGTCTGCGGGCCGCACCTCGTCGAGCCGACCGACTGCCTCCGATCCCAGCCAGTGCTTGGCCCGCTCGAGGAACAGCCCGCCGGCGTTGCTCGGGCCTCCGATCATCGTCTTGCCGGGCGCCGAGTGCGGGATGGTCCACAGGCCCGGCACCTCGTTCCACTCGTCGATCACGCCCCAGGTGATGAGCGTCGTTCCGCACAGCACGAGCACATCGCCCGTGCGGTCGGCGCCGGCCACGAGCTGCTCGGCGAAGGCGTCGATCGTGCCGCCGCCCACGAGCGCCCCTCCCCCGGCCAGCTCGTCGTGCACCCGTCCGGCCGCGTCCACCCCGGAGACGATGTCCGGCAGGGCGCTGGGGACCGTGCCCGCCTCGGCGGCCAGCGCCTCGTCCCACCCGACGAAGTCGAACAGCGGGTAGGCGGTCATGGCCGTGACGGAGTCGATGGCTCCCCGGCCGCACAGGGCGTGGTTGGCCACCGCCTGCGCAGGCCAGTAGCCGGCCGCGTCCGGAGCGTGCGCCGCCTGCCAGGCGAGGAAGGCGAGCAGCTCGCCGCTGTCCCCCGGCTGCGTCGGATCGTGGCCCTCACGCTCGCCGCGCCCGTCGCCGTAGAGCAGGCCAGGCCCCGCGCCCGTCCCCTCCGGCGTGACGGCGCCGAGCGACGGGACCATGGCGGACACGTTCACGGCGTCGATGGCCCGTCCGGTCGCCACCTGGGCCAGCGCGTCGAGCACGTCGGCGCGCCACGCCTGGTCGATGTCGTGCTCGAACTGACCGGCGACGGGGGTGCGCACCGCATGCGGAACCCGGGCGCGGGCCACGATCGTGCCGTCGCCGTCGACGGCCACGGCCTTCACGGAGGTCGTGCCGATGTCGATCCCGACCGTGAGCTGCGACCCAGAATCTGACACGCGTGTCAGCCTATGCTCGCCCCCATGGAGCAGCTGATCGGCACGGTGTTCGGTCGCTGGTACGTCACGCTCTTCGGTCTCACCTTCCTCTGGCGGGCGTCGCGGCAGCTGGGGTGGCGGCGCACCGGCATCTACGCGGCGTGCGCGCTCGTGGTGGGGGTGACCGCGGAGAACGGATCCGTGCATTGGGGCTTCCCGTACACCCACTACACGTTCAACCCGGCGCTGCGTGACGACGAGATCTTCATCTTCGACGTCCCGCTGATGGTGCCCCTCAGCTACACGTTCATGTCGTACTTCGCGTTCTCGGCCGGCCGCCTGATCGCCTCCGGCCCGCAGCGGACGCGGGCTCCCCGTGCCTGGCACGAGCTGGCCATCGCCTGGATGCTCGCCGTCTGGGCCCTCTGGATCCTCGATCCCGTCAGCCGCCTCGGTCACCGCTTCTACCTCGGCGAGCTGTTCCACTACGAGGGTCCAGGGTTCTGGTTCGGGCTCCCCCTCGGCTCACAGGTCGGCTTCGCGGCGACCGCCGGGATCCTGATCGCCGTGCTGCACGTGCTCGACCGTGACGCCCCCGACGAGGTGGTCCGAGGCCGCGTCCGCGACCACCCGCACTTCGTGGCGCTCACGACGTACCACGCGCAGGTCTTCCACCTCGCCGCCGTGGCCTTCTACCTCGACGCGGACACGATCGGCGGCTCCGCGGTCCTCATGTGGGTCCCCGCCGCGGTCATCGTCGCCGTCCACTGGTCCCAGCTCCGAGACGGTCACCGGCGCGACGAGGCCAACCCAGCCAGCACGCTCACCCGGCAATCCTGAACCTGTGGTCGTCCGTTCCGGTTACCGGAACGGACGACCACAGGTTGCGGGGGTGGCCGGGATTGCCACGAACTTGTGGTGCTGGGTTCCGGTTACCGGAACGGACGACCACAGGTTGCGGGGGTTACGGCTGGAGGACCAGTGGGAGGTGGGCGACGCCTCGGACGAGGCGGCTGGGTTGGCGTTCGATGGGGCCGGCCACCTCGTAGCTGGGCCAGCGGGCGAGGAGCTCCTCGAAGAGCACCTTCGCTTCCAGGCGGGCCAGGCCGGCGCCCAGGCAGTAGTGCTCGGCGTACCCGAAGGACACGTGCGGGTTGGGCGAGCGGGTGACATCGAGCTCGCCGGCGGTGGGGCCAAAGGTCGCTTCGTCGCGGTTGGCCGACTGGTAGAGCATCAGCACGTAGTCGCCGGCGGCGATCTTGGTGTCGCCGAGCGTCGTGTCACACGTGGCGGTGCGACAGAAGCTCACGATCGGGGCCTCCCACCGGAGGAGCTCCTCGACACCCGTGGGGATCGTCGACGGATCCGCGGCGAGGAGGGCTCGCTGATCGGGGTGGGCGTGCAGGGCGTCGAGACCGTTGGAGATCAGCGTGCGGGTGGTCTCGTTGCCGGCCACGAGGAGCGAGAGCACGAACATGTTGATGTCGACGTCCGAGACCGCTTCGCCGTCGACCGAGCCGTGGGCCAGCACCGACACGAGATCGTCTTGGGGCGTGGCGTGGCGATCCTGGACGATGGCGTCGAGGTACTCGTAGAGCTCGGCCGCCAGCGCGAGGGCTTCGTCCGTGTAGTCGCTGGCCGCGTCGATCATGGCGTCGGACCACGTGCGGAACTCGACGAGATCGGAGCGGGGGACGCCGACGAGCTCGGCGATGACCATCAGCGGCAGCGGGACCGAGAGCGCTTCGACCACGTCGAACGGCTCGTCGGTGGGCAGCGCGTCGAGCAGCTCGACGGCGATGGCGCGCACGCGCTCCCCGAGGTCGGCCACCCGTCGCACGGTGAGGCTGGGGCTCACCAGCTTGCGGTGCTTCGAGTGCTGCGGAGGGTCGAGGTACAGGATCGAGTCTGTCGCCAACGCCGGCCGGGTGAGGTCGGTGAGGAGCACGCCCTTGCCAGAGCAGAAGGTGGCGGGGTCCTTGGACACCGCCTGCACGTCGGCGTGGCGGCTGACCACCCACATCTCGCCGGCCGGTCCGTCGTACCTGTGCACCGGATCCTCGGCGCGCAGCTGCGCGAACGTCGGATAGGGATCCCCGGCCCAGAACGCGGGGTCGTGGAACGGGATCGGGGCCGGCATCGAGCCAGCGTAGGTCACCTAACAGTCGTGTCAGGTTGCTGCTACGTTCGCCCCGTGCAGTGGAGCGGCGCCACCACGGTGATCACCGGCGCCTCGCGCGGGATCGGACGATCGGTGGCCCTCGCGGCCGCCGCCAAGGGCGCCCGGGTCGGGTTGATCGCCCGCGACCAGGCCGACCTCGAGTCCGTGCTGGCCGACGCGGGCGGCAGCGGTGCGTGCGCCGTCGCCGATGTCTCGGAGCCCGAGCAGCTCGCCGCCGCCCTCGCGTCGTTGGAGGCAGACCTCGGCCCCGTCGACATCCTCGTCGCCAACGCCGGCATCGGTGCCTACGGCGCCTTCGCCGACATCACGCCCGAGGAGATCGACCGGATCGTGCGGGTGAACGTGCTGGGCACCGCCCACGCCATCCGGGCCGTCTTGCCCGGGATGATCGAGCGTCGCCGCGGCCACATCGTCACCATGGGCTCGATCGCCGGTCGCATCGGCTCGCCGTTCGAGGCCATCTACTCGGCCACCAAGTTCGCGGGGGTGGGGCTCACCGAGGCGCTCGTGGTCGAGCTCGAGCCCTACGGCATCGGCGTGTCGATGGTGAACCCTGGGCCAGTCGCCACCGCGTTCGGCGAGGCCGCGTGGGCATCCCTACGACCGAGCCCGCCCGAAGCCCGTCCCGCCGGAGCAGGTCGCCACCGCCGTGATCAAGGCCGTCGAGAGCGGCCGGCACGAGCAGTACGTGCCGAGCGCGTTCCGGCCCGCCGTCATCATCCGGCACCTCCTCCCACCGTTCTTCCGGTGGGGGACGCGGCGCAGCTTCACCAAGGAGCTGACGGCGGATCGAGCCACGCGATGAAGGCGCTCGTCTTCGGGGTCGCCACCCAGCCGTGGACCCCACCGGACCACGCCAACCCGCTCGCGCAGAACCTCGCCGTCACCCCCGTGGCGCTGCGCGACATCCCCGACGCCCGGCCCCTGCGCCCCGACTGGCTCGTCACCCGCCCGCTGCTCACCGGCATCTGCGGCTCGGACTCGAAGCAGATCCTCCTCGACTTCGGCGACGGCGACAGCGACAACGCGATGAGCGGGCTGTGCTCGTTCCCACAGGTGATGGGGCACGAGGTGGTGGCCGAGGTCACCGAGCTCGGCCCGGAGGCCGACGGCTTCGACATCGGTCAGCGCGTCGTGCTGAACCCGTGGTTGTCGTGCGCGCCGCGCGGCATCAGCCCGCTCTGCCCGGCCTGCGCGGCCGGCGACCTCAGCCTCTGCTGGAGCTTCGCCTCGGGAGACATCTCCACCGGCATCCACACCGGCGTGTCGAGCGACGCCACCGGGGGCTACGCCGAGCGCATGCCCGCCCACTCCACGATGCTCTTCGCCGTCCCCGACGCCATCGACGACGAGCACGCCATCTTCGCCGACCCGTTCGCGGTGTCCCTCCACAGCATCACGCGCCACCCACCGCCGCCGGGCGGGCGCGTGCTCGTGTGGGGAGCGGGGTCCCTCGGGTCGTGCGGGGTCGCCATCCTCCGCGCGCTGTACCCCGACGTGGAGGTCGGCGTGGTGGCCCGCTTCGACGCCCAGGCCGATCTCGCGCTGAAGCTCGGGGCGCACCAGGTCTTCCGCCTCGGCACGCAGATCGAGATGGTGGAGCAGCTGGCGGCCTGGTCCGGCGGTGTGCTGCGCCCCACCATGGAGGGGCTGCCGGGGGTCCCGATGTGCCACCCCGGAGGCATCGACGTCGCCTACGACACCGTGGGCAAGCCGGAGACCTTCGAAGTGGAGGTGCGGGTGCTCAAGGCCCGCGGCACGCTCGTGAAGAGCGGCGTGCACGCGCCGGGGCGCTGGGAGTGGAGCCCGCTGTACTTCAAGGAGATCAGCTGGGTCGGTTCGAACGCCTTCGGCATCGAGGAGGTCGAGGGGACGCGCCAGCACGGCATCCAGCACTACCTCGACCTCGTCCAGGCCGGGCGCATCGACCTCACGGGTCTGCTCACCCACACCTTCGGGCTCTCCGAGTGGCAGGACGCGTTCTACACGATCGCCGATCAGGAGCGGACCGGGGCGATCAAGGTCGCCATCGATCCCACCCGCTGACATGGTCGCCCCGCGGCACCCGCTCGAACCGCTCACGGCCGAGGAGGTCGTCGCCGCGGTGGCCGCGGTGCGGGCGACCGGTCGGCTCACCGACGCCGCTCGGTTCTCGACCATCACGCTGGACGAGCCCCCGAAGGACGAGGTCGACCGTCCGGACCGGCGAGCCCGGGTGCTCATCGTCCCGGGCCCCGAGTGCTCGTTGATCGAGGCGACCGTCTCCGTCGGGTCCGGCGAGGTGGTCTCGTGGGTCGAGCGCGATGGCGTCCGCCCCGCCCTCGGCTTCGAGGAGTCGTTCAACGCCATCATCGCCCTGCACGAGCACGAGGGGTTCCAGGCGGCGATGGACGCGCGAGGCATCACCGACCTCACCAAGGTGCAGATCGACCCCTGGCCCACCGGGAGCTTCGGCGTGCCGTCCGAGGAGGGTCGCCGGATCGTCCGCTGCATCTTCTTCTACCGGGACCAGCCCGGCGACAACGGGTACGCCCGTCCGATCGAAGGGTTGCAGGCCGTGGTCGACATGGCCCGCGGCGAGGTGCTCGAGCTGCTGGACCACGGCGCGGCGCCGATGCCCGACGCCGTCGGCAGCTACTACCCAGAGGACAACGGCCCGCTCCGGAACGACCTGCGCCCGTTGGCGATCACCCAACCCGACGGCGCGAGCTTCACCGTCGATGGCAACCTCGTGCGCTGGCAACGATGGTCGTTGCGCGTGTCCCTCGATCCGCTCGAGGGCATCGTGCTGCACACCGTGGGCTACGAGGACGGCGGCCGCACCCGATCGATCCTGCACCGCGCGTCGATCAGCGAGATGGTCGTGCCGTACGGCGACCCCGGTCCCGTCCACGGCTGGAAGAACGCCTTCGACGCCGGCGAGTGGGGGCTCGGCCGGATGGCCAACTCACTCGCCCTCGGGTGCGACTGCCTCGGGGAGATCCACTACCTCGACGCGGTGATCTCCGACGAGCAGGGCAACCCGAACGTCACCACCAACGCCATCTGCATCCACGAGGAGGACCACGGCATCCTCTGGAAGCACGTCGACCTGCTCGGCGGGCGCACGGAGGTCCGCCGGTCGCGCCGCCTGGTCATCTCCTCCGTCGCCACGGTGGGGAACTACGAGTACGGCTTCTACTGGTACTTCTACCAAGACGGCTCGCTGCAGCTGGAGGTGAAGCTCACCGGGATCATGTCGACGGGCGCCGGTGAGGGATCTGCGCACGCGCCGGCCGTCGCCGCCGGCCTGGTCGCCCCGGTCCACCAGCACCTGTTCTGCGCCCGGCTCGACCTCGACGTCGACGGTCCGCACAACGAGGTGCACGAGATCGATGTCGAAGCCATGGCCTCTGGCGACGCCAACCCGTTGGGCAACGGCTTCGCCCCGGTGGCCACCCGGCTCGAGTCCGAACGACGAGCCCGTCGCCAGGTCGACCCGGCGCGCAGCCGCGTGTGGAAGATCAGCAACCCGGACGTTCGGAACGCCGTCGGCGAGCCGGTCGCCTACAAGCTGATCCCCGGCGCGACGCCGACGCTCCTCGCGAGCCCGGGTTCGAGCATCGCCGCGCGCGCTGAGTTCGCGACCCACAACCTCTGGGTCACGCCGTACGCCGCCGGCGAGCGGCGAGCCGCCGGCGACTACCCCAACCAGCACGTCGGGGGCGAGGGGCTGCCCGCCTGGACCGCCGCCGACCGATCGCTGGTCGGCACGGACGTCGTCGTGTGGCACACGTTCGGCGTCACCCACGTGCCCCGGCCGGAAGACTGGCCGGTGATGCCGGTCGAGCGCTGTGGCTTCCTGCTCTCCCCCGCCGGCTTCTTCGACACCAACCCGGCCCTCGACGTCCCACCACCGGAGCACTGCCACCCATGACCACCTTCGCCTTCATCTGCGCCATGCCCATGGAGCTGCGCCCGCTCAGCAAGCGACTCGGGCTCGAGAAGACCCACGTGGGCGGCGTGCCCGTCCGCTCTGGTTCGCTCGACGGCCGCGAGATCGTGGCCATCGCCACCGGGATGGGCACGGCGCTGGCCACCGAGTCCACCGAACGCCTCCTCGGTGCGGTCACCCCCGACCGCGTCCTGGTGTTCGGCATCACCGGAGCGGTCGACGACGAGATCGCGATCGGCGCCTTGGTCAACCCCGAGCTCGTCGTCAACAGCGAGACGGGGGCCGAGTACCGGCCCGAACAGCTCACCGACGCGCGGTTGCACGGCACGATGTGGACCACCAACGTGATGACGCCGGCGCACGAGCTCCCTGCCCTGCGCGCCAAGGGCGTGATCTCCCTCGACATGGAGACGGCCGCCATCGCCGAGTGCTGCGAGCGACGGGGCATCCCGTGGTCGGTGCACCGCGCCATCAGCGACCGCGCGACCGACGGCACCGTGGACGACGAGGTGTTCCACCTCGCCCGCCAGGACGGCACGCCCAACCCGCGCGCCATCGCCCGCTACTTCCTCCGCCACCCCCAGCGGGTCCCACGCATGGCCAAGATGGCCAAGGCGGGCAAGCTCGCCACCGAACGAGCCGCCGACGCCGTCATCGCGGCGGCGGGTCAGGTCTCGTCGTGAGCATGCTCGAAGACCTTGGTGACGACCCGCTCGGCGGCGTCGGCGGGCGAGCCCTCCCACGAGATGGCGCCGTGGTCGAGGAGCACCACCCGGTCGCACAGCGCCAGGGCGTGGCCGACGAGCTGCTCGACGATCAGGAGCGACGTGCCCGCCCGGCGCAGCCGTTCGAGGTTGGCGTAGACCTCGTCGACCACGATCGGCGCCAGCCCGAGGGACAGCTCGTCGGCCACCAGCAGCTTCGGCTCCTCGACCAGCACCCGGGCCATCGCGAGCATCCGCTGCTCACCGCCTGACAGCGTGCCCGCGAGCTGGCGACGCCGGCTCGCCAGCGCCGGGAAGAGCTCGAAGGCGTGAGCGAGCGCCGGCTCGACCCCAGCCCGGCCCCGAGACCGGCGGAACGACAGCGACAGGTTCTCCTCCACCGTGAGGGTGGCGAACACCGACCGGCCCTCCGGCGCGTGGATCACCCCCGCTCGCACGTACCGGTGCGGTGCGGCTCCGGTGAGGTCGACGGCGTCGACGAGCACAGATCCGCTGGTGGGCGCCACCAGCCCGGTCGCGGCGCGGCGCGACGGTGGTCTTGCCGACGCCGTTCGGTCCGAGCAGGGCGACGGCCTCCCCCGGCTCGACGCTCAACGACACGTCGAAGAGCGCGTGGAACGGTCCGTACCCGGCCGAGACGCCACGCAGCTCGAGGACGGCGCTCACGGCGCCAGCTCTACGTCGCCGAGGTAGGCATGCCGGACGGCATCGCTGTCGAGCACTTCGGCCGTCGGGCCGTGGGCGATCATCACGCCGAAGTCGAGGACGTAGGTCCGCTCGGTGAAGGCGGCGACGAACTCGACGTCGTGCTCGACGAGCAGGATGGCGAACCCCTGCTCCCGCTGGACCGCTTGCAAGGTCCGCGCCAGGTCGGCCGTCTCCTGCCGATCCAGGCCCGACGACGGCTCGTCGAGGAGGAGGAGCGACGGCTGGGTCATGAGCGCTCGGCCCACCTCGACCAGACGGCCCTTCCCGAGGCTCAAGTGCTCGATCGGCTCGTCGGCGACCTCGCCCAGGCCGAGCAGCTCGAGCACCGCGTCACAGCTCTCGATCTCGTCGGTTCGCGGGCGACCCCGCCCGATGAGGTCCTTCCACAGCCGACCGTCCGCTCGTCGGGTGCGCTCCGCGATCAGGAGGTGCTCCCGCACGGTGGACTCCGCGAACAGCTCGATGCGCTGGAACGTGCGCCCGATCCCCCGGCGCGCCCGCGCGTGCACGGGCAGGCGGCTGATGTCGTCGCCGTGCAGGCGAACCCGTCCGGAGTCCGGGCGGAGGGCGCCGAGCACGCAGTTGAAGAAGGTGGTCTTGCCGGCGCCGTTCGGTCCGATGAGACCGACGCGCTCACCGGCCTCCACGGTGATGTCGAGGTCGTCGACGGCCACGATGCCCGAGAACGTCTTGCGCACGCCGACGGCTTCGAGGACCGCGGTCACCTGACGGCCTCCTCGGGGACGGGGACGTCCGGTTCCACGTCGGGGGTAGGTCCGCGACGGTCCCTCCACCAGGCGGCGATCTGCTCGGTGCGGATCGCCGCCTTCCGCTTGCCGTTCTCGACGAGCCCTTCGGGATGGCGGGCGAACTGGATCGTGCCGAGCCCGAAGAGGATGAAGCGCCACTGGTTCGAGATCGGGAAGATCCCCGGCACCCGGTCAGGCGAGCGCAACAGCCACGCGAAGACATCTCCCCGCAGGACCACGGCGTCGAAGAGCGCGAACGCGGCGCCGGCCTGCGCGGCGCCTTCGACCGTGCGCGAGCCCAGCGACACCACGAGCACCAGCCAGAACAGCGCCGCGAACGGAGCGAAGTTCGTCCCGTAGTTGACGTTCTGCTGGTGGATGCTCAGCATCGCCCCGCCGAGGCCTGCGATGAACGCCGACACCGCGAAGGCGGTGATCCTCGCCCGCGCCGGCGAGATCCCGATCGACTCGGCCGCCACCTCGCTGCCGCGCAGCGCTCGCAACGTGCGGCCCACCGTGCCCTCACGGATCTGGATCACGACGATGGACACCACCACGAAGACGAGCAGCGCGAGCACGAGGAACGCCTTGTCGTCGTCGAGATCCCACGGACCGATGACCGGTCTCGGCACCCTCGTCCCCTGGAGCAAGGAGGTACCCCCGCCACCCACCCATGAGAACTTGATCATCACGGCGTCGAAGAAGAACGCGAACGCCAACGTGGCGATGGCCACCCAGATCCCGCCCAGGCGCAGGACGGGGAGCGACAGCGCCGCCCCGACGACAGCCGCGATCGCCGCACCGATGACGGCGGCGAGGAGCACCGACATCCCGTGCCGGTCGGCGAGCTGGAAGACGGTGAAGCCACCGATGGCCGCGAACGTGCCCTGGCACAGCGAGATCTGGCCTGCGAAGCCGGTGATCACGGTGATGGACAGGTAGATGGTGGAGAGGATCACCGCCTGGGTGACGAGGAACAGCCAGGACTGGTCCGCCATCGTGAAGATGATGAACCCGGTGAAGGAGAAGAACACCAAGGCGAAGATCCGGGTGGCGCGGGTCAGCCCCGGGCTGCGGTCGGCAGCCGCGAGCGACGGTGGCGGAGGATCGACCCCGGACAACGGGTCGACGGACTCGCGCGTCCGACGGATCGCCGGCCAGAGGACCAGGACGCCGAACAGGACGACGAACGGCATCGACGGGGTGAGGTTCTCCTGGAAGGGACGCAGCCACCCGTAGTCGTCGACCCAGCGCGGCAGGAACGTGTCGAAGAAGGCGATGAAGATCCCGAGTCCGAGGCCCCCGATGAGCGCGCGCGGCAGGCTCACCAGGCGCCCGAGGGCAGCGGCGGCGATGGCCACCACGACCAGGTTGAAGAAGTCGGGCGCCGCGAGCGTGCTGAACCGCGGGGCGATCAGGACCCCAGCCATGCCGGCGAAGATGCTCGAGAGCGCCCAGCTGAACGCCGACACGCGATCGGCGTAGATGCCGTTGAGCTCGGCCATCCGCGGGCTCTCGACGACCGCCCGCATCCGCAGCCCGATGGCCGTGAACCGGAACAGCGCCGCCAAGCCGGCCATCCCCACCACGGCCACGCCCATGGCCACCAGCTCGTCCCGACTGAAGGCGTACACGCCGAACGGGTCGTAGAACACGGAGGCGCCGTCGGGGACGATCCCCGTGGGGGTGCGACCGGCCACGACCTTGAAGCCGACGATGACGTCGAACAGGCTCGGGAGCGCGACGGAGAGCCCGATGGCGACCACCAGCTTCGCCACCGACGATCCGGTTCGGAGGTGGCTGAAGATCAGCCGCTCCAGCACCAGCCCGATGGCGGGTGCCAGCACGAACACCGACAGGATGAGGGCAGGCAGGATCGACCAACCCCACTCCTCCCGCGCGTGGAAGAACATGGCGGCCGACACGTAGGCCTGCGCGCCGAAGGCGAGGTTGAACACCCCCGACGTCTTGTAGGTGAGGACGAAGCCGAGCGCGATCAGCGCGTAGACGCCACCCGGCGGGGTCCCTTGCAAGAGGGCCCGGAGGACGTCTTCACCGATCGACGCCGCCAGCAGCATGGGCAGTGGCTCGTGCGGGGGTCAGCGGAAGGAGGTCGGCTCGGGCTCCGACCAGGCGAGGTCGGCCGGCCAGCAGAGCCACGGCGTCTCGGGCGGCATGACGGTGGTGAAGCCGCCGTCCTCGACGCGCACCTGCACGGTGCACTCGCTGCTCGGATCGACGTCGCGCGTCGCCTGTGTGTACGGCACGTGCGCCTGCGTCCAATCGATCGGCTGCAGGATGCCCCCGCCGTCGAAGTCCGTCATGGCGTTCGTGGCGGCGGTGACCTTGTCCCGGTCGAAGTCGGGCCCAGCGGCGAGCAGCCCCTCGAAGGCGAGGGTGGCGTTGAGCCAGCCGGCCATCGAGAGCTCGTTGGGCTCCCGGTCCTCCTTCTCCAGCCACTCGATGAAGTCGGCCATGGCCGTCCCCTCGTTGTCCGCCTCGAACGGCAGGTACTGCACGCCCACGATGTCGCCCTCGAACAGGTCACCGGACTCGGCGATGAAGGCGGCGTCGTAGCTGTTCGGGTGCGCCATGATCACGTCGTCCATGCCTTGGCGGGCCAGCTCGTCCCCCAGCGTCTTCATCCCGTTGGAGTCCATGCACGTGGCGATGAACTCGACGTCGGCGTCCTTCATGGCCGTGACGATCGGTCCGATCCGCTCGCCGAGACCGCCGAACGGCAGGTCCTCGTTGACGTACACGGCCTCGGCCCCACCGATGTCGTCGGAGTAGAGCTCGATCGAGTCGGCGATGGTGCGGGTGCAGACCTTGGAGTTCTCACTGTCGCCGTAGCCGAGGGCGGCGACGTGCGTCACCCCGGCTTCCCGGACGGCGAAGGGCACGGCCCGCCCCGTGCAGTCACCGCACCGGATCGGGAGGCTCGGGAAGATGTGCGACCGGTTGGCCGCCTCGGTGGCGTGGATCCCCCAGGCGTAGGTGGGCACGCCGGCGTCGTCGAGGTCGCCCCAGCCGAGCGCGAGCAGGGTCGCTTGGAAGGCTCCGAAGGCGTCGTCGCCCGACGCGACCTCGAGGGACTTCGCCTGGTTGTTGCCGAGCGCGTCGTCGAGCTCCTGGCTCAGGACCAGATCGCGCCCGAAGATGCCACCCTCGGAGTTCCGGAACGCGAAGTACGCCTTGATGCCGTCGACGTAGCACTCGAAGATGCAGTTCCCGAGCGGGTTGTTGGTGAGCGTGCCGATGGCGGCGTAGGAGATCTCGTCGTCGGTCACACCTGGCACCCCGCTGATCTCGACGAAGGTGTCCCGATCCGCCTCACCTTCGGAGGTCGGGGCCGGGCCCCCGTCGCCGCCCCCAGCGGTGGTCGTGGGACCACCATCGTCATCGGAGTTCCCGCAGCCTGCCGCCGCCAGGCAGACGATCGACAAGACGGCGGCTGCCCGCCGGAGCGTAGGTGACACGGATCCCCCCGTTGGTGTGATGTGGGCGCCCTCCCCAAAGGTGACGCCAGTGTTCGATACGCCAACCTAATCCACTCGGGAGCCGCCGGGTCGGCCGTTCAGCAAGTCATCACGCGACGGCGCTGACCCGTTCACCGAGCCGGAACGGCCATGCCACGCGGGCCCGCCAAGGTGGCGCCATGGACACAGGCGAGACCATCGAGGTGGACGAGCGGGTGATCGTGAGCCCGGCCGTGGGCGTGTACCACCCGCTGCCGGGCGCGGCGGACGTGCAGGCCGGCGATGTGATCGGCCACGTGGCCGTGGCCGGCCAGGAGCCGGTGCCGGTCCGGTCGCCCTTCCGGGGGAGGGTGGTGGTCGTGGCGTGGCAGGGCGAGCGGGTGCTGCACCGCCAGCGCATCGCCTGGCTGCGAGCGGCCGCGTAGCGCCCAGCGTCAGGCAGGCACCGCGAGCAGCGCGGCGCCGATCGCCCCTGCCCGCTCCCCCAGCTCCGCCGGCACGATCGGGACGATCGGCCGCTGCTCCCCGGCCATGACGAGCTGCGCGAAGCGGGTCCGCGCCTCGGGGAGCACCAGGTCGGCCGCCTCCACCAGCCCGCCGCCGATCACGATGACCTCTGGGTCGAGGATGTTGACCAGGTTGGCCAGCCCGAGCGCGATCCAGTGGGCGAGGGAGTCGAGGACCGCCTGCGACTCCGCGTCGCCCGCCCGGGCGGAGGCGGTGACGTGCTCGCCGCGCACGGCCTCGGCATCTCCGCCGGCGAGGGCGACGGCCGCGTCGAGCCTGCCTCCGCTCGCCGCGTCGCGCGCCAGGCGGCTCAGCCCGGTGCCCGACGCGAACCGCTCCCAGCACCCGCGCTTGCCGCACGGGCACGGTGGACCGTTCGGATCCACGATCATGTGCCCGGGCTCCCCCGCGAAGCCGTGGGCGCCGCGGCAGCAGCGCGCCGCCGGTGATGATCCCGGCGCCGATCCCGGTGCCGAGCGTGACGATCAGCGCCTCCGCGGCGCCCTTGGCCGCCCCAGCCGCCAGCTCACCGATGGCGTGGCAGTTGGCGTCGTTGTCCACCGCCGTCGGCACGCCAGACCGCTCCGCGAGGAGCCGAGCGAGCGGCACCTCGTGCATCCGCCGCAGGTGCGGCCCCATGTGCAGCGTGCCCTCCCGATCGACCAGGCCCGGCACCCCGACGCCGATCGAGGTCGGCACCAGACCTAGCGACTCGACCAGCTCGAGCAGCGTGTCGACGAGCCCCTCGCCGCCGTCGGGAGTGGGAACGCGGCCCTCGCCGACGACGGTGCCCGGCCGCGCCGGATCCACCGCGACCCCCAGCACCTTCGTGCCTCCGACGTCCAGCCCTACCGAGACCACGGGGCCACTATGCCCCGCCGCGGCGGCTCAGTAGCGCAACAGCGCGCCGATCCGACCGAGCACGTCGAGGTCGGCGTTTCCCACGCAGATCGTCACGGGGATGCGCTGCGTCAGCGCCTCCTCGATGGCGTCCTCGACGACATTGGTGACCCGCTCCATGGCGACGCCCGTGTCCGGGTGCTTGGGCCCGATCAGCGCCAGCGCGCCGGTGTCCGGGCATCGCCAGCCCTCCTGCGCGAACCCTTTGGACACGACCAGGCGCTCGACGCGGTGCTGAGCCAGCGCCGTCAACGTGGTGGCCAGACCCGCCACCCCGCGGCGATCGGTGGCCGCCGCCTCCTTGAGCCGGGCGACGAGGGCCGCCTCCCGGGTGCGCTCCACCTCGGCCTCCACCGTCTCGGCCGCCGCCAGCACGTCGGCCGGCGCCGCGCCCACCGCCACCGACACTCGCCCGCAGAGCCGGGCCTGCAGGTACGGGTGGAGCGTCTGCTCGAGCTCGCTGGCGATGTGGTCGGACGCGCCGATGGCGAGGTGGAGGAAGCCCCGGGCCTGCCAGAGGTCGAAGGCCGCCCGGGCCGCGTGCCGCAGGTGCTGGTGCGCCAGCTCTTCGCGGTGGTGCTGGGGTGTGCCGCGCTCGCGCTCGCCGCGGCTGTCGTAGTCGCGCGGGAGCTCGTCGAGCAGCTCCGAGCGATCCACCAGCTGTCCCAGCTCGAAGACGTACAGCTGTGCGCGCTGCTTGTCGGCCAGCAGCACGCCGATGGGCTCGTGCTCCTGCACCATGGACTCCAGCTGGCCGACGGCGGGCGCGTGGTTGATCACCAGGCAGGACCGCACCGGCTTGGGCAGCTCGATGACCTCCCACAGGTCGCTGGCCGCACACGCGAAGATCGCCAACCCGCGGGTGGCGCTGCGGTCGAGACCACCCTTCACGAACGCCTCGATGCGTTGCAGGTCGTCGTGCACCGAGCGGTGGCCGTTGGCGCGTTGGCGCGCGTTGCGCAGCACACCATCGAGCTCGTGCTCGACGTCTTGGTGGCGCACCAGGCGCCGCCCGTCGACGTCGAGGTAGCACGAGGTGATCGGAGCGATGTTTCCCCTGATCCCTGCGAGCTCTCGGATGGCGGCTTCGCTGATGACGGCCACAGCACCTCCACATCGCTTCGGGTCTGCTGATGCTAGGCGGTCACCCCGGGACGTGCTGCCCGACCTCGGGGGCCCCGTCAGCCGGGCCCAGGGTGCACGACGGCGGCCCGATCGGCCCCCGCGAGCAACGCCCAGGACGTCGCCAGCGGGTCGTCCGAGACCACGATCACCTGCACCGCCTCGGCCATCCGCTCGAGCCGGCCGAGCACGTGGTTGAGCTCGCCCTCGTCGAGCCCGGCGAGGGCATCGTCGAGGACGAGCGGCAACGAGCCGCCGAGGGACACGGATCGCTGAGCGGCCAGGCGAGCGAGGAGGTACCACTCGACCTCTTCGGCCAGCGACGTGCCCGCCACCGTCTCCACGCCCGTACCCTGGAGCGCGGCGGCGGCGTCGGCCGCCTGACGGCGCTCCTCGTCCAGCTCGGTCACCGCGCCCGCGGCCGCCTCGGCCGCCTGCTGGTCGGCGACGAGCGCGGCCTCGGCCCGCTCGAGGTCGGCGACCAGCTCCTCGGGTGACGAGGTGGCCTCCGGATCCGAGAGGGCGCGGAGCTGCTCGCTGCCCTCTCCCTCCGCCGCGATCGCGGCGGCGAGCTGGCCCTCCACCCGACCGAGCTCCGCCAGCGAGCCCTCCTCGTGGGCGATGGCGGCCGCCACCACCGCATCCGCCTCTGCCGACGCCTCCGCCGCGGTCCGCTCGAGCTCGGCCGCCACCGCCAGCTCGTCAGACAGCGCCCCCACCAGCGCCTCGGCCTCGAGGTGGGCCTGCCGGCGCGCCTCGCTCGTGGTGGCGAGCTGGTGGGCCGAGCTCAGCCGCGCCAAGCGCAGCTCCTCCGGTGTGGGCTCGTCGGGGATGGCGCCGCGAGCCGCCTCGGCTTCGACGTCGGCCAGCGCCCCGGCCCGCTCGACCGCCAAGACCTTGAGGTCGGCCCACACCTCCTCTTCCCTGATGGTGGCATCGGCCGCCTCGGCCAACCATGCCTCGCCCACCAGCAGGAGGTCGTCTCGGTCGATGTCCTCGTCGCCCAGCGCCACCCCGGCCGCGTCGAGCGCCTGGCGCAGCGCGTCGGCGACGTCGACCCCCGGCTGCGCCTCGACGCGGAGGGTTCGGAGGTGCTCGATCGCGTTCTCGGACAGCGCCGCGGGTGCCACCAGGCTGCCGGCCTGCTCGAGCAGGAGGCGGCGTCGCTCCACCAGCTCGGCGCGCGCCAGCTCGGACTCGGTCTCGGCCTCCAGCGCCTCCCAGGCATCCTCCGCGTCGGCCAGCTCGTTGCGAGCGGCGTCGAGGGCCGCCTCCTTCTCCGGGTCCACGTGGAGGAGCGAGTACCCCATCATGTAGTCCGAGTAGGACGTGAAGCCGAGCTCATCGAGGATGGCGACTTCCGCGTCGCGGAGCTTCTCGACGCGGCGCTGGGCCCGGGCTCCCCCGAGGCGGCTGTTGGCGCGATCGATCGCGTCCAGGAGATCGGCGTGCGCGTGCTCGAGGCGGTCGACCAGGGCGCGGTCGAGCTCCGGGTTGCGCACGGCCTGCTCCGCCACGAGGAGGGCGTGGCGGGCATCGTCCAAGCGGGACCGGACGCCGGCCAGCGCCTCGGAGGAACCGGCCGCGCTGGGCGCCGCGCGGAGCTCGCTCTCGACGGCGGCCAGCTGGTCGGCCAACGCCTGCGCCTCCGGTGAGGGCACGAGCTCGCGGGTCTCGGCGGCGCGGACCCGGTCCAAGGCGTCCCCCACCGCTTGGATGTCGGCGGGGCCGAACACCGCCAGCTGCTTCTCGAGCTCGTCGATGCCCTGCTGCACGCGCTCGAGGCGATCGGCCGGGGCCTCCGATGGGGCGTCGCCCTGGGCGGCCTCCTCGGCCCGCTCGGCCGCCACCTCGGCTTCGACCTCGGCCAGCTCAGCCGCCGCGCGCTCCGCGTCGGCCACCGCGCCGGGGTCGAGGGACATCCGAGCGGCTTCGACCTGCGCGGCCAGGTCCGAGCCGCGGACGGCCGCCACCTGCCGCTGGGCCCGCACGGCCTCGGTTCTGGTCTCCACCTCGGCGCGCTCGCGGGTGGCGCGCTCGACGCGAGGCGCGAGGGCGGACAGCTCCTCCTCGAGGCGCCGACGCTGCTCGACGGCATGGTCGAGGGATGAGGTGAGCGAGTCGATCGACTGGATCCGGCTGGTGGCGTCGGAGGCGGCGGCCTCTGCGGCACGCTGCGCCCGTTCGAGCGCCTGGGTGCTGGCAGCGACGGCGGCGTCCGCTCGGAAGCGCGCCTCCCCGGCCGTGGCCCAGCGCTCCTCCACCTCCGCGAGGTGCCGCTCGGCGGCGGTGCGCTCCCGGGCCCGCGGGTCGCGGCGGATGGTGGGGAGGTCAGCGGCAGTCACGATCGGGCGTACGTCGCCAGGCTCGACGTCGAGCAGCTCGAGCAGCTCGGTGACGAAGTCGAACAGCACCCCATGCGCCTCGAGCAGGCCTGTCGGGCCCGTGGCCTCGCCTCGAGCCAGGCCGAGGACGGCTTCGGTGAGGAGCTGCCGGCCCGGCTCGGCGAGACCCGCCACCACCGTGACGTTCGGGTGGAGGTCGATCAGCTCTCCATCGCCAGTGGCCAGCTGCAAGAGCCGCATCGGGGCTACGAGACCTTGATCCGCTCGACGCGGCCGTCGTCGCCGTCGTCGTCATCGCTCCCGGGTGCCCCCGGGCGGAACCGAACCGCGGCCGCCTGGGCGACCGAGGCGAGCGTGCCGACCAGGCCTTGGACGGCCTTGGGGTCGTCCACCAGCTCTTCGGCGGCGTCGAGCAGGCTGCGGGTGGCTTGGATCATCTCGCGAGCGGCGGCCTGCAGGTGCTCGAGACCCTGCTGGACCTTGTCGTCCTCGTGCTCAGCCATCGTCCGCACTCCCCTCGAAGATGACCTTCAGTCTGCCCTGCTTGAGGGTGGCGTCGGCGATGGGGCGCGAACGCAAGGAGTCAGGGAGGGTGATGGCCCGGCGGTACGGGCCCACCTTGACGAGCAGCTCGTCGCCGCGCCGGCCCAGCTCCAGCTCGTCTCGGTCGGCGAACGGCAGCTCGAGCGACATCGTCGTGCGACCGGCCCGTCGCGTGATCTTCAACGGCTGCCCCGAGAACAGGATGCTCGCCGCGTCGAGGTCGCCGTAGACGCGATCCGCGAAGCCGCGGAGGGCGGCGACGCCCACGAGCTCGTCAGACGCGAGGTCGACCTTGAGCACGGGGAGGGGCGCGAAGCTGTCCTCGATGGTCTTGAGGTGCTCGACGTGCAGCTCCTTCCACCGCTCGAACCAAGGGTCGGCGACGGCGTCGGGGAGCATCCGGTTGGCGATCACGGCGTCGACCCGGTAGCCGAACAGCGAGAGGTACGTGTAGGTGCGGCGCGCCTCGGCGATCACCATGCGCTCGGGGTTGACCACGAGCCGCACGCTGGTGCGGGCCGGGTCGATCAGGATCTCCCGCACGCCATCGAGGCGGTCGTAGAACGCACTGGTGGCGGCGAACACGTTGTCGTCGGCCACCGGGAGGGACGTCACCCGCGACAGCACCGGCGCCAGCACCTTGTTCACTCGCCGACCCACGGGGAACAGGCGCTCCATGTACCGGGCGAGGATGTCGGGGAGCGACAGGAACCGGATGGTCTCGGCGGTGGGCGCGCAGTCCACCACCACGACGTCCCACTCCCCCGAGTCCACGTAGCCCTTGATGTCAGCGAGGGCGAAGATCTCGTCGAGGCCGGGGATGACCGAGAGCTCCTCGGCCTCGAGCCCGTCCACACCGGCCCAGCTGAACACCTCGCGCAGGTAGCCCTGGATGTCGTGCCACCCCTCCTCCATGCGCTCCTGCGCATCGAGCTGCTGGCCCCAGAGGTGGTCGACGAGCGGCGCGGCGAGCGGCCCGAGCGGCAGGTCGAAGGCGTCGGCGAGCGAGTGGGCTGGGTCGGTGGACAGGACCACGGTGCGAAGCCCGGCGTCCGCGCACCGCAGGGCGGTGGCGGCCGCGGTGGTGGTCTTGCCCACCCCGCCCTTGCCCGTGAACAGGAGGACGCGCGTCACTAGGTCTCGACGTGAGCCCGCAGCTCGCGCAGGGCGGTGTGGATGATCTTCTGCTCCGCCCGCCGCTTCACGAACCCGGGCAGCGGCACGATGAGGTCGACCGCCAGGTGGTAGGTGACCAGCGTGCGGCCGTCCGCGCCGCCGGCCTGGAGGCGGTAGGACCCATCGAGCTTGCGCATGATGTCGCCGCGCACCAGCTCCCAGCTGAGGCGCTCGTCGTCGTGCTCATAGCGGAGCGTGTAGCTGGTGCTGCGGCCCATGGCGGCGGCGCGGAACGTGACCTCGCTCCCGCGACCGTCGTCGTCCCGCGCCTCCACCGTGACGCCCTTCAGGTCACGGGCCCAGGTCGGGTAGGCGTCGAAGTCGAGCAGGACGTCGAGGATCCGGTCCGCGGGCGCGGCGATCTCCATCGTCTCGGTCGCCTGGTCAGCCATCGGGGCATTCTGGCGCAACCCCGCAGGACAGGCCTACATGGGTCGGGCGCGTTCGATCGCTCTCAGCCGCGGGACGCGGGCGAGTTCCGGCGGACGACGGCGTAGTAGTAGCCGAGGACGATGCCGAAGCCGAGGAGGATCGGCGCGGTGAGGACGGCCACGATCAGCCAGCGCAGCCAGGCCTTCCGATCGTCGACGCCCTCGAGGAAGTGGTCAGGTGGGCGTTGCCAGCAGTCGAGCAGCGCGGCGACCACGGGGAACTCGAGCAGCACGATCACCAGGGGCAGCGACGGTGTCATCCCTCCGATCACGACGCCTGCTTCGGTGGACGGAGTGGAAAGGCGCCGTGGCGCCCGCCCCACATCGCCATCAGCCCCAACCCGAACATCGGCGCCAGCACCCCAAAGGCCACCTCGCTGTACGGGCGGATGGACGCGGCGGCGACGACCGCCACCACCTCCACCGCGATGGCGATCCGCAGCGGACGGCGCGTCGACGGCGGGGCCACGTCGCCCGAGAGGAAGAACAGCCCCGGGACGGTGATCACCTCGGTGCGGCTGCGCGAGACGCCGAGGGCGTAGGCCCAGAGGAGCGCGCCGGTGCCGACCACGAAGAGCACGAGCGACAGGACCGCGTGCACCGACCCGAAGGTGTCCGGGATGAGCGCCGCCACCACGCTGGTCGCGGCCACCGCGCCGGTGCCCATGAAGGCCAGGTTCACGAGCCCGGCACCGGTCTCGCCGTCGCCATCGGTGTCAGCCACGGGCGCCAGCCTCCCATGCCGCCAACGCCTCACCGAGCCGTACCGCCAGCACGTCGTAGGCGAAGCCGGCGACCGCCCGGGCGCGCCCGGCCGCCCCCATGCGGGCGCGGAGGTCGGCGTCGTCCAGCAGCCGGCCGAGCGCGTCGGCGGCGGCGCTGGGGTCGCTCGGCTGACGGACGACGAACCCCGTCTCCCCGTCCACCACCGCCTCGGCGGCGCCGCCGCTGTCACCGGCCACCTGCGGGACGCCGGCGGCGGCCGCCTCCAGGAACACGATGCCGAAGCCCTCCTGCTCGAGGCCCGCCCACCGGTTGCGGCAGAGCATGGCGTAGACGTCGCCGCAGCCGAAGAGCGCGGGCAGGTCGTCGTGCGACACGCGGCCGAGCAGCCGTACCGGCGCACCGGTCGACTCGACGAGGCGCGCGAGCCGGTCGTGGTCGCGCCCGCCCCCACCGATCGCGACGGTGAGGTCGGGCCGGGTTCGGGCCAGGAGGGTGGAGGCGCGGATCAGCGTGTCCATCCCCTTGCGGGGCACCAGACGGCTCAGGCTCACCACGAGCCGACCCTCCACCGGCAGACCCAGGCGTGTGCGAACGGCTGCCCGTTCGGCGTCATCGAGGGGGCGGAACCGCTCGGTGTCGACGCCCGGTGGCACGAGCACGCTGGCCAGCTTCCGGCCGGCCGCCCGCTCGCCCTCGGCCAGCGGATAGCCGCCGGCGGCGATGACGAGCGACGCGCCCCGCAGCACGCGCCGCAGCACGAGGTTCGAGCCCGGCAACCGTCCCGGCACCGTGATCTCCGCGCCGTGGAGCACGACGGCGTACGGGTGGGCCAGATGAGGTCCGAGCAGTCCGACGGGAAGGGCGGGGTCGAGGACGACCAGCTCCGCGCCGATGTCCGTGGCGAGCGCATCGATGCGCTTGGCCAGCGACGGGGTGGGCAGGAGGACCTTCTCCCGCGTCCGCTCGATCCGGTACGCCTGCGCGGCATCCCATGCCGCGCTGTCGGGGTGCGGGGTCGTGAGCACCGCGAACGACCGAGGATCCAGCCGCCGCCACAGCTCCCAGAGCATCGTCTGGATCCCGCCGACCTTGGGTGGGAAGTCGTTGGTGACGAAGAGGTGGGTCATGGAGCCGGAGCGGCCAGCTCGGCCAGCACGAGCGGATCGTCGTCCTGGTCGAGCACGGCCAGGAGATCCTCGCGTCCGAGCCGGCGAGCCGCCCAGACGGCGTGGGCTCGCAGCAGCGGATCGGCGTGACGAAGGTGGCCCTCGAGCACCTCGACCACCTCGGCGGCGCGCCCGTCGCCGACGTTGCCGAGCACGACCAGCGCGTTGCGTCGCACGTAGCGGACCTCGCGCTTCGGGATGTACCAGCGCTCGGCTTGTTCGAGCACCACCGCGTCATCCGCGTCGAGCAGGTCGATGAGACGCGCCCACGGCTGATCGGCGTCCGTCGGGGCGCGGCTCGGTGCCCGTCGGTTGGGTGGGCACACCTCTTGGCACTCGTCACATCCGTAGATGCGATCCCCGAGGGCGACCCGGAGCTCCGGCGGGAAGATCCCCTCCGCCTGCAGCAGCCACGACAGGCAGCGCCGGGCGTCGACGACGCCGGGGGCGGTGATGGCGCCGGTGGGACAGCCGTCGAGGCACCGGGTGCACGGTCCGCAGCGGTCGGCGACGGCGTCGGCCGACGCGGTCAACGGGGCGTCGGTGACGACCGACCCGAGCACGTACCAGCTCCCCAGTCCGGGGAGCAGCAGGTTGGCGTTCTTCCCCCACCAACCGATCCCCGCCCGGTGCGCGGCGGCGCGGTCGACCATCGCGTTGTCGTCCGCGAGGACGTGGGCTCGCCAGCCCTCCGCCTTCAGGACCGCCGCCACCGCCTTGAGGCCGTCCTTCAGCGCGGTGTAGTGATCCGCCCACGCGTATCGAGCGATGCGCCCCATCGGACCGTCCCCCACCGCCTGGTCAGGATCGTCGACGAGGTAGCTCCGCGCCCCGACGACGAGGGCTCGAGCCTCGCGGAGGGCGGCTTCCGGATCGGTGGACTTGGCCGGCTGCCGGTAGGTGAACGCCATCCCGGCGTGGAGGCCGTCGGCCTTGCGCCGTTCGAGCGTGCGGCGCACCTCGACGAACGGCTCGGCCGTCGCCACCTCCACCACGTCGAGCCCGGCACCCAGACCGGCCGCGCGCAACGTCGCCAGATCCGGCACCACGGGCGCCACCGCCCCCACGGTCAGGTGGCGCGCAGCGGCTGGGTGCGCCGGGGGCGGTCGAGCGGGCGCACCGGCGCCAAGCCGTTGTTCGGTGCGAGGGCCGCGGGTGCATCCCACTCGTCAGTCGAGCTGTCGACGGACGGGCGCACCGGCGGTCGATCGACGGACTCCACCCACCCGGGGCGGAACTGCGGCCGCGCCGGGGGCGGACTCGGCCGTTCGGCCTCCGCGGCCGGGCCCGTCAGGTCGTCGAGGACGACGACCGACAGCGGACGATCGGCCTCTGCCCGTGGCTCGGGGGCAAGGTGGCGCGCCGGGGGCGTCGGGGTGACCGACAAAGCGGCCTTCGGCACCGCTGGTGTCCTCGCCACCGGGGTCGAGTCCAGCGCTCGCGCGGTCGCCTTCGCGGCGGGGCGCTTCGTCGGCGTTGCCGCCGGGACGCGCTTCGTCGCCGGCGTCTTCTTGGCGGGCGCCCCGGTCGCGACGGCGCGCTTCGCCGGCGCCTTCCTGGCCGGCGACTTCGGTGCGGCCGCGCGCTTCGTGGCCGCCTTGGTCGCCGCGGTCCGCGGGCGAGTGGCCTTCTTCGCGGCGTTCTTCTTGGTCGCCTTCCGGGCGCCCGAGGTGCGCGCCGCCTTCTTGGCGGCGGCCCGCTCCGCCGCCCGCAGGGCCGCTTCGGCTCGCTGGGCCTGGTCGGCCGCTTGCTTGGCCGCCTTCTGGCGGGCCCGCTCCGCCGCCTTCTTCTTGGCCGCGACGGCCTTCTTCCGAGCCGCGGCCGCCTTGGCCCGCTCGGCCGCCGCTCGCTCCCGACCCTTGCGGGCTTCCTCGGCCTTCGCTTCCCGCTGGCGGCGCACGTCGGCCGCCTGCTTCTCGCGGGCCTTGCGGGCGGCGGCTCGCTCCGCTTCGACGGCTCGCTGCTTGGCGGCCTTGCGCATCGCCACGTTCGCCCGCTCCCGCTCCTTGGCGGGACGGGACGTGGCCTTGGCGGAGTCGGCGCGGAACCCGGTGGTGACCGTGGCGCGCTTGGCGGTCGGGCGGCTTGCTTCGGCGGGTGCCGCGGGTGGGCGCGGGCGCGCCGGCGCGGAGGGGCGCGGCGGACGGAGGCGGCGCGACGTACCCGAGCTGGCCGCTCGTGCGATCCGCGGCGGTGACCGCCTCCCGGCCGTCGTCGAGGTCGAAGCGGAGCACCTGGTCCTTGTTGCGGTGACGGAAGGTGAAGCGGACCGCCCATCGGCCATCGGCCAGCTGCCGGGTGGTCCACGCCGACGAGAACTCCTCCGGGGTCAGCGCGATGCCCCGCTCCGCCAGGTTGTACCGCACCGCATCGCCGATGGCGTGCGACGACGGGCCGAGGCGAGCACGCCGCAGCGGCGTGCCGCGCACCTTGGTGATCACCTGTGCCTGCTCAGCGAACACCGGGGCGGCGAACCGCTCCACCCACTCCGCGTCGACCCCGGCGGCCTTCGCCACGTCCTGGACGGTGCGGCCGTGCCGCAGGCGAGCCTGGATCTCGCGCACCGGGAGCGCGCTCTCGACGCGAGGAGCGCGCACCGGCTCCGCGTCGGCGACCTCCTCGGCCTCCTCCTCCTCCGCCTGACGAGCGCGGAGCTCCTCGACCGCGTCCGCCAGCTGGTCGTCGAGCGCGACGTGGAAGCTCCCGGAGCGCGCGCCGCGGCGGGCGCTGAGGATCAGGCCCTTCTGATCGGTCGTGAAGCCAACGAGATGGAGCTTCTGCACACGCTGCCGGCATGGGGACGGCTCCCCGAATCGCCACCTCCGGCGGGTGACGGTAGCAGCCGCCTGTTCACCCCTCGGCTACCGGGATCACCCAGTTCGGCGCCGGTGGCGGAGAGCGGGCGCCAGGCCGCCCTCCTCCAGGAGTCGGAGGGCCCGGGCAAGGGTCACGTCGATGACGACCGCGTCACCGGGTGCCCGGCCGCACAGGAACGTGACGACGCAGTCGTCGCACGCGCTGGTGCCCTCCATGACGCACTCGTCGCAGCTGATGTGCAGGTCCGATGCCATGCAAGGAACGGTACGCAGGGGGTGTGACATGCTGCGCTACGAGGACCGGAGCCCAACGACGACGTCCTCATCGCGTTCGACCTGGCCGCGGACACGCCGGGGCCGTGCGGGGCTGAGCCGACGCTCAGACAGCCGGCTGCTCCTCCACGGCCGTCCCGGTCCCACACCACCGGCACAGCACCTCGTCCACCGACTCCGACAGCACCTCCGACTCCTCGATGCTCAGCTCCCCACCCACGGAGTAATGGTGGAACGCGCGAGTGCGCACGGTGGAGGTGACGTCGAAGCGGGTCAGGTTGCCGCAAGCGGTGCAGCGGTAGCGGGGGGCATCCACGGGCGGAGCGTATCGAGGCCCAGACGCGGAAGAGCCCGGTGCTCCCCCCGAAGCACCGGGCTCTGCGCCCCCCGATCATGATCGCCGAGGGATCGGCATCGCGAGACTAGGCGACGGCGCCCCCGCCTGCTGCCTGAGCCTCCGCCGCGAGGGACTCGAGGCTCATGGAGTCGTAGTCCTCGCCGGTGTCCGTCCAGTCCTCGAACTGGATCACGCCCATCTCGCCGAACTTCTTGCGCAGCCAGCCGTCGTTGCGGTCGAGCAGGCCGAGCTTCTTGCAGTTGGGGACGATCTTCGAGAACAGGAGCTGCTGGAACGGGTCCTCGTTCTTGTCGCCGCCGTGCTCGAGCTGCAGCTTGACCATCGCGCGGACGTCGACACCCATCCGGTCCCACACCTCCTGCTGGAGGAAGCGGTCGCGCATGCGCACGGCGGCCTCGAAGGCGAACTGCTGGCGCTCGAGCATCTCGGCGTCGGTGAGCTCGCCGTAGTACTCCTTGAGCGACAGCACGCCGAAGGCGACGTGGCGGGCCTCGTCGCTCATGACGTAGCGGAGCAGCTGCTTGAGCAGCGGCTCCTCGGTGAGCATGTGCATGAACCCGAAGGCGGCGAGGGCGAGGCCCTCCACCATGATCTGCATGCCCAGGTAGGTCATGTCCCAGCGGCTGTCCTGGATGATGTCGTCGAGGAGCATGCCGAGGTGGGAGTTGAGCGGGTAGTGCCCGTTCATCTTGGTGTCGAGGTACTTGGCGAACACCTCGACGTGGCGGGCCTCGTCCATCACCTGGGTGGCGGCGTAGTACTTGGCGTCGATCCACGGCACCGTCTCGACGATCTTGGCCGTGCACACGAGCGCGCCCTGCTCGCCGTGCATGAACTGGCTCATCGTCCAGTTCTGCGACTCGATGACGAACTCGTTCCACTCCTTGTCGCCCCAGTTGGCCAGCAGGCCCCCGTGGGCGGTGGCGGCCACGAACACCGGGTCCTGCTCGGGATCGCGCGGCGCGTTGGCGGCGATCTGGTCGAGGTCGACGTCGAGGTGCCACGGCAGGTCGGTCTCGCCGTTCCACTGGGCGCCCTTGGCCTTCTCGTAGAGCTTGTTGAGCGCCGGGCGCTCGCCCTTCTCGTAGTTCCAGGTGAACAGCGCGTCGGCGTTGTCCTTCACGGCGTGGACCATCTCGTCGACGTCCTTGGCGGTGATCGCGAGGATCGCCTCGAGGTCGTTGACGTCGGCGCGGCCGATCATCTCTTCGTTGGTGGTCATCGGGGGTCCCCCTGGGGATGGTCGTTGGTCGGTGTCAGCGAACGGTGGGTGGGCGTGGAGTCGAGGGCGTCGACGAGGCGGGCGATGAGGTCTTCCCACGGCTTGGCCGCCGGCAGGTCGAGGTCGACGGCGCGGAAGAGCAGGAACCCGAACCCGACCGCGTGGCAGAAGCGGACGACGGCCTCGGTGTCGAGGGCCGGGTCGATGGCCCCGGTGGCCTGCGCCTCGGTGACGAGGTCGGCCAGGCGGTCGCCGCGGAGGTCGAGGGCGGTCTGCATCATGGAGCGGACCTCGGGATCGCGGCGGGCGGCGACGAACGCCTCCAGCAGCAGCGCGCTCTCCGGGCCCATCTGATCGGTGACGAGGTGCGACCCGACCGTGGTGAGGATGTCGGTGACCTTCCCCTCGAACTTGTGCTCGTTGAAGAGGCGGTCGAGCTCGCTGTCCGAGCGGGCCTCGATGGCGGCGAGCAGCAGCTGGGCCTTGCCGGTGAAGCGGCCGTAGATGGCGCCGGTGGTGTACCCGGCCCGGCGAGCGATCTCGGCCACGCCGGCCCCGTCGTACCCCTTCTCCGCGAAGACCTCGGCGGCGGCGGCCACCAGCTTGTCCCGGATGGGATCGGCGGCATCCGGGGCGGCGATCTCGTGCACCCGTGCAGGCTCGGTCATCGATGGCCAGGATAATGATCGTTATCTGCGGTGTCTAGTCACCCGCCTCGGCGGCGGCCTCGCGCTGGGAGACCTCGACCAGGGCGGCCAGCGCCCGCACGGCGGCTCCCGAGTCGATCGCCTCCCGGGCGGCATCGATTCCGGTCGGCAGATCGGGTGTCAGGCCGGCGACGACGAGGCCCGCCCCGGCGTTCAGGCTGACGATGTCGCGATGGGGCCCCTGCTCCCCTGCCAGCACGCGGCGGGCGAGGTCGGCGTTCACGGAGGCGTCGCCGCCCACGAGGTCCTCCCGGTCGACCAGGCGGAGGCCGAGGTCGTCGGGGTGCACCTCCCAGGTCGACACGGCGCCGTCGCGCAGCTCGACCACGGTGGACGGTCCGGTGGTCGTCAGCTCGTCGAGGCCGTCACCGCCGTGCACGATGAGGGCGCGCTCGGCTCCCTTGACCTGCAGCACACCGGCCATGCGCTCGGCCATGCGGAGGTCGGCCACCCCGATGAGGTAGCGACGCACCCGGCCGGGGTTGGAGAGCGGCCCGAGGATGTTGAAGGCGGTGGGGATGCCCAGGTCACGACGAGACGGGCCCGCGTGGCGCATGGCCGGGTGGTAGCGCGGCGCGAAGCAGAACCCGATGCCGGCCTCCGCCACACACCGCGCCACGCCCTCCGGACCGAGCTCGATGGCGACACCCAGCGCCTCCAGCAGGTCGGCCGCCCCGCACGCCGAGGAGGCGGCCCGGTTCCCGTGCTTGCAGACCCGCCCGCCGGCGCCGGCGACGACGAGCGCGGAGAGGGTGCTCACGTTGATGGTGTGGGCGCGGTCGCCGCCGGTGCCCACCACGTCGATCACCGGCCCCGACGTGTCGATCTCGACCCGGGTGGAGGCGTCGAGCATGGCGTCGACCATGCCCACCAGCTCGACGACGGTCTCGCCCTTCATCCGGAGCGCGACGACGAAGGCGGCGATCTGGGCCGGGCTGGCGGCGCCGTCGAGGATCTCCGCCATCGTGGCGCGGGCCTGCGACGCGTCGAGGTCGCCTCCCTCCATGAGGGTGCCGAGCACCACCGGCCACCCGCCGTGCTCCGCGAAGCCGAGATCAGCCATCCCGGGAACCTACCTGGACGGCTACGGGCAGCCCGGGCCGGTTGGGCGGTCTGGGATGGACGGGTCGACGACCTCGATGTGCACGTGCGGCCAGGCCGGCAGCCCGGTGTCGTCCTCGACCGCCGACGGGAACGGCAGCACGCGAGCCTGCGCCGCCAGGCGGGTGACCCCGGCCTCCACTCGCTGGCCGGGCGCCAGCGCGAGGCCCTCGATGTGGAGCACCTTGACCTGCCACCCCGGGCGGGCGTCGGGCTCGATCACCGCGTACTGGTCCACGTTGTCGCAGTAGAGCGCGTAGGTGCCGGCCCGGAGCACCGTGCCGGTCACGGGCACGCGCACCTCACGATCCGGCTCGACGACGATGTCGGCGGCGGTCTGCCCGCCGGTCCCGCGGTCACGGGTGGGCTGGACGAACCAGCGCACGGCGGAGCCGAGCGCGATCTGCATCTGGGCGCCGTCGTGCCCTGACTCGTGGAACCCGATCGCCTCCGCGTGATCCGACGGGTGGTGCAGCGTGACCGGGCCCACGGTGGCGTACGGGACCCACGCCTGGGCCTCCACGACCCGGGCGGGGTGCGGACGCGTCGTGGTGGGCGCGACCGTGGTCGTCGTCGGAGGTGGCGCCGTCGTCGCGGTGGTGGTCGTGGTCGGCGCCGAGGTGGTGGTCGGGCTGGGTTCCGTGGTGCTCGACGACGAGGTCAGCGGCGCCCGCTCGACGGGTTGGCGGGCGGAGCCCTCGGCCGCGCCGGCGCAAGCGGCCAGGCCGATCGCCGCCAAGAGCGGCGTCCACCACCGGAGCTGTGTCTGCGCCATCACGGCGCGAGGGTACGGCGCGGGCTACGAGGCGCGGCGGCGCTGCCGCAGGATGCGGCGGCGCTCCTTCTCCGTGGCGCCACCCCAGACGCCTTCCTTCTCCCGCCCCTGGAGAGCGAACTCGAGGCAGGTCTCCTGCACCGAGCACTCACGGCACACGCGCTTGGCCGCGGCCGCCTCCTCGTCGTCAGCGGGGTAGAAGATCTCCGGGTCCAGCCCGCGGCAGGCCGAATGGCGTCGCCAGAGGAGTTCCATGGGTCGGGGGGCAGCTCTTCGTGTCGGGGGGCAGGGCGGAACGCAGTTTCTGCGCGAGGGCCGAGCCGATGCAAACCGACTGGGCCGGAGACCCTCGACGGGGCCTAGTCGCCGGATTCGCTGCGGCGCAGCAGCGCCCACACCTCGTCGGCGGGATACCGACGGTGCCCACCAGGCGTGCGAACGGACGGGATGCGCCCACGGCGCGCCCAATCGGTCACCGCCCGCTCCGACACCTGGAACAGGAGGGCCACCTCGCGAGTGCGGAGCAATCGCCCGCGCATCCCATCGGGCAGGACCCCTTTGCCGACCAGCTCTTCGAGTAGTGCTTCCCGGTCCCGAACTCGCTCCAACAGTGCCTCCTGAGGCGAAATTCCGGCGCCCTCACCCTCCGTGAAGGCGAGTGTGCCCGACGTCGGGACAGCGAGCAACGGGACGATCCGCCCGTAGCAGGGCATATCGGCGCAAACTCCCGAAGAAGTTCAGGCTCGGAGGTCTGCGAGGCGCTCGGCGACCCTTCAGCCGCGTGGCGCGAGCCGCACGACCGGGATCGGACGCTCGGTCTTGCGCTGGTAGGCCTCGAACCGGTTGTGGTTGACGCGGTTGGCCAGCGCCCACAGGCCCGCGTGCTCGGGGTCGTCCTGCGCCACCACGGTGGCCACGGCCGGCATGCGCTTCCGCCCGATCTGGATGTGCACCTCGGGGGCGGCCTCGACGTTGAACAGCCACGCGGGCGGCTGGTCGGCGCCGCCGTTGGACGGGACGACGTAGTAGCCGCCGCTGTCGCTCGCGTAGGCGAGGGCGCTGGTCCGCTCCCGGAAGGATCGGCGCCCCACCGTGCGCAGGAGCAGCGTCGGCACCCCCAGCAGCCGGTGGCCCACTCGCCCGTCGGTGTGGATGTACAGCCAGTGGTGGCCGCGCATGAACGGCTTCTGCAACGTGGCGGCGAGACCCATCGCCGCGAGCGTAGGGCCCCTCCCCCACTAGGTTCGCGGCGTGACGCTCGGCTCCTTCGATCGCGCCGCCTCGCTCCAGCAGCTCGGCGACACCACGTTCGACGTGCTCGTCATCGGAGGCGGCATCACCGGTGCCGGTGTGGCGCTCGATGCCGCGTCGCGGGGCCTGCGCACGGCGCTCGTCGAGCGGGACGACTTCGCCAGCGGCACGTCGTCGAAGAGCTCGAAGCTGGTCCACGGGGGGCTGCGGTACCTGCAGAACGGAGACATCCGCCTCGTCTACGAGGCCCTCCGGGAGCGGCAGCGGCTCCGCCACAACGCGCCCCACCTCGTGCGGTTGCTGCCGTTCCTGATCCCGCTCTTCTCCAAGGACGGCCTCATCAACCCCAAGGTGGCGCGTGCCCTCGGGAGCGCCATGTGGATGTACGACCTCACCGGCGGCGCCCGCATCGGCAAGCTCCACAAGCGGCTCAAGAAGGGCGAGGCCGTCAAGCACATGCCGACGCTCCCCGAGGAGCGGCTGGCCGGCGCCTACCTGTACTACGACGCCGCCGCCGACGATGCCCGCCTCACCCTCACGCTCGTGCGGACCGCCGCCCTCGACCACGGCGCCGTGGTCGCCAACCACGCCCGTGTCGTGGAGCTGCTCCACGAGGGCGGGCGAGCCGTGGGCGCGACGATCGACGCCGACGGGCGCCGCATCGACGTGCGGGCCCGCGCCGTCGTCAACGCCACGGGCGTGTGGAGCGACGAGGTGCGAGCGCTCGACGAGGGTGGCGACCCCGACACCATCCGCCCGGCCAAGGGCATCCACATCACGGTCCCGTGGACCAAGGTCCGCAACGACATCGCGGTCGTCGTGCCGGTGCCGAAGGACAAGCGCAGCGTCTTCGTGGTCCCGTGGCTCCCCACGGACGACGGCGGCTTCCAGCTCACGTACATCGGCACGACGGACACCGACTACGACGGTCCCATCGACGACCCGCAGTGCACGGCCGACGACGTCGCCTACCTGCTGAAGGCGGTCAACCTCGCCGTGCGGGAGCCCATCACCGAAGCCGACGTGCTCGGCACCTGGGCGGGCCTGCGGCCCCTGGTGAAGGCGGCGGCCAGCGGCCGCACCGCCGACCTGTCGCGCCGGCACAAGGTCACGCGCTCGGAGTCCGGGGTGGTCACGGTGACGGGCGGGAAGCTCACCACCTACCGGGAGATGGCCCAGGACACCGTCGCCGCCGTGCTCGAGCACCTGGACGACGTCCCTCGCTCGGCGCGGCGCTGCCGCACCCCCAAGCTGAAGCTGCGGGGGGCGCAGGCCGTGGACCCGAAGGTCGGCGGGCGCCGTCGGCACCTCGCCGATCGGTACGGCAGCGAGGCGGGCGGGCTCGACGCGCTGATCGACGGCGATCCCACCCTCGGCCAGCCGCTGGTGGCCGGTCTCCCGTACGTCCGGGCCGAGGCGGTCTACGCCGTGCGCCACGAGATGGCCATCACCGTCGACGACGTGCTGGCTCGCCGCACCAGGGCCCGCCTCCAGGCACGGGATGCGTCGGCCGACGCGGCCGCCGACGTCGCTGCCCTGCTGGCGGCCGAGCTCGGTTGGTCCGCCGGCGAGACCGACGCGCAGGCGGCGGCCTACGTGGAGCTGGTCACCGCCGAGCGGACCGCACCCGGCCTCCCGCCCACCGGCGAGCTCCCGGAGCAGGTGCAGCCGTGAGCGCGCCCCACCCCCTGCCCGAGGCGGGACCCGGAGCCCCCACGCCGCCCATCGCGCTCCGCGATGGGCCTGGCGCCAGCACCCCTCGCCTCGACGCGCCGTTCGTCGCCGTCCCCGACGCGCTGGTCGATCGCCTGGCCGCCATCTGCACCACGACCACCGACGCGGCGGTTCTGGGAGAGGCGAGTCGCGACTGGTGGCCGCAGGCGATGATCTGGGCGCTCGACGGCCAGGTCGCCGCCAAGGCGGGGGCGGTCGTGTCGCCCACATCCGCGGACCAGGTGGCGGCGGTGCTCGCCGTCTGCAACGAGGCGCTCGTGCCGGTGACGGCCGCCGCCGGGCGGAGCGGCGTGTGCGGCGCCTCCGTGCCCGTGCACGGAGGCGTGGTGCTGGACCTGTGCGGCTTCACCGGCATCGTCGACGTCGACACCACCTCGCTGGTGCTCGACGTCGCTCCGGGCACCTTCGGCGACCACCTCGAGCACGCGCTCCGCACCGAGCACGGCTGCACCCTCGGGCACTGGCCGCAGTCGGTGGCCCTGTCCACCGTGGGCGGCTGGCTGGCGTGCCGCTCGGCCGGTCAGCTGTCGACGTGCTACGGGAAGATCGAGGACATGGTGCTGGGGCTCGACGTGGCCCTTGCCGACGGCCGCCAGATCTCCACCGGTGGCGCACCGCGCGCCGCCGTCGGGCCCGACCTCAACCAGCTCTTCGTGGGATCCGAGGGCACCCTCGGCATCATCACCGGCGCCCGCCTGCGGCTGCACCCGGCCCCCACCCACGAGCGCCGAGCCGCCTACGGCTTCGCGTCGTTCGATGACGGGATCGACGCGATGCGGCGGATCCTGCAGCGCGGCGGCACCCCCGCAGTCCTCCGCCTCTACGACCCCGCCGAGGCCGACCGCACCTACAAGACCGGCGATCGCGCGCTGCTCCTCGTGCTCGACGAGGGGGACATGGCGACCGTCGACGCCACGATCGAGCTCGTGGCAGAGGTGTGTCGCGACGCGCACCACGAGGACGTCGAGCACGTGGCCCACTGGTTGGAGCACCGCAACGACGTGGCGGCGCTGGAAGCGCTGATCAGCCGCGGGTACGTGGTCGACACCATGGAGGTGGTCGGGCGCTGGCGCGACCTGCCGGCGATCTACGCCGCCACCACCACCGCCCTCGGCGGGGTGGAGGGCACCATCTCGGCCTCGGCGCACCAGTCGCACAGCTACACGGACGGGGGCTGCCTCTACTTCACGTTCGCCGGCAAGGTGGAGCCCGACGACCGCGATCGCTACTACCGGGACGTGTGGGACGCCGGGACAGGCGCGGTGCTCGCCGCCGGCGGCGCGCTGTCGCACCACCATGGCGTGGGGCTCAACCGCAGCCGGTTCGTCGCCGGTGCCCTCGGCCCCGCCTTCGAGGTCCTCGCCGCCACCAAGACCGCGCTCGATCCCAACGGCATCCTCAACCCCGGCAAGCTCGGCCTCCCCTCCCCCTTCGGCGCGACCGGGTACTGATGGGCACGTGGCGCCCAGTCGTGCACGGACTGGGAGTCGCGCTGGGGATCGGGCTCCCGCCGGCCCTCGTCGCCAACATCATCGCCGAGCTCGGCGACCTTCCTCCGGGTCTGAGCTCGTTCCTGTTGCTGATCGTGTTCGCCGGCCTCGCGGTCGGCGGAGCGGTGGTCGGCCGGACGGACCCTCCGATGGCCGCGATCAAGGCGGCCCTCGTGGGCGCGGTCGCCATCGCACTGATCGCAACGTTCGGCTACGTGCGTCGCACGGTGTCCGGCGAGGACGTCGACCCCATCGTCATCCCCGCGCTGGCGGTGATCGGCGCGCTCTTCGGCGTCATCGGGGGTGCGGTCGGGCACGCGCGGGCTGCTAGAACGCGCTCATGACCATCCTCGTCATCGACGTCGGCACGTCCGGGCTGCGCGTGGCGGCGGTGCGACCGGACGCCACGATCGCGTTCGAGCAGCACCGGGAGCTGCTCCCGTCGTCGCCCGAACCCGGCTTCGTGGAGTTCGATGCCACCGAGATGGCCGCGGTCGCCCTCGACGTGGCCCGAGCCGTGCTGGCGGACGCCGGCCCCGTCGACGCGGTGGGGATCACCAACCAGCGCGCGTCCACCATCGTGTGGGACCGCGCCACCGGCGAGCCGGTCGGTCCCGGCATCGGGTGGCAGGACCTGCGGACGGCCGGTACGTGCCTCATCCTGCAAGCCGACGGGATCCGCGTCGCGCCGAACGCCTCGGCCACCAAGGCTGGATGGCTGCTCGACGCCGCCGACCCCGACCGCACCAGAGACCTGTGCGTCGGCACCGTCGACACCTGGCTCGCCTGGCACCTCTCCGAGGGAGCGGTGCACGTCACCGACGCCACCAACGCCGCCGTCACCGGCCTGCTCGGCGGCGACGCCAGCGACTGGGAGGACAAGGTGCTCGACGCCTTGCGCATCCCGCGGCGCGCGCTCCCTCAGGTCGTCGACAGCTCGGGGATCGTCGGCCAAGCCACCGCCCTCGACGGCGCCCCGCCCATCGCCGCCCTCGTCGGCGACCAGCAGTCGAGCCTCATCGGCCAGGGCGGCGTGCGCCCGGGTCTGGCCAAGATCACCTTCGGCACCGGCGGGATGCTCGACCTCCACCTCGGCGAGGAGCGCCCGCGGTTCGAGCGACAGGGCGCCGGCGGGTGCTTCCCGATCGTCGCGTGGCGCCGGGGTGGGACCACGACCTGGGGCGTCGAGGCCGTGATGCTGTCGGCTGGCACCAACGTCGAGTGGCTCCGCGACGACCTCGGGGTGATCGCGACCTCCGCCGAGAGCCACGACGTCGCCAGCCGCTGCGACTCCGCCGACGGCGTGGTGTACGTGCCCGCGCTGCTCGGGCTGGGCACGCCGCGGTGGGACTACGGCGCTGCGGGGCACGCTGCTCGGCCTCACGCGGGGCAGCGAGCGCCCCCAGATCGTGCGGGCCGTGCTCGAAGGGGTGGCGCAGCGCGGTGCCGACCTGGTCGACGCCGCCGAGACCGACACCGGGCTCACCATCCCGTCCCTGCGAGTCGACGGCGGCATGACCGAGAACCCCACCTTCGTCCAAGCCCTCGCCAACGCCGCCCAGCGGCCGGTGGAGGTGTCGCCGGTGAAGGAGGCCACCACGCTCGGTGCCGCGTTCCTCGCCGGCTTGGCCGTCGACACCTGGGGAGGGTGGGACGACATCGCCGCCACCTGGCGCCCCAAGGACGTCGTCGAGCCGAACGGCACCCTCGATCGCGAGCGGTGGAAGCTGGCGTGCGACCGGGCCGCCGGCTGGATCCCCGAGCTCTCCTCGCTCTCGTTCTGAAGAAGGAGCTCGCACCGCCATCCACCCGGGGCAGCAGATCCGAAGTGTCGGTGATGATGCGCCCCACCCGGTCTCTCCTTGTCGCCCTCGCCCTCGTGAGCGCCGCCTCCCTCGGGGCATGCAGCGACGACGACGGCGATGCGATCGTTCCTGAGGACTCCGTGCCTGAAGACGTTGCCGTCAGCGGCGCCACGGGCGACGCCGTCGACTGCGAAGCGACCGAGGGTGAGACCGTGACGGTCGAGATCCCCGACTTCGTCTTCAACCCCGAGCGAGTGCAGGTCAGCCCGTGCGACGAGATCGTGTGGAGCAACATCCACACCCAGGCGCACACGTCCACCGCCAACGGAGACGTCAGCTGGAGCACTGGCAACATCGCCAAGGACCAGAAGGCCGAGCCGATCGTCTTCGACACCCCCGGCGAGTTCTCCTACATGTGCGCCCTCCACCCCTTCATGAAGGGGGTCGTGGAGGTCGCATGAACCGAGATCCATCCCCCCACATCAGTCCACCCACCACAGGAGGTAACGGCGTGCAGATCAGCGCCAAGGAGCTCCGTCATCTGGCCAACGATGTCGATGACATGCACCACGAAGCCATGCGGTCGTTCAAGGAGCAGGCCGGTGAGCTGCACCTCGGTGCCGCTCGCGGCGCTCGCCGATCGTTCCTCAAGAAGGCCGGTGTCGCGACCGTCGGAGGCACCTTGCTCTCCGCCGGAGGCGGCCTCGCCACCTTCACCCGCCTCGGCGGCCTCGCCGCCGCCCAGGAGCTGACCGACACGGTCATCGCCGGGTACGCCCAGAGCATCGAGCTGGCCGCGGTCGCCGCCTACACCGCGGCCGCCCCGAAGCTGTCCGGTGATGTGCTGGCCGTGGCCACGCTCTTCGCCGGCCACCACCAGGAGCACGCCGATGCCTTCGGTGCCGTCGCCGGCGACGACGCTCGGCCCGAAGCCAACGCCAAGCTCGTGGAGGCCGTGACCCCCACGCTCGAGGCGGTGGCCGCCGCCGATCCCAGTGACGAGCTGACGGCCCAGATCCTCGGGTTCGCCAAGGTGGTCGAGAACCAGGCTGCGTACACCTACGCGGCCGCCCTCACCCTCCTGACGGACGCGGCGTACGCCGCGGCTACCTCGACGATCTTGCCGATCGAGGCGCAGCACGCCACCGTCCTGTCACTCGCCCTCGGCGAGGGACCCGAGGACTGGTTCCCGACCGAGGCCTTCGAATCCGCGGCGCTGGGCGACGGGACCGACCCCCTCAAGGGGTACGACCCCGCCGTCTTCGCCTGAAGCCGACGCACACTGACACGAGAGGACAACGACTCACATGGATCTGAACCGTGACGAGCTGCGTCGAGAGCTGAAGGCGATCGACGCGGACAACAAGGCGATCATGCCCAAGTGGTACGACGCCCTCCGCCAGATCATCGGCGGCGGCAACAAGATGTCGACGGACGAGAAGGCCGCCCTGCTGGGCGTGCCGGCTCCGGGCCGACGGCAGTTCTTCAAGATCGGCGGGGCCACCATCATGGGTGCCGCCGTGCTGGCCGCCTGCGGCAGCGACGACGACAGCGGTGGCACCACGACGACCGCCGCTGGAGGCACCGACGGTGAGGGTAGCGAGAACATGGACCTGGCCCTCGCCCGGACCGCGGCCTCGCTGGAGAAGCTGGCCGTCGACACCTACCAGGTCGGCATCGACTCTGGTCTGGTGACCACGATGGCCATCGCTGACGCGGCGGTCCTGTTCCAGGGCCACCACCAGGCACACCTCGACGCCCTCAACGGCGCCGTCAAGGATGCCGGCGGCGAAGAGGTCACCGAAGCGAACGAGGCAGTGTTCAAGGCGCTCATCGAACCGGCCGTGACGGCCGCCAAGGCCGAGGGCGACATCGTCCAGATCGCCCTGGACCTCGAGAACGCCGCGGCGCAGACCTACGCCTTCGCCGGTGGCACCCTGACGGTGCCGGCCCTCCGGTCGACGATCATGACGATCGGCGGCATCGAGGCCCGCCACGCCGCCGTGCTCCAGGTGGCCGCCCAGGGCGCTTCGCCTCTGGACGTCTTCCCCGGTGAGCGTGGGTTCTTCCCCGGCGACAACCCCCTCGCGGGGATCGACGGAGCCGTGCTCTCGGCGTAGAGCGCACAAGCCTCCCCTAAGGCAGGAAGAGCCGGCCCCTTCGGGGGTCGGCTCTTCCCGTTGGCAGCCGCCCAGCGACTGCGGGACACTGGTGGGGACGGTGAGCCGGCCTGGTGGCCGCGGCGTGGCTCGACCACGTCGAGGAAGGTCGGGGCTCCGAAGGACAGGGTGCTGGTGCGAGCCAGGACGGGGTGACCTGTCGGTTCAGGGCAACAGAGAGCAGACCGCCGATGGCCCGGGCAACCGGGCACAGGCAAGGGTGAAACGGTGCGGTAAGAGCGCACCAGCACTGGGGGCGACCCCGGTGGCTAGGCAACCCCCACCCGGAGCAAGGTCAAACGTGGGAGGGCCGGTCCGGCCGATCTCCCCAGGTAGACCGCACAGATGGATGGCCACCCCCGAGGCGCAAGCCGAGGGACAGAACCCCGCCTACAAGCCGGCTCACCGTCACCACATCGCTCGGCCACCCGCCAGCTGGCCGCTTCAGGCCTCTGACCTGGGCAAACGTGGCGAGCAGGACCTCTCACTGGTTCCCATCGCTTCCCGCGAATTCGGGTCGATTCTCATCGTTCTGAGGACTGATTGAGGACTGACGGAGGACCGAGCTTCGGACCGACCAGCGGATCTGGCGAGGTCCGCGGGTCCCGATCAGGGTCCCGACGAAGGTCCCATCGACGGTCGGATCGCGTGAATGCACTCGTCTGTCGCATGTGTGGTTAGGCCGCGAAGCGGTGCCGCCTGTCGCGGCCGGGAGACGGTTCGGCTGCGCTCGGTGGCAACTCGGCGCTGGCGCCGAGGCGGCAGGCTCTCCGTTCCGGGAGGTCGTGCTGAGGAGCCGGAGCCGGTTCTGCTGGGTCTTCCCCGAGTGGCACTGTTCCCGGCAGACTTCGCCGTCCGCAACGATGGAGCGTCCGTGTCGACCAACAGCCCCGCCTCCGCCGACCCGACCTCGTTCCTGTCCGGCGGGACCAAGTGTGCGGTGACGGTGCTGCGCCCGGAGACGTCCTCGGAGGTGTCGATTCCGGCGATCGTGATGGCGCATGGCTTTGGGTCTCCACGCGCCCTGCGCCTCTATGCGTACGCCGAGCAGTTCGTCGCAGCGGGCTACGCAGCGGTCGTGTTCGACTATCGCGGGTTCGGCGACAGCGACGGTGAACCTCGCCAGCTCCTCGACATCTCCATGCAGCACGCCGACTGGAAGGCGGCACTCGCCTTTGCCCGAGCGCTGCCCGGCATCGACGCCGACAAGATCGTGGCGTGGGGAACGTCCTTCGGTGGCGGCCACGTCCTCACTGTCGCCGGCCGCGGCGAACCGCTGGCCGCCGTGATCGCCCAGGTGCCGCACGTCAGCGGCCCAGCCGCCATGCGGGCCACCGGACTCGCCTCCTCGCTGAGGATTGCTCCCTACGCGATCCGCGATCAGGTCAACGCCCTCTTGAAGCGCGATCCCGTGTACGTGCCCCTCGTCGGTCGTCCCGGTGACCTTGGCATCATGACCACACCCGACGCGCTGCCGGGGCTGGAGCAGCTGATCGTTGACTCCGACCTCGCTCCCGATGCCTACCGTCAAGACGTCGCGGCGCGGATCGGCCTCAAGATCGGCCTCTACTCACCCGAGCGGGTCGTCTCGAAGATCACTTGTCCCACCCTCATCCAGATCGCAAGGAACGACGCCATCACTCCGTGCGCCGTCGCTCAGAGGGCAGCTCGACGAATCCCACACGCCACCGTCCGCATCTACGACTGCAGCCACTTCGACCCCTACGTCGAGCCCGCCTTCACCGGCATCATCACCGACCAACTCGCCTTCTTGCGCGAGAACGTCCCAGTGGCCCACGGCGCGTAGCTGTCGAACTCGGACCTTCCTCGGGACCTTGCTGGGATGGACCGCCGGCCTCTGCGCCGGGGCGACAGAGTTCGGCAGCGATGGGCTTGCCACCGATGCGGCAGGGCGGGCGGCGCACCGGCTCCTCTGCCTAGCGCGGCCGGAGCCGTGTCAGCCGAGCGAGATGGCTTCAGGGCTGGTTGCCTGTGCATCACATGCAGTTGGTCGCAGCGCCTGGGTTTCCGCCGAGGCGATCCGAGACGACTTGACCGATGGAGAAGGCCGCAACCGACACGGTCACCAAGGCAACGGCCGGCAAGGCAGCGACGAGCACCTTCCTCGGCCAGGGAACTCTCACCAGTCCAACGACCGTAACGGTCCACGCAACGCCGCCCGTCAGGATCACGACAAGAAACACGACCTCGGCCGGGCCAGATCGCCAGGACGAGCACGCAGAGAAGAGGTCGAGGACCATGGCGATGGCGACGACGAGCGTGATCAAAGCGCCGACGAGAAGGAGCCCCGCCACCAGGAGCCAGCCCACGAACGACGATCCCCCTCCGCCACGCACTGCGTGGATCTGGCGAGCCACGCGTCGGTGGTGGCGCCGGAAGCACGATGGTCAGTGTAGGGACGCCTGGGATCTAACGTCCGGATGGTGAGCACAGCTCTCACCGTCCCATCGGCGGCGTCGCATGATCACGGACCCGCACTCACGGCGAACCGCACCCGCTTCGTGCTGCAAATGTCCGGAGTGGGACATTCGCGGGGGCCATTCTTGGGCACTCCCTCCCGGACCTAGCTGGCAGCAACTCGTCGCGCGAGCGCCCCGGACGGCAGAAGTTCACGGGCTACTGCTGGCTCGTCCGGAGTTGGTGCCGCCCGACAAGGGAGAGCGGGACCCCAACGGCTGTCACGCAGACAGCGATGGCAGCTGCGATGCGCCAGGTTGCTTGCACTGCGACGAGCAACCCGCCCCAGCACAAGGAACGCCGTGACCCCGAAGCACCAGTACCCGACGAAGCGTCGCCAGCGTCTCGGCGGCTGATAGGTCCACAGCCGCCGGACAGGGTTCCGCACCATTGGAGCATGCTGCCGATGTCGAGCTCTGCCGCCCCGGCGCAGAGGGTGCGCTAGCGGCAGATATGCCCGCTGCCGCAGTGGCATCGGGCTCTGCCATCGTCCCTCAGGGGAGAACGGACCACACGGCGAAGAGGTAGAAAGAAGAACAGTCCCACCACCACGAAGCCGGCAGTTCCTACCACGGCCGCGAGCGCAGGTGTCCAGCTTCGGGGCGTCCGGCGATCACACGACAGACAACGGCCGTCCGCTTCTAGCGATAACGAGCAGTTCGAGCACAAGCCCGTGAGTGAGCCGGCCATATGGACAACTCTCGCCCGATTCGGCGGGCCGAGCGGCAGATATGCGTCACGTCTTCAAGTCAGCGGGTACGACCCGCGGATCGCTTCGCCAAGATCCACGATCGAGCGCGCCGGTTGACCCTGGATTGCCTTGAGGGTCCGGCTCAAAGGCATCGGGCCGACCTGCCATGTGTCGCCAGCGTTCGAGTCGGACCTGGTCCCGTCCGCTGCACGTGTACCAGCTCAGCGTGCCGGAACGTGCCCCAGGTCTTCGTTCCCGAGGCTTCAGCAACGGACCAGATACAGGAGGCGCCCCTCCCAGGTGTCGGAACGTCATTCCGCCCACCCCTCGAGGGCGGCCAGGACGGCGGCTCCGAGGGCATGGTCGCTCTCGGTGGCGTAACCCGCGAACACTGCCGATGACGAAGAAGCCTTCTGCGGTCTGGTCTTCGCCTGTGACGTAGAACGCGTTGCCCCGGCGGTAGATGGCGGCCTGCCAACCGGTCGTTCACCACGACAGATTGCCCGAACTCGGCGGGCCAAGCGGCAGTTATGCCCGGCGGCCGTAGACGTGCTCGTTCACGTCGGGGTCTTCAACCAGCACGAAGTCGACCACGTCCCAGAAGCTGGGGAGCGACGCCTGGTTGAGGGCCTCATCGCGCGAGAGCTTCTTCCCGAACAGGTCTGAGTCGCCGAACGGGATGGCGGCGTCGACTGCCGTCGCAGCCGGCTCCGGCTGCCCTTCGACTGGCCCGACGCGGCAACCGAAGGTGAGGTGATCAGAACTGTCGTCATCGCCGAAGGTCCCGAGAATCACGTCGATCCATGCCTCCCTCATGCCGTGATCATGTAGTGCAGCGAAGTAGACAGCGTGCGGCTCGTCGCCCTTGAAGATGAAGCCCTTCGCAAGGGTGTAGGTCCGACCGCAAGCCGTGCACTCCTTCGCTTCGACGCTCCTCTCAGGGTCGAAGCTCAGGGTCGCAGGCGCCGTCGCCGTCTGCGCTGTCCTGCGTCTCAGCCGACGCAAGGAGACCCTGGCGTGTTTCGAGTCACTCCCCCCACTCTGCCCGAAGTAGTGCTGCCGAGCGGCAGGTATGCCCGCGGCGGTCACTCGGGCGGGTCCTCACACTCCACCGCGCTGAGACGGGACTGTTCGACCCTTGCGCCAGTACAGGCGACTGTGTAGACGGGTACGTTTCCACCTCCAAAGGCGCCAGTGTCGTCGTGGGTGAGGTCGAACGTGTTCGGACCTGTAACCCGCATCTGCTGACGAACGGGATCACCTTCGGTTGTCATGCTGTGCTCGACCAAGACGGCGGGCGTGCCCTCCGTCACCGCGTCTATGAAGCATTGGTGTTCGTCCGGAAAGAGGTCGTCGTCCGGGATCTCCTCGCTGGCGGGGTCGTTCGGCAGGGTGTACTCGCCGCAGTCGATCTCGTCACCATCGGGGGGTGTGAGGGTTCCTGGCGGAAAGGTGGAGGGCGTAGGCGTGGCCTGCTGCCCGTCGTCGCCCGTGCAGCCCCCGGCGACGACCATGACGACGAGAGCGAGACTGGCGGTTCGCGTCCACATCGACACTCGACACCGCATGCCCACACGCACATTCTGCCCTGATAGAGGGTGGGGTGCAGGCGTTGCGGGTTCGCTCGTAGCGTTCGAGGGCCTGGTGGGCGGTCTCGACTTTGCCCTGCCACCGGTTCGGTTGGCTTCTCAACGATCTGGCCGCTCGCTGGGTTCTCGCTGCGGCGTGGCTCGAAATAGGCGAGACGCAACGGCCCCTCATCAGGACTGCCCGCCGTGGCACACCACCACAACGGACAGTCATGAGGAGGAGATGTGTTCATCATCGGGATCGACCCTCACAAGGGGTCCCATACCGCGGCGGTGCTCGACGATCAGGAGGCGCTCGTCGGTGAGCTCCGTGTCGTGGCGGACCGGCGACAACGCGATCAGCTGTTGCGGTTCGCGTCGCCGTTCGCGCCGAGGACGTGGGCCATCGAAGCTGCCGGCGGGCTCGGCGCGCTGTTAGCGCAGCAGCTCGTGGCGGTCGGTGAGACCGTGCTTGACGTGCCCCCGGCGCTGTCGGCTCGGGCACGGTTGTTGGACTCGGGACGCACCGACAAGAGCGATCCGCACGACGCCCGCTCCGCCGCGATCGTGGCGTTGCGGCACGACTCACTGCAGTTGGTTCGACCGGTCGATCACACCGCGGTGCTGCGGCTGTTGGCGGACCGCCGCCACGATCTGCGAGGGCTGCGGACCCAGGCGGTCTGCCGGCTCCATGCGCTGTTGTGCCTGCTCAGGCCCGGTGGGCTCTCCCAGCGGCTCTCGGCGGATCGGGCCGCCAAGGTGCTGCGGTCGATCCGACCGGTCGAACCCGTGGCCGTCGAACGCAAGCGCGTGGCCCTCGAGCTCCTTGGTGATGTCCGCCGCCTCGACCAGCAGCTCGCCGCCCTCAGCGAGCGCATCACCATCGCCGTCGAGGCATCCGACACCACCCTCACCGACGTCTACGGGATCGGCCCGATCCTGGCCGCGACCATCGTCGGCCACACCGCTCACATCGGCCGGTTCCCCACCGCCGGGCACTACGCCCGCTACAACGCCACCGCCCCGATCGAAGCCTCCAGCGGGCCGCGGGTTCGGCACCGCCTCAACCCCCGCGGGAACCGGCGACTCAACCACGCGCTCCACATCGCCGCGGTCACCCAGATCGCGCACGACACGCCGGGCCGCGTCTACTTCGAACGGAAGCTCGCCGAGGGCAAGACCCGCAAGGAAGCCCTCCGCGCGTTGAAGCGACGCATCAGCGACGTCGTCTACCGCCAACTCCTCGCCGACGCTCGACGCTGATCAGACGGGCCCGGGAGGGCAGACGGGACGACTCTTAGCCAGCGTGGCCGGCTCGACACCCTGAGGCCGGCTCTTCGGACAAGCCACTCCCGGACCCACACCAACGCTACGTCCGACTGCTTCAGCGCGCCCTCGAACACGTCCTTGACACAAACAGGCATCGCTGAGGCGTGCGTTACCGGCAGATGTGCCTGCGGGACATCGTTAGTCGGCGACGGTCGAGGAGAGTACGAGGATCGTGGGGCCATCCTCGAGCTCGTGAAAGACGAGGCTCTGCCCGTGTCCGTCGGCCCAATTGACCCTGTCGATCCGCTCGCCGTCTCGTCGGAATGTCTCTCGGGTCACGTCATGGGCCCGACGCCGGGGCTGCCTCGTGAAGCTTTCGATGACGCTGTCGAGATCATCAACGACCTCGAAGACCGCCGTCGCCTCCGAGTTATAGGAGCCCAGCCCGTGAGCCAGCAGGATCGTGCCCGGAGCGACCTCGAAGTCATTGAAGGAGACGATTGGATCCCCGACGGTTGGCAATGGTGGCCAGTCGAGCGGAACCGACCCGCGCTCCGTTGGCGCATCTCCCTGCCGGTGGAACTCCGCGGTTGGATACGGCGGCTCCCCGAGGACTCGATGCTCGATGAAGACATACGACACCGGAGTGCTGGGACCGGCTTGGCTCACCGACGGCGACTCGGCTTGCTGCTGCCCAGAAACGGTGAGTGTTCGACCGTGCTCGTAGCCCGTGGAGTTGCCGGAGAGGCCGAACCCACACTCAGCTTCACAGGTCGTCCTGCAGACCAGGTCGTCTCCTGAGCCGAGGCAGGTAGCCGGGGCCATCTCGAATCCCGCGTCGACTGCCTGAGATCGGTACCGTTCCACGACCTCGCGGATCGGCTCAGTAGCGAGCAGGTGCGCCTCGAACCCCTCGTCTTCGATCGGCTCGCCACCGTGCAACTCGGAGTACAGGTATGGCAGCGGACCACCCAGCAAGTAGGAGCCTTGAGCTACGTGGAGGCCGGCACCGATCGGCGTGCCCGGCGGCAGTGCGGTGCCCTCACGTGCCGGCACGACTCCGTCGAGCAGAGTGAGGGCACCCGAGTACGAGTGGCGCTCGCCGCCTCCCGCCGCCACACGCCAGGCCAGCGCACAGACGACTAACCCGACCACCAACCCGGCCAGGAGCCAACGGCGCATGGATGCATAGTGCCCGGTATGGGCGCCGTCGGCGACTGCAACTTCACGGCCCAGCGGTCCCCCCTTCGGTCCCCCCACTGTCCGAGCTCGTTCATGGACTCTGCCGCCCCGGCGCTAGGCGCCGGGTTGCCGACGATGCGGTCAGAGGGTCTTCGTGAAGTACTGGAGGGTCCAACTCCAGTCGGGGTGCGATTCGGTTCCCGCCTCCGTGTAGCCGAGGGCCCGGTAGAACGCGACCGCCTCGGGTTGGTTCGTGGCGGTGTCGAGGTGCAGCTCCTCGATGCCGAGTTCGCTGGCCCCGGCCTCGAGGGCGTTCATCAGCAGGCGCCCGACGCCCCGACGGCGGGTAGCTGGATGCACGCGGATGTGGAGCACCTCAGCCTGCCGAGGGGTGTTGGGGCGGATCCCGCCCATCGCGATCAGGTGACCGTCGTGTTCGACCACCAGGAACTCGCCGCCGGCCCTCAGGAAGCTTCGGTGGATGTCGCCGAGCAGGGGGAACGCCGGGGGCGAATGGGCTGGCATGGGGAGCTCCAGCGGCATCGCGGCGTCGGCGGTCTCGCCGATGTTGGGCAGGTCGTTCAGCGCCCACACCGCTCTGGCATCGGACGTCTCAAAGCGCCGCAGCAGCATGCCGAATCCTGGCAGCCCCTCACCATCCATTCCGCCGCGATCGGCCTACATCGATACGGAGCAGACGATTGCATTCCCTGTCCACCCGCCTAGACACGGACTCTTTCGACCCAGGATCGGACGCGACACCTTCGGCTGCTCGCGGGCCTACGAGGGTGTGGAGGAGATCGTCGCGGAGCGGTTGCTGACGCCGGGTGAGGTCGCCACTCGGCTTGGGATACCGGTCTCGACCTTGGCGAACTGGCGGTCGGCTCGGTTGGGGCCGGCGTTCCTCGCGTCGGTCGCCACGTCCGGTATCGACCGGTCGATTTCGAGGCGTGGATCGAGCGGCGGGTGGTCACCTGCTCCGCCGACGTCACAGGTGCTCGGTAGGGTCGATGGAGTTAAGGCCATCGATGACCGGGCCTGGCAGTCGCAGTGAGCGGTTGTCTCGGTCGTCCTGTCACCCACCTGCGCAACGCGCGTGACCGGGAGGCCGGATGGCCAGCATCGAGCGACGACCCGACGGGCGATGGCGAGCCCGCTATCGACTGCACCCGAGTGGACCGCAGCGAGCCAAGCACTTCGACCGCAAGGTCGACGCCGAGCGGTTCCTCGCGCGTGTCCAGGGCCAGCTGCTCGACGGGTCCTTCATCGATCCGACCGCTGGTCAGGTCAGGTTGCGGGACTACGCCGCTGCCTGGCAGGCGGCGCAGATCCATCGCCCGACCACGATCGTGCAGGTCGATGCCCATCTCCGCAACCACATCCTCCCGACCTTCGGTGACCGTCCCCTGGCGTCGCTGCGGCCCACCGAGGTCCAGACCTGGGTGAAGGGCGGGCGGAGGTCCTGGCGCCCTCCACGGTCGAAGTCGTCTACCGGATCCTCTCGGCGATCCTCGGCGATGCGGTCGCCGACCACCTGATCGTCCGCAACCCAGCCAAGGGCGTCCGACTCCCCCGCCAGACCAGGACGCCGATCGAACCGCCAACCGTCGAGCAGGTCGAGGCGGTCATCGGCGCCATGCCCGAGCGCTACCGGGCGCTGGTGGTGCTCGCGGCGGGGACCGGCATGCGCCAAGGCGAGTGTCTCGGCCTGAGCGTCGACCGAGTCGACTTCCTGCGCCGCTCGATCACGATCGACCGCCAGCTCGTGCTCGTCGGCACGGGCCCGCCGGCGTTCGGGCCGCCCAAGACCGAGGCGTCGGTGCGATCGGTCCCGCTGCCCGACGTCGTCGGCACCGCGCTCGGCCGCCCATCTCGAGCGCTGGCCCGACGGCGAGCACGACCTCGTGTTCACCAACGCCAACGGACCAAGCGATCCGTCGCAACCGCTTCAACGAGCTGTGGCGTCCGGCCACGAAGGCCGCCGGAGCCGAGGGCCTGCGATTCCACGACCTTCGCCACTTCTACGCCTCGCTGCTCATCAATCACGGCGAGTCGGTCAAGGTCGTCCAGGCCCGTCTCGGCCATGCCTCCGCGTCAGAGACCCTCGATACCTACGCCCACCTCTGGCCCGACAACGAGGAACGCACCCGAGCGGCCGTCGACGAGGTCCTCGGCCGGCAGGAGACCGAGACGAGCGAGAGCGGCTGATGCCGGAGCTCTGCCGCTTCCTGGGCATCGTCATCCGCATTACGTAACGACCATCCGCCAGCGCACTTCCACGCCATCCACGCCGAGCATGAGGCGACGTACGCCCGGCTTGCATGCGCATGCAGGGCCGAGCGCCACCCGCATCGCAGGACCTCGGGCAAGGCGTCGAACCCCGTTGCGAACTGATCGAGGTCGTGGTGCGATGATCGGTGACGATCGAGTCCGTCGCATGACTGCCATCGATCCTTCCCGCTTCCCCGAGTCCGTCCACGTCAGCCAGCGTCGAGGTGCTCGACGAGTACGTAGTCCGCCTCGGCTTCACGACGGCTGCGCCGGTGAGCTCGATCTCGGTCCGTCTCTGAAGTCGTGGTGTTCGCACCCTTGGCCACCGACTACGACCTCTTCCGGCAGGTGCCGTCGATCCTGGCCCGGACGCTGGTGCGAGCCAACGGAGCGGACATGGCACCGAGGTGCTGCACCTCGAAGCGGCCAAGGTTGCCCCGACCCTGGCCATCCGGCCCCGCTCAGCTCGAGCTGGACCGAGAGCCGTCTCGAACGCTTCTCGCCGTCCAGATCCGACCGGCTCATCGGGGGCCACGGCCCCACGCGGACGACTGAGGCCGCTCTCGTCGACTGCTCCGCGAGGACATCTCGCAGAAGCTCACGGACGCATGCGGGGAGCGACCCGAAGACGTAGACCAGCCCCCGGTGCCTTGCGCTGAGGACTGGCTGAGGACTGCTGCGGTCCGACCGGCCGACGCGCCCCAGTGTTCCCGGGGGTGAACAGACCTTCAGGTCCGTTCCCCGCCTACAAGCCGGCTCACCGTCACCACCGGCTCCAAGCGTCACACCGCCGCGGCGAGCCTGCGGATCAGGTCGGGGAGCTGGTCGAGCTCGTCCTTGGCGATGCACGCGGTGATCCCGGCGGCGCTGGCTTCGGCCCGCAGCTCGTCGTCGAGGTACGAGGAGTAGAGCACGATGATCTGGCCGGGTCGCTCCACGAGGATCTGGCGAGCCGCTTCGATCCCGGTCTGTCGGGGCATGCGGTTGTCGAGGATCACCACGTCGGGGAGCGGCGGGCCGTTCAGCCCGCGCCACACGTGGAGGGCTTCGTGACCGTCAGCCGCCTCGGCCACGACCTCCAGGCCGTCGCTGGAGATGTCGATGGCGGTGCGGATCAGAACCCGCATGTCGATCTCGTCGTCGACGATCAAGATGGTGGTCACCGGGCGAGTCTGTACCCCTGGCACTCCGGCCGTCATACGGGGGCTTCACCGGTTTCGGGTTGGCCAGCTCCCGGCGACGGTGAAGTGCTCGTCGAGGCCGGCGATCTTCAGCAGCTGCCACACGTGGTCGGGCGGCTCGATGAGGCGGAGAGCGCCCCCGTTGGTCGCGCACTGCTTGTGCAGCTCCAAGAGCATGCTCAGCCCCGAGGAGTCGAGGAAGGAGACACCTCGCAGATCGAGCGTGAGCTGGCCCGGCGGCACGCCGAGCCCCGTCAAGGTGTCGGCGAGGTGGTGGGCGCCGCGAGGTACAGACAAATCGCGCAACCGCGGGGTTCTCAAGGACGCGCTGAGGTCCCCGACCAGCTGGGGTGTGGTCGGAGACCTCAGGCGACAGGGCCAGCACTGGCCCATGGCCGGCGGGTCCCAGCGGCGGAAGCTGGGCTCCTCGCTTGGCCGTGCTCCCAACGTAGGGGCGATCGCGACCAGATCGCGCGCGGTCATGTTGCGGTTCGCGCACGACTCCGCGACCGTCACACCGCCCGCGCGATCCTCGTCACGGGCGGTGAGCCACGAGTGGTGACCTGCCCCGGTCGAGGTGTTGAACGGCGTGGTGAGCGACGGAGGAGCTCGGCCTCGAGCCGTGGTCAGCTGCCTCGAGGACATGCGCATCGAGGGGGACCGCCACGAGCGCTGGTTCGGCGACCGGGTCCGTGGCCACTGGCTCCTGCGGCCCACCCGGTTCGTGCTGGGTTGGAGCCCACCCGATCCGGTCCCCGACCCTGCTGGACCTCACTCCTCCGAGGTGAGGGCGTCGAGGTGGGCGCAGCCGTTGAAGGCGTGGAGGGACGGGTTCGGGCCGCCGGTGGCGATGCGGGTGATGGACGCCGGGGCGACGTAGGCCCGCCAGGCCACCTCGTCGCCGACGTCGAGGGCCCATGCCAGCGCCGCCTTCACCGGCGACACGTGGGTGACGACCACGACGTCGCGGTCGGCGGCCTCGTCGACCAAGTCAGCGCAGGCGGAGCGGATCCGCGTGCCGAGGTCCAGCAGCGACTCTCCCCCACCCGGCACCATCGCGGGGTCGGTTCGCCAGGCGCGCCAGACGTCGGCGGGCACGTCGCGCAGGGGGGTGCCGTCGAGCTCGCCGTAGTCGAGCTCGATCCAGCGGTCGTCGATGTCGACCGGCCGCCCGAACGCAGCCGCCGTCTCCCGCGTCCGTTGGAGCGGGCTGCTGATCACCCGCGCCGCGCCCGGCAACGCTGCCGCCAGCGCCTCCGCTTGGCGACTGCCCAGCTCGTCCAGGCCCGGATCGAGGCGCTGCCCGAGCAGCAGGCCGGAGGCGTTGGCCTCCGTCCGACCGTGGCGGACGATGATCAGCACGGGCGCGTCACGGGACGATGTCGCGACCCACGCGACCGGTCTGGACGAAGAGGGCACGCCGGTCGGGCTCGCCCAACCGGAAGCGGCGATAGCCCCACCAGCACGCCACGCCGCCGAGCAGCTCGAGCACGACGTTGAACGCGCCTCGTCCCACCTCCGGGAGCTCGGACGTCGACCACGACAGACCGAAGGTGGGCCACCAGAACGCGTCGGTGTCCGCCCAGATGCCGTCGAGCACGAGGTGGAGCAGCATCCCGATCGGTAGGCCCAGCAGCCGGCGCTGCACCAGCCGTCGGCCGCGCGCGCGCCCAGCATCACCGCGACCATGACCACAGCCGCGCCGGCGAGGCTGTGGAGCAACCGCGGCTCGCCGAACGGCAGCTCCACCAACGGCAGGAGGCTGCCCACGGCCACCACCCGGTAGTCCGCCGCCGGGCTCCGGAACACCGACCACACGATCAGGATCGACGGGCCGACGAACCAGAGGAGCACGGACCCGCGGTCAGCGTGCGAGGAGGCGCCCGCACTCCTCGCAGTGGGCCGGGGCTTCGGGCGGGAGCTTCTTGATGCGGTCGATCTCGACGGCCGAGAGGCCGAGGTGGCAGCCGCCGCAGTGGCCGCTCACGAGTCGGGCGATGGCGATGCCCCCGGACTGCGGGCGCAGGGTGTCGTACTCGGCCAGCAGCTCCGGCTCGATGTCGCTGGCGATGCTGGCCCGCTCGGTCCGCACTCGCTCGAGGTCGGCGTCGATCGCCACCTCCTCCTCGGCGATCTGGCCGCGGAGCGCGGCGCCGCGCTCGTCCAGCTCGGTCTGCACACCGGCGGACCGCTCCAGCTCGGCGTCGAGCGGCTCGATCTGCTCCATCAGCTCGATCTCCTGGTCCTCGAGCTGATGGATGCGCCGCTTGAGCGCGGTGATCTCGTCTTGGAGCGACTGGAGCTCGCGCGGGTTCCCGATGGTGCCGCCGTACAACGTCTTGTCGTGACGGATCGCCTTGTCGTTCAGCGTCGCGATCTCGTCTTCCAGGCGTTGCTGGTCGCGCCCGAGGTCATGCCGGCGCGCCTGCACCTCTTCCATGGTCGCCTCGAGCGCGCGCAGATCTCCCATCACCTTCTCGAGCTCGGCCTGCTCGGGGAGGTGGGCTCGTCGGTGCACCAGCTGATCGGTGGAGGTGTCGTGCTCCTGGAGGGAGAGGAGGGCGTCCCAGCGGCTCATGCCCCCTCATCCTGTCACGTCACTCGTCGGGGTCCGGCGGCTCGTCGCACCCACGGGGCCGGTTCGGGTTGCACCTGCTCGTCGGCGGACCGCCCTCGGTGGTCGTGGTGGTGTCGGGCGGGAGGGTGGTGGTCGTGGTGCTGACGCTCGGGGTCGTGGTCGGCGTCGTCGGCCTCGGCCGGCCCCCGCCACCCGAGTCGTGCTTGAAGCTCAGCTTCAGGTAGCGGGCGCTGCGGGTGCTGTGCGCCGGATCCTCGAAGTCGCGCTCCTCGAGGCCCTCATGCCACGCCCGCATGTAGCGGCCCCAGATCTCGGCCGGGTACGACCCACCGGTGATGCCGGTGCCCCCGATGCGGACCTCCTCGTTGTCCTGAGCCGAGCCGATCCACACCGCGGTGGCGAGGTAGGGCGTGAAGCCGACGAACCAACCGTCGCTGGCGTTCTGAGCGGTGCCCGTCTTGCCGGCGGCGTGCTGACCGGGGATGCGAGCGCGCGTGCCGGTGCCGCTCTGGACGTTCTTCTCGAGGACGTCGGCGGCGAGCCGGGCCGACTGCACGGAGCTGGCCCGCCGGGGGTCGGACTCGTGGGCGAGCAGCACCCGCCCGTCGGGGCCTTCGACCTTGTCGACGTAGTACGGCGAGTTGAACATCCCCTCCGCCGCGATCGAGGCGACCGCCGCCGCCATGTCGATGGGATGCACCTCCTTGGTGCCGAGTGGCATCGACACGACGTTCTCCAAGGGCGTGGTGATGCCCATCTTGTGGGCCTGCTCGACCACGTTGTCGATGCCGACGATCTGACCGAGGCGCACGAACGCGCAGTTCGACGACCGCAGCGTCTGCGACAAGATCGTCCCGCCTCCGCCACCGCTGTTCCCGAAGTTCTCGACCCGGTACGGGTCGGGCTCCATGCCCGCGATGTCCTTGAACGTGCACGGCCCGCCGCCGTTGATGCTGTCCGTGGGGAGGTAGCCGTTCTCGAGCAAGGCCATCAGCACGAAGATCTTGAAGGTCGAGCCGCCCGACCGCCCGACGCCCTGGGTGGTCACGTTGTACTTCTCGCTGGCGAACCCGGCGCCGCCCACCATCGCCCGTACCGCGCCGGTGCCCGGCTCGATCGAGACCACCGCTCCCGTGGCGTTGCGGGGCGTGCCCGTGGCGGGGTCAGCCCCGATCGGCACCAATCCCGTCGGGGTGCCCTCGGGCGCCACCTCCGACAACACGTCGTTGCGCGCGTCGGTGGCGAGCAGCTCGCGCGCGGGTCGAGGGTGGTGAAGATGCGGAGGCCGCCGCGGAACACGCGGTTCTGGCGCTCTTCGCGGGTGGCACCCAAGCGGGGGTCGTTGAAGAGCTGCTGCTTCACCTCCTCGGTGAAGTAGTCGAGCGTCTCGGGGTTGAACTGGTTGATGGCCTTCGGCAGGGCGCCCGCCGCGATGAAGGTGCGCTCGTCGGGCGTGAGGCGGTCGACCTCGACCAACCGCTGCAGCGCGACGTCCCACCGTTGCCTGGACTCCTCGGGGTGACGGATCGGGTCGTACTCGCTCGGGTTGGCGATCATCCCCGCCAGGAACGCCGACTGACCGATGTCGAGGTCGGCGACCCCCATGTCGAAGTAGGTCTCGGCGCCGGCCTGCACGCCGTAGGCCCCGTTGCCGAGGTAGACGGTGTTGAGGTAGCGCTCGAGGATCTCGTCCTTGGTCATGAGGTCCTCGAGCCGGCGAGCGAGCACCGCCTCGCGCGCCTTGCGCCCGATGGTCTGCTGGTCGCCGAACTCGGCCTTCACGACCTGCTGCGTGATCGTCGAGCCGCCCTGCACGACCGAGCCCTCGTCGACGTTGCGCACCAGGGCTCGGAGGGTCGAGCGGATGTTCACGCCGTCGTGGGCGTAGAACTCGGCGTCCTCCACTGCCAGCACCGCGTCGACGGTGTGCTGGGGGATCTCCGACAGGGGCACCGGCTGCCGGTCGATCTCCGCTTGGAGCGTGGTCATCAGCGAGCCGTCGGCCGCGTACACGTACGACCGCTGGTCGAGCGGACCCAGGTCGATGAGCGCCTCCTCCGAGCTCCCGGCGTCCGAGAGGCCGCGCATGGCCGGCACGAGGGCGAAGCCCAGGCCGGCGAAGCCGACGCCGGCGACGGCGGTGATGGATGCGAAGCGGAGGAGGAGACGGCGCACGATGACGGGGCCGACCGGGGGGGCGGCGGGCGCTCCGAGCGTACTGCCGGGCGCCAGGCGCCAAGCCGTCACGCGACCAGGGCGGCGGGGAGCGGCTCGGCGTGCACGATGGCCAGCTCCTGCACGGCGCGGGTGAGGGCGATGTAGAGCAGCCGCCCCCCGCGAGCGTCATCGAACACGGCCGCGGGCTCCACCACGACCACCGCGTCGAACTCGAGGCCCTTGGCCTCCGGCGGTCCGAGCAGCGTGACCACGCCGGCCAGGCCACCGCGCGTGCCCGTGCCGTACGGGAGCCCGATCGCCGTCAGCGCGTCGCCCAGCGGTCCCAGGAGCGGCACCGGCGCGATCAGGCCCACCGAGGTCCACGCCGCGGCGAGGGCCGCGACCACCGCCGCCGTCCGCTCGGGAAGGTCCGCGGCCGTCACCGCCTGGATCGCGGGCGGGGATCCGTCGAGGCGCACGGACCGGGCGGCGCGCACCCCGGGCGCCACAGCGGGGAGCAGCCGGTTGGCCACGTCCAGGATCGGCTTCGGCACGCGGTACCCGAGCTCCAGCTCCTCGATCGAGGCGTTGGCGGGCTGACCGAGGTGGACGACGGCGTCCTCCCAGCTCGACTGGGCCCCGGGCGCCGTGGCCTGCGCGAGGTCGCCGAGCACCGTCATCGACCGCGACGGGCAGCGGCGGGCCACCGCCCGCAGCTCCATCGCCGAGAGGTCCTGCGCCTCGTCGACCACGGCGTGGCCGTACGTGCGCGGCACCCCGTTCAGCAGCGCCTCCGCCTCGTCGACGAGGACCAGCTCGGGCAGCGACCACGGCTCGTCGTCGAGGCGACGGGCCCCGGAGCGCCGCAGGAGCCGGTCCTGCTCCGCCGGGTCGAGGACGCCGGCGGATGCCTCGGCCAGGGCTCTCTTGTTGGTGAGGATCCGCTTCACCAGCACCGGGGCCGACAGCGACGGCCAGATCTTGGCCACCGCCGCGTTGAGCACGGTGTTCGTGCGCATCTCGGTGTCGAAGGCCGCGGTGGGCGCGGCGTCCTGCCAGCGCGAGTCGGGGTGACCCAACCAGGCGAGGCGGCGGACGCGCGTGCGGAAGGCGTTGCGACCGACCGCGAACGACACGTCGCGTGCGGCGATCTCGTCCACCGCCTCCCGGAGGTCGCTCGCCGAGATCCGCAGCGGGCCCCATGCCGTGCTCACCGCCAGGTCGTCATCCGGGAGCTTCAGGTGGTTGCGAGCCGCCGTGGCCAGCACCCTCGCCATCCGCGGATCACCCTTGAGGCGCGCGACCTCGACGCTGTCCTCACGTGCCACCCGGCCACCGACGAGCCGCTCCACGGTGGTCTGGCGGGTGGCCGCCTCCCCCAGGGACGGCAGCACCTGGGCGATGTAGCGCAGGAAGAGCGGGTTCGGGCCGACGACCAGCACGCCCTGCTTGTCGAGCTGCTCCCGGTGCTCGAAGAGCAGGAAGGCGGCGCGGTGGAGCCCGACGGCGGTCTTGCCGGTGCCCGGTCCGCCCTGCACCACCAGGCAGGTGTCGAGCGGTGACCTGATCACGACGTCCTGCTCCGCCGCGATCGTGGCGACGATGTCGCGCATCTCGCCCGTGCGCGAGCGCTCCAGCTCGGCGAGCAACGGGTCTGGGATGCCGCCGTGGTGGGCGGCATCGACGCTGTCGGGGTCGTCGAACACCTCGTCGAAGAGGTCGTCCACCTGGCGGGCCGTCATCAGGAACCGCCGCCGGCGGCGGAGGTCCATGGGGTCGGCGGCGGTCGCTCGGTAGAAGGGCGTCGACACCGGTGCCCGCCAGTCGACCACCACGGGGTCGCCGCGCTCGTCCTCGACGTGGCGGCGCCCGACGTACCAGACGTCGCCGTCGTCGGCGTCGAGGCGGCCGAAGGTGAGCCCGTCGACATCCGTGTCGAGGCTGCGGAGCCGGGCGTTGAGGTGGGCCTGGGCGATGGCCCAGTCGACGCCCTGCGCCGCCGAGTCCTCGAGCGACGCGGCCTGCTTCGTACGGGCTCGCATCCGCGCCAGGTGGGCGTAGGCCCGGTCGAGGTAGGCCTGCTCGACGGCGAGGTCGGGGTGGTGGGTCATGGGTGGAGCTCCCTTGGACGCGCGCATGCACCCCCGTCCGAGCAGGACGGGGGTGGTGGGGGCTGAGGACGTTACTGCACCTCCCGGTAGCGTGCGCCCTCATGGCGCACGCACGACGGTTCCGCTTCGGCATCCAGCTCAGCAACGCCTCGACCGGCCCCGACTGGGCGGCGCAGGCCCGCAAGGCGGAAGACCTCGGGTACGACACGCTCTTCATGCCGGACCACTTCGGCGATCAGCTGGCCCCCGTGCCGGCGCTGATGGCCGCCGCCGACGCCACCAACGAGCTGAAGGTGGGGGCGCTCGTGTTCGACAACGACTACAAGCACCCGGTCGTGCTGGCCAAGGAGCTCGCCACGATCGACGTGCTGTCGGGAGGCCGCCTCGAGGTGGGCATCGGCGCCGGCTGGATGACGAGCGACTACGACCAGTCGGGCATCCCGATGGACGCCGCCGGAGTGCGCGTGACACGCATGGAGGAGGGCATCGCCATCATCAAGGGCTGCTTCGCCCCCGGCCCCTTCTCGCACCAGGGCGAGCACTACACCATCACCGACTACGACAGCCTGCCGAAGCCTGCGCAGACCCCGCCCCCGTTCCTGATCGGTGGCGGCGGCAAGCGCGTGCTGTCGATCGCCGCTCGGGAGGCCCAGATCGTGGGCATCAACCCGTCGATCCACAGCGGCCAGGCCGACGCGGCGGCGGCCCAGGACGGCGCGTCCGCGCAGACGGACAAGAAGGTGAGCTGGATCAAGGAGGCAGCCGGGGACCGCTACGCCGACCTCGAGATCAACATGCTGCAGTTCGCCGCCATCCTCACCGATGACCGCAAGGGCACCGCCGAGATGATGGCCCCGCTGTTCGGCCTGCCGCCGGACGAGCTCGAGGTCTACCCGCACGCGTGCATCGGCACCGTCGACGAGATCATCGAGTCCCTCGAAGCCCGACGCGCTCGTTGGGACGTCTCCTACATCGTGTTCCAGGGCGACACGATGGAGCCCATGGCCCCCGTCGTCGCCAAGCTGCGCGGCACCTGACCTGACCATGGCCGAGGGCATCGACCTCGCGTTCGCCGGTGCCGGCTGGATCGCGGCCGTGCACGGCTACGCCGTCGACCAGGTGCCGGGCCTGCGCGTCAGCAAGGTCGCGTCACGCGATCCCGCCCGAGCCGCCAAGGCCGCGGCTCGCATGAACGCGGAGCCGTGCACCTACGACGAGCTCCCGGCCGGCGCGGACGGCGTGGTGATCTGCACGCCGCCCGCCCAGCACACCGCTCAGGTGCTGGCGGCGGTGGAAGCCGGCGCGGGCGTGCTGGTGGAGAAGCCCCTCTGCACCACCCTGGAGGAGGCCGACCAGCTCGTGGCGGCCCACGACGCCGGCGCGTGCATCTCCTACGCCGAGAACCTCGTGCACGCCCCCATCGTGCGCCTCGCCCTCGCCCACACCGCCCAGCTGGACGGCATCGACCTCGTGGAGGTGCGGGCCCTGCAGTCCCGCCCCGACTGGGGCGACTTCCTCACCGAAGGGTGGGGCGGAGGCGTGCTGTTCGACCTCGGTGTCCACCCGCTCGCCGTCGCGCTGGTCCTGGCCGCTCCCGCGGTGCCCGTCGAGGTGCGGGCCGCCCTCGAGGGGGCGGCGGACCACCCCGTGGACGAGTACGCCGACGTGACGATCCACTTCGACACCGGCCTGCTGGCCCGGGTCACGACCAGCTGGCGAGGTGGCGACACGCCGACCTGGGATGCGCAGGTGTCGGCACCGGACGGCGTCGTGCGCATGGAGCTCCTCCCCGCCCTGCTGCTCGAGCGCAACGGCGTGGAGGTCAAGCTCCCCGCCCTGCCGGAAGGCGTCCCTCGGCAGCTCGAGGAGCTCGGCTACCTGCCGCAGATCGAGGCGTTCGCGCTCGACCTCCAGCAAGGACGCACTCCGGAGCTCGGCGCCACGTTCGGGCGGCAGGTCCTGGACATCGTCTGCCGCGGCCTACGCCTCCGCGGGCCACGACGGTGATTGGATCCCGCTGCCGTTCGAGGGGCCGCGCGATCGGACACCCCTCCAGCTCTGGCGGGGATGACCGGTCCCACCGCGGTCGCCACCGCCTGGATGGACCGGGCGTGGGACGGCGATGCCGGCCTCCTGTGGAACCCGCCGGGTGCCTTCGACGACGTCACCGACGGCCCCCACACCGTGCACCTGGTGCGGGAGTCCGCCTGGTACGCGCTCGCGCTGCTGCGGCGTGACGGGCCCGGCGACCGCGAGCGAGCCGAACGGGTGCTCGGCGCCGTCGTCGACCACCAGTACGACGAGCCCGGTGCGCCGTGGCACGGCACCTTCGTGCGCTTCCCCGAGTGGGCACCTCCGCGGGCGGGCGCGGTCGAGTGGGTGGACTACGACCCCAACTGGCGACAGTTCGTCGGGACCGCCCTCGCGGTGGCGGTCAGCGACTTCGCCCTGTCATCGGCGTTGGAGGGGCGGGCCAGGGCGGCCATCGAGCTGGCCGTCCGCGCCGAACCGCCCGGTCGGGTGCCGCCGACGTACGCCAACATCGCGCTCCTGCGCGCCTGGCTCGAGGCGTGGACGGGGACCACCGACCGCACCTTCGCGGCGGCCGTCGCCGCCGCCTTCCACCGCCACGGCTGCTTCACCGAGCACAACTCGCCCACGTACTACGGCATCGACCTCCTGGCCCTGGGCCTGTGGCAGCGGCCGGACGCTCGCGTCGACCTGCGCGAGCTCGGCGCCACGATGGAGTCAGCGCTGTGGACCGACGTGGCGCGCTGGTGGCACGCGGGGCTCGGCAACCTGTGCGGCCCCTACTCCCGCGCCTACGGGATGGACCTCCACGCCTACGTGAGCGGGCTGGGCCTCGCGCTCTGGTGCGCCGGGCTGCCTGCTCCCCTGCCGGACCTCGAGGCCGCCGTCGTCGCCCACGGCCACGACCTCTGCATGGCGCCGCTGCTCGAGCACATCGGCGTCCGCGTGCCGGACGCCGCCCGTGCCGCCTTCGAGCGCTTCCCGGGACCGCACTCGGTGACGCAGGTGGTCGAGGACCACCCCCAACGGCTGGCGAGCGGTTGGCTCGGCGACGACGTCCTGATCGGCGCGGAGCGCCACGCCGGCGGTCCGCACGCGCGCGGCCAGTACCACCCCGCCACCGTGCACTGGCGCCTCCCCGATGGCGCGGTCGGGTGGCTGCGCCTCGTCCACCACGGCCCGACGAGCGCGACCGCCTCCGAGCGAGCGCTCCTCGTGGAGTGCGCGCCCCACCACCGGAACGGACCGCAGACCCTGCACTGGGAGTCGAACGTCGAGGCCTCAGACGTCGAGGCGGACCGCTGGATCTTCCCCGGCCTCGAGGTGAGCGTGGACACCAACGCCACCCTCGCCGATGCCCGGACCCGGTCGTACGCGCCATCCTCCAGCGGTCTGACCACGGTGTCGCTGACGTTCGCGTGACGCCGGGTTGTCATTGGTGGCCCCGCCGGGCGCGCCGTTAGGTTCGGCCCTCATGGCACGGGGGGACAAGGACGAGAGGATCATGCGCCGGGGCGCGCGCCTGCTCTGGCTGTCCGTGCGCACCCAGCCCGGGCCCTTCTCCCTCGCGGTGGTGGGCGCCGCCCTGTTCGCCGTCATGGCGGTCGGCGGCACCATCGTGCTCGGTCGCGTCACCGACGACGTCCTCACTCCCGCCTTCAAGGAGGGCGGGGTGGAGCGCCACACCGCGTTCCTCGGCGCCGCCGCCCTCGTCGCCGCCTCCGCCTTCCGGATGGTCGGTGTGGTCCTCCGTCGCTACTTCGGGCAGATGGCCCAGCGGCGCATGCAGATGCTGTGGTTCCAGCGGGTGACGGACCGGTATCTCGCCGTGCCGCTGCGGTGGTTCGACGAGCACCCCACCGGCGAGCTGCTGGCCCACGCCGACGCCGACTGCGAGCGGTCGACCATGGCCATGCAGCCATTGCCGTTCTCGCTCGGCGTGATCGTCATCATCGTCGTGTCGATGGTGCAGCTCGCCTTCGTCGACCTGGTCTTGGTGGCGGTGGCCTTCGCCCTCTTTCCAGGGCTGGCCATCCTCAACAACGCGTACACCAAGCGGGTCGAGCGGCCGGCCTCCGCCGCCCAGGCGCGGGTCGGCGACGTCTCGGCGGTCGCCCACGAGAGCTTCGAGGGCGCCCTCGTCGTGAAGACGCTGGGCCTGGAGGAGCGCGAGATCGAACGGCTCCGCCAGCGAGCCGAGGACCTGCGCCAGGAGCGGCTCGTCGTGGGCCGGCTGCGCGGCGAGCTTCGAGCCCGGCCTCGACGCGCTGCCGAGCCTCGGCACCATCGCCCTGCTGTGGCTCGGTGCCTGGCGGGTCTCCTCCGGCGCGGTCTCCACCGGCGAGCTGGTGCAGGCGATGGCCCTCTTCGGCATCCTCGCCTTCCCGTTCCGCATCGTCGGCTTCCTCCTGGAGGAGCTCCCTCGGGCCGTCGTCGCCAACGACCGGCTGCAGCGAGTGCTGGCCGCGCCTGCCCGCGCCACGCCGACCGCGCCGGTCGGGCTGCCGGCCGGACCGCTCGACGTCGAGCTCGACGGCATCGGCTTCTCCTACGACGAGGACGACGTCGTCCTCGAGGGGCTCACCGCTCGCCTCGCCCCCGGCGAGGTCGTGGCCCTCGTCGGCTCCACCGGCACCGGCAAGTCGACCCTCTGCAACCTGATCGTCCACCTCATCGACCCGACCCACGGGGAGGTGCGCATCGGGGGTGTCCCCCTCGCGCAGCTCGATCCGACCGCTCTGCACCGGTCGACCTCCCTCGTGTTCCAGGAGTCGTTCCTGTTCGCGGACACCGTGCGGGAGAACCTCGCGATGGGCGACGACGTGGACGACGCCGCGATCTTCGAGGCGCTCGAGGTCGCCCGGGCCCGCACGTTCGTCGAGCGGCTCCCCCATGGCCTCGACGAGGTCATCGGCGAGCGCGGCGTGACCCTGTCGGGCGGCCAGCGCCAGCGGATCGCGCTGGCTCGAGCACTCCTGCGACAGCCGCGCGTGCTGCTCCTGGACGACGCCACGTCCGCCGTCGACGCGACCGTGGAGCGCGCCATCCTCGATGGGCTCCGGGGATCGGTGGCGGCCACGACCATCGTCGTCGCCCACCGCGTGTCGACGATCGCGCTGGCCGACCGCGTGCTGCTGCTCGAGGACGGTCGGATCGCCGCCGAGGGCACGCACCGCGAGCTGCTCTCGGTGCCGAGCTACGCCGCGCTCGTTCGCGCCTACGAGCAGGACGCCGCCTGATGAGCCTCGACGAGCAGCTCGAGGAGCACGGCGCCGTCGTCGACGTGCTCGTCGACGCCGCACCGCCCGGCAGCCACGACCGCGAGCGCCGCCACCCGGACATGACCGACGAGGAGGAGGCGCTGCGCGACGCGGGTGCCATCGCCGTGCTCCGTCGGGGCCTGGCGGTCACGCCCGAGCTGAAGCAGGGCCTGGTGATGACCGCGGTGCTGGCCGTCGCCACCGCCCTCGGCAAGCTGGCCGTGCCGATCCTCATCCAGCAGATCCTCGACCGTGGCGTCCTCGGCGACGCCGGCTACCGGCCCGGGTTCGTCGCGGTGGCGTGCGGCTCCACCGCGGTCCTCGTCGTCGCCCTCTACTTCGTGAGCCGGGCGACCTTCCTGCGGCTCGTGCGAGCGGCCGAGGCGAGCCTGCTCGGGCTGCGGGTCCGGACGTTCGAGCACATCCATCGCCTCTCGCTGGCCGACCACGTCGGCCAGCGCCGCGGCGCCCTCGTGTCCCGGGTGACCAGCGACGTCGAGACGATGGCCCAGTTCACCGAGTGGGGCGCCGTCGCGTGGATCGTCGACTCCGTGCTGCTCGTGACCACCGTCGGCGTCATGGCCCTCTACAGCTGGCAGCTCGCGCTCGTGTCGGTCGGCGTCTTCCTCCCCCTCCTCCCCGCGCTGCGCTACCTCCAGCGGCGGCAGCTGGCCGCCTACGACGACGTGCGCACCGCGGTGGGCGGCACCCTCTCGGAGGTGTCCGAGCTCGTGACCGGTGCGCCGGTCGTCCTCGCGTACGGGCTGCAGGGGCGCACCCGCCATCGCCTCGATCATGCGATCCGAACCCAGTACAAGGCCCAGATGAGCGCGGCCAAGTGGTTCGCGGTCATGTTCCCCCTGGCCGACCTCTTCGGGGCGCTGACCCTCGGCACGGTGACGGCGGTCGGGGCCATCAACGGCGCCGCGTGGGGTCTCGGGCTCGGCGAGATGATCGCGTTCGTGTTCCTCGTCAGCCTGCTGCTGATCCCGATCTCCGAGCTGAGCGAGATCCTCGACCAGACCCAGACGGCCATCGCCGGCTGGCGCAAGATCCTCGGCGTCCTCGCGACCCCCATCGACGTGGAGGAGCCGGTCGACGGGGTCGTGCTGCCGACGGGCGCGCTGGCGGTCGACCTCGAGGGCGTGCGGTTCGCCTACCGCACGGGCGACGAGGTGCTCCGCGGGATCGACCTGCACCTGCCGGCTGGCACGTCCGTCGCCGTGGTCGGCGAGACGGGGAGCGGCAAGACCACCATCGCCAAGCTGCTGTGCCGGTTGGCGGACCCGACCGAGGGAGCGGTGCGGGTCGGCACCGTGGACCTGCGCACCGTCGATCCGATCTCACGCCGTCGCGCCGTGCGGATGGTCCCGCAGGACGGCTTCCTGTTCGACACCACCCTCGCCGACAACGTGCGCGTCGGACGACCGGGGGCGACCTACGACGAGCTCCGAGCCGCCTTCACCACCCTCGGGCTCGGTGGGTGGCTCGACGACCTGCCCGGTGGCCTCGACGCCGAGGTCGGCGAGCGCGGCACCAACCTGTCGGTCGGCGAGCGCCAGCTCGTGGCCCTCGCCCGCGCCCAGCTCGGCGACCCAGGGCTCCTCATCCTCGACGAGGCCACCTCCTCCGTCGATCCGGAGACGGAGCAGGCCCTCACGGAGGCACTCGAGCGGCTGTCGGCCGGCCGCACGGTCGTGAGCATCGCCCACCGCCTGTCCACCGCGGAGCGGGCCGACCTGGTGGTCGTCGTCGACGCCGGCGAGGTGGTCGAGCAGGGCACCCACGCGGCCTTGGTGGCGGCCGGCGGCGTCTACGCCGGCCTGTACGCCAGCTGGCTCGGCAACACCCGCGCCGTCGACCCCGACGACTAGGAGCCGTGGGCCGCCGGCCTCATCGGTGGTTCTGCAGGTGCTCGTTGAGTCGCGCGGCTTGGCGCGTCTGATGGTCGCGCTCGGCGAGGTTGGGCGCGTGGCGAGCCGCACTTGCGTAGAGGCGGGCCGCGAGCTCGAGGTCGCCGTTCTTCTCGTGGAGGTAGGCGGCGACGGCCTCGCGCCGCGGGACGTGCTCGTCGACTTCGGCCAGCGCCGCCAGTCCGGCGGGCGCGCCATCGGCCTCGCCGACGGCGACGGTCCGGTTGAGCCGGACGATCGGCGTGTCGGCGAACCGGAGCAGCTCGTCGTACCACTCCACGATCTGGACCCAGTCGGTCTCCTCCACGCGGGGTGCGTCGGCATGGAGCGCGGCGATCGCCGCCTGCGCCTGGTACTCGCCGAGCCGATCGCGCGCGAGGGCCGCGTGGGCGATGACGATGCCCTCGGCGATGAGCTCCGTGTCCCACTGGCTGCGGTCCTGTTCGGCGAGCGGCACGAGGCTTCCGTCCGCTCGGGTGCGGCTTCGGCGCCGGGCATGGTGGAGGAGCATCAGGGCGAGCAGTCCGTGGACCTCGGGGTCGTCCACCAGGGCGGCCAGCTCACGGGTCAGTCGGATCGCCTCGGCCGCCAGGTCGACGTCACCGGAGTAGCCCTCGTTGAAGACGAGGTACAGCACCCGCATCACCGTGCCCACGTCGCCGGGCCGATCGACACCGGCCTCGCTGACCGTGCGCTTGGCGCGGCTGATGCGCTGCGCCATCGTGGGCTCCGGCACGAGGTAGGCCCGCGCGATCTGCCGCGTGGTGAGGCCGCCCACGGCTCGGAGGGTCAACGCGACGGCCGACGACGACGTCAGATCGGGGTGGGCGCACAGGAAGTAGAGGCGCAGCGTGTCGTCGCCACTCGGCACCGCGCCGGCCGGCGGCTCCGTGTCGAACCGGACCTCTCGGTCCCGGCGAGATGCCTCTGACCGGGTCATGTCGAGGAAGGCTCGCCACGCGACCGTGATGAGCCATCCCGTGGGATCGGTCGGGGGCTCGTCCCCCCACTTCGAGAGCGCTCGGATGAGCGCCTCCTGGACGGCGTCCTCGGCGGTCGCGAAGTCCGCACCGCGACCGACGAGGACGCTGAGGACCCGTGGGACGAGCTGCCGCAGCTCGACCTCGTCCACGGTCAGTGCTCGAACGTGGGCGGCGCGTGCAGGAAGGGGCGGACCTCGAGCCACTCGTGGATCGGCTTGCCGCCGGCGCCCGGGGCCGCTGACAGCTCACCCGCCAGCTCGATCGCCCGCTCCTCGCTGTCGACGTCGATGATCATCCAGCCTGCGATCAGGTCCTTGGTCTCGGCGAACGGACCGTCGGTCACCGGCGGCCGTCCCTCGCCGTCCGAACGGACCCACATGCCGTCGGGCGACAGCGCCTGCCCGTCGATGAACTCGCCGCTGCTCTCGAGCCGACCGGCGAAGTCGTTCATGAACTGGATGTGGGCCTCGACCTCGTCGGGCGTCCACTTGTCCATCGGGACGTCGTTGTCCGGCGTCGGCGCGCCTCGGTAGTGCTTGAGCAACAGGTACTTGGCCATCGTGATCTCCTTGTGTGATGCCGACCCTGCTGGCCGGTTGTACCCCTAGGACGGAGCCGGCCTCGAGCTCTCGACATCGTGGCCCGGATTCTTCGGCCGGAAGACCGCGTCGGGCGGAGCGGTCAGGAGTAGCGCGCCGCCGGCGTCCCCGGAGGGTTTACGACGCCGGGCTGCGCGTCCGGGTTCGTGACGCAGACCTCGCCTTCGAGCCCGTCGGGATCGCGGAAGAAGAGGCTCAGGATCGCTCCGAAGTCGGTCACGAACCCGTCGGACGCCCCGCGTTCGATGAGCCGGTCTCGGATGGTGTCGAAGGCCTCGAGCGACGCGGCCTGCAGGCCCATGTGGTCGAGCGGTCCGCGCGCCATCATCGGCGCGCGCGGAGGCGGGGTGCCGCCGTCGACCTCGAACACGTTCAGCTCGGTGTGGGGGCCGATGTTGATGAACGACAGGCGCATGTCGGGCCCGGCCGGGCCGTCCTGGCCCACCGTCGCCTCGAACACCTCCCGGTAGAAGGCGTGCAGGCGCTCCGTGTCGCTCGTGATCACGGCCACGTGGTTGACCCCGTCCAGAAGCATCCGCCCTGGTTACCACGTCGGCGGATCCCGACGAGCCGACCCCGCTCGACCTCGACCGATACCCTGCGAGGCGATGGCGACCATCGACGACATCCAGCGGCTCGTCGCCCTCGACAACGGCCTCGCGAGCCTGTCCACCGTGCGGCGCGACGGCACGGTGCACTCGGCAGTCGTGAACGCCGGCATCGTCGACCACCCGGTCACCGGCGCGCCGGTGGCGGCGTTCGTCGGACGACCCGCCACCCTCAAGATGGGTCATCTGCGCCAGAACCCCATCGCCACGCTGCAGTGGCGGGCGGGCTGGGCGTGGGTGGCGGCCGAGGGCTCCGCCGAGCTGGTCGGACCTGAGGACCCGCTCGACGGCGTGGCGCCCGATGACCTCCCGTCCCTCCTCCGACGGGTCTACTCCGCGGCGGGCGGCGGCGACCACGACGACTGGGCCGAGTACGACCGCGTGATGGCGGCGGAAGGGCGCCTGGCGGTCCTGCTCACCCCGAGCCGCATCTACGTCAACCCGTAGCCAGCCGCTCCCTGATCCACGTCGGCACCTCCGCGCGCAGGCGATCGCCCGCCTCGGTGAGGAGGTGGCCAGCGCCCTCGCAGACGACGACGTCGGCGGGCCCGCCGGTGAGCTCGGCCACGACCTGGCTGGCGATCAGTGGGAGCAGCTCGTCCCGGTCGCCGTGGTACGCGAGCAGCGGCGCGGTGAGCCCGCCCGCCTCCTCGCAGCCGGCCGACTGGGTGGCGAAGGTGACCACCCCCTTCGTCCAGTCCCCCATCGCCATGCCGGCGCGCACGGCGATGGCACCGCCGAAGCTGTGCCCACCGGTCACGAAGCGCTCGGCGCCGGCGCGGGCCGCCAGGTCGGCCGCCGCCAGGAGGTCGAGCGTGCACAGGTCGATGTCGTTGGGCCGGCGCCACCCGACGCGCAGCACACCGATGCCGGTCCCGGACACCGCCAGCTCCTCGCCGAGCCAGTGGTAGAAGCCGTCGGCCGGGCCGAGGAGCCCGCCCATGGCGCCGCCGCCGACGACGACCGCGGCCCCGGCATCCGGATCGCCGTGCCACAGGACCGTCAGCAGGCCGCGCCGCGTGAACACCTCGAGGTGCCGGTAGGTGGGGGTGATGACGACCTCCTGGCGAGCCAGCGCCTCGAGGAGGTCGAGCGGGCCCGCCATCCGTGGCTACCGGGCCGCCGAGTCGGAGCTGATGACGGCCTCGACCTCGATCTCGACCTTCCACTGCGGATCCAGCAGGGCGGCCACCACGACCGTGGTGTTGGCGGGGCGGACGTCGCTGAACACCTCGCCGTGCACACCGGAGATGGGCGCGAAGTCCGCGGCGTCGATCAGGTACACCCGGCTGCGGACGACGTCCGCGAACGAGGCGCCGGCGTCCTCCAGCGCGGCGCCGATGATCTCGAAGCAGCGACGGGCCTGCGCGGCCGGATCGGGATCGACGGTGCCGTCGGGCCACTGCGGCGCGGTGCCGGCCACCACCACCCGGTCGGCCACCCGGACCGCCCGGCTGTAGCCGACCGTCAGCTCGTACGGGGAGCCGGAGGAGATGAGCTGCCGTCCGTCCACCCCGGCAACCTAGTGGTGGCGCTCGCGGCAGCCGGTCGACTAACCATCCGGCCGTGACGCTGTACACCCGCTTCCGCGATGTGGCGGCGGAGGTCGCGCACCGCGTGTGGCACGGGATGGTCTGGGCGGGGGCCATCGGGCCGCAGGACCGGCTGGCCCGGCGGTACCAGCACTTCGGGCCGGGCACCCTCATGGCGTTCCCGCCCGGCGATGTGTTCGGCGAGCAGCACATCGCGCTCGGCACCCAGTGCCTCATCGCCGCCCACGTCAGCCTGTCGGTGGGCATGGCCCCGGACCAGCCCTTGCCGCCGGGCGCCACCAGCCCCGTGCTGCGGATCGGGGACCGCTGCTCGATCGGGAGGGCGAGCCACGTGGTCGCCCATCGGTCGGTCGTGATCGGCGACGACGTGATGACCGGTCCGCACTGCTACGTCACCGACCAGAACCACGTGTACGCCGATCCCGGCACGCCGGTCGGTGAGCAGTGGCCAGCGGAGGATCCCGTCGAGATCGGCGCGGGCTCCTGGCTCGGCGCCGGGGCGATCATCCTCCCGGGGACGCGGCTCGGTCGGAACACCGTCGTCGGCGCGGGCGCGGTGGTGCGCGGCGAGTTCCCGGACCACGCGGTCCTGGCCGGCGTCCCGGCCAAGCTGATCCGTCGCTACGACCCTGCATCGGGATGGCAGCCGGAGCTCCGCGAGCTCCACATCGACCCACCCGAGGGCTGGCCCGCCGCCCGGCGCTAGGTGCCGGGAACCGGCTGACCCTGATCGGGCTGGTCGTGGCCGGGACCGCCGAGGGCGTCGCGCTGGGTCAGCACGTAGAGGTAGCCCAGCGCAGGGACCACCGTCGCCGCCGCGACTCCCGACACGACCAGCAGCCCCCACAGCGTGGCGTGCGCCCCGGCGGCGTCCTCGACCTCGACGACGTCGACGAGCATCCACGGCCACTGCCCCACGCCCCAGCCCACGACGATGGCGCCCACCGCCACCACGGCCGTGACGCGGGCCAAGACGGCTCGGTGCTGCCACAGCGCCCACAGGGTGGCCACCCCGGCCGCCGCGGAGACGACCACCAGCGGCAAGGCCCGCCCGGTGAGTCCCTCGAACAAGGTCGGTGCGTCGGCGTGCAGCGGGGCGACCCCGGCCAGGGCGACCACACCGGTGAGCGCGCCCACCACCAGCGCGCGCCGGCGGCACCACTCGGTCAGATCGGGGTCGATGCCCCTGTCCGCTTCGGCGGTGAGGAACACGGCCGCGAGGAAGGCACAGGTGAGGACGGCGAGGGTGCCGCCGACGAGCGACGTCGGACCGGTCCACGAGGTCCAGCGGTCGCCCGGGCCGTCCGCCGGCACTCGGCCCGCGGCCACCGCTCCCGCGATGGTGCCGAAGACGAACGGGGTGATCACCGAGGACGTCGCGAACATCACGCCATGGAACCTCGCCAAGGCAAGGGTGGGCGACATCTTGCGGAACGCGAACGCGGCGCCGCGCATCACGATGCCCGCGCCCGCGATGCAGAACGGCACGAACAGCGTCTCCATGATCGATGCGAACGCACTGGGGAAGCCCGTCCAGAGGTACACCAGCACGAAGATGAGCCAGACGTGGTTCGCCTCCCACACCGGCCCCACGGCCCGGTCGATCAGCGACCGCACACGTGCGCCGCGCTCGGCGTCGCCGGCCGTGAGGTCCCACACCCCGCTGCCGAAGTCGGCGCCCGCGAACAGGGCGTACGCCACCACGCCCAGGAACAGCACTGCGGCCACGGTGCCGGCGAGGGTCATGAGCGCAGCCGCCGTCGTGGGGCTCGCGGGTCCGGCGAGTACGGCGTCGGCAGCTCCAGCGGCTCACCCTCCCGCCAGCGGCGCGCCATCGACCGCAGCGTGATCGACGCCATCACGGTCATGACCGTGTACCCCACGATCAGGACGACGAGCGTCACCCAGACACCGCTGCCTCGAGTGACCGCGTCCTCGACGCGGAGCAGGCGGTAGACGACCCAGGGCTGCCGGCCGAGCTCTGTCGTCATCCACCCGAGCTCGAGGGCGGCGATCGATGCCGGCCCGGCCAGGACGGCCACCCACAGGAACCGTCGCGACTCGAGGAGATCGCGACCGCGGCGACTGGCCCACCAGAACGCGCCGCCGAGGCCGGCTAGCAGCAGACCGAGGCCCACCATGCTCTGGAAGGTCAGGTGGACCATCGTGACGAGCTCGTCCTTGGGCCGGTCGTCGTCGGCGAACTCGTCGAGGCCGGCGACGGGACGGTCGAGGCTCGCCCGCGAGAGCAGCGACCCCAACCTCGGCACCTCGATGGCGAACCGTCGCTCGCCATCGAGCAGGATCCCGCCGATCGCGAGCGGGGACGGCTGCTCCGTCTCCGGGGCCAGCTCCATGGCGGCCAGCTTCGTGGGCTGCGCGTCCGCCAACCGCGCGCCGGTCAGGTGCCCGACGAGCGGCTGGAGGACGGCAGCGACCGCCGCGAACGCGAACGCCACGCGGAACCCGAGGCGATGGTGCCGGTCGGTGCGGCCACGGAGCAGCCCTGTCGCGTACACGGCCGCCGTGCAGAACCCGACCACCATCACCGTCGCGACCCACATGTGCGCGAACTGAGTCCACACCCCATCGTTGAACATCGCGGCCCACGGATCGACGTCCGTGACCTCACCGTCTACGAGGTGGAATCCCGACGGCGTGTTCATCCACGCGTTGACGGCGATGATGCAGAACGTGCCCACTACGCCCGACACCGCGATCGGCACGAGCGTGAGCAGGTGCACGCGCGGCGGCAGGTGGTCCCACCCGTAGAGGTAGATGCCGATGAAGATCGCCTCGAGGAAGAAGGCGATCCCCTCGAAGGCGAACGGCAGGCCGATCACGTCGCCGTAGGTGCGCATCAGCTCCGGCCAGAGCAGGCCCATCTCGAAGCTGAGGATGGTGCCCGACACGGCCCCGACGGCGAACAGGACGGCCGCCACCTTCGACCAGCGCTTGGCCAACCCCGAGCGCGACCGGGTCGTCGTCCCGGATGCCCCGGCGGTGCACGACCCAGATGAGCATCGGGAAGGCGACCCCGAAGCAGGCGAGGATGATGTGCCACCCCAGCGACAGGGCCATCTGCCAGCGCGCGGCGAGCAGGGACGACGGTTCCTCGGCAGCGAGCAGCGATGCGAGCACCAGCAGCCATCTTGGCCGACCGCCGGCTCGCTAGCGCTCCTCGACCTCCGTGGTGAGCACGGTCGCCTCGTCGGTGGGCTGCCACGCGACCGCCAGCAGGTGTCGAGGTTGCTCGAAGCCCTTGAGCGGCTTGAGGCCCCGGTCGGCCAGCGCGATACCGGGCGACAGGTGGTCCGCCACCGGCTCGGTGAGGAGGATCTCGCCCGGCTCGGCCGCCTCGGTGACCCGGGCCGCGAGGTTGATGACGCGACCGACCAGGTCGTTGTCGTCGGCGACGGCTTCGCCGGCGTGGATGCCCACCCGCAGCTCTGGGACGAAGGCGCCGCCGGTGCGAGCGTCGCGCATCTGCCGGTGCACCCTGATCGCGCAGGCGACCGCGGCGTCCGGGGTGTCGAAGCGGACGAGGAACCCGTCGCCTTGCGTGCCGACCTCCGTGCCGTGGTGCTCGACGACGCACCCGCGCACGAGCTGTCGATGGCTCGCCAGGATCTCGTGCCACGTCGTGTCCCCGAGGCTCTCGGCGAGTCGGGTGCTCTCCACCAGGTCGGTGAACATCACCACCACCCACTGACGGCCGGCGACGGGCGTCACTGGCTTCGACGGGCGGGAGGCCGCCCGTCCGGCGAGTGACTCCACCAGCCCGATCGCCGCCCGGGCCGCGTCCTTCGCGATGTCGGCGCGGGGCCCTGGTGCATCAGGGGCCGGTGGGCCTCGATGGCCGTGGCCGGTGGCGGGAGCCTCGGCGTGGTGGCGCTGGCCCCCCTTGTTCCCGCGCCGGCGGCTGCGCGGCAGCAGCGTGCCGACCCACACGGCCGCGTGGATCACGAGGGCACCACCCCACGCGGCGCCGACCAGGAGTGGCCAGAAGCCGTCCTTCACCCCCTGGAGCGGATCATCCCGCACGAGCTCGAGCTCGGCGGTCGATCCCGTCGTGAGGAGCCACGCGCCGACCAGCAGCAACATGACGACCGCGTACACCACGGTGTGGATGAACAGCCCGCGCATCAGCGCCCCACCTCGACGGTCGCACGGCCCTGCCCGGCAAGGTTCGCCACGGGCGGCGAGCCTAGGGTGCGCCGCCGTGAGCTTGCCGCATGCGTTCGTCGCCGCCCTGATCTTTGCGGTGGGCGCGTGCGTGCAGGCGGCCGTCGGGTTCGGTGCGAACCTCGTGGCCGCTCCCCTGCTCGTGCTGCTCTCCGACCGGTTCGTGCCGGGACCGGTGGTCGTGGCCAGCGGCGTCCTGAACCTGCTCGTCACCCGCCGCAACGGGCGCGGGATGGTGGACCCGACCGTCGGCACGGCCAACGCAGGTCAGGTGGTCGGCGCCTTGGCCGCGGGTGGCGTGATGGCGATGCTCCCCCAGGGCGGGCTGTCGATCCTGTTCGCGGTCCTCGTGCTCACCGCGGTCGTCCTCACCGCGGTGGGGATCCGACTGCGCCCCACCCGACGGACGATCGCCGGCGCCGGGGCGGCCGCCGGCTTCATGGGAACGGTGTCAGGCATCGGAGGGCCACCGATCGCGCTTGCCTACATCGGGCTCAGCGGACCGGCCCTGCGGGCCACCCTCGCCCGGTTCTTCCTCGTGGGCAACCTCGTCTCCATCCCGACCCTGATGGTCGTCGGCCAGCTGGGGACCGACGAGATCGTGCCCTGCTTGGTGCTCGTGCCGGGGGCGATCCTCGGCTTCGTGGCCTCCCCCGTGCTCGCGCGCCACCTGGACCAGCGAACGGTCCGGCCGGTCGTGCTCCTCCTGTCGACGGCCGCCGCCATCGCCGTCCTCGTCCGCACCATCCTCTGAGTACCGTCACGTTCTGTGGACGCTGACGCTCGCATGGCGGACGGAACCGTCCCCAGATCCGGGCACCTGCTCGTCGTGTGGCACCCGGTGCCGCCGTCGATCCACGCCCTGCGCGACGCGGTGCTCGCCGGGGTGCACGATGCTGGCGACGCGCTCATCGTGCGCTCGCTCTCCGCACCGGATGCAGGGGTGGACGACGTGGAGGCGGCGGCCGGGGCCATCCTCGTGACGACCGAGAACTTCGGGATGGTGTCAGGCCTCATGAAGGACTTCCTCGAACGGATCTACCCGTGGTTCGAGGAGGTGCCGAACCGCCGCCCTGGCCTTCCGTACCTGCTGATCAGCAAGGGCGCCTCCGATGGGACCGGCGCGGTGCGCGACGTCTCCCGCATCCTCACCGGCCTGCGTTGGAAGGAAGCCCTCCCACCCATCGTGATCGCCGGCTCGCTCACCGATGCCCACGTCGCCCACGTTCGCGAGCAAGCGGCCACGCTGGCGGCCGGCGTGGAGACCGGCGTCTTCTGACAACGACCTTGCCGCTGGGCGACGGCGCCCCCCAGACTCCGTCGATGCCAGCGGTCGAGCTCGTCGTCACCGATCTCGACGGCACGTTCTGGCACACCGACGACCACGTGCCGATCGCCGTGCTCCAGGCGGTGGCGGAGCTGGGGCGACGCGGCATCCCGCTCCTCGTCGCCACCGGTCGCCGGCTGGCATCGACGCGCGACCCCCTCGCCCGAGTGGGTCTGGCGCCACCGGCCATCATGCTCAACGGCGCCATCGGCATCGACCTCGCCACCAACGAGCGCTTCCACCTGGCGCCGTACCCGACCGCCGACGCGGTGGCCGCCTACGACGCGTTCACACGAGCTGGGCTCAGTCCCGTGGTGTACGTCGACCACCCTCGCTACGACGTGTTCATCAGCCACGACCCGGACACCAACCCGGCCCACGTGCAGGCCCTCGGTGACACGGCCGGCCGGCGCTGGGGTGCCGACGAGCGCTCGGCGGTCGACGACCTCCGAGCCGCCGTGGCGAAGCACCCGGTCCTCGGCTTCAGCATGATCGGCGTGCCGTTCCCCGATGCCGAAGCCGCCGTCGCCGAGCTGCAGGGTGTCGTCGAGGTGCACGTCGACCGGTCGATCGACTTCCCGGGGCTGGCGTCACTGACAGCGGCCCCGAAGGATCAGTCAAAGTGGGACGGTGTGCGGGCCTTCTGCGCCGCCCACGGCGTCGACAGCACCAGGGTCCTCGCCGTCGCCGACGGCCCCAACGACATCGAGCTGCTGACCAACGCCGCCCGGCGAGCGGTCCCGGCGATCGCCCACCCCGCCGCCCTCGAGCTGGCCACCACGGTCATCCCCTCCGCCCAAGACGGCGGCTGGGCAGAGATCCTCAGCCTGCTCGACTGACTGGACCGCGGCGACCGTCGGCGAGGTAGGCGCTCTTCACGTGCACCGCGATCGCGGCGACGACGTACGTCTGCGCACTCAGGTTGAGGATCGTGGGATCGACCTTGGTGCGAAGCGCGGCGATCAGGACGATGAGCCAGATGCTCGCGGCGCAGACGTTCTGGACCACCAGAAGCGCGTCTCGCGTCACCCGGCCCCGGAGGAGGGCACCGGACCTGACCCACATGGAGTGACCGAGCCAGAGCACCGGGAAGCCGACCGCGGCGAACCAGATGCTCATGACCATGGCCATCCCCCACAGGAGCTGGACGACCAAGAGCCCTCGCAGCGCGCACAGCCATCGACGGTCAGCTCCGGTGATCGGGCCGAGCGCCACGGACGGAGTCGTCACCGATCGGCAGATCATGCGACGACGGTTTCTCGCGGTGCGGGCAGCGTCGACCACACGACGGGGACATCGCGCATCAGCATGGCGACGTCGAGCTCGATCGTCCCCGGTGGGAAGCGGGTTGGATCGTCGTAGAAGGACGACCTGGCCGTGACCGACACCGGATCCGCCCGCCAGGACTCGGCGGCCATCGAGATCCCCTCGAGGCACCCGTGATGGTCGGGCGAGAACCCGCAGCTGCCGGCCTCGAAGAACGCCGACGCCTCCGCGGCATCGGCAAACAGCCGGCTGGACCACGCCCCAGGGGCTGTGGCGATCACGTCGACCGCGAGGTCGTCGGTGGTGCGATACGCAACGTGGAGGCGCTCGGGCTCGGCGTCGACCACGAAGTCGGCTCGCCCGTGGACGCCAGGGAACGCTCGGCCACCGAGCAGCACCGGGAGCCGTTGGGCCGAGTCCCGACGCCGCACGTACACGCCGACCTCGACGCCCGACGGTCCGTCCCACTCGACCGCGATGCGGTGGGCGGCGTTGTCGCTGCGCACCCCGGCCCAGGCCGGCAGTCCGGCGGGCCGCAGCTCGGCCAACCGGAGCACGCAGACACCGACGACCGCGTGCCCTCGCACGAGCTGCGGTCGCAGGGGCGACGGCAGCAGCGGCGCGACCACGTCCGGATCGGCGGCGTAGTTGACGAGCAGGCGGTGGCGGATCACGCCGCGGATCGAACCTGGCATCAGGATCCCTCCTCAGTGATGGCCGCTGCCCATGCCGCCAGGTAGCGGCGGACGGCGGCCTTCTGGATGAACGTGACCAACGGCGCCGCGAGGCGGGCCAGCAACGTGGCCGGCCCCGCCTGCACCCGGACGGTGAGGCGCAGGCGGCCGGGCGCGACCTGCTCAGCTAGGAACAGCTCCTCACCGACCTCGGCGTGCCCTTCCAACGTGCCGTAGGCGAACCCGAATCGGCCCGGCTCGTCGACGACCGCAACGATGCGATCTGGAACGGCCATCTCGAAGGGTCCGAACGGCGCGACCACCAGCAGCGTCGTCCCCTCGACGAGCGGGGCATCCGGCGGATGGATCCGTCCCCGGATGCCGCGGTGCGGCGTCCACTCTCGCAGGGCCTGGAGGGCGGCGGCGAGGTCACCGTCCACCTCCGTCGCGAGCCGCCGATCAGGCAAGCCTGCCACCGACCCTGGGCGCAAGGTCGAGCCGACATGGTCATAGGTGAGGCCCCGATCACCGGCCCGCCGATAGAGGGCTTCGAGGGTGGCGTCGGAACGGCGCCCCAGGCCAACTCCGCTCAGCTCCACCTCAGCTCCTCCCCGACGGGACACCGAGGGCTCGACGAACGACGTCCTCGAAGCTGGTCTCGCGGAAGTCGAACCCCTCCGCGAGCAGCCGCTTGGGGACACACCGTCGACCTGTCAGGGCGAGGCTTCCACTGCTGCCCAGCAGCGGCGCACCAAGACGGGCCACCACGGCCGGGGCCGGCAGGCCGATCCGACGTCCGAGCACTCGTCGGTAGGTCGCCATCATCTCGTCGTTCCGAACGGGCACGGGAGAGCAGACGTGGTACATGCCATCCATGGACGGCTCATCGATGGCCAGCACCATCACGTCGAGCAAGTCCTCGAGGTCAACCCACGACACCCACTGTCGTCCAGACCCCACGCGCCCACCGAGACCCCATCGGACGAGCTTGGCGAGCTTGGCGGTGGCCGGATCGGCGGCACCTCCCAACCCGATGGCGATGCGCAACAGCACCGAGCGAGGAACAGCTACCGCTGCCTGACGGAACGCCCCCTCCCACGCGAGGCACACGGTCACCATCTCGCGAGGACCGATCCCGCTCGGAGTGGTGTCCTCGTCGATCGTCTCCTCCCGACCTTCACCGAAGATGGCCAGAGACGAGGACTGGACCCACACGGGAGGCGGAGCGCTGCACCGTCTCCAGGCCTCGCCAACGACCCGCACGGTCTCCACTCGTGATGAGATCAGCTCGTCGATGTTCCGCCGAGTCGCCCGCACATCGACGCGTCGACCACTGAGGTGGACGATCGCATCGGCTCCGTCCAGCGTCTCGGCCCAATCGCCGAGCGTCGAACCATCCCAGTGGACGCTGCGCCAACCGTCGCCGTCGCGAGGGGCTCCCCGGGTCAGCACCACGGCCTCGTCACCTCGAGCCGCCAGCCGCCCGACGAGGGCGGTGCCCAGATAACCCGTCCCTCCGGGGATCACGATCCGAGCCATGTCCGCTCCCCTCGTCCCATCCCCATACGATAGCAGATGGTCGCACATCTGTCACTCGCAGATGTTGTACGATGCGTCACATGACGGAACCGCCTGAGCCTGGCGAGATGCGGGTCGACGAGCTGGCCGCGGCCGCCGGCGTCGCCACCACCACCGTGCGCCTGTACCGACAGCGCGGACTCCTCCCCCCTCCCCGCCTCGTCGGTCGCACGGGGTGGTTCGGCGAGCACCACCTGGCGCGGCTGCGCCTCATCGCTCGCCTCCAGGACGAGGGGTTCTCCCTGGCCGGGATCGGCAAGCTCCTGGAGACGTGGGAGCACGGCCGCGACCTCACCGACCTGGTCGGGGTCGAGGCGCAGCTCGACCAGCTCCTCGGCCGCCGCACCGCGCTGATCCTCGACGCCACCGAGCTGGCGGCTCGGTTCCCACCACCGACGCTCACCCCGGAGCTGGTGCAGCGGGCGGCCGCCATGGGCCTGGTGGAGGCCACCGACGACGGTCGCTTCCGGATCTCGGACGAGCGGTTCCTCGACACCGGCGCGGCCCTCGCGCAGCTCGGCGTGCCGACCGACGCGATCCTCGACGAGTGGGAGGAGCTGGTCACCCACACCGATGCCATCGCCGAGCGCTTCGTCGCCGTGTTCGAGCGACACCTCCTGCCCGACGACTGGAAGGTCGACCTCGACGCCGATCGCGTTCGGGAGCTGGCCGCCACCCTCGCCCGCCTGCAGCACACGGCCGGGCAGGTGCTGCTCGCCGCCCTCGACAAGTCCGTGGCCGAGGTGGGCGCCCAGCGGCTGACGGAGCTCGTGCCCGGCGAGCCCGACTCCTAGCCTGACGCGGTGGAGCAGCTACCGATCATCGACGTGGCGCCGCTCCTTCGCGGCGATGGGGACGTCGGAGCGATCGCCGCGGCGATCGACGAGGCGTGCCGGGAGCACGGCTTCTTCTACGTCGAGGGCCACGGCGTGTCTGCGGCGCTCGAGGACCGCCTCGAGGACGCCGCGCGCGAGTTCTTCGCGCTGGCCGAGGCCGACAAGGCCGCCATCGCCATGGCCCACGGTGGCCGAGCGTGGCGAGGCTGGTTCCCGTTCGAGGGTGAGCTGACCTCGGGGCAGCCGGACCGCAAGGAGGGGCTCTACCTCGGCGCCGAGCTCGGGCACGACCACCCGCAGGTGCAGGCCGGCACCCCTCTGCACGGCGCCAACCTGTTCCCCGCGCAGGTGCCCGAGCTTCGGGTCGCGGTGCTCGAGTACCTCGACGCCATGACCAGCCTTGGGCACACGTTGATGCGCGGCGTGGCATTGGCGCTCGGCCTCGACGCCACCTGGTTCGACGAGCACCTGACCGCCGACCCGCTCGTCCTGTTCCGCATCTTCCGCTACCCACCCGAAGTCGGCCTGGAGGACCCGAACTGGGGCGTGGCCGAGCACACCGACTACGGGCTGCTCACGATCCTGCGCCAGGACCGCCTCGGCGGCCTCCAGGTGCACGCGCCGTCGGGGTGGATCGACGCGCCGCCGCTGCCCGGGACGTTCGTGTGCAACCTCGGCGACATGCTCGAGCGCATGACCGGCGGTCGCTACCGCTCGACCCCGCACCGGGTGCGGAACACTGGGGACGCCGACCGCTTCTCGTTCCCGTTCTTCTTCGACCCGAGCTGGGACGCCGAGGTCCTGCCGGTGCCGCTGGTCGGCGAAGGCGCCGCCGAGGCCAGAGCGCGCTGGGACGGCGAAGACGTCTTCGCCTTCACGGGCACGTACGGCGAGTACCTGTGGACGAAGGTGGGTCGGGTGTTCCCCGACCTCAAGGACGGCGTCGGCTAGGAGACGCCGCCGAGGGCGCGCTCGGCGTGGCGCCGGTACGCCCACCCAGGACCGCGCAGCACGAACGAAAGGCGGTCGTGCCACGTCGTGGAGTGGGCGATGTCGCGCACGATGTCCGCGTACTCGTGGCCGGCGATGCGAACCGGGTTGTACGTCTCGATGTTCTTCGTCAGGCCGTACACCACCGTCTCGTCCTCGCGCTGGAACGTGCCGAAGAGGCGGTCCCAGATGATGAGGATGCTGCCGTGGTTGCGGTCGAGGTACTTCTGGTTGCTGCCGTGGTGCACGCGATGGTGCGAAGGCGTGTTCAGCACCTCTTCCCCGGCGCCGATCGTCCGGATCGCGTCCGTGTGGATCCAGTACTGGTAGAGGAGGTTGATGCCGCGAGCCTGGCTGATCAGTGCGGGACGGATTCCCACCCGAGCCAGCAGCCCGTACGGCACCCACACGCCGAGCACGTCGGCCACCGGCTGCCGCAGCGCGGTCGACAGGTTGTATCGCTCGCTCGAGTGGTGCACGACGTGGATCGCCCACATGCCGCGCACCTCGTGCATCATCCGGTGGTTCCAGTAGTAGATGAAGTCCCACCCGGCGATGGCGGCCGCCCACGCGAGCGGCCCGCCGCCGCGGTCGTGGCGCTCGCCCTTCTTCCACATCCGCTGGGGGTTGGTGCGGCTCGTCAGCCATGACGTGGTGGCGAGCACACCCGTGCCGACGGCGACCGGCCCGGTGATGCGACGCACCTTGCGGGCCAGGCGCCGCAGCTCGCGGCCACGACCGTGGGGGACGTCCGGGTCGTCGACCACCCGATCCCGGGGGTCCTCCGGCTCGTCGGGCTCGTGGCCGGCCAGCCGATCGGCCAGGGTCGTCACGGCTGCCGCGCTCACGGCCGTCCCGACCAGCACCTTGGCGTACTTGCCCTTGCCGGGCACGACGTGCTGCACGAGCAGGTGGGAGGCGATCGGCACGACGAGGGACGCCACCCCCATCGCGAGGCTCGCGGTGGCGTCGTCCTTCGTGTAGTCGGCGGTGGACGGCCCGACCTCGTCGGCGCGCCGCTTCAGGTAGCGCCGCTCGGCCTCCATCGTCCCGAAGTAGAACGGAATGGCGAGGACGGTGGGATCAGTGGCCATGGCGCGCCGCCAACCTACCCGGCACCCCTCGATCGGTCCGGCGGTAGCGTGCGGCGATGGGCGAGCCCAGCGGGATGCTGTCTCTCGACGATCTCGCGGAGCACGTTGCCGCGGGCGCGATCGACACCGTGGTCACCGGGTTCACCGACCATCACGGGCGGCTCTGCGGCAAGCGGTTCGCGGCCGACTTCTTCCTGGCTGAGGTGGCCCAGCACGGCACCCACGCGTGCGACTACCTGCTGACCACCGACCTCGAGATGGAGCCGGTGGCCGGCTACCGCTTCGCCGGATGGGATCAGGGGTACGGCGACGTCCACCTCGTCCCCGACCTCTCGACCCTCCGGGTGGCCGACTGGCTGGACCGCAGCGCGCTCGTGCTGTGCGACGTCCACCATCCGCAGACCCACGAGCTCACCAACGTGGCGCCGCGCACCATGCTCCGCGCCCAGGTCGCCGGGCTGCACGACCAGGGCTACACGGCCATGGCCGCCACCGAGCTCGAGCACTACCTCTTCCGCACCTCCTACTCCGACGCGGCGGGTGCTCGGCACCGCGACCTCGACCCGGCCGGCTGGTACCTCGAGGACTACCAGCTGCAGCAGGGCACCCGCACCGAGCCCTTCCACGCCGCCGTGCGCCGGCACCTGGCCCGGTCCGGTGTGCCCGTGGAGAGCTCGAAGGGCGAGTGGGGCCTCGGCCAGCACGAGGTGAACGTGCGCTACGCCGAGATCCTCGAGATGGCCGACCGGCACGTGGTGTTCAAGCAGTGCCTCAAGGAGACGGCTGACCACCAGGGGCTGAGCGTGACCTTCATGGCCAAGCCGCACGCCGACCAGGCCGGCTCGAGCTGTCATGTGCACATCAGCCTGTGGCGCGACGACACCAACGTCTTCGCCGGCGACCGCGACCTCGGCGTCGGAACCGTCCGCGGCTCCGACGAGCTGCGCTGGTTCCTCGGCGGCTGCCTCCACTGGATACCGGAGGTGATCGTGCTCCTCGCCCCCACGGTGAACTCGTACAAGCGCTTCGCATCGGGCTCGTGGGCGCCCACGCGGGTCGGCTGGAGCTACGACAACCGCACGGCCGGCTTCCGGCTGGTCGGTGACGAGCAGAGCCTGCGCATCGAGTGCCGCATCCCCGGGGCCGACTGCAACCCGTACCTGGCCCTCGCCGCCCTGGTGGCCGCCGGCCGAGCCGGCATCGAGCAGCAGATCGACCCGCCGCCTCCGTTCGTGGGCGACGCCTACGGCGCCGAGGCTCTCGATCCCCTCCCCCGCGACCTTCGGGCGGCCACCGACGCCTTCGCCGGCAGCGCCTTCGCGGAGGAGGCCTTCGGCACCGAGTGCGTGGAGCACTACGTGCAGGTGTTCCGGACAGAGCAGGCGGCCTTCGATGCCGCGGTCACCGACTGGGAGCGCCAGCGGTACTTCGAGCGCATCTGAGGAGAGGTACGACGTCCCCATGAGGTTGCAGGACAAGGTCGCGCTCATCACCGGCGCCGGGAGTGGGATCGGACGCGCCACCGCGCGGCGCTTCGCAGACGAAGGTGCCAGCGTGGTGGCGGTCGACCTGGACGTCGGCACCGCGGAGGAGACCGCGGCGGGCATCGTCGAGGCCGGCGGTCGAGCGGCAGCGGTGGCGGCCGACGTGGCACGGTCGGACGACTGTGCCTCGATGGTCGCGTTCGCGGAGGACACGTTCGGCCGGTTGGACGTGCTGTTCAACAACGCCGGCGTGATGGTGCCCGGAGACGATGATGCCGTCACCACCGAGGAGTCTGTGTGGGACCTCACCATGGACGTGAACGCCAAAGGCGTCTTCCTCGGGCTGCAAGCACGGCATCCCGGCGCTGCGGCGGGCGGGCGGCGGCTCGATCATCAACACCGCGTCGTTCGTCGCCATCGTCGGGGCCGCCACCCCGCAGCTCGCCTACACGGCGAGCAAGGGAGCGGTCCTCGCGCTCACCCGGGAGCTCGCTGTGATCCACGCCCGGGAGGGCATCCGCGTCAACGCCCTGTGCCCCGGCCCGCTCCACACCGAGATGCTCATGCGCTTCCTCGACACGGAGGAGAAGCGGCAGCGTCGTCTCGTGCACATCCCCATGGGGCGGTTCGGTGAGGCGGCCGAGATCGCCGACGCCGCCCTCTTCCTGGCGTCTGACGAGTCGTCGTTCATCACCGGCAGCGACTTCGTGGTCGACGGCGGCATCACCGCCGCCTACGTGACCCCCGAGTGACCGTCATGCGGATCGGTGTGCTCGAGTGCGATCACGTGGCAGAGCGGTACCTGCCCATCGCGGGCGACTACGCCCACATGTTCACGGCGATGCTGGGCGAGACGGCGCCGGACGCCGAGGTCGTCCTCTACGACGCCCGACGTGGCGTGCTCCCCGATCGGCCGGACGAGTGCGACGGGTGGCTGTGCACGGGCTCGAGCTCCTCGGTCTACGACGACGAGCCGTGGATCGACGACCTGGCCGAGCTCGTGCGGGAGGTCCACGCGTCGGGGGTGCCCTTCGTGGGCATCTGCTTCGGCCACCAGCTGATCGCCCACGCCCTGGGTGGTCGCGCCGAGCGAGCGGCCGTCGGTTGGGGTGTGGGCGCCGTGCCCATGGAGGTGACCGAGGCCAGCCCGTGGATGACGCCGCCCCTGCCGTCCGCGACCCTGCTGTACAGCCACCAGGACCAGGTCACCGAGCTGCCGGCCGGCGGCCGGGTGCTGGCGGCGGCCGCCGCACTGCCCGATCGCCATGCTCGCGGTGGGCGACGCCGTCATCGGCGTGCAGGCCCACCCCGAGTTCGGCGTCGGCTACGTCCGGGCCCTGCTCGAGGACCGGGTGGACCGCATCGGTGAGGCCGGGACGGCGGTGGCGCTCGAGTCCCTGGCCCAACCCACCGACGAGCGGGCGGTCGCGCAGTGGATCGTGGCGTTCATCCGCTCGTGCGCCGACGACCGGTAGGTCACAGCTCGTCCCTGACCCAGGCCGGGAACGACGCCCTTGTCCATGACGATCCTTCGCCCCGAGCCTTGACCGATGCCCCCATCGGCGCGAGGTTCGAAGTGAGCGATCCGAACGCCGGACGACTGCTCGTCCGACCGCTCGGAGCGCCTCCACGACGCACCGAAGGGGGTCCTACGGATGCACGCTGGTCCTGCGAGCCAGGAGCGCTCTCCGCCCGGTCGTTGAACTCGCTGGCGCCGGTATCGACGTACCTGGCGGGCCTGCCCACTGCATGCAGCACGCTTCGACGGCTGCCTCCGCGGGACCCGTGAACGGCCTCGATCGCACACCGACGACAGCATCTGAGGCTGGGCCCCGGTGGAGGCGGATGGTGACATCCGTGCCCTCCACCGGGGCCTCGTCGCGTCTCGGGCCGGTCGATTGCGCTGGCACGAGGACCGGGCGCGACAGTTGTGCCGTGGCGGGCATCTGGGTGGCGGACACCGAGCCGAACGAGCGCTTCACGCTGTACACCCGCGGGAACGTGGGCGAGGTCTTCCCCCACGTCATCACCGCGCTCGACAGGGACCCTGATCGGCGACCAGGTGCGCGCCGCCCAGGCCGGGGTGCTGGTGGAGATGGGCGTCCTGCGCCCGCATGAGGTCACCGGCCCGTCGGCCGGGACGGGTGTGTTCGGCGGGTACTTGTACATGAGCGCCTCGGCCATGCGGCTGTTCGGCGTCCGCATGCTCGGGATGAGCGCCTCAGACGCCGACGAACAGGTGATGGGCGCGGTCGAGGACGTCCCGCCCTACCGGCGGGCCAAGGGCGACCGGAACCTGATCGCGAGCGTGCTGGTCACCCGCACGGCGCTGCGGCTCCTCCGCCGTCCCGACCTCAGCCCGCTCGAGGACGCCCGTCGGGACGCGGTGGCGTGGCTGGGCACGATGCCTGACCTCGCCACGGCATCGACGGCCGAGCTGATCAGCTGGGTGCGCACCTACCCACCGCGCCTCGCCGCCAGCATGCAGCGCCTCTTGCGATTCAGCATGATGGCCGGCGCTCCACGAGGCATCCTCGACCGGATCCTCCTTCGCCCGGGAGTGCCGGTCGGCCTGGGCAACCGCATCGTCTCTGGTACGGGGGACGTCGACTCGGCCCAGCTCGCACTTCGCCTGTGGCAGCTCGGCCGGATGGTCGCGGCCAACACAAGGTTGACCGCCGAGTTCGATGCCGGCCTCGACGACATCGCCATCCGCATCGCCGGCACGCCGCTCGAGCCGGCGGTCGCCGACTTCCTCCAGGACCACGGACACCGCGGCAACGACGAGTACGAGCTGGCCAGCTCCGCCTGGGTGATGGACACGATGCCCGTCTACGCCACGATCGACCGACTGCGGCGCGCGCCGGTCGAGCGCGACCCGGCCGCCGCCGGGGCGCGACTCCATGCCGACGCCGAGGCGGCGCTGACCGAGGCGCTGCAGGCGACTCCCCGCCCGGCCCGGGGAATGGTGAGACGGGCCGCGGAGGTGGCGCGACTGGGGTCGATCGCGCGGGAGCGGGCCAAGGACATCCTGGTGCTGGAGAACCTCGGGGCCCGTCGGGTCCTGCACGAGCTCGCCGCGCCGTGCTTCTGAGCATGGCGGGCCCATGGACGTGCGGCTCGCGTTCTGCGTGACGATCGACGAGCTGCCGGACTTCGTCGAGTCGCCGGCCGATTTCGAGGCGGTGATCGCCGAGCGGGCGGCGCTCGCCCAGTACCTGAACGATCGGATCCCGCCGCCGTGGTTCGACGGTCACATCCCCGACCCGGCCACCTGGACGACCCATGCCGAGGCGAAGGCGTCGGCTCCGACCGCCGGGACCGTCCTGACCGGCATCGCCGTGAACGGCGGCGTGGCGTCGGGCCCAGCCAAGGTGATCGAAGACCCAGCCGACCCGCGGGGCCTCGAACCCGGCGAGGTGCTCGTCTGCGCCATCACCGATCCGTCGTGGACGCCGTTGTTCCTGGGCGCCGCCGCCGTCGTCTGCGACACCGGCGCCATCCAGAGCCACGCGGCGATCGTCGCTCGCGAGCTCGGCATCCCCGCGGTGATGAGCGTCCCGGGCATCACCGCCGTCGCGGACGGCACGATGCTCCACGTAGACGGCACCAGTGGCGAGGTCCGCATCGGCTGAGCGTCAGAGGGTCTGCTTCCAGCGGTTGAAGTAGGTGATCTCGGCCGCCGGACGGCGGGGGGCTGGACTGAAGGTGTCGCCGGTGTAGAAGCCGACCGGCAGCAGCGCGATCTGGGTGACGGTGTCCGGGATGCCGAGGAGGTCGGCGACCTGCTGCTCGTGCACGAGGTGGAAGGTCGTCCACGCGGAGCCCAGCCCGCGGGCGCGCGCCGCCAGCTGGAAGCTCCACACGCCGGGCGCCACCGACCCGTGGTAGCCCGCCACCTCGAACCCTTCGGCCCCGTCGCGCAGGCGATCGAGCCTGATGGCGATGACCATGGCGGGCACCTCGGCGATGTGGTCGACCAGGTAGGCCGCCGAGTCGACGACGCGCTGCTGGCGAGCGGTCACCTCCGTGCCGGCGTTGGCGGCCAGGTAGGGGCGTCCGACGGCCTGGTACGGCTCGGCGATGGCGGCCTTGAGCTCGGGATCGTCGACAACGAGCCACCGGTTCCGCTCCTGGTTTCCGCCCATCGGTGCGTGGCTGGCGATGTCGATGCACTCCAGCAGGAGCTCCCGCGGCACGGGCCGGGTGAGGTCCATCCGCTGCCGCACCTGCTTGGTGGTGGTGAGGAGGTGATCAGCGGCGGCGAGGTCGATGTCAGACATGGCCCTGAGCCTGTCAGACACCTGCCACGAGCGCGGCGGCGAGCGCCATGCGGTGGTCCTTCGTCCAGGGTGGGCCCAGCGTGGCACGAGGACCATGGAGGACCTCGTCGGCGCGGTCCCCCAGCTCGCTGACCGCCTGACCTTCCACGTCCTTCGCGTTGAAGTAGTGGACCTCCCAGCCACGAGCCTCGGCGAGCTCGGAGAGGATCTGGCGGTACATGATGGCGTCGGCGCGGGCTTCGTGCGGCGAACGCCGTTGGATCGCGATGTCGTCGGGGAAGTCCGGCGGTATGGCCCGCAGCGAGATCGAGACGACCGGTGCCGGCAGCGCGGCCGCGATCGCGTCGAAGGCGACCGCCGTCGCCCGAGCGACCGACGCGCGCACCTTCGCGACCAGCGCCTCCGTGGCGGCGACATCGAGGTGGGGGGCGTCGTAGTGGATCGGTGCAGGCGACAGGCCGGGTTCGACCAGCTCGATCCGCCGACGGTCCACCACCGCATGGTCAGCCGACGCCGTCACGGCCACGGCCCACCCGAAGTGGTCGGCGATGCCCACACGCATGTCGCCAAGGTATTCCGACTACGGACGAGACGCGAGGTGCTGCTCCACCGCCGCCACCAGCACACGGACACCGAGGCTGATCGCCCGCTCGTCGACGTCGAACAGTCCCGCGTGGAGATCGAGCCGCGGACCTTCGGCGGTCCCATCGTGGGTGCCGAGCCTCACGTAGGCGGAGGGAACCTGCTGCGTGAACCAGGCGAAGTCGTCGGCGCCCCAGCTCTGGGCCGTCTCGGCCACCGCCTGCTCACCCAGCACTTCGACGACGCCGCGGCGCATCTCCTCGATCGCCGTGGCGTCGTTCGTCACCGGCGGCACGCCCCGCGTGTACTGCAGCGTGCAGGAGGCTCCGGTGCTGTCCACCAGATCGTGGAGCTCCCCGTCGACGGTGGCCGGCAAGGCGTCCCACAGCTCGATCAGCGGCGTGCGGATCGACGCCCGCAGCTCGGCATGGGTCGGGATGACGTTCGGGGCGTCACCAGCATGGACGGCGCCGAAGACCAGTCGGATCGGAGCCTCGCCGCCCAGCCGGCGGCGCACCCGGTCGGGCAGCTCCGCCACGACCCGCGCCGCCAGGGCCACCATGTCGGTCGTCTGCTCGGGTCGGGCGGTGTGCCCACCCGGGCCGACCAGCTCGATCACCGCCATGTCGGCGGCCGAGGTGATCGGCCCGACCCGCAACCCCACCTGTCCGACGTCGAGCTTGGGGTCGCAGTGCAGGGCGAACACTCGCTGCACGCCGTCGAGGCCGCCGTCGGCCATCACGTCGAGGGCGCCGCCCGGCAGTCGTTCCTCGGCCGGCTGGAAGATGAGCCTCAGCCCGAGGCCGCCGTCGGGCCAGTGCCCGGCCAGGTACAGCCCGGCGCCCAACGTGATCGCCGCATGGACGTCGTGGCCGCACGCGTGGGTGACGCCCTCACGCTGGCTGCGGTAGCTGACGTCCTTGAGGTCGGGCATGGCGAGGGCGTCGAGATCGGCCCGCAGCGCGACCCGGGCGTCGGCACCCACGTCGCACAACAGCCCGGTGCCGCTGGTCAGCACCCGACTGTTCAGCCCATCGGCCCGCAGGCGCGCCGCGATCAGGTCCGTGGTGGCGTGCTCCTCGCCGCTCAGCTCGGGGTGAGCGTGGACCTGGCGGCGGACGTCCACCAGCTCCTGCTCGTGGGCGGTCAGCCACACGTCCAGGCGCGGCCCTGTGAGCACTGGGGCGTTCACTCGGGCTCACCCGACTCGAGCTGGCGGACCAGGCTCGTCACCACGTCGGCCAGCGAGCCTCCGGCATCGGTGATGCGCCGTTGGCGCGTGTAGCCGGGCCCGACCTCCCAGAGGCGAAGCGCGTCCGCCAGGTCGTCGGTGGTGCCGAGCCGGGCCGCCGTCGGGCCGAGCTCCGCAACGAGGTCGCGGAGGAGGTCGCCGGCGTTCCGTCGGTTGCCTTCGTCGTCGGTGATCAGCTCGGCGTCCACCCCGTGGCGAGCGGCCAGCCATCGGTTCGCCCGCACGAACCACTCGCGCGGTCGTGGGCCGAGGGTGCCGGCGTCGATCTCGTCGATCAGGTGGGCGACGAGCGTCTGGGCCAGCCCCGCGATGGCCTGGGCCTCCCGCAGGGTCGACGTGGCGTCGCACATCCGCAGCTCGACGGTGCCGAAGTCGGGGTGCGGCCGGATGTCCCACCACACCTCCCGCACCGTCTGGATGCTCCCGGACGCGATGAACGTCTGCAGGAAGGCCTCGAAGTCGGCCCAGCCGTGGAGGTTCGGCGGCAGGCCGGCGGTGGGCAACGACTCGAACACCTTCGATCGGCTGGACGCCAGGCCGGTGTCCTCGGCCTCGAGGAAGGGGCTCGACGACGACAGGATCAGGAAGAGCGGCAGGTGTCGCAGCAGCTCGTTCACGATCAGGATGGCGTGCTCGCCGCTGGGGACGCCGACGTGCACGTGGGTGCCGCAGATCAGCAGCCGGCGCGCCGCCCACTGCATCTCCTCGACGAGGGCGTGGTAGCGGGGGTCCGGGCTCACCAGCTGGTCGCGCGCCAGCGCGAACGGGTGGGTGCCGGAGCTCATGAGCGTGAGGCCCCGGGTGGCGGCCGCCGCGCGTACTTCGGCCAGGGTCTCCGCCAGGTCGGCGGCGACCTCGCCAGGCGTGCGGCCCACCCCGGAGATGATCTCGATGGTCGACTGGAACAGCTCGTGCTTGGCCTTCGGGTGCTCGCCGCCGGGGTGACCCCGTCCCAGCTCCTCGAGGATGTCGACGGCCGCGTTGGCGAGGTCGCCGGTACCGGCGTCGACGATGTGGAGCTCGAGCTCGACCCCGACCGTCGGGTACGGGTTGTGGGTGAAGGGGATCTCCATGCGGCGAGCGGCAGTCTCGCACCCACGCGTCCGCCGGATGGCCCCGTCGCTCGTCGAGCTCAGTGCAGGACGGCGCGAGCGGCCCGCACGGAAGCGCGCGCGAAGCGTCGGGTACCGCGCCGCGAGGCGCTCCAGTGCGCGGTCGGTGCTGCGCACCGCCGGGGTGCGGGTGGGCAGCACCGGCTCGGCGAGCGAGACGGCATCACCGGCGGCCGCCAGGGCCCACTCCCCAGGTACGCCCTTGAGCGAATGTCGCCCGCGGTCCAGCAAGGGCACGTTGGAGCCGGCGATGAGGTCGCACACGGTGGAGGTCACGAGCACCTCGCCCGGTTGCGCCAGGTCGCACACCCGGGATGCGATGTTCACGGCGAGGCCGCGGATGTCGTCCGCTGTGACGTCACACTCGCCTGTGTGAACGCCGACCCGAATGGTGATGTCGAGCTCCCGCATCTGGACGTTGAGCGCCCGGGCGAACGCCACGGCACGTCCGGGCCCGTCGAAGGTGGCCAGGAAGCCGTCCCCCGTGGTCCGCACCTCTCGGCCCCGGTGCTCGGCCAGCACGCTCCGCACCAGCGCGTCGTGGCGGCCAACGAGCGAACCCCACGCGGTGTCGCCGAGCACCACCGTCTTCTCCGTCGACGCGACGATGTCGGTGAACACCACCGTCAGGAGCTGACGGTCGGGCCGCGTCGCCGGACGCACACCGGTGACCAGCGCCTCCACCTCGTCGGCTGCTCGGTCCATGTCGGCGAGGTTGAACGGCACGTGGTCACCGCCGGTCAGGGGCGCGAACCGAGCGTCGGGGATCGACGCCGCCACCTGCTCGGCCAAGGCGATCGGCACCGCGCGATCGTCGTGGAAGTGCACGACGACGGTAGGGGCGGAGATGCTGGACAACACCGAGCGCACGTCCATTCGCATGTTGCTCTCGAAGAGGTGCCGGATGACCCCTGGGCTCGCTCCCGACCGCTCCCAGCTGGCCCAGATGCGACGCTCGAGCGGCCGATGGGCCACCTTGGCGGCGTAGAAGTCGATGGTGCGCCCCTCGCCCCAATGGGCGATGGCGTCCGCGAACTGTGGGCGGATCTCCGCTGCCCATGCGAGCCCGCCCGGGTCCTTCTCGTCGCGAAGCGTGTCCGCGCCGACCGCAAAGGTGCCATAGAGCGCCAGATGTGTGACGCGCTCGGGGTGGGTGGCGGCGAAGAGCATCGCCATCGGCCCACCCTCGGAGATGCCGAAGAGAACCGCCCGGGCGACGCCGGCGTCGTCGAGCACCGCGCGGATGTCGTCGGTGCGCTCGTCGAAGGTAGGGGGCCGAGCCACCGGGTCGGAGAGCCCGGTACCTCGTTTGTCGAAGATGAGCACGCGGCCGAGCTGCGCCGCCCGCGTGATGAGCCGGTGGAACACGGGCTCGGCCCAGCACTGCTCGACGTTGGAGACGAACCCGGGACAGATGATGATCGTCCGAGGCCCATCACCCACCGACTGGTAGGCGATGGACACGTCCCCGCTCCGTGCGTACATGGTCTGAGGTCGCTCCACCCGGTGGCGGCTCCCGTTGGTCCGGCCTGATGTCACCACGCTACGCGACGAGGCCACGACCTTCGGACACGACGGTCCGCTCGCCGCGACCTCGCGTCTGCCGCAGGTGTGGGAGGCAGTCTCGTCTCCAGCCTCTGGACCGGCGTCGTAGGGTGCGGGCCCATGAGCGAAGCAGCAGCCAAGGCGTTCGAGCTGTACAAGGCCGACATCGGCAACGACGAGGGCACGGGCGACTGGTTCGAGGTCACCCAGGACCAGATCGACCAGTTCGCCGACGTGACCCACGACCACCAGTTCATCCACGTCGACCCAGAAGCGGCCGCGGCCACCCCGTTCGGCACCACCATCGCCCACGGGTTCCTCACCCTGTCGATGCTGACCCACCTTGCGTCCGGCGCCAGCGCCGCCCCACCCGACCCGGCGAAGTTCGCCGGGATCCTGATGGGCATCAACTACGGCTTCAACAAGGTGCGGTTCGTGAGCCCGGTCAAGGTCGGTTCGCGCATCCGAGCCCGCGCGGTCACCGTGAACGCCGAGCTCAAGGGGAACATGGTCGAGACCACCCGCAGCTTCACGATCGAGATCGACGGCGAGGAGAAGCCGGCCCTGGTCGCCGACTGGCTCACCCGCACCGTCTACGCCTGACGATCAGACCTCGAGTCGCACGACCCCCTCGGACTCGGTGCGCGGTGCCGTGACGGGGTCCGCCCGGGGTGCGGCCGCTCGTCGCCGAGGCCGGGACGGGCGCCCCAGTCGGCGATGAAGCCGGCGCGTGACAGCACGGCCGCGAATCCGGCGAACCGCCGCCCATCGGCACCCACGAGCTCGGGTTGCGACGAGGCCACTGGTGCAACCTACGACCGCACAGGGCGCATCGGGGCACAGAACGATCGCTCGCCTCGCCTCGCCTCGGCCGCCGCGCTGCGCTAGCTGCAGCCGCTGGTGCTGCCGCAGCTCGGGCAGGCATGGCACGAGCCGGCCCGCTGCATCTGGACGCCGCACTGCATGCAGTAGGGGGCGTCGCTGTGGGTGGCCTTGGGCCGGCCGATGTTCGGGTTCGGCTGAGCCACGCCCTCGTCGGTGACGCCGGCCCGCTCGAGGAGGCTGAGCTCCCGCGGGGCGTCGCTGGTGTCGGACAGCAGCGGGCTGCTGGCGTCGATGCTGGGCGGATCGGCGACCATGTCCGTGCCCTGGCGGGTCTCGGTGACCGTCTCCTCCACGCCGGGCAGGGTCGGCTGCGTGCGCTCGCCCGTCGTGAGGATGTTGAGCTCGGTGCGCTCTTCGTACGACAGGTAGTCGACGGCCAGCCGGCGGAAGATGTAGTCGAGGATGGAGCTGGCGATCCGCAGGTCCGGGTCGTCGGTCATGCCCGCTGGCTCGAACCGGGTGTTCGTGAACGACTCCACGTAGACCCGCAGCGGGACGCCGTACTGGAGGCCATAGCTCACGGAGAGGGCGAAGGCGTCCATGATGCCGGCGAGCGTGGAGCCCTGCTTCGAGATGCGCAGGAAGATCTCACCGGGACGTCCGTCGCCGAACTCCCCCACCGTGACGAACGCCTTGCAGTCCGCGACCCGGAACTCGAACGTGCGCGAGTTGCGGTTGCGGGACATCTTCTCGCGGGTGGGGACCTTGATGACCTTCTCGACGATCCGCTCGACGATCTTCTCGACGACCTTCGGCTCGGCGCCGGCGGCGATGAGCCCCTCGGCCAGCTCCTCCTTCACCACGTCCTTCTTGGCGGTCGACAGCGGCTGCGCGACCTTGCAGTTGTCGCGGTAGATCGCGATCGCCTTCACGCCGAGGCGCCAGGCGTCGATGTGGAGCTGCTCGACCTCTTCGACGGTGGCCTCCTCGGGGAGGTTGACCGTCTTGGAGATGGCGCCGGAGATGAACGGCTGGACCGCCGCCATCATCCGCACGTGGCCGGTGTGGTGGATCGTGTTGTCACCCATCGAGCAGGCGAACACGGCGACGTGGTCGGCCGCGAGGTGCGGAGCGCCGAGGATCGTCTTGTTCTCGTCGATGTAGGCGATGATCTCGGCCGACTGCTCGCGCGTGTAGCCGAGGCGAGCGAGGGCGCGGGGCACGGTCTGGTTGACGATCTGCATGGTGCCGCCACCCACGAGCTTCTTGACCTTGCAGAGGCCGAGGTCGGGCTCGATGCCGGTGGTGTCGCAGTCCATCATCAGGCCGATGGTGCCGGTGGGCGCCAGCACGGACGCCTGCGAGTTGCGCACGCCAGAGGTGGCGGCCAGCTCGTTGGCTTCGTCCCAGCACTCCTGGGCCGCGCTGAGCAGGTGCGACGGCACGAGCTCCTCGTCGATCAGCGCGGCGGCCTCCTGGTGCTGGCGGAGCACGCGGAGCATGTGCTCCTGGTTGTCCTCGTAGCCGGCGAACGGGCCCATGCGCTCGGCGGTGCGGGCGGAGGTGGCGTAGGAGTGGCCGGTCATGAGCGAGGTGACCGCGGCGGCCACGGCCCGACCCTCGTCGCTGTCGTACGGGAGGCCCAGCGCCATCAGCATGGCGCCGAGGTTGGCGTAGCCGATGCCGAGCTGGCGGAAGGCCCGGGACGTGTCGCCGATCGACTTGGTGGGGTAGTCGGCGCGGCCGACGATGATCTCCTGGCCGGTGAACATGATCTCGACGGCGTGCTTGAAGCCGTCGACGTCGAAGGAGTCGGTGGTGCCGGCGCCGATGTCGTCGGACAGGTCGAGGAACTTCAGCAGGTTGAGGCTGGCGAGGTTGCAGGCCGAGTTGTCGAGGTGCATGTACTCGCTGCACGGGTTCGAGCCGTTGATGCGCCCGGTGTTGGCGGCGGTGTGCCAGTGGTTGATCGTGGTGTCGAACTGCATGCCGGGGTCGGCGCACTCCCACGCGGCGGTGGAGATCTGGCGCATCACCTCGCGCGCCTTGACCGTCTTCACGACGGATCCGTCGATGACGGCGCGCAGGTTCCAGTCGGCGTCGTCGACGACGGCCTGCATGAACTCGTCGGTGACCCGGACGGAGTTGTTGGCGTTCTGGTACTGGACCGACGCCATGTCCTTGCCGTCGAGGCTCATGTCGAAGCCGGCCTCTTCGAGGACCCGGATCTTCTTCTCCTCGCGGGCCTTGACCCAGATGAACTCCTCCACGTCGGGGTGGTCGACGTTGAGGATGACCATCTTGGCGGCGCGGCGCGTCTTGCCGCCCGACTTGATGGTGCCGGCGGAGGCGTCGGCGCCCCGCATGAAGCTGACGGGACCGGAGGCGGTGCCGCCACCCTTGAGCAGCTCGGCCGACGAGCGGATGTTGGACAGGTTGATGCCGGAGCCGGAGCCGCCCTTGAAGATCGTGCCCTCCTCGACGTACCAGTTGAGGATGGAGTCCATCTGGTCGTCGACGTGGAGGATGAAGCAGGCCGAGCCCTGCTGCGGGACGCCCGGGACGCCGATGTTGAACCACACCGGCGAGTTGAAGGCGGCCTTCTGCGTGACGAGGAGGTGCTTGAGCTCGGCGTTGTAGGTGTCGGCCTCGACCTCGTCGACGAAGTAGCCGCCCTCGAGGCCCCACTGGGTGATGGTGTCGGCGACCCGATCGATCACCTGGCGCAGCGACGACTCGCGCTCCTGGGTGCCGGGGGTGCCGCGGAAGTACTTCTGGGCGACGATGTTGGTGGCGTTGACCGACCAGTCGGTGGGGAACTCGACGTCGAGCTGCTCGAAGGCGACCGTGCCGTCCTTGAAGTTCGTGATCCGGGCGTCGCGCCGCTCCCAGGTGAGCTCGTCGTACGGGTGGACGCCGTCGGTGGTGAAGTGGCGCCGGATGCCGATGCCTGCCTGCTCGGGTGCGAGTGCCATGTGGGGGCCTTCCCTAAGTGGTCGATGGGGTTGCGGGGGAAGGACGGGGAGGCGGAACCCCTCGTCTGGAACCTGTGCCCACACTCGTGAACCACCAGGTCTTGTGGCTCTTTCCCCAATCGGGGCCCCCGAGCCACAAGATGTAGGAGGAACTACAGCATTGTAACTACGGTCGTGTCAAGGGTTGTGTGCAGGGCCGCGGCATGCCTCCCAGGGAAGGGAACCTCGGGTCCCCACAGGAGTCGTCCAGCCCACCACAGACGTGAATCGACTGCCACCATTCCGGTCCGATCACGCCGCGGCCCCGTGCACGGAGAGCAACGTAAAGAGCCGGGCTTGTGGACCGCTAGGGGAACATCCTGTGAATTGGGGGTGGATTTCTCCACCCCCGATCCACAGGTTGACAAGCTGGCTGGGGACTACTGCTGGATCGCCTCGGCCTCGATGTCGATCCGCACCTGCTTGCCGACCAGCACTCCCCCGGTCTCGAGGGCCTGGTTCCAGGTGAGGCCGAAGGCCTCCCGGTCCAGGTCGGTGCGGGCGGTGAAGCCGATCCGGGTGCCGCCCCACGGGTCCTTGGCGCCGCCTTCGAAGGTGACCTCGAGCGGCACGGAGCGGGTGACGTCGCGGACGGTGAGGTCGCCCTCGACCGTCCACAGGCCCTGGCCGGCCGGCGTGACCTTGGTGGACCGGTAGGTGATGGCGGGGTGGACCTCGGCGTCGAAGAAGTCGGGGGACAGCAGGTGGCCGTCACGGGTCTCGTCTCTCGAGTCGATCGACGGGACCGCGATCTGCACCTCGACGGACGACTCCAGCGGATCCTCCGCGATGGTGACCGTGCCGGCGAAGTCGGTGAAGCGGCCCTTGGTCTTCGACACCATCAGGTGGCGGACGCTGAACCCGACGTGGGAGTGGGCCACGTCGAGGGCGTACGTGCCCGGGGCCGGCACCTCGGTGCCGTCGACGATGCGGGTGAGCGGGGTGATCTCGGTGGTGCTCATGATGGGGGGCTCCTAGTTGGTTGCCGACACAATGTTTGTGTGCGCAAGTACCTTACCGAGCATTCGTTGCGCACGCAACGTTCTCCGGTACGATCTCGCCCATGGCCTCCCGGGCAACGCGGACCGACCCGCTCCAGCACCCTCTCCTCACCACCATCGGGCTGTTCATGGAGGCCCACGCCGGCCTCTCCCTCGCCATGGAGCGGCGGCTGGAGACCGGGAGCGGCCTCTCGGTGCAGTGGTTCGAGGTGCTCGTGCGCCTGGCCCGCACGCCCGCTCACCGGCTCCGCATGAGCGACCTGGCCGCCCAGACCACCCTGTCGGCGAGCGGCCTCACGCGCGCCGTCGATCGGCTCGAGGCCGCCGGCCTCGTCGAGCGCCAGGCCTGCCCCGAGGATCGCCGCAGCACCTACGCCGTGCTCACCGACGCGGGCGAGGCTCGCATCATGGACGCCCTCCCGGGCCACGTCGGGCAGATCGTCGAGGTGTTCGAATCGCTGTACACCCAGGACGAGCTCGACACCTTCGAGGCGCTCACCCGCCGGCTGCGCGACGCCACCAACCCGTGCGCGGCCAAGGCCAGCGAGCCCGAGGGCCTCGACGCCTGACCCGCCGCCGTGGCCTGGTTGGGTGGTTGCGCTGAGGTGGGTGACGAGTCCGCTGCCCCCGCCGCCAGCACCTCGACCGGGATGCCGTTGAGGACGGCGTTGCCGGAGATCGGATCGAACAGCGTCTCGTCGGCGAGGAGGTTGCTGTTGACGCCGGCGTGGGCGCCGGCGACGGCGAGCTGCACGCCGTCGAGGTCGTGGCCCCACCCGTGCGGGATGCTCACGACACCAGGGCGGATGGCGTCGGTGACCTCAGCAGGCACCCGCACCTCACCGACCCGGGAGCGGACGATGACATCGGCGCCGTCGGCCACCCCCAACGCCGCCGCATCATCGGGGTGAAGGTGGGCGGTGCACCGTGGCTTGCCCTTCACCAGCACCGAGACGTTGTGCATCCACGAGTTGTTCGAGCGCAGGTCGCGGCGGCCGATGAGCACGAACGGGTGGTCCCGCCGGCCGTCGAGCCCCTCGTGCAGGCGGGCGACGTCGGCCACGAGGATCTCCGGAGCGAGCGCGATCATCCCGTCGGGCGTGCGCAGCACGTCGGGCAGGCGAGCCTTGAGGGCACCGTGGTCGACGCCGTGCGGGTTGGCGAGCAGGTGGTCGAGGGAGAGCCCCTGCGGGTCGGCACCGAAGCCCTCGCCGTAGGGACCGGTGCGGAGCAGGAAGTCGATGATGCGCTCGGGCCCGCGCCGAGGCGCCAGCACGTCGAGGATCTCGTCGGCATCGCGGCCGTAGATCGGGCTCGTCTCGTCGGCCACGCTCCCCTGGACCATCGAGGTGACCATCAGGTCGTCGACGAGGCCGGGATCGGCGGTGGCACCGGCCCCCTGGAGGACGAGGGCCAGGCGGGCCAGCACCTCCCACTCGTCGGGCTGATCGGGGTCGAGCGGGAGCACGGGTTCGCTGTAGTTCGACGTGTCGTGGAGCGCGAGCTGGAGCAGCGCGACGTCGTAGTGCCCCTTCTGCAGGGCGGACGGTGCCGGGAGGATGACGTCGGCATGGCGCGTGGTCTCGTTGACGTAGATGTCGACCGCGACCACGCACTCGAGGCCCGCGATGGCGGCATCGAGCCGGGCCGAGTTGGGCGTCGACAGCACGGGATTGCCGGCGACGGTGATGAGGGCGCGGATCTGCCCCTCGCCCGGCGTGTCCATCTCCTCGGCCATCACGACGGCGGGCAGCTCCCCGAACGTCTCCGGGAGCTGGCGGACGCGGCTGGTGCGACGGTGGAGGTTCACCGCCCGACCGAACCGCGGCTTGCCCCGCGTGTTGCTCGCGCCCGCCGCCGCGGTCGTGAACATGGCGCCGCCGGGTCGATCGAGGTTGCCCGTGACCACGTTCAGCACGTCGACCAGCCACGAGGTGAGGGTCCCGAACTCCACGGTGGTCGTGCCGATGCGCCCGTAGACACAGGCCGAGGGCGCGGCAGCCAGGTCCCGAGCCAGGCGGCGGATCGTGTCGGCCTCGATGCCGGTGGCGTGGGCCACGGCCTCCGGCGTGAACGGCGCCGCCAGCGACACGACCTGGTCGAGCCCGGTGACCAGCTCCGCACACGCGCCGAGGTCGACAAGACCCTCGGTGGTGATGACCTGCACCATCGCCATCAGCAGGTAGGCGTCGGCCCCCGGGCGGACGGCCACCCACTCCGAGGCCATCTCGGCGGTGCGCGACCGGCGCGGGTCGACGACCACGAGGGTTCCGCCGCGCTCCACGAGGCGCTCGAGGCGGCCGGGCCAGTCGGGGGCCGTCGCCAGCGAGCCGTTCGACGCGAACGGGTTGGCCCCCAGCATCAAGAGGTGGTCGGTGCGGTCGACGTCGGGCACCGGCACGTTCAGGCCGCCGCCGAACATCAGCGCGGCCGAGATCTCCTTCGGTCGCTGGTCGACGGTCGACGCCGAGAAGATGTTCGTGGAGCCGAGGGCCCGGAGCAGGGGGCGGTTGTAGAGGAGCCCGGCCAGGTTGTGGGCGTTCGGGTTGCCGACGTACACGGCACACGCGTCGCGCCCGTGCTCCTCCAACACCGGGAGCAGGCGTCGTTCTACCTCCGCGAAGGCCTCGTCCCAGCTCACCTCGACGAAGACGCCGTCGCGCTTCACCAGCGGGCGCTTCAGTCGGTCGGGATCCTCGTGCAGCTGCTTGAGCGTCGAGCCCTTGGGGCAGATGTACCCGTGGCTGAAGACGTCCTCGCGGTCGCCGCGGATGCGCACGACCTCCTCCCCCGTCGGCGTCGGGCGGAGGGTGATCTCGAGCCCGCAGCTCGCCTCGCACAACGGGCACGTGCGGTAGGCGGTGCGGGTGGCGGCGTCGGTCACAGCCGGTGCCGGCTCAGCGATCGTCATGGCGCCATCCTGCCAGCCCTACCCGAGCGCGGCGCCGGTGAGCTCCCCGATGAGCACGGTGATCCCCATCGCCACCGCGCCACCCAGCCCCACCCTGGCCATGGCCCGGAGCCGGCTGGCGGCGCCGAGGGCCGCGCCGATCGCGCCGAGGCCCACGAGCGCGACCACGCGCGGCGGCCACGACCACCGCGGACCGACCGTCATCGGGCGCCACCAGGAACGTCAGCAGCGGGACGAGGGCGCCCAGCGACGAAGGCCACCGCCGAGGTGGCTGCCGCCTGGACGGGTCGGGCGGCGGTGTCGGGCGTGAGGCCGAGCTCATCGCGCGCGTGGGCGGCCAGCGCGTCGTCCGCGGTCAGCTGCTCGGCCACCCGCATGGCCAGGTCCTTCTCGAGGCCCCGCGCCTCCCAGATCTGGGCCAGCTCTCGCAGCTCCGCGACCGGGTGCTCGTCGAGGGCCTGGCTCTCGATGCGCAGGTCGGCCTGCTCCACGTCGCGCTGCGACGCGACGGACACGTACTCCCCCACCGCCATCGACAGCGCGCCGGCCGCGAGTGCGGCGATGCCCGCCGTGCGCACCGCCGCGAAGGCGGCTCCGGCACCCGCGACGCCGACGATCAAGGCACGCGGTGGACACCACGCCGTCGTTGGCGCCGAGCACCGCCGCGCGCAGCCAACCCGACCGGTTGGACCGGTGCGGTTCGGCGTGCGGGTGCGCGATGTGGTGGTGGGTGCCCGGGTGGGTGGAGGACATCGACCCTCAGCCTGCCACCACTAGGTTGCCCCGCATGCGACGGTTGTGGCCCGATCCCGGAGAGGTGGACGACATCGATGCCCTCGTCGCCACCGAGGAGCGGCCTACCCCGCCGGATCGCCCGTGGCTGCTGGTCAACATGGTCGCATCGCTCGACGGGGCGATCACGATCGCCGAGCGCAGCGGAGGCCTCGGCGGACCCGCCGACCGAGCGATGTTCTTCGCGCTCCGTCACGTCGCCGACGTCATCCTGGTGGGGGCCGGCACCGTCCGCGCGGAGGACTACGGCCCGCCACGAGCGTCCGAGGCGATCCAGGCCGTTCGACGCGAGCGACAGCAAGCGGGGCGGCCTCGGCTGGCGATCGTCACCCGGTCGCTCGACCTCGACCCCGGCGCGCGCGTGTTCAGCGATCCGAGCCACCGCCCCTACGTGGTCACCCACGAGGCGGCGCCGCAGGAACGGGTCGTCGCGCTGGCGGACGTCGCCGAGGTGCTCACCCTCGGCACCGACGAGGTCGACCTGGTGGCGGCGCTGGCCCACCTGCGCGCCGACGGGGCAGCCGTCGTCACCTGCGAGGGCGGGCCCTCCCTGAACGGCGACCTCATCGCCCACGACCTCATCGACGAGTGGGCCCTCACGGTCTCACCCCTGCTGGTCTCCGGCGACGAAGGTCGCGGCAGCCGTGGCCCGCTGCTCCGACCCACGTCCGTTCGAGCTCGCCCGCCTGCTCGAAGCCGACGGCGAGCTCCTCGGGCGCTGGGTCCGCTCGCGCTGACGGCCGCGGCCGCTAGTGGCGCTTGGGCTCGGTGCGCTTGGCGAGCAGGGTGATCTCGCGCTCGAAGTCGCTGAGGTCGTCGAACCCGAGGTAGACGCTGGCGAAGCGCACGGCCGCCACCGGATCGACCTCGCGGAGCCGCTCCAGCACGGCACGACCCACCGCCTCGGTGGGTACCTCGGTGCCGCCGTCGAGGCGGATGGCGTCCTCCACCGCCGAGATCAGCTCGTCGAGGGCGACGCCACCATCGGCTTCGATGGGGCGGCCCTTGGCGGCCAGGCGGATGCCGATGGCGACCTTCTCCCGGTCGAACGGCTCGCGGTCACCTGAGCGCTTCACCACCTGCAGCGGCGTCTCCTCCACCCGCTCGAACGTGGTGAAGCGACGTCCGCACTCGATGCACGCGCGGCGACGGCGGATCGACGAGCCGTCGTCGGCTTGGCGCGAGTCGACGACCTTGTCGTCGAAGGAGCCACAGCCAGGACATCGCACTCGGAGCACGCTACCGGCCTCTCAGCCAACGCTCCTGGCCTCAGGCCGCGGGAAGCACGAGCTCCTGGCCGGCGACGATCGGTGAGCTGCCGTTGAGGGCGACGAGCCGGTCGACGGTGATGCGCACGTCGACCTCGGGGGCGACGGCCGCGGCGATCGACCAGAGGGTGTCGCCGGGCTGCACGACGACGGTGGGCGCCGCGGCCACCCCGGCCGCGCTCGAGGCGGCGGCCGAGGTGGGCGAGGAGCCGCCGGCGGCGGAGGGGGCACCGCCGGCGATCCTGGCCACGGCAGCGCTGGCCAGGAGGAAGGTGGCGGCCAGGACGACCGCGGCGACGACCGCCACCAGCACCCGGCGCCGGCGGTAGATCGCCTGCTGGGCGACCCGAGACGGGGCCCGGCCGCCCTGCAGCACGCGCAGGGGCGGGCGGCTCGGGCGCCCGGGACCCGGCGGGACCGTGGTGGGCTGGAGGCGGAGGGGGGTGATCTGGAGGGCGGTGGAGGCCATGCGGAGGAGTCTCCTCAGAGGGTGTGACAGTCGATCCGGTGAACGGGTGTTCCGGGAACGCCTGTTCGCTGTGCCTCCAGGATAGCCACGAACGCCCGTTCGACGTCAAGGGGCAGATCGAACGGACGTGCGGCGAACGAGTGTTCTTGCCTTGTCCCGATGCCGGCGGTACCGTGCCGAACATCTGTACGGCCCCGGAGGTCCCCCATGCCTGACGTCATCCTCACCCCCCGCCAGCGGGAGGTCCTCGAGGTCATCGAGCAGTTCCAGCGCGAGCGCGGCTTCCCGCCGTCGGTCCGGGAGATCGGCGACGGCGGTCGGGCTCACGTCGCCCGTCCACCGTGCACGCCCACCTCGCCACCCTGCAGAAGCTGGGGTTCCTGCGGCGCGACCCCACCAAGCCGCGTGCGATCGAGGTCCGCTTCGACGCCACCTCTGGCGCTCCGGTGGAGCGGCGCCCCGTGCGCCACGTCCCCCTCGTCGGCGACGTCGCCGCCGGCACGGACGTCCTCGCCCAGGAGAACATCGAGGAGACGCTCCCCCTCCCGGCCGACTTCACCGGTGAGGGCGACCTCTTCATGCTCCGCGTCCGCGGCGACTCGATGGTCGAGGCCGCCATCGTCGACGGCGACTACGTCGTCTGCCGCGCCCAGGGCACCGCCGACAACGGCGACATCGTGGTGGCCGGCATCCCCGGCGACGAGGCCACCGTGAAGACCTACCGACGCAAGAGCGGCACCATCACCCTGTTGCCCTCCAACGCGCGCCTGTCGCCGATGGAGTTCGACGCCGACGACGTCACGATCTACGGCAAGGTCGTCACGGTCCTGCGCCGCATGTGAGGTGCGCATCCGGGCGATGATGGGCGGATGTCCCGGTCCGCCCGATGCCTGCTCGCGCTCGGCGCGCTCGCCGTCGGGGGACTGATGACGAGCCCGCCGGCGGGTGCGGGCGCCGACACCCCGGACGACCCGGTGTTCGAGCAAGGCCTGCAGTGGGGCCTCGAGCGGATCGACGCGCCGAACGCGTGGCGACGCGCCACCGGCGACGGGGTCACCATCGCCGTGGTCGACTCGGGGGTCGACCTCGAGCACGAGGACCTCGCCGACAAGGTCGTGACGCAGATCAGCTGCATCGGCTCCAACGGGAACGCCAACGCGTGCGCGGGCAACGCGCAGGACGACAACGGGCACGGCTCCCACGTGGCCGGCATCGCCCTCGCCACCACGGACAACGGCCGCGGCATCGCCGGGGTGGCGCCCGACGCCGACCTGATGGCCGTTCGGGTCCTCGCCAACAGCTGCGACAGCGGCGGGTGCTCCGCCACCGGCTCAGCCGATGACGTGGCGGCCGGGATCCGGTGGGCGGCCGACCACGGCGCCGACGTCATCAACCTGTCGCTCGGGGGCGGCATGGTCCAGGGAGTGCTCGGGTGCGCGTTCTGCGACGCCGTGGAGTACGCGTGGAGCGTCGGTGCCATCCCCGTGATCGCAGCCGGCAACGACTCGATGGTGCCGGCCGGGTTCGCCGACGAGCACGCCGTCGTCGTCAGCGCCACCACCCGCACCGACGCTCGCGCCTCCTACTCCAGCGCCAGCTCGAGCCTGCTGCGCAGCGCCCGCTGGCCGATCGCAGCACCCGGCGGCGAAGGCGAGACGGCGGCCTCCGACTGCGCCACCGGCGGCACCCCGAAGGGCGTCCTGTCCGCGTACTGGGTGAGCGGGCACCACGACGAGTACGCCTGCCTGGCGGGCACGTCGATGGCCGCCCCCCACGTGGCCGGCGCGCTGGCGGTGCTGCTCAGCACCGGGCGCACCCCGCAGGAGGCCGTCGATCGGCTCCTCGCCACCGCCCAGGACCTCGGGCCGGCGGGCCGGGACGACCAGTTCGGCGTCGGGCGGGTCGACCTGGGCCGCGCCGTCGGCGCCGCACCCGGCAACAGCACCACGTCCACGAGCAGCACCACCGTCTCCACCGCCCCCGCGGTCACGTCGACCAGCGGCGCCCCGACCACCACGGCCCCGGGCCAGACCACGACGACCCCCCAGGTGAGCGTCCCGGAGGTCGCCGCCGCCCCGTTCACCCCCACGCAGCCCTCCGCGCCCCCCGAGGACCCACCGGGGTGGCTGGTCGCCCTCGCGGTCGGCGCCCTGCTCGCCAGCGCCACCGCCACCGCGGCCACCGCCTGGCACCTGGCCGACATCGGCGACTCCTAGGTCACAACGTCTGTGGTCGAAAACGCTCGCCATGCGGACGAAATCGACCACAGACGTTGTGGCCTACGGTGGCGATCACCACTCGTCCCCCAACGAAGCGAGGTCCGCGATGGCCACCACCCGTTCCGCCACCACCACCTGGCACGGATCCCTCATGGAGGGCGCCGGGCGCGTCGAGCTCGAGTCGTCGGGCCTCGGCGGGTTCGACGTCACCTGGGCGTCGCGCGCGGAGGACCCGGCCGGCCGCACGAGCCCCGAGGAGCTGATCGCCGCCGCCCACTCGTCGTGCTTCTCGATGGCGCTGTCGAACGGGCTCGACAAGGCGGGGACCCCGCCCGACACCCTCGAGACCAAGGCAGACGTCACGTTCCAGCCCGGCGAGGGGATCACCGGCATCCACCTGACCGTGCGCGGCACCGTTCCAGGCATGAGCGAGGACGACTTCGTCGCCGCCGCCGAGACCGCCAAGACCGGCTGCCCGGTCAGTCAGGCCCTCACCGGCACCACCATCACGCTCACGGCCTCCCTCGCCTGACCCTCCGGCGCGTCCCTACGGGGCGGGCGGCGCGGTGAGCACGGCGTGGAGCACCTGGTAGGCGCGGTCGAGCGACGCCCGGTCGACGCGCTCCTCGGCGGTGTGGGCCAGGGTGGCGTCGCCCGGGCCGAGGTTGCAGGCCGGCACGCCGATCGCCGCGAAGCGCGCCACGTCGGTCCAGCCCAGCTTGGCCGTCACGGTCAGCTGGTGGTCATCGACGAGTGCCCGCAGGATCGGGTTGTCGAGGCCCGGGGCGGCGGCCGGGGCGCTGTCGACCACGCGCACGTCGTCGCCGTCCTCGAGCACCGGGGCGAGCAGGGCTCGCACCTCGTCGGCAGCCTCCTCCTCGGTGCGATCCGGCGCGAAGCGGCGGTTGAGGGTGACGGTGGCCTCGTCGGGCACCACGTTGCCCGCCACCCCACCGCGCACCAGCACCGCCTGGAGCGCCTCGCGGTACTGGCAGCCCTGGATCACCGGCTGGCGTTCCTCGAAGCCCTCCACGAGGCGAAGCAGGGCGCCCATCCGGTGGATGGCGTTGCGACCCATCCACGGGCGGGCGGTGTGGGCCCGCTGCCCTCGGAGCGTCACCTCGAGGCGGAGGGTGCCCTGGCAGCCCGCCTCCAGCTCGCCGTCGGTCGGCTCCCCGAGGATCGCCACATCGCCGTCGAGGAGGTCGGGCCGATCGCGGAGCAGGTGGGCGAGGCCGTTGTGCTCAGCGGTGACCTCCTCCCCTGCGTAGAACACGTAGGTCACGTCGACCCCTGGCGCCGGCACCTGCTCTGCCAGCGTCAGCATCACGGCCAGCCCGCCCTTCATGTCGGCCGCGCCGAGGCCCCACAGCACGTCACCGTCGACGCGGGGCTCGGCGTTGCCGTTGGCCGGCACCGTGTCCGTGTGGCCGGCGAGCACCACGCGCGTCGCGCGCCCAGCTGCGTGCGGGCCACGAGGTTGGCCCCGACCCGCTCCACCTCGAGGTGCGACAGCTCCCGCAGCGCGTCCTCGATGTGGTCGGTGAGGGTCGCCTCGGCGTGGCTCTCCGACGGGATCGCCACCAGCGAGGCGGTGCGAGCGAGCAGGTCGGGTTCGGCCACGGCCCCACGCTAGGTACGGTGGGTCGCCGTGACCGACATCGTTCCCTCCACCGGCGGCGCCCACGGGGTCGGTCTCGCCACCTTCGCCGCCGATGGGCACGTGCTCGACACGTGGTTCGTGCGACCGGAGCGCACGGACGGCGGCGGGACGACGGGCACCGAGCCGCTCAGCGCCGGCGCCTTCGAGGACGCCTTCGGGGCCAGCGCCCAGCGGGCGATCGGCGCCGACGAGCTCCGCAACGTGAACACGCGGGCGGTCGTCACCACCATCGCCGACCTCCAGGCCCCTCCGCTCGACACGAGCGACGTCTACCTGCGCCTGCACCTGCTGTCGCACCGACTCGTGCAGCCGAACACCATCAACCTCGACGGCATCTTCGGCCACCTCCCCACCGTGGCCTGGACCCAGCTCGGTCCCGTGGCGGTCGAGGACCTCCCCACCGCCCAGCTGCGAGCCCGGGCGGCCGGCACGCCTCTCCTGGTGCACTCGCTCGACAAGTTCCCTCGGATGCTCGACTACGTCGTGCCCTCTGGGGTGAGGATCGCCGACGCCAGCCGCGTGCGGCTCGGTGCCCACCTCGCAGAGGGAACCACGGTGATGCACGAGGGGCACGTGAACTTCAACGCCGGCACCCTCGGCACCGCCATGGTCGAAGGGCGCATCACGCAGGGTGTCGTCATCGACGAGGGCTCCGACCTCGGAGGCGGCGCGTCGATCATGGGCACGCTGTCCGGCGGCGGGACCGCAGTGGTGCGGATCGGGCGCCGCTGCCTCATCGGTGCCAACGGCGGCATCGGCATCTCACTGGGCGACGACTGCGTGGTGGAGGCGGGGCTCTACGTCACGGCCGGCACGCGCGTCACCCTGCCCGACGGCACCGTGTCGAAGGCCAAGGAGCTGGGCGGCCAGAGCAACCTGCTGTTCATCCGCAACAGCACGACCGGTGTGGTCGAGGTGCGGCACCGCCAGGGCGGCACCGTCGAGCTCAACGCCGCGCTCCACGGGTCCAACTAGCCGATGGCGAAGGAGGAGCAGCCGGCTGCCGACGGCGACTCCGTTGACGCGCTGGCGGAGCTGGGCGTGAAGCTCGACACCGTGGCAGGGGCCGTCGCCGCCATCGCCGCCACCCACACCGAGCTCCTCGGCCAGTTCGCGGAAGCGGAGCTCCGGCGCAGCCAGGACGCCGTCGCGGCGGCGCAGCGCCTCGACGCGCTGGAACGGCAGATCCTGGCCCTGCCGGCACCGATCCCCCCGCCGCCGGGAGCGCCCGGCCCGGAGCCTGCGTCCGTCGGCCTCGAGCCGGTGCGTGAAGACCTGGCCCTCACCCTCGACGTCCTCAACTCGATCGCCGAAGCCGTGCAGTCGCTCAGCGGACGGCTGCCCGACATCGCCGATGACCTCCGCGAGCGCCTCACGCTCCACACCGACGTCGCCCTGGCCGGCGCGCTCCGGTTGATCGACGGGCGACTCTCGACCCTCCGCGCGGTCGTCGCGGAAGCCGGCGCACAGGCGGGCCCGGGCGCCGGCGGGTCCCGCGTCGGAGGGTTCGAGGCCGGTGCGGTGATGGGCGCCGCGCAAGCCGCGTGGAACCGCCTCGAGCAGCGACTCGACGACGAGTTCGACGACCTGAGCCGTCAGCTGCAGGCCATGGCCAACCTCGTGGAGCAGGCCGTCGCCAGCACCGAGGCCGCCGCCAACCGCCCCGTGGTGACCGGCGACCAGCTGCGGCGCGCCGCCTCCGCCGTGAAGGACTCGGTCGTGGGCGCCAGCCGCTCGCGCCGCGACCGCCGTGGTGGCCCACGCGGGCTCGGCTCCGGCTAGCTCGCCGACGCCAGCCGGTCAGCCACGAGCGCGATGCGGTCGTCGGGCTGCACCACGGCCACGCGCACATGGCCGGCCCCATCAGGGCCGTAGAACTCGCCGGGCGACACGAGGACGCCGCCTTGCTCCGCGAGCCGGCGCGCCAGCGCCCACGCGTCGCCGTCGGGGGCGGGCGCCCAGAGGTAGAACGCGCCAGCGGGGCGCGGGGCGTCGACGCCGACCGTGGCCAGCGCCTTGGCCATCGCATCCAGGCGACCGAGGTACCGAGCGCGCTGCTCGTCGACGTGCCCGTCGTCGCCCCACGCCGCCACCGCGGCCGCCTGCACCGGGCCGGGCACCATGAAGCCGGCGTGCTTGCGCACCTCCGACAGGTACGACACCAGCGCCGCATCGCCGGCGTAGAAGCCGGCGCGGGCGCCGGCCAGGTTCGAGCGCTTCGACAACGAGTGCACCGCCAGCACGCCGTCGAGGCCGTGCTCGAGGATCGTGCGACCCGGCCCGTCCCAGGTGAACTCGACGTAGCACTCGTCGGAGAGCACCGGCACGCCGTGATCCCGTCCCCACGCCGCCGCCGCTCCCAGGTCGCCGAGCGCTCCCGTAGGGTTGCCCGGCACGTTGACCCAGAGGCAGAGAGCGCGGGCCGCGTCCTGCTCGTCGATGGCGCCGAGGTCGAGGTACGGCACCGCCCGGCACCCGGCGAGCGTCGCCCCCATGGCGTAGGTGGGGTAGCTGACCGCTGGGTAGAGGACGGTGTCGAGGCCGGGTCGACGCAGGCGCAGCCATTGCGGGATGCCCGCGACCAGCTCCTTGGTCCCCACGCAGGCCGCGACCCGCGCGGGGTCCACGGTGACGGCCAGCCGTCGCTCCATCCACGCGGCTGCTCCCTCCCGGTACGCGGCCGAGCCGATCGAAGGTGGATAGCCGCGCTCGGCCCCCGAGCCGGCCAGGGCCTCGAGCACCACCGCCGGCGGCGGGTCGCACGGCGTGCCGATCGACAGGTCGACCAGGCCGCCGGGGAGCGCGCTGCCCAGTGCCTTCAGCTCGTCAAGCCGGTCGTAGGGATACGGAGGCGGGACGAACGGTTCGCCCATGTCAGGCGACCACGTACTCGACGAACTGGCCGAGCGATGCGTCGTCGAGCCGCACGCGCAACCGCATCGTGTCGTCGTCGGCCTGCTCGCTGAGCACCTCGCCCTCACGGTGCACCGCGGCCAGCACGTCACCGCGGTCGTACGGGATCGAGAGCTCGACCACGTTGCCCAGCGCCCGCAAGCGAGCGGCGATCGTGAGCAGGAGGTCCTCGACGCCTTCGCCGGTGGTGGCGCTGAAGGCGACCGACCCCTCGTTGACCTTGGCCAGCCGCGACGGCGTCGCTCGGCGCCAGGTCGGACTTGTTGAACGCGTACAGCACCGGCACCTCGTCGGCGTCGATCTCGCGCAGCACCGTCCGCACCGCGTCGATGTTGCCCTCAGGATCGAGGGCCGACGAGTCGACCACGTGCACGAGCAGGTCGGCGTCGGCGGCCACCGACAGGGTGGACTTGAAGGCCTCCACCAGCTGGTGGGGCAGCTTGCGGATGAAGCCCACCGTGTCGGTGAGGAGCACCTTCTCGCCGCCCGGGAGGTCGAGGCGGCGGGTCGTGGCGTCGAGGGTGGCGAAGAGCCGGTCCTCCACCAGAACACCCGCGTCCGTGAGCCGGTTGAGCAACGTGGACTTGCCGGCGTTCGTGTAGCCGACGATGGCGACGCGCTGGGTGCGGGCCCGGTGCTGCGCCTTGCGCTGGGTCGCGCGGTGCTTGGCGACATCGCGCAGCTCAGCCTCGAGCTTGTGGATCCGCCGCTGGATGCGGCGACGGTCGACCTCGAGCTGGGTCTCGCCCGGGCCGCGGGTGCCGATCTGGGCGCCGCCCGCGGACGCGCCGCCGCCCTGCTGCGACAGCGCGGTGCCCTTGCCGCGGATGCGCGGCAGCCGGTAGCGCAGGAGCGCCAGCTCGACCTGCGCCTTGCCCTCCTGGCTGTGGGCGTTCTGGGCGAAGATGTCGAGGATCACCGCGGTGCGATCGATCGCCGTGCGGCCCAGGAGCTTCTCGAGGTTGCGCTGCTGAGCCGGCGTGAGCTCGTTGTCGAACACCACCGTGTCGCAGTCGGTCTCGAGGGCGAGCTCGCGCAGCTCGTCCACCTTGCCCTTGCCGATGTAGGTGGGCGGATCAGGAGCGGCGCGGCGCTGCACGAGGCGCGCCACCTCGTCGGCGCCGGCCGTGTCGACCAGCAGGGAGAGCTCGTCGAGCCCGGCCTCGGTGTCCTCGGCGGTGGCCGGCGGCAGGGTGACGCCCACCAGGACGATCTTCTCCCGGAAGGTGCGTTCGATCAGGGACAACGGGGCGCCTCTCCGCTCACGGCCACGGCGTGTCGAGGATGGCGACCGACGTGGTGTCGCCCGTGAGGAGCACGGGGTCGCCGAGGGTGACCTCGCCCGGGCCGCCAGGCATGTGCACCGTCGTGTTGGGACCGCACAGCTCCCACTCGTGGGCGGCAGCCACCGCGGCGCAGGCGCCGGTGCCGCACGCCTGGGTGGGACCGACGCCGCGCTCGTAGACGACCATGTCGAGCGCGCCGGCGGTGGAGCTGGGCCGGATGATCTCCACGTTGATCCCGCCGGGCGTCGCCCCGTCGATCCGAGCCCCGATCTCGACCAGCTCACCGATGGCGGGCAGGGGGGACCCGCCCCAGTGGAGCACCACGTGCGGGTTGCCGACATCGACCCGGGCGGCGCGGAGCACGTCGCCCTCGACCCACTCGGGTTCCGCACCGACGACCTTGGCCTGACCCATCTCCGCGCTCATCCGATGCGTGGAGGTGCCGGCGCGACCGATCACACGCACGGTGCGAAGCCCCGCATCCGTGGCGACTCGCAACACGGGTGGCGTCGCCATCCCCGCCTGGAACACGGCCTGGGCGAGGCACCGGATCCCGTTGCCGCTCATCTCGGCGATCGAGCCATCGGCGTTCAGGAGCTGCATGGTGACGTCGGCGCCGGCAGTTCCCCCGGTGGCGCGGAGGATCCCGTCGGCGCCGAGACCCGTGCGCCGGTCACAGAGCGCGACAGCCTGCTCGGGCGTCACGGGCTGGACGCCGTCGAGGTCGAGCAGGACGAGGAAGTCGTTGCCCAAGCCGTGGTGCTTGGTGAGGCGCATGCGCTGGTCAGCCTACGGCGGTGCCCAGCGCGTCCACGAGGAGGTTGGCGTCGTCGCCCACCGCATCGAGCCAGGTGATCCTCGGGTCGCGCCGGAACCAGGCCCACTGGCGCCGCGCGAAGCGGCCCGTGCGCCGCACGGCCAGGTCGAGCGCCTCGTCCACGGTGGCCTCACCGGCCAGGTGGGCGAGCAGCTCCTTGTAGCCGAGGGCTTGCGCGGCCGTGCGCGAGATGCCCCTCGGGTGATCACGGAGTCGCCGCACCTCGTCGAGGAACCCGGCGGCCATCTGCGCGTCGTACCGGGCCGCGATCCGCGCCCGCAGGTCGGTGGTCTCGCGCCGCATCCCCACCATCGTGAACGACGTCGGCGGGTGGGCATCGAGCCCGGGCCCGTAGCGTCGAGAACCGCCGCCCACTGCCGAGCGTCACCTCGAGGGCGCGGACGATGCGCCGCCGGTTCGTCGGCTCCATGCGGGCCGCCGCCTCGGGATCGAGCTCCTGCAGGTGCTCGTAGAGCGCCGGCGTGTCGGGATCCCCCTCGAGGATGCCGCGCATCTCCGGGTACTGCCCGGGGATGTCCAGCTCGTCCACCACCGCCTGCACGTAGAGCGCCGTCCCGCCGACCAGCAGGGCGCGGTGGCCGCGCGCCTCGATGCCCGCGATGGCCGCGCGGGCCTCGCGCTGGAACCACGCCACCGTGCCGTCTTCCCACGGCTCGAGCCGGTCGAGCAGGTGGTGAGGCACCTCGGCCTGCTCGGCGGCCGTCGGCTTGGCGGTCCCGATGTCCATCCCCCGGTAGACCTGCATCGAGTCGGCGGAGACGAGCTCCCAGGTCCGGTCTCGGCGACCGAGCTCGAGGGCCAGGGCCGACTTGCCCGACGCGGTGGCGCCCACCAACACGGCGTGGCGGCCGGTCATGGCGACGGCTGACCGACGTCTTTGGCGAAGCACACCGAGTCGACCGCGTCCTTGTACATCCCGTACGGCTCGATCCGGTGCCATCCTGCCGACTCGTACAGCGCGATCGCCTCGGGTTGGGCGGTGCCGGTCTCGAGCTGGATGCGCCGATAGCCGAGGTCGGACGCGGCGTCCTCCAGCCGAGTGAGCAGCCGCCGGCTGATCCCGCGCCGTCGGGCGGCGGGCGCCGTGTACATCCGCTTGATCTCGGCGGCGGTCGGATCGTGCTTCAGGGGCTTCAGCGCGCCGCACCCGACCGGCTCCCCGTCGAGCCAGGCGACGAGGAAGGTGCCGCGCGGCGCGCGGACCATCTCGGGGGTGACCTCCGAGAGGTAGTCCGCATCGGTCGGCGCGTCAGGGCTGACGTAGCCCGCGTACCGCTCGTTCAGGTCGACCAGCAGCAGCTGCACGAAGGCGGCGGCCAGACGGCCTTCGTAGGGCTCCTCGGTGATCGTGATCAACCGATGAGGAGGGGCAGCCGCGTCTTGTGGGCTGCGCCTCGGGTGACCGCCTCCAGCTCGCCGCGGAGGTGGTGGGGTGCCGCGCCCGTCACCCGGACCGTGGCGTAGCTGCCGGGGCGGATCGGGTCGGATGCGAAGTGCACGAGCTTGTTCTGACGGGTGCGGCCCGAGAGCACGGAGGCGTCCTTCCGCGACGGGCCCTCCACCAGCACCTCCTCGATGCGGCCCACGCGGGCCTCGTGCTTGGCCAGGCCCGACCGCTCGACCACGATCCGGAGCCGTTCGAACCGCTCGGCCACCACCTCGGCGGGGACGAACCGCTCGACGCGCTCGGCCGCCTCGGTGCCGGGGCGCGGGCTGTAGATGAAGGTGTAGGCGCTGTCGTAGGCAGCCTCCGCGACCACCTCGAGGGTGCGCTCGAAGTCGTCGTCGGTCTCACCGGGGAAGCCGACGATGACATCGGTGGTGACCGCGAGATCGTCGATGGCGGCCCGCGCGTCGGCCAGCCGCTCGAGGTACCGGCGGGCCGTGTAGCCCCGGTGCATGGCGGCGAGCACGCGGTCGCTCCCCGACTGCAGCGGCAGGTGGAGGTGCTCGACCACGGACGGCGTCTCGGCCATCGCGGCGATGGTCTCCGGGCTGAGATCCTTCGGGTGCGGGCTCGTGTACCGGACCCGTCGGATGCCGTCGATGGCCCCGACCTCGCGGAGCAGGCGATCGAACAGCGGGCGGATGCGCTCGTCACCGCCGGCTTGGCGCGCGGCCAGCGCGAGGTCGCGGCCGTAGCTGTTCACGTTCTGGCCGAGCAGGGTGATCTCCGTGACCCCGAGCTCGGCGGCCTCGCGCACCTCCTCGACGATCTGGCCGAGCGGCCGGCTGATCTCCTTGCCGCGCACCGCCGGCACGATGCAGAAGGCGCAGGCGTTGTCACAGCCGATCTGGATCGTCACCCACCCCGACCATGGGACCTCTCGCCGCACCGGTAGGGCAGACGGGAAGGCGTCGTGGTCCTCGGCGACCGTCTCCTCCAGGATCTCCACGATGGAGTGGCCGGCGTCCTGGGCCTCGTGCAGCAGGGCGGCCGCTCGGTGCACGTTGTGCGTGCCCAGCACCACGTCGACGTAGGGCGCCCGGTCGGTGACGGTCTCGCGGTCCTTCTGGGCGAGGCAGCCGGCCACCATGAGCTGCATGCCCGGCTTGCGATCCTTCACGGACTTCAGGTGGCCGAGCGTGCCGTAGAGCTTGTTGTCGGCGTTCTCGCGGATGCAGCACGTGTTGAGGACGACGACGTCGGCATCCTCCACGCTGTCGGTCTCGACGAGCCCGTCGGCTTGCAGGAGGCCCGCGATCCGCTCGGAGTCGTGCTCGTTCATCTGGCACCCGAAGGTGCGCAGGAAGAAGCGGCGGGGCTCGGTCACGGCGACAGGCTACTGACGACCGACCGAAGGCCTGCAGCCCGAGCTAGTTCAGGCGGTGGCCGCTCGCCTGCGGCGCGGGATCGCCGTCCTGCGCCACCTCGCGGGCCACGAACTCCTCGAGGGCACCGTCAGGGATGGCGTGCGCGTCGATCGGCCGGCGCAGGCGGTCCTCGATCACGAGCCGGATGGCCGTGCGCCGCTCGCCGTCGATCTCGATGTCGGCGAAGGTCGGGACGCACACGAGGTCGATGCCGCCGGCGGCCACGTAGCCACGCGCGATCGCGACGGCCTTGATGGCCTGGTTGAGCGCGCCCGCTCCGACGACCTGCACTTCGACGATGCCCTGCTGACGCAGCACACCCGCCATCGCCCCGGCCACGGAGTTCGGGTTCGACTTCGTCGAAACCTTGAGCTGCTCCATCGATGTGGTCCCCATGTTTCGGGGCGGCCCCAGACGAGCGCTTGGGCTCAGCCGCCTGCGAAAGGGTTCGACGGACACTGGGACGATCCCTTCCTCCGGTTCTTCCGTTTCTGCGGTCGGAATCGGGGATCGTCCCTGCGTGTGGGCCTAGTCGTCGAGCGAGATGGGCTGGTCGTCGGGGTCGAGCTCGACCACGCCGCCAGTCACGGCGCCCTCGGCGGGCTCAGGCTCGAGCCCGATGCCCATCTCCGTGCGGATCCGCTCGGAGATCTCGATCATGATCTCGGCGTTGTCCTGGAGGAACTGCTTGGCGTTCTCCCGACCCTGGCCGAGCTGCTCGCCCTCGTACGTGTACCAGGCACCCGACTTCTTCACGATGTCGTTGTCGACCCCGATGTCGAGCACGCCACCCTCACGGCTGATGCCCTGCCCGTACATGATGTCGAACTCCGCTTGGCGGAACGGCGCACTGCACTTGTTCTTCACGACCTTCACCCGGGTGCGGTTGCCGACCACCTCGACGCCGTCCTTGATGGACTCGATGCGCCGGATGTCGAGCCGGACCGAGCTGTAGAACTTCAGCGCCCGACCACCCGGCGTCGTCTCCGGGGAGTTGTGCACCATGACGTTGCCGGCGAAATAGTTGTGGCTGCCCTCGATCTCAAGGTCGTACCGATGGTTGCCGTGCTCCGGACGGATGACCTCGAGAGCCTTGATCGGGACCGGCACGAGAGTGTGCCGAGGTGTACCGAAGACGGGATCAACGGCGAACCGGCCCTGATAGCGAGGCAGCAGCTTGTACTGCATCGACGGGTGCACAAAGGGAGCCACGAGTGCGTGGAACTTCGCCGTCTCTGCGGTGGAGAACTGCAGGACGGCCATCTTCCGAGCGCCCCGCTCCATGAGCTTGCCCTCGATGCCCCAAGTGGCGGCCAGGTGATCTCGCAGCCGCTTGCGAGACGTCGGCTCCATCGCCTGGACGCAGATCTCGGATCGCCCACTTCCACCACGCGTGCGTTCCTGGAGACCCTTCGAACGAAGCGTGAACTCGCCATCATCCTGGTACCAGATGGCGATGGACAGCGGGGAGATGAGCTTCAGGTAGTCCTCGCTCAACACCTTCTGACCGCCGAGGTACACCGCATCCCGCAGCTCGCCGAGCTCGGTCAACGGCTGCACGTCATGGAAGACCGCGCCCTTCGCGTCTGTGGTCCGGGACACGGTGACGTTGGCAAAGAGTGATGCCTTCCAGTCGCCATAGGCAGCTTGCTTCGCCCCGTGACCCCACCGGAAGCGAGCGGCCAACCCGTTCTGGCTCGGTGACAACGCACCGTCGCCCATCAGGCCACCGAGGACCACTTGCCACTGGAAGTCGGAGAGGTGATCCGTCGTCGCCTGCATGACCCGATCACCCACCTTGAGCTCATCGGCCTCAACCCAGCCAGCCGGCGTCCGGACCTTGTGGTTCCGAGTGACCGCGAACTTCGATCGACCCTTGCCCATCCCATGAGGCACCGTGAACTGGAGGAACTCGTCGGTTTCGCCGTTGTCGAACCAGTTGACGACCTTCTTCGGGACGACTCTCCCGAGGTCGGGGTCATATGACAGCACCTCGACCGGCAGCTTCTGGTGCACGATCTTCTCGATGTGCTCCTTCGAGCCGTCAGCCAGCGTGATCAGCGTGCCTCCAAAAACGCAGCCGAACATGACGCCGATCTTCTCCCGCAGCTGGTTGATGAAGATGCAGATCGTGTCGGTCTTGTTGAGGTTGGCGGTGAGCTTGCGCAGCGCCTGCGACATGAGGCGGGCCTGCAGGCCGACGTGGGTGTCGCCCATGTCGCCCTCGATCTCCGCACGGGGCGTGAGGGCGGCGACCGAGTCGATCACCACGACGTCGATGGCACCGGAGCGCACGAGCATGTCGCAGATCTCGAGGGCCTGCTCCCCCGTGTCGGGCTGCGAGATGAGCAGCTCGTCGACGTCGACGCCGATGGCCCGCGCGTAGATCGGGTCCATGGCGTGCTCAGCGTCGATGTAGGCGCAGATGCCGCCGGTGCGCTGCGCTTCGGCCACGACGTGCATGGCGAGCGTGGACTTGCCGGACGACTCCGGGCCGTAGATCTCGGTGACGCGGCCACGGGGCAGGCCACCGATGCCCAGGGCGAGGTCGAGGGCGAGGGCGCCGGTGGGCACCGTGCCGATCTCCATCGACCCCTTCTCCCCCATCTTCATGACGGAGCCCTTGCCGAACTGCTTCTCGATGCCGGCGAGGCTGAGCTCGAGGGCCTTCTGCTTGTCCTTGTTCTGTTCCACCTGGCGTCTCCTCGTACGTGCGTTGCGTGTCGATCTGGGGGATGCGCCGAACCTACGCAGGGGGTGTGACAGCCCGACGGGTGCGAACGACACGACTGTAGTTACGAACAGCCGTTCGATCAAGCACCCTCAGGAGTCAATGCCAGGGGCGCGGGTCGGTGCGGAGGAGGGAGAAGAGGAGGACGTCGTAGTTGCGGCCGTCGTTGAAGAAGGCGCCTCTCCCCTCCCCTCGAGCACGAACCCGCACTTCTCGGCCACCCGAACGCTCGCTTCGTTCCCGGGGACGATCACGAGGTGGATCCGGTGCTGCTTCTTGGTGGCGGTCAAGTAGTCGACCGTGAGCTGCACCGCCTCGGTCGTGTACCCCTGACCGGCGTGCCGCTCGTCGTACAGCTGGTACGAGAGCTCGAACGCGTCCCAGTAGCTGACCGGCACAAGGCGCCTCGGTTGCTGATGTCGACGTGTGCGGCGATGAACGCGGGCAGATCGATCCCGCGGATCGGACGCAGCTGGACGCCTTCACCGATCAGCATGGGTGCCGAGCGTACGAGCGGGTCACCCGCCGTCGCAGGTGGCCCGGCTGGGGTCGAGCACCGACAGCCGACGGGCCCACTCGGCGGCCAGGCGCAGGTCGTCGTGATCCGCCGGACGCGGGCTCTGCGCGAACAGGTCGGGGCGCTGCGCCTCGAGGATGCGGGCGGCGTCGGCGGCCCGCAGGAGGTCAGCCTCGGTCGCAGGGCATGCGGTCGCAGTCCGCTCGGGCTGCGCGCTCCCCGCCGCGAACGCACCTGTGATGCCGAGGGCGACGCCGGCGGCGACCGCGACCAGGCGGCGGGTCCGGGTGAGGGTCATCGAGCGATCGTCACTGTTGGTGGGCATAGCGTCTCCTCGGGTCGTCCCCGCTCGTGTCGGCGAGGCTGCGAGGAGCGTGTGGCACCGCGCTCGGAGGCCCCTCGGGACCGGGTCGGACCGATTGAACCCTTGCCCCACCGGTTCGGAGGGGTGCGTTCCGACTGACTTCCGATCGGGATTACGAGACGCTGTGGGTCATGCTCCGACGACCGGATCGTGACGTCCCAGCGCCACCGCCGACCGGTGCCTACGGTGGCGCGGTGCGCTTCGAGGTGCTCGGGCGACTGCGGGCCCTGGCGCCCGCCGGGGCTGGTGTCGGCGGTCCGCCGCCGGATGAGCGCGCGCTCGGCGGACCCAAGCAACAGCTGGTGCTCGCCCTGCTCCTGGCGCAGCCCAACACGATCGTGTCGGTCGATCGGTTGATCGACGGGGTCTGGGGCGCCAGCCCTCCCGACAGCGCGCGCCACACGCTCCAGTCGTACGTGTCCGAGCTGCGCAAGTCCCTCGGCGAGGTCATCGAGCGGGACGGGACCGGCTACAGCGTCCGCGTCGACCAGCGGGGGCTCGATTCCCTCGAGTTCGAAGCGCGGGTGAGCGAGGCGCGGACCCGACTCGATCGGGACCCAAGGGGCGCGGTCGTCGACCTGGACGCCGCGCTGGCGCTGTGGCGGGGACGGCCCTTCGAGGACTTCCCTGACCATGCCGACCTGCAAGCGGACGCCGCCCGACTCGAGGAGCTTCGCCTCGTCGCCCTCGAGAGCGCGCTGACCGCTCGGCTCGCCCTGGGCGATCACGTGACAGCTGCAGTGGAGCTCGAGCGACTCGCCCGCGAGCAGCCGTACCGTGAAGAGCTGCGCGCCCTGCAGATGCTCGCCCTCTACCGGTCAGGTCGGCAGGCGGATGCGCTGCGGGCCTTCCAGGCGATGCGCACCGTCCTGGCCGACGAGCTGGGCATCGACCCGTCGCCCCGGCTGCGACGGCTGGAGGAGCAGATCCTCCTGCAGGACCCCGACCTCGACCTCGCTCGACCGGCCACCCCCGAACGACCGGCCTCGAGCGACCGGGTGGAGAACCCCTATCTCGGGCTCCGACCGTTCCGGGAGCCCGACGCCAGCCGCTTCTTCGGCCGTGACCAGCTCGTCGACCAGCTCGCCGAACGGGTGACGAGCCGGGCGCCGTTCACGGCGGTCGTCGGCCCGAGCGGCTCGGGGAAGTCGAGCGCCGTGCAAGCGGGGCTCCTGCCCCGGGTGCGCGATGACATCCGGGAAGCGGTCATCGCGGTGGTGCAACCCGGTCTGCACCCGTTCGCCGAGCTCGACGGGGTGCTCTCCACCCTCGTCGGTCCCGCATCCTCCGCGTCGGCCGCGGACGGCCTCGTGGAGGCGGCGCGACGAGTGCTCCAGGACGACGAGCGGCTGCTCGTCGTCGTCGACCAGTTCGAGGAGCTGTACACGCTCACGGACACCGACGAGGCGCAGGCGTTCATCGATGCCTTGGTCCGCGCTGCGCAGCACCGGGACGGCCGGGTGCAGGTGCTGGTGACGATGCGCGCCGACTTCTACGACCGTCCCCTGGCCGACCCACTCCTCGGACCGCTCTTCGTCGACAACCTCGTCCACGTCGTGCCGATGGGCCCCGACGAGCTCGAAGCCGCCGCCAGCCTCCCGGCGCAGCAGATGGACGTGCGGATCGAGCCACGTCTCGTCGCCCGGCTGATCGCCGACGTGGCGGGCCAGCCCAACGCGCTGCCGCTCTTCCAGTACGCCCTCACCGAGCTGTTCGACGAGCGCACCGGTGCCGTGCTCGACCTGGCGACCTACGAGCGCGTCGGCGGGGTGCGGACCGCGGTGGCACGGCGCGCCGAGTCGCTGTTCACCAGGCTCGACGGGCCCGAGCAGGAGGCGGTCCGCCAGCTGTTCCTGCGGATCGCCACGATCTCAGGGTCCGTGGTGGGCCGCCGCCGCGTCCCGGCGTCTGAGCTCACGACCCTCGAGGTCGACATCGTGGCGCTGCAGACGGCGATCGACCTGTTCGCGCGCTACCGGCTCCTCGCCCTCGACCGGGATCCGTCCACCGGCGCCCCGACCGTCGAAGTCGCGCACGAGGCGCTGCTCGCCGAGTGGCGGCGGCTGAGCGACTGGATCGAGGAGAGCCGGGACGACCTGGCCACCCACGCCCGGTTCGCGGTGGCGGTGGCCGAGTGGGAGGCGGTCGGCCGCGACGCCGGCTACCTCCTGACCGGCTCCCGGCTCGCCGACTACGAGCGCTGGGCGTCCACCAGTCGGCTTCGCCTCACCGACATCGAGCGCACCTTCCTCCGCGAGGCAACCGATGCCCGGGACGCGAGCACCGCGGACGACGCGGCGCGAGCGGCGGCCGCGCTCCGGCTGCGTCGTCGGTCCCGCTCGCAGCTGGCGGCGCTCGTCGCGGCGGCGGCCCTCCTCGCTGGCCTGGCGGCCTATCCGCTCCTCGTCAGCGACGATCCGCCCGGCCAGCTCGCCGTGGCCCTCGACGCGCCGCGCGCCGACGGTGCGTTCAACGAGCTGATCGCCCGAGGGGTGGAGTGGGCCGCCGAGGAGCACGGGATGGAGGCCGTCGTCCTCGAGCCGCCGTACACGGACGCCCGTCGGATTGAGGGCGAGCTGGCGGCCGAGTCCGACATCGTGGTGGGCAGCTTCCTGATGTGGGAGAACATGGTCGCGGTGGCGTCCGAGCATCCCGACACCACCTTCGTGTTCCTCGACTACGTCTCTCCCCCACGGATCGAGAACGGGGTGAGCGTCGCGTTCGCCCACGAGGAGGGGTCGTTCCTCGTGGGCGCCGCGGCCGCGCTCGAGTCCGAGACCGGGCGCATCGGCTACATCGGTGCCAACGAGAGCAAGGACCTGATCGAGCCCTTCCGGGCCGGGTTCGAGCAGGGAGCGCGCGCCGCTCGGCCCGACATCGAGATCGTGGCGTCGCTGATCACCAACGATGGCGAGTTCGACGGGTACCAACACCCGGCTGTGGCGCGACAGATCGCCGACTGGATGTACACGGATGAGAACGTCGATGTGATCTTCACGGCGGCCGGTGGATCGGGCCTGGGCGTGGTCGAAGCGGCCACCGACCTCAGCGAGGAGCTGGACCGACAGCTCTGGGCGATCGGGGTCGACACCGACTTCCTCTTCGATCTCCCGGGTTCGCAGCGCGCGCACGTCCTGACCTCGATGGTCAAGCGCCTCGACGTCGGCATCGAGCACGTCGTGGCCGGTCATCTGGACGGCACCCTCGCGGTGCCAGGGAACCTGCGGATCGGCCTCGCGGAGGGTGCCCTGGGCTACGCGACCACGGGGGACAAGATGCAGCCGGCCACCATCGCCAGAGTGGACGAGCTGTCCAACGAGATCGCCGACGGCGAACGCCGCGTCGATGACGTGCCGACCGGCGAGCTCACCGAACCGCCCGACGCACGGTAAGCGGCGCCCGGTCAGTCCGCCCCGAAGCGGAACGACCCGGTGCGGTCGCGCACGACGTCGAGCGGGTCTCGGCCGTCGTCGACGTAGCCGAGGGCGTAGGCCCCGCGTGCGTACCCGAGGAGGCGGAGGAGGTCGTCATCCAGCGTGCGGGCCACCTCGAGCGGGACGCTCAGGTACTGGTTCTCCTCCTGGCGCAGCCACGACCGCGCGTACGTGAGGTTGATGCCGATGCGGACGTCGTCGGTCGTGTTGGCGCCGCCACCGTGGTGGACGCTGCCGCTGTAGACGAGCACCGAGCCGCGCGACATCTCGGCGGGGACGGTGTCGGCTGCGTCGAACGCGCCGAGGCGGTCCACGTCGCCGCGGTTGCTGCCGGGCACGATGCGCGGTCGCGCCGTTGGCCTCGGTGAAGTCGGTGAGCGCCCAGATCGTGTTGAGCTGCACGTCGTAGCCCTCAGGGAACGGGAAGAAGTCGAACGCCCACTGGTCGCGGTGGATCGGCTGCGCCGGCTCGCCACCGCCGATGGCGATGGTCTGGGTGAGGTGGACGTGGAAGGTCGTGGCGTCCGCCAGGAGCGAGTCCGGTGGCGGCCCCGAGGATCATCGGGTGCTGCAGCAGCTCCCGCGAGGCGGGACAGCGGGCGGTGAGGGCGCCGGTGCGGCGGGTCGCCCGCCCGGCGAAGTCCTCCTCGCCGAACGGGGTGGCGTCGAGCCACGGCTGCAGCTCGGCCTCGAAGCGGTCGAGCACATCACCCTCGGCGAGGTCGTCGACGATGACACCGCCATCGGACTGGAGCGCCGCGACCAGGTCTTCGGATGAGGCGGACGACGGCAGGTGTTGGAGCTCTCCCATGCCCGAACGCTGCCACGGCCCACGCACGACGGCCAGGGGCAATGATCGGCGGCATGGCGTTCGAGACGATCATCGAGCCGTTCCGGATCCACTCGGTGGAGCCGCTGCGGATGACCACCGTCGAGGAGCGCCAGGCCGCGCTCCGAGGCGTGGGCTTCAACCTGTTCGGGCTTCGCTCCGAGGACGTGCTCATCGACCTGCTGACCGACTCGGGCACGGGCGCGATGTCGCGGGACCAGTGGGCCGGCATCCAGCGCGGTGACGAGAGCTACGCCGGCTCGCCGTCGTGGTTCCGCTTCCTCGAGGCCGTGCAGGAGCTGTTCCCGTTCCCGCACGTGATCCCCACCCACCAGGGGCGCGCGGCCGAGAAGATCCTGTTCACCGTCATCGGCGGACCCGGCAAGGTGATCCCGAACAACACCCACTTCGACACGACCCGGGCCAACGTCGAGGCCACCGAGCGCGGAGGCGGTCGACCTCGTGATCCCCGAGGGCCTCGACCCGAGCTCGCCTGCACCCGTTCAAGGGCAACATGGACCTCGTGCGCCTCGACGCGCTGCTCGACGCCCGCGGCGCGGACGTGCCGGCGGTGTTCGTGACCGTCACCAACAACTCGGGCGGCGGGCAGCCCGTCTCGCTGGAGAACCTGCACGGCGTGCGAGCGATCTGCGATCGGCACGGGCTGCCGCTGTTCCTCGACGCGTGCCGGTTCGCCGAGAACGCCTGGTTCATCCGGGAGCGCGAGCCGGGCCAGGCCGGGCGCGACGTGGCCGACATCGTGCGGGAGATGGCCTCGCTCGCCAACGGCATGACGATGAGCGCCAAGAAGGACGGCCTCGCCAACATCGGCGGGTGGCTGGCCATGGACGACGACGACCTGGCCGAGCGCTGCCGCAACCTGCTCATCCTCACCGAGGGCTTCCCCACCTACGGCGGCCTGGCCGGCCGCGACCTGGAGGCGATCGCCCAGGGACTGCGCGAGGTGGTCGACCACGACTACCTCCGCTACCGCATCCGGTCCACGGGCTACCTCGGCGACGGGTTGGTGCGAGCCGGCATGCCGATCGTGCAGCCCACCGGTGGGCACGCCATCTACATCGACGCGCGCGGCCTTCTCCCCCACGTCCCGCCCCTCGAGTACCCCGGTCAGGCCGTGGCCGTGGCGCTGTACGAGGTGGGCGGGATCCGGGCGTGCGAGATCGGCACGGTGATGTTCGGCCGGCAACCCGACGGGTCGGAGCGGGCGGCCAACCTCGACCTCGTGCGCCTCGCCGTCCCGCGCCGCACCTACACGCAGAGCCACATCGACTACGTGATCGAGGTGTGCGCCGAGGTGGCCGGGCACGCCAGTGACCTGCGCGGCTACCGCATCACCGACGAGCCACGGTCACTGCGACACTTCACCGCCCAGTTCGAACCCCTGTGAGCGCCGCTCAGATGTCGAACTGGGGGCGGCCTCGGAGGGAGCGCTTGAGCTCGCTGAAGTGGGGGTTGGACCCGAGAGCGATCACCGCATCCCAGAGGTCGACCGCCGCCTGCCCCTTGGGCGCCTTGTTGATCACCGGGCCGAAGAAGCTGGGGCCATCGGGCGGGGCGAAGGTCAGCACCGGCGTGCCGATGTTGCCGCCGCACCGGTCGAGCGCCTCCTGCGTCTCGAACGCGATCAGCTCGTCGTGGTCGGTGGAGGTGGCGGCCGCGCCGAGCGCCACCGGATAGCCGAGCTCCTCGAGCACGCGCTGGATGCCAGCGGGATCGTCGAAGGACTCCGCGCCCTTCTCGTGGTGGATGACGCGGCCCAGCACGGTGTAGAGCGGGAGCACCGCGTCGCGACCGAGCTCCTCCCGCACGGCCGCCGCCACCCGGAGCAGCTCGAGGCCGCGGGTGTGGCCCCGCTCGTAGCCCGGACGGAACTCCGTCTCGTAGTCGCGATCCTTGTTGACGATGCGCAGCGCGATGAACCGCCAGTCGACGTCCATCGGCCGCTCCTCGACCACGTTGACCACCCACCGCGACGTGAGCCACGCCCACGGGCACACCGGATCCCAGAAGAACTCGAGGTCAGCCATGCCCCCCGGTCTACCCGGTGGTTCAGACCATGCGACGCCGGAGCCCGACCCACGCCACCCGGCTGAAGGCGAGCAGGAGCAGGCCGACGAGGAGCACCACGGCCGCCGAACCCGACCAGGACACGATGCCCTCGATGCTGTCGCCGAAGCGGCGACGGGCGTCGTCCCAGGCCTTGCCCAGGCCGTCGGGCTCGGAGTCGACCTTGATGACCTCGGCGCCGGGCTCGCCGATGGTGATGGCCAGCGTGCCGAACGAGGTCTGGTCCTTCAACACGGCCTGCTGGCCCTGGATCTGCTCGATCTGGACCTGCACGTCGGTGATCCGGTCCTGCACCGCGAGGATGTCGGGCACGTTCTCGGCCTCGCTCAGCACCGTCGCCAAGCGGTCGCGGGTGGCGCGCAGCGCGGTGAGCCTGGCTTCGAGGTCGGTGAACTGCGCGGTGACGTCGGTGCCCTTGGACGACACCGCCTTCACCTCGCCCAGCTTCCGCAGGTCGGCGAGCAGCGTCTCGAAGCTGTTCTCGGGGACCCGCACGACGATCGTCCCGCTCGGCGAGTCGCTCGACTCGCTCGTGGTCGACTCGGCGATGTAGCCGCCGAGCCCGATCGTCTGAGCCGTGATCCGATCGACGGTGCCGTCGAAGGCGCCTTCGCGCACCTCGAGGTCGAGCGACCCGGTCTTGATGACCTTGGCGCTGTCGGTCGGCTGCCCCACCGCTGGCGTCGCTGGGCCGGCGCCTTCGTCGCTGGAGTCAACGGCTGAGGGAGCGACCGGGTTGGCCACCGAACAGCCCTCACAATCGAGCAGGTCTTTGGCCCCGACCGGGACCGTCGTCGTCGACGCCTCGGTGAGCTCGCCGCTGCCGTCAGACGTGTCGAGGTCGGCGGCGGACTGCGTGTCGCTAGTCGTGCTGTCGGTGGCCAGGGTCGCCACGAGGGCGACCGTGGCGATGGCCGCAGCGGCCGCCGCGGCGAGCTTCAACCGCGGCGGCCGGCGACGGGCGGGCGTGACCGTGGGGGTGCTGAGGGAGGCCAGCAGCTCCTCGGGCGCCCGGCCGGGCGGTGGGATCGATTCGGCCGCGTCCTGCAGCAACCGGCGGAGGTCGTCTTCGGTGATCATCGGGCTTCCTCCACTGCGGTGGGCGCCAGCGCGGCGATCCGGGGGTCGGCGGCGAGGCGGCGGCGGGCCTCGTGCAGTCGCGACTTCACCGTGCCCGGACGACGACGGATGGCCACGGCGATCTCCTTCTCGCTCAACCCGGTCCAGTAGCGGAGGACGGCGGGCACGCGCAGCGGCTCGGGGAGGTCGGCCAGCGCATCGATGACGGCGTCGGCGGTCGAGGCCGAGGTGGCGGCTGCCTCCGGCGTCGGTCCGACCGCGGGCATCGCATCGAGCGCGGCGTCGCCGGCCGAGCGGTCGCGCCGCGGGATCTCCTTGCGGAGCTGCGAGTAGCAGGTGTTCACCAGCACGCGGTACAGCCAGGGCTGGATGCCGTCGCCGGCGGGCAGCGCGTCGCGGAAGCGCCAGACCCGGAGGAACGCCTCTTGCACTGCCTCCTCTGCGTCGGTCGGGTCGCGCATGATCAGGTAGGCGGTGCGATACGCCCGCCCGTAGCCCTCCACGAGCCGCGCCTCGAGGTCATGGGCGCCCTTCGCACGATCCATGTCCCGTATGACGCTCGCGGTGCCCATCTGGTTCGCGCAAGCTTTGGTGCAAGGAACCGGGGCGCTGGGGCGTCTGGTGGGCTAGTGAGGGCGATCATGGCGAACGACGAGGTCGACCGACCCGCGCAGGTCGGCGCCGGGTCCTCGGAGACCTTCGACGACCTGTACCGCGCTCGTCAGCCCGCCATGGTCCGGTTGGCCGTCCTGCTCGTCGGCTCGCCCGAGACCGCCACCGATCTCGTGCAGGACTGCTTCGTGAAGCTCCACCCGCGCTGGGAGCGGCTCGACGACCCCACCGCGTACCTCCGGCGGAGCGTGGTGAACGTGTGCCACTCCCACCATCGACGGCTGCGTCGGTTCCGGCGCCTCGACCTCCGCCCGAGCGAGCCCGCCGAGCTCGGCGCCCGCGAGCTGACCGACGCGCTCGCCGCCCTCCCCCACCGCCAACGGGCTGCGCTCGTGCTCCGCTTCTACGAAGGCCTGCCCGATGCCGAGATCGCTGCTGCCCTCGGCTGCCGCCCCGGCACCGTCGCTTCGCTCGTCCACCGCGGCCTCGCCGCCCTCCGAGAGGTGATCGAACCATGACCGACGACCTCGAACCACGGCTTGAGCACCATCTCGCCCGGCAAGCGTCCGCCGTGGACCCGGTGCCCGACACCGCCGACCTGGCGGCTCGCATCGGCGCCAAGGGCCGGCGGACCACGCGCGGCCTCGGCGCCGCGCTCGCCCTCGCCCTCGTGGCCGGTCCGGTCGGCGGCTGGGCACTCGCGCGCAGCACGGAGGCCGACCGGCAGTCGCTGTCGGCCGCCGGCGGCACTGGCGCGTCGAACGAGACATCCCCGCCCACGACCAGCGGTGGCGGGGACGGGCTGTACGAGCTCGGCGGCGGCTACCTCGACTACATCGGCCCGGCCTTGGAGCTCGTCGACGAGCGCACCACCGACGAGGGCCTGCACCTCACCATCCGCCTCGGCAAGCCCTACGACGCGTACACGGAGCAACCGGGCGATCCTTGCCTCCCCGACGGCGTCGTGCGAGTGGGGGTCCTCGACGATGACCTCATCGGTGTCGCCACCATGGAGACGTGGCCTGACCACGGCGCGTTCGGCGTCACCGGTGCGGCCGAGGGACGGCCCATCTGGGTCGTCGTGGCGCGCGCAGAGGGTGGGGTGGTCGAGGCGACGTTCCCGAACGGCACGGTCGACCGGACCGAGGCCGTCGGCGGCGTCGCGGTGCTGGCCGCCTACGCCCAGGGCGACCAGGCCGCCGAGGCGCTGCTCGACGACGTCGTCCAGGTGACCGGCATGGCCGGAGAACCCCGTACCGTCACGGCCTCGGTGCAGGGCCACAGCTGCACGCCGGTGGACCTGCCTGAACCGTCGGTCACCATGCCCGACCCTGGCGAGCCGCCGACAGACGAGGAGGCGGCCCGCGCGGAGATCACCGAGCTGTTCAGCCAGCACGGCGGCGGTGACGCGCGGACGCAGGTCGATCTCCACGAGGAACCGGCGGTGTGGCTCGACGCGGCGCTGAGGTTCGAGGAGCAGCAGCCCGAGTACTTCGAGTGGGCCAAGGAGGTGTACGGCGTGGTGGACGAGATCGTGTTCACCGCTCCCGACCGAGCCACCGTCCGGTTCACGCTCGTCAGCGACAACCCGTCGATCCCTGCGCCCGGCGAGATGGTGGGCGAGGCCGTCCTGATCGACGGCACCTGGAAGTCATCGATCGAAGGGAGCTGCGCCGGCTTGGCGCTCGCAGGGATCGAGTGCGACTACTCGCTCAAGGAGTGATCAGCCCGCGGCCAGCAGCTTGCGGCGGAGGCGGTCCATCAGCGAGATGACGGTGAGCTGGCGGACGCGCTCGCGATCGCCGGGCAGCCGAAGCGAGATGGCATCGACGTCGTCGCCGAGCGCGACGCCGAGCCACACCGTCCCGGGCGGGTGCCCCTCCTGCTCGGCGGGCCCGGCCACGCCCGTCGTGGCCAACCCCACGTCGGCACCGAGCAGCTTCCGCACACCGTCGGCCATCGCCTTGGCGGCCGTCTCGCTGATGACCGGCCCCTCGGGCACGCCGAGGACGTCGAACTTCACCTGGCTGTCGTAGGCGACGACCGCGCCTCTGAACCACTCGCTCGACCCGGGCACGGAGACCACCCGCGAGGCCACCAACCCGCCGGTGAGCGACTCTGCGATCGCGACGGTGCCTCCGCTCGCCTCGAGCAGGCGGCCCACCTCGGTCTCCATCGACAGGTCGTCGCGGCTGAACACGATGTCACCGAGCGCGGTCTCGACCTCCACGGCCTCGGCGTCGAGCAGCGCGGCGACGGCGTCGTCCGTCTCGGCCCGAGCCGTGAGGCGCACCTTGATGCCCTCGATGCCGCTGGCGAGGAAGGCGATCGTGACGTGTCCGGTCTCGTCGAGCACCCGGATGCGGGGGTCGAGGAGCTCCGCCACGCGCGACTCGCTCTCGCCCCAGGTGCGCAGCACCCGGCTGGCGATCACGAACCGCTGGCCCGCACGCGCCGCCAGATCCGGGAGCACCGCCCGCTCGAGCATCTCCTTCATCTCGTACGGGACCCCCGGCACCGCGTAGATGACCTTGTCCCCCACTGGACAGATCAGCCCGGGAGCGGTGCCGACCCGCTGCTCGATGATGGTGGCACCCTCCGGGACGTCGGCCTGACGGAGGTTGTTGTCGGGCATCGAGCGACCACGCGAGGAGAACAGCTCGCGGATCACGTCAGCCACCTCGGGGTGCCGCACGAGCCCCACACCCATCACCTCCGCGATCGCCTCGCGGGTGATGTCGTCCTGGGTCGGCCCGAGGCCGCCGCAGACGATCACCGCGTCCGCCCGGCCCAGTGCCTCCTCGAGCACCTCGACGATGCGCCCGAGGTTGTCGCCCACCTTCGTCTGCCGCAGGTGCTCGATGCCGATGATCGCCAGCTGCTCGCCCATCCACGACGAGTTGGTGTCGACGATCTGACCGAGCAGCAGCTCGGTGCCCACGGCGACGATCTCACAGCGCATCGCCGCATCCTGCCCGATCAGCCCCGGTGTCGACGCCTGGCCTCATGTCCACTCACCCCGGCAGAGCCACCCGTCCGGGGTGTCACACCTCAGACGTAGGGTGGCCTTGTGTCCGTCCCGACGCAGGAGTCGCTGTTCGAGCCGCTGGAGCTGGACACCGTCACCGTCGACACCACGCTCCTGCCGACGGTCGAGCTGCACCCGGCCGTCGCCGCCTGGTTCCGGGAGCGCTTCCCCGAGGGGCCGACGCCGGCCCAGGAGGCCGCCTGGCCGCCCATCGCCGCTGGCGAGCACACCCTGGTCGCCGCACCAACCGGCTCCGGCAAGACGCTGGCCGGCTTCCTCATGGCCATCAACCGGCTGTACCTGGCCGGTGCCCGCGGCGAGCCGGTCACCGGCACGAGGGTCGTCTACGTCTCGCCGCTGAAGGCGCTGGCGGTCGACATCGCCGAGAACCTCGAACGGCCGCTCGCCGAGATCAGCGCCAAGGCGAGGCAGCTCGGGCTGGCGGCCCCGTCGCTCACCGTCGGGGTCCGCACCGGCGACACCACCGCCAGCGAGCGGGCGGCGATGGTCCGGTCCCCGCGCACGTTCGTCGTCACCACGCCCGAATCGCTCTACCTCCTCGTCACGGCCACGAAGAGCCGCGCCACCCTCGACACCGTCGACACCGTCATCGTCGACGAGATCCACGCGCTGGCCCGAGACAAGCGCGGGAGCCACCTCTGCCTCACGCTCGAACGGCTCGCCCACGTGTGCGCCGTCCCGCCGGCGCGGGTGGGCCTGTCGGCCACGCAGAAGCCGATCGAGGTGATCGCCGCGCTCCTGGTCGGCACCCGCACCGGCCCCGACGGCCGGCCCGACTGCACGATCATCGACACCGGGCACCGGCGGGCGCTCGACGTCACGCTCGAGCTCCCCGACGGCGAGCTCGAGGCGATGGCCTCCGCCTCGCAGATGGACAACGTGCTCGACAAGATCGCCGAGCACGTCACGGGCCACCGCACCACCATCGTGTTCGTCAACACCCGCCGGCTGGCGGAGCGGCTGGCCCACGAGCTCGGCGAGCGGCTCGGCGACGACGTGGTCGCCGCCCACCACGGAAGCCTCTCGAAGGACCGGCGGCTGCGCGTCGAGCGGCGGCTCCGCGCTGGCGAGCTGAAGGCGTTGGTCGCCACCGCTTCGCTCGAGCTGGGGATCGACATCGGCCCGGTGGAGCTCGTGTGCCAGATCGGCTCGCCGCGGTCGATCGCGACGTTCCTCCAGCGCGTCGGCCGGTCCAACCACACCCGCACCGGCACACCGCGAGGCCGCCTCTACCCGCTCACCCGCGACGAGCTCGTCGAGTGCACGGGGCTCCTCGCCGCGGTGCGGGCCGGGCGCCTCGACGCCATCGAGGTGCCGGTCGCCCCGCTCGACATCCTCGCCCAGCAGATCATCGCCGAGACAGCCGCCGCGGAGTGGAAGGTCGACGACCTCTACGCGCTCGTCACCACTGCCCATCCCTACCGGTCGCTGACCCGGGAGGTCTTCGACGAGGTGCTCGAGCTCGTCAGCAACGGGATCGAGACCGGCCGGGGAACCCGAGCCGCCTACGTCCACCACGATCGCGTCAACGGTGAGCTGCGCGGCCGCAAGGGCGCCCGGCTCGCCGCCCTCACCAGCGGCGGCGCCATCCCCGAGCTCGGCGACTTCCGCGTCATCGCCGAACCCGACGAGACGCTGATCGGGAGCGTGAACGAAGACTGGGCCACGGAGTCGATGGCCGGTGACGTGTTCATCCTCGGCACGCACCACTGGCAGATCCGGCAGGTCACCGGCGGCGAGGTCCGAGTGGTCGACGCCGGGGACAAGCACCCGACGATCCCCTTCTGGCGCGGCGAGGCGCCGGCCCGCACCGTGGAGCTGAGCGAGGAGGTCGCCCGCCTCCGGTCGGTGGTGGAGCGCGGGGTGGTGGACGACGACCTGGCGCGAGCGGTCGACGAGATCGTCGAGCTCGCCGGGGTCGAGCGCGACGCCGCCGCCACGATCGTCACCTACCTGGCGGCGGCACGCGCCGTGCTCGGGGTCATGCCCACGCAGGACGACCTCGTCATCGAGCGGTTCTTCGACGAGTCGGGGGGGATGCAGCTCGTGGTCCACTCGCCGTACGGCGGCCGGCTCAACCGAGCGATGGGGTACGCGCTGCGCAAGAAGTTCTGTGCCGGGTTCAACTTCGAGCTCCAAGCGAGCGCCAACGACGACGCCATCGTCATCTCCCTCGGACCCCACCACAGCTTCCCGCTCGCCGACGTGCCCCGCTTCCTCACCTCGGGCTCGATCCGGGCCACGCTGCAGCAGGCCATCCTCGATCAGCCGGTCTTCCAGAGCCGCTGGCGGTGGAACCTGAACCGGGGCCTCGTCGTGCTGCGCTTCCGCGGTGGGCGCAAGGTACCGCCGCCGTTCCAGCGGATGCAGAGCGACGACCTGCTCGCCGTCGTGTTCCCCGGCGCCGCCGCGTGCCAGGAGAACGTCACGGGGCCCATCGAGGTGCCCGACACCCCGCTCCCGCGCCAGGCCGTGCACGACTGCCTCACCGAGGCGCTCGACTGCGAGGGCCTCATCGAGCTGTGGCGGAAGGTGGAGGAAGGAGCGGTGCGCTTCCACTTCGTCGACTCCACCGAACCGTCGCTGCTCGCCCACGAGATCCTCGAACGCGGCGCCGTACGCGTTCCTCGACGACGGCGAGGCCGTCGACCGGCGCTCGCGCACCGTGCCGCTGCGGCGGGGCCTTCCGGTGGCGATCCAGGAGATGGGGCGCGTCACCCAAGAGGCGATCGACCGGGTCCGGGCCGAGATCGAGCCGGCCCCCACCACGCCCGACGAGCTCTACGACCTCCTGAGCACGCTCCTGCTGAGCCCGTGCCCGCCGGGGTGGGCCGAGCTGCTCGTGGCCCTCGAGAGCCGCGGCCGGATCGCATCGCTCGCCGGCGACGATGGCTCGCGGCGGTGGCACACCGTGGAGGCGGCGACGGCTGTGCGCGCGCTGGTCGAGAGCGTGGATGTCGAGGGCACCACCGCCGAGCAGGCGGCGGCCCAGGTGCTCCGCGGCCACATGGAGGTGGCCTCCCCGTTGACCCACGGCGACCTGGTCAGGCGCACCGGCCTGCCGTCCGGCCGGGTCACCATCGCGCTCGCCGCCCTCGAGGCCGAGGGCTTCGCCATCCAGGGACGCTTCAGCGAGCGGGCCGTCGACGCCGAGCACGATCCGGCCTCGGTCGAGTGGTCGAGCCGCCGCCTGCTCACCCGCATCCACGCGTACTCCCGCGCCCAGCGCCGCCGGCGCGTGGAGCCCGTCTCCGCCGAGCAGCTCATGCGCTTCCTGGTGCAGTGGCAGCACATCTCAGGTGCCACGCAGCACCGCGGCCCCGACGGGCTGGCTCGGGTGATCGGGCAGCTGCAGGGCTACGAGACCGCGGTCGGGGCCTGGGAGCCACTGGTCCTGTCCCGCCGGGTGCGCGACTACGACCCCGCCTGGCTCGACCGCCTCTGCCACCAAGGTGAGGTCACCTGGCTTCGGCTGCGACCCCCGTCGCCAGACGATCCGGATCGACGCCTCGCCGGCGCCACCCGCACCACCCCCGTGTCGCTCGTGCTCCGTGACGACCTGCCGTGGCTGCTCGCCGCGCACCGAGGCGAGGTGTCGCCACCCGTGCCGGCGTGTGGGGCGGTGGCCGAGGTGATCGAGGTGCTGGCCGACAAGGGAGCGTGCTTCGCCAGCGAGCTGGCGAGGGCCACGGGCCGGGTGCTGGCCGACGTCGAGGCCGCGCTGTGGGAGGGCATGGCGCGCGGCCTGCTGGTCTCCGACGGGTTCGAACCGGTGCGGGCCGTCGCCTCCGGTCGCCGCCACGCTCCTTCCCCCTTGCCCAGACGAGCTCGGCTCCGATCCGCTGGCCTGCGTCCCACGGAGACCGCCGGGAGGTGGTCCGTGGTGCCCGCCGCCGCCACCGACATCGATCGGGACGAGCTGGCCGAGGCGCTGGCCGACCAGCTCCTCGAGCGCTGGGGTGTCGTGTTCTACGACCTCGTGGCCGCCGAGCACCCGGCCGTGCGCTGGCGCGACCTCCAGTGGGCGCTGCGCCGGATGGAAGATCGCGGAGTCGTGGCCGGCGGCCGGTTCGTGCGGGGCTTCACCGGCGAGCAGTTCGCGCTCCCCCAGGCCGCCGAGGCCCTGCAGGCCATCCGCAAGGTCGAGCCGACAGGCCGGAGCGTGCGCCTGTCCGGCGCCGACCCGCTCAACCTCACGGGCGTGGTGCTCCCGGGCGAACGGACCCCCGCCCGCTCCACCGAGTGGTTCGACCTACCCGTCTGACCGCCGGGCCGCACTGCCCAACGTCTGTGGTCGATTTCGCTCGGCATGCGAGCGTTTTCGACCACAGACGTTGGGCAGTTCGGCCGAATCGGCGCGGCGAGGCGCTACTGCAGGGAGCCGGAGGTGGTGGCGGCGCGACTGCCGGCCACGAGGTACTGCACCCCCGTGATGACGGTGAGCGCCACGGCCAGGCTGAGCAGACCGTTGGCCGCCCAGCGGTGGTCGGTGGCGGTGAGCGGGAGCAGGCCGAATCCCACCGCCAGCTCCTGCACCACGGTCTTCACCTTGGCCATCCCGCTGGCGGGCACGGCCAGGCCCCGCTTCCCCCAGTAGGAGCGGAACGCCTGGATGCCGAGCTCGCGTGCGGCGATGACGGCGACCGGGACCCACCAGAAGGTGTCGTTGGCCACCAACGCGACCATCGCCCCGAGGACGAGCACCTTGTCGGCCAACGGATCGAGGAACGCGCCGCTCCGGGTGGTGCCCTGACGCCGTGCCAGGTGGCCATCGATGCCGTCGGTGACGCACAAGGCCACCCACAGCGTGAAGACCGACCACGACGCGCCGACGTCCACGATCATCCCCAGCAGGGGCACCGTGAGCACGAGGCGGCCGACGGTGACGAGGTTGGCCGGCGTGGCCAGCGCCGATGGTCCGAAGTGCTCGGTCACCGACCCACCAGCACGAGCGGCTCGGCGAAGGAGTCAGGGCCCTCCGCGCCGGTGATGCGGACCCGGTGGAGCTCGCCGACCGCGAGATGGTCGGGCACGGTGAAGATGCCGTCGATCTCGGGCGCCTCGCGGTGGCTGCGGGCGATGCCGGGTGCGTCCACGAGCACATCGACCGCCTCGCCGACCAGAACGTCACGTCGGGCCGCGGTGATGGCGTCCTGCCGCTCCCGCAGCTCGGCCAGACGCTCGTCCATCAGCGGCCGCGGCACGGTCCCGTCGAGGCCGGCCGCGTAGGTGCCGTCCTCCTGCGAGTAGGCGAAGAACCCACACCAGTCGAGCTGGGCCTGGTCGACGAAGGCGAGCAGCTGGTCGTGGTCGTCCTCCGTCTCGCCGGGGTAGCCGACGATGAAGTTGGACCGGAACGCCGCCTCGGGCGCGGACTTTCGGATGCCGTCGATGCGGCCGAGGAAGCGGTCGCCGTCACCCCACCGGCGCATGCGGCGGAGCAGCGGCGGCGACACGTGCTGCAACGACAGGTCGAAGTACGGAACGCCAGTGGCGAGGATCGTGTCGACGAGCCGATCGGTGAGCTCGGACGGGTACAGGTACAGCAGCCGCACCCACGGAACGCGGGTGGCCACGGCCTCGACCAGCGGCACGATGTCCTTGGTGCCGACACCCTGGTCGCGTCCGTAGCTCGCGAGGTCCTGGGCGACCAGGACGATCTCCTTCGCCCCGCCGGCCACGAGCTGGTCGACCTCGCCCAGGATCTGGTCGATCGTGCGCGAGCGCTGCGGGCCGCGGAAGGTCGGGATGGCGCAGAACCCGCAGGCCTTGTCGCAGCCCTCGGCCACCTTGACGTACGCCCACGGTGCGCTCGCCGGGGGGCGGGGCAGGTTGAGCAGATCGAAGCTGGGCAGGGCGGGCGCACCGGGCTTGCGGCCCAGTGTCACCGGCACGCCGAAGCCGGCGACCGCGTCCACCTCCGGCAGAGCCTGCGCCAGCTCGTCGCCGTAGCGCTCGGCCATGCACCCGGTGACCACGATCTCGGCGTCCGTCGCCTTGCGGTCGGCCAGGGCCAGCACGACGTCGATCGACTCCTGGCGGGCCTCCTCGATGAAGGCGCAGGTGTTCACCACGACGAGGTCGGCGTCCTCGGGGGCGTCGACCGCGGCCATCCCGTCGGCCAGGAACGTCCCCACCAGCTTGTCGGAGTCGACCTGGTTCTTGGGGCAGCCGAGCGTCTCGACGTAGAACGTGCGGCGCCCAGGCATGGAGCAAGGGTACTGGCGAGCCCGTTCCAGCCCCGCATGGGCGCGCTACGGCGTGAGGACCCCATGCACAGGCGGTGGGATGTCCGACTCGCCCGCCATCGAGCGTACGAGCTCGTCCGCACCGTCCAGGGGGACGGTGCGCCGCGGCAGGTCGGCGAACGGGTAGCGACCCGACGCCAGCAGGTCGAGGGCGGCGCGGTACGCGGGCGCGTCGACGCCGAGGGCACCGAGGATGCGGAGCTCCTTGTAGACGACGAGGTCGGGCCAGAACCCCGGCGTGTCCGCCGAGCCACGCGTGCCGGCGAGCACGATCGTGCCGCCGGTGCGGGCGAGCGACACGGCCTGGCCCAGCGCGGCGGGTGCCTTGGCCGTGACGTCCACGACCACATCGGCCAACGACCCCGTGGCCTCGCGCAGCGCGGTGGCCGGGTCGTCGACGCTGACGTCCACGGCGAGGTCGGCACCGAACGACGCCGCCAGCGCGAGGCGCTCGTGGTCGCCGGGACCGACGCCGGTGACCATCACGAAGCCGGCCCCCGCCTCCTTGGCGGCCGCGCAGGCCGACAGGCCCCGCACACCCGGGCCGAGCACGGCGACGACGTCGCCCGCGGCCGTGCCGGGGACGGTGACGGCCCAGCGGATGCCGGCACCGAGCGGGTTGAAGAGCGTGGCGATCACCGGATCCATGCCCTCCGGCACCGGGAGCAGCATCGAGTCGGGCGCGAGGTACTGACGCTCGGCGTACCCGCCCCAGAGGCCCGGCGCGGTGTCGACCGGCACGAAGCCGTACATGTCCCGCATCCCGTGACGGACGCAACGCCGGTACAGACCGGACGTGCACTGCTCACACTCGCCGCACGACTGGAACACCTCGACGGCGACCCGGTCGCCCACCGCGACCCCCCACCGCTCCGCCGCACGCGAGCCGAGCGCCTCGATCGTGCCGACGGACTCGTGACCTGGCACGAACGCGAAGCCAGCCGGCAGCGCACCGGTGTACTGCTCGTGGTCTGTGCCGCAGAGCCCGCACGCCTCGACGCGAAGCAGGCCGTCGTCGTCACCGATCTCCGGGAGCGGGAGCTCGCGCGCGACGAGGCGCCGCGGCTCCTCGAGCACGAGGGCGCGAGCCGTCGCCATCACACGATCCGGTAGGTCTGCACCCCGTGGGCGACCACGGCGCCGTGGGCGTCGGTCGCGGTGATCTCGGTGAACGTGAGCTCCTTGCCGCGCCGGACCGTCCGCGCGTGGCACCGCAGGTCCGACTGCTTGCACGCGCCGACGTACTGGATCGACATCGCCACCGTCGACGCGCGGGCGCCCTTGTCGAAGTCGTGGTTCGACCACGCGGCCGCCGCGCCGGTGGTGTCCATGACCGCCGCGATCACACCGCCGTGGTAGTAGGTGCCGTCGTTGGTGAGGTCGGCACGGAACGGCAGCCGGATCGTCACGTCATCGGGCTCGTAGCGCTCGAAGACGATCCCGAGCGACGAGAGGTACGGCGTGGTCGGCATCAGCTCGGCGATGGCGGCTCGCCGCCTCAGCTGCTGCTCCTCGCTCAACGGTCCCTCAGCCACCGCGCGCCTCCTGCTCGGCGCCGTCGCGGAGGCGGATGTCGTAGTCGTCCAGATCCGGGCGAGCCATCACCTCGCGGAACCGGTCGATCCCCCAGGGCCAGAGGGCCGGCACGCCACGGTCATCGAGGTACCAGCTGCGGCAGCCGGTCACCCACACGGTGCGCTGCACCGCCTCCAGCCGCTCCTCCTCGCCGCGGTCGAGCGCGTCCTGGCGGGCGCTCACCTCGTCGGCTGCGCCACTGCTGAGCAGCTCCATCAGCCGCATCACGTAGTCGACCTGGAGCTCGGCCACGGTGATCAGCGACACGTTCCCGACGGGTCCGTTCGGGCCGTTCAGCATGAAGAGGTTCGGGAACTCGGGGATCGAGATCGACAGGTAGGCCGACGGGCGCTCCGCCCAGACGTCCGAGAGGGCCACGCCCCCGCGCCCGATGATCTCCATGGGGCGCATGAACCGGTCGACGCGGAAGCCCGTGGCGAGCACCAGCACGTCGAGCTCGTGGAGCTCCCCATCGACCGTGCGCACCCCCGTCTCCTCGACGTGGTCGATGCCCGCCGTCACCAGGTGGGCGTTCGGCCGCTGGATGGCCTCGTAGAAGTTCGGCGAGAGGATCAGCCGCTTGCACGCGGCGCGATAGGTCGGTCGCAGGCGCTCCCGCAGCTCGGGATCGCTGACGCTGCCCTCGAGGTTCGCCCGACACATCTCTGCGATGACCCGCGACTCCTTCGACTCCGCATCGATGACGGCGTTCCCGAAGCTGCCCTCGAAGGTGCGGGCGATCTCGGCCCGCCGCTCGGTCATGGCGACCGGGTCGGTCCGGTAGATCTCTCGTTCGTCGTCGGCGATGGGTGGGTTGGGCGCCGGCATGATCCACGGAGCCGTCCGCTGGAACAGGTGGAGCTCGGCCACCTGGTCGACCAGGGTCCCGGTGATCTGCACGGCGGTCGACCCGGTGCCGACGACCCCGACGCGCCGGCCGGCCAGGGGCACATCATGGTCCCAGCGAGCGCTGTGGAACTGGGCCCCCCGGAACCGATCGAGCCCGTCGATGTCGGGGTACCGGGGGTGGTGGAGCACCCCGGTGGCGGCGACGACGACGTCGGCGACATCCGTAGAGCCGCCGGCGATCTCGAGGTGCCAGCGTCCCCCGTCGTAGGTCATCCGCGTGATCTCGGTGCCGTACTGGATGATCCCGTCGAGGCCGTGGCGCTGGGCTACGTCATCGAGGTAGGCGCAGATCTCGGAGCCCGGCGAGAACACGTGGGTCCACTCCGGGTTGGGCGCGAACGAATAGCTGTAGAGGTGCGACGGCACGTCGCAGGCGATCCCGGGGTACGTGTTCTCGCGCCACGTGCCGCCGAGGCGGTCGGCCTTCTCGTAGACCGTGACGTCGTTCCACCCGGCCTCGTGCAGCCTGATGGCGGCCAGGATCCCCGCCATCCCTGCACCGATGACGACGACGCGGGGCTCGGGCACTAGCGAGCGTGGTGCAGGCGGAGGCCCTGGCGTGGCCAGTCGAAGCTGACCAGCGCCCCGGTGCCCGACAGGGTGGCGTAGGCGGTGCGCAGGTCAGGGCCGCCGAAGCAGATGTTGGTGACGAGCGGGTCGGGCAGCGGGATGTGTTCGACGGTGGCGCCATCGGGGCTGATCGTCGTGATCCCGCCGTTCACCAGCGTGCCGACGCACACCCATCCCTCGGCGTCGACCGCGAGGCTGTCGAGCAGCTGGAGGCCCGGCAGCCCGGCCAGGAGGTGGCCCCCGTGACCGACGGGGTTGTCGCGCTCGACCTGGCCCGGCCCTGAGAGGCTCCACCAGAACACGCGGCCGGTGTGGGTCTCGGCGGCGTAGAGCCGGGTGCCGTCGGGTGACAGGCCGACGCCGTTGGGCGCGTCGAGCGGGAAGATCATCTCCTCGCAGCTCGATCCGTCGGCCTTGGCGTAGTGGATGCCGGTGCGGTCGCTCGTGCGGTCGAGGCGGACGCCGTGGTCGGTGAACCAGAAGCCCCCGTGGCCGTCGAAGACGAGGTCGTTCGGCGCGCGCAGCGGCCCGCTCGAGGACTCCGTGTAGAGCGTGGAGACGGCGCCGGTGCCGAGATCGATTCGCTGGATCGAGCCGCCTTTCCAGCTGGGTGGGACCGCCCCCGGGAGCGTGAGGCCCATCACCTCGTCCCAGCTGAAGCAGCCGCCGTTGTTGGTGATGTACATCGCACCATCGGGGCCCAGTGCGGCGCCGTTCGGGCCACCGCCCACGTTGGCGAGGACGGCGAGGCTCCCGTCGGCCCCGACCTTGGTGAGCGTGCCGCGGGCGATCTCCACCAGGATCACATCGCCGTCGTCCAGGGCCACCGGACCCTCCGGGAACTTCAGGCCACTCGCCCGCTCAGTGATGTCCATGGGGGGACTTGCTAGCAGGACGGGGGAAGGGATGGCGCCTCCGCGTGGTTGGAACGCCCCGTGAGCGATCCGGCGGTCATCGAGGTCGCCAGCGGCCACGACCAGGCCGACGGCCGCATGGTCACCGGGCGCTTCCTCATCGTCACGCTGGCGACCTTCGCCTACTTCCTGGCGCTGGGCTCGCTCCTGCCCACGATTCCCCGCTACGTGGAGGACGAGCTCAACGGCAACGGGTTCGCGGTGGGGCTCGTCGTCGGCTCCTTCGCCGTGTCCGCGGCCGTGGTCCGCCCGTGGGCCGGGCGGATCGGCGATCGCTACGGACGCCGCGTCCTGCTCAGCGGCGGCGCGCTGCTCGTGGGGCTGACGACCCTCGCCTACACGCAGGTGGACGCCATCGCGGCGTTGGTGGCCCTGCGCCTCATCACCGGGATCGGGGAGGCCGCCGTCTTCGTCGGCGCCGCCACCGCCACCCAGGACATGGCGCCCGCGCATCGGCGGGGCGAGGCCGCCTCGTACTTCAGCGTGGCGCTGTACAGCGGGCTGGCCCTCGGTCCCGCCCTCGGTGAGCACTTGGCGGACACGTCGGGGTACCACCGGGTGTGGATCGTGGCGGGCGGCGCGTCGCTCGTCGCCGCGCTTCTCGGGCTCGGCACCCCGCACGTGCCGCGGCCAGACGCGCCGCGCCCCACCTCGCTGCTCCATCCGGCGGCCCTCGCGCCGGGGCTGGTCCTCATGCTCGGGCTCATCCCCTTCACCGGGTTCGCCGCCTTCCTCGCGGTGTACGGGCCGGACATCGGTCTCGAGGACACCGGCCCGGTCTTCTTCGCCTACGCCGGCATGGTGCTGGCCATCCGCATCTTCGGGGCGAAGCTGCCCGACCGGCTCGGGTGGCGGCGTGCGTCCACCATCGCCCTGGCCGGGGTCGGGTTCGGCGCGCTGATCGTGGCGGTGTGGGCCTCGGTGGCGGCGGTCTGGTTGGCGGCCGCGTCCCTGGGCATCGGGATGTCGCTGCTGTACCCCGCCCTCTTCTCCGCCGCCCTCGACGGCGTCCCCGAGCACGAGCGGAGCCAAGCGGTCGGCACCTTCTCGCTGTTCTTCGACCTGGCGCAGGGCGTCGGCGCACCAGTGCTCGGCGTCGTGGTGGCGCTGACGTCGGAGCGAGGCGCCTTCGCGGTGGCGGCACTGGCCGCCGGCGCCGGGTTCTGGGCGCAGCACCGTCTGCGCCAGCAGGTCGCGCTGGCCACCGCCTCCTAGAACGCCGGACGTCTGCCCGATGCATACTTCGGGCATGCCCGCGCCCATGGACCGGTTTCGACCGTGAGCGCCACCGCTCTCGTCTCCCTGCTCGGATCGATCGCCGGGGAGGCCGAGAGCCCGCCGGCCGGGGGCGGTGACGTCGGCGAGATCCTCATCGCCACCCTCGTGTCGTTCACCGCCGTCGGCGCCGTCATCGTCGTCGGCGTGCTCCACCGCCGCCGAGGGTGGCTCGACCCGCTCGTGCGGGTCACCGAGGACCGCACCGGCCTGCCCGCGTGGGTGGTGCTCCCGATCGGCATCGTCGGGGCCAGCCTGCTCATCGCGGTGTGGGGCTACTACTGGGACGTGTCGTGGCACATCGACCGCGGCCGCGACCCCGGCGCGTTCGCCAACCCCGCCCACTGGTTCATCATCATCGGCCTCGACGGCATCGCCTTCGGTGCCCTCCTCGCGATGATCCTGGGTGACGACCGGAGCCCGTCGGCAGTGCGGCTCACCCGGAGCTGGTCGGTCCCCGTCGGCGCGGTGCTGCTCTCGGCGTGCGGTGTGATCGCGCTGGCCGGCTTCCCGCTCGACGACATCTGGCACCGCCTCTTCGGCCAGGACGTCACGGCCTGGGGCCCCACCCACATCCAGCTCATCGGCGGCGCGTCCTTGACGACGCTGGCGTGCCTCGGGCTCGTGGTCGAGGGCCAGCGGGTGGCGGGCGACGGGTTGACCCGGCTCGGGCGCGGCATCGTGCGCGTGGCTGACGTCGGGTTCGCCGGCGCCCTGCTCATCGGGATGTCGACGCTGCAGGTGGAGTTCGACTTCGGCGTCCCACAGTTCCGCGGCATCTTCCACCCGATCCTCATCGCCCTCGGCAGCAGCCTGGCGTTGGTGGCCGTGCGCATCCGGCTCGGCCGGGGCGGCGCCCTCATGGCCGTGGCCTTCTTCTGGGCGGCCCGCGGGGCGCTGACGCTCGGCATCGTCGCCCTGGGGAGGAGCACCCAGCACATCCCGCTGTACGTGGCCGAGGCCCTGATCGTGGAGCTCGTCGCCGCCCGGGTGGGTCGAGATCGACAGCTCACCCTCGGGGCGGTGGCCGGCGCACTCATCGGCACGGTCGGGTTCGCCTCCGAGTGGGGCTGGAGCCACGTGTGGATGCCTCTGCCCTGGTCGACCGACCTGCTCCCGGAAGGGCTGATCCTCGCGGCCATCGCCGGCACGGCCGGCGGTCTGCTCGGAGGCTTCATCGGCCGGGCCCTGGCCCCGGACGGTGTCGCCCACCAACCCACACCGCGCTTCGCCGGCGCGCTGGCGTGGGGCGGGGCGGTCGCCGTGCTCGCGCTCGCGCTGCCGATCACCGAGTCGAGCTGGACCGCCGACCTCACCGTCACCCCCGCAGGCACCGACCCCGACACGGGCGCGCCGGTGGCCGACCTCGCCGTCCGCCTCGACGCTGACGCCGACGCCGCCGCCGACGGAGGGGCCTGGTTCGTGGCGCTGGCCTGGCAAGGGGCCGGCGCCGGCGGTCCCGGCGGCTTCGAGCAGACGGTCCTCGAGCGCGGGGACGACGGGCAGTGGCACACCGACTCCCCCATCCCTGTCGGCGGCGACTTCAAGAGCCTGCTCCGCCTCCACGCTGGCTCGGGCATGCAGGCCGTCCCCATCTACCTGCCGGCCGACAGCGCCCTCGACGCGCGAGAGGTCGCGGCGAGCGACGGCCCGCGCTCGTTCCAGCGGGAGAAGGCCATCCTCCAGCGCGAGGCCAAGACCGACAACGTCGCCCTCGAGCGGCTCGCCTATGGGGCGTTGGCGGCGCTGGCGTGCCTCTGGATGGTCACGCTCAGCTGGGGGCTCCGCCGGCTCGATCCGTCCGCCCGCCCCGTCGACCCCGAGCGCGCGCCGCTCGCTCCCCGCCCCGCGGTGGTGCAGGGCTGACGAGGCTCAGCCGCGGCGACCGAGTCGCCGCGCCTTGTGCATCCCCGACCGCACCGCCGAGTTGTAGCGAACGTTGCCGGCGCGCTTCCACTGCCGCTTCTTGTCCATGCACTCGGTGTTGGCGTCCACCTGCGGATCGGTGACGCCCAGGCTCTTGGCGAGGGCGGTGAGCGTCGCCGCCCAGAACCGGTCTTCGATGCGGTGGCCGAACAGGACCATGCCGATCTCGTAGATCGGATCGCTCGAGCGCATGAGCACCTGGGCCTGGGCGGTCGTGCCGGCCACGGGGTCAGCGAAGGCGCTGAAGGTGATCCACCCCGCGAACTGGTGGCCCTCCGGCGTCATCAGGGTGAACGCCTCCTCGTCGGCGTACAGCACGAGCACGCCGGTCGACAGCTCGAGCCCGCCTGGCATCGTCATGCTGAGCAGCGCGACCTCGCCGGGTTCGAGCCCGGTCAGCGGCTCGTAGAAGCGGTTGCCGTCGGGCCAGAACGTGCCGAAGTCGCGCCGCCAGGTGGCCACCACGTGGGCCGGCTCGATCGCCTCGCCGACTGGCACCCGGTACGTCTTCTTCCACAGCTTGCCGAAGCCCTGGACGGGGCCGGCCACCCGCCGCCCGGCGACGTTCATGTTGACCACGCCGTCGGGCGAGTCCGGCCGCGCCAGGCGCTGGACGGGGGGTGCCCAGCCGTCGACGGGATCATCGGCCATCAGCGCATCACCGCCGCCAGCGCCTCGGCTTCGGTGAGGTGGATCGCGATGGCATCGTCGAGCCGCGTCAGCTCGAAGATCTCCCGGTAGTGCTCGGAGAGCCCACACGCGCTGATGCGCTGCCCGTTGCGGTTCGCCCGGACGAGCAGCGTGACGAGCAGGCCGATCCCGCCGCTGTTGAGGAAGTCGAGGTGGTCGAAGTTCAGCACCACGCCCTTCGTGGCCGACCCACACGCGGACGCGTAGGCCGCCATCAGGGCATCCTCGGATCCCGCGTTCATGTCGCCCTGCACATCGACGATGCCGGCGTGGCCGTCCACCACCCGTCCCGTGATCGTGCTCGTGCCGTGTTCCATCACCATCACCCCTCACCTGTTGTCATTGCCGTGCCGCCGCGGCCCGAGCGCTCTGCTCGTCCGCGACCACCTCGAGGAAGTCGGCCAGTCGGGTGATCTCGAAGATCTCCCGGTAGTGGTCCGTCAGGCCCCACGCCAGCACCGGCCGGCCGTCGCGGCGCGCCTTGGCGAGCAGCGACACCAACAGGGCGATCCCCGTGCTGTTGATGTAGTCGACGTGCGTGAAGTCGAGGGCGACCGTCGCGGCCCGGAGCTCGTCGCTCCGGGCGTAGGCCGCGTCCAACGCCGGCTCGGCCCCGCCTTGGATGGTGCCCGTGAGGTCGATGACCGCCATCGCGCCCTCCTGCCGCACCTCCGCTTGGAAGTCGCTCACTCTGCCGTCTCCTTGTTGCCGTCGAGGCGGATGGTCAGCTCGACCGTCCGCTCATCGCCATCGCTCGTGACCTCGAGGTCGTCGACCATCGACCGCATGAGGAACAGGCCCCACCCGCGGGGTGTCTGGAGGCCGGCGAGCTTGGCTTCGATGTCCGGCGTCTCCGCCTCCGGGAGGTCGATGGCCCCTCCCTGGTCCACCACCTGCACCGTGAGGGTGCTCCCCGATGCGCTGACCGTGAGCCCGACGGGCACCTCCGACCGGCACTCGTTGCCGTGCTCGATCGCGTTCATGGTCGCTTCGGCGACGACCGTCCGGAGCCGGTCGACGACGGGTTGCGGGAGGTCGAGGCATGCGACGGCCTCCACGACCCGGTCCGCGGCGATGCGTTCGTTGCCCATGTCGCTGGCGACCTCGAACGTGGTCAGCGACCGCGAGCCGTTGGCCGCACCCACGGTCGCGTGGGAGGCCGCCCGCGAGATCGACACGAGCGTGATGTCGTCTTCCTGCTCCCAGCCGGGACGGGTGAAGCTCTCGAGGTCGTCGAGCACGGCTTGCACCAGCTCGTCGCCCGACTCGGTGCGCCCGACCAGCGCGCGGATCCGCGGGAACCCGTAGAGGTCTCGCTCGGGGTTGTGCGCTTCGACGATCCCGTCGCTGTAGAGCAGCACGAAGCTCCCCGGCTCGATCGTGACCTCCTGCTCGTCGTACGTCAGCCCCGGGAGCAGGCCCAACGGCATGCCGGTCGCCCTGGGCTCCACGACGCCGTCAGCGGTGTGGATGCACGGGAGGTTGTGACCGGCGTTGGCGAACCGGAGGTGGCCGGTGGCCGGGTCGAGCACGGCGTAGAGGCACGTGACGAACATGTTCGGTGGCATCTCGGCGCACAGCAGGTCGTTGGCCCGGCTCAGCACGGCGCCGGGATCCACGAGCCGGGGGGCGTCGGTGCGAAGGATGCTGTGCGTCGTCGCCATGACCATGGCGGCCGGCACGCCCTTGTCGGTGACGTCGCCCACGACGAGCCCGATCCGCCCTTCCGGGAGCGGGATGAAGTCGTAGAAGTCGCCACCCACCTCGCGGGCGGGCCGGTAGTGCGGGATGACGCTCCACCCGTCCGGCGCCGGTGCCTCCTGCGGGAGGAACTGCTGCTGGATGAGCTGGGCGACCTTGAGCTCCTGGTCGATCCGCTCGTGGACCCGGGCCTGCTGCTCCTGGTTGCGCACGAGGTGAGCAACTCGGATCGCCGCCGCCGCGTTGCCGGCAAGGTTGTCGAGGAGGCGACGGTCGTCGAGGCTGTACGGCCGCTCGCTGCGCCGCGGGCCCATGTTGAGCACGCCGATGAGCTCGCCTTGGGAGACGAGCGGCACGACGACCTCGATGCCAGCGGCGCGCATGGCCTCCAGCGCAGGCGAGTCGAGGTCGAGCTCGCTCACCGCGACGGTGCCGGGGTGCTCCTGCAGGTACAGGAGCAGCTGATCGTCCTCGGCGACGTCGAACGGCACGGATGCGTCAAGGCTCTCGTCAGCACCGTCGTCGACTCGCAGGCCGACCCGGCGCCACCGTGACCAGCGCGACTTCACGGCGCACCACCTGACACAGGCTCGCGAGCCGCCGACCCCTCGGCCTCACGGATCCACAGCGACACGTGCTCGGGGTGCATCGTGGTCGACACGACGGAGACGAGCTCCTCGGCGAGGTCGTCGAGGTCGATCTGGTCGCGCACGTGGGTGGCGAACGTCTCCAGGGTGCGGATCGTGTCGAGCTTCTCGCGGTAGAACCGCCGATCGATCGCGCCCTGGAGCCGCCGACGGGCCGGCCGGAAGAGCAGCGCGGCGGCCAGGACCCAGACCGCCACGAGCTCGCCCTGGTTGAAGATCCGTCCGGGCACCAGCCCCACCACGAGGGCGCCGGCCCCGTACACGAGCCCGAGGAGGCCGGTGAGGGCGCCGTACACCATCGCCCGGTTCACGAGCCGGTCGACATCCCACAGGTGGAACCGCAGGATCGCCACGAACAGGGCGACAGGGATGATCCCGAACACGAACCGGAAGACGCGGAACGTGAACGTGGCCAGGTCCTGACCGCTGAACAGCTCGCCGTCGAACTCTTCGCCCTGCTGCACCGCCGCCCGGTAGATCGCCACGTTGTGCTCGGTGCCGTCTGTGTTGGTGAAGCGGATGACGTTGGGGCGATCAGCCACCAGCTCGAGTCGGCTCTTGTCGAACTTCGAGCCATGCGCCTTGATCGACACGACCGGCGTGTCGTCATCTGAGGCCAACGGCTCGCGCACGAGCACCGTCCCCCGCATGTCGTCGGTGTGCGGGTCGCAGTAGAAGACGTAGCGGCCGACCTGGAGTGGCTCCACCTCGTAGTCGACGGTGGTCTCGCTGAAGCGATCGTCGCGCGAGTTGAGGACGCTCGTGACCGTGAGCACCGCGATCGCACCGGCGAGCGACAACCCCATCGCGCCCCGGAGCAGACGGAAGAGCTGACGCAGCTCGGGACGCTGCGCCTCGCGGAAGCTCCGGGACTGGGCGACCAGGGCGGCCGCCGGGACGAGGACGCCGAACAGCAGCACAAGCGCGCTGGTGTGGTTCGGGATGGCGGTGAACGAGACGAGACCGAAGAAGATGGCGAGAGCCATCAGGTGCGGGCCTCTCGTCCGATCGACCTCCCCGTCGGGGAAGAGGAGCAGCGCGAACACGTAGGCGATGCCCGCCAGCACGTGCACGCCGAGATCGTGCCAGAGGCTCGTGGCGTCGCCGAGGTGGCGACCGATCAGCCCGAGGGCCGCATGGGACTGGAGGTTGAACGCCACCGCCGTCCCGACCATCCCGATCGCCAGCAGGTTGGCGGTGCGGTTGCCCCGCACCTTGACGACGAGGAAGGCCGCCAGGCCGAGGTTCAACCCGCTGAACGCGTAGTCGAGCACCACCTGCACGCCGCTCGAGGAGTTGCGCGAGGCCGCGGCCCCCTGGTGCGCCATGTCGGCGAAGACGCCGTCCCCCTTCCCCCACTCGCGCAGCTGGTCGGCGAAGCTCGGCATGGCTGCCGCGAGGGCCGGCACGAGGCCGAGGAGCAGCCAGGCGATCGCGGCACCGGCGTAGAGGGTGAAGGCGACGACGAAGGCGATCCGGTCGATGCGGACGACCTGGTGCGGCGAGCGACTGGCCGCCCGGCGTCGGAGCTTCCAGGCCAGCCCACCTGCGATGGCGACCGTCGCGACGGCCGCCCACACCACCGGCGATGCGTCCGCCAGCTCGAGCACGGCGATGAGGCCGACGAGGAGCATCGTCATGACCGAGAAGGCCCAGAGCAGGAAGCGGCCGACCCGCCGCAGCCTCGCGCCGAGGCGTGTCTCCTGGCGAGACTTGACCACCAACCAGGCGACGGCACCGAGCAGGAGCAGCGGGATGAGGGGAGCCATCAGCCCTGCCACCGCCTCCCGGGACCACTCACCATCTGGGCGTTGTCGCGCCCGAGCGTTCCGGGATCGTTACGGAGCGGGCTGGAGCTCTGGTCGACCCACTCGCTGAGCCGCCAGATCTCGGTCTGGATGGAGCCGCCCTCCACCCCGATGTCGGCGAAGATCGCCACGGCCCGCTTCAGCTGCTCCATGGCATCGTCGGCCCGGCCCGCCTCATGGAGCACCTGGGCGAGGAGGTCCCGCAACGCCGCCTCGCGGTGACGGTCCCCGATCGCCACGCACACCTCGAGGGCCTCCACCACCAGGGCCTCGGCCCGCCCCAGATCTCCGGAGGTCCGCTCGATCCTGGCGAGGGCGTTGGCCGCCGCAACCCGGGCGGCGGGATCGCCCACCCGCGTCGCGAGGTCGAAGGTGCGCACCAGCTGCTCACGGGCGGCGGCGCCATCGCCCCGTCCGGCGGCCAGGAGACCGGCGACGGTGCCGGCGTGGACCAGGGCCGGCTCGTCCGCCGCCTGCTCGGCGAGCTGCACCGCCTCGTAGGCGAGCAGGCCCGCTCGCTCGGTGCTCCCTTGGCGGTGGGCGGTGATGGCCAGGTCCGCCGTGATCCGCGCTCGGGCCGTGACCGGCCCGTGCTCGCCGAGGGCCGCGAGAGCTGCGGCGTAGTGGCCCTCGGCCGCCGGCCAGTGGCCGCGGCGCTGGTGCACGCCGCCGAGCTTCCCCTCGAGGCGCGCGGCGTCCTCAGGGCCGAGCCGGGCGGCGGCCCGCTCGTAGCTCGCGACCGCATCGATGAAGCGGCCTTCGAGCGTCTCGAGGTCACCGATGGCCTCGTGCAGGTCCGCGACGGCGGGGTGCCCGAGGGCGAGGGCGGCGTCGTAGTGCCCGAGCGCGTCGGCGTTGGCGTAGACGGCCCGGGCGTGGTCGCCGGCTCGCCGGAAGTGCTCTGCGGCCAGGTCGTCGTGGCCGGCCTGACGCTCGTGGTGCGCGACCGCCGCGGCCGTGGAGGCGGGATCGCCGACCGGCCGCGCGGACGCCAGCAACGCCTCCGCCACGCGGTGGTGGAGCAGGCGCCGCCGCGCGAGTGACGTGCGGTCGTACACGAAGGTGCGGACCTGCCCGTGCGTGAAGTCGTACGCGAGGCCGTCGGGGGCGTCGCGCTCGTCCACCAGCCCGCGTGCGATCAGCTCGTCGAGGGCCACCACCGCCTCGTCCTCACTGCGCCCGCTGGCGGTGCGGACCGCGTCGAACGAGAAGGAGCGACCGATGACGGACGCGGTGGCGAGCAGCTGGGCGGCGCCGTCGGTCAGCGTCGCGAGGCGGTTGTGCAAGAGATCGCCGACCCCCACCGGAGCGGCCTGCCCTCCCAACAGCGCGTCGAGGTAGGCCACCACGAGGAACGGCAGGCCTTCGCTCTCCCGAACGACCTCGTCGGTCACCCGCGCCGCGGTGTCCGGGTCGACCGCCCCCTCGATGAGCTGCGTCACCGCGCTGGCGTCGAGGCGGTCGAGCCGGACGGCGACGCCGCCCCTCTCGCGCAGCCGGTCGGCCAACGCGTGGCCGAGCGGCCCCGAGTCGCCCACCTCACCCGTGCGGAGGATGACCACGAGGCACGGGCCGTGGGGGCCGGACCGGTGCACGAGGTGGGCGAGCACCTGCTGGGTCGCATGATCTGCCCACTGGGCATCGTCGACCACGATGACGCCCGCCGGCGTGCCTCCCGCTGCCGTCACCGCCCGAGCCACGCTGTCCAGGAACCGAGCCTCGGCCCCCGGCCCAGCCGACGGCTCGTCCTCGTCGATCGGGCCGAGCTCGGGCACCAGCCGGACCACCGCCGCGGCGCACGCGTCCGGGAGCGCGGCGAGCCGCGCCGCCGCCGCGGGATCGGCCGCCGCCAGGCGCAGCAGCTCGACGAGGGGGCCGTACGGGACGTCCCCGTCGTTCTCGTAGCAGCGCACCACGAGCGGGGCTGCTCCTCGCCCGGCGAGGACCTCCTCGACGAGACGGGTCTTGCCCACGCCCGGCTCGCCGTCCACGACGACGACCCGACCGGTTCCGATCGCCGCGTCGAGGGCGGCCACCTCACGGGTCCGACCGGTGAACGGGTAGCGACCGAGCCCGGCGGGGATCGCGGTGCCGTTCGAGGGAGCGGGCACCGAGGCCACGTCGCCAGCGGCGATGGCGTCGTAGAGCGCCGTCGTCTCTTCCAGAGGGGCGACGCCGAGCTCCTCGTCCATGGTGCGCACGCACGCTCGGTACTGGTGGACCGCGGCGCCCCGGTCCCCTCGCTGCGCGTGGAGGCGCATGAGGGCCCGGTGCGCGGGTTCGTGCAGCGGGTCGAGGTCGAGCCAGCGCTGGGCGTGATCGGTGGCCTCGTCGACCCGACCCTCGGCGGCGAGCGCGTCGACGAGACGGGCGGAGGCGGTGGCCAACGCCCGACGAAGTCGCTCCGCCTCGCGCACCTGCCATTCGTCGAACGCGGCGCTGTCGCGGAGCGCGAAGCCGGCCAGCAGATCGCCTCGCCACAACGACGCGGCGGCAGCCACCTCCTCGATGTCAGTGGAGGCCAACCCGGTGAGGAGCTCTCGCACGTCGATCGCGATGCCGTCGCCGTCCAGCAGGGCGACCTCGTCACGGGTGACGCTCAGGCCTCGATCGGTGAGGCCCTGCTTGACGACCGACAGGGTCCGGCGGAGGGCGGAGCGGGCGCGGGTCTCGTCCGCGTCGGGCCAGAGCAGGGCGGCAAGGGTCTCGCGCCGCTGCGGCTGATCGGTCACCGCCAGGTAGGCGAGCAGCGCGGTGGCCTTGCGGGTGTCGAACTTGACCGCGGCGCCGCCGCACTCGACGCGCGGCGATCCGAGCACCGAGATGACGATGTCAGCGGCAGCCGGTCCCCCCACCATGCGCCCACCTCCCGGAGCCGTTGTACGCCTCCTGGTCCCGTACCGCAACGAAACGGCCGGATCGCCAGGCGCCGTAACGATCTCGGGACGCCCCTCCGCGACGCTCCGGCCATGACATCGGTGATCGAGATCTCGGGGTTGCGCAAGGAGTACCGCCACCTGCGGGGTCGGCGGCAGGTGGCGATCGACGGGCTCGACCTCGAGGTGCCCGAGGGCGGGGTGTTCGGCTTCCTCGGACCGAACGGGTCGGGCAAGACGACGACGATCCGCTGCCTGCTCGGCCTGGCCCGCCCGACGGCGGGGTCGTGCCGGCTGCTGGGCGTCGCGACACCCGCCGACGTCGGCACGGTCATCCGCCGGGTCGGGGCCATCGTCGAGACCCCCGCCCTGTTCCCGACCATGACGGGGCGGCGGAACCTCCGCCTGCTCGCGCGGACGGAGGGGATCGGCCCCGCGGCGGTGGACCTCGTGCTGGATCGCGTTGGTCTCGCGGAGCGCGGCGAGGACCTGGTCCGCACCTACTCGCTCGGCATGCGGCAGCGCCTCGGCCTGGCCCAGGCGCTGCTCAAGGACCCTGAGGTGCTCCTCCTCGACGAGCCCGCCAACGGCCTCGACCCGGCCGGCATCAAGGAGATCCGTGAGCTGCTCCGCTCGCTCGGCGACGAGGGCCGCACCGTGTTCGTCTCCAGCCACCTCCTCGTGGAGATCGAGCACACGTGCGATCGGGTCGCCATCCTGTCGCAAGGCCGGTGCGTGGCCGCAGGGCCGGTGAGCGACGTCCTGCGTCGTGGCCGCCGGTCGACGCTGCGGGTGGGCATGGCCGACCTCGACGCCGGGCTCATCGCCCTGCACGACGCCGGCATCCCCGCGTCGCGGAACCACACGACGCTGACGGTGGACCTCCCGCCGTCGGACGCCGAGCGCGTGTCCCGGGTGCTCGCCCAGCGGGAGCTCTGGGTGACCGAGCTCCGGATCGACGAGGTGACCCTCGAGGACGTGTTCCTCGAGCTGACCGCCAACCCCCCGGCCGAGGAGGCCCTGCGATGATCACCATGCTCGACGTCGAGATCCGCCGCTACCTCTCCCGGCCGTTGGTGCGCGGCTTGGTCGCCATCGCCGTCGTCGGGTGTGCGTTCGCCGGCGTGATCGCCCGGCGCGAGGCAGGCCCGGCCGGCACCTCAGGGGAGTTCCACCTCGTGGACCTGTGGCTGCACGGGGAGGACCCGATCATCGGGATCGGCGCGATGCTCCTGGTGATCGGCGCCGTGCTCGGAGGAGCATCGATGATCGGTGCGGAGTGGCGAGCCGGGACCTTCGTGACCCTCCTCACCTGGGAGCCGAACCGGCGGCGAGTCGTAGCCGCCAAGGTCATCGCGTGCGGGCTCGTGGCCTTCGTGATCGCCGTCGTCCTGCTGGCACTGTTCTGCATCGCCTTCCTGCCCACCGCCTTGGGGCCGGGCACGACGGAGGGCGCAGACGCGGCGTGGCTCTGGACCCTCATCGGGGCGTGCCTGCGCATCGCGGCGCTGACGGGACTCGCGGCCATGCTCATGGCGTCGATCGCGATGCTCGGGCGCAACACCGCGGCGGCGCTGGGGGTGGCGTTCGGCTACCTGATGGTCGTCGAGAACATCGTGCACGCGTGGAAGCCGTGGGCGGCGCGGTTCCTGCTCGGACCGAACGGCGCCATCTTCGTCACCGGCGCCGACCTCGAGACGGAACAGTTCACGCGAGGGACGCTGACGGCCGGGCTCACGTTGGCCGCCTACGTGGCGGCGATCGCCGTCATCGCGACGGTGAGCTTCTCGCGGCGGGACGTCGTCGCCTCGACGTGATGTCGGCCTCGGGCCGGACACGGTGGACGATGGCACACTTACGTCCACGTCGTGATCGGAGGTCATTCGATGAGGATCTCAGCTGCTCGCGCGCTGGTCGCCAGCGCGCTTCTCGCCCTCACATGGGGTGCCCCTGTGGCCGCGACCGCCGGAGCCGCGGTGCCCGAGGTCCTGGTGGTCCCCGACGACCACCCGACCATCCAGGCGGCCGTCGATGCCGCGCACTCGGGCGACACGATCGAGGTGCGCGCAGGCACCTATGTCGAGCAGGTGACGATCCTCAAGAACCTCCGGATCGTGGGAGCCGGCGCCACCAAGACGACGGTGCGGGCTCCCGCCACGCTCACCCCGAACCCCCGCGGTGACACCGCGATCGTGGAGCTCCGCAGCGGCGCACACGTCGAGATGTCAGACCTGGCCGTGAGCGGACCGGGCTCGGGCACGTGCGCGAACGGCGCGCTGAGGGACGGGATCCTGGTGCTCGCCAACGCCGACCTCGACCTCCACGATGCGCGGGTGACCGACATCCACGACAAGCCCTTCGTCGAGTGCTTCCGCAGCGGCCACGGCATCCGCGTCGGCGGTCCCAGCACCACCGCTACCGCCACGATCCGCCACACGGTCGTCGAGCGCTACCAGGCGGTGGGGATCATCGTCATGGGCGCGGGCTCGTTCGCCACGATCGAGGACAACATCGTCGCCGGTGCGGGGCCCAAGCGGCACCTCGCCTCCGGCGGCATCGAGATGGTGATCGGAGGCAGCGCCGAGGTGCGCGGCAACGCCATCAGCGGCAACACCTGCGGCTCACGCAACCTGGGATGCGGTCCTGACTTCTTCGAGGAGTTCCAGGTGGCCGGCGTGTCGGGCGGCGGGCCTGGCACCGTGATCGAGGGCAACGTCATCTTCCGCAACCAGGTCGGCATCTACGTGGGCGAGGAGGCGCAGATCGCCAACAACCTCCTCAGCAACAACGACTACTTCGGCATCGCACTGCAGGACGGCACCTTCACCCTGCACGGCGACCGCATCTCGGGCGGGCACGGAGGCGTGGCAGTGGTCGCGGCGTCCGTCGATACGCACGCGGACCTCGGCGACGTCGTCATCCAACAGATCTCAGGCCCGAGCTTCCAGCTCTTCGAGTGCTGCGGCTTCACCGCCACGGTGGAGTGACGGCTGAGGGCTGATCGTCCTGGGGCGAACTGTGGCACCCACATCGCCACGGATCGCCCGAGAACGACATTCGTCAGGCGGTGGCGCACCCCAACGGGACGTAGCCTCGTGTCCCTACCTGCCGATCCGAGACGGCCCTGATCGGGCGATGTCGGTGCCGGTGCCCATGACGCTACGGACGCCGTAGACGCCGATCAGGGGGGCGCGTACTTCATCGCGGACGGGGTGACCCTTCGAGCGTTCACGCAGACGAACTGTGGCGGCTGTTGGCTGGTGCGCGATGTCACGACGTGCGCGTGATGGCCGAAGATGGCCGTGGCGAGGCGGAGCTGACTAGCCCTGCGCGCCTCCGGTGAAGGCCCAGGAGCGGAGGCGGAGGCTCGGGACGTGGACGATGCCGCCTTCGTTGCCCACCAGCTGGGCGTCGTTGCCGATGCCGAGCACGTGCCCCGGGGCGAGCGCCCCGACGACCGACTGGGTGTAGCGGAAGTTCTGGACCGGCGTGCTGATCTCGCCGCCCTCGATGAGGAACAGGCCATTGCGGGTGAGGCCCGTCACCACCTGGGTCTTGGGGTCGAGGATGCGGTTGTACCAGAAGTCGGTGACGAGGAGTCCCCGTTCGACCCCCGCGATCAGCTGCTCGAGGGTCTCGTCGCCGGCATCCAGGAACAGGTCGCCCGGGTAGCCCCCGAACGACTCCTGGCCGATCGAGTTCCCGGACGGCTCGACCCCAGCGAGCGCTGCGCTGCGCCGATCGTGGGCGAGGCCGACGGTGACACCCGCGGTGACGAGGTCGACCCGGTGCTTCGGGGTGCCCTCGGCGTCGTACGGACGACCGAGCGACCGAGTGTCCGTGCCGTCGTCCCACAGCGTGATCCGCTCGTCGAACTGCGCCTCGCCGAGGTGGACGAAGCTGGTGCCCTCCGCGTACGCCTTGCCGTTGAACCCGAGCCAGGCCGGGAACAGCAGCATGCCGGCCACCGCCCTCGCCTCGAGCACCACCTCGTAGGTGCCGGGCTCGAGCTCGACCGGGTTGGCGCCGCGGGTGGCCTTGGCAGCCGCGATGTCCCCGATGCGGCGCCCGTCGAGGTCGGCCAGGCGCTTCGACGTGATCTGGCCGTAGCCGTCGGTGGGTGGCCCCTCGAGCGCCGCCGCCCGATGGATGCCGTCGAGCTGGGCCATCGTCGTCTGGCTGGCGTAGCGGATGCCGCTGGTGGAGCACATCACGTGGGTGTCGGCATCGGTCGAGCAGTAGCCCGCCGCCTCGAGGTCCGGGCCGGCGCCGACGAAGTCGGCCACCACCTCGGCCCGCGCGTCGGGCGACGCCGCCGCCGTGGCCGGATCGAAGTGGTCGACGTCCGCGACGGCGGCCGGCTCGGCCAGGCCGGGGTACTCGGGGTCGGGTGGGCACAGGTGAGCGGCGGCGATCGTGCTCTCGACCAGTCGTTCGAGACCGTCGGCATCGACGCGCGTCGTGGAGGCCTGGGCGATCCGCCCGCCGTCGACGACGACGCGCAGGCGCACGTGGTCGTCGTCGCTGGCCATGTTCTGGTGGATGCGACTGTTGGCGAAGCGCGTGAGCGTGTTCGCGCCCTGCCCGCAGGTGACCAACGCATCGGCGCGGTCGTGGACCAGCTCCAGCACGCGGTCGCAGGTGGCGAACCCGCGCTGGGCGATCGGGTCGGAGGTGGGGTCCCAGGCCATCAGCGGACCCCCACCCGCACGTTGGCGAACCGGGCGGGCACGGACGGGTGGCCCGTGTGGCCGACCTGGATCGGCTGGCCCTTGCCGCAGTTCGCGGTGCCCCAGAACACCCACTCGTCCTGGCCACCGACCATGTCCATCGAGGCCCAGAACCGCGGACCGATGCCCGTGTAGGTGGGGTTGCGGAGCATCCGGCCGAGCTGCCCGTCCTTCACCTCCCAGGCGATCTCGCACCCGAACTGGAAGTTGAGGCGCTTGTCGTCGATGGACCACGAGCGGTTCGTGTCCATGTAGATGCCGTCGTCGGTGGCCGCGATCATCTCGTCGAGGCTGCTGTCACCGGGGAGCAGGCCGACGTTGGTCATGCGGACCATCGGGAGCCGCGCGGCGCCGTCGGCGCGCACCATGCCGCCGGACGTGAGCCCGACGAGCGGCGCGGAGTCTCGTCCGGACAGCACGCCGACCCACGTGCCGTCCTTGACGATGTCGACGGCCTGGGCCGGGACCCCCTCGTCGTCGTAGCCGAAGCTGCCGAGCGCCCCGGGCAGCGTGGCGTCGGCAGTGATGTTCATGAGGTCGGAGCCGTAGCGCATCGATCCGAGCTGGGCGGGGTCCAGCCACGAGGTGCCGGCGAAGGCGGCCTCCCACCCGAGGATGCGGTCGAGCTCGATGGCGTGCCCGACCGACTCGTGGATCTGCAGCGCCATCTGCTCGCTGCCGAGGATCAGCGTCGTCGTCGCCTCCGGGCACTGCGGCGCCGCCAGGAGCGCCTGGGCCTCCTCGGCGATGCGGGGGGCGTTGCCGATGAAGTCGCACTCCCGCACGAGCTCCCAGCCGCGGGTGCCGTACTGGCCGCGCACCCCCGGGTAGCTGCGCCGCTGCGTCTCGCCGTCACCGATGGCGGTGGCGTCCATGACCGCCCCGCACTCGACGATGTGCTGGTCGATCCGGCTGCCCTCGCTCGACGCGAACCACTTCTCGGTGTCCCAGATCTGGTGGCTGGCCTGGGCCAGCGGGATGCCCGCGTCGGCGATGGTGCCGGTGATCTCCACGAGCAGGTCCGCGCGCTCGCCGATGCTCACGTCGTCGAGCGGGTGCACGTCGTACGGGTTGGCCCAGCTCGCCTCGACCACCGGCGCGGGGGCGAGGTCCACCGGTGCGCCGGTGACGCGGGCGCTGGCCCGAGCCACCTCGGCGGCCCGCTCCCCCGCGCGCCGCGCCGCCGCGTCGGTGAGCTCCGGCGTGGCCTGGAACCCCCACGACGAGCCGATCAGCGCCCGCACGCCGATGCCGGCGGTCTCGGTCTGGGTGAGGCCCTCCATCACGCGGTTCTTGGCGCTCATCGACTCGTAGCGCACGATCATGATGCGAGCGTCCGCGTAGCGGGCTCCCGCCGCGAGGGCCGCTTCGACGGCGGCGGTGGCGAGGTCGAACACGAGTCGGACCGTACCGGGACCGACGGTCCGCTGCCTCTAGTCTCTGGCGCCATGGGTGGACCCCCCGCGATCAGCTCCAACGACTCCCGCTCCAGCACGATGCTGCTCTTCGCCGGCGGCATCCTCGCGACGCTCGCCCTCGTGGTTGGCATCGTGCTCCTGTGGCCGAGCGGCGACGACGACAGCGGGGTGGACGCCAGCGCCACCACGACCACCACGAAGGTGAAGGACAAGGGCTCCACCACCACCGTCGAGGGGGCCGAGGGCGAGCCGTCGGAGCAGTCGACCACCACCGCCGCCGCTGAGCCGCCCGACGAGCCGGTCGACCTGTTCACCAGCGGCGCCCCCGAGGTCCTAGCCGACCTCTCGGACGCGGCCGGCAACCCGACACAGGCCATGGAGGTGAGCCTGTACCCCGAGTACGCCTTCCTCGCCTACCGCGATCCCGACAACGCGGGCAACATCGACCGGCGCATGTGGCGGGCCGGCGAGGTCGGTGACGCCGACCCGAACCCGATCGACGATCGGGTGAACGCCGACACCGAGCCCAGCCTCTGGCCGCTCAGCGAGCTCGACCTGAGCGTGATCGCGCAGCTCACCGGCGACGCGCCGTCGCGGTTCGACCTCGATGTGTCCGTGACCCACATCATCATCAACCGGTTCTTGCCGTTCGACCGGCGGGTGCTGATCCGGGTGTACGCGTCGCCCACCGACGGTCGGAGCGGTGGCGGCTACGTGCAGTACACGCTCGACGGCACCTTCGTGAAGACGATCCAGTAAGGGTTCAGCCCCCTCTAGACCTCGCCCTGCTCCATCGCGTTCTCGAGCTCTTCGACCGACATGAGCACGGCGCGGGCCTTGGAGCCTTCGGACGGGCCGACCACGCCGCGCTGCTCGAGCAGGTCCATGAGCCGTCCGGCGCGGGCGAAGCCGACCTTGAGCTTGCGCTGGAGCATCGAGGTGGAGCCGAGCTGCGAGCGCACGATCAGCTCCATGGCCTGGCGGGTGAGGTCCTCGTCGTCGCCGTCGGTGCCGCCGCCTCCGCTGCCCATGCCCATCGCAGAGTGCCCGCCGTCCTCGGCGCCCTGCACCTCGCTGTCGTAGGTGATCTCGGGGGCCTGGCGCTTCCACACGGAGGCGACCTTGCGGACCTCCTCCTCCGTGACCCACGACCCCTGGATGCGGGTGGGGGCGGACGAGGCGGGACCGAGCAGCAGCATGTCGCCGGCCCCGATGAGCCGCTCGGCACCCTGCTGGTCGAGGATCACGCGGCTGTCGGTGGCGCTGGACACCGCGAAGGCGAGCCGGGCCGGCACGTTGGCCTTGATGACGCCGGTGATGACGTTCACCGACGGGCGCTGCGTGGCGATCACGAGGTGGATGCCGACCGCCCGCGCCATCTGGGCGATGCGGCAGATCGAGTCCTCCACGTCACGGGCCGCGACCATCATCAGGTCGGACAGCTCGTCGATCACGATGAGGATGAAGGGCAGCCGCGGGAACGAGCGGGTGACCTCGCCGCTGGGTGACACCTCGTCGGGCAGGTCGCCGCGGTCGTGGGCGGCGTTGTAGCCGGTGATGTCGCGGAAGCCGACCTCGGCCAGCAGGTCGTAGCGCCGCTCCATCTCGCGCACGGCCCAGGCCAGCGCGTTGGCGGCCTTCTTCGGGTTGGTGACGACCTGGGTGAGCAGGTGGGGCAGGCGGTCGTACTGGCCCATCTCGACCCGCTTCGGGTCGACGAGGATCATCCGCACCTGGTCGGGCGTCGACCGCATGATGATCGACGTGATGATCGAGTTGAGGCAGCTCGACTTGCCCGCACCGGTGGCGCCGGCGATGAGGAGGTGGGGCATGGTGGCGAGGTTCATCATCACGGCCTTGCCGTTGATGTCGCGCCCCACCGCCACTTCGAGCGGGTGGCTGGCGCGCCGGGCCTCGGCCGACAGGAGGATGTCGCCGAGGGCCACGATCTGGCGGTCGGTGTTCGGCACCTCGATGCCGATCGCCTGGCGCCCGGGGATCGGCGCGAGGATCCGGACGTCGGGCGACGCCATCGCGTAGGCGATGTCCTTGTGGAGGCTGGTGACGCGGGCCACCTTCACCCCGGGCCCGAGCTCGAGCTCGAAGCGGGTGACCGACGGACCGACCACCATGCCGACGAGCTTCGTCTCGACCCCGTGCTGGGCCAGCGCGCCTTCGAGCACGTGACCGGCGGCGAGGGTGGCGGCCTTGTCGACCTCTTGGGTGCTGGTGGTGTGGAGGATCGACGGCGGCGGCAGCTTCCAGGGCGAGCCCTTGACGGCGGGTCCGAGCTCGATCTCGAGCTGCGTGGCCTCCACCGGCTCGTCGGGCTCGGGGACGAGGACCTTGGGCTTGCGCGGCCCCGGCTTGCGACGAGGGGCGGCGTCGGGATCATCGAGATCGATTCGGTCGACGTCGCTGTCGGCGTCCTGGTCGAACAGGCTTGGCCCAGAGGCGCGGTCGTCCGCCGCGCCACCGAGCGAGAAGAGGTTGCCCGTCAGCCGCCGCACGGTGTCGGCGATGGCGGCGCCGGCCGGTCGCAGGCCGTCCGCAGTGCTCTCCGCCGCGACGCGCACGGGCACGCGGGTGAGCACGACCAGGCCAGCCAGGGCGACGGTGCCGAGGATGAGCCCGGCGCCCCACGGCGCGAGGCCTGAGGCGAGCGGGCCGGCGGCGGCCACGCCCAGCAGGCCACCCGCGCCGACGAGGTCGTCGGTGGGGGCGTCGAGGCCGGGCCGTGCCGCCGGTGAGGTGCAGGAGCCCGCAGCCGGCGATGGCGACCATCAGGCCGCCGACCCACAGGTAGGAGCGCGGCGCGGGTTCGGGGTCGCCGTCCTCCGGCTCCGGCGCACCCCGCACCAGCAGGACGCCGCTGGCCAGGAGGGCGACGGGCACGAGCAGGCGGCCCCACCCGACGATCGTGCCGATCCCCGTGTCGAGGCCGCGGCCCACGGGACCCGCCGCGTCGGCGTACACGCCCATGCCCGACACGAGACCGACCGAGATGCACAGGAGGCCCGCGAGGTCGGCGGCGTGACCACCGAGGGCCGAGGCCAGCCCGCGGACCAGCCGGTCGACGAAGGTCGGCGGCGGCGGTGCGGCCTTCCGCTTCGCTGGCGCGCGCTTGGTCCCCCCGCTGCGGGGACGTTGGGTCGTAGCCACAGTGCCCACAACCGTACCAGTAGCCCCACCTGCAACAGCGGAAACAGGCGGCGGCGCCGGTCCCGAACCCGGAGAGCTCGGCCGATGCAGCAGATCGAGCCGTCCCATCACACCTTCACCAACGTCTGTGGTCGATTTCGCTCGCATAGCGGACGAAATCGACCACAGACGTTGGAGGTTCAGCGGCGGGGCTGGCAGGTGGGGCAGTGGGTGGTGCCGCGCGGCGTCGATCACGCTGCGCGTGAGCTCGGTGCCGCAGCGGCCGCACGGCTCGCCGGCTCGCCCGTAGCAGCCGAGCTCGAGCTGGTTGCGGCCGGGCTCGTCGTCGACGTTGCGGTAGTCACGCAGTGTGGTGCCGCCGTTGGCGATGCCCTGCTCGAGGACGTTCCGCAGCTCGATGAGCAGCGCATCGGCCTCCCGCCGGGTGATCGTGCGCCGAGCGGGGTGGACACCCGACCGCCAGAGGGCCTCGTCGGCGTAGATGTTGCCGACACCGGCGAGGGGGCGCTGCGAGAGCAGCTGCGTCTTGATGCGCACGTGGCTGCGCTTCAGGTTGCGCCACAGCCCGCCATCGTCGAGGACGGGGTCCCACGGCTCGGGCCCCTGGGTGGCGAGGGTGGGCAGCGAGGCGTACTCCCCCACCGGGACGACACCGATGCGACCGAAGCGGCGCACGTCGCGCAGCTCGAGCACGCGGCCGTCGTCGAGCGCCCACCAGGCCCGCACATACGGGTCGAGCTCGCCCGGCCGGAGCCGCAGCTGCCCGGTCATGCCGAGGTGGACGATCAGCTCTCGTTCGTCGTCGAGCCCGAGCAGCAGGTACTTGCCGCGGCGGCCCGCCGACCCGATGGTGGCGCCGGCTGCGAACGGCGCCGACGAGAACTTGGCCGACGGGTGCCCCCACCCCTCGGTGATCCGCCGCCCCACCACCACCGGCTCGAGCTGGCGGCGCACGGTCTCGACCTCGGGCAGCTCGGGCACCCGAGCAGCATGCCAGCGGCCGCGGCGAGTCAGGCGGGGGTCGCGACCGCGGTGGCCGTGGCGGTGACCGTGGTGCCGTCCGACGCCCCGGGGATCGCCTTGGCGAAGACGTAGTCGACCCGCGCGACGACCTGCACCTCGACGGTGTCGAGACCGATGACCGACACCTCCACCTCGAGGACCTCCGGACCGAGGTCGCTCGCCGCCACCAGAGACCGCCCGAGATCGTCCGCTCGGTCCGGGTCGAGCCGGAAGATGCCGTCGGCACGGAACGCCGCCTCGTCGAGGGCGGCGGACGCGAGGTCGTTGGCGACGTCGACGGCCACCGAGCTCGCCTCACGCTGGCGCAAGAACACCAGCGACAGGTCGAAGGCGATCGCCCCCAGCAGGAGCACCACCAGCACCCCAGCCGGCATCAGCATCAGGACGCTCGCCCGATCGCCACCCCGCGGCGGGGTCACAAGCAGGCCTCGGCCTCACCAGCCACGCCACTGCGGAAGGGGTCGACGACCTCGCTGTGGGCGGACCGCACGCGGAACGGGGCGTCGCCGTAGCCGCCGATGAACGGCAGCGACAAGGCCGGCACCTCATAGACGGCCTCGAAGGTCACCCGCTCGCACCGGACGAGCGACGCGTCCCCGACCGGGCGCACGATCGCTCGTGCGGGGTCTCGTCCGTGCGCGTCGATGGATGCCAACCCGGCCTCACGCGCCTCCGCCTCAGCGGTGTCCGCGTCGTCCGCTTCGACGAAGGTCCGCACGGCCTGGCGGGCGGCGGCATCCGTGGCGAACTTGGCGTCCACCACGGCCCACGCGTTCGTGATGAGCAGCGAGCCCACCACGAAGATGAGCAGCCCGAACGGCAGCGCCTCGATGCCTCCTACCTGGCCGGCATCGCCCCGGCCGCGCGGGTGGCTCACGTCTGCACCCGTTCGCCTCGCACTCGGGCCGTGCGACGGATCTCGTCCAGACCGATCGCTCCACCGATCGACCGGGGGATGAACCTCGGTGGCTCCGCCACCACCTCCAAGACGACGGTGTCGTCCTCCCCGTCGCGATCCGAGTCGTCGAGCGACCACGTGAACGACGCCGACGAACCCACCTCGCCGAGGTTCCGCCGCGCTTCCGCTTCGATCTCCGACAGCGGTGGCGCGCCGGCGCTGGCCGCTCGCACTGCCGCGTCGTTCGCGACCGCGTTCACGGTCGACGACGCATAGAGCGCGAACAGCAGCTGGACCGCGAACAACAGGAAGACCAGGAACACGACCACCCCCGCGATGGTGGAGAGCAGTCCCGCCCCCCGATCGCGCGGCGTGGGCACGCCCGTCACCTCACTCGCCGATCTCGGTCACCTTGTCCCGCGTGTTGTCCTCGGTGTCCTCCCAGATCGCCTTGAACCCCACCCACATCAGGGCGCCGAGGCCCGCCATGATCAGGACGGCGATGGCGGCCGAGATCACTCCTTCGCCTCGATCTCCACGGACTCGCTCGGGCGGCATCGTCCACCAACCGGCGAACCGTGCGTAGCTACTCCTCACTGCGTGCAACATGGGAGCTTCCTTTCCGATCGCTGCGCCGAGCAGCGATCAGGTGGTGGAGAAGAGGCGGAGCGCCTCGATGAACGGAACGGCGAGCAAGACGGCGCCTGGGACGAGCGTGGCGACCGTGACCGGGATCCAGACCTGTTGCGCCCGCCGTTCGATCTGCTCGATGAGCCCTCGCTGGACCTCCCGTCGGATCGCCCGAGCCTCGTCCGCGACGAGCCGGCCCAGGTCTCCCGCCTCGCGGTTCAACGCCAGGACCGCGACCAGCCTCGTGAGCGCATCGACATCTGCCACCGCCGCCCACTCCCGCAGCGCCTCCACCTCGGTGAGCCCTTGCCGGATGCGGCCGCACACGCCCGCCAGATCCTCTGCGCACGCGCCGACGCCGCGGGCCGCGAGGCGGTTCAAGGCGGAGCCGAGCGAGTAGCCGGCACCGATCAGCATGCCGAGCTGTTCGCTGAGGACCGGTAGCTCGAGGAAGATGCGCCGCTTCCGCCGTTCGGAGGCGGAGGCCAGCTGCTGCTCGACGACGAGGAACGCGAGGAGCGGCGCGCCCAGCACGAACAGCAGGGCCGCGGCCAGGGGTGGTTGCACGGCGGCCGCCAACAGGGCACCCACGGCGAGGCCAGCGGCAGCCCAACCGAGCTGCCGCACGCGGAACGCGGTGGCGTCCATGGCCGAGTGGACGCGGAGGAGACGGACGCTCAGCTCCTCGCTCACACCGAGCAACGACGCCGCCCGCTCGCCCACCCGTCGTGCGAGCGGCCCCACCACCTCTCGGAAGGAGGCGACAGACAGGACCCCTCCGGGGGACGGCGTTCGTCGCATGCCACCCGGGCTGTAGGGCCGGAGACGGTCGACCAGAGGTTGTCGGTTGAACCACCGGAGCTCGGACAGCACGAGCGTCGCCCCCACGAACAGCACCACGCTCGAGGCGGCGAGCAACCTAGGCATCGAACACCCGCTCCTCCTCCGGGAGCCGCATGATCCGGCCGGCCCACACCCAGCAGACGATGACCAGCCCGATGGCCACGACCACGAGGACCTGTCCCGACGAGGTCTGGTAGGCGGCCCGGCCGGTGCCCACGGACATCCCTGCGAGAGCCATCCCCGCCGGCACGATGAGGACGAAGCGGCGAGCGAACCGCGCCCCCGCCTGCTTGGCACGCGCGTCCTTCCGGCCCTGGGTGTCCTGCACGCGGTCATCGATCAGCGCTTCGAGCCGACGGTCGAGGTCGGTCCCTCCCACCTCGTGAGCCACGAGCAACGTCTCGCACACCGCGTCCGCGGTCGGGTCGGCGAGCTGCGCCTTCAGCACCTGGAGCGTGCGAGCGAAGTCCGTCGACAGCAGCCACTCTCGCTGTGCGGCCAGGAAGGCTGGCCGCAGCTCGTCGGGCGCACGGCGACCGACCTCGAAGAGCGCCTGCGGGATCGACCGCCCCAACGACGACGTGAGTATCCGAAGCTCCTCGAGGAGGCGCGGCCACGCATCCATCGCGGCCGACCGCCGCGCCGCTCGGCGCAGCCGGTACGAGGCCAGCGGGAACGATCCCGCGAACAAGCCGGTGGCGACCGCCGGGAGCGGACCGCCGAACACGGCGTAGGCCGAGACACCTCCGAGGAGGGCCAGCGCCGCGATGACTGCGATGAGCTCACGCACGGGTATGTCGGCCAACCCTGCCTGCACGAGCCAGTCGCGGCGGTGCGACCGACCTCGTCCGCTCTGCACCACCACGGGGATCCGCACACCCCGCCATCCCAGCGCCACGTCGGTGAAGATCAGGTAGGCGCCCGCGCCCGCCAGGATGGCGAGCAGCAGGCCCGTCATCGCAGCACCGATCCGACGACTCCATCGGCGGGCAGCTCGTGGCCGAGCAGGTCGTGGACGGAGCGCCCATGCTCGTGGAGGGCGCGGCCGAGCCGCACCGGCAGGTTCCCGGTCCAGCGGAGCTGGTCGTCTCCGCCAGGACGTGCGAACAGCTGCGTGACCGTGAACTGCGCGGCATCGGGTCCGGACGCGAGATCCTCCACGGCGACGATCTCCGTGACCCTGGGTCCGTGGGGGCCCCGCGAGCAGTGGACCACCACGTCGATGCTCTCGCTCACGAGGGTGTTGAGCGCCCCCAGCGGCAGCTCGCTCGACGAGTCGGACAGCTGGCAGATGAACCGCAACCGAGTGAGCGCCTGGCGGGCGGAGCCGGCGTGGATGGTGGTGAACCCCTTGACGCCGGACGAGAGGGTGAGCAGGAGGGGCAACGCCTCGCGATCTCGCACCTCACCGACGATGGCGACGTCGGGCGCCATCCGGAGGAAGCCCGCGACGAGCTTGCGGAGGTCGACGGCCGGACGGTCGGGGCGGGCGGCGCGGGTCTGCATGCTGGCGACGTTGGGCAGCGGCACGTCCGCCTCGAACACCTCCTCGGCCACGACCACGCGCAGCGAAGGGTCCAGCTCGGCGGCGCAGCACGACAGCAAGGTGGTCTTGCCCGAGCCGGGTGCACCTGCCACCACGATCGTCTGGCGGGCCTGCACGCAGCCCGCCAGGAACGCCGCCGCGGTGGCAGGGAGCATGTCGCGCTCCACCAGCTGGTCGAGGTGGCGGAACGCCACGCCGGTGAACTTCCGGATGTTCACCATCACGTGGCCGCCACGGCTGATGTCGCCGTGGACGATGTGGAGGCGAGCCCCGTTGTCGAGCTGCGCGTCCTGGAGCCCCTCGGACGCGTCGAGCTTGCGGTGCGATCCCGACGGCGTCGTCGAGGATCTTGGTGAGGGTCCGCAGGACGTGGTCGTCGTCGTGGAAGACCTCGTCGTGGTAGCCGGAGGTGCCTCGGTGCCTCTTCACGAAGATGGCGTCGGGGCCGTTGACCATCACCTCCCAGACGTCGTCGTCCTCGAGGAGGGGTTGGAGCGGGCCGTAGCCGGCCAGGTTGCGATAGGCCCGCTCGGCGACGAGCGCGGGGTCGCTCAGGTCGTACGGGTGCAGGCCGCGCCGGTGATCGAGCGTCCACCGCGCCACCTCGTCCGCGATGAGGGCCCGGAGCTTGTCCTTGCCGGCGCCGGACATCTCCAGCGAGATGTCCTTGGCGCGCTCCTGCACCGAGCGCTCGATCTCCTCGAGAGGACCCAGGTCCCTCTCCACCGCGACTCCCTCCGGCGGCACTGCCCCCCAAACGCGCCGTGCTCGCCCATCGAACCACTGGGGCGAATGGGCCGCAACCGGTCGTTTTCAGGGGCCCGCGGGGAGCCGGAGGGCTAGTGGAGCTGCGGATCCGTGAGGTCGATGTACTCCGTCACGCCGGCCATCTCGAAGTCGGCCATGGCGGCCTTGAGGTCGTCCGGCACCTCGGCCTGCTCGCCCGCGCGGGCCTCGGCCTCGCTGGAGAAGTACATCACGTCGGTGCAGCTGTCGGCGCCGGTCCACACCCGGATGCCGCCGAGGATGTCGGGCCGCTCGCCGACGTGCGTCTCGAAGATGGCGTCCAGCCGCTCGAGCTCGGCTCGGTCGACCCCGGTGGACTTCATCACCTGCACGAAGCCGGCGTCGTTGGAGCCGCCGCCCATGAACTCGGTGGTGTCGCTCGACTCCGTGAAGGTGGGCTCAGAGTCGTAGGCGGTGGCCAGGTGCTTCTGGAACCAGGCGCTCTGCTCGGGGCGCTCGCTGTTGGCACGGGCCGACGCCTCGTCCTCGAAGCGGACGAGGGTGAAGGCCTTGCCGTCTGCCGCGGTGCCGGCGGTGACCCCGAGGTAGCCGATGGCTCCGGGCCGCACCTCGTCCTGCCACGCGTCGCCCGCGGCCTTCAATGCCTCCGGCTTGCTGGTCTGTCCTTCGATGATCTGCACGAACATGAGTGCCTCCTCGGTTGCTCTCGGGCCAGAGTCTGCGCGCCGGTGGACGCCCGAAGGGCAATGGTCAGCCGTGGAGCCGGAGGGCGACCTCGTTGGCCAGGAGGCGGCCGGCGACGGTGAGCACGACGCGGTCGGGGTCGTGCGGGTGCGGCTCGACCAGACCAGGGAGGGCGTCGCTGTCCAGCGAGGTGGCGGGAACGCCGGCCCGGGTGCGGAGGGACAGCTGAAGCGCTTCGAGGGCACGGGCGTCGGGGTCGAGGCGCTCGTCGGCCGCTTCGACCGAGTCGCCGGAGGTGACGGCGTCGATGTAGCGGTCGGGGGTGCGCAGGTTCCAGAACCGCCGGCCGTCACGATGGGAGTGGGACGCGCAGCCGACGCCTTGGTACTCCCCCATCGTCCAGTAGAGGAGGTTGTGCCGGCACTCGTGGCCGGGCCGGGCCCAGTTGGAGATCTCGTACCAGTCGTAGCCGGCGGCCCCGAGCCGCTCGGTGGCGGCCAGGTACTTGTCGGCCTGGTCGTCATCGTCGGGATGGCGGTCGGGGTCGAGGGCGAGCGGCGTGCCGGCCTCGACGGTGAGGGCGTAGGCGGACACGTGCGGCGGGTCGAGGGCGACGACGTCGTCGACGGTGCGGCGTCCAGTCCTCGAGCGACTCGCCGGCGCCGCCGTAGATGACGTCGAGGTTGAACGAGTCGAAGCCGGCCGTCGCGGGCCAGCTCGACGCGACCGCTCGACGTTGGCGCGGTCGTGGGTGCGGCCGAGGGCGGCGAGCACGTGGGCGGAGGTCGACTGCACGCCGAACGACAGCCGGTTGACGCCGCCGGCCCGGTAGGTGTCGACGAGCTCGCGGGTGACGTTGTCCGGGTTGCACTCGACGGTCACCTCGGCGTCGCCGGCGCGCGGGATGCGGTCGAGCACGGCGACGAGGTCGGTCGGCGGCACCATCGACGGCGTGCCCCCGCCCACGAAGATCGACGTCGCCTCCGGCAGGCCAGCGGCCACGAGTCGATCGGCGTCCGTGCGGCACGCCGCGAGGTACGCGTCGGTGAGGTGGTGCCGATCCGTCCACGTCGCGAACGAGCAGTAGTCGCACCGGGCCGCGCAGAACGGCACGTGGAGGTAGACGCCGAAGGGCTCGGTCACCCCTCCATCGTGCCCGGAACCGGCGGGGTTCAGCTCGCCGATGTGGCAGGGACGCCGACGTACATCACGCCGAGGCCCTCGAGCCGATCGACGGCGAGGTCGGGCGTGACGTCGAGGATGCAGGCGATGGCGCGGAGGTCGTCCCGGCGCACGGTGAGCACGCGGCCGTTGAAGTCGCCGCGCTGCACCTGGATCATCCGCAGGTAGCGGGTGAGCATCTCGGCGTCGGTGCCGTCGAGGCGCTCCATGGCGGTGAGGTCGAGCTTCACCGAGCGCTCCTCGGTGCGGGTCGCCCGCGGCTGCGGTGAGGTCGATGAGGATGTCGGCGTCGCCGGGGCGGGGGCCGAAGTCGGGGCCGTCGTCGCCGGGGAGGAGCTGGTCGACGGGCACCCGGTAGAAGCGAGCCAGGCGCTGCAGCCGGGGAACGGAGATGGCGCGCTCGCCACGCTCGTAGGCACCGAGCACCGAGGCCTTGAACTCCTGGCTGGACGACGACTCGACGTCTTGCAGCGACAGCCGCTTCTGGCGCCGGATGGCACGCAGGCGCGTGCCGACCTTGCCTGCGTAGGCGCCTGCCGCGTCGACGTCGTCGATGTCGCTCATGTGCCCTTGTCCTCCCCAGGACGCCCCAATCTGGGGCAAGCCGCCCACGTCCGGGTCCGCTCGGGACAATGTACGCGCGATGCGTGGTCACGGGCAACCACCCTGCGTGACCTTTGTGTCGTCAACTATCCCGACGGCGTCACGAGGCCCGCCCGCAACCCCGTCAGCAGGACTCCGGCGGCCACCGCGGCCGTCTCCGCGCGCAGTACGTGCGCCCCCACCGCTACCCGCGGTACGCCCGCGTCGGCGGCGGCCTCGAGCTCCTCGGGCGCCCAACCGCCCTCGGGGCCGACGAGCACCAGACGGTGGTCGAGGCTCGGCGGGACCCGCCGTGCGATCGGCCAGCGCGACCCCGCCGCCGGCCAAGCAGCGTGCCGAACTCGGTGACGTCCTCCACCGCTGGCAGCCAAGGGCGGTGGCACTGCATGGTCGCGGCGCGCGCGACGGCGCGCAGTCGCTCGCCCGCCTCGCCCGGCCTTGGCGTCGTCCCAACGCACCACGGAGTGCAGCGGCGCGGAACGGGCACGATGCGGTCGACGCCGAGCTCGGTGAGCTTCTGCACCACCAGCTCCGGCTTGTCGCCCTTCACGAGCGCGAACGCCACGCCGATGGTGGGTTCGACCGAGGCGGAGCGCTCCACGGCTCCGGTGGGCTCGACGTCCGAACCGAACCGGGCCGGTCGCCACCGCCCGGCGCCGTCGCCCAGCACGAGAGGATCGCCGGCCCGGAGGCGCAGCACGCGCTCGAGGTGGTGCGCGTCGTCCGCGCGCAGGTGCGGTGCGTCGAGGTCGTCGACCAGCACGAACGGTCCGGGGTGCTCCGCGGGATGCCGCGGCCACGGTGCCTATCGGAAGGCGGAGCGGATGCGGGACAGGAAGCCGGCGTCGGCGGGCGCGACCGTCGTCGCCGCGCTGGTCCGCGAACGAGCGCAGCAGGTCCTCCTGCTCGGGGGTGAGGTCGGTGGGGACGTCGACCAGCGCGCGCACGATGAGGTCGCCGCGATGGCGGCGCTCGAGGTGCGGGACGCCACGGCCCTTCAACCGGAACTCCTTGCCCGAGGGGGTGCCACGGGGGACGACGAGGTCCTCCACGCCGTCGAGGGTGTCGAACTCGATGTGCGCGCCCAGTGCCGCCTGCGCGAACGACACGGGCAGGTCGCAGTGGATGTCGATGCCTTCGCGGGTGAACCGCTCGTGCGGCTGCACGCGCACGTGGACGTAGAGGTCGCCGTTGGCACCGCCGCGTGGCCCCGCGGCCCCGCGCCCGGTGAGGCGCAGGGTGGAGCCGGTGTCGACGCCCGCGGGGATGTCGACCGTGTAGGTGCGCTCCTCGACCGAGCGGCCCTCGCCTCCGCACGTGGCGCACGGGTCGCTGATGACCTGACCCTGCCCGTTGCATCGTGGGCAGACCGAGTTGGTGACCATCTGCCCGAGGAAGCTCTGGCGCACCCGTTGCACCTGGCCGGCACCGGCGCACTCGAGGCAGGTGATCGGTTGCGTGCCGGGCTTGGCGCCCGTCGCCTCGCACGCGTCGCAGGCCACCGCGGTGCGCACGTCGACCGCATGGCGCGTGCCGAAGATGGCGTCCTCGAAGGCGAGGTCGGCGACCACCTCGAGATCCACACCGCGAGGCGGGCCGGTGGGTCCCCGGCGGCCGCCACCCCCGAAGGGGCTGTTCCCGCCGAAGAAGGCATCGAAGATGTCGTTGATCCCACCGCCACCGCCGAACGGATCCCCGGCGTTCACGCCGTCGGGCCCGTAGCGGTCGTAGCGCTGGCGCTTGTCCGGGTCGGACAGCACCTCGTAGGCCACCGCGACCTCCTTGAAGCGCGCCTCGGCGGCGGGGTCGGCGTTCGTGTCGGGGTGCAGCTGGCGGGCGAGGCGCCGGTAGGCCCGCTTGATGTCGTCCGACGAGGCGTCGCGCGCCACGTCGAGGAGGGCGTAGTAGTCGGTGGCCACTGTCACCCTTCGGTGAGGCGCTGCGAGAGGCGGTGGCTCACGACGGCCACGGCGGCCATGGCTTGTGGGTAGTCCATGCGGCTCGGCCCGAGCACGCCGATGGTGCCGGCCGGCTCGCCGTCGGCTTGGTAGGGGGCGACGATGAGCGCGCACTCGGCCAGCGGGGCCATCCCCGTCTCGGTGCCGATGGCGACCTGCAGGCCGCGGTCGATCACGTCGCGCAGCAAGGTGACCACCACGTACTGCTGCTCGAGGACGCCGAGCACCTCGCGCACGGTCTCGATGGCGTCGAAGGCGCGGGCGACCTGCGAGGTGCCGCCCACGAAGACCTGGTCGGGGTCGCTGCCGGGCGCGCCGCGCAGCGACGCGGCGGCTTGGGCGCACAGCGCGTCGGTGGCCGCGTCGCCGGTGGCGGGGAGGGCGGCCAGCCCGCTGCGCAACGAGCCGGTGAGGTGGGCGGCCAGGTGGGCGGTGGCGGCGCCGATCCGCTCCTCCCCCACCGGATCGGCCAGCTCGATCGTGTGCTTCTCCACGGCGCCGTTGGACAGCACCATCACCACCAGCGCGGTGGTGGGCGTGATCCCCACGAGCTGCACGGACCGCACGGAGGCCTCGGCGGCGGCGGGGCCGACGACGACCCCGGCGTACGTGGTGAGGTCGCCGAGCAGGCGGGAGGTGTCCTGGAGCATCTGCTCGAGCTCGCCGTGCGCGTGGTCGAAGAACGACCGCACCTGCACCGCGTCGTTGCGCCGGAGGCTGGCCGGCGGGCCGAGGTTGTCGACGAAGAACCGGTAGCCCTTCTCGGTGGGGATCCGGCCGGCGCTGGTGTGGGGCTGGCGCAGGTAGCCCTCCTGCTCGAGGGTGGCCATGTCGTTGCGCACGGTCGCCGAGGACACCTGCACGCCCGAGGACCGCACGACGTGCGCCGACCCCACCGGCTGGGCGGTGTCGATGTACTCCTCCACGACGGCCCGGAGGATGGCGGCCTTGCGTTCATCGAGCATGGTGGGTCCTGGCACTCGATGCTACCGAGTGCCAGCGCGGCCAAGCAGTTCCGAGACCTGGCAGGGTGGGGCCATGCGGTTCGTCGTGCTCGGCGCCGGGGCGATCGGCGGGGTGGTCGGAGGGCGCCTGGCCCAGCACGGCCACGACGTCGTGCTGGTCGCCCGCGGCGCGCATCGAGATGCCATCGCCGCCGACGGGCTGCTCGTCCGCTCCCCTGACGACGAGGTCCGGGTGCCGGTGCCGGTGGTCGGGCATGCCGACGAGCTCGACCTCGACATCGACGACGTCGTCCTCCTCGCCGTGAAGGGCCAGGACACCCGCACCGCCCTCGACACCCTCGCCGGCGGCCCGCCCGACCTGGCCGTCGCCTGCCTGCAGAACGGCGTGGACAACGAGCGCCAGGTCCTGCGCCGCACGCCCAACACCTACGCGGTGCCGGTGATGCTCCCCGGCACGTACCTCGAGCCCGGGGTCGTCGAGGCGTCGTCGGCGCCCATCACGGGCATCCTCGACGTCGGGCGCTACCCCACCGGTGTCGACGATCGAGCGGAGGCCATCTCGGCGGCGTTCGCGTCGTCCACCTTCAGCTCCACCACCAACCCGACGGTGATGCGGTTCAAGTGGTCGAAGCTGCTGATGAACCTCGGCAACTCCCTCGAGGCCGCGGTCGGCCCGATCGGGCGAGGCAGCGAGCTCTACGCCAGGGCCCGTGCCGAGGCGGAGGCCGTGCTCGCCGCCGCCGGCATCGACTGCGCGTCGCTGGAGGAGGACACCGAGCGGCGCGGCGACCTCATCTCGCTGCGCCCCATCGACGGCCAGCGCCGCGGCGGCGGTTCGTCATGGCAGAGCCTGGCGCGCGGCACCGGCAGCATCGAGACGGACCTGCTCAACGGCGAGATCGTGCTGCTGGGTCGGCTCCACGACGTGCCCACCCCCGTGAACGCGATGCTCCAACGGGTCGCCAACGACCTCGCCCGCACGCAGGCGCCGCCCGCGTCGATGACCGAGGCGGAGCTGCTCGCCCGTCTCGGCTGAGGCCGATCAGAGGCGGCGGATCTCGTCGAAGCGGCGGAGGGACTCGATCCGCTCGTCGGCATGGTCGACCATCGGCCGGGGGTAGCCCGCGGGCTGACCCGCCGGGTCGTCCCACGGGCGGTGGATGAAGCGGTCCGCAACGTCGACCAGCTCTGGGATCCACCGCCGCACGTAGCTGCCATCCCCATCGAACCTCTGGCCCTGCGTCACGGGGTTGAAGATCCGGAAGTAGGGCGCCGCGTCTGTGCCTGTGCCGGCCACCCATTGCCAACCGTGCTGGTTCGACGCGAGGTCACCGTCGACGAGGTGCGCCATGAAGAAGCGCGCGCCACGCCTCCAGTCGAGGTGCAGGTCCTTCACCAGGAAGCTGGCCGTGAGCATCCGCACGCGGTTGTGCATCCACCCCTCGGCCACGAGCTGTCGCATGCCCGCGTCGACGATCGGGTAGCCGGTGCGCCCCTCGCACCAGGCGGCGAAGCGCCGAGCGGTGCCGCGACCATCGACCGGCATCCGTGCCATCCGCGTGTCGAGGGCTTCGCGCGCGGACTCAGGGCGGTGGTGGAGCACGTCGGCGTAGAACTCCCGCCAGGCGAGCTCCGTCCGGAAGCGGCGCTCCGCCGGCGTGTCGCCGAGCCGATGGAGGAGCTGCCGGGGGTGGACGCAGCCCCACTTGAGGTACGGCGACAGGCGCGAGGTGGCATCGGCTCCCGGCCGGTCACGCTGCTCGTCGTACTCCTCCAGGTGCGTCGCCCAGAACCGGTCGGCCGCCTGGTGCGCGGCGAGCTCACCGGGCGCGGGGAGCATGGCGTCCGACGCGGGCGCATCCGGGATCGGCTCCGACCGGATGCCGGTCGCCCACGGCACCCGCTCAGGCGCAGGCTCGGGATCGGGCCACCCGTGCGCGACCCACGCCTTCGAGAACGGTGTGAAGACCTTGTAGGGCTCACCAGATCCGGTGCGCACCTGGCCGGGGTCGACGGCGTACGACGAGCCGACCCGGACCAGGGCCCGCCCACCGTCAGCCAGCGCTTGCTCCACGGCGGCGTCTCGCTCGCTGCCATACGGCCCGAAGTCGGCGCTGGCGAACACAGTGGTGGCGCCGACCTCCGCGCACAGCGACGGGATCACCCGCGATGGGTCGCCGGCACGGACGACCAGATGGCCGGACAAGTCCTCGTCGAGGGCCCGGAGGCAGCCGACCAGGAACGCCCGGCGGTTCGCGCCGGCGGGTCCCCACAGCCGCGCGTCGAGGCAGAACAGCGGCACCACCCCTCCGTGTGGCCCGGCAGCCCGGGCGGCCTCGAGGAGCGCCGGGTTGTCCTCGAGGCGCAAGTCGCGCCGAAGCCAGAGGATCGTCGTCAGCACGCGGGCTTCCTACCCGAACACCTCGCCCTGCGGACCGCGCGTCAGAGGATCTGGCTCAAGAACAGCTTGGTGCGCGCCTCGGTCGGGTCGGTGAAGAAGTGCTCGGGGGTGCCCACCTCCACCACCTCGCCTTCGGCCATGAACACGACCCGGTCGGCCACCTCCCGGGCAAAGCCCATCTCGTGGGTGATGACCACCATCGTCATGCCGGACCGGGCGAGCTCCTTCATGGTGTCGAGCACCTCGGCGATCATCTCTGGATCGAGGGCTGACGTGGGCTCGTCGAAGAGCATCACACGCGGTTCCATCGCGAGGGCGCGAGCGATCGCGACGCGCTGCTGCTGACCGCCGGACAGCTGCCCCGGGTACTTCTGGGACTGCTCGGGGATGTGCACCCGCTCGAGCTGCTCCGTCGCGATCCGCTCCGCCTTGGCCTTGTCCCAGCGGCGTACCTGGCGCGGGGCCAGCATCACGTTCTCCAGCACGGTGAGGTGCGGGAAGAGGTTGAAGCTCTGGAACACCATCCCCACCTCGCGGCGGATGGCCTGCACGCCCCTGACGTCGTTGGTGAGCTCGGTGCCGTCGACCACGATCCGGCCGCCGTCGTGCTGCTCGAGGCGGTTGATGCAGCGGATGAGCGTGGACTTGCCGGACCCGGACGGGCCGATCACCACCACGACCTCCTGCCGGCCGACGACCAGGTCGACGCCCTTGAGCGCGGTGAAGTCGCCGAACCGCTTCACCACCCCCTCGCAGGTGATCACCGCCTCTCCCGTGCCACCGGCGACGGTGGCCGCCTCGGTCAGGTCGGTCGGCTCGGTCGCGTCCGTCATCTCGTCCCCACCCCCAACCTCGACTCCAGCCGGCGACTCTCGCGCGACATCGTGAACGACCCCACCCAGTAGACGAACCCGGCGAACGCCAAGGTGATCGAGGCCAGGCCCTGCCCCACGAAGTCCGACTGGCTCGGCACGCTGCGGGCCACCTCCAGCACCTCGAACAACCCGACGATGAAGAGCAGGGACGTGTCCTTGTAGAGGCTGATGAACTGCCCGACGATGGCGGGGATCACGTTGCGCAGCGCCTGCGGGAGCACGATGCGCCGCATCGTCTGGAACGGCCCGAGCCCGAGCGCCTGGGCGGCCTCCACCTGCCCCGCGGGGATCGACTGCAGGCCGCCCCGCACGATCTCGGCGATGTACGCGCTCTCGAACAGGACGATCACCAGCAGCGCTCGCACGAGGATGCTCGGCGGGTCGACGAAGCTGGGGAACGCGTACAGCACGAGGTAGCGCCCGACGAAGAGGAACGCGACGAGCGGCACCCCGCGGAACAGCTCGATGTAGCCGATCGACACGACCCGAACGGCCGGCAGGTTCGACCGGCGTCCCAGCGCGGCGAGCAGGCCCAGCGGGAAGGCGAGCAGGATCCCGGCCACGGTCACGAACAGCGTGAGGTGCAGGCCGCCCCAGTCGTCCCACCCGACACCCCCCGCCGCCACCACGACTTGGAGGGCGACGACGACCGCCACCGCGACGATCAGCCACAGCCATCGGGCCAGCCCCGGCAGCCGTCGCCCCGCGACCCGCATGGCGACGACGGTGGCCGCCAGGCCCACGAGGAGGAGCCCCGGCAGCGGGGTGCGGATCAGCGTGAGCATGGCGAGCACGAACAGCACGAGCGGCCAGAACCGGCGCAGGCCGGATCGAACCGACGAGCCGATGGTCCGCGCAGGGAGGTTGGCGCCCGGGCGGCGGGGGTCCGTCGCCGCCACCGCGCTCGCCACCCCGACGCACAGCCCGAGGGCCGCCGCCAGCACGTAGCCGGCCGCCCAGGGTCGCCACAGCTGGTCGGACGGGAACCGTCCGACCATGAAGATCCGCAGGTTCCGTCGCACGATCTCCCAGTCGGCGGTGACGAGCAGGAACCGCAGGCCTCGGTACGTCGCCCACGCGAGCACGACGCCAAAGGCAACCGTGAGCGCGGCGTCGAAGGGGGTCCGGGCGAGGTTCTCGCGCGCCCATCGCGCCGCGAGGCGACCCGCGCCGGCGGTTCGAGGGTGGCCGTCACCGCTCCACCAGCTGCAGGCGACGGTTGACGACGTTGGCGACGACCGAGATCACGATCGAGATGCCGAGGTAGATGGCCATCAGGATCACGACCATCTGGGGCGCGGGGTTGGACTGCGAGATCAGCACGAGGGTGAGCGCCGAGAGCTCTGCGTAGCCCACCGCGATGGCCAGCGAGCTGTTCTTGGTCAGGTTCAGGAACTGGTTGATCATCGGTGGCACCGCGATCCGGAACGCTTGCGGCAGCACGACGTAGCGAAGCCGCTGTCCCGGCGACAGCCCCAGGGCCTCGGCCGCCTCGCCTTGCCCGCGGTCGACGGCCTGGATCGATCCCCGAACGATCTCGGCCACGTGACTGGACGTGTACAGGACGAGGCCGGTCACGACGGCGCCGTAGCCGATGCTCATGGCCACCCCGCCCGAGATGCCACGGCCCACCACCTCGGCGTGGGACACGGTCACCGGGCCATCGAGGAGGAGGTAGCCGCCGATGGCCCCGACCAGGAGCGGCACGGAGGACCACAGCACCCGGTGGTGCGGCGCGCCGGTGGACTCGCTGATCTTCGTCCTGGCGCGCCACACGATCGCAGCCACCACCAGCGACACGGCCACGACCAGGGCGTAGACCCCCGCCTGATCACCGGCGATCGGTGACGCAGCCGCCAGCTCGCGGTTGGACAGCACCAGCAGCCCCCCGATGTCGATGGCGTCGGCGATGACCGGGAGCTCGAGGAACACCGCGGAGTTCACGAACACGATCACCAGGAGAGGTGGCAGGTTGCGCAGGGTCTCGACGTAGAGCCCAGCGGCGGACCGCACGAGCAGGTTGGTCGACAACCGCGCGACTCCCACGATCGTTCCCAGCACGATGGTGAGGACGATGCCGACCGCGGCGACGAGGAGCGTGTTCTTGACCCCGAGCACGATCGCGTCCCGCACTGGTTGGCTCGCTCGGAAGTCCGAGTACGCCACCTCGATCGTCGCCGGCCGGTCGAGGAAGTCGAAGTCGGTCGGGATCCCGCGGATGCGCAGGTTCGTGACGAGGTTGTCGTAGAGGTAGCCCAGGATCCCCACGACGGCGGCCACCACTGCCACCTGCACGGCGAGCCGCAGCAGGCGCACGTCCCGCCAGGGCGGCGGGCGGCGCGCCGGGCTCGCCGGCACGGTGGTGGCCGTCATCGATGTGGTGGTGGAGCGCTAGCGGTACGGCGGGGCGTAGAGGAGGCCCGGTTCGTCGGCGTTCCACAGCGCGTTCAGCCCGCGCTCCAGGCCCAGCGCCGTGTCCGGTCCGACGTTGCGGTCGAAGATCTCGGCGTAGTTGCCGACCTCGGTGATCACCGCGACCGCGAAGTCCGGTTCGAGGTTCAGGCCAGGGTCGATCGCCGTGGGCGGATCACCGGTGGGCTGGCCGAGGAACCCTCGGACGGCGGGGTCCTCGCTCTCGAGCTGCTCGGTGATGTTCTCCGAGGTGATCCCGAGCTCCTCGGCGAGGATCGTCGACATCACCGCCCAGTTCACGGCGTCGAACCACTCGTCGTCCCCGTCCCGCACCGCCGGGCCGAGCGGCTCCTTCGAGATGATGTCGTCGAAGATGACCAGGCCGTCGGGGCCGCCCTCGGCCTCGGGCCATGCGGAGCGCAGGCCCGCCAGCTGCGAACGATCGGACGTCCACCCGTCGCACTGGCCTTGCAGGATGGCCTCCCGGATCTGGTCGACCTCGTCGAAGGTGAGCGGCTCGAAGCTGAGGCCGCGAGCGTTGAACACCGTGGCGAGGTTCTGCTCCGTGGTGGTGCCGGAGAGCACGCACACGGTGGCGCCGTCCATGTCGTCGAGCCCGCCGATGCCGGACTCCGCGGTGACCATCATCCCCTGGCCGTCGTAGAACGTGGTGGCCGTGAAGGCCGCGTTCTCCGTGCCCTCCCGGCTCGCCGTGCGCGTCGTGTTGCGGACCAGCACGTCGATCTCGCCAGCGGCCAGCGAGGTGAAGCGCTGTTCGGCCGTCAGCGGCACGAACTCGACGGCCTCGGCGTCACCGAGCACCGCGGCGGCGATGACCCGGCAGAAGTCGATGTCGAAGCCAGAGAACTCGCCGGCGTCGTCGACGACACCGAAGCCGGGCACGGCGTTGTTCACGCCGCAGTTCAGCGTGCCGCGGTCGCGGACCTCGGCGAGCAATCCGTCGCCGCTGGGCTCCTCGCCACCGTCGTCTCCTGCAGCCTCGTCGGTCTGCTCGCCCTCGTCGCTGGCGTTGGGCTCGTCGTCATCGCTGCTGCAGGCGGTGCCGACGAGCGTGAGCGCGAGCAGCGCCGCCAGCAGGTGGCGGACTCGGGTGGTTCGGGCCATGTGGTGTGCTCCCCCTACGAGAGGCGCACGATCTGATCAACCTCGGGCCCGCACACGTGGCTGCTGGATCGCACACCTGTCCGATCTGTGGTCCGCCCGGTGGCGATCAAGGTAGTTGGCTGCCTCGGCGCCCGCTCGCGCTCAGCTCGCCTGCGCCGCCGCGGGCCGGTGCGATTCTGGGTCTCGGCCCGTACCCTGGATGCAGGTGGAAGCGCTGCGAGCCGCGATCGAGGGCGCGCTCGAAGGCTCCGTCGCCGCGGTCGCGGTGGTGCGGGGCGGTGACGTCGCCCAGGCCTACCGGTTCGAGCTGGACGACGCACGGCGCGTGTTCGCGAAGACCCATCCGAACCCGCCGCCGGGGTTCTTCAGCACGGAAGCGGAGGGCCTCCGCTGGCTGCGCGAGCCGGAAGCCGTCCTGGTGCCCGAGGTGCTGGCGGTGTCCGACGGAGACGGCGGACGAACCCCCGTTCCTCGCGCTGGAGTGGATCGACAACGGCACGCCGACAGAGCGCACCGAGCCCGAGCTCGGACGCGGCCTCGCCCGTCTCCACCAGGCGTCACCGGCGCGGTTCGGCCGCGAGGACCGGCGCACCACCGGCAGCCGTGGGCTCCCCAACGAGCCGTGCTCGAGCTGGGCGGAGTTCTACGCCACACAGCGCCTCCTCCCGTTGGCCCACCTGGCCCGCGACGCGGCAGCCCTGTCGGAGGAGGCCATCGCGGGCCTCGAGCGCCTGGAGCCGGGGCGCCTCGAGCGGCTGGGCGACACCGACGAGCCGCCGGCGCGCCTCCACGGCGACCTGTGGGCCGGCAACCGGTTGGTGGGCTCCGGAGGGCACTGCTGGTTGATCGACCCTGCTGCCCATGGCGGCCACCGCGAGTTCGATCTGGCGATGATGCGGCTGTTCGGCGGGTTCGGCGCCGCGTGCTTCGACGCCTACGCGGAGGTCCACCCCCTGGCGGACGGCTGGCAGGATCGAGTGCTGCTCCACCAGATCGCCCCGCTCGTCGTGCACGCCATCAAGTTCGGCGGCGGCTACGTGGACGGCGCCGAGGCCGCCATCGCGCGGTACGCCTGAGCGTCCTCAGCCGACGGACGCGACGGCTCGCACCGGGAACGTGCCCATGCCCACCACCGCGGGTGGCGCGGCCGTGAACGTGAACGCTCGCTCGCCGATGTCGCCGAGGCGGCACAGGTGCTCGACGATCGGGATGCCCGCGCCGAGCAGCGCCGTGTGGATCGGACGCTCACCGGTGCTGGTGGCGTCGATGTTCACCGAGTCGATGCCGACCACGGCCGCGCCGTCATCGACCAGGCGGACCGCGGTGGCCTCGGCCAGGTAGGGATGCTCAGGGTCGCCGTAGCGATCGGTCGCCCAGTGGACGTCCCACCCAGTGCGGAACAGCACCGCGCGGCCCCGCACGTCGAGCCCATCGAGCAGCTCGGGGCCGGCCTCGGGCACCGCCGTGGCGTCGATGAGGATGCCGGGGACGCCCACCACGCGGGCCAGGTCGAGCCCCGCCAGGTCGTGACCGTCGCCGAAGCGGTGGAACGGCGTGTCGAGGTAGGTCCCCGTGTTGGCCACCATGTCGATCCGCCCGATCTGGAACTCGAACCCCGGCGCGTACCGCTCCCTCGACGCCTCCCGGCTCAGGTGGTCGCTGATCACCGGGCCCGGGCAGGCCGGGATACGTGATGGTCCCGTCGGCGAAGGGATGGCTGAGGTCGATGAGCTCGGGCACGAGCCCTGTCTAGACCGGGAACTCGCTGGCTTCCCGCCGGTGCCGGCGGGAGGCTGCTCAGATGCCGATGGTGATGCTGGTGGTGCGCCTTCGTGGCCGGGGGACGTCCTCCGGCCTGGGGCTGGTACCGACTCGACCGTTCCTGGGCTGAGCGGCTCGTCGCCGCGTCGGGCGTGGCCCGGGGCGACCTCGTGCTCGACATCGGCGCCGGCGACGGCGCCCTCACCGCGCCCTTGCTGGAGCTCGGCGCGCGCGTGATCGCGATCGAGCTCCATCCGGGCCGCGCGGCGGCTCTGCGCCGCCGCTTCGGCGACGACGTGCGGGTGGTGCAAGCGGATGCGACCGACCTGCGCCTCCCGCGTCGCCCGTTCCGGGTCGTCGCCAACCCTCCGTGGGTCATCACCGAGCCGCTGCTCCGACGCCTGCTCCACCCCGGTAGCCGCTTGATCCGGGCGGACCTGCTCCTCAAGCGCAGCGCCGCGCGCCGCTGGGCCGACCTGGGCCACGCCAACCGCCACCGCTTCCACGCCGGACCGACCGTCCCCCGCCGCGCGTTCAGGCCCCCACCCCCGACGGACGGCCGCGTCCTCATCGTCGAGCGAGTGGCCGTCCGCCGCGCTTGACGAACCCGACCCGATCCGGGTGGCCAATCCACCCTCGACGACGCACCTCGAGGCGGCGTCCCGTTAGCGTCGCGGACATGCGCATCGGGATCGGTGGTGGCGGCGGCACGATCGACGCCGCGGTGGACAGCGTCCGGCAGGCCAAGGCCATCGGCTACAGCTCGGCTTGGTTCAGCAACATCTTCGGCCTCGACGGCATGACCGCGTGCGCCGTCGCCGGGCGGGAGGTTCCCGACATCACGCTCGGCACGTTCGTGGTGCCCACCTACAGCCGCCATCCCCTCTACATGGCGCAGCAGGCGATGACCACCCAGGCCGCCACCGGTGGGAGCTTCATCCTCGGCATCGGCCTCAGCCACCAGATCGTGATCGAAGGGATGCTCGGGCTCTCGTTCGAGAAGCCGGCCCGCCACATGCGCGAGTACCTCGAGGTGCTCATGCCGATCCTCGACCAGGGCGGCGTGGACCACTCGGGCGAGGTGTACCGCGTGAACAACACGTTCGTCCCGCTCGAGCGCATGGGCACCACGCCGCCGAAGGTGGTCGTCGCCGCGCTGGGCCCGGTGATGCTCAAGCTCGCCGGGCGGCTCACCGACGGCACCGCCACCTGGATGACCGGGCCGCACACGATCGCCGACCACATCGCGCCGACGATCTCCAAGGCGGCCGAGGAGGCCGGCCGACCGGCGCCGATGGTGATCGCCGGCGTCCCGGTGTCGGTCACCGACGATCCCGACGCGGCTCGCGTCGAGGCCGAGAACGTGTTCGCCATCTACGGCACGCTGCCGTCGTATCGAGCCATGCTCGACCGCGAGGGAGCGGCCGGCCCCGGCGACATCGCGCTCGTCGGCGACGAGGACACCGTGCGCAGGGGCATCGCGCTGTACGCCGACGCCGGCGTGACCGACCTCAACGTGGCGCCGTTCGGTGATCTCGAACGCACCACCGCGCTCATCACGTCGATCCTCTCTGGCTGACCGCCACCGCGATCGCCGAGGTGCCGTCGGCGACCGCTCGGTTCTCGGGTCGATCTGGCCGTCGGTACGCTGGCGGGCACATGACCAGCACGGAGCCGCCCGGCGCACGGCCACCCGCGGCATCTTCGACGTTGCCCCCGCCTCCTGCGCCGATCCCGTCACCGACGCGCCCCGCCAACGCTCCGAAGGGGCGGCCGAAGTTCGGTTACGTGATCTTCGCGGTGATCGGGCTTCGGGGGTTCCGGGAGGTCGCTGAGCGTTTCGCGTTCTCCAAGTGGGGCTTCCTCGGGCTGTTCGGCGTCATCGTCGCGGCGGTCGGCATCGTGCTGCTGTGGCGCCTCGAGCAACGCCGCCGGGCCCGGCGGCGCGGCGGGAAGGAGATCACCCCCGAGGACGTCCGAAAGCAGCTGACGGACAGCGGGCTCCTCCCTCCGGCCTTCCCTGAGGACGGGACGATCGAGGGGGCGTCGATCCTGGTGCTCGACCAGCTCCCGAAGGTCCTCGAGATCGAGACCGCGTACGACCTCTTCGGCAGCGATGCGCAGCCGCTCGGCCACGTGAAGCAGATCGGGCAGAGCCGCGCCAAGCAGGCGTTCCGCGTCCTCACCGCCTTCGACCAGTTCTTCACGCACCACTTCGAGATGGAGGACCTCGAGGGGAACGATGTCCTGCGCCTCACTCGTCCCACCAAGATCTTCGTGAGCCGCGTCCACGTCTTCGACGGCCAGGACCGGTTCCTCGGGACCATCAAGCAGCAGAACGTGTTCTGGAAGATCCGCTTCCAGCTGCTCGACCCCGCCGGGCGGGTCGTGGGTCACCTGCGCGCCAAGAACGTCCGCGGCGTGGGACTTCCACGTCGTCGACCACCTCGAGCGCGAGGTGGCCACGATCGTGAAGTCGTGGGAGGGGTGGGCCCGGACGGCGTGGACCCGAGCGGACCGGTACGTCCTCCGGATCCACGAGCCGCTCCCCTACGGGATGCGGCAGCTCGTGCTCGCCACGCCGCTGGCGATCGACGTCTCCCTCAAGCAGGACGCCCGCGGCCTCGGCTGAGGTTCAGTCGTCGAGGCGGAGGGCGGAGATGAAGGCCTCCTGGGGCACCTCGACGCTGCCGATGTTCTTCATGCGCTTCTTGCCCTCCTTCTGCTTCTCGAGGAGCTTGCGCTTGCGGGTGATGTCGCCGCCGTAGCACTTGGCCAGCACGTCCTTGCGCTTGGCCTTGACCGTCTCACGGCTGATGATGCGCCCGCCGATGGCGGCCTGGATGGGCACGTCGAACATCTGCCGCGGGATCAGCTCCTTCAGCTTCTCGGACATGCGCCGGCCGTACTCCTGGGCCTTGTCCTTGTGCAGGATGTTCGAGAAGGCGTCGGCCGGGACGCCGTTGAGGAGCACGTCGACCTTCACCAGGTCGGAGCGCTCGTACCCGGCCGGTTCGTAGTCGAGCGAGGCGTAGCCCTGCGTGCGGCTCTTGAGCTGGTCGAAGAAGTCGCGCACGACCTCGGCCAGCGGGACCTTGTAGATGAGCTCCATGCGCTCCGGTGACAGGTACTCGAGCTTGACCATGTCGCCACGGCGCTGCTGGCACAGCTCCATGATCGTGCCCGTGTAGTCCTTCGGCGTGAGGATCGTGCACATGAGCATCGGCTCCTCGATGTACTCGATGCTCACCATCTCCGGCAGCGCCGACGGGTTGGCCACCTCGATCACCTCGCCGTCGGTCTTGTGCACGAGGTAGGCCACCGACGGCGCGGTGGCGATCAGGTCGAGGTTGAACTCGCGCACCAGGCGCTCACGGATGATCTCCATGTGCAGCAGCCCGAGGAAGCCGCACCGGAAGCCGAAGCCCAGCGCGCCGGAGGTCTCGGGCTCGTACGTGTAGCTGCCGTCGTTGAGCCGCAGCCGCTCGAGCGCGTCGCGCAGGTCGGAGAACTGGTCGCCGTCGATCGGGTACAGGCCGCAGAACACCATCGGCTTCGGCTCGCGGTAGCCCTCCAGGGGCGACGAGGCCGGGCGCAGCGCGTCGGTGACCGTCTCACCGGAGCGGGCTTCGCGGACGTCCTTGATGCCGGCGATGAGATAGCCGGTCTCGCCCGGACCGAGCGAGGCGATCGGGGTGTGATCGGGGCGGCGCACGCCGATCTCGTCGGCGTCGTGGACGGCGTTGGCCTGCATGAACTTCACGCGGCTGCCCGTCTTGAGGGTGCCGGTCATCACGCGCACCGACGAGACCACCCCTCGGTAGCTGTCGTAGTACGAGTCGAAGATCAGCGCCTGGAGCGGATCGGCCGGGTCGCCCGTCGGCGCCGGGATGCGCTGGATGACCGCGTCGAGCAGCTCGGGCACCCCGTCACCGGTCTTGGCGCTGATCCGGAGGATGTCGTCGGCCCGGATGCCCAGCACCTGCTCGATCTCCGCCGCGCAGCGGTCGGGCTCGGCCGCCGGCAGGTCGAGCTTGTTGAGGCACGCCACGATCTCGAGGTCGTTCTCGAGGGCGAGGTAGCAGTTGGCGAGCGTCTGGGCCTCGATCCCCTGGGCGGCGTCGACGAGGAGCACCACCCCCTCGCAGGCGGCCAGCGACCGGGACACCTCGTAGCCGAAGTCCACGTGGCCAGGGGTGTCGATGAGGTTGATGACGTGGTCGCGGTAGTCGAGCCGGACCGACTGGAGCTTGATCGTGATGCCCCGCTCCCGCTCGATGTCCATGGAGTCGAGGTACTGGGCCCGCATGTCCCGGGGATCGACGGCGCCGCACAGCTCGAGGAGGCGATCGGCGAGCGTGCTCTTGCCGTGGTCGACGTGCGCCACGATGGACAGGTTGCGGAGGCGGCTGAGGTCCATAGGCGAGCCCACAACGGTACCGGTGGGCCTGGATGTGACGAGAATCCGGGCATCCGGGTAGCCTCTCCCGGTTCGATCCCAGCAGATGAGCAGGACCTCCCGTGGCAAACATCAAGAGCCAGATCAAGCGCAACCGCCAGACCATCGTGCGCACCGAGCGCAACAAGGCGGTCCGCAGCGAGCTGAAGACGCGCATGAAGAACGCCCAGCAGGCCGCCTCCGACGGCGCCGACAACGCGGTCGACCTGGCCCGGGCCGCGCAGAAGCGGATCGACATGGCCGCCTCCAAGGGCGTCATCCACAAGAACGCCGCCTCCCGCCGCAAGTCGCGCCTGGCCAAGAAGCTGAACCAGGGCCCCGCCACCGACTGACGTCGGTCCCGTCAGGACGAGGGCTTCGTCCAGACCAGCGAGTAGCGGAACAAGGTGTGCCGGTGGACGCGCACGTCCGGCAGCACGCGTCGCGGCGACGTCGACGACCTCGGCGTACGTCTCCTGTGGGTCACAGATCGGCGCCGTGACCATCGTGTGCGGTCGCCGGAGCCGGCGGAGCCGCGTCTCCACCGCCCCGACGGCGTCGACCGCGTAGTCGCGAGGTCGGCGGCTTCGGGCGAGGCCCACCACACCGACCACGCCGCCAGGCGCGGTCAAGGCCTTCATGCGCTCGAGGCCGGCCTCCAGCGGCAGGTGGTGGAGGACGGCGACGCTCAGGACCGCGTCGAAGCGCTCGTCGAAGGCGTGGGTCATGACGTCCCCGTCGATGAGGCGGACGTTCGACAGGCCCTCGACGCGCCGCGCCGCCTCGGTCAGGCTCGGCGCGTGCTGATCGATGCCCACGACCTGTCCGGCGCGCGCCGCCAGGTCCCGCAGGAGGAACCCTTGACCGCACCCGACGTCGAGGGCGACGCGGCACGGAGCTGGCAGCGCGCGCAGCAGGACGGGCAGGTGGTGGATGTTGTGGTTCCAGTGCCCGTCGACGAGGTGCGTCACTTCGACATGGTGGCAAGCCGCGCGACGAGCACCTCGAGGACGAGGTGGTCGGGCCAGGCCTTGCCGCCGCGCAGATCGAGGTCGGCCTGGGCGAGCAGGTCGACGGCTCGGACGATGCGGTCGTGACCCAGCCGGCGGGCCTGCCCCATGGCCTTCTTGGCCGGGAAGGTCGAGCCCTTCATCCCGAGCAGCTCGGCAGCCTGCTTCTCGCCGGCCACGTCGGCGCCGTCGAGTCGGAGCATCCGGGCGAAGTGCGAGTGCAGCGTGCTCAGCACCTGGAACGGATGGCGCTCGCCCTGGCCGATCATGCGCTGGAGCAGCTCGAGGGCGCTCGCCCGATCGCCGCGGTCGATGGCATCGGTGAGGTCCCACGGCGGCACCCCGCCGTCGTCCCCGAGGAACGGCTCGATCTCGGCGGCGCTGATCTTGGTGCCCGTGCCATAGGTGGACCGGAGCAGGTCGATCAGTCCGAGCAAGCGGCTCGGCTCGTCACCGACCCACGTGACCAACCGGCTGCGACCCTCGGGGTCGACCTTGAGGCCGGCCTCGGCCAGGTGCTCGGCCACCCACTCCCCCACCTTGCGACCGGGGCTCGTGTCGACCTGCGCGCCCCCGACGCGGGTGACGGCCTCGAGCAGCGCCTTGGGCACCTTTCCCGTGCGCCACTCCAGCACCAGGAGGGTCGACGGCAGCGGGTCCACGAGGTAGTCGACGAGCGGCTCCACCAGCTCGTTGCGCTCGCGCTTCTCGGTGAAGCGTCCGAGGACCACGCGGAACTCCGTGAGGAACGGAGGCGTCTGGGCGGCATCGACCAGCGCGAGGAGCGGATCACCGTCGTCGCCCGACGCGCCGATGTCGAGCTCCTCGACCATGAGCGAGCGATCCTCGTCACCGACCAGCTCGTCCACCAGCAGCTTCACGGCGTCGCGCAGCACCACTTCGTCGTCGCCCTTCAGCAACGTGACCGGAATGGTGCTCATCCGACAGCTTCCGAGCGGGCGGCGAGGATGGCGGCCATGACGTCGGCGGTGCGGCGGGCACCCCGGACGTCGTGGGCGCGCAGCACCCGGCTCCCGAGCGCGATCCCGAGCGCGTGGGCGGCATGGGACGCCTCTCGTCGGTCGTCGACGGAAGTGCCCACCAGGTCGCCGAGGAACCGCTTGTTCGACGCGGACAGGAACAGTGGCCACCCGAGCGCGGCGAGGCGGTCGTGGGCACGGAGCAGCTCCAGCGACTGCGGCTCGGTCTTGCCGAGGTCGAGACCGGCGTCCACCATCACGCGCTCCCGCGGGATCCCGGCCGCCTCGGCCGCCTCCCCCGCGCGCGGAGGAAGCGGCAGACGGCGTCCACGACCGGCTCGTCGTACACGGGCTCGGGGTCGGGGACGCGGGGCCCGATGCGGATGTGGGTGGCGACGACGGACGCGCCGGCCGCCGCCGCGATCGGCAGGTAGTCCGGGTCGGCGAAGCCGCTGATGTCGTTGCCGACGACCGCGCCTGCGGCCAGCGAAGCACGCAGCACCGATGCTCGCCACGTGTCGACGGAGATCGGCAGGTCGAACCGGGTGCGAAGGGCCTCGATGGCGGGGATCACCCGCTCGAGCTCCTCCTCGGCGGTGACCTCCGGGCCGGGGCCGGCCTTGACCCCGCCCACATCTAGGAAGTCGGCGCCGTCCGCCACCAGCTGCTCGGCCTTGACGAGGAAGCCGTCGAAGTCGAAGTAGCGGCCTTGGTCGAAGAAGGAGTCCGGCGTGCGGTTGAGGATGCCCATCACGAGGGCCCGATGCCGGACGTCGAAGCGATGGGGCCCGAGGGCCACCTCCGGACAGGGCACCTCCCACACCACCGACCAGGGCGCCGTGTCCACGGAGGTCGAACCTACCGCGGCGAGCCCACGACCCGGCTGGGTCAGCCCGGCCGAGGCACGGCGTCGACGACCAGTCGGTCAGGCACCACGACGAGCCGGACGAGGAGCGCACCGAGCTCGAAGGTCGTGCCGTCCGCCGGCGGACGGACCACCGCGCCAGGCGGCGCGTCGAGCAGCACGGCACCCTGGGCGAGCACCACGGCGGTGGGATGGACCCGCGTCACCACGTCCACCACCGGCTCGGGCACTGAAGGGTCGGCGACGACCAGCAGGTCGATGTCACCCACCTCCGCGCGCCGCAGCGCTTCGAGGAGCACCGGTGCCGCCAAGCTGGTGCGACCACCCGCGCCGCCGAGGACCACGACGTCGGTGGCCCCTGCGTGCCACCGGACGACGCCGGTGAGCGGCGACGTCCGCAGCGGGGGCGGCGCGTGCGCCACGACGACGGCCGAGAGCACGATCCCCGCGGCGAGCGAGAGGGCGATCGGGCGGAGGTGGGACCCCTGCCGCGCCAGCACCGCGACGCCGAGCCCGAGCGCGAGCCCCATCACGTGCGCGGATCGCAGCTCGCCCAGCGACGCACCGGCCGCCTGGTCGGCCACCAGCTCCAGCCACCCCAGCGCCGCCCGGGTGGGTCCGTGCAGCACCGACGCCACGGGCTGCCCGACCAGGCCCGCCGCCAGTCCGCCGGTGAGGCCCCAGACCATCACGAAGCCGGCCACCGGGACCGCGACGAGGTTGGCCGGGATCGACGCCACCGGGATGGGACCGAAGGTGGCGAGCAGCACCGGAGCCACCCCCATCTGCGCGGCGAGCGTGACCGCCAGGGCCTCCCGCAGCGCCGAGGGGCCGGGCAGGACCGGCGCGATGCGAGGCACCACGACGACGATGGCAAGCGCGGCCGACACGGACAGCTGGAACCCGACGGCCCGGACGAGCAGGGGGTCGACGAGCAGAAGCCCCGCGACGGCGAGCGCGATCACCCGCACCCGCGACGTCGGGCGCCCGCCGATGGCGAGGGCCGTGGCCAGCGCCGCCATCGCCGACGCGCGCAGCACAGACGGCTCGAAGCGGGTCATCACCCCGAAGAGCCCGATCACCCCGAGCGTGACGAGCAAGCGAGGCCAGAGCCCGAGGCGGCGCAGGACCGGCCCGACCATCGCGAGGGCGAAGGCGACGTTCTGACCGGACACCGCCAGCAGGTGGGTGAGCCCCGCGCCGAGGAAGGCGTCGGCCAGGTCGACCGGTTGCCGTCGGTCATCACCGATGACGAGGCCTGTGAACAGCGATCGCTGCCGGTCGCTGAGCGGTGAGGCGCCGGCCACGAGCGTGCGACGCAAGCCGTTGGCCACGCGGGCGGTGGGATCGCCGGCCCGCCAGCTGTCGACCCGGAGCACTCGCAGGCGGCCGCTCAGGTGGCGGGCGATCATCCACGGCTGGTCGCCCTCCAGCGGCGCCACGGTGCCGTGGATGCGCAGCACCTCCCCCGCCAGGCGGTCCTCCAGGTCGCGGACGGCGGAGCCGTCCGCCCGCGCCTCGAGCCGGCGCCCGCCCAACCGCACGTCGACGCGCAACCCACCGAAGGACGGGGTGGGGTCGCTGAGCAGGGTGACCTCTCCCTCCACCGACCGCGCCTCGGTCCCGTCGAGGCCGTCGAGCGCGCGCTGAGCCAGGCCGCTGGCGACGAGCCCCACCGCGGCGGCCAGCAGCACCAGCCGGCGCGGCCGGGACAGCACGGCGGCGGTGAGGACCAGCGCGCCCAGCAGCAAGGCGGGGCGCCACGGGTGCAGGGCTCCTGCCACCGCGCTGATGGCGAGACCGACGGCCGCTCGATCGCTCATCACACGGTGACGAGGTCGCGCAGCGCCTCGAGCTTGGCCTCGCCGATGCCGGGGACGTCCAGCAGCTGGTCGACGGACGTGAACCCGCCGGCCGTGCCTCGGTGCTCGATGATGGCGGCCGCGGTGGCCGGTCCGACCCCCGGGAGCGCGTCGAGGGCGGTGGCGTCGGCGGTGTTGAGGTTGACCAGGCCCGACCCCGGAGCTCCGACGTCACCCGACGACCCCGTGCCCCCGACCGCCACCGATGGCTCCTGCTCGCCCACCGCCAGGACGTAGACGCGCGCCCCGTCCGTCACCGGCGCGGCCAGGTTGATGCGGGTGGCGTCGGCCTCCGATGTCAAGCCGCCCGCCGCGTCGATGGCATCAGCCACCCGCGCGCCGACGGGCAGCTCGTGCAGGCCGGGCCTGGCCACCGCGCCGGCAACGTGCACGACGAGCACCAGCGGCGCCGTGGAGGAGCTCGAGGTCGCCGCCGGGACCGTCGTGCTCGCGAACGGCAGGGACGCTTCAGGCGGGTCCGGCGGTGGCCGCAGGAGCCAGAGGGCGGCCAGCACCGCGATCGCCACCACCGCGCCTCCGGCGACGATCCGCGCGGGCGACGAGCCGGTGGCGTCCGCGAGTGCTTCGAGACGCTCCCGCCACGTGCGCGGGGGCGGCGGTCGGCGAAGGAGCCCATCGCCGTCGTCGGACGGCGGAGCGGAGGTGTCGGGCACGGTCCCTCCCGGGGCGCGACGAGGCAGCCACACGGGGGAAGGACCAGGCCGATCGTAGTGACCGCGCCCCGCGGCGAAACGGCCTACTCCGGCGTCCTGGCCTCCCAGTCCGCCTCGATCTCGAGCGGGATGCGGCGGTACGCCGCCCAGTGCCCGTAGCGACGGAGGCGCCACCTCGCGTACGAGCCGAGGTAGCGGACGCCGAAGCCGGCGACCCCGAGGCGCCGCCACTGGCGCACGTGCACCAGCTCGTGCCGGAGCAGCCGCTCCGAGCCCGCGACGGACTCACGCATGAAGATGAACCGACCGAGCGTGGTCGCGGCGGCGCCGGGAGCCGCCCACCTCGACAGCACCACCACCGCACCGTCGCGTCGTTCGATGCGCACGGGCGACCTCAGCTTCAGAACAAGCGGGCGGTGAGCTGCTTGCGATAGCCCGCGGTGCGCGGGTCGTCCGGGCCCATCACCTCGAGGAGGTCGATGAACCGCTGGCGCGCCTCGTCATCGTCCTTGACGCGATCGAGGAGCGTGTCGAGCTCGTCGGAGACGTCGTCGTGGGTGTCGGGGCCGATGCGGGCCAGCGCCGCCACTCGGCGGGTGTCCGCTGACTCAGGGATGCGCTCGAGGAGGGCCAGCGCCTCCGCCTTGCTGTCGTCCTCGCCCTTGGCGACGAGGAGCTCGGCGAGCGCCACCACCGCCTGCTCGTTCCCAGGCTCCACGTCGAGCACCTTGCGGAGCGAGGCCTCGTCGCCGGCGGCCAGCAGCGCGGCGAGGGCGTCCTCCTCCTCGGTGGGGAGCAGGCCCTGCACGAACGCCCGGACGTTCGCCTCGGGCTGGGCACCGACGAAGCCGTCGACGACCTTGCCGTCCTTGAGGGCGTACACCGCCGGGATGGACTGGGCCTGGAACGCGGACGCCACCTGGCGGTTGGTGTCGACGTCCACCTTGGCCAGACGACCTTGCCCTCGGTCTCGTCGATCACCTTCTCGAGGATCGGGCCCAGGGACTTGCACGGGCCGCACCACTCGGCCCAGAGGTCGACGACCACCGGTACCTGCTTGGACCGCTCGACCACCTCGGTGGGGAAGGTGGCGTCGGTGACGTCGATCGACATGGGTGGCAATCTACCGGCGGCAGTACCCTCGCCCACCTGGGCCAGAGGCGTCCGCCGGGAGGGCTAGGCAGTGACCGACAGCATCAAGGGCGTCGACGTCGAACCGGTGACGGCGTGGTTCGAGGCCAACGTGCCGGGCGCCCAGGGCCCTCTCACGTTCGACCTCATCGCCGGTGGGCACTCCAACCTCACGTACGGCGTCACGGATGCGGCGGGCCACCACTTCGTGCTGCGCCGGCCGCCGCTGGGCCACGTTCTGGCCACCGCGCACGACATGAGCCGCGAGCACAAGATCATCTCGGCGCTCGGGCCCACCGACGTTCCGGTCGCGCCGGCCCTCGGCCTGTGCACCGACGACGCCGTGAACGGCGCGCCGTTCTACGTCATGGACTTCGTCGACGGTCGGGTGCTGCGCGACGGCGCCGCCGCCCGCGAGATCGACAGCGACGCGCGCCGCAACGCCAGCCACTCCATCGCCGACACGCTCGCCAAGATCCACGCCGTCGACCCCGACGCGGTCGGCCTCGGCGACCTCGGCAAGAAGGAGGACTACATCCCCCGCCAGCTCAAGCGCTGGTACGGCCAGTGGGAGAAGTCCAAGACGCGCGAGCTGCCGCTGGTCGACCAGATCCACGACGAGCTGCTGGCCAAGGTCCCCCACCAAGGCCCCGCCGCCATCGTCCACGGCGACTACCGGCTCGACAACTGCATGACCGACGACGACGGCAACGTCATCGCCGTGCTCGACTGGGAGATCTGCACCCTGGGCGACCCGCTCGCCGACGTCGGGCTGCTGATGGTCTATTGGACCGAGGCCGACGACTCCGCGCCGATGCTCCTCACCGCGCCCACCGCGCAGGAGGGCTTCCTCTCTCGCAAGGAGGTGCTCGACCGCTACGCCGAGGGCAGCGACCGCGACCTGTCGCAGATCGACTACTACACCGCCTTCGGGTACTGGAAGCTGGCCTGCATCGTCGAGGGCGTGTACGCCCGCTACCTCGGCGGCGCCATGGGCAGCAACGACCCGTCGGCGTTCGAGGGGTTCAAGGTCCAGGTGCAGCGGTGCGCGGAGGCGGCGGCTGAGGCGATGGGGCGGCTGGGATGAGGCGCGCCCTCCGATGACCTCGCTCTACTCGATGGTCGATCACCCTGACCTCGAGACGCCTGTGCTGATCATGGTGCTCAAGGGATGGATCGATGCGGGTCTCGGCGCCGACGGCGCCGCCGACGTGCTGATCGACAAGCTCGAGCGGCACACCGTCGCCCGCTTCGACGCCGACGCGCTGCTCGACTGGCGCGCCCGCCGTCCCACGATGCGCCTCGTCGACGGCATCAACAGCCAGCTCACGTGGGAGGAGACCGAGCTCTCGTGGACCAAGGACGACAGCGGCAACGACCTGCTGCTGCTCCTCGGCAACGAGCCCGACCACGCGTGGCTGGGGTTCTCCGAGCAGGTCGTCGACCTCGCCATCGACCTCGGAGCCCGGCTGGTGCTCGGCCTCGGCGCCTACCCCACCCCGGTGCCCCACACGCGTCCTCCGCTGCTGGCCGCGTCCGCGTCCAGCGCCGACCTCGCCCAAGGCCTGCTGCAGAACTCCGTCGACGTCCCCTCCGGGGTGCAGGGGATGATCGAGCGCCGGGCCGCGCTGCGCGGGCTGCCGGCCCTCGGGCTGTGGGCCCAGGTGCCGCACTACGTCGCCGCCATGCCCTACCCGGCCGCGTCGCTGGCCCTCCTCCAGGGCGCCAACCGCATCGCCGGGCTCGACCTGCCGATCGGCGACCTCGCCGAGCGGGCCGACGCCAGCCGGCGGCGGATCAACGACCTGATCTCGCAGAACCCGGAGCACGCCGCCATGCTCGAGCAGCTCGAGGCCCAGGCCGAGCACCAGGCCACGAGCAGCGAGCTGTCGGCCACGAGCGGCGACGAGCTGGCCGCCGAGCTCGAGCGGTTCCTCCGCGAGCAAGGCTGAACTAGACCACGCGGTCAAGTCTCGGTCTAGGGTCGTCGGCATGAAGGTCGACGGAGGCATCGGAGCGGATCTGCGAGGGGCCACGGCGTCAGCCAAGGTCCAGGAGGAGCAGGGCTACGACGGGTTGTGGACGGCGGAGACGGCCCACGACCCGTTCTTCCCGCTTGCTCCTCGCGTCCCAGGAGACGGAGCGGGTGGACCTCGGCACCGGCATCGCGGTGGCGTTCGCGCGCAACCCGATGACCCTGGCCCAGATCGCGTGGGACCTGCAGGCCGCGTCGGGCGGCCGCTTCATCCTCGGGCTGGGGAGCCAGATCAAGCCGCACATCACGAAGCGGTTCTCGATGCCGTGGTCGTCGCCGGCCGCCCGCATGCGGGAGATGATCCTGGCCATCCGGGCGATCTGGGCGTCGTGGAACGACGGCACCAAGCTCGACTTCCAGGGCGACTTCTACACCCACACGCTCATGACCCCGTTCTTCAACCCGGGCCCGAACCCGCATGGCAACGCACGGATCGCGCTGGCCGGGGTCGGCGAGAAGATGACCGAGGTCGCCGGTGAGGTGTGCGACGGGTTCCTGTGCCACGGCTTCACCACCGAGCGCTACCTGCGCGAGGTCACGCTCCCCGCCCTCGAGCGCGGCGCCGCCAAGGCGGGCCGCTCGCTTGCGGACATCGAGATCTCCGGCCCGGCGTTCGTCGTCACCGGCACCAGCGACGAGGAGATGGAGAGGTCGATCGCCGGCACGAAGCAGCAGATCGCGTTCTACGGGTCGACGCCGGCCTACCGCGGCGTGCTCGAGCTGCACGGCTGGGGCGGTCTCCAGGACGACCTGAACAAGATGTCGAAGGAAGGCAAGTGGAAGGAGATGGGCGACCTCATCACCGATGAGATCCTCCACACCTTCGCGGTGGTCGCCGAGCCCGAGAAGATCGCCGGCGGCCTCGAGGAGCGCTACGGAGACGCCGTCCAGCGCATCAGCTTCTACGCCCCCTACGCCAGCGACCCCGACCGCTGGCGCGCGGTCATGGAGCAGCTCCACGCGGTCTAGAGACGCCAGGCCCAGGCGCGCCGCTCACGCGAGACGGCGGCGGAGGCAGGAGCGAAGCGACGCCCGGAGCGGCATGACATCGCGGGCCGGCCCCCCGGGAGGTCCTAGGGGGCCGGACACCGTGTGCTGACACCGACCACTGACCAAGGTGGCCGGACCTTGCGGTCCCGGAGGGACCTAGACCGCTTGGAGCTCCTTGCCGAGGTAGCGGATCTTGCAGAGGGAGCGCTGGAGCTTGCCGGAGCTCGTCTTGGGGAGGCTGCCGGGCTCGACGAGGACGATCTCCTTGGCGGGCAGGCCGATGGCCGTGCGGACGCGCTCGGCGACCGAGCGTCGCACCTCGGCGTGATCGTCGGACTTGCTCTCGGCCACGACGATCAGGCCCTCCTTGCCCTGCGCCCCATCGACGCCGAAGGCGATGATGTTGCCGGCGCGCACGCCGTCGATGCCGGCGAGGGCTCGCTCGACGTCCTCGGGGTACACGTTGCGCCCGCCCACGATGATCATGTCCTTGATGCGACCGCACATGACCATCTCGCCGTCGAGCAGGTAGGCGAGGTCGCCGGTGCGCAGCCAGCCGTCGTGGAAGAGCTCGATGTTGGCGTCGGGGCGCTTGTAGTAGCCGGGCGTGACGGACGTGCCGCGGATCTCCAGCTCGCCCACCTCGCGCTCCTTCAGCTCGTCCCCGGTGATCGGATCCACGACGCGGATCTCGAGTCCCTCCACCGGGCGGCCGAGGATCGCGAACTGCCGCGCGCCCTGGTGGTCCGGCTCGACCGGGGCGGCGTACCGCTCGCCTTCCAGCACCCGCAGGTCGACGGCGTCCGTGCGGAGGCCGGACATCGGCTCCGGGAACGTCCCGGCGATGGCCACCTCGGCCATGCCGAAGGCGGGGAACACCGCCCCGGGCCGGAGCCCGTGACGCTCACCCGCCTCCACGAAGCCCGCGACCGTCTGCGGGTCGACCGGCTCGGCGCCGTTGAGCGCGATCCGGAGGCGGGACAGGTCGAGGACCGGGCCCTTGCGCAGCGCCCGGGTGGCGAGCACGTAGGAGAAGTTGGGGCCGGCGGTGGCGGTGCCGCCGTAGGTCGAGATCCACTCCATCCAGCGGCCCGGTCCACCCATGAAGTCGGTGGGGGCACCGAGCACGAGCGGCGTGCCGGTGGAGATCGGCAGGCTGAACAGCCCGACCAGGCCCATGTCGTGGTACAGCGGCAGCCACGACACGAGCACGTCCTGATCGGGGTGCATCGACGTCGAGTCGACGATGGCATCGAGGTTCGCGCCCACCGTGCGGTGCGGGAGCATCACGCCCTTGGGGTCGGACGTCGAGCCGCTGGTGAACTGCAGGATCGCCAACCGGTCGAGGTCGTCCGCCGGGCGCTCGAAGGAGGCGGCCGTGGCCCGGCCGGGGCCGGGCTGCAGGGCGTCCCATCCGACCATGGGCGGGTCGCCGGGGATCGGCTCGATGAAGGGCGCCAGCTCAGGGTCGACGAGCACCAACGACACATCAGCGTTGGTGATCCGGACCCGGGTCTGGGCGACGAACTCCTCGATGGACGAGAGGCGCATCGGGAGCGGGAGCACGACCACGGTGGCGCCGGAGAGCCAGATCGCCTCGATGGCGGTGACGAGTGGCCGGGAGGTGGGACCGAGGAGCGCCACGTGGCTGCCGGGGCCTACGCCGAGGGCCTGGAGGTTGGCGGCGTAGCCGAGGGCCTCGTCGTAGAGCTGGCGGTACGGGACGCGGACGTGGTCACCGCCGACGACGAAGGTGAGGTCGTGACCTCGGTCGGCCCCGGCCTCGATCCGTTGGGTCATGGTCAGCACGTCGGCTCCGACCGCGCCACGCCCCCCGTCGTTACAGGCGGTAAGGGTTCCAGCGGAGCGGAGGGTGACCGCTACCGTTCGCCCCATGCGCGCTGAGAGCTCGGAGCCGGAGCACAACCGGGAGGCCATCCCCGCTCACCGGTACACGGCCGCGCTCGCCGCGGAGATCGAGGTCGCCTGGCAGGACCGCTGGGAGCGAGAGGGCACGTTCCATGCCCCCGAACCCCACCGGCGCCGCTCGCCGACGGCTTCGAGCGGGTGGCAGGACCTGCCCGAAGCTCTACGTGCTCGACATGTTCCCCTACCCCTCGGGCACGGGGCTGCACGTGGGCCACCCGCTCGGCTACATCGGCACCGACGTCTACGCCCGTTACAAGCGCATGACCGGCCACAACGTCATCCACACCATGGGCTACGACGCCTTCGGGCTGCCGGCCGAGCAGTACGCGGTCGAGACCGGGCAGCACCCGCGCACCACCACCGACGCCAACGTCGCCAACATGCGGCGCGCAGCTCCGGCGGCTGGGCCTCGCCCACGACTCCCGGCGCAGCGTGGCCACCACCGACGTCACGCTTCTACCGGTGGACGCAGTGGATCTTCCTCCAGATCTTCAACGGCTGGTACGACCGTGACGCCGACCGGGCCCGCCCGATCGCCGAGCTCGAGGCGGAGCTGGCCGCCGGCACCCGCGCCCCTGTCCCCGGCACCAACCCTCCGGCGACCGGCCGTGGGCCGAGCTCGACCGAGGTCGAGCGGCGCCAGGTGGTCGACGCTCACCGCCTCGCGTACCTGCACGAGGCACCGGTCAACTGGTGCCCGGGGCTCGGCACGGTGCTCGCCAACGAGGAGGTCACCGCCGACGGTCGCTCCGAGCGGGGCAACTTCCCCGTGTTCCGGCGTCCGCTCAAGCAGTGGATGATGCGGATCACCGCCTACGCCGACCGCCTGATCGCCGACCTCGACCTGCTCGAGTGGACCGACTCGATCAAGCTGATGCAGCGCAACTGGATCGGCCGCAGCGAGGGCGCCGAGGTGCCGCTTCCCCACCGGTGCCGACGCCGATCCGATCAGCGTGTTCACCACCCGGCCCGACACGCTCTTCGGCGCCACCTACATGGTCCTGGCCCCCGAGCACCCGCTCGTCGACGAGCTGGCGGGAGCGCACCTGGGATGACGGCGTCGATCCGCGCTGGACCGGCGGAGCCGCCACCCCCGTCGAAGCCGTCGAGACCTACCGCGCTCCAGGCCAGCCGCAAGAGCGAGATCGATCGGCAGAGCGACGACCGAGAGAAGACCGGCGTCTTCCTCGGCTCCTTCGCCATCAACCCGGTCAACGGCCAACCCATCCCGATCTTCGTCGCCGACTACGTCCTGATGGGCTACGGCACCGGCGCCATCATGGCGGTGCCCGGCCAGGACCAGCGCGACTGGGACTTCGCCGAGGTGTTCGGACTGCCCGATCGTCCGCACGGTCCAACCGCCGGACGGGCTGGGAGGGCGAGGCGTACGTCGGCGACGGTCCGGCCATCAACTCGGACTTCCTCGACGGCCATGGGCGTCGCCGGAGGCCAAGGCCGCCATCACGGTGTGGCTCGAGGAGCGCGGCGTCGGGATCGGCACCGTCACCTACAAGCTGCGCGACTGGCTGTTCTCGCGGCAGCGCTACTGGGGTGAGCCGTTCCCGATCGTCTACGACGAGCACGACCTCCCGCGCGCAGTGCCCGAGGACGAGCTCCCGGTGCTCCTGCCCGAGCTCGACGACTACTCGCCGCAAGAAGTACGACATCGACGACAACACCTCCGAGCCCGAGCCGCCGCTCGGCCGCGCCGCCGACTGGGTGGAGGTCACGCTGGACCTCGGCGACGGGCCGAAGGTCTACCGGCGCGAGGTGAACACGATGCCGCAGTGGGCCGGGTCCTGCTGGTACGAGCTGCGCTACCTCGATCCCACGAACGAGAACGCCTTCGTCGACCCGGAGGTCGAGCGCTACTGGATGGGCCCCCAGTTCGACGGCGACTGCGGCGGCGTCGACCTCTACGTCGGCGGCGTCGAGCACGCCGTGCTCCACCTGCTCTACGCGCGCTTCTGGCACAAGGTCCTGTTCGACCTCGGGCACCTCAGCTCCGAGCGAGCCGTATCCGCCGCCTCGTTCAACCAGGGCTACGGTGCAGGCGCGCCGCGTACACGCGACGACCGCGGGCTCCACGTCGAGGCGAGCGAGGTCGTCGAGCGCGACGGCCGCTTCTTCCACGGTGGCGTCGAGGTGCAACGCGCCACTTCGGGAAGATGGGCAAGTCGCCTGAAGAACGCGGTCACGCCCGACGACATGTACGCGGAGTTCGGCGCCGACACCCTCCGGCTCTACGAGATGTTCACCGGCCCGCTCGACCAGAGCCGGCCGTGGGAGACGAAGGCCGTCGTCGGCGTGTTCCGGCAGCTGCAGCGCATCTGGCGCATCGTCCTCGACGAGGACACCGGCGCGGCGCACGTCGCCGACGCACGCCCGCCGACGAGGAGACCCGCCGCGTGCTGCACCGCACGATCGCGTCGGTGCGCGACGGCATGGAGACGCTCCGCTTCAACACCTCGATCGCGCGCATCACCGAGCTCAGCAACCACCTCACCGCCGCACTTCCCCGACGGCGGCGTGCCACGCGAGGTCGCCGAGCCGCTGGTGCTGATGCTCGCGCCGCTGGCGCCGCACGCCGCCGAAGAGCTGTGGCAGCGCCTCGGCCACGACCGAGAGCCTGGCGTGGGAGCCCTTCCCGGAGGCCGACCCAGCGCTGCCTCGTCGACGACACGGTCGAGATCCCGGTGCAGATCAACGGCAAGGTCCGCGCTCGGCTCACGATCGCCGTCGGCCTGTCGGCGGCCGACCTCGAGGCGGCGGCCCGCGCCGACGCCAAGGTGGCGGAGCTGCTCGACGGCGCCACGGTCCGCAAGGTCATCGTGGTCCCGGACAAGCTCGTCAACTTCGTGATCGGCTGAGCGGGATGTCGCCCACGCCGGCGATCGTCCACCTCATCGGGTTCCCCGCGGCCGGGAAGTACACCGTCGCCAAGGCGCTCGCGCACGCCGCCGACGCTCGCGGCGAGCGGTTCGTCGTCACGGACAACCACCTCACCGGCAACGTCATCCTCTCCGTCGTCGACGGCGTACCCGACGGGACGTGGGACCGCGTGCGACAGGTCCGCGAGGTGATGTACGACGCCATCGCCGAGCTCAGCCCGCCGAGCTGGTCGTTCGTCTTCACCAACGTGCTCGTCGCTGGCGACGTTGAAGACGAGGCCGCGCCTGGGCGCCTCGCCGACGTCGCCGCCGCGAGGGGCTCGATCTACCTGCCGGTCCTGCTCACCTGCGAAGTCGACGAGGTGATCGCTCGTGTGCCGAGCCCGGAACGGCGTGAGCGCCACAAGTGGATCGATCCCGACGCCGTGCGCTCGTTCATGGAGCGCGCCGCCCTGGTCGACCTGTCGGCGCACGATCCATACGAGCTCGACACCACCACGCGCCCGGCGGAGGAGGCCGCCCGGCTGATCCTCGACGAGCACGCCCGCCGGTCAGCGAGCTAGGCCGGGACCACGTCCCATCCATCCGGGAGGGCGGGTTGGGGCCATCCCGGGTCGGGCCGCCAGGCCGGCCACGGTTCGGAGAAGGGTGCCTCGCGCGCTTCGATGCGGCCGATCACAGCCTCCGCCTCTTGGCGGACGCGCAACCCCGTCGCGGTGTCGAAGACGCCTCGTGCGAGGAGCTCGTCGAACTCGTCCTCGTCCTTCCACCGCCAGGTGAGGTCGGGCTCGGCGACGACGTCCAGCATCAGGTCCATCGCCTCGATCCCGAGCTCGGTCCGCCGGTACGGCTGCTGGAGGTTGATGTACCAGCCAAAGTGCGCGCCGGACTCCAGCCAGGACACCCACACCGAGTGCCAGTCACCAGGTCGCACGAGCCACAGCGTCGACACGTCCCACACGTGGTCGCCGTGGACCCAGTCGCCACGCGCCAGGTTCTCGATCGTGCGGTCCTTGACCGAGCCCGGATCCGTACGGCCTGGCGGCGTGACGGGCACCTTGCGCCGGGTCCCTCTGGGCATCCACAACATGAGCCGATCGTCGGTGTCCTCGACGACCGTCAGCGGACGCGCCGCCCACACGCGATCTCGCCAGACCTCCTGGTGCACGATCGTCTCGCCGGGCGCCCACATCGGCCCATCCTGGCTCGGCGGCCGGTTCATGGCGGACCGATGAGGTAGTCAGCCGCCCAATGGATCTTCGCCTTCTGGTTGTTGCGCGTTGGTTCAAGCCGCAAGCTGCACCCGCGTATCGAAGTGACGCCGATCGGGACGAGGTACACGAGGTCGAGCTCAGGCGAGTACACGCCGAACACGTCGATCTCGTCTCGGTAGTCAAGGGCGACGTTTCGAGTGAGGCTGCAGGTGCGGAAGTACACCACCCCGTCCAGGAGGCGACTCGTCTTGCACTGCACACGCAGTGTCTCTGAGGGCGTGACGGCCATCAGATCGACCCGCGAGTGAGCTCCGAAGAACGGCAGATAGACGTCGATGCCCTGCTTCCAAAGGGCGCTCGCGACGGCGAGCTCCGCTCGAGCTCCGATGACCGACGGTGCTTCAGCGACCATCGGCAAACGGTATTGGCGAGGTATGACAGGGCTGCCGTAGGCTGACCGATCCCTACGGGGCCGTAGCTCAGTTGGTAGAGCACCTCGATGGCATCGAGGGGGTAGCGCGTTCGATCCGCGTCGGCTCCACCAGAAGGCCCGCCGAGAGGCGGGCCTTCAGGCGTTCAGGCGGCGGATTCCGCCCAGTCGACGCGGGGGACGTCGGCCCAGAGGCGCTCGAGGTCGTAGAAGTCGCGCTGCTCCTGCAGGAACACGTGGACGACGACGTCGCCGTAGTCCATCAGCACCCACTGCCGGTCCTGGAGGCCCTCGATGCGCTTGGGCTTGGGCCCACCGGCGTGGTGGATCTGCTGCTCGACCTCGTCGCAGATGGCCTTGACCAGGCGCTCGTTGCCGGCGCTGGCGATCACGAACCAGCCGCACAGGGCGAGGACCTCGGCGACCTCGAGCACCACCACGTCGTCGGCTTGCTTGCTGTCAGCGGCCCGGGCGGCGGTGATCGCCCACTGCCGGGTCTCGTCTTCGGGGGGTTGCTTCGCCAGAGGTATCGCTCCTACACGTCGGGTCCGAGCACGATGGTGACATCGAACGCGTCGGTCTGGCGAGCGTCATCGATGACGCGGCCTGTGCCGAGGGCCGCTCGGAGCGCCTCGGCAGCCGCCTTCTGCAGCGGGTCGTGGTACCGGATCTCGGTGGCCTCGTAGTCGAAGCGGTCGGCGTTGCCGACCACCACGATCTCACTCCCGGCCGGCACGATCAGCGGCGCGGCGGTGATCACGTGCTGCGCGTCACCCGTGCCGTCGAGGAGCCGGACCCTCGTACGTGCGCCAGGGTGCGAGGCGGTGGGGAACGGCACGAGCGTCGCCAGCAGCGACGCGGCGGCATCCGTGTCGATGTCGATGCGCTTTCCCTCTCCTGCCGGGGTCTCCTCGACGGGGAGCGTGGCGACCTGGCGGGGGCCCGCGGCCAGGCCTCGCACGAAGCGCCCGATGCCCGAGTCCAGCTCGCCGGGGACGGCCGCTGGCTCCGAGGACTCGGCCACCGCATCGACCCACGCCTCGAACAGCAGCTGCTGGCGGAAGAGCCGCGCGAGGTCGCTCTCGCCCTCGTTTCGAGCCGCCAGGTACGGCCCCACCTGGTCAGCGGCCAGCGAGAGCGGGCCGGCCGGGAAGTCCTCGAGGGCGTCGGGGTTGTCGAGCGCGAGCGGCGCGACTGGGGCGAGCAGCTCGGCCCAGCGGGCGTCGTCGATCACGACGACCTCCGTGAGGCCGATCCCGAGCATGTCCTGCAACGGCGGTCGGACGTCCGTGGCCCCGCCGCCGTAGGCGGACACGACCGACAGGGGCAGCGCGTTGTCGGCGCGGCTCATCCGGGTGGCGGGCGGCACGAGGAGCACGGATCCGCCGGTGTCGCCGGAGTTGAGCGCCAGCACCGCCGCCGACAGCAACGTCTTCCCAGAGGCGTGGAGGACGAGCAGGGTGGGCGTCGGCTCGAGGAACGCCTCGAAGCCCGGGAGGGCGGGATCGGTCACCGTCGACACGCTGCGCCCGGCCCGGCTCTCACGCACCGTCCGGATGCCCACGTAGGTGAGCCCGGCCGCCGTCACGAGCACGGCCAGCAGGATCGACGTGAACACGACCATCCAGCGACGCGACGGCGCCGGCTCCTTGGCGAGGTGCGCGGCCGGGGGTGCTTCGACGTCGTCGACGAGGTCGGTCACGGGTCGCCCCGGTACAGGCCGTGCGCCTCGATCCAGTCCGCCACCTCGTGGGTGACGAGGTAGTCGAGCGGTCGACCATCCACCGCCCGCGCGCGCAGATCCGTGCTCGACACCTCGATGCTCGGCACCTCGACCCGCGTCCACCGCCACCCGTCGGGCGTGGGGGCGGGTGACGCGCCCGGCCGGTCGACCACGACGATCGTGGCGCGGTCGCGCACCTCTTCGCATCGCTCCCACGTGAGGAGACCGGCGGCCGCATCGATCCCGAGGATCACGAACAGCTCCCGCGTGGGGTCTTCGGCCAGGAGGGTCGCCAAGGTGTCGGCGGTGTAGGACGGCCCGCCCGCGTCGATCTCGATGCGACTGGCCTCGAGGCCGTCCACGTCCGCGACCGCGGCCGCCACCATCCCGTAGCGCTCCTCCGGCGGGGAGATCGCCCGGGTGCCGGTCTTCTGCCACGGCAGGTTGTTCACGACGAGCAGCACCCGGTCGAGCGCGAGCTCGTGACGGACGTTGACCGCCGAGACGAGGTGGCCGACGTGCGGCGGGTCGAACGTGCCGCCGAAGAGCCCGAGACGCTCCCCCTCGCCCTGACCCGCGCTCGCCATCCCGGAAACCTATTCCCTGCCCCGCTCGGGCTCCGAGCGGCCGGGGCAGGTGACATGGGTCACCCGGACGACCGGAATCCCGGGATCCTGGTGCTGGTTGTGGACATTTGCCCTATCCGGATGGTGGAAATTCGCTTCTCCGGGGAAGATGCCAGCGCTAGCAATCGTTGAGGAGTGTTGCCATGACAGATTCAGTTGGTCAGTACCTCAACGAGATCGGCCTCGTGCCGTTGCTCACCGCCTCCGAAGAGCGTGAGCTCTCCCAAGCCGTCGAAGCCGGCGTGAAGGCCCGCGCCGCGATCGAGGCCGGCGACGACACCCCCGAGAACCGCCGCCTGTCCCGCACGGGCGCGGCGGCCAAGGACCGCTTCATCCGAGCCAACCTCCGCCTCGTGGTCTCCGTGGCGCGGCGCTACCCCCTGCCGCCGGCCATGGAGCTCCTCGACCTGATCCAGGAGGGCAACCTCGGGCTCGAGCACGCCGTCGACAAGTTCGACTGGCGCAAGGGCTTCAAGTTCTCCACCTACGCCACGTTCTGGATCCGGCAGGCCATCGGCCGCGCCCTCGACCAGAAGGCCTCCCTCGTGCGCCTCCCCGGCGACCGCTCCGCGAGCCTCCGGGCCGCCCTCCGGCAGGTCTCCGGCGACGGCGACGAGCTCGACGACGAGAACGCTCGGCTCTACCGGCTCACCACGCCCACCAGCCTCGACCGCACCGTCGGCGACGACGACGGCAGCGAGCTGATCGACCTCATCGCCGACGACAAGCCCGGCCCCGAGGCCATGCTCGTGCACAACGAGGAGCAGGCGCTGGTCGGCGATCTGCTCGGCGTCCTCGACGACCGGGCGCGGTCCGCGGTGGAGCAGCGCTTCGGCCTCACCGATGGCCGCAAGCGCAGCTACCGCGAGGTCGGCGAGACCCTCGGGGTCACCGCCGAGGCCGCGCGACGGCTCGTCAAGCGAGCTGTGACCGCGGTGCGTGAGGAAGCGCTCGCTCGCAGCGACGCGGCCTGACCCTTTCCTGAGAACCGAACGGATCTGGCCGAATTTTCGGTAGGCAAACGGGCATTCGCCGGTACAAGATGGGCATCACGTAGGGGCACACCCACCGCCCCTGCAGCAGAAGCCGTGGCACCGCCCGCTCGCCCGGCTTCCTGTCCGATCGGCCGCCCCACCCGCCTGGGGCGGCCGATCGACCTTTTCCGTGAGGTGCCCGTCCGCCATTTGGCTTTGCTCCTCACGCCACTCACCGGCAACGCTGGACACCGATGAGCGAGACGTGGGCCCCCTCCTCCTGGCGCGACCACCCCGCCGCGCAGCAACCCACGTGGCCCGACGACGGCGCGCTCGAGGCCACCCTCAAGCAGCTGTCCAGCTTGCCGCCACTGGTGTTCGCCGGCGAGGCCCGCAACCTCACCAGCGCCCTCGGCCAGGTGGCCGACGGGCGAGCCTTCCTGCTGCAGGCCGGCGACTGCGCCGAGTCCTTCGACTCGTTCTCGGCAGACGGCATCCGCGATCGCCTGCAGGTCATCCTCCAGATGGCGATCGTGCTGAGCTACTCGTCGGGTGTGCCGATCGTGAAGGTCGGTCGCATCGCCGGTCAGTTCGCCAAGCCGCGCTCCGCCGACGTCGAGATGATCGACGGGGTCGAGCTGCCGTCGTTCCGCGGTCACATCGTCAACGACATCCTGCCGACCGCCGCGGCACGCGTCCCCAACCCCGAGCGACTGCTCCAGGCGTACCACCAGTCGGCGTCGACGTTGAACCTGCTGCGCGCCTTCGTGAAGGGCGGCTTCGCCGACCTGTCGCGAGTCCACGAGTGGAACCAGCGGTTCGTCAGCTCGAGCCGAGAGGGCCAGCGGTACGAGCAGCCTCGCCGACGAGATCGACCGGGCGCTCCGCTTCATGCGCGCGTGCGGCATCGACTCGGAGACCCAGCCCAACCTCCACGAGGTCGACTTCTTCACCAGCCACGAGGCGCTCATCCTCGGCTACGAGGAAGCCCTCACCCGCCAGGACTCGCTCACCGGCGACTGGTACGACTGCTCGGCCCACATGCTCTGGATCGGTGAGCGCACTCGGCAGGCCGACGGTGCCCACGTCGAGTTCCTGCGCGGCGTCGGCAACCCGGTCGGCTGCAAGGTGGGGCCCACGGCCACCGCCGACGAGGTGCTCGACCTGTGCGAAGCGCTGAACCCCGAGCGCACCCCCGGTCGCCTCACGCTGATCACCCGGATCGGTTCGGACGCGGTCGAGGACGTCCTGCGCCCGCTCCTCGCCGCGGTCCGCGACGCCGGTCACCCGGTCGTGTGGGCATGCGACCCGATGCACGGCAACACCTTCACCTCGGAGAGCGGGCGCAAGACCCGCCACCTCGACGCGGTGATGCGGGAGATCGCCGGGTTCTTCGCCGCCCACCGGGCCGAGGGCACCTGGCCCGGCGGCGTCCACGTCGAGCTCACCGGCGACGACGTCACCGAGTGCCTGGGTGGGGCCGAGGAGATCCTCGACGCCGACCTGGACGACCGCTACGAGACCATGTGCGATCCCCGGCTCAACGGCCGCCAGAGCCTGGATCTGGCCTTCCGGGTGGCTGAGCTTCTGCAGCGATCAGGGAATGTTGACCCGCTGACTCGGGTTTGACACCATTGTTGAGCCGTCCGCTCAGGATTCCTGAGCATCCCATCGCACCGAGGCCAGCCATGCTGCAACGAGAGATCGATCCCGAGGTCACGTGCCGACATCGAGAAGTTCGAGGAGCAGCTCGCTCGGTACCTCTCGGGCGACCTCGAGGAGGACGCCTTCCGGGTCTTCCGCCTGAACAACGGCATCTACGGACAACGCCAGGGCGGCCACCACCAGATGGTGCGGGTGAAGGTCCCCTACGGGTCCATCACCCCTGAGCAGCTCGACATGTTCGCCCACATCGCCGAGACCTACAGCCGGGGCTGGGGCCACCTCACCACGCGCCAGAACGTGCAGTTCCACTTCGTCGACCTCGAGCAGGTCCCCGCCGTCCTGCGCGACATGGCCTCCGTCGGCCTGACCTCCCGCGAGGCGTGCGGCGACACCGTCCGCAACGTGATGGGCTGCCACCTCGCCGGCGCCTGCCCCTACGAAGCCCTCGACATCAGCCCGTGGGCCGAAGCCGCCTTCCAGCACTTCCTCCACCACCCGCTCAGCCAGCGGCTCCCCCGCAAGTTCAAGATCAACTTCTCCGGCTGCGAGACCGACTGCGGCCAGGCGATGTTCAACGACGTCGGCGTGATCGCCACCACTCGCACGCTCGACGACGGCACCCGCGAGGCGGGCTTCCGGGTGTTCGTGGCCGGCGGCCTCGGCGCCAACCCTCACCCCGCCCTCGCCCTCGAGGAGTTCACCTCCCGCGAGGACCTGATGGCCACGCTCGAAGCGATCCTGCGCGTGTTCTCGAACCACGGCAATCGCGACAACAAGCTCCGCGCCCGCATGAAGTGGCTCGTCGACACGATGGGCTGGGACGACCTGCAAGCCCGCATCATCAAGGAGCGGAAGTTCCTCGTGGCGTCGTCCACCTGGCCGGGCGGCATCCCCGACGCGGTCATGAAGCTCGGTGACGCCCCCGCCGGTCTCGGCCTCGGCGTCACCCCCACCCCGGTCGGCCAGGGCACCCCGGTCACGCTGCGGCGCGACGACCCCTACAAGGCCTGGGACGACGCCAACGTGGTCCGCGGCGTCTCCAAGGGCACCGTGTCCGCCATCGCCTACGCCCGCCTCGGCGACATCACCACCGCCCAGTTCCGGGCGCTCGCCTCGATCCAGCGAGAGCTGGGCGTCGACGTGCGAATCACCAACCGCCAGAACCTCGTGTTCCGCGGCCTCTCCGAGAGCCAGCTGCCGATCCTGCACCAGCGCCTCAGCGCCATCGGCATGGCCGAGCCCGGCGCCGAGCTGTCGCGCGACGTCGTCGCCTGCCCCGGTGCCGACACGTGCAACCTCGCTGTCACCCAGAGCCGTGGCCTGGCCGACGCCATCGGCGCCGCCCTCGACGAGGCCGGCCTCTCCGACGTCGGCGGCATCCGCACCAACATCTCCGGCTGCACCAACAGCTGCGGCCAGCACCACATCTCCGACATCGGGTTCTTCGGGGCCGAGCGCCGGGCGCACGGAAAGTCCGCTCCGGGCTACCAGCTGCTCCTCGGCGGGTACGTCGGCCAGGAGAAGATCCACTTCGGCGAGAAGGCGCTGCGCCTCCCGGCCAAGAACGCTCCCGAGGCGGTCGTGCGAGTCGTCCGCCGGTTCAACGACGAGCGCGAGGCCGGCGAGGTGTTCCGCTCGTGGATGGACCGCTCCGGTGGCGCCAAGGTCATCGCCGACGACCTCCGCGACCTCGACGAGTTCCCGACCCCCGAGGACGGACCCGAGTACTACGTCGACTACGGCGAGACCGGCCCCTACGTTGCCGAGACCGGTGAGTCGGAGTGCGCAACGTGAGCGAGCTTGCAAGCGAACCAATCAGCACAGTGAGCACGGCTCATCGGGCCCCCGAGCAGCCGACGAGCCCGTCGTCACCACAGGCGAGGACCCACCGATGAGCCTCGTCGAGGTCGCCGACTTCACGGACGAGGAGCTGGCCGAGCTCAACCGCGACTTCGAGCACCTCTCCGCGTCCAAGATCATCCAGTGGGCGGTCGACAGCTTCGCCCCGCACCTCAGCCTGAGCGCCTCGATGAACGATGCCGTGCTGATCGATCTGGCCACCAAGGTGCACCCCGGCATCGAGGTGATGTTCATCGACACCGGCTACCACTTCCCCGAGACGCTCGAGACGGTGGAGCTGGTGCGCCGCCACTACGGCCTCAACCTCCGGATGATGACGGTCCCCCACCACGACGAGGAGCTCTGGAAGGTCGACCCGGAGAACTGCTGCTCGGCCGTCAAGGTGGGCCAGCTCGACCGAGCCCTCGAGGGAAAGGCGGCGTGGATGAGCGGCCTGCGACGGGTCGAGGCGGCCACACGCGGGCAAGCGCCGATCGTGGCTCGCGACCTGCGCGGCCTGGTGAAGGTCAACCCGCTGGCCAACTGGTCTGACGTCGACGTCGACGGCTACATCGCCGACCACGACGTGATCGTCAACCCGCTCAAGGCGAAGGGCTACCTCTCCATCGGCTGCCAGCCCTGCACGCACCTCCCCACCGACCCGAGCGACCCCCGCAGCGGGCGCTGGGTGGGCAGCAACAAGACGGAGTGCGGCCTCCACGACTGAGCAGGAGTCACCGTCGTGGCCATCGAACCACGAGGGGTGAACCTCTTTGCCGCCCTCCATCGCACCACCGACGACCACCTGCCGCCGCAGCCCACCGATGATGACCTCCTCGCGTGGGCTGACGAGCTGAAGCGCCCGCCCGAGCGCCGACGCCAGCTCGTCGCCGAGCCCCTCAGCGCCTACGCCAGGTAGTCGACGAACTTCTCCAGCTGGCGGAGGTTGCGGCACTCGAACGTGCCGTCGCAGTGGTTCGCGTACTCGCCCACGATCGAGTCGCCGGTGTCCCAGTAGCTCTTGGGCTCAGGGTTGAGCCAGTAGAGGTGACGGGCCCGCTTCTCGATCTCCTTGAGCACCCATGACTGGGATGCGTGGTAGTTGTTCCGGGCGTCGCCCAGGATCATCACCGTCGTCTTCGGCGTGATCTCCTTGCCGAACCGCTCCCAGAAGACCTCGAAGGCATGCCCGTAGTCGGAGTGGCCGTCGACCCACACGACGTCGGCCTCGGTGTTGACTCGGTGGACCGCCTCGGAGATGTCCTCGACGCCCTCGAACATCCGGGTGACCTCGTCGATGCCGTCGATGAACACGAACGCGCGGACCTTCGAGAACTGGCCGGAGATCGCGTACACGAGGTGCAGGGTGAAGCGGGCGAACGCGGCGACCGAGCCGGAGATGTCGGCGATCACCATGATCTCCGGCTTGGACGGACGCGGGTACTTGAACTTGGGCTCCGCTGGCACGCCGCCGTACGAGAGCGAGTGGCGCACCGTGCTGCGGAAGTCGAGCGGGCCCTTGCGGCCGTGGCGGCGCTTGCGCGCCAACCGCACCGCGAGCTTCCGGGTCAGCGGGAAGATCGCCTTCCGGAGCGACGCCATCTCCTCGCGGGAGGCGTGCATGAAGTCGACATCCTCGGGCAGCGGCTTGCGCAGGGTGCGAGCCATCGCCTCGACGCCGCGATCGGCGACCAGCGCGCGGCGGATCTCGCCTTCGATCTCCTTCTTCAGCTGATCGATGCGCGTTTGGTACTCGTCCTGCTCGAGCCGCTCCTCGAGCGGCGTGAGCGGCTCGGGCGAGTCGTTCCGCGCCTGTTGCATGAGCTTGTCGAGCACGCCGTCGAGGTCGAGGTTCCGCAGCGTGCGGTACAGGTAGTAGGTGCCGCCGACCGGGCGGCCCGGCTCCATGCCGGCGAAGCGGCGGACGGCCTGGCGGGCGACCGCACGCATCAGGGCGTCGTCGCCGCGCTGGAGCGCCTTGTAGAGCATCTCGGCGATCTCCTCGGGCGTCATGTTCTCGCCGCCGCCGCTGCCGGAGCGGGGGCCGTCCCCCTGCATCTGCTCCTGCTGCTCGAGCTCCTCGAGGAGCTTGGCCAGCTCGTCGTCGTCGTCGACGTCCCCGACGCGGTATCGGCTGCCGCGCAGCGAGAAGTAGACCTCGAACACCGTCTCGAAGGCGCGCCAGTGCGTGTTGTTCTTCACCAGGGTGGCAGCCAGGGCGTACTTGAACGTCTCCCGCTCCTCGAGGGGGATGTGCTTCACCGCCTCCATCGCGTCGAGGTTCTCCGTGAGGCTCACCGGGAGCCCGGCCTTGCGGAGCTCCTGGATGAAGCCACCGAGGAGCTCGGTGATGGCCTCGCCGGCGGCCCGCTCGGGCTGGAGGTCGGTCATCGAAGGGCTACTTGGCGGCCGCGGCCTTGACGATGGTGCCGTGCTCCTGGTCGAGCTCGCGCACGGCCTTCGCGATGTCGCTCTGGTACTTCAACAGGATGTTGATGGTGGCCTTCGCCGTCTCGGCGTCGACGTGCTCGATGCCGAGCAGCAGCAGCGTGCGGGCCCAGTCGATGGTCTCGGACACCGACGGCGACTTCTTCAGCTCGAGCTGCCGGATCGACCGCACGATGCGGGCGACCTGGTCGGCGAGGGAGTCGGTGATGTCCGGCACCTTGGTGAGGACGATCTCCTTCTCTCGCTCCAGCTCGGGGTAGTCGATGTGCAAGAACAGGCAACGGCGCTTCAGCGCCTCGGAGAGCTCACGGGTGTTGTTCGACGTGAGGAACACCAGCGGGATCTGCTTGGCCTCGATCGTGCCCAGCTCGGGGATCGAGACCTGGTAGTCGGACAGGATCTCGAGGAGCAGGGCCTCGGTCTCCACCTCGACGCGGTCGACCTCGTCGATGAGGAGCACGACGGGTTCGTCAGCGGTGATGGCCTCGAGCAGCGGGCGGGTGAGGAGGAACTCGTCGGAGAAGATGTCGTCCTCGACGGTCTCCCACGTCTTCTCCTCGCCGCGCTCGGCCTGGATGCGCAGGAGCTGCTTCTTGTAGTTCCACTCGAACAGCGCCTTCGACTCGTCGAGGCCCTCGTAGCACTGGAGGCGGATCAGGCGGGCGCCGGACATCTCGGCGACGGACTTGGCCAGCTGGGTCTTGCCGGTGCCGGCAGGTCCTTCCACGAGGATCGGCTTGCCGAGCCGGTCGGCCAGGTACACGATGCCGGCGATCCCCTCGTCCGACAGGTAGTCGACCTTGCGCAGGCCCTCCCGGACCTCCTGGACGGACTCGAAGCGGTAGGTCTCGTCGGCCATCCGGGCAGCCTACGGGCTGACTTGACCGCGCGGTCAATCCATTCCACGACCCACGAAACCCCCGAGGTTGTGTCGCCTGCCGCAGATCGTTGTTGGTACGCGACACAAGCTCGATGGAGGGGTTGGGGGGTCGTCACCGCGTGCTGGTGCGCGTAGCGTGCCGTTGCTTCCCCCGAGCCGTACGCCGCGGTCCGGAGGACGCCGTGCCCACCCTCGACGATCTGCTCCTGCCTGTGTTCGCCCAGCAGCACTGGCTGGTCACCGACGACGATGTCGAACGAGCGGGTGGATCGATCGGTGCCGTCTGCTACCGACTTCAGATCGGGCGATGGCAACATGCTGATGAGCGCGTGTACCGCTTGCGCGGGCCGGCCGTCACATGGGAGTCGAAGCTGCTGGCGCCCATCCTTTCGGCTGGCAGCGGCGCCGTCGCCTCGCACCTTGCGGCCGCGGCGCTCCACGGCATCCCGGGCTACCCACGAGGCGCACCGGAGATCACGATTCCTCGAGGGCTCGGACGCAGGCGAGCGGATGCGCGGGTGCACACGAGCACCGATCTCGACCGGTGTCGACCCACGGTGATCGACGCCATCCCAGTGACCGACATCGCCCGCACGCTGCTCGACGTGGCACGAACGGTCGGCGACGCCCGTCTTCTGCGAGCGATCGAATGGAGTCGCCGAACGCGGGCCACAGATTGGTCGCAGCTCATCTCCACCCTCGTCGTCCACGCGTGGCGAGGGCGCCCTGGGGTTGCCCGGTTGCGGCGGGTCATCGACGCGAACGCGCACCGGACCGAGATCTCCGACAGCGATTTCGAGCTGTTGGTTCTCGTGCTCCTTGTCACCGCGGGCCTTCCGGAGCCCGTTCTCCACCACAAGGTGTTCGACGGGGCGCGATTCGTCGCCGAGGTCGACCTCGCGTACCCGGATCTCCGGATCGCCATCGAGGTCGACGGCTCCGTCCACCTCGAGGCCGAGGTGCGGGAGCGTGACCTGCCTCGCCAGAACGACCTCATGCTGTGCGGCTGGACCGTGCTGCGGTTCAGCTGGAAGCGCTACATCGAGCGCCCGTCGTCGCTCGTAGCCGAGGTGCGTGCGGCACGCGAGGCGGCGCTGTCGCAGCGGCCTCCCTCGTGAGCTCGTGTCGTGAGCCGCCAATCGTTCGCGGTTGGCGACACAGGCTCGGGCCTTCGCACGAGCCTGTGTCGGCTAGCGCGGATGAGTCTCGACAGGCGACACAGGCTCGGGAGCTCGGGATGGGTCAGGTGCGGATCTGGCCCTCGCCGTGGATGACGAACTTGAGGGTGGTGAGCTCCCGTAGGCCCATGGGGCCACGAGCGTGGAGCTTCTGGGTGGAGATGCCGATCTCGGCCCCGAAGCCGAGCTCCTCACCGTCGACGAACCGGGTGGAGGCGTTGACGAGCACGGCGGCGGCGTCCACCTCGTGCACGAAGCGCTCGGCCGCCCGCAGGTCGTTGGTGACGATGGCCTCGCTGTGGCCGGTGCCGTAGCGCGTGATGTGGGCGATGGCGGCGTCGAGCGTGTCGACCACCCGGACCGCCAGCTTCAGGTCGAGGAACTCGGTGGCGTAGTCGTCGTCCGTGGCCAGCGCGGACACACGGTCGCCCAGGATCTGGCGGGACGCCTCGTCGCCGACCAGCTCCACGCCCTCGAGGCGGGGCGCCAGGTCGGTGAGCAGGTTGGCGGCCACGTTCCGGTGCACGAGGAGCGTCTCGGCCGCGTTGCACACGGACGGCCGCTGCGTCTTGGCGTTCTCGACGATGGCGGCGGCCATCTCGAGGTCGGCGCTGGCGTCGACGTAGACGTGGCAGTTGCCGTCGCCGTCGATCACGTACGGCACCGTGGCGTTGTCGAGCACCGAGCGGATCAGCGACGGGCCGCCTCGCGGGATGAGGACGTCGATCGACTCGCGCAAGCGCATGAAGTCGACGGCGGCTTCATGACGCGTGTCCTCCACCAGCACGAGCGAGTCGTGGGGCAGACCGGCCTTGGCGAGGCCTTCCCGTAGCGCAGAGGCGATGGCGATGTTGGAGCGGATCGCGCCGGACGACCCGCGCAGGAAGGCGGCGTTCCCCGCCTTGAGGCACAGCCCGAAGGCGTCGCTGGTGACGTTGGGGCGGTTCTCGTAGATGATGGCGACGACGCCCAGCGGCACTCGCACGCGCTGCACTCGCAGACCGTTGGGGCGGGTCCAGCCGTCGGCGATCTCACCCACCGGATCGGGCAGGCTGGCCACGGCGCGAAGGCCGTTGGCCATGGCGAGCAGCCGCATGTCGGAGAGGCGGAGGCGGTCGACCACCGTGGGCGGGCGACCGTCGGCCTCGGCGGCGGCCACGTCGACCTCGTTGGCGGCGAGGATCTCAGAGTGGCGGTCGAGGAGCAGGTCGGCCGACGCCAGGAGCGCCGCGTCCTTCACCTCTGTCGAGGTGGTGGCCAGCACCCGGCTGGCCGCCTTCGCGCGGGCCCCGAGCTCAGCGATCGGGTCCAAGGGCACCCCGGGAGTGTACGGGTCCTGACGCCGGGGCCCGCACCCGGATGTGGCCCCGAGATGGCAGGCTCTCCCCCATGCTCACAACGCCGTCCGTGAGGCTGGCAACGACCAGCGATCTCCCCGGCATGGCCGACGCGCTGGCCGAGTCGTTCCACGACGATCCGGCCATGCCGCCCGACGAGGGCGCATGACCGGATCGCTCGTCGAACCGACGCGCCGCTTCATCGACGACGTCACCGCCGCCCTCGAGGAGGTGAGCAGCGGCGTCACCGGTGTGCGCACCGACAAGCTGGGACAGGACGTCGCCCTCGAGGCCTTCAACCTCGTGTGCGGGCTGGTGGCCATCGACCGCGGCGTGAGCGACGACGAGCTCTGGGAGGTGCTCGGCGCCTTCGGTCCGCTGCTCGAGACCCAGCTGGCCGGCGCCACCCCGCAGGCGTTGCGCGACGTCTGGGTTGGTGGAGGCGCAGCGAGGGTTCGCCGACCGACCGTCGGCCATGTTCGAGGTGCTGCTCGCCGCCGACCAACGGGGCGGCTCCACCCACGCCCGCACGTACTACACGGCCGCCGTCGAGATCGCGTTCGCGGTCGCCGCCATCGACCTCCACACCTCCGACACGGAGCTGGAGGCGATCGAGCGCTTCCGAGGCATGCTGCTCGGCGCCATCGAGACGATGGACAAGGGCCGGCGCCCGGCCGTCGTCGCTGGCGGTCCGACGCCCGCGACACCCAAGGCCACCCCGCCCAGCGAGGATCCGCCGGCCCGACCGATCGACGAGCTCCTCGCCGAGCTCGACGCCCTCGTCGGCCTGACGGGCGTGAAGCACGAGGTGAAGCTGGTCACGAACCTGCTCCGCGTGCAGAAGATCCGCCTGGAGCGCGGCCTGCCCGTGCTCGACCAGACCCGCCACCTCATCTTCACGGGCAACCCCGGCACCGGGAAGACGCACGGTCGCGCGGCTGCTCGCCCAGATCTACCGCAGCCTCGGCGTGGTGGAGCGGGGACACCTCGTGGAGACGGACCGAGCCGGGCTGGTGGCCGGCTACGTCGGCCAGACCGCACCGCTGGTGCAGGCCCGCTTCGACGAGGCCGACCAGGGCGTGCTCCTGATCGACGAGGCCTACTCCCTCGTCCGCGGCGGCGAGCGCGACTTCGGCCGCGAGGCCATCGACACGATCGTGAAGCTCATCGAGGACCGCCGCGACCGCATCGTGGTCGTCATGGCCGGCTACCCGGACGAGATGGAGGAGCTCATCGCCTCGAACCCCGGGCTGCGATCACGCTTCCCGAAGGCGATCCACTTCCCCGACTACACCACCGACGAGCTGCTGCTGATCATGGACACGCTCGGCGAGAAGGGCGGCTACCACCTCGACCCCGGCGCCCGTGCCCGGGCGCGCATCTGGCTCGACGCCATCAAGCGTGACAAGGGGTTCGGCAACGGGCGCACCGCCGCGCAACCTCTTCGAGCACGCGGTGTCCACCCAGGCCATGCGGCTGGGACCGGTCGAGTCGCCCACCGACGAGCAGCTCACCACCCTGATGGCCGACGACATCCCGCCGCCTGGCGAGGGGCCGCTCACCGTCGTGCGAACCGCCACCGGTAACGTCTAGCCCCGTGCGGCGGGTGCTGGCGGTCCTCGGAGCAGCGGCGATGGTCGTGGCCGCCATCGCCCTCCGCGGCGCGATCGACGACGACGACGGCGGGGACGGGGTCGACGATGGCGAGCTCGTGCTCGTGTGCGCCGCAGACCTGGTCGACGCCTGCCACGAGCTCGGTTCCGGCATCGAGGTGCGCTCCGAGCCCGCGGCCACCACAGCCGCCGCGATCGACGACGGCAGCCTCCCCGACGACGTCGACGCCTGGATCACCTCCACGGCGTGGGTCGAGGTGGTCGACAGCCGCACGCCCGAACGACCTCGGCGAAGGAGTGCCCCTCGCCACCTCCCCGGCCGTGGTCGCGACCGCGCCCGGCCGCTTCGACGCCATCGCGGACCTGTGCGAGGGCGACGACGTGTGGCGATGCCTCGGCGACAACGCCGGCAGAGACTGGGGCGACCTCGGGTCAGGCGATCCGCGGTGGGCCGAGCTGAAGGTGGGGCTCACCGACCCCGACTCGGCCACCGGTCTCAGCGTCCTGGCGTCGGCGACCGCCGGCTTCTTCGACGGCACGGACTTCGCCGCCAACGACTTCGCCGGCGGGTTCGAAGGCTGGCTCGCCACCCTCGCCGAGCCGTCCGGCGTCCGGCGATCCAGACCCGGCCCTCACCCTGGCCACCCGAGCGGGCACCTACTCGGCCGCCGGTGCGGTGCGGTCGGCGGCCGACCAGGTCGAAGAACGCGGCGTGCAGGTCATCGCCCCTGAGGCCGACGTGCGCGCCACGGTCGTGATCGTCGGGCTCAACGGGAACGACGACCTGCCGAACGTCGATCGGGCTCGGGATGCGCTCGTCGACGAAGGCTGGGCGCGCGCATCTGACGACGACGTCGCACCTACGCTGAAGGCGGGCGTCATGGCCGCCCTGCACTCGCTCTGGAGGGAAGTGACCGCATGACCCGCTCCCGCCCTCTCCGCTCCGCCCTGGCGCTCGTCCTCGGCCTCGGTCTCCTGGTGGCCGCTGCACGAGCCGACGAGGCCGACCCCGACGGCCTGCCCGACCTCGGCGACCCAGGCGACTGCATCGTCGCCGACCTCTCCGTGTCGCCGGAGAAGCTCGACCTCCTCACGCGCCTGGCCCAGGACTTCAACGAGAGCGACGACGCTCGGGTCGGCGACGAGTGCGTGTTCGCCCGCGTGCAGTCCAAGTCGTCCGGCGGCGCCGCCCAGCTGCTGGCGTCCGGGCTGGGACGAGGACACCGAGGGTCCTCGGCCCGTCATCTGGTCGCCGGCCGCCTCCACGTGGGGCGCGGTGCTGAACCAGCGCCTCGAAGGGCAGGGCGACACGCCCATGACCGGCGACTTCGTCTCGTTCCAGCTCACGCCGCTCGTGATCGCCATGCCCCGTCCGATGGCGGAGGCCCTCGGCTGGCCCGACGAGCCCCTCGGCTACGCCGACATCCTCGCCCTGTCGCAGGATCCCGCCGGGCTGGGCCGCCCACGGTCACCCCGAGTGGGGCGAGTTCCGCCTCGGCAAGACCAACCCCAACTTCTCCACCAGCGGCCTGTCCGCCCTCATCGCCCAGGCCTACGCCGCCAACGGCAAGACGGCAGGGCTGTCGGTGGAGGACCTGGCCAAGACCGACCACCGACGAGTTCGCCCGCCAGATCGAGTCGGCCGTCGTCCACTACGGCGACACCACCCTGACCTTCCTCAACAACTGGTACCGAGCCGACCAGCGCGGCAACCCGTTCGGCTACGTGTCGGCGGTGGCCGTCGAGGAGAAGTCGGTGATCGACTACAACACCGGCAACCCCGACGGCGTGCTGCAGGAGGGCGAGGAGCCCCGGCCGCCGCGGGTGCCGCTCGTGGCGATCTACCCGGAGGAGGGCACGCTCTACTCCGACAACCCGCTGTTCGTGCTCGACGCCGAGTGGGTGGACGACGACGAAGCCGCCGGCGCGCAGAAGTTCATCGACTTCGTCGGCGAGCCGGCCAACCAGGAGAAGATCCTCGCGCTACGGCTTCCGACCGGGGAACCCTGACGTCGCGATCGGCGACCCGATCTCCACCCGGCAACGGCGTCGACCCCGACCAGCCGCAGACGCTGCTCGAGGTGCCCGAGCCCGACGTGCTCACCCAGCTGCTCGACGACTGGCAGGACCAGCGCAAGCCGGCCCGGGTGCTGCTGCTCATGGACGTGTCCGGCTCGATGGGCGAGATCGGCGATCCCGAGACCGGCGCCACCAAGCTCGACCTCGCCAAGCTCGCCACCATCACCGCCCTCGACGAGTTCAACGACGACGACGAGGTGGGTCTTTGGGTGTTCACCACCGACCTCGGCGACGAGGACGATCCGCAGGAGTTCCTCGAGCTGATCCCCACCGGACGCATCGGCGACGTCCGCGAGCAGCTCAGGAGCAAGATCCGCGACCTCGTGCCGCTCAACGGCACCCCGCTCTACACCGCCACCCAGGACCGCCTACGAGCACCAGCTCGACGAGTTCGACCCCACCCGCATCAACGCGGTCGTGCTCCTGTCCGACGGCGTCAACGACGACGGCGAGCCCGACGACGACCGCGAGCAGCTCGAGTCGCTGCTCGACGCGCTGTCCGCCGATGCCGAGGGCTCGCAGGGCCAGGCCGTGCGGGTGTTCCCGATCTCCTACGGCGAGGATGCCGACCTGGCCACGCTGCGGCGCATCGCCGAGGCCAGCCAGGCGGCCGTCTACGACTCCAGCGACCCGCGCAGCATCAACAAGGTCCTCGTCGCCGTCATCAGCAACTTCTGAGCTCGTGTCGAACCAGAGGTTCGCCACCGAGCCGAAGGTGCGCCTTCGCCCCCACACCCCCGCCACACCCAGCGGCTGTCGTAGCCTCCGTCGGATGGCCGGGTTGTCGCTGCGGGATCGGTTCTTCACGCCACCGGTCGCGCGGGCCGTCACCTCGCCGCTCGGCATCCTGGCGCTGGGCGCCGGGCGCCAGCCTCGGCATCCTCTCCGGGGGCGGCATCATCGGTGCCGTCGTCCTGGGCCTGCTCGGGTGGGCGGGGCGCGTCGGCGCCGCCATCCCCCGCGCGCCCGAGGACGCCCGCATCGACCCGTTCACGCTCGCCGAACCCTGGCGGCGCTACGTCACCGACGCCCTGCAGGCCCGCACCCGGTTCCAGGAGTCCGTCGAGCTCGCGCCCGGGAGGGTCCCATGCGGGATCGCCTCCGGGAGATCCAGAGCCGGGTCGACACCGGGGTGCAGGAGGTGTGGCGCATCGCCCGGCGAGGCCACGACCTCGTCGACGCTCGCCGCCGGGTCGACCCCGACGCCATCCGCCGCGAGATCGCCGCCACCGAGGCCAACCGCGAGCCAGCCGTGGGCCACCGGCTCCACGATGGACCGCACGATGGAGTCGCTGAAGGCGCAGCTGGCCACGGTCGAGCGCCTCGAGCGCGTCATCGGCGACGCCGACAGCCGCCTGCGCCTGCTCAACGCCCGCCTCGACGAGGCCGCCGCCCGCACGATCGAGCTGTCGGTCCAGGCCAACGACGTGGCCGACCTCGGCGGGCTCGGCGACGACGTCGACCAGATGGTCGACGAGATGGAGGCCCTGCGGCAGGCCATCGAGGAGACCGGCGGCGGCACGGCGGTGGCGGAACCCGGGTGACCGAGGCCGAGGTCGTACCCGAGGACGGGCGCCGCGGGTCGTACCTGGTCGGCGCCGGCATCCTGCTCTCTCGCATCGCCGGCCTGCTGCGCGAGGTCGCCATCTCGGGCTACCTCGGCGTCGGGGCGGCCGCCGACGCGTTCAAGGCCGCGCTGCGGATCCCCAACCTGCTGCAGAACCTCCTCGGCGAGGGCGTGCTGTCGGCCTCGTTCATCCCGGTGTACGCCCGGCTCCTCGACGAGGACCGCCGCGACGCCAGGCCGGCTGGCCGGAGCGGTGGCCGGCCTCCTGTGCGCGCTCACCGCGGTGCTGGTGTTGCTCGGGATGCTCCTGGCCCGCCCGCTCACCCTGCTGCTGACGCCCGGCTTCTCTGGCGAGCGGCTCGACCTCGCCGTCACGCTGCTGCGGATCATGTTCCCGGGCATCGGCTTCCTCGTGCTGTCGGCCTGGTGCCTCGGGATCCTCAACAGCCACCGCCGCTTCTTCCTCTCGTACGTCGCGCCGGTGCTCTGGAACGCCGCCCAGATCGTCATCGTCGTCGCCGTCGGCGATCGTCGGGGCCTCCGACGCAGGGGATCGCCACCGCGCTGGCGTGGGGCGTGGTGGTGGGCGGGCTGCTCCAGCTGCTGGTCCAGCTCCCCTCGGTCCGGGCCCTCACCCCAGGGCTCCGACTCAGCCTCGACCGCTCGTCGCCCGAGATCCGCAGCGTCATCGGCCGCTTCGGCACCGTGGTCGTCGGGCGCGGCGCGGTGCAGCTCCTCACCTACGTCGACCTCGTTCCTCGCCAGCCTCCTCGCCGTCGGCGCCGTGTCGGCCCTCACCTACGGCCAGGTGCTGTACCTCCTCCCGATCAGCCTGTTCGGGATGGCGGTGGCCGCCGCCGAGCTGCCAGAGCTGTCCCGCCTCGGCCGGGCGGGACGCAGCCGCGATCCGCGAGCGCCTGCACCGTCGGCATGGAGCGCATCACGTTCTACGTGGCCTTCACCGCCGTCGCTCTACGTGTTCGCCGGCGACGTGATCGTGGGTGCCCTCCTGCAACGCGGCGAGTTCGACGCCGCCGACACCCGGCTCGTCTGGTTCGTCATCGGTGCGTTCGCGCTCGGCCTGCTCGGCACCACCCGGTCGCGCCTGCTGCAGAACGGCCTCTACGCCCTCGACCGACCGAAGCTCGTCGCTCGGATCGCGGTCGCTCCGGGTGGCCCTGGCCGGCGTCCTCGGCGCGCTGCTGATGTTCCCGCTCGACCGCCTCGCCGTCGTCGGCTCGTCGGTGCAGCGAGATCGGCGACTTCGGCCTCTCGCCCGCTGCCCGATGGCCTCCGGCTGCTCGACGACGGGCCGCCGCGCCTCGGCATCGTGGGCCTGGCCCTCGCGCGCAGCGCCATGTCGTCGTGGGTCGAGTACCGGCTCCTCCGTGGCGCGCTGGAGTGGCGCATCGGGCGGCTGCCCGGCGCTGGGCCACGACGCGCGGTGGTCGCTGATCGCGGCCGGGGCCGCCGGCATCCTCGCCGCCGGTCTCCGTTCGGTCACCGACGACCTCCCCCGCCTCGTCGCCGCTCCTCGTGGTGGTGGTGCCGGCCGGGCTCACCTACCTCGCCATCACCGCCACGATGGCCGTCACCGAGGCCAGCGCGCTCGTGGGCCGGGCCCGGCGGCTCCTCCCGGGGTGATGCCTCGCTGCAGATAGAGTCGCCCGCATGTTCAAGGCACTCAGGCGTTGGTGGAAGTACCTCGGAGCGAAGGTCAACTCGGTCTTCAACAGCAAGGCCGACCCCAAGATCCAGCTCGAGCAGGCGATCACCGAGGCGCAGGACCAGCACCGTCGCCTCCGCGAGCAGGCGGCCAACGTCATCGCCAACCAGAAGCAGACCGAGATGCGCCTCGACCGGGCCATGGAGGAGCTCGAGAAGGTCTCGGGCAACGCCAAGCAGGCCGTGCTCATGGCCGACGAGGCGGCCAAGGCCGGCGACACCGCCAAGGTGGAGGAGTTCACGTCCGCGGCCGAGTCGTTCGCCACCCGCCTGATCGCGATCGAGGGCGAGGTCGAGGACCTCAAGCAGCTCGCCCTCCAGTCGTCGCAGGCCTCCGACCAGGCCAAGGCCGCCGTGCAGCAGAACGCCACCGCCCTCCAGCGCAAGCTGTCGGAGCGCAACAAGCTCCTGTCGCAGCTCGACCAGGCCAAGATGCAGGAGCAGGTCAACAAGGCGATGGCGTCCCTGTCCGAGACGGTCGGCGAGGACGTGCCGACGTTCGACGAGGTGCGCGAGAAGATCGAGGCCCGCTACGCCAAGGCCAAGGGCATGTCGGAGCTCACCGAGTCGTCCGTCGAGTCCCGGATGCTCGAGGTGGAGCAGGCCGCCGCCAACAGCGAGGCCAAGGGCCGCCTGGCCCAGATCCGCGCCCAGCTCGGCCTCGCCCCCGGGGCCGCCGATGCTCCGGCGGTCGCGGAGGCCGCACCGGCCACCGAACCCGCACCGGCCACCGAGCCGGCCCCGGGCGAGGCCGGGACCGCCTGAGCGACGACATCGGCGTCGGGCCCCACCCGACGCCCTGGCCCGACGACCCGCGGCTCGACCCCGAGCTCCTCGCCGACGGGCGACCGCCGCAACGTCGCCGACCGCTACCGCTACTGGACCGTCGACGCCATCGTCGCCGACCTCGACGCAGCGCCGGCACCCGTTCCACGTGGCCATCGAGAACTGGGCCCACGACCTCAACATCGGCACGATCGTGCGCAACGCGAACGCGTTCCTCGCCGCCAGCGTGCGCATCGTCGGGGAGCGCCGCTGGAACCGGCGGGGCGCGATGGTGACCGACCGGTACCAGCACGTCGTCGCACCACCCCACCATCGACGACCTCGTCGCGTGGGCGCAGCACGGAGGAGCTGCCGCTCGTCGGCATCGACAACCTGCCGGGCGCGGTGCCGCTGGAGACGACCGCGCTCCCGCAGCGCTGCGTGCTCGCTGTTCGGTCAGGAGGGCCCCGGGCTCTCGCCCGCCGCCCACGCCGCCTGCGACACCGTCTGCTCGATCACCCAGCTGGGGTCGACCCGATCGATCAACGCCGGCGTGGCCTCCGGCATCGCCATGCACACCTGGCTGCGCCAGCACGCCCTGTAGCCGACCCGTCCGGCCGTGTCGTGCGCCCGTGCACCGCAGAGGTGCGCCAGTGCACCGCACCCACCACATGGCTGCTCGGCGCTCCGGGCGCGATGGTCGTGCCGTGGCGCTGGTGCACCGCCAGCGGTGTCGTGCAGCCCACGACACCCTGGTAGCAACCTGCGGAAGGACTCGCACGTTCACCCGTTCCGGCCGCCACGCGGTGAGCGGCAGACAAGTCGGTTCGCGCTCAGGCTGCCATCGGTGGCAGCCGGCGGACGAGCTCCGTCTCGCACCCGTGTCGACGACGGAGCCAGATCGTGGCGGTCGACGCGTCCGATCCACCACCCTTGGGCGCGGAGCCCCTCCTCACGGGCGACGTCGGCCGGCTGCTCGCCGCGGGGTGTGCGCCCTGGAGCCGTCGTACTCCAGGCCCACCAGGGCGCTGCGGCCAAGCCAGATCGATGAACGCCGAGCCGTCCCGACGGCAGACACGGACCTCGAGCTGGCGGACGGGGTCGGGAGGCCCCAGTCCGCCAACCGACGGATCAAGCGGACCTCTGCCGGGCTCCCCGGCACGATGCCTGCGAGCCACGGCTCAAGAGCGGCTCGGAGGCGAGGGGCACCCGATCGTCCGTGGACCGCTCGGTGCCCGCCGGATCGCACCGAGCACACCCGCTGGCGTGGCCAACCGCCGGTCGAGCACATCGTCGACCAGGACCTCGAGGGCCTCGTCGGTCGACTCAGTGCTGCCGACTCCAACAGGGCGCGGGCAGGCGTCGTACATGGGATCGGGCCCACCGCGGTGCGATCCTGGCGCGTCGACCGGCGAGCGACGCAGGATGCAGGCCCTGCGTGCGAGCACTCGCGGACGGTGGTCGGGTGACGATCGGGACGGCTGGTGAGCTCGGCCGATACCGAGCAAGGCCAGCGCCGTCGTGCCACCGCGCCAGCTGCGTCGTTGCCCGCGACCAGGACCGCCGGCGTACGCGCGCTGGGCGTCGGTGATCGGAGCGCCCGCGATGCGGTACACGCCTCGGCCCACCCGCTCCCAGCGTCCCGACGAGACCCGATGACTGATCTGCCGATCGGTCAGGCCACAGCCGCGAGCCTGCGCCGTCGTGATGAGCCCGTGATGGCGCTTGGCCAGGCTGTCCAACCCGTTCGTCGGGACTCTTCGATCGTGCCATCGGACCAACCTGGCACGCGGGGTGTGACAGTCGGATGCAGACGACCGGGGCCGTGGTTGGTCGACCTCGGGCACCAAGCCGGACGTCGTGCGCTCGGGACGCGACGCTCCGTACGGCGTCGTGCGCTGTCGATCAGTCGGCACGACGCACGCGTGCCCGAACGGTCAGGGGCAGCACGACGAGGTCGTCGCGGTGGACGACCTCGTGGGGCATGCCTTCGGGCAGGTCGGCGGTGCGGCGGCCGGCGACCTCGCGGAGGCCCACCGACCCGAGCCGGACGAGGCCCTTGGCGAACACCCGGCCGTCGAGCCCGGCGATCTCCACCGCGTCGTCGACCTCGAAGCTGCCCTTCACGCTGGCGACCCCGGCTGCCAGCAGCGAGACGCCCCGTTCGAGCAGGGCCCGGCGAGCGCCGTCGTCGACCACGATGGTGCCGTTCGAGCCGACCGCGAAGGCGATCCAGAGCTTCCGGGCCGGGAGGCGCCGGCTCTTGGGGTGCACCACCGTGCCGGCCCCGGGCACGCCCGCGACGGCGGCCTCGAGCACGCCCTCGCGGGAGGCCTGGGCGATCACGGCCTTGACGCCGGACCAGGCGGCGATCTTGGCCGCCGCCAGCTTGGAGGCCATGCCGCCGCTGCCACGGGTGGTGCCGGTGCCGCCGGCCAAGGACTCGAGCGAGTGGTCGACCTCCACGATCTCCTCGATCAGCGACGCGGACGAGTCGAGTCGCGGGTCGGCGGTCAGGAGGCCCGGCGCGTCGGTGAGCAGCACCAGGAGATCGGCCGCCAGCAGGTGGGCGACGAGGGCCGCGAGGCGGTCGTTGTCGCCGAACCGGATCTCGTCGTCGGCGATGGCGTCGTTCTCGTTCACGACGGGCACGACGCCCAGGTCGAGCAGGCGACCGAGGGTGGCCCGGGCGTGGAGGTACTGCTGACGGATCGTGAAGTCGAGGGGCGCCAGGAGCACCTGGCCGCTCACCAGGCCGTGGGTGGCCAGGGCGCTCTCGTAGACCCGCATGAGGCGGGTCTGCCCCACCGCCGACGCCGCTTGCAGGGTGACCGCGTCACGCGGCCGATCGCCGCCCGTGTACCCGAGGGCCGGGAGCCCGGCCGCGATCGCGCCCGAGGTCACCAGCACCAGCCGGTGGCCCTGGGCCCGCAGGGTCGCGGTCTCGGCGCAGAACTTGCCGACCGCGAGCTCGTCGATGTCGCCCTCGGGGGTGGTGATCGACGACGTGCCGATCTTCGTGACGACGATCACCGGTCATCCTCGTAGTCGAAGGCGAGCTTGCCGATGTGCACGGTGTCGCCGGGCTGGGCGCCGGCCCGGGCCAGCGCCTTGTCGATGCCGAGGGCACGCAGGCGGCGGTGGGCCTCGTCCATGGCCTCCGGCGTTGGTGAGGTCGGACAGGGCCACGGCTCGCTGGGCCTGGCGCCCGACCACGGTCCACTCCCCGTACTCGTCGCGCTCGATGCGGTACCCCTCGGCGACGGGCCGGTGCACCACGTAGGCGTCGGGCTCGGGCAGCTCCGCCCGAGCGGCTTTGACCGCATCCGCCATCTGCCCGACGAGGGGCCGGAGGCCCGGCGCCGGTCACCGCCGCGATCCGGTGCCCGTCGAACACCACGTCCGGCTCGGCCAGGTCGGCACGCGAGCCCACGACGATGCGGGGTCGATCGAGCAGGTCGGGCTGGTAGTCGCCCAGCTCGCCGAGGAGGATCCGCTCCTGCTCGGCGGGGCTGTGCTCGGCCAGCGGCGAGAGGTCGAGGAGGAGCACGAGCACGCGGGCCCGCTCGACGTGGCGGAGGAACTGGTGCCCGAGCCCGCGCCCCTCGCTGGCCCCCTCGATGAGGCCGGGGAGGTCGGCGACGACGAACTCGGTCTCGTCGTCGAGCCGCACCACGCCGAGGTTCGGCTCGAGCGTCGTGAACGGGTAGTCGGCGATCTTCGGCTTGGCGGCGGAGATGGTGGAGATGAGCGTGGACTTCCCGACGCTCGGGAACCCCACGAGGGCCACGTCGGCCATCAGCTTGAGCTCGAGCCGCAGCCAGTGCTCCTCGCCGACCTCGCCCTGCTCGGCGAAGGCCGGCGCGCGCCGGCGGTTCGACAGGAAGCGGGCGTTGCCCCGGCCGCCCCGCCCGCCCTCGGCGGCCAGCCAGCGGTCGCCCGGGTGGAGCAGGTCGGCCAGATCGGTGCCGTCCTGGTCGCGCACCACCGTGCCCTCGGGCACCGGCACCTCGATGTCGGGGCCACCCCGCCCGTGCTTCCGCTTGCCCTGTCCGTGGGTCCCGCTCTTGGCGGCGCGGTGGGGGTGGTCCTTGAACGCGATCAGGGACGCCACGTTGCGGTCGACCACGAGCCACACGCTCCCGCCGGTGCCACCGTCGCCCCCGTCGGGGCCGCCGAAGGGGACGTGCGCCTCCCGGCGGAAGCTGACCGAGCCGGCACCGCCGTCGCCACCCTTGACGTGGAGACCACACTCATCGACGAACTGCGACACCCGGCGAGGCTACCGAGCGCCCTCGTCGGGGACGAGAACCGGCTATTGCGGTGAGGTGGACCGGGTTGCCCTCGATGCGGGCCTGCCACGTGGTGACGTCCGTGGCGTGACTCGGTGAAGTTGTACTCGATCCCCCACCAGCACGAGTTCGCCCACGACCTCGGGGTTGACGGCCGGAGGTCGCAGTCGTAGTCGGCGGGGATGTTGACCCGGATCGTCAGCCACGTCGCCGTTGAACTCGCCGCGCGCCGGTCGTGGACGGTGGTGACGCCGCACCTGGTCCCGTGTCCGACGGCTGTGGGGTGGTGTAGCACCGCGCCCGTCGCGCCACCGTCGAAGCCGGTCTGGACTGGGTTGGGTGCGGGCGATGGACGTGTACTCGCAGTCCGCGACGGGCACGTCCACGACCGGTCGGGGCGCGTCAGCGAGGGTCGTGGACGCCATCTTCGGGCAGATCGTGCCGCTGGCCTGGACGTCGCCCGGATCCCACAGCTCGATGACGAGGGTCTTGCCCGGGTACTGCGGACCGACCTCGGCCAGGTAGAAGGTGGCGGGCGGCGGGGCCCCGGTGCAGCTCGTGGCGGGTGGAACCGGCGCACACGGTTGTTGTTCTACATGCCCATGTCGCGAAGGCGTACAGCGCCGGCTGCGACCCCGGATCCAGCCGGCGGAGACGGCCTCGAGGGCGTAGCCGTTGATGCCGTTGCCCGCGGAGGCCGCCCCGGTGGTCGGACGTTGACGAGGTAGAGGCTGTTCGGCACCGGCGAGGTGATCGTGCAGAGCCGCCGCCACGCTCCCCGGAAGGTCGTCTGGCCACCGAGCGTCCAGTTGCAGCTGCCGATCGTCTGGTCGGCAGGCGTGGTGGTGTACGGATCGTGGTCGGTGAAGTCGAGCGGGTTGTTCTGCTGGTACACCCGGAACTCGGTGGGGAAGGTCGCGGAGCTCCCGAGGTTGCGGTCGCCAGCCAGCTGGTCGACCGAACCCGCCGAGTTGTACGAGCCGTCGAAGACGTTGATGTCCACCGACCCGAGGGGGACGGGCGGCATCTTCACCACGTACCAGTAGCCGCGGTCGGCGAGCGTGTCGGCCTCGTACTGGAGGTTCTGGTTGGAACCACAGCCGTTGTTGATGTAGCAGCGGGTGGAGAAGGCATCACCGTTGGGCGACACGCTGCCGGGGCCTTCGACCATCGCCCAGAAGCCCGGGCTACGGGTGGCGGCGATCGGGTTGGGCGGCGTCGGTGGCGTGGTCGTGGTGATCGCGGCCTGCCACCGGCAGAGTCGGTTGCCGTCGGCCGGAATGCCGCCGTTGGGTGTAGCGGTGGTGGTCCACGAGCCGCTGGGCTGTTCTGCTTCCACACCCGGAACGTCGTGTTGAAGTTCCCTCCGGAACCAAGGTTCCGATCGCCCGCGAAGGTGTCGAACGTGCCGGCCGCGTGGTTGGCGTCGAAGATCCTGATGTCGATCGGGCCGACGTTGGTGCCGGGCATCCGCACGACGTACCAGTAGCCACGGTCGGGATCGGTGGGCGGCTCGTACTGCAGGTTCTCCACTGAGCCGCAGTTGACTGTGGTGTAGCAGCGCGGCGAGTACGCGTCGCCATTGGTGGACCAGGTGTCCGGGCCCTCGATCTGGGCCCAGAACCCTGGGCTGCGGGCAGGATCGATGGGGTTGGACGGGGGCGTCACCATGGTGGTGACGATGGCGGCCCTCCACCGGCAGAGCCGGTTGCCGACGGACTGGTTGCCGCCCACGGCCGCGGCCGGGACCGCCGCGGTGTAGAAGCCATTCCACCAGCCCGGCGTCGTCTCGTACCCCACGCGGCACGGCCGGTTCACCGGAGCCGAGCCCGGCGGGATGTTGGTGCCGTTCGGAAGTTCGGCAGGTCGGCGGTCTGGGCGACCGCCCAGGTGCACTGCCGGAACCCGGTGTCGCCACTTATGTACCGGTTACCGCCTTGGTAGGTAGTTGCATTCGTCCACCGGCCCTTCGTCGTCGACGTCTGGAACACGTTGCACGGCGCGTTGGTCGGGCCCGCGCCGCGTGTAGTCCGGAGGCGGCGACGTTCGGGTGCCGGCCCACCGGGCGATGTGAACAGGACGCTGTAGAAGCACCGTTGCGAGCCGCCGAACGAACCGCCGTGGCTGTAGGCTGAACGACTGTCCAACGGCCCGTAGTCTCTGCGCAGCAAGTGGCCCACGTTGCAGTTGAAGTTCTGGTTCGGCGTGTCGCCGACCTGGGCGTTCGCGGGCGGGCGACGGGCGGCTGCTGTTGCGCGTTGGCCGGCCAGTTCAGCGTGAGCACGTCGCGGGGGTTGGCGGGGACGGTGCGGGTGGCGTCGCCGCCGAAGTAGTTGAGGGGGCTCCCCAGGGGGATCGGGAGGTTGTACTCGGCTTCGGCCGAGCGCGTGAGCCGCTGGTTCCCGCCGCCGAAGACCTGCGAGAAGAACCGCGTGGCGTTCGGGTCGGTGACGGTGACCCGCAGCCTCGTGGGGCCGGAGCCTCGCTCGATGTCGACCTCGAAGGGTCCGGCACCGGTGGTGGCGACGCAATCGCCACCCCTGATCCCGTTCTGATCGAGGCTGCGGCAGGCCGCCGGGACGGCGAGCGGCATGCTCGGCATCCACACGGTGCCGGCCAGCGAGGCGGCGTCGACGGACTTCTGCAGGTAGCTGGTGCGGGAGTACCAGCTGGCGAGGTCGACGCCGAAGGCGGCGAACATCATCATCGGCACCAGCAAGAGGGCCGTGATCATGATGGCCACGCCGTGATCGCCTTGGCTTCGGGTGGTTCGGTTCATCTCGATGCTCCTGCTCAACCGTTGATGTCCGGTTGGATGCGGTAGATGCTCGTCTTCGTGATCGTCATGTCGTTGAAGAAGGTGCCCGTCTTGGAGTCGTACGTCGTGCGGATCCACACGCCGATGTAGTCGGGCGGGTCCGCCAGGCTGTCGTTGCGGGTGGCGGGGGCCCAGAAGTCGTCTCGCGTCCCGAGGTCGGCCGGGATTACGCCTCGCACCGTCGCTCCGGCGTAGGAGTTGCACCAGGTGGAGACACCGGTCTCGCTGGGAGACCCCACCGGCTTGATGCAGCCAGGATCCATGCCGCCGGTGCCGTTGGTGGGCCGGAAGATCACGACGCGGTCGAGGTGCAGCAGCTGCTCCTGGGGCAGCGACGCCCGAAGCGACTCGAGCACGCTGCGGTCGGCTTCGACGAGAGACCCGCTGCTCGCCGCGATGCGGGCCGCGGTCGACGTCGAGCCCTCCGTCCGGTTGTTGGCGACCCAAGCCAGGCCCATCTCTGCCGTCCCGAACGCCAGGAGCAGGAGGAGCGGCAGGACCAGCGCGAACTCGAGCAGGGTGGCGCCGCGCTCACGTCGCGGTTCGAGGCGAGGATCTGCTCATGACGTCACCGAGTAGCCCTGCGGCTCGATCAGGTTCACGCCGCTGTCCGTGATGGTCAGGGTGTCGCCGAGGATCCCCGTGATGTAGTTGTGCTCGGCCCGGATGTAGATGCCGATGTAATCCGGCTTGCCCGTCGTGCCCACGGGCGGTGGGGTGCCTCGGGGCACGATGGTGGTCTTCCGGTTGCGTGCGGGCCAGTTGCAGTCGACCTTGTGGCTGGCGTCAGGATCGGAGGGGCCGGTGCACCCGAAGTAGTAGTCGGGCGGGTTCCCCAGGTCGCCCTGGGCCATGTCGAACGCGCCGCCCGCGGCGGAGGGGCGGTGGTAGATGTTGCATGCGTTGAGGGCGTCAGTGCCCCCGTCGGGGACACCGACCGAGCCCGTGTTCGGCGACGAGACCGGCGCGGGCCGGCAGGCGACAGACGGGTTCTCGCCGGTGGCCGCCGCGTGCCAGATCACGATGTACTCGATCTCACCGCCGCCGATCCCCGCGGCCTCCCGCGCGATCCGCGCCATGGTCGTCTGATCGGCCAGGGCGTCGTTGCCCGCCACGCTCGCCATGCGGCCACCGGCACGGACGGCGTTGGCGGCGCCCGAGTACGACTTCAAGGCCGATCCGATCTCGAGGATCCCGAAGATGAGCGAGAACAAGACGGGCAGCACGATGGCGGCCTCGACCAGCACCGAGCCTCGCTCCCGGGTGCCGCGCTCTGCGCGGGTTGGAGGTCTTGCGGTGATGGGTCATGCCACGCTCCCGGCAGCTTCGGCGACGTTCGCATACGGCATCCTGAGCGCGTCCGGCGAGCCGTTCGAGGTTCGTTTGGATCGGGCGGCTCCGGCCGTGCACCCAGCGGCTGATCGTCGCCTCGGTGGTGCCGGTGAGCTTGGCGAGGTCGGCGGAGCGCAGTCCCGAGCTCGCGCTGGCGAGCGAGGATCAGCTCGCCGAGCGTCGTCGAGGCCGACCGGCGTGGCAGCGCGGCGGCGAGGGACGCGGTGTCGACCGACAGCACCCGCGCCAGCTGGGTGAGGTGGGTGGACCCGGGCACGCGGTAGCCGAGCTCCCACGACACGACCGTGCCCTGCGAGACGTCGAGGGCCTCAGCCAGCGCGGCTCGGCTGAGCCGCAGCTCCTGGCGTCGGGCGCCGACGAACTGCCCGAACGGTGGCCAGCCCGCGGTGTCGACGATGAACGGGGAGGCGCACAGCGTGGCCACGTCGCACTCGGCGATCCCCAGGAACTGGGCGAGGCTGGCGTGCAGGTGGGCTCCCGGGGTGGAACGACCCGTCTCCCACCCGGCGTACGTGGCCTGGGGGACATCGAGGATCTTCACGATGGCCGCCTGCGTCATGCCTCGGGCGTCGCGCTCGCCGCGCAGGCGTCGGGCCAACGGCGGGAGATCGGGGTGGGGTCGACCCGGGCGGGCCAGTCGGTCGTCTCGAGCGCGAGGAGGGCGATGAGTCGGGCCAGGCGTTCGGCCGAGGGCTGGACGGCGCCCTTCTCCCAGAGCCGGATCGTCTCCTCGCTCACCCCGAGCTGACAGGCCAGGTCGAGGCGGCGCATGTTGGCGCGCATCCGCGACGCCTCGAGGTGGGCGCCGAGGCGCGACGACCAGACGATCTCGTCGATCACGTCCATCGACGTCCTGCCGTCCCGCATGCCCGTTCCCACCCTGCTCTCGTCCGCCGAACGATGCGGTGAGTTTGGAACGTTCCCCAAGTCTTGTCAACCCCGCTGTGCGGGCTCGACCACGAGGGGTGGTCAACAGGCGGGAGGGCTACTCCGAGGGAAGGATGTCGACGAGCTTGCGGCCCTTGCGGAGGCCGAACTTCACCTTGCCGTCCGCCTTGGCGAACAGGGTGTCGTCGCCGCCCCGGCCGACGTTCTCGCCCGGGTGGAACTTGGTGCCCCGCTGGCGCACGATGATCGTGCCCGCGGTGACGGCGGTGCCGTCGTACACCTTCACGCCGAGGCGCTGAGCGTTGGAGTCGCGGCCGTTCCGGGTGGAACCGCCGCCCTTGGTCTTGGACATGTGTAGCTCCTCAGCCCTTCGAGATGCCCGTGATCTCGATGGCGTCGTAGTGCTGGCGGTGGCCCCAGCGCTTCCGCTGGTTGCTCTTGTTCTTGTACGTGAAGCCGTTGATCTTCGGGCCCTTGGCCTCGCCGACCACCTTGGCGGTGACGGTGGCGCCAGACAGCTGGCCGGGGGTGGCGAGCACGGTGTCGCCGTCGACGACGAGGACGGGCGTGAGGGTGACCTCGTCGCCCACGGCCTTGCCGAGCTTCTCGACGTTGAGGATCTGGCCGGCTTCGACCTTCTCCTGCTTGCCACCGGTCTTGATCACTGCGTACATCAGGGCGTTCTCTTCCTCAGGGCGGGACGGACGATGCTACCCCGGGCTCCGGCCAACCCTCAATCCGGCGGCAGCAGGTCGGGGTCGATCACCAGGCCACGGCCCTCGCAGTGGGGGCACTTGCCGGCGAAGGACTCCAGGAGCCCCTCCCCGATCCGCTTGCGGGTCATCTCGCACAGGCCGAGCTCGGAGATCTCGAACACCTGGGTGCGGGTCTTGTCCCGGGCCAGGGCCTCCCGGAAGACCCGGGTGACCTCGTCCCGGTTGGGGCGGATCTCCATGTCGATGAAGTCGACGACGATGATCCCGCCGACGTCGCGCAGCCGCAGCTGGCGGGCGATCTCGACGGCGGCCTCGAGGTTGTTCCGGAAGACCGTCTCCTCGAGGTTCGACGTGCCGACGTTCTTGCCGGTGTTCACGTCGATGACCGTGAGGGCCTCGGTGTGCTCGATGATGAGCGACCCGCCGCGACGGGAGCCACACCTTGCGGTCGAGGGCCTTGTGGAGCTGCTCGTGGATGTGGAAGCGCTCGAAGAGCGGCAGGTCCTCCTCGGCCGGGTCGAAGAGCTCGACGCGGTCGGCCAGCTCCGGGCTGATCGAGGCCACGTAGTCGCGAACGGACTCGTAGAGGGCGGGGTCGTCGATCACGACGCCGCGGTAGTCGCTGTTGAGCTCCTCGCGGATCACCCGCACGGCCATGTCGGGCTCGCGGTAGAGCAGCGCCGGTGCCTGCGAGCGCTTGGCCAGCGCGTCGATCTGGCCCCACTGGTCGAGCAGCCGGCGGACGTCCTGCTCGATCTCCTGGTCGGTGACGCCCTCGGCCGCGGTGCGCACGATGACGCCGTGCTCCTTGGGCTTCACCCGGTCGAGGATGTTCCGGAGCCGCTTGCGCTCGTCGTCGGACAGGCGCTTGGAGATGCCGTAGGTGGAGCTGTTCGGGATCAGCACCACGAAGCGACCCGGCAGCGACACCTCCTGGGTGAGGCGGGCGCCCTTGGCCCCGATCGGGTTCTTGGTGACCTGGCAGATGATCGTCTGCTTGGCCCGGAGCATCTGCTCGATGCGCAGGTTGCTCTGCTTGCCCTTGGGCGCATCCACGTCGTCGGCGTCGAAGTGCACGTCGCCCCGGTAGAGGACGGCGTTCTTGGGGGTGCCGATGTCGACGAAGGCCGCCTCCATGCCCGGCAGCACGTTCTGCACCTTGCCGAGGTAGATGTTGCCGTGGATCTGGGCGACGTCGTCCGAGGGCCGGGAGATGTAGTGCTCGATGAGGTTGCGGCCCTCGAGCACCGAGATCTGGGTGGCCTTGGGGTCGACGTGGACGCACATGAGGTAGCGGCCGACCGGCCGGCCCTTGCGCTCGCGACCGCGCCGGGCGTCGAGGACGTCGTCGTCGAGGTCGATCCCGCCGGTGGGCAGGACCGCCTGCACGGGTGAGCCGCCACGGCCGCCACGACCACCTCGGCCCTGGTCGGGCCGCTGGCCGGCAGGCTGGCGCTGGTCGGCGGCGCCGCCACCTCCACCGCCGCTGCCGCTCCCCCGACCGCGGCCGCCTCGGCGGCGCTTGCGCTTCGGGGCGCCGTCACCGTCGCCACCGCCGGCTCGCGGAGCCAGGACGGGGCGGCGGAGAGGTCGGGCACGGGCATCGAGTCGCCGATCTGGGGCTCGACGAGCGGCCTCGGCCGCCGGACGGCGGACCAGCGAGGCGTCGGCGGTCTCGACCGACTTCGGGCGGCCCTCGCGGGGCGAGTCGGGCAGCTCAGGGTTGCGGTCGTCCGCACGGTCGCCGTCGGCGTCGCTCGGTGTCGCCGCCGGCCGCGTCGGGGCGCGGGCGGCTGCGGTTCCGGCCGCCGCGGGAGCCCCGCCGGCGGCGCTTGGGCCCGCCGTCCGTGTCGCCACCGCCGCTCGGCCGGTCGTCTTGCGCACCGCTGTCGCTCGCGCTCGGCGGGTCGGAGGGCGGGGCGCCGGGGCCGCCGTTGGTCGGCGCGCGTGCGAGTCCGCGCCGGTGGCGCTGGGGTCAGCCGGGCTGGGTCGGGGCGTGGGCTCGGGGGTGGTGCCGCCGGCGGTGTCGCCGGTGGGGAGTTCGGTCATCGGGGAGATCCCTTCTCATGACGCACGCGCTTCCGCGTGCGGGGTCGACGTCGCGCCACGTGCGCCGAGGTCCCCGAAGGGGATCGGCTCGCAGCGGGCGCCGTCGACCGACGTCCATTGGTGAGTTCGTAGTGCCCGGCCGAGGATCCACGAGGGATCCACGGCGCGGAGCAGCTCCGCGGGGCGGAGGCTGCGGGGTTGGGTGGCCAGCTCGGCATCGAGCACCGGCCTCGTGGGCGGACAAGCCGAGGATCGCGGGCCGGGCGTCGAGCTGGGCCTCGGTGCCCTTGCGCTCGACGACGATCGGGAGCTCATCCAGGGCCATGACCCGCTCGATGGCGGCCACCAGCTGCGCGGGGTCCGACACCGACGAGCTCGAGCTGCCAGCTCGAGCTGGTGACGGCCTGCTGGAGCGAGTCGGTGCCGGCCGGGATCGGGATCGCGGCCTGGGCCTCCATGCCGAGGGGCAGGGACGGGGTTGACGATCCCGGGCAGCGCCTCGCGGGTCGACGGGTTCGGCGAGGTCGATGTCGAGGTACTCGCCGAGGCTCTCGTAGCCCGTGGACAGCGCGAGGCCGAAGCTGAGCTTCGGTCGGGGCGAGAACCCCTCGCTGTAGGCGACTCGCACGCCGGAGCGCCGCAGCGCCCGCTCCCAGACCCGAGCCACGTCGCGGTGGGACAGGAAGCGGACCTTGCCGAACTTGGCGAAGCGGACGCGCTGCTTCATGCGCCCACCCCCACCGGCTTGCGAGCGAGGAGTGTGACCGGCACCTCACCGCCACGGAGCAGGTCCTGGCCGGTGCCCTGGCTCCCACCGGCCGGGGGGACGGCGGAGGCGACGACGTGCTCGATGCCGTAGCCGGTGCAGGCACCGCAGTCGTAGCAGGGCGTCCAGCGGCAGTCCTCGAGGCCGAGCTCTTCGAGCGCGTCCCGCCAGTCCTGCCAGAGGAAGTCCTTGTGGAGACCAGCCGACAGGTGGTCCCACGGCAGCGCCTCGTCCTCGGTGCGATGCCGGTAGCAGTACCAGTCCATGTCGAGGCCCGCGGCCTCCATGGCCTGCTCCCACAGGTCGAGCCGGAAGTGCTCGCTCCACTCCTGGAACGTGCCCCCGGCCCGCCAGACGTGCTCGATGACGGCGCCGAGCCGGCGATCGCCCCGGCTGACCAGGCCCTCGACGACGCTGGCCCTCGGGTCGTGCCACTTGATCTGCACGCCCTTGGCCTGCTTGGCCGCGTCGCGGAGCATGTTGACCTTGCGGCGCAGCTCGACCTCGGTGTTCATCCCGAACCACTGGAACGGCGTGAACGCCTTGGGCACGAACCCGCCGACGCTCACGGTGACCGAGCCGTTGTGGCCGTTGGCCTTGGCCAGCTCGATGCAGCGACGAGCCAGCTCGATGATGCCGAGGGTGTCTTCGTCGGTCTCGGTGGGGAGGCCGGTGAGGAAGTAGAGCTTCACCCGGCGCCAGCCCTGGCTGAAGGCGGAGTCGACGGCGCTGTAGAGGTCTTCCTCGGTGATCAGCTTGTTGATCACCTGGCGCATGCGCCAGGTGCCGGCCTTCGGGAGCGAACGTGAGCCCGGTGCGGCGGGCCTTCTGGATCTGCGCGGCCACGCCGACGGTGAAGGCGTCGACCCGGAGGCTCGGCAGGCTGACGGACACGTTGCCGCAGCCCACCGAATCGTCCATGGCCGAGGCGACGACGTCCTCGATGCCCGGAGAAGTCGGCGGTCGAGAGGCTGGTGAGGGCGACCTCGTCGTAGCCGGTGCGGCGCAGGCCCTGCTGCACCATCGAGGCCACCTGCTCGGCCGGGCGCTCCCGCACGGGTCGGGTGATCATCCCGGCCTGGCAGAAGCGGCAGCCCACGGGTGCAGCCACGGAAGACCTCGACGTTGAGGCGGTCGTGCACCACCTCGGTGAGCGGCACGAGCTGCTGCTTCGGGTAGGGCCAGTCGGCGAGGTCGGCGATGGTGCGCTTCTCCACCACGGCCGGCGCCGACGGGTCGATCGGGGCGGTGACCTCGAGGCGCCCGTCCGGGAGGTAGCGGGGCTCGTAGAGCGACGGGACGTACACGCCCTCGATGCCGGCCAGCGCTCGCAGCACGTCGATCCGGTCGGTGCGGCCGCCGGCCTTCCAGGCCGCGACGGCGGCGTTGATCTCGCTGACGACCTCCTCGCCGTCGCCCAGCACGACGAAGTCGAGGAAGTCGGCCAGCGGCTCGGGGTTGTAGGTGGCGTGGCCGCCCGCGCCGATGAGCGGGTGCTCGGCGGTCCGATCGGCGGCGCGGACCGGCACGCCGGCCAGGTCGATGCAGTTCAGGACGTTCGTGTAGACGAGCTCGGCCGAGAGGTTGAAGGCGATGACGTCGAACTCGTCGGCTGAGCGGTGGGTGTCGACCGAGAACAGCGGGATGTCCTCGCGCCGCAGGACCTCCTCGAGGTCGGTCCACGGGGCGTAGGACCGCTCGGCGAGGGCGTCCGGGCGCTCGTTGAGGATCTCGTAGAGGATCTGCAGGCCCTGGTTGGGCAGCCCGATCTCGTAGGTGTCCGGGTACACCAGCAGCCACCCGACCCGACGCCGGGCCAGGCGACGGGACCTCGGCGCCGAGCTCGCAGCCGATGTAGCGCGCAGGCTTCTGCACCGAGGCCAGGTGCGGCTCGAGCCGAGCCCAGACATCGACCATGGTGCGGCCCAGGGTACCGGACCCCCCTCGACCACCCGGCATCCACCCAGGTCAGCGCACCGGTTCGGGGCGCCGAGCGTCGAACCCCGATGGTGGGTGCCCCGCGAAGCGATTGCCACGACCGTCGATGCGGCGCCCGTACGGCTCGCAGCGTGCACCCGTACGGCTCGCTGACGCGTCGGCGACGACGACGTCGTCGTCCGCACGCGGCTTGGTCACCCGCCCGGCGTAGCGCTTGCACGCTCTCGATGTAACCCCTGCATTTCCACGCTGACCCGGGCGAGCCTTGGTCGCCATGCGAGGCGATGTGGATAGTGCAGTGGAGCGACTCTCTCGATTGCAGCACGGCGCCTGGAGCCGGCGACAGGTGCTCGTCGCTGGCGGGAGCGGGAGCCTGATCGATCGCCGCCTGCGTTCGCGAGCGTGGGTGCGGCTCGACAGCAGCGTGTATGGGAGCCCGGCGGCACCACCGACCTGGCAGCGCTCCGTGATGGCCGCGGTGCTCGCGGAGCCGTGGGCCGTGGCGTCTCACCGATCGGCGGCGGTGCTCCACCGCCTCGACGGGCTTTCGACAAGGCCGCCCGGAGATCACGATCCTCCCGGACGCCAACGCCCGCGGCCGGCTCGCGCTCGCCCACCGAGCCGTGGACACGAAGGTCAGCAACGGTCGAGCAGGATCCCTGCGTCACCCTGGACCAGGTCGTTCATCGACCTCGCCCAAGTGACTTCCGAAGCACGACTCGGCCAGCCCTCGCACGCGCTTCTGACCAAGACCGGCACGTGCTGCGAACAGGTGCGCGATCGCTACGTGCGAGCTCGCGCCCCGGGGTGGTCGGGACCTGCGCAAGCTACGGACCGTGCTCGAGCGGTTCGGTGCCGGAGTACGGCGTCGACCGAGTCAGAGCTCGAAGCACGGATGCGACTGACTGTTCACCCGTCCCGGCGTCCCACCCATCGCATGGCAAGCATCGTTCCCCGGCCGTGTACCCGGTCCGCGGCGCGTGCGATGGCCTGATCGAGACGTGGCGCATCGTGCTCGAGGGGGATGGCCGCGCCTGGCATGCGCGTGGTCGACGACTTCGAGCGCGACCGCCGACGTGACCAGGCCGCGGCGGCGGCCGGCTACCTCACCCTTCGGTACTCCTACAACCAGATCTCGACCGAACCCGACTTGGTGCCTCGCCGACGTTGCTGGATACCGGTGCCAGTCGAGCGTGTCGTCGACCTTGGGGGCACTGACCGTCGGCACTGCGACGGCACTTGCCCCGACCTCGGTCCATCGGGCCGGCGTTGAGGGCACCGAACGTCGGTAAGTCGACGGCTGAATGCCCCCAACCTCGGGCGGCCGAGGGCGGGTCAGGAGAAGCGGCGCATGTGGACGTTGAGGACGAGGCCCATGCCGATGAACGCGGTGAGGGTGCTGGACCCGCCGTAGCTCATGAAGGGCAGGGGGATGCCGGTGATCGGCATGATCCCCATCGTCATCCCCACGTTCTCGAACACCTGGAACACGAACATCGACAGCACGCCGACGCAGATGAGGGTGCCGAGCGGGTCGCGGGCGAGCTGGGCCGTGCGCCAGATCCGCCAGGTGATGATCGACAAGAGCGCCAGCAGGGTGCCGGCCCCCACGAAGCCGAGCTCCTCGCCCAGCGCCGTGAAGATGAAGTCGGTGTGCTGCTCGGGGACGATGTCGAGCCGGGTCTGGGTGCCCTCGAAGAGGCCGGTGCCGAGCAGGGCGCCGGAGCCGATGGCCGTCTTGGCCTGCTCGAGGTTGTACGAGGCCCCGCGCTCGGTGCACTCCTGGTCCTGCGTCTCGAGGAACGACGTCGAGGCGGCACTGCTGGAACTCCTCGAGCATCCCCGAGTTGAGCACCATGCCCACGCCGACGATCCCGACGAGGGTCAGCGCCACGATGTGGCGCACCTGGGCCCCGCCGATGAGGAGCATCCCCATGCCGACGGCGACGAACACCAGCGTGGTGCCGAGGTCGGGCTGCAGCATGATCAGCGCCATCGGCACGCCGGCCACCGCGAGCACGGCGACGAGCCGTCGCGCGTCGAGCTCGCTGTTGAAGTGGGCGATCACGCGACGCCAGCGACGACGATCACCACGATCTTGGCCAGCTCGGATGGCTGGAGCTGGAACGGGCCCGAGCTGGAACCAGGCCTGGCTGCCCTTGCGCTCGCTGCCGAGACCCGGTGACCACCATGAGCAGCAGGAGCAGGATCCCGCCGTACGCGATCGGGGCGATCTCGCGGTAGCGCCGGTAGTCGATGAGGGCGACGACGAGCATCACCGCGGCGCCGATGCCGACGAACAGGAGCTGCTTCAGCGAGGAAGCTCGTGTCGAAGTCCGACGGGTCCCGCCCGCGCGTGGCGCTGAAGATCATCAGGCAGCCGAGGGCGGACACCGCGACCACGCTGCCGACGAGCACCATGTCGATGTGGCGCCAGGGCGCGGCCGGGTTGCGCGACAGCCGGCCGAGCGCCCCGGGGGCGACCCGGTTGCGCGCCGAGAAGGTGGTGGCCGCCGTCATCAGTCGCGCACCTCCGCCGGCGTCGGGCGCCAGGGTGGGAAGGATCTCGAACTTGCCGTCCTCCGGCGCGGGCGGCAGCAGCGCCGGGTCGCGGAGCACATCGAAGAGGCGCCGGGCGACCGGTGCGGCCACGGAACCGCCGTAGCCCGACTCCTCGAGCAGCACGGAGATGGCGTACTGCGCGTCGGTGGCCGGGCCGTAGGCGCCGAACACCGCGGTGGGCGCCTTGTCGTTCACCTGCGCCGTGCCGGTCTTGGCGGCGATCGGGTACGTCGGCGTTCGGGAAGCCGCTGAACGCGCCGACGGCGGTGCCGCCTTCGCTGGTGGTGACGCCCGTGAGCCCGTCGAACAGCGCGGCCCGCCACTCGGGCCGCATCTCGACGGTGTCGATCGTCTTCGGCTCGATGGTGCGCTTGAGCTCCTTGGTGACGCCGTCGCGCACCTCCTTGACCACGTGCGGCTCCCACACGGTGCCGCCGTTGCCGATGGTGGCGTAGCCGGACGCGATCTGGAGCGGTGTGAGCAGCACGTCGCCCTGGCCGATGGCCATGTTCACGTTGTTGCCCGTGCGCCACGGTCGGTCGTCCTCGCACTCGATCGCCTCGCAGAACTCCTTGCAGCCAGCTCGGCGACGGGATCCGCCCGGCCTGCTCGCTCGACAGGTCGATCCCGGTGTCCTTGTCGAAGCCCCACTGCTTCAGCAGGTCGGCGTACTTCTCGGGTCCGCCGACGCGGTCCTGCTCGATCCAGAAGCGGGCGCCGAGGCCGTAGTAGTAGAAGTCGGACGACACGGTGAGCGACCGTCGCAGGTCGACGACGCCGTACTGGCGGTTGTTGTCGTTGCTGAACTTGCACGACGTCGCCGCTGCAGTCGGGGACCTCGTACTCGCCGTCGTCGAGGACGGTGGTGTCGGGCGTGATGAGACCGGCCTGCGAGCCCCGACACCGCGCTGAACGGCTTGAACGTGGAGCCGGGGGCGTACTGGCCCTGGATGGCCCAGTTGTTGAGCGGTGCGTTGTTGGCAGGATCGGTGAGGTAGCTCCACTCGGAGTCGCTGATGCCGTCGACGAACTCGGCCGGGTTGAACGTCGGGAACGACGCCATGGCGATCACGCCGCCGCGACTTCGGGTCGAGCACGACGGTGGAGCCCGACCTCGCCCTTGTTCGGCCGCGGTGTAGCCACGCGACGGGCGCTCCTTGGCGATGGCCAACCCCGACTGCAGGGCCTGCTCGGCGTGCGCCTGCACGTCGATGTCGATGTTCAGCACGAGGTCGTCACCGGGGATCGGCGGCGTCTCCTCGACGATGCGGATCGGGTTGTTCTCGGCGTCGACCTCGATCGACCGGGAGCCGGAGGTGCCTCGCAGGTCGTCCTCGTAGATCTTCTCGACGCCGTACTTCCCGATCTTGTCGTTGAGCGTGTACGGCTTCGGCGGACTCGGCCTTGGCCTCGAACTCCTCGTCGATGATCTGCCCCGTGTACCCGAGCACGTGGGCGCGCGAGCTGACCATAGGGGTAGTGACGCACTGCCACGCGCTCGGCCGCCACACCGGGCAGGTCGTCGGCGTGCTCGTCGATCCAGATCTTGAGCTCCTCGGGCACGTCGGAACGCGACCGGCACCGGCACGTAGGGGCTGTAGCGCTGGTTGGCGAGATCGGCTTCGAGCTGCTTCGACGGTCTTCGGGTTGCTCGAGCGCGACAGCCCCTCGGCCACGTCGGTCAGGACCCGCGTGCGCTCGTCGTCGTCGAGCGTCGTTGACGACCGTGCGGTCGATGGTGACCTGCACCGAGATGCGGTTGTCGACCAGCACCTTGCCGTTGCGATCGACGATGCGACCCCGTGGTGCCTCCACCGGCACGACGCGGATCCGGTTGGCCTGCGCGGCCACCTGGTACTGCTCGGACGCCATGACCTGCAGGTACCAGAGCCGCGAGAACAGCGCGGCGAACAGCGCGAACACGACGATGCCCAGCACCGACATGCGCACCCGCGGCGACTCGGCGGCGATCACCGGTACACCGCCCGCGCCCGGAGGCTCTTGGTGGACCCGGTGGCCCACCGCATCGCGCGCACCACGACGGGAGCTGGCGATCGTGTTCAGCACGCCGACGATCACCGCGATGCGGAGCAGCGAGAACCCGATCAGGTCCTCCCCCAGCACCGTGCCGAACACGCCGTACAGGATGACACCCACCATGCTCGCCGCGGTCGCGGTGGCGACCGGGATCCACCACGCAGCCCGCAGGACGGAGTCCTGGAGGCTGCCGACCAGGTAGGCCACGATCGCGTAGGTGAGGGCCGACAGCCCGAACGGCGTCTGCAGCATGAGGTCGTAGGCGATGCCCGCCGCGAAGCCCGAGGGCGGCGCCGCGGTCAGGGCCGGCGGCCACCCCGCCTGCGATGGCCACCAGGAGGAGCAGGTCCCCCTGCACCCCGAACACGCCGAGGCTGGACGCGATCGCCGAGCTGGAGGGTGAGGGCCACGACCAGGATCAGCGACGTGCGCACCGCGACCGTGAGCGGACTCGGCGGGATCACGTTTCGGGCACCGGCCGGAGCAGCACGGTCACGAAGGACAGCTTCTCGGTGTTGGCCATCGGTCGCACGATCAGCTCGAGGGTGAGGCCGCCGCTCCCCTCCCGCACCTCCCGGACCTTGCCGACCGGGATCGACTCGGGGAAGGCGCTGGTCTCGAGGCCGCTGGTGGTGAGCGACGCTCCGGGCTTCGGCACGTCGTCGCTGCCGATCTCGAGGTCGGAGTCGACGATGAGGTCCTCACCGCTCCCCTTCCCCCGTGCGGTGCCCCGTCACGCCGCTCGGGAGCAGCCGGACGCCGACCGCGAAGTCGGGGTCGGTGATCAGCTGCACGGTGGAGCGGCTGCTGGTGACCTGCACGATGCGGCCGACGAGGCCGGCACCGTTCACGACCGCCATGCCGTCTCGGATGCCGTCGTCGGATCCCTTGTTGATGTCGATCGTGTGCGAGAAGTTCGACGGGTTGCCGGCGACGACGCGCGCGACGGTGGTCGGGATGGCGCCGACCCACTCGAGCCCCTGCTGCTCGAGCAGCTCGGCCAGCTGCTGGGCGGCGTCCTCTTCGAGCACCGCTCGGCCTTCGAGCTCGTCGATGCGCCGTTGCAGCTCCGCGTTGTCGTCCTCGAGGTCGCCGTAGTCGGTGACGCCGTGCCATGCGTTCGTGAACGGCTCGCTCACCGTCTCGGCGGCGCCGCGCAACGGCGAGAACACGTTGCCGGCGACGCGCCGGGCGCTCTGCACGACCGCCGCATCACGGAAGTCGAGCGTGAGCAGCGCGAGGGACGTGAGGACGAGGAGCGCGATCGTCAGCCGGGAGCGGCCACCAGTGCGGCGGGAGATTGCCACGGACGGCGAGGGATCAGTGGTTCGTGGAGGAGAACAGCACGCCCTTGAGGGCCTCGAACTCCTCCAGCGACTGGCCCGAGCCGATGGCGACGGCGTGGAGCGGGTCGGGCGCGATCACGATCGGCATGCCGGTCTCGTGGTGCAGGCGGGCCTGCAAGCCGTGGAGCAGCGCGCCGCCGCCGGCGAGCGTGATGCCCTTCTCCATGATGTCGGCGGCCAGCTCGGGCGGCGTCTTGTCGAGCGTGACCTTGACGGCGTCGACGATGGCCGACACCGGCTCTTCCATGGCTTCGCGGATCTCCTCGGTGGTGGTGACGATCGTCTTCGGGAGGCCGGTGACGAGATCGCGGCCGCGGATCTCCGCGTGCAGCTCCTCTTCGAGGGGCCACGCCGAGCCGAGCGCGATCTTCACCTCTTCAGCGGTGCGGTCGCCGACCGCGAGGCTGTACTCCTTCTTGATGAACTGGACGATCGAGTCGTCGAGCTCGTCGCCGCCGACGCGCACCGACTGGCTCGCGACGATGCCGCCGAGCGAGATCACCGCGACCTCGGTGGTGCCGCCACCGATGTCGACGATCATGTTGCCGGTGGGCTCCTGCACCGGGAGGCCCGCGCCGATGGCGGCGGCCATCGGCTCTTCGATGATGTAGGCGGGCTTGCGGGCGCCGGCGTACTCGGCGGCCTCCTGCACGGCCCGCTGCTCGACGCCGGTGATGCCAGACGGGACGCAGATCACCATGCGGGGCTTGCTCCACCGCCGGTTGTTCACCTTCTGGATGAAGTAGCGGAGCATCTTCTCGCAGATCTCGAAGTCGGCGATGACGCCGTCCTTCAGCGGCCGGATGGCCTGGATGTGGGCGGGCGTGCGGCCGATCATCCGCTTGGCCTCGACGCCGACGGCGAGGGGCCGGCCGTCGTGGACGTTGACGGCGACGACGGACGGCTCGTTGAGCACGATGCCTCGGCCGCGGACGTACACGACCGTGTTGGCGGTGCCGAGGTCGACCGCCATGTCGCGGCCCATGATGGATGACAGGACGTTCTCGGACATCAGGGGCGGGGCCTCTCCGCTAGCTGCCACCGGGCGTTCGAGGCAGCGTACTCGTGCAGGGTCGAGGCCGGGAGGTCGACCTGACGTCGACGGTGGGCCTCATGTGGAGGATGAGCCTAGAGCCTGTAACGGAACCGCAACAATCGGGTCAGCCGCGGCTGGGGAACCAGAGCGTGATCTCCCGGGACGCGCTCTCGTGGCCGTCGGACGCGTGCACCAGGTTCTCGGTGGTGATGGTGGCGAGGTCGCCGCGGATCGTGCCCGGCTCGGCGTCGTCGACCTTGGTGGCGCCGACGAGCTTGCGCACGAGCGAGAAGGTGTTGTCGGCGGGGCCCTCGATGACCATCGCGAACACCGGTGAGCGGGTGAGGAACGCCACCAGCTCGCCGTAGAACGGCTTCTCGGCGTGCTCGGCGTAGTGCTCCTCGGCCAGCGCCTTGTCGACCGATGCGCAGCTCGGCCGCCACCAGCGTGAAGCCCTTGCGCTCGAGGCGGGACACGATCTCGCCCACGAGCCCCCGCTCGACGGCGTCGGGCTTGCACATGACGAAGGTCTGGTTCATGGCGCGGGACGCTACGCGGCGTCAGCGATCCTTGACCAGCCCGAGCGCGTCGGCACGCCGCTCGCGCGGCGCCGACCGTGTAGAGCGAGCCGGTGACGAGCACGACGTCATCGGCGTCGGCGTCGGCGAGCGCCGCGTCGAGCGCGTCGGCCACGTCGGGCACCACGCGCGGCATGGCCACCGAGGCGCGGCGACGACCTCGCGCCAGCGCCGCGGCCGGTAGCGCGCGCGGCGAGTCGGGCGTGCAGCACACGACCTCGGCCGCGGACTCCGCGTCGAGCACCTCGAGCAGCTCGACGGGATCGCGGCCGTCGAGCACGCCGACGACGAGGCGAAGGTCACCGGTGACCGCGAACCCCTCGGCCAACGTCTCGGCGACGGCTTGGGCGCCGTCCGGGTTGTGCGCGCCGTCGAGGATGACGAGCGGGTCGCGCTGCACGACCTCGAACCGACCCGGGGCTCGCACCGTCGCGAACGCCTCCGCGACCAGATCGGCGTCGAGCGGGTCGCCCGAAGAACGCCTCGGCGGCCGCCAGGGCGATCGACGGCGTTCTCCGCCCTGGTGCGCGCCGTGCAGCGACAGGAACACGTCGTCGTAGGACGCGCCGGGCGTGCGGAGGTCGAGCATGCGACCACCGACCGCCAGCCGGTTCACCGGTGCATCCCGAAGTCGACGTCGCGCCGCCACACATCGGCCGCCGGCGTCGACGCGAAGACGTCCTGCAGCGCGGGGTCGGTCTCGCCCAGCACGAAGATCGCCCCTGGCTTGACGATGCCGGCCTTCTCCTCCGCGATCCGCCGTCGCCAGTCGCCCTGGCCGTCGGTGTGGTCGTGGCCGACGTTGGTCAGCACCGCGACGACACCGTCGACGACGTTGGTGGCGTCCCAACGCCCGAGCAGCCCGACCTCGACGACGGCGGCGGCGACCGCCTCGTCGGAGAACCAGCGGAAGGCGGCCGCCGTGAGCAGCTCGAAGTACGAAGGCGCGTGGTGCGAGCAGCGACTCGACGCCCGGCGAGGTCGCGTGAGCACCGCGGCGAGGTCGTCGTCGGAGATCGGACTCGCCGTTGCGCGAGATCCGCTCGTTGATCGCCTCGAGGTGGGGGCTCGTGTACGTGCCCACCGTGAGGTCGTGCGCGCCGAGCAGCGCGGTGACGAGGCGGGCCACCGACCCCTTGCCGTTGGTGCCCGTGATGTGGATCGTCGGCTGGTGGTCCTGCGGGTCGCCCAGCACGTGGCAGAGCTCGCGCATGTGGTCGAGCTTCAGCCCCTCGACCTTGCCGGCGACCGCCTTGTTCGCCTCGAGGTTGATGTGCTGGCTCAACCACGCCAGCGCGTCGAGCAGGTTCAGGATGCTGCTCGGCGGGGCCGCTGCTGGCGCGGGGCCTCCTCGCGCGGCACCAGCGTGGGGTTCACCTTGTCGAGCACGACCTGGCGGTCGATCACGCACTTCTGCACGTCGGAGCGCGACGGCAGGTCGTACATGACGTTGAGGAGCACCTCTTCGAGGATCGCTCGCAGGCCGCGAGCGCCGGTGCCGCGCAGGAGGGCCTGGTCGGCGACGGCCTCGAGCGCGTCGTCGGTGAACTCGAGCTCCACGTCTTCCAGCTCGAAGAACTTCTTGTACTGCTTCACCAGCGCGTTCTTCGGCTCGCCGAGGATGCGGATGAGCGCTTCCTGGTCGAGCGGCGCCACGGCCCCGATGACGGGCAGGCGGCCGATGAACTCCGGGATGAGCCCGAACTTGAGGAGGTCCTCGGGCAGGACCGCGGTGAGCACCGAGCCGTTGGCCTTCTCGTCGTACTTGCGGATGTCGGACGTGAAGCCGACGCCGTTGGCTCCGAGCCGGCTCTCGATGATCTTCTCGATGCCGGCGAAGGCGCCGCCGCAGATGAAGAGGATGTTGGTGGTGTCGATCTGGATGAACTCTTGGTGCGGGTGCTTGCGACCACCCTGCGGCGGCACCGAGGCCGTGGTGCCCTCGAGGATCTTGAGGAGCGCCTGCTGCACGCCCTCACCGGAGACGTCGCGCGTGATCGACGGGTTCTCGCTCTTGCGGGCGATCTTGTCGATCTCGTCGATGTAGATGATCCCGGTCTCGGCCTTCTTGACGTCGTAGTCGGCGGCCTGGATCAGCTTGAGGAGGATGTTCTCGACGTCTTCGCCGACGTAGCCCGCTTCGGTGAGCGCGGTGGCGTCGGCGATGGCGAACGGGACGTTGAGCATGCGCGCCAGCGTCTGCGCGAGGAGCGTCTTCCCGCAGCCGGTGGGGCCGAGCAGCATGATGTTCGACTTCGCCAGCTCCACGTCGTCGTGGTGCGAGGCGCCGAACTGCACGCGCTTGTAGTGGTTGTAGACGGCGACCGAGAGGATCTTCTTCGCGTGGTCCTGACCGATGATGTAGTCGTTCAGGAACTCGTAGATCTCACGAGGCTTGGGCAGCTCGTCGAAGCGCAGCTCGGAGGTCTCGGACAGCTCCTCCTCGATGATCTCGTTGCAGAGGTCGATGCACTCGTCGCAGATGTACACCCCGGGCCCGGCGATGAGCTTCTTGACCTGCTTCTGCGACTTGCCGCAGAAGGAGCACTTCAGCAGCTCTCCCCCGTCTCCGAACTTGGCCACGTCGTCGAACCCCCGTTGCCTCTCGTGTTCCCGTTCAGCTGGCCCGGGTGATCGGACCGGTGGTGTCGGCCAGCGTGCGGGCCGTGATGACCTCGTCGATGATGCCGTATTCGCGCGCCTCTTCCGCGGACATCACGAAATCGCGCTCCGTGTCCTTGTGGATCTTCGTCGGGATCCTGGCCCGTGTGGTGGGCCAGCAGCTCGTCGAGCTGGATGCGCATCCGAAGGATCTCCTCGGCGGCCAGCTCCACGTCGGTGGCCTGGCCACCGGCCTGCCCCCAGGGCTGGTGGAGCAGCACGCGGGCGTGCGGGAGGGCCAGGCGCTTGCCCTTCGTGCCCGCCGCCAACAGCACCGCGGCCGCCGACGCCGCCTGCCCGAAGCAGATGGTGGAGATGTCGGGCTTCACGAACGACATCGTGTCGTAGATGGCGAACAGCGCGGTGATGTCGCCGCCGGGGCTGTTGATGTAGATGTTGATGTCTCGGTCGGCGTTCTCCGACTCGAGGTGGAGCAGCTGGGCGCAGATCAGGTTGGCGATCGTGTCGTCGATCGGCGTGCCCAGGAAGATGATGTGCTCCTTGAGGAGCCGGCTGTAGAGGTCGTACGCCCGCTCCCCGCGGTTCGTCGACTCGACGACGGTGGGCACCAGGTAGTTCTGGATCACGTTCTGGTGCTGCCCGATGAGGTCGCTCACGCTTCTGGTTCCGTTCCCTCGGCGACCTCGTCGGTCGCAGTGTCGTCAGTGTCGTCGTCCTCGTCGCTGGGGAGCTCGAGCTCACTGCGATCGATCGTCGCACCCTCGGGATCGAGCACCTCGGCCCGCTCGAGCAACCACTCGAGCGCCTTGCGCTTCCTGATGTCGGAGCGTACCGCCGAGATCTGACCGACGCGCTCGAAGCGCTCCCGCACGGCGTCGACGTCCTGGCCGACCCGCTCGGCGACCCCCTCGAGGTCGGCCTGCAGGTCGTCGCTCGGTGCACTCGATGCTCTCGGCGTCGGCGACCGCCCGCAGCGCGAGATCGACCTTCACGGCGGCGACGGCGGTGTCCCGGAGCTCCTGGCTGAAGGTCTCGGCGTCGGTCCCGGTCATGGCCAGGTACTGCTCGAGCTGCATGCCCTGGGCCTGGAGCCGCATGGCGAGGTCCTGCAGCCGCTCCTGCATCTCCTGGCTGATCAGCGCCTCGGGGAGCTCGTCGGTGACGAGGGCCGCCAGGGCCTCGCCCACCTTCTCGCGCAGCACCATCTGGGCCTGCGCCTTGCGCACCCGGGTCATGCGGTCGGCGAGGCTCGCTCGGAGCTCGGCCACGCGTCTCGAACTCGGACGCCTCGGAAGCCCACTCGTCGGTGAGCTCGGGCAGCACCTTCTCCTTCACGTCCTTCACCGCGAGCTCGAACTGGAGCTGGCGCTCCTCGTCGGGATCCGGGTGCGTGGCCGCGAAGGTCAGCGTGGCGCCGGCCTCCGCGCCCACGAGGTTCTCGTCGACCTCCGGGGTGATGGCGCCGGAGCCGACGGTGTAGCTGTAGTCGTCGGCGGTGAGGCCGGGCTGCGCCTCGCCGTCGAGGGTGCCGGCGATGTCGATGGTGACGGTGTCGCCCTCCTGCACCGGGCGCTCGACCTCCTCGAGCGTGCTGTCGAGGTCGCGCATGCGGTCGATCTGGGCGTCGAGCGCGTCCTCGTCGACGCCGGGGCGGTCGAGGGTGACCGACAGACCCCCGTAGCCGGGGACCTCGATGGAGGGCCGCACCTCGACGACGGCGTCGAAGGCCACGGCGCCCGACTCCTGGCCGCCCGTGATGTCGATCTCCGGCGGGGCGATGACGTCGACGTCGTGCTCGATGACCGCGGCCGAGTAGTACTCGGGGAGTGCGTCCTGGAGCGCCTGCTCGCGCCCGGCGAGGGTGCCGAGGCGGGCCTCGAGCACCTTGCGGGGTGCCTTGCCGGGCCGGAAGCCCGGCAGGCGGACCTCCTTGGCGATCTTCTTGAAGGCGGCGTCCACCGCGCTCTCGAACTCGCCAGCGTCGACCTCGACGGACAGCTTGACCTTGTTCCCCTCGAGGGGTTCGACGGTGCTCTTCATGCGGAGGGCGAGTGTATCGGCGGGGGTGCAGGGCTCTGACATGCGTTCGCAGCCCCGTCGCGTACCCTGCAGCCGGTCACGGGGAGTGGCGCAGCGGTAGCGCACCTGCTTTGGGAGCAGGAGGTCGGGGGTTCAAATCCCCCCTCCCCGACGGGGCGACCGGCGAGGATCCGCCATCCACACGGGCTCGTACGCCATCATGAACCGGTGCAGGCCCGTCGTTGGAGCGCGCCGTCCTTTGGCGACTACCGTCACCCACACACTGCGGGTGTAGCTCAACGGCTAGAGCCCCAGCCTTCCAAGCTGGTGGTGCGGGTTCGATTCCCGTCACCCGCTCCAGCACCCCCCCAACGAGGTCCGTCGTCCTGAGAACCCCCGAGAAGCTCATCCTGGGTGCCGCTGCCGCCGTGTTCGCGGCCGGCGCCGCCCTCGCGGTCGCGCAGCCGGGCAACCTCAGCGGGGACGACGACGACACCGCGGGCGGCACCACGACCACCACCGAGTCGACCACCACCACCGGTGAGGACACGACGACCACCACCGTGGGCGGCGGCGAGACCACGACGACGACCACCACCACACCCGGCGAGACCACCACGACCACCACCGGTGGCTCGGGGATCGGCAACGGCGACCCGGGCACCGTGGGCACGGGCGACGGCATGGCCGACACGGGCGGCGAATCCATGATCGGCGCCGGCCTGGGGCTGGCGGCCGTGGCCCTCGTGCTGCGCCGCCTCAAGGGCGCCTGAACCACCTGTCCGCCAGGCCCTCAGGTGATCAGCCGAAGCGCTCCAAGCGAGCGGTGAACAGCGGGCCGTACTCCCACACCAGCTGATCGCCGTCGAGCCGGCGGGTGACGGTGACGCCGGGCAGACCGACCGGCCGCAGCGTGTGCACCCCGTCCTCGAAGGTGGCGACCACGACGATCTCCTGCCCGTTCGCGGCGGCGACATCGTGGACGCCGTTGGCTTCGGTGCCGTCGCACCGCATGTCGTGGATCACGCCCGCCGAGGTGACGCACACGCGGTTGCCGCACTGCTCGATGCGCTCCACGTGGTCGGCCATCGGATCGGGGTCGCGCACCACGCCGTCCCGCCACTCGACGGACACGGTGCGCCAGAGGCCTCGGAGGTCGGGAGCCCCGGGCGCCAGCGCCTCGGTGCAGCCCGCCAGCACCGGCGCGGGCATCGTGTCGCCGTAGCCACCCGGGGGCGTGTGGGCGACGGCGATCTCGTCGGCGAGCATCATGCGCAGAGTAGTGGCACGTCGACTGTCGACGATCGCCCGGCGCGGGGGTGGACGAGAGAGAGCCTCCGGCAGGATTCGAACCTGCGGCCATCGGGATAGAAGCCCGCTGCTCTGTCCAGCTGAGCTACGGAGGCGGCTCGTCAAGCGTACGTGCCACGGTCCCCACCTCCGATCGCGGTTGAGACCCCCGCGCGAGCCTGGCGTATGCTGACCGCTCCCGTGGTGGCCGTAGCTCAGGTGGTTAGAGCGCCAGGTTGTGGCCCTGGAGGCCGGGGGTTCGAGTCCCCTCGGTCACCCCAAGCAAGTGCTGGCCCCCCACAGGTCAGAGGGCTTCGTGGCCAGGTGCACCAGCGCCTAGGCTGCGAAGCCCACATGCCCCTCTAGCTCAATTGGTCAGAGCGTCGGACTCTTAATCCGCAGGTTCTGGGTTCGAGTCCCAGGGGGGGTACGCCGGTCCTACCAGGGTCTTCGTCACTGGAGGCCCTGGTAGGCACTGATCCGATGCGACCGCTCCGATGCTCGATCAACGTCACCCTCGACGGCTGCTGCGATCACCAGGTGGAGATCCCGGACGAGGAGTCGCATCGCTATACGGTCGATTGGAACGCGGCGCTCGTGCAGGGTGACCTGAGGAACGCCGTCGAGCAGCTCAAGCAGGAGGCCGGCTACTGCCTGTTCGAGCGGCTCGAGCTGAAGCTCGTGGGGCGCCAGGAGTTCGGGTCGGGGGCAGTGGCTCTGCGCTACCAGCCCAGTCGAGCTGCGACCTGAAGACCGGTTTCACAGGCCTTCAGGCCCATGGACCGGCTCGATGATCGGGCACCTGGGCGCCAACCGTCGGCCTGGCCTGGGGGCGCGCTGGATGCGCGGCGACCCCGACCGACGGGCCTGGATGCGCGAGCGGTTCGAGTTCCTCTAGACCCGCTCAGTCGAACTCGCCGGAGACCACCGCGGGGTTGTCCGACTGGACGACGCCGCCCGCCGCTTCCGCCGTGATGGCGAGGGCCTTGATGCCGTCGCCCGCCTGGAACGGGACGATGGCGCCCGGTTCCGAACCCAGCAGGCCGAGCGAGATGAGCCCACCGTCGGTGAGCCCCCACAGCTGGTAGGTGCGGTCACCGCTCAGCTCGGGTAGGTCGTCCGCCATCAGGTAGCCGGTGCCGTTCGTGAGCAGCACCGCGGAACCGGTCACGTCACCGTCTGATGACTCGAGCGCGGCCTGCGAAGCGTTCGGATCGAGCGTCGGACCCGTCGGAGAGCGCCGCCTCGAAGCGATCCAACCGGTCCTGCTGGCGCACCACCTGGGCGCCGAGGACGCCGACGGCGAGCACAGCCGCCGCGCCGAGCGCGACCGCGGCGATCCGCGGGACAGAAGCCCTGCGGCGCGGGGCGAGGGGGATGACGTCGCCCGCGGCGTCAGGCAAGGTCGAGGCGCATCGGCGGCGGCGCCTCCTCGAGGTGGCTCGCGATGCGGTCCCAGAGGCCCTCGGGCGCGAGGCCACCGGTGTTCCCGAGCCGCGCGGCCACCGTCGCGGTGCTCGGCCACCTCGGCCCGGCAGCGCGGGCACTCGTCCAGGTGGTGCTCGACGATCGCGGCCTCGTCCGCGTCGACCGCGTGCAGCGCGTAGGCGCCCAGCAGCTCCTGGATCTCGTCGTGGGACTGAGCGGGTCACAGCTCTCCTCCGATGCCGGCGCTGACGAGCTCGGTGCGCAGCCGCTTGAGCCCGGTGCGGATGCGGCTCTTCACCGTTCCCTCGGGTTGCTCGAGCAGGTCGGCGACCTCACGGTACGTGTGGCCCCCGAAGTACGCCGAGCGCGATGGCCTCGCGCTCGAGGTCGGGGAGCGTGGCGAGCGCCTCCTTGACCCGCTCGGCCACCGAGAGGTCGACCACCTCGTGCTCGAGGTCGTACCCCTTCTCCGCGGTGCGCCGGACGTCCCGCTCTTCGCGGCAGCCGTCGCGAGGTCTCCGAGCGCAGGAGGTCGACCGAGCGGCCGTGGCACTGGGCCAGGAGGTACGAGCGCAGGCTCCCCCGCTCCGGATCGAACTTCTCCGGCTGGTTCCAGATGCGCAGGAACACCTCCTGCACGATCTCCTCGGCCAGCGCCGCGTCGACGAGCAGGCGCTTGGCCAGCGCGAACACGGCGCCCGGCGTGGCGCCGGTACGCCTCGGCCAGCGCCTCCTGGCGGTAGCGGCTGATGGCGACCACCAGGACGGCGTCGCTGCAGGCAGTGAGATCGTCGTTGGCAGCCATGGCTGCCTTGGGTTCGTGCGCCGGTCGGACATCCTGGATGACACGCTACCGATCGACCCCTCACCGCCGGTCGAAGCGGGACACCACCTCGACGTGGGACGTGTGCGGGAAGAGGTCCACCAGCTGGCTGCTCTGCAGGTCGTAGCCGGCTTCGGCGAGGAGCCGGGCGTCACGACCGAGGGCGGCGGGGTCGCAGCTCACCAGGGCCAGCCGGGGGGCGTGGGTGGCGACGATCTTGGCGACGCCGCGTGCCCCCAAGCCCGTGCGAGACGGGTCGGCGACCACCACGTCCGCCCGGGCCGGGCCCCAGTGGTCGACATCCGCCCGGACGATGCGGGCGCTCGCGATCGGCCAGGTTCACCCGGGCGTCGGCGACGGCGGAGGCGGACTGCTCCACCACCGTGACCGATCCGTCCGCCGGCAGCGCGCCGGCGAAGAGCCCGACGCCGCCGTACAGGTCGACGAGGTGGGCGCCGTGTCGACCAGGGTGCCGTCGATCGCGTCGCCGACCGCCGTCGACGAGCGCCTCCGCGCCGTCGGGCCGGGCCTGGAAGAACGACCGCGCAGAGATGCGCCAACGCTGGCCCGGCCACCTCCTCGTGGAACCAGGCCCGCCGGCCCGCCGCCAGCTCCGCGGCCGACACGACGCGGACGCCCTCGGGCACCTGGGTGGCGGCCGACGTCGACGTTGACCACCACGAGGCGCTCACCCGTGCGGGCGCCCGGCCCGGAGCACCACCTCCCCGTCGGGGAAGCGACCGTCGGTGACCAGCTCGTCGACGAGCGGATGGGCCACGAGGCACGGCGCCACCGCGATCGGATCGTGGCTGTGGCGGCGCCGGAGCCCGAACCGCCCGTCCGACCGCGACGCCGCGGAGCATCGTGCGGTAGCCCGGTGGCCGGCAGGTCCGGTCCCTCGTCCACCTCCACCTCGAGCTTGGCCTGGCGGCGGAGCGCGTCGGCGACGATGGCCGCCTTGAGCCGGCGCTGGGCGGCGGGCGCCACGTGCTGCCAGTCGCACCCGCCGCAGCCGGCGGCCACGAAGGGCACGGCGCGGCCGACGCGATCGGGGGACGCGTCGATCACGTCGAGCACGCGTGCCGCGGGCGAAGTCCTTCTTCTGCTGGTGGAGCTCCACGGCGACACCCTCTCGCCGGGAAGGGCGCCGGTCACGAACGTCACCCGGCCGTCGGCGATCGCGAGCCATCCCGTCGCCGCCGGCCACGACCGTGGTGATCTCCAGGGTCAATGGCTCCACGGGGTGACTGTAGGGGCGTGCGAGGATGGGCGACGATGACCGACCAGCCCGGGCTCCGATCGGCCCATCGAGATCGCCCCGTCGGTGCTCCCCGCCGACTTCGCCCGCCTCGGCGAGGAGGTCGCCGCCCTCGAGGCGGCGGGGGTCGACCGCATCCAGTGGGACGTGATGGACGGGCGCTTCGTGCCGAACCTCACCTTCGGCCCCGACGTGATCGCGGCGTGCCGGCCGCACGCCTCGGTCCTGTTCGAGGCCCACCTCATGGTCGAGGACCCCGACGAGCTCGCCCCGCGCTACGTCGAGGCCGGCTGCGAGCTCCTCATCGTGCACGCCGAGGCCTGCCGCCACCTGCACCGCACGCTCGGGCACATCCAGCGACCTGGGGGCCCGGGCCGCGGTCGCCCTGAACCCGGCCACGCCCGCCAGCGCGGTCGAGCACGTGCTCGACCTCGTCGACCTCGTGCTGGTGATGACCGTGAACCCGGGCTTCGGCGGGCCAGGCCTACATCGCCACGATGGAGCCGAAGGTCGCCGAGGTGCGGCGCCTCGTGCTCCAGGGCGGCCACGACGTCGACGTCGAGGTCGACGGCGGCATCGGCCCGACCACGATCCAGGGCCCCGTCGCCGCCGGCGCCAACGTCCTCGTGGCAGGATCAGCCCTCTACCGTGACCCGGAGGGCCTCGCCCACGCGGTCACGGAGCTACGGGATCTGGCGGAGGCGGCCCGCCGTTGAACCACCAAGGAGCACACGATGGGGTTGCTGGACACGATCAAAAAGGCGCTGAGGGGCAAGGAGGAGCAGGTCGACTCGGGCATCGACAAGGTGGCGGACGTCGTCGATGACAAGACCGGTGGCAAGCACACCGAGAAGATCGACGATGCGGCCGACAAGGCCAAGGACATCGTCGACAAGCTCGACGAGTAGCCGCCGCGACGGGGGTGCTGGCGGCCCTGGCCGTCGTCGCCCTCGCCTGCGTGCAGCGACGATGCCGGCAGCGCCAGACGCGCTGTGCTCCGCCGTGGCGGAGGGCGAGGCTGACGGCCACGTTCGCCGGGCTTCGACCCCGCCGATCCCGAGGCCGCCCTCGAACAGCTCCGACCGGCGCGGGTCACGCTCGGGGAGCTCCTCGACGCCGCCCCCGCCGAGGTCCGCGACGACCTCCAGGTGGAGATCGACTACGTGCAGGCCCTGATCGAGGCGCTCGACGAGGTCGAGCCCGGCGACGCCACTGAGTCGGCCCTCCAGGTCCAGGCCGTCACCGACGCCCATCCTGGCGTGCGCCGACGCGGCCGCCGACCTTGCCGCCTTCGCCGAGCAGGAGTGCCAAGCCGTCGGGTGGCTAGGCGCTACCCGGCCATCAGTCCCGGTCGACCTCGCCGAGGTCTCGGCGCCCCAGAGGACGCCGGCGCCGAGCACCACCAGGATCGAGCCGAACAACGTCCACTCGCCGTGGCCGCTCATCCCGGAGCCGCCGAGGACGTCCAGACCCTGCAGGAACCAGACCACGCCGATCAGCACCAGCGTCACCCCGATCAGGATCCGCACCCTCATCGGTGATCAGAGGATCTCGCCGCGCTTCACCGACACGTGGTCGATGATGCCGTACTCCTTGGCCTGCTCGGCGGTGAACCAGCGGTCGCGCTCGCTGTCCTCTTGGATCTGCTCGACCGTCTGCCCGGTGTGGTGGGCGATGCGCTCGGCCATGAGGCGCTTGATGTAGATGAGCTGCTCGGCCTGGATGGCGATGTCGCTCGCCTGGCCCCGGACGCCACCGGAGGGCTGGTGCATCATGATCCGGGCGTGGGGCAGGGCGAAGCGCTTGCCCGCGGCACCGGCGCAGAGCAGGAACTGCCCCATCGAGGCCGCCAGGCCCATGCAGATCGTGGCCACGTCGGGCTGGATGAACTGCATCGTGTCGTAGATCGCCATGCCGGCGGTGACCGAGCCGCCCGGGCTGTTGACGTAGAGCCAGATGTCCTTGTCGTTGTCCTCGCCCTCGAGGTACAGCATCTGGGCGCAGATGATGTTGGCGATGTCGTCGTTGACGTCGGTCCCCAGGATGATGATCCGGTCCTTCAGGAGCCGGTTGAAGATCTCCGAGGTGGGGTTGCCCATCGGGCCATCAGCTCGGGGCATCGGGGGGAGGGACAGATCGTGGGTCACGCCGGTGGAGGCTAGCGGCGCCGCTCAAGACCCCGGCGCGCCGTACGCTGCGCCGACGCACCAGTGGCGTAACTGGCAGCCGCGCGGGCCTTAGGAGCCCGTGAGCGAGAGCTCGTGTGGGTTCGAGTCCCACCTGGTGCACTTCTCCCGCGGGCGCCTCAGTCGCCGGCGGACGTGTAGGTGTAGGTGATGCGGGCACCTTCGAAGTAGCTGTCGAGACCGAGGCAGATCGAGAGGCTGTAGCTGTACACCTTGTTCTGCACTTCCCGAAGATCGGAGGGCACGACTCGTGTGTCCTTCTTTCGCAGGAGGGTGTCGTCATCGATGGCTCCGCTGACGAGCGCGACGTTCGCGTCTGTGCTGAGGTTGTTCCGGTAGAGAGCCACAGTCGGGTTCGAATCCACGTCGCTCAGGTACCAGGTGTCGAGGCTCTTGATGCGAGCACCATCAGGCAGGTCGACGCCTGTGTTGAAGCAGCCAGGTGGAGCGGCGTCGTAGTACCCGACGCTCGAGTTGTCAGCAGAGATGATGTAGTTGTTCGTGGTCTCGGCGGAGTCGGGCACGACGTCAGCGGGATGGATCGAGACGTAGCCGGTTTGGGTCGTGGTGTACGTGAAGTTGGCCTCGGTGATGGCCATCGCGGTGCCGGTCACGGCGACCGTCATCACGGCGCCGGTGGCCATGAGGGCGAGATGACGTGGGCGGAATCGCTTGATGCGATGGAACATGGGGGCTCCGATCTACGAAGGGTGCGCCACGGTCATGGGCCACCCGAACGAACGCTATGACAGCCACCCCGGGCTGTCCTCCGCTCGCCTAACGTCCGCAGCCATGAAGGTGCATGAGCTGCCCACGCCGTCGCTGTTGGTCGATGTGCATGCGTTCGACCGGAACGTGGCCACGATGGGCAAGCGGTGGCCAGGGCTGACGCTGCGGCCGCACGTGAAGGCGTTCAAGTCCACTGCCCTGGCCGCCCGGCTGGCCGAGGCCGGCCATCGCGGGTTCTGCTGCGCCACGGTGCGCGAGATGATGGGCATGGCCGCCGCCGGGCTGGGCGACGACCTGCTGCTGGCCAACGAGAGCCTCGACCTGACCCGCCTCACGTCGGCCGTCGAGAGCGGGCTGGCGCGCATCACCGTGGCGGTCGACTCCGAGGCGACGATCGACGCCGCCGTGGCAGGCTCACATCCCGGAGGTGCTCATCGACGTCAACGTGGGGATGCCGCGGTGCGGGTGCGATCCCGCCGACGCCGGGCGACTGGCCGACCTCGCTCGCGCCAAGGGCATCGGCGTGCGCGGCGTCATGGGCTACGAGGGCCACCTCATGCGGGAGCCCGGCGACACGAAGGCCGATCTCGTCGAGCGCTCGATGGCCGTCCTCCTCGAGGCGTCTGCGGCGGTCGGCGGCGACGTCGTCTCCGGCGGGGGCACGGGCACCTGGGACATCAACACGTGGGTCACCGAGCTGCAGGCCGGCTCGTACTGCCTCATGGACACCGAGTACACGCCGCACGCCGGCGACTTCGAGAACGCCCTGTTCGTGAACACCACGGTGATCTCGGTGACGGCGGGCAAGTGGGGCGTGCTCGACGCCGGGCTCAAGGCCTTCGGCATGGACCACGGCGACCCCACGGTGCTCGACGCCGGCGACTGCTGGTTCGTGTCCGACGAGCACATCACCTTCGGGCTCGCCGAGGGCTCCGACGTGGCGGTCGGCGACCGCGTACGGGTCGTGCCGGCCCACGTCGACCCCACGGTCTCGCAGCACGAGCGCCTCCACCTGATCGACGGCGACGAGGTGCTCGAGGTGTGGGACGTCGACCTCAGCGGCTGGTGACGGTTCAGCTCAGGTGCGGTAGCAGCGCGCGGAAGGCACGGGCGCGGTGGCTGATGGCGTGCTTCTCGGCCGCTGTCATCTCGGCGAAGGTGCGGCCGTCGCCCTCGACCGGCGCCACGATCGGGTCGTAGCCGAAGCCGCCGTCGCCGCGCGGCGCGTCGACGATGACGCCCTCCACCTCACCGCGCACCACCACCTCGCGGCCGTCGGGCCACACGGCCGCGGCCGCGCAGACGTAGCGGCACCCGCGGCCCGCCGTGTCGACGCCGTCGAGCTCGCGCAGCACCCGCGGGATCCAGTCGCCCTCGTTGGCCCAGCGGGCGGAGTGGATGCCCGGTGCGCCGCCGAGGTGGTCGATCTCGATGCCGGAGTCGTCGGCCACCGCCAGCCTCGCCGCTCGATGCCGCCAACGCCCGGGCCTTGAGGAGCGCGTTCTCCTCGAAGGTCGTGCCCGTCTCCTCGACCCCGGTGTCCTGGGCCTCGACCTGCGTACGAGGCGCCGAGGATCTCCTGCACCTCCTCGACCTTGTGGGCGTTGCCGGTGGCGAGCAGGACCCGCATCAGCGCGGCGGCAGGCGGTTCGCTGACCATCTCCTGCTGCAGGGCGATGATCTCGGCGATCCCCGCCTCGGCCAGGCCGAGGAGCGTGTCGAGCTCGGCCCGGCTGTAGGGCGCTCCCTCCGCGGTGCCCTGCACCTCGACGAAGCCGCCGAGCGACGTCATCACGACGTTCATGTCGACCTCGGCGCCGGCAGTCCTCGACGTACGGGAGGTCGAGGACCGGCGGCGCCGTCGACGATCCCGACCGAGATGGCGGCGCAGAACGACGTCAGCGGATGGGTGGTGATGGCGCCCGACCTGCACCAGGCGCGACAGCGCGTCGTGCAGGGCGAGGTACCCGCCGCAGATCGATGCGGTGCGGGTGCCGCCATCGGCCTGGAGGACGTCGCAGTCGACGATCACCTGCCGCTCCCCCAGCGCGCGCATGTCGCACACGGCTCGCAGCGATCGCCCGATGAGCCGCTGGATCTCCTGGGTTCGGCCCGACGGCTTGCCGTCCTTCACCTCGCGGCGGATCCGCTCGGGCGAGCGACCCGGGCAGCATCGAGTACTCGGCCGTGACCCAGCCCTTGCCCTTCCCACGCATCCACCGCGGTACGTCCTCGTCGACCGAGGCGGTGCACAGCACCTGGGTGCCTCCGAAGCTCACCAGGCACGAGCCGGCTGACATGGCGGTGAAGTCGCGCTCGAAGGTGACGGGGCGGAGCTCGTCGGCGGCTGCGGCCGTCGGGGCGGGTGGTGGTCATGGCCGCATCCTCGCAGCCCCTGCGACCGGCGTTCGACCCCGCGACCGACTCAGGGCCAGGCGACGGCGTCGACGACCGTCGAGCTCAGGCCCGAGGAGCCGACGGCCGAGCTGCTGGAACCACGCCACGTCGCCCGACGACAGCCACCGGTGCACGCCCAGGCCCCGCGCCGGATCCCGGGCGAGAGCGGTGCCCTCGAGCAGGTGTCGCACCTCGAACGCCGTCTCGTCGGCGGAGTCGACGAGGACGACCTCGCGGCCCATGACGTCGCTGATCGTGCGGGCCAGGAACGGGTAGTGGGTGCACCCGAGCAGCAGCGCGTCGACCTTGGCGTCTCGCACGGGCGCGAGGAGTCGCTCCGCCAGCACCGTGACCTGGTCGCTGCGGGTCTCGCCGCGCTCGACGAACTCGACGAAGCCGGGACAGGCGGCGCAGGACAGCTCGAGCTGCGGCGCCAGGCGGGCCGCCGCCTCCTGGTACGCGCCCGAGGCCACCGTGCCGACCGTGCCGATCACACCGACGCGCCCGCTGTGGGTCGCCCGGGCGAGGCTGCGCACGCCCGGCTCGATCACGCCGAGCACCGGCACCGCCGACGGTCGCCTGCAGCTCCTCGAGCCCGGCGGCGGCCGCGGTGTTGCACGCCACGATGATGAGCTTCACGTCGTGCTCGCGCACGAGCCGCTCGGTGATCTGGTGGGCGAACCTGCGCACCTCGTCGAGCGGCCGGGGACCGTAGGGGTAGCGGCCGGTGTCGCCGAGGTACACGAGGTGCTCCGCCGGCAGCAGGTCGATGAGCGCCCGGGCGACCGTCAGGCCACCGAAGCCGCTGTCGAACATCCCGATCGGACGGTCGTCCACCCGACAGAGGCTACGACGCGCCTTCCCGGGTGACCGTTCATCCACGCGGCCCGCTCGACGACCCACACCTGGGTCGAGCGCCCCTCGCACGGGCCCTCCGTCGGGGACGGTGACGCCCTGGAACTCGTAGCCGAGCTTCGCGGGCACGCGGGCGCTGCGGTCGTTGCTGCTCCTCGCAGGTGATCCGCACCCGCTCGATGCCCGTCGATGGTGAAGGCGGCATCGGTGAGTCGCCGTGGCCGCCGCCGTGGCCATGCCACGGCCGATGCGGTCGACGTGGACCCAGTAGCCGATCTCGAGGCCGTCGCGGCCGAGCCGTCCGTGCAACCCGCAGCCACCGAGCACCACCGTGTCGGCGGCATCGACGATCGAGTAGCCGAAGTCGCGGCGCTGGTCCCACAGCTCCTCGGCGGCCGCGAAGAACGTCGCCATCGCCGCGTCCGTCGCCGGCTCCGATGCCCACGCCATCCATGGCCACAGGTGGTCGAGGCTCGCGTTGATCGCCTCGACCGTCGCTCGCTGCTCGCTCCGCGCGGCACCGGACGAGCGCCGGCGTCGCCGTCGAGGTCGATGCGCTCGGGTGGTGCGCTCGGGAAGATGACCGACGACTCCGTCATGGCGTCATCGTGGCCGCGTGGCACGCCGACGAGCGAGCCGGTTCAGGCGGGCGGAGGCGGGGGTGGCGGAGGCGGGAGCGGTGCCGGTGGTGGCGGGATCGCCGCGCCGGGGGCCGACCCGCCCATGAGCTGGCGGAGCTGCTCGCGCATCGCAAGGTCGGGGATCTCGTCGATGCTGCCGTACTGCTGCATCCCGGCCGCGGTGGCGACCTGGATCGACTGGGCGGACGCCACGTGGGCGACGGTGGCCCCGTCGCCGCTCCTGACCACCTGTGCCCCCGGGAACATCGCCTGGAGCTCGTCGTTCGTGAGCTGCCCGTCGGCCGCCGCAGCCTGCACGTTGGCGATCAGGGCGTCGAGGTCGGGCATGCCCCCAGCACCACCAGTCAGGTTGATCGGCGCCGGCCCCATCGACGGCACCCAGTCGGGCAGGTCGGTCTGGAGGGTCGTGGCGATCATGGGCCGGCCCCCCGACCGCATGCGCCACAGCAGCACGGCCACGAGCGCGACCAGATCGATGACCACGAAGCCGATGATCCAGACCCACAGGCCGTCCACGGTCGCAGCGTACCGATGTCTACGATCCGCCCATGGCCGACCTGACGATCTGGCACAACCAGCGGTGCTCCAAGAGCCGCTCCGCCCATGACATCCTCACCGAGGCCGGGGTCCCCTTCGAGGAGCGGCGCTACCTCGACGCACCCCCGACCGCGGCCGAGCTCGACACGGTGCTCACCGCCCTCGGCAAGGAGCCCTGGGAGATCGCGCGGATGGGCGAGCCCGTGGCCAAGGAGCTGGGCCTCCGCGACGAGCCGCACGAGCGCGACCGGTGGATCGAGCTCATGGTCGCCAACCCGATCCTCATCGAGCGGCCCATCATCGTCACCGCCGACGGTCGAGCCGTGGTCGGGCGCCCGCCCGAGGCGGTGCGCGACCTGCTCGGCTAGCCTCACGGCACCCGCGCGCGCAGGAGGTCCAGGTCGAGGACCGTGATCCGCCGGCGGCCGGTCTCGATCAGGCCCGCCCCTCGCAGCTCGCGGAGCGCCAGGGATGCCCCGCCGCGGGAGGACGCCGTGAGCCCGGCCAGCTCGTCCTGGGTGAGGGGGATGTCGATGACGACGGAGCCGTCCTCGCCCGGCGAGCCGAAGCGGTCGGCGAGGCGGAGGAGCAGGCGTCCGATGCGCACCGGCACCTCCTCGCAGAGGTCGCCTTGGACCTCGATGGCTTCGCGGAGCCGCTCGATGAGCGCTCGGATCAACGTCCTCGACACCTCGGAGTCGTTGGCGAGGAGCCGCTCGAACTCCTCGAGCGGCACGACCAGGAGTCGGACGGGCTCGATGGCGACGACCGAGGCGGAACGAGACGCGCCCACCAGCGTCGAGAGCTCCCCGAGGATGTCGCCCGGCCCACGCAGGGCGAGCAGCACCTCGGTGCCGTCGAGGCTGGTGCGGAGCACCTTGAGGCGGCCCTCGAGGATGACGGCCAGCGTCGGAGCCGAGGTGCCCTCGCCGTACACGGACCGACCTTGGGGCACCTTGGTCACGGTGCCGACCGCACGCAGGCTCTCGCGTGCCTGCGGCCCGAGAGCCTCGAGGAAGCTGCTCCAACGAGCCGCCGGGTCGACCACGCCGGGAGGCTAGAGGGTCGCGACGAGCGGTCGAGCGACAGCCCCGCCGCAGGCTGTCGCGCGACGCACTCGAGCGCCCCCGCCTCCGTGGTCCTCTATCCCCAGCGGACCCCGGATCTCATGGGTCGAGCATGCCCGTCACGGGGGGTGCCGTCTGCGTCGCACCGCGCGTTCGGTGCATGACGTCCGTCACGCGCTGCGGTGGCGCGCCGGGCTCTAGAAGTAGATCGTGGCCTTGGCCCGCGCCTCGACGTCGTCGAGGTCGTCGGTCCAGACGCCGGCCGAGAGGTACTTCCAGCCCCCATCGCACACGATCATCACGATCGTGCCCTCGTCGATGAGGCCGGCTGCCTTCACGGCTCCGGCGAGGATGGCGCCGGAGGAGATGCCGGCGAACACGCCGACCTCGGTGAGGCGGCGTGTCCACTCGATCGACTCGCGTGGTCGCACGATGAGCCGTCGGTCGAGCAGCTCGAAGCCGTCGTTGTCGAGGAACACCGGCGGGATGAAGCCCTCATCGATGTTCTTCAGCCCGTCGACCATCTCCCCGGCCGGCGGCTCGATCGCCCACACCTGCACGTCAGGGTTCTGCTCCTTGAGGAAGCGGCCGACGCCCATCAACGTGCCGGCCGTGCCGAGCCCGGCGACGAAGTGGGTGAGCTCGGGGACGTCCCGCCAGATCTCCGGGCCCGTGCCCTCGTAGTGCGCCTTCGGGTTGGCGGGGTTGCCGTACTGGAACGGGAACCACCAGTCGGGCTGCTCGGCGGCGATGGCCTGCGCCTTGCGCATGGCCCCGTTCGACCCCTCGGCGCCCGGGTTGCTGATGATCTCGGCGCCCCACGACTCGAGCAGCTGGCGCCGCTCCACGGAGACGTTGTCGGGCAGCACGACCTTGAGCTGGTAGCCGCGCATCTTGGCGATCATGGCCAGGGCGATGCCCGTGTTCCCCGACGACGACTCCAGGATCACCTGACCCGAGCCCGCGGTGAGGACCCCGTCCTTCTCCGCGTCGAGGATCATCTGCTTGGCCGCCCGATCCTTCACGGATCCGCCCGGGTTCTGCCCCTCGAGCTTGGCGAGGATGCGGACCTTGGAGCTCGGCGAGAGCGACGAGATGTCGACGATCGGCGTGTCGCCGATGAGGTCGAGCGCTGATTCGTACACGGCCACGTCGTGAGCTCCGGGAAGAAAGTCGACTGTTCCTGTCGGGATTCTACCGGTCGCTGAGCGAGACGACCTCCTCGGCGATGGTGCCGTCGACGATGCGGTAGCTCCGCGTCACGGGCGCGTCCTGGCGGAGCGAGACGATCACGTAGTGCCAGGCGGGATCTGGCGCCTGCTCGACGTCGGTGGGTGACGGGTAGGCGTCGGTGTGCGTGTGCGAGTGCACCACGCCGTTGATCTCGAGCCCGCGGCCCTCCGCGTCGCGATCGGCGCGGAGGTGGTCCTTCGGGTCGATCGTGTACACCCGGCTCGACTCGGCCGCGTTGCGGCAGGGGTAGAACGCGGTCGCCCGATCGGTGCCCGGCGGCCCGGCCAGGAGACCACAAGCCTCGTCGGGCAGGCCGTCGTAGGCGTGGCCGACCATCTGGTTCGACACGGCTCGGGTCAGGTGCAGCACGCCGCGCAGGGTACCGGCCGGCTCGGCACTGGATAGCCTGCGAGACCCCATGCGAGAGACCGGCACCAAGGTCGTGGCGTCGAACCGGAAGGCTCGGCGGAACTACGAGATCCTCGACACGATCGAGGCCGGCATCGTGCTGCGCGGCAGCGAGGTGAAGTCGCTGCGCGAGGGGAAGATCCAGATCGCGGAGGCGTTCGCTCGCATCGACAGCGGCGAGATCTGGCTCCACCAGCTCACGATCGCGGTGTACGAGCACGCCCAGTCGCACTCGGGCCACGAGGAGACCCGCAAGCGCAAGCTGCTCCTCCACAGCCACGAGATCGAGCGGCTGCGCGCTCGCGTCGACCCCGAGCACCTCTCGCTGATTCCGTTGTCCGTGTACTTCAAGGACGGGCGGGCCAAGGTCGAGCTGGCTCTCGCCAAGGGCCGCAAGACGCACGACAAGCGCCAGGCCATCGCCGAGCGCGACGCCGAACGAGACGTCCGCCGCGAGATGGTCCGTCGCGATCGCGACTGACCCTTCCGGGACGCTGGGACCTCCATCGGCGAGGATGAGCGGATGGCATGGCGACGCAAGGTCCAGGCAGCCCCGGACGTCGAGTGGACGATGTCGGTCCAGGAGCTCGAACCGCGTGCATGCAGCAAGACCTGCGCGACATCAGCCGGCGCGAGAACTGCTTCGTCGGAGTCCGACGAGGGGTGACGCCACCCGCCCCGGTACCATGGTCAGGCCCTGAGCGATCGGGGCGATCCTTGACATCGCTGTACAACACACGGGGCTGATCGGTTTCGACGTCGAGACCGCGAGTCGATTCGTGCGACCGGAGTTGCTCAGACTCCTTAAACGGGGCAACAAAAACAACTGCCAACAACGAGCAGTTCGCAGTCGCCGCCTAGTTCCGACTAGGTGAACGAGTGCAAATCGTGACCGGAGACGGCGCACGGGGCCTGGCCACTGCAGCCCGGCAACAGAAGCAGTGGCGGACCGTAGGGAGAGACCACTGGCGGCGGGAAAGACCGCTGACCTCAGGGAAAGACCTGGCGGCGAGCACCTTCGCGTGCTCCACCGACCCGGCGGGACGCCAGCCGTAGTGGCGTGATCTCGGGAATGGTCGTAGCGCGGGCTTCTCCCGCTTGACGGACGAGGGTTCGATTCCCTCCAGCTCCAAGAGTGCTCAGGGAAGACCTTGAGCATTGTTGGAGCTGTCCGATGCCTTGCGTTTCAGAGTGCAGCGATGATGGCGGCCACCGTCTGACCCACCTCGGCGCGGGCAGCTCGCTTGCTCTTCGCACGGGCGACGTAGAGCGCCGCTTCGTGCAGCGCGGCCATGAGCACGTGCGCCAGCGGTTCGACCGGCTGCTGGGCGATCAGCCCGCCCGCCATCAGGTTGTCGAGCGCCTCGCGCACGAGCCCGAGACCGTGGGCGTCGCTGATCTCCTTCTGGAGCTCCCAGCCGAGGACCGAAGGGCCATCGAGCAGCACCACGCGCTGCACCGCAGGGTCCAGCGCCGCGTCGAGGTAGGCCATCGCGCCGAGCTGCATGGAGGCGAGCGGCTCGTCGGAGCCCATGGCGGCTTCGACGATCCTGGCCATGGTCTCCGCCTCGAGCTCCTCGAACACCGCGCGGAACACCTCCTGCTTGTTCGCGAAGTGGTGGTACATGGCTCCGCGGGTGACGCCCGCCGCCTCCACGATCTCCTCGCCGCCCGTGGCGGCGTACCCCTTCTCGGCGAACAGCTCGCGCGCGGCCGCGAGCAACGCGCCCGCGTCGCCGCGGTGCGCTCCGCCTGGGTGCGGCGCGGTTCTGGCTTCGTGACCTTTGCCACCGTTGACATCCTCGCGCATCCGTCAGAAGATACGTGCAGTCTGAATGTAAGTCTGATCGGGGGGACCCGGGAAGGAGAGCACCAGCATGGCGCTTCCGAGGAACGAGGTGGAGCCCGGCTTGATCGCGGAGCTCGAGGCCTTCGAGTCGCTCATCCGGCCGATGACCGCACAGGAGTGGGACACGCCGACCCGTTGCGACGGCTGGACCGTCGGTGACGTCGCCGCCCACGTCATCGGGAGCATGGCCGACGTGGTCGCCCTTCGGCTCGACGGCCTCGGGACACCCGAGGTCACCGCGCGCGAGGTCGAGGAGCGGCGCGGCCGCACCCCGGCCGAGCTGGCCGACGAGCTGTCGGGCGTCACCAAGGCCACCAAGGACCTGGCGAGCGCCTTCGATGACGACGCCTGGAACGGCCCCTCCCCCGGCGGCTTCGACTTCACCCTCGCCGACGGCATCGAGGCCCTGTGGTACGACACCTACCTGCACGGCGACGACATCCGGGCGGCGATCGGCCGCCCATCGGTGGGCGGGGCCGGCGTGCGGGCGAGCATCTCGCACATCGCCACCAGCCTCGCGGGGCACGACTACGACGATGTCACCCTTGCCCTCGAGGGCCAGGCGGAGTTCCCCATCGGCCAGGGCGGGCGTCGCATCGAGGGCGATGCGATCGAGTTCGTAAAGGCCGCCACCGGTCGGGGCGACCCGGCCATCTTCGGCGCCGACGGTCGGCTCAACATCTACAGCTACTGACCAAGCGCTCGACCAGAGCCGTCGCCGAGGCGCCCGTCGACGCGGCGAGCGGCTTGTCACCGATGCCGGCGGGCTTGGCGGCGGTGTACAGCCACTTGTCGACGAAGGCGTCGAGGTCCTGGCCGGACACCTGCTCGGCCAGGTCCATGAGCTCCGCGGTCGTCACCAGGCCGCCCGACTGCAGCTTGATCCATTTGCGGAGCAGCGTGAAGAACGGTGCGTCACCCATCCGCCCGCGGAGGGCGTGCAACGTCATCGCGCCACGGAAGTAGACGGACCCGCTGAACAGATCGTTGCCCGCTCCCGGGTCGGCGACCTTGACGTCCCAGGGTGCACCCCGTGACCCCGATCATCGGTGACGACGACCTGTTCCTCTTCATGGAGCCCACGTCGCCCAAGGGCGTCGACCTGGTGGACCGGGGTGCCTACGCTCCCGGCGACCACGCGATGGGCTGAGACCCGGTCGGGCTGAGCCACAGATCGCCGTCACGGACACTGCCGGTCGTGGCAGGGTTTCGGTGGCACGGTGGACGGACCGAGGGGGATGCAATGGCGGACACGGCGGTGGCGACGACTCGCTTCGTGACGGAGTGGGACACCGCTCCGAACCCCACCTACGACATCTGGACGTCGGTCAACGGCTCCGAGGTCGTCCCGGGAGTGCTGTGCCCGCTCGTGGCCTCCACGTTCAACCGGTTCGACTACATCGGCCTCCAACGGCTGATGGCCACGTACCCGAACGGCGACATGGCGGAGCTGGTCCCGCCGCCCGCCGCCAACTTCTTCGGAATCTTCGGCGGTCGGCTCGCCCTGAACAACGGGTTCTCGGTGGCCGCGGTGTCCGCCCTCAACGCTGACATCGCCCAGGCGATCCTGCAGCAGTTCTTCACCGGTGCCACGGGCGGCGACCGGTTCATCGTCGACAGCACCGACGAGGTGCGAGCGGAGGCGGCGGCCGCCGCGGCGGCGCAGCGCCACGCGGCTCCGGCGATCCTGGCCGGCTGGCGCGCCGCCCTCTACGCCGAGCGCTCGACGAGCCGAGCCGAGCGGGACGCTGCCCTCGGGCTCTCGCCGGCGTGGCAGCGCTGGAACGAGCTGTTCGACGACAGCTTCTCCACCTACCTGAACCTGCACTACATCGTGTCCGTCGCGGCGGCCGACCATCAGGTGCAGCTCGGCGGCATCATCCAGGCGGGAGGCGGCGACCCGAACGTCGTCGTCGCGCTGTGCTCGGGCCTCGGTGAGGTCGAGAGCTCCCGCCCGGCCGTGCGCCTCTACGAGCTGGCCGCACTCGTGCGCAGCCACCCAGAGATCCGAGGCGTGGTCGCCTCCGGCGACACTGCGGAGGTGCGGGCGGTGCTCGACGCGGACGCGACGGAGGTGGGTGACGCGTACCGGGCCCTGCTCTTCGAGTACGGCTATCGCGGGCAAGGCGAGGTCGATCCGTCGAACCCCGATTGGTCGGAGGAGCCGGCGTTCGCGCTGTCGCAGGTCCGGTGCATGATGGCCGTGCCCGAGGATGACTCTCCCGGCGCCAACATCGCGCTGGCCGTCAAGCGACGAGAGGGCATGGAGGCGGACATCCGGAAGAGCCTCCCTGCCGAGCTCCGGGCGCTCTTCGACGAGCAGCTGGGTCTGGCCCAGCACTTCACCCGGCTGCGGGAGATGTCGAAGTCGACGTGGGTGCTGGCATCGCGTCGAGCGCCGCGCGCCGTTCCTCGCCATCGCCAGGGGCCTCGCCGAGTCAGGTGTCGTGGCGACGGCGGACGATGCGCGCTTCCTCACCTACGACGAGGTGGACGCCATCGTCGAAGGTGGCGCGGTCGCCGATGCCCGCGACCGGGTCGAGCGCCGGCGGGCGCAGGCCGAGGAAGCCGAGCACCACCGGCTTCCCGACAACTGGGTCGGCGACCCCGAAGGCGAGCGCATCGGTGCGATCGACGAGTCAGCGCGGACGCTCACCGGCCTCGGGGTGAGCATCGGCGACGGACCCGTCACCGGCACCGCCCGCATCATCCCGTCAGCGGAGGCCGGCTACGACCGTGACCTCGAGCCCGGAGACGTGCTGGTCGCACCGTTCACCGACGCGCCGTGGACCCCGCTCTTCGTCATCGCCGGCGCGGTGGTGGTCGAGACCGGCGGTGTGCTGTCCCACGCGGCCACGGTGGCGCGCGAGTTCGGCATCCCGGCCGTGGTGATGGTGAAGGACGCCACCCGCATCATCCACGACGGCGATCGCGTCACCGTCGACGCGGCCGCCGGCACGGTCACGATCATCCGGGACTGACCCGCGTCAGCGGATGAAGTCGAACAGGTGCACGCCGGCTCGGAACGGCGGCGGCGGCGCAACCAGGTGGGCGGACCCCACGCCGAACGTCAGGTCGTCGGCCAGCACGACCGCATCCGGCACGAACCCGGCTTGCTCGAGCCACGTCCCGATCTGCTCGATGACCCCCGGCACGCGCGGGTGGCGGGTCCACAGGACCCGGGCGCCCGGAGCGCACAGCGAGGGCAGGAACGCGATCGTGGCCCCGATGTCCTCGTCGGAGATGTTGCCGAAGATCCCGCAGGCCACCACGACATCGGCTGGCACAGCCCCCGCGTAGGCGTCTGACCGACCTGCGTCACCCTCCTCGACCTCCCAGCCGTCGAGGCCGAGCGCCGCGATGCGTGCGCGGGCGAGGGCCACGTTGCGAGGGTCGAGCTCCACGAGGCGGCCGTGTAGGTCTCCGCCGCGGGGATGGTGCTCCGCGACCGTGAGGAGATCGGCCCCCTGCCCGGCACACAGGCTGACGAAGCGCACCGGCCCCGGCGGTTGCGCGTCCAGCGCTCGGCCGAGGAGGTCGACGACGACCTGCAGCCGTCGGTGCAACGACGAGCCGGGCTTCTCGTAGTCGTCATGCCAGTCGAGGTAGTCGCGCACCAATGAGATCCTCGCACCCGGGTGCGGACGGCGTCGTACGGTGAGCGCATGGTGACGTTCGAGGAGTGGGCCGGCCAGGCGATCGACCTCGAGGTCGACGGGCTGCGCCTGGCGGTGCACGACGACGGGACCGGCCCGACGGTCACGTTCCTCCACGGGTACCCGTCCTCGTCCCTCGACGCGATCCCGATCTTCGAGCGCCTCCGGGGAGACACCCGCCTCGTGACCCTCGACCTGCCCGGCTTCGGGGCGTCGGCCAAGCCGCCCGAACACCCGTACTCCATCCACGCGGCCACCGACGCGGTCGAAGCGATGTGGGCCGACCTCGACGTCACCAGCACCGTCGTCGTCGCCCACGACTACAGCGTGTCCGTGGGCCAGGAGCTGCTCGCCCGGCGCCTCGACGATCCGGGCCACGGAGTCACCATCACCGGCATCGTGTGGTGCAACGGCGGGCTGTGGTCCGATCTGCACCGGCAGACCGTCGGGCAGCAGCTGCTCCTCGACCCTGAGAACGGCGCGGCGTTCGCGGAGGCCATGGACGAAGCCGCCCTCACCAACGGCCTCGAGGGCACGTGGGGCCGGCGGCGGCCGATGAGCACGCCGGAGTCGCACGGCATCTGGCGTTCGATGGAGCACGACGGCGGCTCCCGGATCGCGCATCGGCTGCTGCACTACGTGGCCGACCGGCTGGAGCACGGACCGCGCTGGATCGACGCCCTCGAGACCTCCCCCGTGCCGATGCGGTTCGTGTGGGGTGACCTCGATCCCGTGTCGGGCGGCCACGTCGCGGATCGCATGGAGGAGCGACTCCCCCAATGGCCGCCGGATCGCCATCTGCTCCGCTTGCCCGACGTGGGCCACTGGCCGCCGCTCGAGGCACCGGACGAGGTGGCCGACGCCGTCCGGGCCTTCCTGTGAGCGACCGCCCGGAGCCGGTCTTCCGCCACCTCGACGACCCGGATCTGCCGTGGCAGGAGGTGAAGCGCCAGCGCAACGCCGACGGCACGCACGTCGTCGGTGTGGGAGAAGTGGTTCGCGTTCCGCGCCGACCCGCCGTACCTGTCGCTCTACGGCCGCTACGACCCCGGGATGATCGTGCGGCGCCACGGCCACCGCAGCCCGCACGTCGTGTTCGTGCTGGAGGGCTCGATCTGGTGCGGCGACCGCCTGTGCCCCGCGGGCACGCACATCGAGCTGCCGGAGGGCGCGGCGTTCGGCCCGTTCCGGGCCGGCCCCGAGGGCGTCACGATGTTCGAGGTGATGCTGGGCGACCCTCGGTCGTGGGGCGACCAGCCCGAGCGGGTCGACGCACTCCGGGCCGAGCACGGCGTGGAGGAGCTCCCCGATCCCGAGATCGACCTCCCGAGCTGGCTGGAGGACGAGCGGGCGCGGTGGCCGGCGCACCTGACGACGGGTGACAGGATGCGTCGCGTGACGAGTGACGTCGAGAACCCGGCCATCCCCGCCGCCACCGTCGTGCTCGTGCGGGACGGAGCGGCCGGGCTCGAGGTGCTCATGCTGCACCGCGTGTCGAAGGTGGCCTTCGGCGGCATGTGGGTGTTCCCCGGCGGCAAGGTCGACGACGCCGATCGCCGCGCGGACGAGGACGACGACGAGCAGGCGTGGGCGCGCCGGGCCGCGGCGCGCGAGGCGCTCGAGGAGTGCGGGCTGGCGGTCGACGCCTGCCGACCTGGTCCCGTTCTCGCACTGGGTGCCGCCGGCCATCACGCCCCGCCGCTACGCCACGTGGTTCTTCCTCGCCCGGGCCAGCGACGGCGACGTCGATCGTCGACGGCGGGGAGATCCACGAGCACGAGTGGCTGGCGCGCCCGCGAGGTGCTCGACCGCCGCGACCGCGGCGAGGTCGACCTGGCCCCGCCCACGTGGGTCACGCTCCACGACCTGGCCGCAGCACGACGACGTCGACACGCGCGCTGGCGGCACGCCGCCACCCGCGACCCCGTCCCCCACTACGAGACGAGGTGGGCGGAGGTCGACGGCGGCGCGGTGGCGATGTGGGACGGCGACAGCGGCTACGACGCCGCCGACCCCGACCGTGGCCGGCGCCCGCCACCGCCTCTGGATGCTCGAGGACGGCTGGCGCCTCGAGCGCGACTGACGCCCCGCGTCAGACGGCCGCCGCCCGCTCCAGCCAGCGGTCGATCAGCGTGCGGGCGATGCTCATCCCCGGCGGGATCATCGGCAGGTCGTCGGGTCGGAACCACTGGGCGTCGACGATCTCGGTCTCGTCGATGACGATGTCGCCGCGCCGCCCACGTGGCCTCGAAGCCGATCATGAGCGAGTGCGGGAACGGCCACGGCTGGCTGGACGATGTAGCGGACGTCGGTGATCTCGCACCCCGACCTCCTCGCGCACCTCGCGGTGCACCGCCTGCTCCATCGTCTCGCCCGGCTCGACGAAGCCGGCGATGCAGCTGTACATCGGCACCGGGAACGCGCGGCCGCGCGCGAGGAGCGCCTCGCCGTCGCGCTCGATCAGCGTGATGACCGCCGGCGCCAGGCGCGGGAACGCCAGCAGCCCGCACGCCGGGCACCGCCGCGCCCGCTCCCCGGGGGCCGGCTCGGTCGGGGTGCCGCAGCGCCCGCAGAACCGCGTGGTGCGGTCCCACTCGACGAGCTGCACCGCCCGTCCGGCGAGCGTCCAGCGCACGTCGTCGACCCGCCCGTAGAGGCCCATGAGCGGCACGAGCCCGTCGACCACCACGTCGGGCACGCCGTCGCCGTCGAGGTCGACCGCCCAGCACGCCGCCCCGTCGAGCGGTGCCCGAGCACCTGGCGAGCCGGCGCCCGGGCGCCACGTCGTCGGGGTGCTCGTCGAGCACCAGCGACCTGCCCGTCGCGCACGACGACGGTGATGGCGCCCGACCAGTCGTCGGGCAGCTCGAGCACCGGCACGAAGCGGGGCTGGCCGTCACGTGAGCACTCCTCCGGGCTCGACGAGATCGGAGGCATCTTGGTCCGAGCGGACGACGACCACCACCCCGGCGACGATCAGCAGGCGCCGCCGGCCACGCGCCGGCGGGCGGCGTCTCGCCGAAGGCGACCCGGGCGATGAGCGGTGGCGCCGAGGATCTCGAAGAGGATCGCCACCGACACGGCCGTGGGGCTGATGCTGCGCAGCACGCGGTTCACGAGCGTGTGACCGAGGAGCTGGGCGCCCGAGCACCAGCCCGCCGATGGCGAGCCACGTGTCCCGGTCGAACCCGACGAGGGCCTGGCCCGATGCGACGCACAGAGCCGAGGAGCAGGACGCGCGGCGGTGGCGTAGCAGGCCAGCGCGTAGGACAGCGGTCGACACGTGCCGGCGCACGTCGGCGCCGACGGTGACGTAGGCGGCCGCGAACATGCCGCCGACCAGCGCCAGCAGGTCGCCGAACAGCGCCCGCCCCGAGATCGAGAGGTCGACGCCGGTGAGGAGCAGCGTGCCGGCGAGCGCCAGGCCGATGCCGATCCAGGTGCCGCGGTGGATGCGCTCGCCCCGGTGGCGGGCGATGAGCGCCGCCCACACCGGCTGGGTGGCCACCAGGGCGACCGACGACGCCACCGACGTGAACGACAGGCTCGGCACCCACGTGGCGAAGTGGGCGGCCAGCAGCGCGCCCGAGATGCGCGAGCAGCCGCCGATCGCGCGGCGAGCGCTGCCGCCAGCCGGCCCGCTCGTCGCGCCGGGCCAGCAGCCACAGCGCCGAGCACCGGCAGGCTGAGCGCGTTGCGCCAGAACGCGATGGCCAGCGTCGGCGCGTCCGCGCCGGCGATCAGCGGCGCCGACGGTCGACACCGCCGCCACGGCGACGGCCAGCAGCAGCAGGTCGCCCGACGGGCGGGCGGTCGCGGCGCGGGCACGGCTTGTAGGGTCCCACGCCACGCCGACGATCCGGGGGGACCAGCCATGCCGACCACAGCCGCCACCGAAGAGGTGCGCGACGGAGCTCGGCTCATCGCCCGGCTCATCGAGCCGCTCGTCGGCCAGGTGTACTTCGCCCCCGAGTGCCACGAGCGCTACGCCGCCCTCGGCTTCAGCGGGAGCCCCGGCGAGATCGCCGGCGGCGTGGCGCTGCCCGACGGCCCCGCCTACTTCACGAGCCGGGGCTCGGCCCTCGGCCAGGCGCCCGGCGAGCTGGTGGCCGCCGCCTTCGGCGTGTTCAACGTGGAGGCCGTCGTCCCGTCCGTCACGTTCGGCTGGAGCCTCACCGACGCCGCCACCATCGCAGACGAGCGGCTGACCGGCGCCGTCGAGCAGCTCGAGCGCATCCTCGGCGCCGCGCCCGACGGCATCGACCGCGCCAACGAGCTGCTCGCCCGCGCCGTCGCGCCGCTCGAGCCCTGGGGCCGGGCCCTGTTCGCCGGCACGCTCGTCCCAACCCCTGCCGGGCACGCCGCTCGGCGACCTGTTCCGGCTCGGCGACCGCCTCCGCGAGTTCCGGGGCGACAGCCACATCGCCGCGTGGGTGGCGGCGGGGCTCGACGCCACGGAGATCGGCCTGCTCACCGAGCCGTACTGGGGCATGCCCACCCGCACCTACGTCCGCACCCGGGCGTGGAGCGACGCCCAGCTCGACGCCGCCGAGGCGCGCCTGGTCGCCGCCGGCCACCTCGCCGACGGCACGCTCACCGAGAGCGGGCCGCGCGTTCCGCGAGGAGATCGAGCTGGCCACCGACGCCCAGATGGCGCCCGCCGTCGAGGCGCTCGGCGCCGACCTCCAGGAGCTGGCCAGCCTGCTCCAGCCCTGGGGCGAAGCGGTCATGGCCGCCGGCGGCTACCCGCCCAGCCCGCTGGCGCTCTCGCCGAGGCAATAGGTCCCGGTCGGCAGCATGTCCCGAGGCGATTGGTCCCACATGCGGGACGCATCGCCTCGACAGCCGAGCCGCGGGACCTATTGCCTCAGCCGGCGATCGGCACGGCGGCATCCCGCCGGCCTCGCCGCGCCCGTGCCCTCAGAACTCGGGTTCCTCCCAGAACGGCCACGGGCCCGGGATGTCGTCGGGGACGACGTCCGTGAAGACGGCGGGGCGCTTCTCGAGGAACGACACCACGCCTTCGCGGGCGTCGTTCGAGCGGCCGAGGTTCGCGATGGCCGGCGAGTCGACGCGGTGGGCCGCCATCGGGTGGTCCTCCCCGAGCATCCGCCACAGCATCTGGCGCGTCATCGCCACCGACACCGCCGAGGTGTTGGCGGCGATCTCCCGGGCGATCTCGTAGGCGGCAGGCAGCAGCTCGTCCGGCGGGTGCACGGACCGCACGAGCCCGCGGTCGAGGGCCTCGGCGGCATCGAACACCCGCCCGGTCATCGTCCACTCCAGCGCGGTGTTGATGCCCACGACGCGCGGCAGGAACCAGGACGAGCAGGCCTCGGGCACGATCCCGCGCCGCGCGAACACGAACCCGAACCGAGCGGTCTCGCTGGCCAGGCGGATGTCCATCGGCAGCGTCATGGTGGCCCCCACCCCCACCGCCGGCCGTTGATGGCCGCGATCACCGGCTTGGTGCAGGCGTAGAGCCGCAGCGTGAGCAGACCGCCCTCGTCGCGGTGGGCTCGCGACGGCCCGCTCGAACCGGTGGCGGGGCTGCCGGCGTCCACATCGAACGTGTCGCCGCCCGACGCCAGGTCGGCGCCCGCGCAGAAGCCCCGCCCGCGCCCGGTGACCACCACCACGCGGACCTCAGGGTCGGCGTCGACCTCGTCGAGCGCCTGGCACAGCTCCCGCTGCATGGGCACGGTGAAGGCGTTCAGGCGATCCGGGCGGTCGAGGGTGATCGTGAGGATCCGGTCGGCCAGGTCGGTGGCGATCGTGGTGTACGGCATGTCCGGATGGTGCCACGGCGGGAGATGCGGCAGTGCCGGAGGGCGAAATGGGCCGTTCGACCTAGGTCGGAAAGTCTCAAGGCCAGTGCACGATGAGGTCGATCTCACTGACGACCAACCCCACGTTCCCGAGGTGGACCGATGGCCATCGCCTTCATCGACATTGCGCACCTGGCTCGCTGCCACGCTTCCGGAGCGAGACGACGACCGGGGTGCCTCGCTCGTCGAGTACGCCCTGCTGCTGGCCCTCATCCTCGTGGTCTGCGTGATCGCGGTCAGCGTGCTCGGCGACGCCGCCAGCGAGAGCTACAGCAGCACCGCCGACGGCTTCGGCTGAACCTCTCGCCCTAGACGTCGAGGAAGCGGCTGACCGCGACGGCGGAGCCGATCGCGCCGATCACGCACGGCGACCGCGACCACCAACAGGTTGGTGAACACGAGGTTGCCGTCGGTGACCTCGAAGCCCTGGAAGATCGGCAGGACCTTGTCCTGCGAGAGCTCGTCGATGAACGGGCGGATCACGAACGTCATCGACGCCACGGCCACGGCCGCGCCGATGAGGGTCTGGATGATGCCCTCCACGATGAACGGCACGCGGATGAACCAGTTGGTGGCGCCGACGAGCTTCATCACCTCGATCTCGCGGCGCCGGGCGAACATCGCCACCCGGATCGTGTTGAGGATGAGCATGAGCGCGGCGAGGAGCAGCAGCCCGGCCGCCAGGAGGAACCGCACGCCGATCTTGTTGAACGTCTCCTGGATCCGCTTGACCACCTCGAAGGCGAACACGACGTCGTAGACGCCCGGCTTGGTCTTGAACTGGTCACCGAGCGCCTGCACGACGTCGGGGTCCTGCACCGTGGGCGCGACCCGGAACGACGGCGGGAGGATCTCGGGCGTGACGGTCTCGATCAGCTGCGGTGAGTCCTGGAAGAGGTCGCTTGAACTCCTCGTACGTCTCGTCCTGGTTGACGTAGGTGATGCCGTCTCCTTGACGTCGGGGTTGGCCTCGAGGTCGTCGCTCGATCGAGTCCTTCTGTGCCTCGCGTGACCGTCGGGCTGCATGTAGACGATGAACTCGATGCCGCCCTTGAAGCGGTCGTTGGCGTTGTTGACGCCCTGGTTGCAGCATGAAGGCGGAGCCGAACAGCGTGAGCGACACCACCACGGTGAGGATCGACGCCAGCGTGAGGGTGACGTTGCGGGTGAGGTTGGTCGCGGTCTCGCGGGCGACGTAGTCGAGCTTGATGGCCATGGGTTCAGTGGGGGGTCACTCGTAGACGCCGCGGCTCTGGTCGCGGATGATCGAGCCCCGGTCGAGCTCGATCACGCGCCGGCGCATGGTGTCGACGATGGAGCGGTCGTGGGTGGCCATGAGCACCGTGGTGCCGGTGCGGTTGATCCGGTCGAGCAGGCGCATGATGCCGACGGAGGTCGCGGGATCGAGGTTGCCGGTGGGCTCGTCGGCCAGGAGGATCAGCGGCCGGTTGACGAACGCGCGGGCGATCGACACCCGCTGCTGCTCGCCGCCGGAGAGCTCGTTGGGGAAGTTGCCCATCTTCTTGCTCAGGCCGACGAGCTCGAGGATGGCCGGGACCTGCGTCTTCACGACGTGGCGCGGACGGCCGATCACCTCGAGCGCGAAGGCCACGTTCTCGTAGACGTTCTTGTTGGTGAGCAGCTTGAAGTCCTGGAAGACCGAGCCGATGTTGCGGCGGAGGTACGGGCACCTTCCAGGACGACAGCGTGGCGATGTCCTTGCCGGCCACGAAGATCCGGCCCGTGCTCCGGCGACTCCTCCTTGTTGACCAGCCGCAGGAAGGTGGACTTGCCCGAGCCCGAGGCCCCGACGAGGAAGACGAACTCGCCCTTCTCGATCTCGACGGTGGCGTCGCTCAGGGCGACGACCTCGCCCTTGTACACCTTGGAGACGTTCTCGAGCTTGATCATGGGCGGAGGCGAGGGTACCAGCGCCCTCAGTGGTGTTCGCGGCACTCCGGCGGTTGCCGGAACATTGCGATCAGGTTACGAGGTGGCCGTCGCGCGGCGCCATTGCAGGTACGCCTCCATGAACGGATCGAGGTCGCCGTCGAGCACCGCCCTGCACGTTTCCGGCCTCGTGCTCGGTCCGCAGGTCCTTCACCATCTGGTACGGCTGCAGCACGTAGCTGCGGATCTGGCTGCCGAACCCCACCCGCTGCTGCTCGCCGCGGATGCCGGCCAGCTCGTCCTCGCGCTTCTGGCGCTCGAGGTCGGCCAGGCGGACCTTGAGCATCGTCATGGCCTTGGCGCGGTTCTGGAGCTGCGAGCGCTCGATCTGGCAGGACACGACGATCCCCGTCGGCACGTGGGTGAGCCGCACGGCCGACGACGTCTTGTTGATGTGCTGGCCGCCCGCACCTGACGCGCGGAACACGTCCATCTTGATGTCCGACTCGTCGACCTCGATCTGGACCTCGTCCTCGTGGAGCACGGGCACCACGTCGAGCGCCGCGAAGGCCGTCTGGCGCTTGCCCTGCGCGTTGAACGGGCTCATGCGCACGAGTCGGTGCACGCCGCGCTCGGCCTGCAGGTAGCCGTACGCGTAGCGACCCTTCACGAGGAACTCCACCGACGACAGACCGGCCTCCGAGCCGGGCGTCGACCCCTCCTCCTCGACCTCGAAGCCGCGCCGCTCGGCCCAGCGCACGTACATCCGGTAGAGCATCTCGGCCCAGTCCTGCGCGTCGGCGCCGCCCTCCCCCGCCTGGATCGTGCACAGCGCGTCGCGCTCGTCGTGCTCGCCGGAGAACATCGACCGCAGCTCGAGGCGCGCGGAGCTCGCGGTCGAGCGACGTGAGGGCGCGCCTCGATCTCGGCCTCCTGCGTCTCGTCGTCGACCTCCCGGGCCAGCTCGTGGAGCGTCTCGGCGTCCTCGAGCTTGCGCGACGATGCCGCTCGTACTGCTCGAGGTCGTCGATCACCACGCTCAGCTCACCGGTGACGCGCTTGGCCACGTCCGGCGTCGTCCCAGAGGTCCGGCCGCGACGCCTCGGTCTCGAGGAGCGGCCGGCGGGCCCGCAGCTCCTCGATCTTCAGGTACGCGGCCGCGTCACCGATCCGCTTGCGCGTGAGCTCGAGCGCGTCGGAGAAGTCGCGCACCGACCCGCCTCAGGCCTTGCCGTGGCAGAGCTTGAACTTCTTGCCGCTCCCACACGGGCACGGCGCGTTGCGCGGCGTCTTGTCCCACTCGGACTTCACCACCGGGCGTCATGGTGGCGGGCTGGTCGGCCACCGCGGCGGGCGCGGCGGCCGGGCCGGCCTCGGCGGCCACGCTGCGAGCGGCGGCGGCCATGCCCCCTCCGGCACCTGGGTCGTCGGGCGCGGAGTACTGCATGTTCTGCACGCGCGGCTCGTCGCCGCCGATGCTGGGCGTCGCCCCGTTGCCGGCGGGCTGGTTGAAGTCGGTGCCGACCGCGGGGGCCGGCGTGGGCTGCTGCACCGTGACCTGCACGTGCATCACGTAGCGGACGAGGTCCTGCGCGATGCCCTTCATCATCATCCCGAACATCTCGTAGCCCTCGCGCTGCCACTCGGTGAGCGGGTCCTTCTGGCCCATGGCCCGGAGGTTGATGCCCTCCTGGAGGTAGTCCATCTCGAAGAGGTGCTCGCGCCACTTCGTGTCGATGATCTTGAGCATCACCTGCCGCTCGACCTGGCGCATCACGTCGGCGCCGAGCTCGCTCTCGCGCTTCTCGTAGTGCGTGATGGCGTCGTCGACGAGCAGCTCGTAGAGGTCGTCGGTGCTCCGTACGGCCGTCGAGCTGCTCGGTCGTGAGCGATGACGGCCAGTACGTGAGGACCTCGGCGTGGAGCCCGTCGATGTCCCACTCCTCGTGGTAGTCGGCCACGCAGTACGTGCCGACGAGCGCCTCGACCGCCTCGGGGAGGTGCTCGCTCGAGGATCTTCTCGCGGAGGTCGGCCTCGTCGAGGATCTGGTCGCGCAGGGCGTAGATCACCTTGCGCTGGGCGTTCATGACCTCGTCGTACTTGAGGACGTTCTTGCGGATCTCGCCGTTCTTCTGCTCGACGGTGGTCTGCGCTCGCTCGATCGCCTTCGACACCATCTTCGCCTCGAGAGGCACATCGTCGGGCAGAGCCTTGCCCATCACCCAGTTGATGGCGCCGGTGGCGAAGAGGCGCATGAGGTCGTCTTCGAGCGACAAGTAGAAGCGGCTCTCGCCCGGGTCGCCCTGGCGGCCGGCGCGGCCACGGAGCTGGTTGTCGATCCGGCGGGACTCGTGGCGCTCGGTGCCGAGCACGTAGAGCCCGCCGAGCTCGCGCACCTTGTCGCCCTCGGCCTGCATGTCCTTCGCGTACGTCTCCTCGAGGGCGAGCAGCTGGGCACGGCCCTCCTCGCTCTCGAGGTCGATCTCCTGGCCGTGGAGGTCGCGCTTGGCGAGGATCTCCGGGTTGCCGCCGAGGAGGATGTCGACGCCTCGACCGGCCATGTTGGTGGCGACGGTGACGCCCTGGAGGCGGCCGGCCTGCGCCACGATCTCCGCCTCTCGCGTGTGCTGCTTGGCGTTGAGCACCTCGTGGGTGATGCCGCGCTTCTCGAGCATCCGCGAGAGCTTCTCGGACTTCTCGACCGAGATGGTGCCGACGAGCACGGGCTGGCCGGCCTCGTAGCGCTCGGCGATGTCGTCGACCACCGCGCCGAACTTGCCGTCCTCGGTCTTGTAGATGAGGTCGCCGGCGTCGTCGCGCGCCGTGGGCTTGTTGGTGGGCACCGGCACGACCTGGAGGTCGTACGTGTTGGCGAACTCGGCCGCCTCCGTGGAGGCGGTGCCCGTCATGCCCGCCAGCTTCTCGTACATGCGGAAGTAGTTCTGGAGGGTGATCGTGGCGAGGGTCTGGTTCTCCTCCTTGATCTTCACGCCCTCCTTGGCCTCGACGGCCTGGTGGAGGCCCTCGGACCAGCGGCGTCCCTCGAGGATGCGACCGGTGAACTCGTCGACGATCTTCACCTCGCCGTTGGTGATGATGTAGTCCTTGTCCCGCTTGAACAGCTCCTTGGCGCGCAGCGCGGCCTGGAGCTGGTGGACGAGGTTCTGGGCGACGCCGTCGTAGAGGTTGTCGATGCCGAGCGCCTGCTCGACCTTCTCGATGCCGTCCTCGGTGGGCGACACCGTGCGCTTGGCCTCGTCGACGTCGTAGTCCTCCTCGGGTCGGAGGCTGCGGACGATGGTGGCGAACTTGTAGTACAGCTGCGCGGCGTCGGCGACGCGGCCCGAGATGATCAGCGGGGTGCGGGCCTCGTCGATGAGGATCGAGTCGACCTCGTCGACGATGGCGTAGCTGTGGCCGCGCTGCGTCTGCCGGGCGCGGGACATGGCCATGTTGTCGCGGAGGTAGTCGAACCCGAACTCGTTGTTGGTGCCGTAGGTGATGTCGGCGGCGTACTGCTTGCGCTTGTGGTCGGGATCGTTCTCGCCCGGCACGATGAGACCCACCTCGAGCCCCAGCCACCGGTGCAGCCGACCCATCCACTCGGAGTCACGGCGGGCGAGGTACTCGTTCACGGTGATCAGGTGGGTGCCCTGGCCGCCCAGCCCGTTCAGGTACACGGGCAAGGTGGACACGAGGGTCTTGCCCTCGCCGGTCTTCATCTCGGCGATCCAGCCGAAGTGCAGCGCGGCGCCGCCGATGAGCTGCACGTCGTAGTGGCGCTGGCCGAGCACCCGCTTGCCGGCTTCCCGGACGACGGCGAACGACTCGATCAGGATGTCGTCGAGGTCCTCGCCGTTGTCGAGGCGCGACCGGAACTCCCCGGTCTTGGCCTGGAGGGCGGCGTCAGAGAGGGCCTCCATCGACGGCTCGAGCGCGGTGATGTCCGGCACCAGCGCCTGCAGGGCCTTCAGCTTCTTGCCCTCGCCAGAGCGGAGGATCTTGTCGAAGACGCTCATACGGCGTCCGAGTGTACGGGGATCATCCGCCGTAGCTCATTCGGGTGTCCTCCATCCGGAGCACGTCGGTGCCCTCGTCCTTCTGGAACCCGCTGGCGACCACCTCGCCGATGAAGAAGGTGTGGCCGACGCAGTCGACCGGGTTCCGCACCTCGCACTCCACCCACGCCACCGCCTGGTCGAGCACGGGCACCCCGGTGACCGGGGCATCGTGGAAGGCGAAGCCGTTGAGCGTGCCCGCCGCCTCGTCCACCTCCACCGGCTTGGTGAGCTTCCGCACGATGGCGCGGTCCTCCCGGTCGATCGTGCAGAGGCTGAAGGCGCCACCGGCGGCGATCAGCTCGTGGGTGAAGGCCGTCTTCTCCACACCGATGCCGAGCAGCTTGGGGTCGAAGGACACCTGCGTGGCCCAGCTGAGCGTCATGGCGTTGCGGCGATCGCCGTCGCGCGACCCGACCACGTACAGCCCCGACGGCATGGTCCACAGGAGCCGCCGGCGCAGCTTGTCGTACTCCTCCTGGGTCTCTGGGGTGTCGATCCCGGCTGGGAACGGCCCGATCGGCCCTGCACCACCGGGGGCTGCCATCCCCCGAGGCTAGCTACCTGATGTCGAGGAGCTTTTCGCGGACCGCGTAGACGACGGCCTCCATCCTCGAGTGCAGGTGGAGCTTCTCGAGGATGTTGCGCACGTGGTTCTTCACGGTGTTCTCGGAGATGTAGAGCTCCCCGGCGATCTCCCGGTTGCTCATCCCCTGGGCGACGAGCTTCAGCACCTCGAGCTCACGTTCGGTGAGGCGCGGCGTGGGCACGGCCTGCCGCTCGTCCGCCTTCTTGGCCAGGTTCGTGAACTCGGTGAGGAGCTTCGACGCCATCGACGGGGAGATGAGGCTCTGCCCGCTCACCACGGCCCGGATCGCGCTGGCGACCTCCTCGATGGAGATCTCCTTGAGCAGGTAGCCCGTGGCCCCGGCCTTGATGGCGTCGTAGAGGTCGTCTTCCTCGTCGCTCACCGTGAGCATGAGGATCTTGGCGGACGGCACCACCTCGGCGATGGCCCGGGTGGCCTCGATGCCGCTGACCTTCGGCATGCGGACGTCCATGAGGACGACGTCGGGAGCCAGCTCCTCGGCCTTGCGGATCGCCTCCTCGCCGTCCTCGGCCTCGCCGACGACCTCGACCCCTTCCTCGGATTCGAGCACCATGATCAGCCCGCGCCGGAACAGTGCATGGTCGTCGCAGATCATCACCCGGATCGCGTCGGACCCGGCATGTGCGGTTGATTCGGCACCCTCAGCGTCGGCGGCCATGTCCCCCCTCTAGGCCTGCCCGGCCGTCCGCTACCGGGCTAGTCCAAGGAGGATAGCCCGGGTGTCACCCGCGGCCCGTGGTCGGGCATGGCCCGCGCCGCGTCACCCCCGCCTCGATCTTCCGGCTTTGCCACTCCGGCCCAGATTGGCGCAGCCGCGCCCGGCTGCGGTCAGAGGTGGTCGACCAGCTCCTGGTCATCGTCGTCGGCCACGACCGGCTCGGCCTCCGTGCGGCGGGCCTTGCGAGGCACCTGCTTGCTCTTGAGCTTGTAGAGCTGGTGCTCGAGCTTCTCCACCGCCAGATCGACGGCGGCGAACCCGTCGGTGGCCGCCACCCGACAGCGGACGTGGTGCCCGTGGCCTTCCAGGCTCACCTCACACACCTCTTTGGCCGTGATGCGGGGGTTGTGCTCCTCGGAGAAGTGCACCTCGGCGCGTTCCATCCCATCCAGAAAACGACTGAGGCGGCCGATCTTCTCTTCGGCCGCCGCCCGCAGTGCAGGTGAGATGCTGGTGTGCTGGGCACTCACGGTGATCTCCAAGGGCATGCCTCCCGGGGTCGCGTGGTGCTCACGGACCTTAGTGCGCCGACCGGCCGGGTGCTCGGGCCACGACGAGGCCGTGGACCTCGGGCACGCCGGCCGTGCGGAGCGCCGCCGCGGCGGCGCTGAGGGTGGCCCCCGTGGTGGCGACATCGTCGATGAGCAGGACGGGATCGACGCACGCACGCCGGGCCGCGAAGCGCGGGTTGGCCCGGCGGTCCCCCGCGGAGCGACCGGCTTGAGCCGGACCCGGGAGCCGGCGGAGCAGCGAGGCCACCCGGAGCCCTCGGCGCCGCGCGACGGCTCGGGCCAGCAGCTCGGCCTGGTCGTAGCCCCTGGCGCGCCGCCGGCCGGCACCGGTCGGTGCCCAGGTGACCACCAGCCCGTCGATCGGCGGCACCCGGTGGGCCAGCTGGTCTGCCAGCGCGGTGATCCTCGCCCGCTCACCCCGGTTCTTGAGGGCCGTGATGGCCTCGCGGGCGGCCGAGTCGTAGGCCATCAGCGCCCGGCACGTGGCCAGGCCGGGCGGGACCGGCAGCACCGGCGGGGGGCGCATCGCCGCACCGTAGGGACAGGGGTGTGACAGCCCGGCGCGGCAGCGACGCCCGCTGAGGGCCAGGTGGCCATCCAGCGGCGGGAGCCAGCGGGACTGCCCGCAGCAAACATGTCCCTGTCAACGCGATCCACGAGCCCGGCGTCTGTCGGGGTGATGATGGCCTCCATGGCACCCGCGAGGGACGACGATCCTCCGAGCCGTTCGTCCCGGCCGACCTGGAGTCCGTCTACCGCGAGCACTACCGCTCCCTGGTGCGCCTGGCCTCGCTGCTGGTCGACGACGTCGGTCGCTGCGAGGAGCTCGTCCAGGACGCCTTCGTCCGGGTGTGGCGGCGGGGGCCCGTGCTCCGGGACGACGATCGGCTACCCGCCTACTTGCGCAGCGCCGTGCTGAACGCCGCCCGGTCCCACGTCCGCCGTTCGATCGTCGCCCGACGGCACCTGCAGTCCGTGCCGGATCCCACGCCCGCCGCCGACGCCAACGAGCTCGCGGGCGACGACGCCCGCGTGCTCGCCGCCCTGCGCGTCGCTCCCCGACCGGCAGCGGGAGGTGCTGGCCCTCCGCTACTACCTCGACCTGTCCGAGGCGGAGATCGCCGCCACCCTCGGCATCTCGGCCGGTTCCGTCAAGACCCATGCCCACCGTGGCCTCGCCACCCTGGCCGACCGACTGGAGGACCTGCGATGACCCCGGAGGACCGCCTGCGCCAGGCCATCGAAGCCCGCACCGGCCGCGTCGAGCCGTCGCCCGACGCCCTGCACCGCATCGAGGACAAGCTCATGGACGCCCAGCACCACGACACCCGCAACCGCCTGCTCCTCGCCCTCGGGTCGGCGGCGGCCATCGTCGCCGTCGTCGTCGGCGTGGTGGCCTTCGCCGGGGACGACGAAGGGTCGGTCGCCAACGACCCGACCACGACCACGACGACCACCGCCGACAGCACCACGACCACGGTCGCCACCACGACCACCGAGAGCACGACCACCACCACGACGTTCACGCCGACCGTCGACCCCGCGCTCCCGGTGTGGCCCCGAGTGGACAGCGCACAGCGCTTCGACGATCCGGTGAGCGCCGCCCGCAGCTTCGCGGTCGACTTCGTCGGGATGATCGACCCCGTGGTCGGTGCGTACCAGGCGGGTGACGCCCGGTCGGGTGAGGTCCCCGTGCAACCGGTCGGCAACGGCCCGGTGTCGACCGTCCTGGTCCGCCAGCTCGAGGACGACACCTGGTTCGTGCTCGGGGCGATCAACGGCGACATCCGGATCGACACCCCCGCCGCCGGCACCGACATCGACTGCCCCGTGCGGCTCACCGGCGAGGCCCTCGCGTTCGAGGGCGTCGTGCAGGTCGCCGTCCGCGACGACCTCACCGCCGAGCCGATCGGCACCGGCACCGTCATGGGGGGCGGCGGACCCTCCGCCCCCTTCGACGGCACGGTCGAGTGCGACCTCAGCCACCTCGGCGAAGGCGTGCACCACGGATCGATCGTCCTCAGCACCGAGGGCGGCGAGCCCAGCCGGATCTGGCAGTTCGCCGTCGTGCGCGTCGCCCTCACCTAGCCCACCCCCACCAAGGAGACCCGCAATGGATGCCCAGCCCGACTCCACCAACCGCAACCGCCTGCTCCTCGGCATCGGCGCCGTGGTGGTGATCGTCGCCGTCGTGGTCGGCGCCCTCGCGCTCGCCGATGACGACGACCCGGTCGCCACCGACAGCACCAGCACCACCGCGGACGAGACCACCACCACCGAGAGCACCACCACGACCGAGGCGACCACCACGACGACGGTCTTCGAGGGCGTAGACCCCGACCTGCCGGTGTTCCCCGACCCCGGCACCTCGCAGCGCTTCGACGACCCAGTGGCCGTGGCGACCGCGTTCGTGTCCGACTTCCTCGGCTTCACGAGCCCGATCGTGGGCGAGTTCGCCCAGGGCGACAGCCGCTCCGGCGAGGTCGAGGTGCGCCCGTTCGTGGAAGGCGCGCCGACCGTGGTGCTCGTGCGCCAGCTCGAGGACGACACCTGGTTCGTGATCGGTGCCACCACCGACTCGATCCGGCTCGCCACGCCCGCGACCGGTGACACCATCGCCTCCCCGCAGGCGCTCACCGGCGCCGCCTACGCCTTCGAGGGCACCGTCAACGTGCGGCTGTACGTGGACGGCACGCAGGAGCCGATCGCGGAGACGTTCGTCACCGGCCGAGGCGACGGCGTGCTCGGTGACTTCGACGGTGAGCTCGAGTTCACCGACACCACCGGCGCCACCCACGGCGTCCTCGTCCTGACCAGCGAAGGTGGCGAGGACGCCGCGCCGATCGCGGCGCAGGTCATCCGCGTCCTCCTCTGACCCTCCGCCCAAACCGAGGAGGACCCAGCATCCCGGCGCCGTAGCGTGCCGGGATGCTGCCGTTCCCGCCCGCCGACGAGCTGCGTCGGCGGGTCCCGCGGCTGCTCGGCGGCCTCGTGCTGTTCGGCATGGGCATCGCGCTGATGGTGCGGGCCGACCTGGGCCTGGCGCCCTGGGACGTGCTCCACCAGGGCGTTTCGGAGCGCACCGACATCGCGATCGGGAGCGTCACGATCCTCATCGGCGCGGTGGTGCTGCTCCTGTGGATCCCGATCCGCGAGCGCCCCGGGCTCGGCACGGTGCTGAACGTCGTGGTGATCGGCCTCGTGGTCGACGCCACCCTCGCGGTGGTCGACGCACCGGAGGCCCTGTGGCAGCGGATCGCCTTCCTGGTCCTGGGCATCTTCGTGTTCGGCCCCGGCAGCGGCCTCTACATCGGTGCCGGCCTGGGTCCCGGGCCGCGCGACGGCCTCATGACCGGCCTCGCCCGTCGCGGTCGCTCCGTGCGAGTGGTCCGCACGGGCATCGAGCTCACCGCGCTGGCGGTGGGCGCGGCCCTCGGGGGCAGCGTCGGGATCGGCACGGTCGTCTTCGCCGTCGCGGTCGGCCCCAACGTCCACTGGTTCCTCGACCGGATGACGCTCCCCGAGGCGCGGTCACGCAGGCCGGTGGTGGACGACCTCCCCCCAGGTCACGTGGAAGCCCTGTAGGCCGAGGTCAAGGCCGCGGCGAACCGAGCGTGGCGGTCGATGTCCGACCCCCCGATTCTTGAGTCACCTTGCTGCGGTCTTCGCAGCGAGACGACTCAAGAATGGATGTGCCTTCGTTGTTGAGTCAGTTCGCTGCGGTCTTCGCAGCAAACCGACTCAAGAACGGGACTGGGCCTAGTAGCGGTAGTTCTCGTGCTTGTACGGGCCCTCGACCGGGATGCCGAGGTAGTCGGCCTGGTCTTGGCTCAGGGGGCTGAGCTTCACGCCGAGGGCGTCGAGGTGGAGCCGGGCGACGCGCTCGTCGAGCAGCTTCGGCAGGACGTACACGCCGAGCGGGTACTGCTCGGTGCGGGTGTAGAGCTCGATCTGGGCGAGCACCTGGTTGGTGAAGCTCATCGACATCACGAAGCTCGGGTGGCCGGTGGCGTTGCCGAGGTTCAGCAGGCGACCCTCGGACAGCATGATGATCGAGTGCCCGTCGGGGAACACGAACTCGTGCACCTGCGGCTTGATCTCGATCTTGCGCACGTCGCTCTGGCGCTCGAGGCCGGCGATGTCGACCTCGTTGTCGAAGTGACCGATGTTGCCGACGATGGCGTTGTGCTTCATCTTCGCCATGTGCTCGGCGCTGATGATGCCCTTGTTGCCCGTGGTGGTGATGAAGATGTCGGCGGTGCCGAGCACGGCCTCGAGGGTGTTGACCTCGTAGCCCTCCATCGCCGCCTGCAGCGCGCAGATCGGGTCGATCTCGGTGACGATCACTCGGCAGCCCTGGCCGCGGAGGGACTGGGCGCAGCCCTTGCCGACCTCGCCGTAGCCACAGACCACGGCCACCTTGCCGCCGAGCATGACGTCGACACCGCGGTTGATGCCGTCGATGAGGCTGTGGCGGCAGCCGTAGAGGTTGTCGAACTTCGACTTGGTGACCGAGTCGTTGACGTTGATGGCCGGGAACAGCAGCTGACCGGCTTCGAACATCTGGTAGAGCCGGTGGACGCCGGTGGTGGTCTCCTCGGTGACGCCCTTGATGCCGCTGGCGATCGTGGTCCACCGGTTCGGGTCCTCGGCGAGCGAGCGCTTGAGGGTGTCGATGATGACGCCCCACTCCTCGGGATCGTCGTCGGTGGCGTCGGGCACGACGCCCGCCTTCTCGAACTCGACGCCCTTGTGCACGAGGAGGGTGGCGTCGCCACCGTCGTCGAGGATCATGTTCGGGCCGCCGCCGTCGGGCCACGACAGCACCTGCTCGGTGCACCACCAGTACTCCTCCAGCGTCTCGCCCTTCCAGGCGAACACCGGGACGCCCTTGGGCTCGGCCACGGTGCCCTCCGGACCCACCGCGACCGCGGCCGCGGCTTGGTCCTGGGTGGAGAAGATGTTGCAGCTGACCCAGCGCACCTGGGCGCCGAGGGCGGTGAGCGTCTCGATGAGCACCGCGGTCTGGATGGTCATGTGGAGCGAGCCGGTGATGCGGGCGCCCTTGAGCGGCTGGCTGTCGGTGAACTCGGCCCGCAGGGCCATCAGGCCGGGCATCTCCACCTCGGCCAGCTCGATCTCCTTGCGGCCCCAGGGGGCGAGGGAGAGGTCGGCGACCTTGAAGTCCTGATCAGGGTTGTTCGTCATGGGTTCCTCCGTGCGGGCGCGCCGAGGGCGGCGCGCAGTTCGTGGTGTGCGGGAGGGCTGGCTGCAGCAGGCAGCACCCTGATCAGCCCGGCCCGCCAGGATAGTGACCTCAGCGGGCGAGCGCCGCTTTCAGGTCCATCAGCACCGGGATGGGCCCCGGGTCGACGCCGGCCTCGGCCGCCATGTGGAGGCTCACGAAGTCGCCCTGGATCACGAGGTCGAGGAGCTGGGCCAGCGCACCCTCGCCGGCTGCCTCGATGTCGATGATGGCGTGGACGACCTCGTCGATGATGTCGTAGGTGAGCTCGAAGCGCCGGGCGACCTGCGGGTGCTCGAAGGCGTGGCGGAACCGGACCACGGTCATCACCTGGCGGGTGACGTCGCCGTGCTGGCCCCAGCCGCAGATCTCGTTGTGCGCCATCTCCGGCAGCGCCGACCAGAAGGCGGGCGCCTTGGCGTTCTCGTTGACCTGGCACTTGAAGCGGTAGGCCGCCACTCGCCCCGAGGGCGTCGCCGCCGTAGGCCACTGGCATCGTGCGGCCGATCTCGCGGGCGATGGACTGCGCCGGGCCGCCGTCGACGATGAGCTTGTCGCGCCGGCGCTTCATCTGGTCGACGGCGTCGGCGACGTACTGGCTGGCACCGGGGAACAGCCCCACCCGCTCGAGCACGATGAGCGGCGGGATGCTGACCGACCCGACGCCGGCGCGGGGCATCGGGCACTCCGGCAGCACGATGTGCGGCGCGTCCCACGACCGGGCCAGCTCGCCGAGCGCTCCGCCCGTCGACAAGACCACCATGTCGCGCGCCGGCGGCCGCCGCCGCCTGCGCCGCCTCGAGGGTCTCCTCGGTGTCACCCGAGTACGAGATGGCGAAGCAGAGCGTGCCGTCGCCGACCGACGAGGGCGCCTCGTACCCCTTCACCACGGTGACGGGCACGGGCATGAACGGCCCGGCCACGGCCGCCAGCACGTCGCCGGCCACGCCGCTCCCACCCATGCCGAGGACGACCACGTTCTCGATGTCGTCGTGCTCGGGGAGCCCGTCGACCTCGGCGCCGAGGATCGCGGCGGCCGCCACCTGCTCGGGGAGGGCGGCCGCGAGGTCGAACATGCCGACCGAGTCCAGAAGGCCGGTCATCCCGGGACCCCGGTGGGACCTAGCGGGACAGCGGTCCCGCCGGACAGGCGGAGGCAGGAGCGAAGCGACGCCCGGAGCCGCATGTCCTAGGCCTCGAAGGTCGGCTGGATGCCCTGGGCGTCCGCCTTGGCGATGAGGCGCTCGTGCTCGGTGTCCGCCACGGTCTCGGCCTCATCGATCAGCATGATCGGGATGTCGTCCTTGATGGCGTAGCGGCGCTTGAGCCGTGGGTTGTAGAGCGCGTCCTCGTCCTCGAAGTACAGGAGCGGGCCCTTGTCGTCGGGGCAGGCGAGGATCTCGAGCAGCTGGGGGTCGAGGGCCATGGGGTGGGACTCCTTGGATCAGGCGGCGTCGATGAGGGCTTGGACCTCGGCGACCTTCGCTGCACACATTGCCGCATCGGGCGCTTCGAGGTTGAGTCGGAGCAGGGGCTCCGTGTTGGAGGCCCGCAGGTTGAACCACCAATCACCGAGGTCGACGGTGAGCCCGTCGAGCCGGTCCTGCGCCTCCGAGGGGTAGGTGGCCGCCACCCGCTCGATCACCGCGGCGGGGTCGGCGACGGTGCTGTTGATCTCGCCGGAGGCCGCGTAGCGGTCGAACGGGCGGCGCAGCTCCGACAGCGGCACGCCCGCCTTCGCGAGCTGCTCCAGCACGAGCAGCGCCGCGATCGAGCCGGAGTCGGCCCGCTAGTTGTCGCGGAAGTAGTAGTGCGCGGAGTGCTCCCCGCCGAAGGCGGCACCCGTCTCGGCCATCACCGCCTTGATGTAGCTGTGGCCCACCTTCGTGCGGACGGGCGTGCCGCCATGCTCGCGGATCACCTCGGGCACGGCCTTGGAGCAGATGCAGTTGTGGAGGATCGTGGCGCCGGGGTTCTTCTCGAGCACCCCGACCGCCACGATGGCCGTGGTGGTGGACCCGGACACCGGCTCCCCGAGCTCGTCGACGAGGAACACCCGGTCCGCGTCGCCGTCGAACGCCAAGCCGACATCGGCGCCGACCGCGAGGACACGGGCTTGCAGGTCGCGCAGGTTCTCGACCTGGATCGGGTCGGCCGGGTGGTTGGGGAAGCTGCCGTCGAGCTCGGCGTAGAGGACCTCGAGGTCGACGGGCAGGCCCTCGAACACGGCCGGCACCACGAGGCCGCCCATGCCGTTGGCCGTGTCGGCCACGACCTTGAGCGGGCGCAGCACCGTCTGGTCGACGAACGAGCGGACGTGCTCGCCGAAGGCGCGGAGCAGGTCGAGCGACTCGAAGCCGCCCGCGGGCCCCGCGCCGGCTGGCACGCCCTCCGCCGCCATCCGCTTGATCTCGCCGAGCCCGGTGTCCACGCCGATCGGCTTGGCGCCCGCCAGGCACAGCTTCATGCCGTTGTACTGCGCTGGGTTGTGCGAGGCGGTGAACATCGCGGCCGGCGCGTCGAGCTTCCCCGCCGCGAAGTACACGAGGTCGGTGGACGCCAGGCCCAGGTCGACGACGTCGATGCCCTGCGCTCGCACGCCGTCGGAGAAGGCCGCGGCCAGGTCGACACCGGACGCGCGCATGTCGCGCCCGACGAGCACCTTCCTCGCCCCACCGACCTGGCCCTGCACGAAGACCGCGAACGCCTCGCCAACGGCCCGCGCCACGTCGGCGTCGAGCTGGTCGGGGGTGACGCCTCGGATGTCGTAGGCCTTGAAGATCGCGTCGAGGTCGGGCATCGGGCGGTCACCCTACTGGCGCGCCTCGGCACCCCCGGGCCGCCGACGGGGCATGATCACCGCATGAAGTTCGGGATCTTCTACGAGCACCAGCTCCCGAGGCCCTGGGAGTCCGACAGCGAGTACCGGCTGGTGAAGCAGTCGCTCGACCAGATCGAGCTCGCCGATCGGCTCGGCTACCACTACGCCTGGGAGGTCGAGCACCACTTCCTCGAGGAGTACTCGCACTCCTCGGCCCCCGAGGTGTTCCTGGCGGCGGCCAGCCAGCGCACGACGCAGATACGGCTCGGCCACGGCATCATCCAGCTGACCACCAACCACCCGGCCCGCGTCGCCGAGCGCGTGTCCACCCTCGACCTCGTGAGCGACGGGCGCGTCGAGCTCGGCATCGGCGAGGGCTCCACCACCACCGAGCTGCACCCGTTCGACCGCCGCTTCCGCGACAAGCGAGCGGTGTGGGAGGACGCGGTCAAGGCGTTGATCCCGATGTTCGGTGACGAAGGCGTGGAGTACCACGGGCCCTTCTTCGACTTCCCGATGCGCAACGTGCTGCCCAAGCCGTTGCAGAAGCCCCACCCGCCGCTCTGGGTGGCGTGCAGCCAGCGCGACACGATCGAGGCGGCCGGCCAGTGGGGCATGGGTGCGCTCGGCTTCCAGTTCGTCAGCGCCGACGAGGCCAACGCGTGGGTCGCGGCCTACTACAACGCCTACACGAAGCGGCTCGAGCGCATCGCCGACTACGCCACCAACCCGAACATCGCGGTGGTCTGCGGCTTCATGTGCTGCGAGACGGACGAGGAGGCGCACGAGAAGGCCGACGGCTGGACGTTCTTCGCGTTCGCGCTGCGCTTCTACTCCACGCGGGTGCCCGGCGAGCCCGGGAGCATCAACCTGTGGGAGGAGTACCAGGCGTTCCGACGCACCCCGCAGTTCGAGAAGATGCACGCCGGTGGGCTCATCGGGTCGCCGGAGACGATCCGCACCAAGCTCCGCAAGTTCGAAGCGTCGCACGTCGACCAGGTGATCCTCCTCAACCAGGCCGGCCGCAACACGCACGACGACATCTGCGCCAGCCTCGAGCTGTTCGCCACCGAGGTCATGCCCGAGTTCGTCGAGCGCCAAGGCGAGCACGACGAGTGGAAGCGGCAGGTGCTGGCCGGTGACATCACCCTCGACGAGATCGACACGTCGCCCGAAGCGCTCCCGCGGCCCGTGCGACGACCGGTGACTACGACGACGTGACGGTGGCCGCCGCTGACCGGCAGGTCCAGCTCGTAGGCGCCGGTGGCCGACCAGTGGCGGATGCGCCACAGGTCCCGGAGGAGGCGCATCGTGTCGCGCGCGAGCCGCACGGTGGAGCGCTCCCCCGTCATGAGGCGCACCGGCACCTCGGCCACGGAGAACCCGTGGCGCTCGACGAGGTGGAGCACCTCGATGTCGAACGCGAACCGGTCGACGCGGCCCAGGCCGAACACGGTCTTGGCGACGTCGGAGCGGAACGCCTTGAGCCCGCACTGGGTGTCGTGGGGGTGGCTGAGCAAGACGCCCATGGCGAGGAGGTTGATGGCGCGGCTGCCGAGGCCGCGCAGCGCGCCGGCACTCCGCACGCTGACCGTGTCCGGGTGGCGGCGGTTGCCCACCGCCACGTCCCAACCCGTCTCCACCTCGCCGATCACCGTGAGGAGCTGATCGGGCGCGTAGGCGAGGTCGGCGTCGGTGAAGGCGACGGTGCGGCCGCGGGCCGCTTCGACGCCCGCCCGGATGGCGGCGCCCTTGCCGCGGTTCTCGGGCAACCCGATGACCTGGTCGGCCCCGCCCGCCAACGCCGCGTCCGCGGTGCCGTCCGTCGAGCCGTCGTCGACGACGACGATCTCCAGTCCCCCGTCCTCCGCGACCTCGCCGAGGGCGGCGCGGATCGCGGCGATCGTCGCCCCGATGCCGGCCGCCTCGTCGAGGGCCGGCACGATCACGGACGCCCGCAGGACGCCAGGGGCGGGAGGGCGCGCCACCCGCTCGTGGAGCGAGCGGCGGACTGCGCTGAGCAGCACGGCCCGGTAGAGGATCAAGCGCACGGTGGCCGCCACCGCCAGCGCCACCACCTTGGCGCCGATCAGTGCGGGGGTGGAGGAGAAGCCGTGGGCGGCGAAGACGCCGCGCAGGACGGCCACGTCGACGAGGGCGGCGAGCGACGCCACCACCACGAACGCGCCGGGCATGCGCACCCAGCGCACGAACGGATCGGACCGGAAGGTCATCCGGCGGTGCAGCCCGTAGGACAGCACCGACGCCACCGCGATCGCCGCCAGGTCGGCCAGGACGAGGATCCAGCCGAGCCCTTGGCGCAGCGCGACGAGCAGGCCGATGTCGACCGCCGTGGGCACGAGGGCCACCACGGCAAGCCGCCGGAGCCGCTCGCTCACGGGACGAGGTGCTGGGGAGTCGACGGCTCCGGGGGCTCGGGTGGCCAGCCCTCCGGCATCGCCAGCGGGTCGATCGGTTCCGGCCGTCCCCGCACCGGCGGACGGGTGGCGAGGAGGATGGCCAGCGCGATGCCGAGCGCCGTCAGCGCGTACGCGAGCCACTCGACCGGCTCGCGCCCGTAGGTGAGCTCGACGTGCTCGGAGGTGGGCACCACGACCATCAGGTTCGGCGCCACGCGGTAGGGGCCGTCGGCGCCGCTCACGCGCCAGTTGGGGAAGTAGGACGCCTTGACCAGCACCGGGGAGCCGACCTGGTCGACGTCGAACGAGATGTGGTCGTTCCGGGCGTCGATGTCGCTGACCTCGACGGGGGCGACCGATCGCTCGACGGGCTGCGGGTCGTCGATGTCCACGTGCTGCCAGCTGTCGGGGCCGGACGAGGCGAGCAGCACGTCCTGCGCCTCGAGGTCCTGGTACCACCGCACCGCGGGTCCGTCGCACTTGCCGGCCTCGTTCTTCGTCCGGCAGATCCAGCCCGACTGCGCGTCGCTCACCCCGTCGAGCACCGCGGGTTCGTTGTCGATCGGTGCCACGAGGGCGGAGTCGGCCACCTCGAAGATCACCCACGGACCGGAGGTGGCCAGCTCCGTGAGGTCGGGGTGGCCGCGCGCCGCGGTGGTCGCCTCCACCGAGGTGGCGAGGTAGTACCGCACGCCCATCAGCTGGAGGTGGCGCACCCCCTTGTCGATGTCGAACGTGCCGTACGGCAGGTCGCGCTGCGCGGCGCTGGGCGCGGCGCTGAGCTCCACCTGGGTGAGGAAGTGGAACGGCGTGGTGGCCGACGCCTCGAAGAACAGGCCCTCCATCGAGCCGATGCAGCCGTCGGTCCAGTGCGGCAGGAGCATGAGCGCCATCGGGGTGCCGTACCGGTTGATCTCCTTCTCGTACTCCCAGAACGAGCGGCCGCAGCCGTGCTCGGCGCCGACGCCCGCCATCGTCATCATCAGAGCGCGGTACTCGCCGTACGCGTCCTTGCCCTCGTAGCCCGTGTAGTTCCAGCGGGCCCACGACCGGACGAAGCTCTCCTTGTTGACGCCGTTGGACAGCCCCATCCAGGAGTAGCTGCCGTCGGCGCGCAGGTGGCCGCCGGGCAGGATGCGCAGCGGCAGGCTGATGAGCACGAGGGACACCACCAGCGCCAACCCTGCGGTGACCGCCGGCCCCACGATGCTGGGCCGTTCGGGATCGCGGGCGATGAGCACGGCCACCGTCCGGCCGACCTCGGCGACGCCGACCGCCGCCAGCAGGTACAGACCGAGGTAGTAGAAGGGCAGCAGCCGGGCGTTCCACAGCCGGTCCTCGGGGAGGAACACGAACGCCGTCCCCATGAGCACCGTGCACCCGGCGAGGATGAGCCCGGTGCGCACGCGGAACGCGATCGACAGCACCAGCCCCATGCAGGCGAGCGCCAGCACCCAGCGCAGGTCGTTGGGCGAGTCGACGCCCGTCCGCGGGATGAGGTACTTCCAGTAGGTCTCGCCGTCGAAGCTGAACAGCGTGTCCGACCACGAGCGGAAGCCGTTCTCCGCCGTGGAGTACGGCAGCTTCTCCCACCCCATGTCGTTCACGTAGGCCGACTGCCACCAGAACGGCAGCACCCAGAACGCGCTGATGAGCCCGCCCACCGGCAGGACGCAGGCGAGCCACTTCACCGTGCGCAGCGCGGGACGGCGCAGGAGCGCGATGACCAGCGTGCCGGCGAGCGCGAAGAAGGCGGGGATGAGGTGGCACAGGCCCGTGAGGGCGAGGAGCACAGCCGCCATGGCGCGGTGCTTCCCCGTGCGCAGCCCGCGGATCACGAAGCCGAGGTACAGGATCGACAGCGACAGGCTGATCGAGAAGGCGAACTCGCCGGCCAGGGTGGAGGCCACGTTGCCGCCGTAGATCGTGAAGTTGCGGTCGAACAGGAACAGCACCGCGGCCACCGCCAGCAGTGCGGGGCCAGGGAACGGGAGGTCGGCCAGGCGCCCGAACGCGTACGCGCAGATCGGCAGGGACAGCAGCCCGAGGATGGTCACCAGCTTGAAGGCGGTCCCGTACGGCAGCTCCACGCAGAACACGGCGACCGCCACGGCCGCGGCCATCACCGCCCAGCGCCGCCAACCCGTAGCCACGCGCGTGCTGGCGACCACCAGCGCCGCGGCTGCGGCCAGCGGGATGAGCATCGTCCAGCCGCCGAAGAGCCCGACGTCCAGCGCCACGATCAGCAGCGACGGCAACACCATGTAGAACTGGTAGGCGGGGAAGCCGGCGTACCAATCGGGCGTCCACCCGGAGATGCGCCCCTCGGGCAGCAGGTGGTCGCGGAGGTACGCAGGGCCCCAGACGTGGGCCCCCATGTCGCCCCCGGCGGGCACCGCGCTGGACAGGAGCTCAGCGGGGTGCAGGTTCACGAACACGAAGACGACGCAGGCCACCACCACGACCCAGTCGACGGTCTGGCGCACGAAGCGATCGCGCCGCTCCATCGCCACGGGATCCACCGGGGGCCAGTCGTCGTCGGCGTCCTCGAGGTCAGCCGTCCACTCGCTCCACCCGTCCAGGTCACCATCGTCGACGTCGTCGGCGACGCGGTCGTCGACGAGCAGGTCGCTGTCCGCCCTCGGTTCCTGGTCCATGGCGGGTGTCATCGTCGCACCCCGAGCCTCGCTCGTTCCGTCACGCGGCCAGCAAGGCGACGACCGTCACCATGTTGAAGGCGACGTGGGCGACGATGGCGGGACCGAGGCGACCGGCGCGGTGCGCGAGCACGCCGAAGAGCGCGCCGGCGAGCACCAGGCCGGGCAGCTGCAGCAGGAGGAAGTGGCTCGCACCGAAGACGAGGGCGGTGGTGCCGATGGCGACGGCGGGCGGCAACCCTCGCTTGAGCAGCGCCCGCTGGACGCAGGCCGCGGTAGAAGATCTCCTCGAAGATCGGGGCGAGCACCCCGACGATGAGCACGAGCAGCAGCACGCCGACCACGCCGTGGGCCCGGTCGGTGAGCGACTCGGCGGGACCATCGAGATCGCTCGACGTCTTGTCGAGCAGCTCGAGCAGCGGCCAGTACAGCAACGGGAGCACCGGGATCTGGAGCAGCGCGCCCGCCAACCCGCCCTGCCACAGGTCCTGCCAGCGCGCCCGCACCCCGAGGTCGGCGACGAGCCCGTTGCCCTTCAGGCGGGTCGCCAGGTACGGGACCGCGAAGAACCCGAGGGCCAGCCCGAGCTGGGCCAGCGCCACCACGGAGATGGGGAGGTCGTCGAAGTCCTCCCCCGAGTGCCCGGCGGCGCCGACCACCGCAAGGGCCCACACCATGGAGACGATCTGCACGGCCACCCAGCCGCCGACGGCGTCACCGAGGCCCCAGCGCGGCCGCGCGGGCACCTCGGTGGGGGCGGTGGCGGCCTCGGTCACCGGACGAGGCTACGCGGGCGCGTCCGGGCGCCGGAAGTCAGGAGGCGATCGACTGGAGCGCGGCGGGATAGCGCACACGCCGGTCCTGCAGGGCCCAGCCCTGCGGCACCCGCATGCCGTCCGCGTGGTCGGCGCAGAGGTCGTACCGCATGGGGTGGGCCTCGTCGTTGAGGCGCTCGACCCAGGCCGTGCGACTCGCGTAGTCGTACGTGAGGGTGGCGGAGGCGCTGGTGTTGCACCCCGGCTTGGCGCAGGTGCGGCTGCTCATCGAGCCGACGCTATCCAGGGGCTCAGCGGGCGACGCGGATCCCTGGCTGTGGTTCCGGCTGGCCGACCCGTATCCTGTCGCCATGAGTCCTGAGGGGTTGCCGCCGCCCCCGCCCCCGCCGCCGCGGGATCAGCGCGGCCCAGGCCGAGGCCTGGTGGGCCAAGGCATGCCGAAGTGGGGGCTGTACGCCCTGCTCGGCCTCACCCTCAGCATCGTGCTCCTCGGCCCGCTCCTCAGCGGCGCCGGCGATCCCGAGAAGGTGCCCTACTCCACCTTCATGGCCGACGTGCGCGAGGGCAACGTCAAGAGCGTCGAGATCGACAACACCAACGGCTCGATCTCCGGCGAGCTCGACGGCGGCGACGAGTTCCGCACCACGGGCCCGCTCGACGGCGGCATCCCCGACGCCGACCTCGAGGTGCTGCGCGACCAGAGCGTGGAGGTCGACTACAAGACGCCGACGCCCAGCTTCTTCGTGAGCCTGCTCCCGTTCCTGATCCCGGTCGCCATCTTCGTGGCGTTCTTCTGGTTCATGCAGCGTCGAGCGCAGAGCCAGATGGGCGGGATCATGTCGATCGGCCGCTCGAAGGCCAAGACGTACTCCACCGAGCGCCCCGGCACCACGTTCGCCGACGTGGCGGGCTACGCGGGCGTCAAGGAAGAGGTCAAGGAGGTCATCGACTTCCTCAAGACCCCGGCCCGCTTCGCCGAGATCGGTGCCCGCATCCCGAAGGGCATCCTGCTCGTGGGGCCCCCGGGCACCGGCAAGACGCTCATCGCTCGCGCGGTGGCGGGCGAGGCCGGTGTGCCGTTCCTGTCGGTCACCGGCTCCGACTTCATGGAGATGTTCGTGGGCGTGGGCGCGAGCCGCGTGCGCGACCTGTTCCAGAGCGCCCGCAAGATGGGCAAGGCGATCATCTTCGTCGACGAGATCGACTCCATCGGCCGCAAGCGCGGCGCCGGGCTCGGTGGCGGGCACGACGAGCGGGAGCAGACCCTCAACCAGATGCTCTCGGAGATGGACGGCTTCGAGGCCACCGAGGGCATCGTGATGATCGCGGCCACCAACCGGCCCGACATCCTCGACCCCGCGCTCCTCCGGCCCGGCCGCTTCGACCGCCAGGTCGTCGTGCCGCTGCCCGAGCTGAGCGAGCGCGAGGAGATCCTGCGGGTCCACGCCAAGTCCAAGCGCCTGGCAGCCGACGTCGACCTCGCGGTCGTCGCCCGGGGCACCCCCGGCATGTCCGGCGCCGACCTCTCCAACCTCGTCAACGAGGCCGCGCTGTTCGCCGTGCGCGGCGGCGAGGAGGAGATCTTCCAGCGCCACTTCGAGCTGGCACGCGACCGCGTGCTCATGGGCGCTCGCCGGGAGTCGATGGCCCTCGCCGACCGCGAGAAGGAGGCCATCGCCTACCACGAGGCCGGCCACGCCGTCGCCGCCGCCGTGCTGCCGCAGGCCGACCCCGTGCACAAGGTCACCATCCTCCCGATGGGCATGGCGCTCGGCGTCACGCAGCAGCTCCCGATGGACGATCGCCACATCTACCGGCAGGACTACATCGAGGACAGCCTCGTCGTCCGCATGGGCGGCCGCATCGCCGAAGACCTCGTGTTCGGCGTGATCTCCACCGGCGCCAACAACGACCTCGTCGGCTCCACCGAGCTGGCCCGCAAGATGGTCCGCGAGTGGGGCATGTCCGAGCGGGTCGGGCCGATGGCGTGGGGCTCGCAGGGCGCCGTGTTCCTCGGCGACGACCTCATGCACTCCCGCGACTACTCCGACGAGACGGCCCGTGTGATCGACGAAGAGGTCGAGCGGATCCTGCGCGAGCAGGAGGAGCGCTGCCGGGTGACGCTCACCGAGCACCGCAACGGCCTCGACCTCGTGGCCCGTGCCCTGCTCGAGCACGAGACGATCGACGGCTCCGAGGTGTACCGGCTGGTGGCCCTCGGCCGCGAGGGTCGGTCGGCCATCGAGGAGTTCGGTGAGTGGCAGGCCAGCGACGGCCGCGGCGAGGGCTCAGGCGCTCTCCGACGAGGCAGCTGTCCACGCCGCCACCGACACCAAGCCCCAGCACCGACGCTAGGTCCGCGGCTCGCAGCCGCCGGGTGTGCTGCCCGGCTCGCGCGCCTCGGCCACCGCGGCCCAGAGGTCGGTCGCCGTCACCGGACCGAGGAAGCTGGCGGCCACCACCCCGTCGGGACCCGCCACGAGCGTGGTGGGCACCGCTTCGATCTCGTAGCGGTCGTGCAGGTGCCGGTCGGCCACGTGCTCGAGCTGCTGCACCGCGACCGACGGCGCTGGCCGAGCGGCTGGGCCCGCTCCCACACGCCCGCGCACGTGCCGCAGGTGGCCGACGTGAACACGGCCACGAGCCACGGTGCCTCGGGGCGGGCGAAGTCGTCCCGGTCGAGCTGGGCGGGCACCGCGTACCCGGTCCGCACGGGTGCGTCTGGACGCTGCCGGCGCTGGAGCGCGGCCGCGACGGCGACCGCCACGAGCGGCGAGGACGACGGCGAGGACGAGCGCGCTCCATGCGCCGAGCATGCCGCCCGATCGCGCGGTGCGGCCACCCGACCGGCGGATGCCAAGGAGATCGCACCCATCGTGCAGAATGTCCCGCCATGGGTGACCCGCCCACCGACCATGGCCTCGACACGTCGACGACGAGGCGGGGGCTCCCAGCGCTCATCACCAACGGGCTGACGCCGGACATCGCGTCGCCCACCCCGGACGAGCCGGCCGGCGAACCGGTCCCGAGACGTCAAGCGCCCGTTCTTCGTGCGGCTCTTCACCGAGCCGATGTGGGTCCTCGGCCTCGTCCTGTTCATGGACGAGGTCGACAAGAACGTCGTGCGGGGCATGATCACCCCGCTCAAGGAGGAGTTCGGCGTCGGCGACGTCGGGATCGGCGTCCTCCTGTCGCTGGCGCTGCTGTTCAACGGCCTGATCACCGTCCCGGCCGGCTACCTGGCCGACCGCTGGAACCGCACCCGGGCCATCGGCCGGACCGTCGTCGGCTGGTCGGTGCTCACCGCCGGCGGCGCGGCGTCCGTCGGGCTTCCCGATGCTGGTCGGCATGCGATCCGCGCTCGGCTTCGGCCAGGCCATCACCGAGCCGTCGGCCGCCAGCCTCATCGGCGACTACTACCCGCCCGACCAGCGCGGGAAGGCGTTCTCCATCCAGCAGGTGATGCTGCTCGCCGGCACCGGCGTCGGCGTGGGCCTCGGCGGGTTCATCGGCACCAACTGGGGGTGGCGGCCGGCCCTCGTGATCGTGGCACTGCCAGGCCTGCTCGTCGCCGATGCTCGTGTTCCGCATGCGCGAGCCGAAGCGGGGCACCGCCGACATGATGGCGGCCATCGGCGCCGGGTCCGTCCAGCACGCCGACGAGGACGACCACGTCGATCTGTTCGAGCAGGGGTTCGGCCAGTTCCTGCAGGACATGATCTCCGGGCTCAAGGCGGACATGCGAGTGATCCTCGACATCCGCACGATGCGCTACGCGCTCGCCGGTGTGGCGGCGCTGCTCTTCACCGTGACCGCCCTGGCGGCCTGGCTCCCCCAGTACTACGAGCGCCACCTCCACATGGCGGAGGGCACTGGCGAGGCGCTCTTCACCGTCCTGATCATCTTCGGCGGCGATCCCCGGCGTGCTCCTCGGCGGACGGGTGGCCGATCGCTACGCCCACGAAGATGCAGGGCGGGCGACTGGCCCTCCCCGCCATCTTCATCGCCGGCGGCAACCTCTTCTTCACCGCCGCCTACCTGCTGCGCAGCCGACGTGCTACTCGCGCGACCTCGTCATCGTGGTCGCCGTCGCTGCAGCTCATCGGGCTGTTCATCATGACGATGTCGATCCCCGGTCTCCGCGCCGGGCTCACCGACGCCATCCCGGCCCACCTCCGCGGCGCCGGGTTCGGGGCCTTCAACCTCGTGGCGGTGGTGTGCGGCCAGGCGGCAGCACCGTTCATCGTCGTCGCTCATCTCCGGCAGCTTCGACGAGAACCTCCGCGTGGCGTTCCTCGCCTGCTCACCACTGCTCGTTCCTCGGCGCCGCCATCCTGTTCCGGGCCCGCAAGTTCCTCGACGAGGACATGAACAAGATCATGATGGCCGTTTTGCAGGCCCTCCAGGACGAGAAGGAACGGCAGGCAGAAAAGGCCGCTGAGCAGGGAGTTCACCCCGCCTGAGCGGTGTCCGCCAGCGACCGGCGTTGACCATCAGATCCGCCAATTTTCCGTTCCTTCTGGCACGTAGATGGCACGCAACCAGTCGGTTGCACTCGATCTACGAGCAGCTCGAAGCGCCGTCACCGCCGGGAACGAGCTGCTGTACTCGTTGATGCGACAGGCCGAGCAGCGCAGCGGAGTCGCGCCGGCTGAGCCCCAGCTCGGCCAGCTCCTTCGCTGCACTGGCTGCCTCCTGCTGCGCCCTCGCGGTGGCTCGGTCTGCCTCACGGCGAGCTCGCCTCGCCCGCTTCGCCACAGCCGCGATCTGTGAGGGCAACCGATCCTCGATGTGCAACGCCGCTGGATCACTCCCCACCTTCCAGCCGAGCACCTCGCGGATTCGCCTCCGGGCTGTCGGGAAGCTCCGCCCGAAGGCTTGGCATCCGTCCACGCCCTCGATTCGGACGCGCCACTCGTCGCCCTCGATGTCTGGCTCGTACACGGCGAAGAAGGTCTTCGGCATGCCCACCTAGGCCCCTCAGGACCTGGGTGTCCCCCGAGGTGGACAGTCAATGCAATCGTCTGTCCCATCTCGACCTAGCCGCGGAGCGGGTGGCGGGTCACGGCCGCAGTTGCTGCGAACGACAGCGGCCGGCATGAAGGAGTCGCAGAGACCGAGAGCTGATCGGTCTGGATGGCGGTCAGGCCGCCTTGGACCGTTGGCAACTCGGCGCGCCAGCGCCGGGGCGGCAGGTCAACGGGAAGGCAGACGGGGCAGGATTGGGTATCAATCCCGGCGCCGCTCGCTCTCAGCCCACCAATCTCGCTCCTCCCCTCGGTCGCGGATGGACTGCAGGGCCGCGGCCGTCGGCAGGAACTGCCCGCCACTCGATTCACAGAAGACCCAGAGATGCTTCGCGGCCCGCTTGTAGCGGTGGATGAGGTCGTCGAGCTCAAACTCGTCGATCCCACCCGCATCTAGCTGGTCGAAGCCTGCGCGGACGTGCTCCAGCAACCGTCGTAGCTGTTCCTGGTGATAGGCCCCGACGATCGCACGCGCCTCGTGCCGCTGCGCCGTCTTGCTAGAGGGTTCAACTCGGTGGTCTGCGTCGGCCACGAACTCCGAACGTACTTCCATCCTGGCCAAGGTCGCTCGCGTACGGACGGTCTGCGATGGTCGGTAGTCGGCATGCGCGCCTTCCGGCAGGTATGCCGTCTGCCCGAACGGCGGCAGCCGAGTGAGCCTGCGTCCGACGGACCACTTTCGCCGCCGCTCAGGAGTGGCCTTCCACCAGGCCGCAGCCGGAACCAACAAAATGATGAGGATCGCAGCGAACGCAAGCTCTTCGGCCTCATGGTCCATGGCCGGCACGACGGTCAACCAGGCCGCGGCACCGAGGCCGGCGCTCACCACGACGAAGTCGACGATCAACGCGATCACGGATCGCGCGACATGAAGCATGGGTGCACACTCTGCCCGGTATGGGCGCCGCGTGTGGCGTCGACGGCGGCTGATGGAGGTGCTGCGTTCTGTGGCGGCGGGCTGCAGAACGGAGGAACTTTGATGACCCATATCCATCTGACGAATGCCGAGCTGGTAGCTCGACGGGTTCGCGGCAGCGTTCGCGGGCCGAGCTCCACGCCATGGCCTTCATCGCTCGCTATCGGGTTGAGCGCACCCGGGAGGCGTACGAGACGGCTCTGCGGCAGTTCTTCCAGTGGTGCGAGGAGGCGAGGATCGACCCGCTCGAGGCGACTTGGAAGGAGATCGAGCTCTTCGCTCGCACTCTCGAGCAGCACGGCCGCAAGCCGGCGACCGTCGGTGCCCGGCTGAACGCGCTCGCCGGGTTCTACAAGTACGCCCATATCGACCGGCTCATCGACGAGAACCCCATGGTCTTCGTGAGCCGCCCGAAGCTGCAGCGAACCTCGAGCACCGTCGGGCTGACCCGCACGGAGTTCGCGGATCTCCTCACCGTCGCCAGTCACCTCCCGGCGAGGGATCACGCCCTGGTCTGTCTGCTGGGCCTCAACGGCCTGCGGGTGTCGGAGGTGACCGGCATCGACATCGAGGACATCGGACGTTGGCGCGGGGTCCGCACGGTTCGGGTGACCCGCAAGGGCGGCAAGGAACAGACCATCCCGCTGGCCAGTCGCACCGCGTGGCTCGTCGACGAGGTCATGGGCGACCGCACTTTCCGGCCCGCTCTTCGTCACCGCCACGGGAACGCGCATGGACCGCCGCGGCGCCGCCCGAGTCGTGGCACGGGTCGTCCGCCAGGCCCACATCACCAAGCGCATCACGCCCCACAGCTTCCGACACACCTTCGTCACCCTCGCCCTCGACGCCGGCCAACGCGAACGAGACATCGCCGCATCTACCGGACACGCCGACAGCCGCATGGTCGCCTACTACGACCGCAACCGCGACGCCATCGCCCGCAACTCCACCCACGCCGTGGCCGCCTGGGTCGAAGGCGCCACCTAACCCGATCACCGGCGGGGCCCGCGGGCCCCGCCCATACCGATGCCTGTTTGTGTCAAGGACGTGTTCGAGGGCGCGGTGAAGCAGTCGGACGTAGCGTTGGTGTGGGTCCGGGAGTGGCTTGTCCGAAGAGCCGGCCTCAGGGTGTCGAGCCGGCCACGCTGGCTAAGAGTCGTCCCGTCTGCCCTCCCGGGCCCGTCTGATCAGCGTCGAGCGTCGGCGAGGAGTTGGCGGTAGACGACGTCGCTGATGCGTCGCTTCAACGCGCGGAGGGCTTCCTTGCGGGTCTTGCCCTCGGCGAGCTTCCGTTCGAAGTAGACGCGGCCCGGCGTGTCGTGCGCGATCTGGGTGACCGCGGCGATGTGGAGCGCGTGGTTGAGCTCGCCGGTTCCCGCGGGGGTTGAGGCGGTGCCGAACCCGCGGCCCGCTGGAGGCTTCGATCGGGGCGGTGGCGTTGTAGCGGGCGTAGTGCCCGGCGGTGGGGAACCGGCCGATGTGAGCGGTGTGGCCGACGATGGTCGCGGCCAGGATCGGGCCGATCCCGTAGACGTCGGTGAGGGTGGTGTCGGATGCCTCGACGGCGATGGTGATGCGCTCGCTGAGGGCGGCGAGCTGCTGGTCGAGGCGGCGGACATCACCAAGGAGCTCGAGGGCCACGCGCTTGCGTTCGACGGCCACGGGTTCGACCGGTCGGATCGACCGCAGCACCTTGGCGGCCCGATCCGCCGAGAGCCGCTGGGAGAGCCCACCGGGCCTGAGCAGGCACAACAGCGCATGGAGCCGGCAGACCGCCTGGGTCCGCAGCCCTCGCAGATCGTGGCGGCGGTCCGCCAACAGCCGCAGCACCGCGGTGTGATCGACCGGTCGAACCAACTGCAGTGAGTCGTGCCGCAACGCCACGATCGCGGCGGAGCGGGCGTCGTGCGGATCGCTCTTGTCGGTGCGTCCCGAGTCCAACAACCGTGCCCGAGCCGACAGCGCCGGGGGCACGTCAAGCACGGTCTCACCGACCGCCACGAGCTGCTGCGCTAACAGCGCGCCGAGCCCGCCGGCAGCTTCGATGGCCCACGTCCTCGGCGCGAACGGCGACGCGAACCGCAACAGCTGATCGCGTTGTCGCCGGTCCGCCACGACACGGAGCTCACCGACGAGCGCCTCCTGATCGTCGAGCACCGCCGCGGTATGGGACCCCTTGTGAGGGTCGATCCCGATGATGAACACATCTCCTCCTCATGACTGTCCGTTGTGGTGGTGTGCCACGGCGGGCAGTCCTGATGAGGGGCCGTTGCGTCTCGCCTATTTCGAGCCACGCCGCAGCGAGAACCCAGCGAGCGGCCAGATCGTTGAGAAGCCAACCGAACCGGTGGCAGGGCAAAGTCGAGACCGCCCACCAGGCCCTCGAACGCTACGAGCGAACCCGCAACGCCTGCACCCCACCCTCTATCAGGCGCAAGGGCGCAGCGAGGACGGACTGCCGCTGAGACATGGATCGCGGCGCTCGTCGGTCCCCGTCGGCCCCCGCCGTCCAGCCGGGGGAAGGACCCGAGGGCTGACCTTCTGACCACTGGACGGCTCTCGGGACCACCGATGTGTCCCGCGGAGGACCACCACGCACCTCCAGGAGTGTCACGTGGACGCACGACTCCTCGCACCCGCTTCCATTGCCCCGCAGGCTGATCCCTATCGCAGAGGTTGCCGAGCTACTCGGCGTTGAGCTTCGACACGTGCGGCGCCTGGTCCACGAACGACGGATCCCGTTCGTGAAATGGGGGCACCTGCTGCGGTTCGATCCGCTCGAGATCGACGCGTGGATCGACTCGCACCGGCACGGCGAACGTCTCACCCCACCGGTACGGTTGGCTTCGCGTCGCCGGCCCGCTCAGGCCGAGCCTCCTCGGGACCGCTGAGGTCCCCTCGCACCCGCTGCGGCCATCGCCGCTGCCTCGGAGGTTCGCCATGGGCAGACGTCAGTTCGGGCTGTCCGCCGCTTGCCGTCGGGCCGCTACCAGGCCCGGCTCCCCGACGGGTCGCCCGCGCCCACCACCTTCACCACGAAGGCCGACGCCGCTCGCTGGCTCGCCATGGCGGAGACGGACCTGCAACGCGGCACCTTCGTGGTCGGGGACCCTGAGCCGGACCTGACGGTCGGCGAGTGGCTCGAGCGGTGGCGCACCCAGCACTCCCTCCACAAACGGCCCGGAACGCTCGCCAGAGATCGAAGCGCCATCCGCGCCCACATCGAGCCCGGCGCTCGGCGCCACTCCCCTCTCGGATCTCCGTCCGCAGGACGTGCAGCGCTTCGTCGCCGGGCTGACGGAGACGCTCGGCGCCGGCACCACGCACTCCGTCTACGCCGTGCTCCGCTCGGCGCTGCGGACGGCGGTCGACCTCGAGCTGATCGAGCGAGCGCCCACCCGCGGCGTGCGATTGCCGCCCATCCCGAAGACGAGCGTCACCGTCGTCCGTCCAGAGGCCCTCGTTCGCCTCGCCGATGCGACCCCGGCGAGCTGGCGGCCGATGATCTTCGTCGCCGGCGTCTGCGGACTTCGGTTCGCCGAGATCGCCGGCCTTCGAGTCGGGCGGGTTGACCTCCCTCGGCGACTCGTCCACGTCGAGGAGACCGCACCGCAGGTCGGTCCCGACCGTGCCGAGCCGAAGACGGCGTCCGGTCGCCGGTCCGTGCCCATCCCCGGGTTCCTCGCCACGGTCCTGGGGGCGCACCTCCAGACGATCGACAGGGCCGACCACGACACCCTCGTCTTCACGGCGTCCCGGGGTGGACGCCTCCACGCGGGGAACTGGCACGGCGACGTGTGGAAGCCCGCCCGCGAGGCAGCGGGCTTCCCGTCGCTGCGCTTCCACCACCTGCGCCACTCAGCCGTTCCGCTGTGGGTCGAGATGGGGGCGAACCTGCTGCAGGTGAGCCGCTGGCTCGGCCACAGCTCGGTCCAGATCACCGCCGACGTCTACGGCCACCTGTTCTCCGAGACCAACGACGCGGTCATGGCCCGCCTCGATCACACGTTCCGCGCACTGTCCGAGGACGGCTGAGCGTGCCTCGGCTCTCAACCTTCTACGGCATCGTCATCACGATGTACTGGGACGATCATCCGCCGCCCCACTTCCACGCTCGCTACGGGGAGCACGACGTGCTCCTTCGGATCGAAGACGGTTCTGTGTTGGCGGGCTCCCTGCCTCGCAGAGCTCTACGACTCGTTCGCACATGGCACGCGCTTCATGTCGCTGACCTTCACCACGCGTGGAACCGAGCCGCCGATTCTGGCGATCCCGGTACGATCGAGCCGTTGCCATGAAGAAGTACGACCGAATCCCGAGGCCAGTCGCCGTCGAGGTGCTCCCTCCCTACGCGATCCGGGTGACCTTCGACGACGGCGTGGTGCACGACACGGACCTCGCTGACCGGCTGTGGGGCCCGATGTTCGAGCCGCTGAAGGATCCGTCGTTCTTCGCGCAGGTCAGAGTCGAGGACGGCGATGTCGTCTGGCCGAACGGGCTGGATCTCGACCCGCTCGTACTGCACGGCGACGAGGAGCCCGCACGGCGCCGTCCAGAGCCCTCGGGCTCCCAATGAGCAGCGCTTGTGGCACGTAGATGGCACGGCGGATCGGCGTACCCGCTCTGACCTGGGCTTCAGTGCCTCACGTCAGGACATGAACAAGATCATGATGGCGGTATTGCAGGCCCTCCAGGACGAGAAGGAACGCCACGAGGCCCAGCTCGCCGACGAGCCGCCTCACCCGCGGTCCTGACCCGGCCTAGCGGCAGCGGCGGCCTGGTCGGTGGCGAGCTGCTGGATCTGCTCCTCCTGGGCGGCCGTCGGCTCGTCGTCGACGATCAGCTCGTAGCCGAGGCTCGCAATCAGCCCGCTCGAGAAGCACCGCGCCTGATCGTTGGTTCCCCCGCTGTCGAGCACCTGGGCCGCCAGCGTGGTGCGCGTCGCGACGAGCGAGATCGCCTCCTGTGATCGTCCGTTCCCTTCCAGGATGTCCGCTTCGGCACCCGGATCGCACGTCGCCACGTTCACCATGTCGCCCGTGAGGGCCGCCTCGGCCTCCGCCTTCGGCCGGCATCGCCGCCGCCCATTCCGCGAGCGACGTCTCCATGGTGGTCGCGGCGTCCTCGGTCTCACCGACGAACCGCAACGCCACGCACGTGCGGTCGCCGTCCGTGAAGGCGCGGAACGCGTCGCCACCCCACCCGTCCACTGCCGCGAACGCCTCCACGGGATCGATCCGCTCGGCCAGCATGAGGAACCAGCTCACCGCCCCGAAGTCACCGTCCATGTCCTCGATCGCCTCGCCGTTCACGCTCGGCAGCTCGACCTCGCTCGGATCGTCGTCCTCCAGGTACGAGATCGGATCGAACACGTGCTCCTCCGGTCCCGGGGGCGACCGGAACGCGTCGTCGATGGCCGACGTGCCGTCGGCCGCCTCCACGATCGACAGGAACCCCGAGCCGAGGATGTAGTCGGCCGCGAAGAAGGTGACCAGCGAGCTCGGCAGCTCGTCGAGGGTCTCGTTGGCCTCGTCGCCTCCCGCGGACCGCTCCTCCTCGAGGACGTCCCGCTCCTTCGTCCGGCAGGTCCTCCACCCACTTGTCCTCGATGCGGTCCGCGTCGCCCTCGACGAGCGCCCGCAGCGACCCCTCGGCGTTGTCGTCGTCGCCGAGCCGCTGCAACCGCTCGCCGATCTTGAAGTGCTGATCCTGGAGCACGTGGGTGAGCTCGTGGATGAGGGTCGCCTCGACCTCACGGCTCAGCTCGGTTCCACGGACGGTGATCAGCTGCTCCTCGAAGCTGTACCGGCCGACGGTGCCGCTCGTGCCGAGCTCCTCGGTGTCGGACAGCAGGTCGAGGTCGCCCTCGGCCAGGCCCACGGCGCGGAACAGTCCTGCGCCGTGCTCCAACAGCTGCCGGTCCTCGTCGGTTACGTCCTCGTCGTCGATGCTGCCCTGCTCCTCCCATTCGGCTTCGTCGAGGAAGTCGATGCGGACCGGGTGGTCGAAGGTCAGCTTCCGCTCGTGCTCCACGAACTCGACCATCCGAACCACGCGCTGCGTCCCACTCCTTCGGGAAACGACGACCGCTGTCTCGCCGAGACAGCGCGAAGGCGCCCGCGCCCAGGACGAGCAGCACCGCGGCCACCGGAAGCGGCCAACGCGGCCGCCCCGCCGACGGAGGCGCCGGCAGGGGCGGAGGTGGAAGCGGCGGCCCGGCCGGACCCAGCGAGAGCCACGCTCCAGACGCAGGACGCGGAGGCAACGGGGGCGGCGAGTCGTCCGGCAGCTCGATCCAGCCGCCGGGCGGAGCGGGAGGACCCGGGGGTTGGTCCGTCACCAGCAGCACCGTACCGGCGCACCGCTGCAACCGAATCGGCTGGCTCAGCTCAGCGCGTCGAAGAGGCGCTTGCGCCAGGGCGGGAGGTTCTCGGTGATCGGCTCGTCGGTCTTGCCGAGGCGGACGGCCACCGCGTCGAGGGCCGGGCAGATGGCGACCGACTGGCCCTTCGTAGCCGGACGCCCGGAAGGTGCCCCGCTCCACGTCGAGGTGGTCCATCCACCAGTGGGCGCCGTAGATCGTCGCCGTCGGTGGGGTCCACCGAGCGCGGCCGGCGGCCGTGGTCGACCCACCCCTCGGGCAGGATGCGCTGGCCGTCCCACACGCCGTCGCGGAGGTGCAGGGTGCCGAAGCCGGGCCCAGTCCTGCGCGGTGGCGTACACGTAGGACGATCCGATGAACGTGCCGGCCGCGTCGACGCGAGGATCGGCCGAGCGCATCCCGATCGGGTGCAACACGCGGTCGAGGAGGAACCGGCGCACGGCCTCGCCCGCGCCGACCTCGCGGCCGAGGATCGGCCGCCACGATGTTCGAGGTGCCCGACGAGTAGTTGAAGTGGTGCCCGGCTCGTGGACTCGAGCGGGCCGCGCCTCCGCGTACGCGGCCACGTCGTCCTGGCCCGCGCCGAACAGCATCTCGATGACGTTGCGACACGCCGGCGTCCACGTAGTCCTCGGCCCACTCGAGCCCGTCGCGCATCTGCAGGAGGTGGTCGAGCGTGATGGCGGCGCGACCGTCCGTCCAGCCCGGCACCCCCGGCGGCGCGTCGAGCGACAGCCGTCCCTCCCCCACCAGCACGCCGATGCCGGCGTGCAGCACCGACTTGGCCATCGACCACGACAGCAGGGGCGTGTCCGGCTCGACGGGCTCCGGCGGCCGGTCGAAGTGCGGCAGCGCACCGCCGTAGCGGTCGAGGAGCAGCCGTCCTCCCTGCACGACCGCGACCGCGTACGTGGTGCCGTAGCGATCGGTGTCCTCGACAGCTCGTCCACCAGCGCGACCACGGCGGCCGGCGGATCAGCCGTGGGCCACGCCTCGGTCGGCCAGGGCACGCCGGCAGGCTGGGGCGGCAGCGGCAGCAGAGGGTCGTCGGGCAGCACGGGCGCACCGTAGGGCCGGAACGCGTCGGCCCGCTTGTAGCGTCGGCGCGGTGAGCGACTCCCCACTCGCCCGCCGATCCTGACGGCCCGAGTCTGGCCAGGAGATCCTGGCCATCGTGCTCGACAAGCCGAGCCGGGCCTCGGAGCTGCTGCTCGTGCTCGCTGAACCTGGCCGGCGAGGGCAAGCTGAAGATGCACGATGCCGTGATCGTCGCCAAGGACGAGCGAGGGCCACACCCGGATCGTCGAGACGGTCGACGTCACCCCGCTCAAGGGCGCGCTCGTCCGGCACCTGGTGGGGGATGCTCGGCGGGCTGCTCATCGGCGGGCCGGTGTTCCTCGGCGCCGCCATCGGCGGAGCGGCCGCCGGCGCGCTCTACGGCAAGCTGGTCGACAAGGGCCTCGAGGACGCGTGGGTCAAGGACATGGCGGGCTGGATCGACCCCGGCACCTCCGCCCTGCTGCTGCTCGTCGACGCCGGGCCTCGATCCCGCCGTCATCGAGGAGCTCAAGCGCTTCGAGGGCATCGGCCGGGTCGCCGGCACCACGCTCCCCGACGGGGTCAAGGCCGAAGTGGAAGCCGCCCTCGGGCAGTCGTAGCCCGAACACCGACACCAGGAGCCGACCATGGCTGATGTCGTCAGCGTCGAGCGGTTCATCCCCGCTCCCGCCGCGGAGATCTTCGATCTGTCGCCGACCCGAACCGCCATCGGGACATCGATGGCTCCGGCACGGTCCGCGACGCGGTGGGCACGGTCGAGCGCCTGCGGCTCGGGAGCAAGTTCGGCATGTCGATGGTGATGGGCGTCCCGTACGCGATGGAGAGCAAGGTCATCGAGTTCGAGGAGGGCCGCCGCATCGCGTGGCAGACGCGCGGCCCGTCGCTGCATCGGCCACCTCGTGGGCGGCCGCATCTGGCGCTACGAGCTCGAGCCCACCGACGGCGGCACGCTCGTGCGCGAGAGCTGGGACATCTCGCAGGAGTCACCGCTCACCAAGCCGGCGGTGGCGCCGGGCGGCAAGACCGCGGCCAAGAACATGGCCGCCACGCTCGAGCGCATCGAGGACGTGCTGAGCTGACGCGCTAGCCGGCGGTCGGGCGAGGCACTGCGCCGCTGTTGGTGATCCGGCTGGGCACGTCGAAGGGGACGGCGGGCACCGGTGGGAGGTCGCCGTCCGGCCGGGGCCACACCAGCGGCGTGGCGTCGCCGTCGATGCGCTCGCCGACCTCGATGCCGTTGCGGTCGACCGAGAAGTGCGGCGTCGGGTACCCACGCGTGCTGCCGTCGGGGAAGTAGATCATCGTGTGGACGGCTCGGGGCCGGTCGGTGGTGTTGGCGTTGGCCAGGTGCACGGTGAGGCCGTGGTGGAACGCGACGCTCCCCTTCGGGACCTCGACGAAGACCGGCTCGATCCCCGCGATCTCCGGGTCGGCGAGGAGGTCCTCGGGCTCACCGAAGAAGATGTTGACGAACTTGCGCAGCCCGATGGTGTGACTGCCCGGCAGGTACGCCATGGCTCCCGACGCGAGGGTGGATCCCGTCGAACGGAACCCACGCCGTCACCGACGGGGTCTCCTTGATCGGCCAGTAGGGGTGGTCCTGGTGGGCGTCGGTGGGTCGGCCCCCGGGCTGCTTGTAGAGGGCCTGGTCGTGCCAGAGCCGGATGGCGGGCACCCGCAGCAGGTCGGCGGCCGCCTGGCCGAGGCGCGGGTGGAACGTCAACGGGCGGACGTCGGGATGGTCCTCCCAGAGGTTCATGCACTGCACGAACGACTGCTGGTACCGGCTCTTCTCCTCGAACGGCACGTCGTCCGCCTGGGTCCGCTCGCCCACCGCGTCCGTCACGACCCCGCCGAAGTGGTCGAGCTCGTCCACGGTGACGAGGTCGGGGATGACGACGAACCCGTCCCGCTCGAAGGCCTGCACCACCGCCTCGTCCAACATCACCGCCCAGCCCCCCGACCCGATCGAAATCGATTTCAACGGCAGTTCACCCGTTGATGGGATCGGGGACGAGCACGCCGACCCCGATCGGGATGCCCATCGACTGCGAGATGCCCCGACCCTGGATCCGGTACAGCCCCCGCTCGACGACGATCGGGCCGTCGGCCTCGACCACCAGCGGCAGGTCCTCCCGGGCCACGTGCTGGCTCAGCTGGATCGAGAGCCGGCCGCCGGCGACCAGCTCCAGGTCTTGGAGGTCCTGCACCGCCAGCGGACTGGAGCCGGTGAGCGCCGTGACGCTGAACCGGATGGTGTCGTTCGACGCGTTGAACAGCGTGAGGAACTCGTCGCGCTCCTCCGACACACCGCCCCCCGGGAACAGCCACGTGGGTGCGGCCACGGGTGAGCCGAGCGTGGCCCCGACGCCGACGGTCGAGTTCGGCTCGGAGGCCGTGACGACGCGCTCCGCCGCCACCGGCACCCCGTTCAACGAGTTGACGAGGATGGTGTGGGCCACGCCGTCGGGGATCCGCTTGGGCGTGTCCTCGGTGACCTCGGTGTCCGGCTGGTGCAGGTCGACGATCGAGAACCGGCTCGGTGGGATGGTGAGCTCGAACGGTTCCGGCACGCCGTTCGTGGTCGGGTCGTCGAGGCGCACCTCCACCACCACCTCCGCCACGTCCTCGGTCGGGTTGAACACGACGATCTGTTCGGTGATCCCCTCGTCGACCTTGCCGTCGGGGAAGATCCACGTCTCGGCCGGCGTCGGCGCGCCGAGACCGAGGGTGATGCCGTCCAGGGCGGGGTCGCTGCCGTCGAAGGTCTGGATGCGATCGACCACCAGGCGGCCGCTGCCCACGTGGACCTGGGCGGACACCTGGGCCCGCCGGGTGACGTCCTCGTCGATGAAGGCGCCCACCACGCTGCGGCCCGGGACGACGAAGTTCTGGAAGCGGAGCGTGTCGCGGGTGCCCTCGTCGGTGGCGAAGTCGACGTTGACGGTGGCGTCGTCGGGGAACGGGTTCATGAACACGAGGAGCTCCCGGGCGCCGCGGGAGGTGACGCCCCAGGGGAAGGACCACTCGCTGTGCCGCCGTCGAGCTGCACGGCGCCGTGGCCCGGCCCCCGCCGTCCTCGCTGAGATCCGTGATCTGGTGCTCGACGGCCACCTCCCCGCCGTCGACCTCGACGATGGCACCCGCGAGCGGTGCTTCGACGAGCTCGCGGAGCGACACCTCGATGCGGCTCTGCGCGGGGAGGGCGACCTGCGTGGGCGCGGGAGGCGGCTCCGCCTCGGTGGTGGTCGTGGTGGCCGACGCCGCGGTGGTCGTGGTGGTGTCGCCGCCGGCGGCCTCGTCGACCACGGCCGGCGCCGCCGACACGGTGCCCGGCAGGACCGTGATCGTCGCCTCCCGCGGACGGTCGGTGGGGTTGGCCAGCAGCAGGACGTGGTCGGCGATGCCGTCGTCGGTGGCGGTGCCGCCTGCGCAGTACCAGGTGGAGGTGAGGGTGCCGGGTGGCGTGGCGGCAGGGATGGCGACGCCGGCCACGATGGTGGGCGAGTCGTCCGCGGGGCCGGCCGGTTCATCGGCGGCGTCCAGCACGAGGCCACCTGTGACGGCACCGGCCAGCAGCACGAGCGAGGTGAGGCGGGACGACCTCATGCGACGTCATCCTCGGTGGTGCGGGCCGGGTTCAACCGGAGGCGGAGCAAGACCCGGATCGCCCACAGCCAGGCCAGGGCCTGCAGGGCGAGCACCCCGTAGCGCAGCGGCGACGTTCGGAACCGCAGGGTGGCCTCGCCGTCCTCGCTGATCGTGAACCCGTTCGCCCACCCGAAGGGCTTGTCGGACGGGATGGCCGTGCCGTCCACGGTGAGCTCCCAGCGGTCAGAGTGCGACGCCGACAGCAGCACGGTGGTGTCGGCCTCCACGGGACCCGACCAGCGCAGGCGGCCGTCCTCGTCCGGGAGGACCGCAGGCGTGTCCGACAGGTCGATGCCGAGGGCGGCCGCGATGCCCCCGTCGGTCGGCACGGCGACGGACGCCGGGAGCCCCGCGCGCATCGGCATGAACGCCTGGTTGCGGAACACCGTCAGCCCGGCGGGGACGTCGAGGGGCTCGAGGTCGAGCTGCGCGGCGAGCGTGGCGATGAGCCGACCCGGCACCGGGAACGGCTCGGTGGCGAAGGGAGCCGGCGCCAGGCGCTCTGGCACCACGAGGTAGCGCACCCCCATCGGGGCCAGGAGCCGCCCCAACCGCGCGGTCTGACCGGTGCGGGCCAGGTCGAGCGCATCGCCCAGCAACCCGGTGCGGCCGTCGTCGGAGCCCACCCAGAGGTTCTCCAGCCCCGGCGCCCCGGCGTCGGTGCTGGCATAGGCGAGGCCCTCGTCGAGCTCCCATCCGGCGAGGGGAAGCGCGGCGGGGTCGCCGAGCCACAGCACGCGGAAGGGCGTCTCGTCGCTCTCGGCGTCGATGAACGCAAGGGACCGCGAGTGGTCGCCGGCCGGCATCGACCAGCGTCCGTTGAAGGAGGCGCCCAGCACCGGCACGATGCCGGCCACGACGGCGGCAGCGGCCACCCCCGACGCGATCTGCCGCCAGCCGAAGCGGTACCCGGGCAGGTCGACCTCGAAGGCCGCCACGCCCATGGCGGCCGCCAGCGCCAGGCCCACGGCGGCAGGTACGAGCAGCACGTCGACCGGCGGCAGGGCGACGCCCAACGTGCCCCGCTGGGCCGCCCATGCCGCGGCGAACGAGACGACGGCGAGCGTCCAGCCACGGACCGCCCAGGTGTGCCGCTCGGCGCGACCGATGAGGAGGGGGAGGGCGGCGGCCACCAGGAAGCACAGCCCCACGGGTCCGCTTCCCAACGGGCCGACGTCGAACCGCAGCAGCGCCCCGAGGTCGGAGGGCTCGCTGGCGCTCGGCACGCCCACCAGCGCGGAGAGCGTCGTCCCCGGCATGAGGAAGTCGAGGCTCCACGGCAGGTGCAGCAGCACGGCGAGCAGCGCGCCGCCCGTCGCCGCGCCGAGCATGCGGACGCTGCCGCTGGTGTTCAGCGCGATGACCCCGCCGATGGCCATGGCCGCGGCCATCACCACCACCAGCACGACGACGGCCGGCACGAACGTGGCGACCACGGCGGTGGTGAGCCCGAGGGCGAGGACGTGGTTGCGCCAGCTCCGGGGCTGGACCGCAGGCCCGACGGGACCGCCGACGTCGCCGAAGGGGACGACCCGGCTCGCACGGGCGAGCAGCGCCACCAACAGCGGCGCGGCGGCGTAGAGCACCAACGCCCCCCAGCGGCCGTGGGCCAGGGCGTTGTACGGCAGCGGCACGGTGACGTAGACGATCAGGCACGCGATCTGCGCGCCCCGCGAGCCCGTGGGGCGCGGCAGGCGGTAGGCGAAGAGGGCGCCGAGCGGCAGCATCCCGAGGGTCAGCACGGTGCGCAGCATGCCCATCGTCCCGACGACGGCGACCCCGAGCGCACCGAGGAGCCCGAACGCGGTCGGGGCGGGGGCCTCCGACCCCAGCCCGGCGGTGCGCCACCCGCTGATCCAGCTGCGCAGCAGATCGAGCGGCGACGAGCCGAACGCCACCATCTCCCCGACGGTCGGCACGCCCCTCGTGATCAGGTGCCGGCTCCCCGCCACCAGCACGATGGCCACGACCGCCCACACGGTGGCCGACGCGCGGAGGGTGCCCGAGCGGAGCACCCCCGCCACGTCGCGCCCGCTCTGAGCGAGCCCCGAGAAGCGATCTTCCCCGCGCCCGATCTGGCCTCGGAGGAACTGGTTCAGCCGGGCGCTCCCCCGGCTCATCCCGGCGCGCACCTCGCCGTCGGAGACGTTCCGGAAGCCCTTGACCTGCTGGCGCGCTTCGCGCAGCTCGCCGATGTGCCGGAGGTTCCACGACCACGCGAGGAAGACGTCCCCCACCCGCTGCCGGCGACCAGCGGCCAGCGCGTAGACGACCTCGATGATGTTGAGCACGACGGTCTGCACGACGGCGCGAGCCACGCCGAGCGGGCCGTAGCAGCTGAGCACGATGCGGAGGCGGTGACGGGCTTGGAGGCGGCGGCGGCCGTCGTAGCCGGCGCGCTCGGCCAGCGCGTCGCGGTGCCGGACGCGGGCATCGGGCGCCACGATCACGCGCGCGCCGGCGATCTGCGCCCGCCAGCACAGGCTGACGTCGTCGAGGAAGTCGCTGATGCCCTCGTCGAACCCGCCGATCTCGGCGAAGAGGTCGGCTCGCACCAGCGTGCACGGCCCCGGCACGGTGAACACGTCGCGCACGCCGTCGTGCTGCGACTGGTCGAGCTCGCCCCGCTCCACCAGCGGGATGCCGTAGCCGGCATGGTCCATGCCCTGGCCCACCTGGAGGAGCCGGCGCGGGTCGTCCCAATCGACCAGCTTCGGGCCGACGAGGGCGGCGTTGGACCGGAACGCCTCCTCGACGAGCGTGCGCAGCGCGTCCGGCTCGGGCGCGACGTCGTCGTGGCAGAGCAGGTAGAAGGCGGCGCCCTCGACGACCTCGAGCACCTCGTTGGCGGCGGCCCCGAACCCGGGGTCCTCGTCGAGGCGTCGCACGAAGGCACCCGGGGCGGCGTGGCCGACCCGCGGCTTGACCTCGGTGGGGCTGTTGGCGTCGATGACGAGGATGTCGAGGTTCGGGTAGTCCTGGGCCGCGAGGGCCGCCAACGCCTCCTCGAACCAGGGTCCGGGGTCACGCGCGACGACCACGGCGACGACCGCGGGCGCAGTCGGTGGCGTGTCCAGCGGCGCGTCATCGGGCGCGTCGATGCCAGGGGTAGGGGGCTCCACGGTTGTCCGAGGGTACTCCGGGCCTCGCGCGCCTCCGCCCACCCGAGCGGGCTGCAGGCCCCATGACGGCGGTCTTGCGCACGTTCGCACAAGCGCTTGCAGCAGTTAGCAGAGGGCCTGTACGGTGCCCGCAGCACCACCTCGCGGCCCCCGAAGGAGCGCACCATGGCTCGATCTCCCCTCGACGACGTCACCAACGCCGTGAAGGACGCGGCGTACGTGTCCGTCGGTCTCGGCGTCATCGCGTTCCAGCGCCTCCAGGTGCGTCGCAACGAGCTGAACAAGGTCCTCAGCGGGCAGGCCGACGAGGCCAAGGGCGCCCTCGAGGTGGTGGGCGCCTTGGTCGGTGAGCGACTGAAGATGGTCGAAGAGCGCCTCGGCGCGGTGCTCGAGCGCAAGTAGCGGTCCGCTCCCCCAGCGGCTCCGCCCGTACGATCACCCGGTGATCCAGCGAGTGCGCGCCGTGGTGCTCTGCTGGAACAACGCGGGCATCATCGATCGCTGCGTCGAGCACCTGCTGGCCACGGAGTGGACCGGCTCGCTCGAGGTGGTGGTGGTCGACAACGGCTCCACCGACGGCTCCACCGATCGCTGGACGGAGCGCCACTCCAACGTGCGCCTGGTGGAGACCGGCGCCAACCTCGGGTACGCGGGCGGCATGAACCGCGGCCTCGTCGAGCTGGGCGACCTCGACGCCGTGGCGTTGGTGAACTCCGACGCCTTCGTCGACCCGGGGTGGCTGACCCCCCTCGCGGCGGCGCTCGATGCCGACCCGAAGGTGGGCGCCGCGAGCCCGAAGATCCTCTTGGCCGAGCCCGACGACGACGGGCGGGCGGTCATCAACAACGTGGGCAACGAGCTCGGCCCCACGTGGGAGCTGCACGACCGCGGGTACGGCGAGGTCGACCGCGGGCAGTACGACCGCGAAGAGGACGTGTGGGGCTGGTGCGGGGCGGCCGTGCTGCTGCGTCGCCACTACCTGGACGAGGTGGGCCACTTCGACGAGAGGCTCTTCCTCTACGCGGAGGATGCCGATCTCGCCTGGCGCGGCGCCAAGCGGGGGTGGCGGTACCGATACGTGCCCACCTCGGTCGTCCGCCACCTCCACCGGGCCAGCTCCGGTGGCGAGCGGACACCGCTCCTCGACCACCTCAACCGGCGCAACCGCCTGGTGGTGGTGACGCGGCACGGCGGGCGCGCGGGTCGCCATCGGGGCGTGGGCCCGGGCCCTCGGCGGGATCGTCGTGGCCGTCGGCACCGACGTGCTCGGTCCGCTGGTTCGGGTCCGGCGTCCCCACGTCGCTCCCCTGCGGCGGCGGGTGCGAGCCGCGTTCGACGCCGCTCGGCTCTTGGCGGGAGGACACCCCCGTCTCCCGTAGTGTGCGCGCCATGCGAGCGGTGGTCACCGGAGGTCTGGGGTTCGTCGGCCGCCACCTCGTGGAGCACCTCCGCGAGGCGGGCGACGAGGTGACGACGCTCGACCACCAGGGCGACCACGTCGTGGACATCACCGACGGTCCCGGCGTCGAGGCGGCGCTGACGGAGGCGGCTCCCGACGCCGTGTACCACCTGGCCGGCTGGGCCGACGTGGGCGCGTCGTGGCGGGACCCCGTGGAGGTCCTCCGGGTGAACGCCGAGGGCACGCTGCACGTGCTGCGAGCGTGCACGGCCGCCGGAGTCGACCGGGTCCTGGCGGTGGCGAGCGCCGACGTCTACGGCGTCGTCACCGAGGCCGAGCTGCCGCTCACCGAGGACTCCCCGCTGCGACCCACCAGCCCCTACGCCGCCTCCAAGGTCGCGGCCGACGCGCTCGGCCCAACAGGCGTTCCTCGGCCACGGCCTCGGGGTGGTGCGCGTCCGGCCCTTCAACCACCTCGGGCCAGGTCAGTCCGAGCACTTCGTCGCCCCGGCCATCGCCGCCCGCATCGCCCGCGCCGAGCGCGACGGTGCCGACACCATCCCGGTCGGGAGCCTGTCCGCTCGCCGCGACGTCACCGACGTCCGCGACGTCGTGCGCGCGTACCGGCTGCTCATCGAGCACGGCACGCCGGGCGACGTCTACAACCTCTGCACCGGCCAGGACCTCGCCATCCAGACGCTCGCCGACCTGCTGGTCGGCCTGGCCGAGCGGCCCATCGAGCTGGTGACCGATCCCGCGCTGCTCCGCCCGATCGACCTCCCGGTGCTGCGCGGCGACGCATCGAAGCTCCGCGCCGCCACCGGCTGGGCGCCCACCATCTCGATCGAGCAGACGGTCGCCGACCTCCTCGACGACATGCGCCACCGCATCCTCAGCGACTGACCGGTCCACCCGCGTTCTCGAGCTGTCTTGCTGCGAAGACCACAGCGAACCAGCTCAAGAATGGGCGGTGCCGCGCGACTGGGCGTGGCGGAGGCGGGCGCCGGCCTGGTCGAGCAGGGTGCGCTGGCGGGCGTCGTGGGCCTCACCGTGGAGGGCGGCGAGCCGGGCAGCCCAGCCGTCGAGGCGGGTGCGGTCACCGGTGCGGGCGAGCTCGTCGAGGTCGCGATCGAGGAGGCGGCACTGGAGCTCGACCTCGGTGTGGCGAGCGACCACGAGCGGCAGGCGGTCGGCCTTGGCGGCTGGGTACGTCGAGCCGGACACGAGCTCATGGGGCTCCAGACCGAAGACACCCGCCAGCAGCGCGACCGTGCGCTCGCCGGCTGAGCTCAGGTCGCTCTCGAGGTGGGACAGCGCGACCCGGGACACGGCGATGCGATCGGCCAGCTCCTGCTGGGTCCATCCGAGCTCCGCCCGCCGCTTGGCGATGCGCCGCCCGAGGGAGTCCACCTTGCCAACCTAGTTGGCAGCCACCGTCACAACCCCGGGGTAGAACGGCCGGATGACCAAGCGTGCGCTCATCACCGGCATCACCGGTCAGGACGGCTCGTACCTGGCCGAGCTGCTCCTCGAGAAGGACTACGAGGTCATCGGCATGGTGCGGCGCAGCAGCACCACGAACTTCGAGCGCATCGCCCACCTCCAGGACCGCGTCGTGCTCGATCCCTACACATCGTCCGGCGACCTGCTCGACGAGGCCTCGCTCATCTCGATCCTCCGCGAGTGCCGGCCCACGGAGGTGTACAACCTCGCCGCCCAGTCGTTCGTGCAGACGTCGTTCACGCAGCCCGTGCTCACCGGCGAGATCACCGCCCTCGGCGTCACCAGACTCCTCGACGCCATCCGGATCGTCGACCCGGAGATCCGCTTCTACCAAGCCAGCTCCAGCGAGATGTTCGGCAAGGTGCAGCAGGTCCCGCAGACGGAGAAGACGCCCTTCTACCCGCGGTCCCCCTACGGCGTGGCCAAGCTCTACGGCCACTGGATCACCGTCAACTACCGCGAGTCCTACGACCTCCACGCCTCCAGTGGCATCCTGTTCAACCACGAGAGTTTGGTGGAGAACACGCCCGTCGTGACCCTGCGCGACGGCCTCATCGACGTCGTCCCGATCGGTGCGCTGATGCCACACCCGCGCGATGGCGAGCCGGGTGGCCGGCTCACGTATCCCGGCGGCGACCTGCAGGTGTGGGACGGCGAGCGCTTCGTCCGGGTCCTCGCGCGCACCGCGTACTGGTACGACGGACCGACCACCATCGTCCACGGCCGGGGCGGAGTCATCGAGTCGACACCCGACCATGTCCACATCACCCCTAGTGGCGACCGAGAGGCGGCGTCGCTGGTAGCGGGCGAGCGTCTCGTGTTGGCGGATCAACCCGGGCAGACCCTGGGCACGGTGCTCACGGAGGAAGAGGCCTGGCTGCTCGGGATCCTGACGGCGGAGGGGTGGGTGAGCGAGCGAGGGAACGGGTGCATCACGTGCCATGACGACGCCGTGCTCGCCGAAGCGGCCAGCTGTTGGGAGCGCGTGAGCGGCGGGACCAGCGTCAAGTACCTCGGAGGCCCGTCGGCCTTCAGCGATCGCCGGACGCCGGCGCTGCGCCTCAACGGCAACGCGCCATATCTGCGCATGCTCCGCTCCGAGCTGTACTGCGCCGACCGCCACAAGCGGGTGCCGAAGCGGATCCTGAACGCGGCACCGCACCTCCAAGAGGCGTTCCTCGCGGCGTACAACCTCGGCGACGGGCTGCGGGCCGGCCACGGGATCGATCCGTTCAAGGCCTTCTGCACGACCTCTCCGGTGCTGGCCGCCGGGCTGGTGTGGTTGGCCCGCACCACCCTGGGCCGCCGAGTCAGCATCTACCGCCAGGGTGGCGCGCTCGGGGGTGGCGACAGCTATCTGATCAACCTGAGCCCGGGCCTGACGGTTGGGAACGAGGGTGCCCATCTCCGCGAGCCTCAGGACGAGGTCCGTCGAGTGGACGAAGGCACCTACCGCGGCTGGATGTGCGACCTGGCTACCGAGACCGAACGGTTCGCGGCCGGCGTTGGCCTCGTCGTGACCCACAACTCGCCTCGGCGAGGGATGGAGTTCTTGCCTCGGAAGGTCAGCCACACGGTGGCGCGGATCAAGCTCGGGCTCACGGACACGCTCGCCCTCGGCAACCTCGACGCGGAGCGCGACTGGGGCTTCGCCGGTGACTACGTCGAGGCCATGTGGATGATGCTCCAGCAGGATCGGCCCGACGACTACGTGGTGGCGAGCGGCGAGACGCACTCGGTCCGCCAGTTCTGCCAGATCGCCTTCGAGCACGTGGGCCTGCGCTGGGAGGACCACGTGACGATCGATGAGAAGTTCATGCGCCCCGCGGAGGTCGACCTGCTCATCGGCGATGCGTCGAAGGCCAAGGCGGTGCTCGGCTGGCAACCGCGCACGTCGTTCGAAGACCTCGTGACGATGATGGTCGACGCTGACATCGAGCTGCTGTCCGGGCGCTTGCGGGGGATCAGCTGATCACCGTCCTCTCGGGCGGGGTCGGCGCGGCCCGCCTGCTGGCGGGGCTCGTGCGAGCCGTCCCGCCCGCGGACATCACCGCCATCGTGAACGTGGGCGACGACGTCGAGCTCCACGGACTGCACATCAGCCCCGACCTCGACACCATCACCTACACCGTCGCCGGTGCCATCGACCCGGACCGGGGCTGGGGGTTGGCGGGAGAGACGTGGCACGCCATGGATGCCCTCGGCCGCTACCCGCGCGCCGTCACGTGGTTCAACCTCGGCGACCGCGACCTCGCCACCCACCTGTACCGCACCGACCGCCTGCGGTCCGGCGCCGCGCTGTCCGAGGTGAGCGCCGAGATCGCCGACGCGTGGGGGCTCGGGCTGCGCCTGCTCCCCGTCACCGACGATCGCGTGCAGACGCGGGTCACGGTGGCTGGGGAGGGCGAGATCGGGTTCCAGGAGTACTTCGTGCAACGGCACCACGACGTGCCCGTCGAGGCCATCCGGTTCGAGGGCGCCGACACCGCCCGTCCGGCGCCGTTCGTGCTCCAGGCCATCGCCTCGGCCCGGCGGGTCGTGGTGGCACCGTCGAACCCGTTGGTGTCGATCGATCCCGTCCTCGCGGTGCCGGGCGTGCGGGACGCGGTCGTCGCCCGCCGCGAGGACGCGGTGGCCGTGTCCCCGATCATCGCCGGCGCCGCGCTCAAGGGTCCCGCCGACCGCCTCCTGCGCGAGCTCGGTCACGAGGCATCGGTGGTCGGCGTGGCCCGCCTCTACGCTCCTCTCGTGGCCACCCTGGTGATCGACGAGGTCGACGCCGACCACGCCGCCGCGGTGGAAGCCGAGGGCCTGCGCTGCGTGGTGGCTCCGACGATCATGCACGGCCCCGACGAGGCCCGGGCGCTCGCCGAGGTGGTGTTGGCGTGACGCGCCTCGAGGTGTTCGGCGTGGCGGGCATCCCGGAGGTGCGGGCGGGCGACGACCTGGCCGGCTTCATCGCGGCCGCCGAGCCGGGACTTCGCGACGGGGACGTCGTGGTGGTCACGCAGAAGGTCGTGTCGAAGGCCGAAGGCGCGATGGCACCCATCGACCCGTCGGACCCGCGCGGGCACAAGGCCATCGTCGAAGAGCAATCGGTGCGCGTGGTGCGCCGGCGGGGTGACCTCATCATCAGCGAGACGAAGCACGGCTTCGTGTGCGCCAACGCCGGCGTCGACCTCTCCAACGTGGACGAGGGCTGGGCCGCGCTGCTCCCCGACGACAGCGATCGCTCGGCCCGCCGGATCCGGGACGGGTTGCGCGCGGCCCTCGGCGTCGAGGTGGCGGTGATCATCTCGGACACCTTCGGCCGACCCTGGCGGCGCGGCCTCACCGATGTCGCCATCGGCTGCGCGGGCATCCGCGCCGTGGTCGACCTGCGGGGCACGGAGGACACCCGCGGTCGCGAGCTGCAGGTCACCGAGGTGTGCGTCGTCGACGAGCTGGCGGCGGCGGCCGAGCTCGTGATGGGCAAGGCGTCCGGCGTGGCCGCAGCCGTGGTGCGCGGCGTCGACCCGAGCTGGCTCGGACGGGGTGAGGTGCACGCCGAGGTGGTGCGGCCCTCGCAGGAGGACCTGTTCCGCTAGCGCGCGCTCAGCCCTGGAACCAGCGCAGGACCTCGGCGACGCCGGTGGGCAGATCGGTCCAGGGCTCCCACCCGAGGTGGAGGGCGGCCCTCCCCGGATCGAGCGCGCTGCGGGCGAGCTCACCCGCGCGCGCCGGGGCGTGCACGGGCGGTGTCGTCACCCCGGCCGCCGCCGCCATCGCCTCGTACAGCTCGTTCACCGAGGTCTCCACGCCGGTGCCGACGTTGCACAGCAGTCCACTGCCGCGATCGGCGGCCCGGACGAAGGCGTCGACGGCGTCGTCGACGTAGACGAAGTCGCGCGTCTGCTTGCCGTCCCCGAACACGGTGCACGGCTTCCCTTCGAGGAGCAGCCCGGCGAAGATCGCCACCACCCCCGCCTCGCCGTGCGGATCCTGCCGGGGCCCGTAGATGTTGGCCATGGCCAGCGACGTGAACTCGATCGAGTGCAGCTCCCGGTACACGTGGAGGTAGTCGGTGACCACCCGCTTGGCCACGCCGTACGGCGAGAGCGGTTGTTGCGGGTGCGACTCCTTGACGGGGAGGTCGGCGGGCGCCGGCTCGCCGTAGATCGTGCCGCCGCTCGACGCGAACACCACCTTGCGGGTGCCACCGACGCGCGCGCCTTCGAGGACGTTGAGGCTCCCGATGATGTTGATCTCGGCGTCGAACGAGGGTCGGGCGACGGACACCCGCACGTCGGCCTGCGCGGCGAGGTGGAAGACGACCTCGGGCTGGCGCCGGCCGATGACCTCGATCACGGCCGGGTCGCGGATGTCGACCTGGTGGACCTTCAGCTCGTTGCTGCGATCCGCCCTCGCCTCGGCCAGGTTGGCCAGCGAACCGCTCGAGAGGTCGTCCACCACGTCGACGCGATGGCCCTCGGCGAGCAGCCGGTCGACGAGCGTCGAGCCGATGAACCCTGCTCCTCCGGTGACCAGCGCCTGCATCAGCTCTCCTCTGGGATCCGCACCCCTGCCAGCTCCGCCCCGGCGGGGACGACCTCATCGTCGCCTACGACCGTGCCCCCCTCGAGCACCGCTCCGGCCCCGATGGAGGCCCGAGCGCCAATGATGGCATCCCGCACCACGGCGCCCTCGGCCACGACGGCTCCCGGGAAGACCACCGACGTCGAGACGAGCGCGCCCTCGCCGATCCGGGCGCCCGCTCCGATGACCGCCTCGACCACCGCGCCGTCGACCTCGGCGTCTGGGTGCACCCCGGGCTCCGAGGGGAGGCGATGGCCGTTGATGAGGTCGAGGTTGGCGGCGAGGTAGGTGGTGGGGACGCCGGCATCGATCCAGTACGTGTCGCCGTCGAGGGCGTAGAGCGAGCCGTCCGCCACCATGGCGGGGAACGTGACCCGCTCGACGTTGACGGGCACGTCCGGCGTGATCCGCGTCGAGCACCGACGGCTCCAGCACGTACGTCCCGGCGTTGATCAGGTCGGTGGGCGCCTCGTCTCGTGGCGGCTTCTCGATGAACGCCGTCACGCGCCCGTCGTCGTCGGTGGGGACGACCCCGAAGGCCGACGGGTCCAGCACCCGGTGGAGGGCGATCGTCCCTTCGGCACCGGTGCGCTCGTGGGCGGCCAGCAGGGCCCCGATGTCGAGGTCAGTCAGGATGTCGCCGTTCAACACCAGGAAGCGCTCGGTGATGCCCGCGTCGACGGCCGCGAACCGGATCGCGCCGGCGGTGTCACGCGGCTCGGGCTCGATGGCGTAGTGCAGGTCGACCCCGGCGCAGCGTCCCGACGGGTAGGCGTCCTGGAAGGCATCGGGGCGGTACCCGAGGCTCAGGACCGCCGACGTGACGCCGTGGTCGGCCAGGTGCTCGAGCACCCGCTCGATCATCGGCCGGTTCACCACCGGCAGCATCTGCTTGGGGGTCGCGCGCGTCAGCGGACGAAGGCGAGTGCCGAAGCCCCCGACGAGCACGACCGCCCGCATCGCGACTAGGGCGCCGCGGTCGTCGTCGTGGTGTCGCCCGCGGCCGTCGTCGAGGTCGTGGCCCCTGGCGCGGTCGTGGTGGTCGCACCGGGCGCGGTGGTGGTGGTCTCGCCCGAGGTCGTCGAGGTGGTCGCGCTCGGGTCCTGGTCGACGGCACCCAGAGCCTCGAGCTGCGGAGCGCTCGCCGGCTTCGGGATGTCTGCGTCGGGGTCGCCGAAGAAGATCGTGACCCCGGAGCCGTTCTTCGTGAGGCGCTTGTCGGAGAAGCCGCCGGTGGTCACCTCAGGCACGGACGCCGCGTCCTGCACGTCGTCCCAGTACGCCAGGCGCAGCTCGGGATCCTCGACCCCCTCGCACTTGCTCTCGCCCTCTTCGTAGGTCTCGTCGAGGTACTCGAGCTTGGTGTCCGACAGTGAGAAGTCCAGGTTGCCCTCGTCGCGCGCGCTCTGGATGAAGCGGCCGAGGGTGGCGTTGGTGCCCACGCCGAGCTGCGAGAACGGGTGGATGTGCATGACGCCGTCACCGTGGGTGTGGAGGCCGATCGGGCTCGGCTCCCACTCGGGCACGACCGCCTGCTCGACGCCGCAGATGTTGATGGCGATCGCCTGGTGGATGTGGTCGCCGAGCTGCGGGACCCCGCCGAGATCCTCGTTGCTGCGGTCGTTCCGGGCGTACACGACCAAGGCCACCCCCAGCACCACGATCAGCGTGAGGACGCTGGGGAACAGGAGGCCGCGGGGCTGCCCGGAGGACACCCGGCCGCCGGCTCGCGCCGCGCGGGCCACCTTCTTCGACGACGATGCCTTACCCATAGGGTCGCTCACCCTACAAGAGCCGCGCGGCCGGACCCATTCGGCCCCGACGGGCTCAGCCGGTGGCCACCGCCGCCCGGTAGAGGTCGGCGAACGCCTCCGCGTTGGCCCGCCACGAGTACCGCAGCACCCGATCACGGCCCCGTGCGACCAGCCGATCGCGCTCCCCCTGGTCACCCAGGAGCCGGCCGATGGCGTCGGCCCAAGCCTGCGGATCGGTGGCTTCGACGAGGAGCCCGGCGTCGCCCACGACCTCTGGCAGGGCAGTGGCATCGGCGGCCACCAGGGCCACTCCCGCCGCCATGGCCTCGGCGGCGGGCAGCCCGAACCCCTCGTAGGTCGAGGGCACCGCCACCACCGTCGCCGCCGCGTAGAGGCCGGCCACGTCGGCGTCCGAGATGCGACCCACCCGGCGGACGCTGCGCTGGAGCCCGAGCCGATCGACCTGCTCCAGCACCGCCCCCTCACAGGCCCCCTCGGCTCCTGACAGGACGAGCACCGCGTCGGGGTGGTGCTCGCGCACTCGGGCGAACGCCTCGACCAGCGTGACGTGGTTCTTGTGCGGGTAGGTGATGGCCGGGTAGAGCACCACCGGCCCGTCGAGCTGGTAGCGGGCGCGCACCACGGCTTCGGAGCTGACGACGGTCGTCGGTCGGGCCACGCCGTGCGGGATCGTGACGACCCGAGCCGGATCGACGTCGAAGCGGGAGACCACCGACTCGCGCACGAAGTCACTGGGCACAGCCACCGATCGGGCGCGCCGGACGGATCGCGGAAGGACGGAGCGGAGGTAGGCCCGCTTGCCCCGGCCATGGGTGGCTTGGCGCTCGAGCGGCTGGAGGTCGTGCACGGTGAGGACGTATGGCGCCCTCCCCCGCGGTGGGGCGGTGCCGCCGGCGTGGTGCACGAGGTCCAACCGGCGCGTGCGGGCCGACAGCCACGACGCCTCGCCGCCGACCCGCACGATCCGCGAGCGACCCGACACGGGCAGCACCTCGGTGGGGAACGCGGCCACGACATCGGGGTGGGCGAGGCCGAACGGCTCCAGCACGAACAGGCGCAGGTCGAGGTCGGGCGGGGCGAGGTCCCGGAGGGCCCGCAGCGTGGCCACCGTCGACTGCTCGCTCCCGCCGACGGCGCCGGGCACGAGCCACAGGAGGTTCAGACCGACCGTGGCGGTCATGGGGCCTCCACCGCGTCGCGGTAGGCGTCGGTGACCGCGGCCGCGGTCCGGTCCCACGTGAAGGTCGCGGCCTGCCGGCGAGCCGCCGCTCCGAGACGGGCGGCGAGCTCCGGGTCGTCGAGCAGGCGGCGGAGGGCACCGGCGATGGCATCGACGTCGAGGGGATCCACGAGCAGGCCGGCGTCGCCCGCCACCTCGGCGGTGGACGTCGTCGCAGAGGTCACCACCGCGGCGCCTTGCACCATGGCCTCGAGCACCGGCAGCCCGAAGCCCTCGCGGAGGCTCGGGTAGGCGACGACGTTCGCGGCGGCGTACAGCGCGTCGCGGTCCGCTTGAGGCACGAAGCCCAGCCGGCGCGCCGCGACGTCCGGGAGGTCGGTGTGCCAGCCCTCGGGGCCCACGACGACCAGCTCGGCGTCGACGTCGCCCAGCCGTCCGAACGCCTCGAGCAGGCGGCCCAGGTTCTTGCGCGGCTCCACCGTGCCGGTGAAGAGCACGAACGGTCGGGTGAGGTCGTAGGTGCGGCGCACGCGCTCCACCTCCCCCGCGGCCACCGGCTGGGCGTTGGTGCCCCACGGCGTGACGCGAAGACGAGCGGCGTCGATGCCAGCCGTCTCGCAGTCGGCGCGGGTGGCCTCCGACGGGCAGACCACGATGGCGGCCTCGTCGCGCACGATGTCGAGGAACCGGTTGAACACCGCGACCCCACGCGCGGTGAAGTGCCCCGGCTCGTGCAGGAAGTGCAGGTCGTGGATCGTCGCCACCATGGGTGCCCGCGACGGCGCCGCCACGTGCGCGGTCGAGTGCACCACGTCCACCGGCCCGGTGGCGCCCTCGACGCGAGGGCGACGGAGGCGCTGCCAGGCGTCGTAGAGGAGGACCCGCGGGAGCCGTACCCGTCGCACGTCCACCGGCGGCCGCCACGCCGCCGGTGCGGGGTCGCGGTGCCAGGCGCTCACCCCCACCTGCTCGACGCCACCGCGCGCCTGCGACGGCGGCGACGGTGTCGAGCGTGGCGCGGGCGGTCCCACCGGGCACCCGGTGCCAGCACTGCTCGAGGGTGACGGCGACTCGCATGGGCGGCTCGTGGAGTCTGACATGGCAACCGGTAGTGTCCCGAGCCATGTCCCCCCGCCTCCTGGCTGCCGCGGCACCGTCGTGAAGGTGCTCGTCACCGGCAGCGCGGGCCTCATCGGGTCGGAGGCGGTGGAGTTCTTCGACGGCCTCGGCTTCGACGTCCACGGCGTCGACAACAACATGCGAGCCGACTTCTTCGGCCCGGGCGGGGACACGACGTGGAACCGCGAGCGCCTCGAGGCGACGTGCCAGCGCTACACCCACCACGACACCGACATCCGCGACCGCGCCGCCGTCGACGCCCTCGTGCAGGCCGGCCAGTACGAGCTGGTCATCCACGCCGCCGCGCAGCCGAGCCACGATCTCGCCGCCTCGCGACCGTTCGACGACTTCGACGTGAACGCGGGCGGCACGCTGAACCTGCTGGAGGCCGCCCGCCGCCACACTCCCGACGCCGTGTTCATCACGGTGTCGACGAACAAGGTCTACGGCGACAACCCCAACCAGGTGCCGCTCGTCGAGCTCGAGACGCGCTGGGACTACGCCGACCCCGCCATGGCCGAGGGCATCGACGAGACGATGTCGCTCGACCACTGCACCCACTCGCTGTTCGGCGCCTCCAAGGTGGCGGCCGACGTGCTCACGCAGGAGTACGGGCGCTACTTCGGGCTCCGCACCGGCGCGTTCCGGGGCGGCTGCCTCACCGGCCCGCACCACGCGGGGGTGGAGCTGCACGGCTTCCTCAGCTACCTCGTGCTCACCGCGCTGCGGGAAGGGCCGTACACGATCTTCGGCTACAAGGGGAAGCAGGTCCGCGATCAGATCCACTCGGCCGACGTCATCAGCGCGTTCTGGGCCTTCGCCCAGGACCCTCGTCCGGGCGAGGCGTACAACCTCGGGGGCGGCAAAGCGAACGCCGCCAGCCTGCTCGAGTGCGTGGAGCTGGTTGCCGACGCCTCGGGTGGCAAGCGGCCGGTCCTCACCTACGACGACCAAGCTCGGGTCGGCGACCACATCTGCTACTACTCAGACATGGCCAAGTTCCGGGGGCACTTCCCTGGCTGGCAGCCAGGATCGCGACCTCGAGACCATCGTCGAGGAGATGGTGGCGGCCGTGACGGCGCAGCTCGAGTGATCGGCTCCACCCGGTGCGGCTGACGCTCCTCAACCAGTTCTACGCCCCCGACATCAGCCCCACCGCCCAGCTCGCTGCGTCGCTGGCCGAGCATCGGGCCGAGCTCGGCGACCAGGTCACGATCGTCACGGGCCGCGCCGGGTACCTGGAGGGGCTGGCCCCCGCGGGGGTGGTCAGGACCGGTCCGGGCCTGCGCATCCGTCGCGTGCTGGACCCCCGACCTCGGCAAGTCGTCGCGGGCTCGCCGCCTGCTCGGCTACGCGTCGTTCTCCGTCGGGAGCGCCGTGCGCCTGCTGCGGCTCCCGCGGCAGGACGTGATCGTCGCGATGACCACGCCGCCGTTCGTCGTCCTCGCCGCGGTGCTCCACCAGCTGCTGCACCGCCGCACGCGCATCGTCCTGTGGAGCATGGACTGCTACCCGGACGCGGCCGAGCGCTTCGGCGAGCTGCGACCCGGCGGGGTCGCGAGCCGCACCCTCCGCGCCCTCAACCGCTGGCTCTTCCGCCGGATCGAGCTGGTGGTCGGCCTCGACGGCGCGATGGTCGAGCTGCTCGAATCGCAGTACGCGGCCAGCCCGAGCCAGCCGCACTTCGCGGTGGTGCCGAACTGGGAGCGCCTGCGCTCTTCCCGGCCGAGGACGTCCCGGTCTGGGCGGGCTACGACGCCTTCGACGTGGGTGATCGCACCGTCGTGCTCTACCTCGGCAACACGGGCGTCGGCCATCGCTTCGACACCGTGCTGGCCGCGGCTGAACGGCTGGCGGACGACGCCCTCTTCCTGTTCGTCGGCGGTGGTGCGCGGTGGCACCGAGCTCGAGGCGACGGCCGCCGCCCGCGGGCTCACCAACGTCGTGTTCCAGACGTACGTGCCCAAGGACGACACGCCGGCGGTGATGGCTGGCGCCGACGTCGCGCTCATCACGCTCGACGAGCGATCCCTCGGCGTGATGAGCCCGTCGAAGCTCCACGCCAACCTCGCGGCCGGGCTCCCGGTGCTGTACGTCGGGCCCGTCGGCAGCAACGTCGACGAGGCCATCGCCCGCCACGGCGCGGGACGCAGCCTGCGCGAGGGCGACGTGGACGGCGTGGTCGCGGCCGTCCAGGAGCTGCGCGGTGATGCGGAGGTCCGGGCGCGGGCGCGCCGTGCCTTCGAGGACGCCTACTCCGACGAAGCCGCCCTGCCGGACTTCGATCGTCTGCTGGAGGGCTGAACGACGCGACCGAGACCTCAGACGGTCGCGGGCTGGTCGAAGACCTCGGCCAGCCCGGCCGTGAGCCAGCCGAGCCCCTCCGGCGCCGGCGCGTCGACCTCGCGCATGCTGAGCATCTCGAGGATCTCGACGGCGTCGCCCGCCAGGTGCACCGCTCCCTCGGGGACAGACCCCTCGTGGACGCGCACGTCGCTCCCGTCGACGACCACCACGATGACGGCGTCGGGGTCGCTGACCGTCAGGGCGACGGCGCCCTGCTCGGTCGATCCGCGGCAGAGGTTGAAGGCCCGACCGAGCGCGGCGGCGTAGCGCAGGCAGACCAGCACCTCATCGGGGTCGACGGTGGGCGCGTGGCCGAGCGGGAGCCCGATGTCGCGCTCGTGCACCCAGCAGTCCCACAGGGCGTGGTCGGCGACGAGCCGGATGGGGAGGTGCCCCGGCGGGGCTTCCGCCAGCGTCTCCCACTCCGCCTGGCCGAGCGCGCCATCACGTCGGCCAGGGCCGCGTTGCTCGTGGTGAACGCCTCGAGGGTCTCGGTGACCGGGGTGCCGTGGCCCTCTTGCACGAGCTGGGCTGGAGAGGCCACCGGATCGAACGCGCTCGAGGAACCGGGTCGGCTCGCCCGACCGGCCCGCTTGGATCGAGAACGCCCAGAAGCCGTTGGTGCTGGTGAGGTGCGTGACGACGTCCTGCACCGTCCACCCCTCGCAGCGACTCGGACGGTGCCACTCGTCCTCGGGCAGCTCGGCCAGGAAGGCCCCGAGCCGTTGCCGCTGGCGGACGAGCGGGTGGTCGCCCACGACGACGTCCTCGACGTGCAACGACCGGTTCGTCGCCGTACCTGGGCGTGAGCAGCACGGCCGGACCGTACTCAGCTGCGACCGATGCCGCGGTACTCGAAGCCGCGGCGCACCATGGCGGCGCGGTCGAGCAGGTTGCGGGCGTCGACCACGTTCCTCGCAACCATGAGGTTGGCCACCTTGTCGATGTCGAGCCACCGGAACTCGTCCCACTCCGTGAGGACGGCCAGCACCTCCGCCCCTTCGACGGCGGCGTAGGGGTCGTCCACGACCTCGATGCCCTCGAGCGGGCCGGGACCGGACGGATCGAAGCCACGGACGATCGCGCCCTGTTGGACGAGGTGCTCGATCACGGTCAGCGACGGCGACTCGCGGAGATCGTCGGTGCGGGCCTTGAACGTGAGGCCCCACACACCGATGCGCTTGCCCGAGACGGAGCCGCCGGCCAGCTCCACGATCTTCGCCGCCACGCGGTGCAGCTGCTCGTCGTTGACGGTGACCACGCCCTTGAGGAGGTCGAAGTCGTACCCCGCGTCCTCAGCGATCCGCACCATGGCCCGCGTGTCCTTGGGGAAGCAGCTGCCGCCCCAACCGGGCCCGGGCTTCAGGAACTCGTGGCCGATGCGGGTGTCGTAGCCCATGCCGAGCGCCACGTCCTTGATGTCAGCGCCCACCGCCTCGCACACGGCGGCCACCGCGTTGATGAAGGAGATCTTGGTGGCGAGGAACGCGTTGGCGGCGTACTTGATCGTCTCGGCCGACGCCGGATCGGTGACGATGACCGGCGCGGTGATCCCGAGGTAGAGCGATTGCACCCGGACCGCAGCCGACTGGTCTTCGGCGCCGATGACGATCCGGTCGGGATGGAGGAAGTCGTGGATCGCGGAGCCCTCGCGGAGGAACTCGGGGTTCGACACCACCGAGATGTCGCTGCGGCCGAGCGCCTGCTCGACCACGCGGGTGGAGCCGACGGGCACGGTGGACTTGTTGACGACGATGGCTTCGCTGGGCAGCAGCGGGCCGATCGTCGCGCGCGGCTTGCTCGATGTACGAGAGGTCGGCGGAGCCGTCGGCCCCCTGCGGGGTGGGCACGCACAGGTAGGCCAAGTCGCAGTCTTCGACGGCGGACGCGGCGTCCACCACGAACCGGAGGCGTCCGTCCTGCAACCCCTCGCGGACGAGGTTGTCGAGGCCCGCCTCGAGGATCGGGACCTCGCCCCGCTGGAGCTGAGCCACCTTCTCCGCGTCGACGTCGACGCACACCACCTCGTGGCCGATGTGGGCGAAGCAGGCGCCGGTGGTCAGGCCGACGTACCCAGTGCCGATCACAGCGATCTTGCTCATGGAGTCCTCCCGCCGTCAGTCTGAAGCTCGCGCACGAGGCGTTCGAGGGCATCACGGTAGTGCGGAAGGAGGGGGAACCCCCCAGACCGGAGGGCGGCGTTGTCGAGCACCGAGTTGGCGGGCCGCGATGCGGCGCGGGGCGGATCGAGGTCGGCGGTGCGGATGGGCCGCACCTTGGCGGGGTCCTGGCCGGCGGTCTCGAGGATCTCCCGGACGAACCCGTACCAGGTCGTCGCGCCCTGGTTGGTGGCGTGGAAGACGCCGGGCGCCCGGGCGGCGGCCAAGCGCCGGATGGCCGGGGCGAGGTCGGCCGTGAAGGTGGGGCTCCCCCGCTGGTCGTCGACGAACGCCAGCTGGGGCTGGTCGAGCAGGCCGAGCACGGTCTTCACCATGTTGGGGCCGTGGGCGCCGCACACCCACGCCGTGCGGACGACGGTGTGGGTGGGGTCCACCTCTTGCTCGCCGCCGAGCTTGGACCGGCCGTACACGGACGTCGGGTTGGTGGGATCCCACTCGACGTACGGCTCGGCCTTCGTGCCGTCGAAGACGTAGTCGGTGCTGATCTGCACGACGTGGGCACCCGCGTCACGAGCGGCGGCGGTGACCCAGCGCACGCCGAGGGCGTTGGTGCTGAACGCGCGCTCCGGGTCGGACTCGCAGGCGTCCACCGCGGTCCACGCCGCCGCGTTGATCACCACATCGGGGTGCGCGCTGGTGATGGCCTGGTGCACCTGGTCCCGGTCGGTGAGGTCCAGATCCGCGTGGGCGCAGCCCACCACGTCGTCGCCCGCGTCGGTGCAGGTGCGCACGAGATCGGTGCCGAGCTGGCCCGAGGCGCCGGTGACGAGGACCCGCATCAGCGGCCGGACTTGAGCGGCCGCCACCACCAGTCGTTGGCGCGGTACCAGTCGACGGTGGCCTCGAGGGCCTCATCGAGGGTCCGCTGCTTCGTCCAGCCGAGGGCTGTGATCTTGGTGATGTCCACCGAGTAGCGGCGATCATGGCCCAGCCGGTCCTCCACGTACTCGACCGACGACTCGTCCTTGCCGAGCAGGGCCAAGAGCTTGTCCACCAGGACGCGGTTGGGCGTCTCGTTGCCGGCTCCGATGTTGTAGATCTCGCCGGGCGCCCCCTCGTGCAGCACGAGGTGCACGCCTGAGCAGTGGTCGTCGACGAACAGCCAGTCCCGCTCGTTCAACCCGTCGCCGTAGAGCGGGATCTTCCCGCCGTCGAGGAGGTTGGTGGTGAACAGCGGGATGGCCTTCTCCGGGTACTGCCACGGCCCGAAGTTGTTGGTGCAGCGCGTCACCGTGACCGGCACGTCGTGGGTGTGGTGGTAGCTCAGCGCGATCAGGTCGGACCCGGCCTTGGACGCCGAGTACGGCGAGCGGGGCTCCAGCGGATCGTCCTCCTTCGAGGAGCCGACCTCCACCGATCCGTACACCTCGTCGGTGCCGATGTGCACGACGCGCCCGATCTCGAGCCGACGGGCGGTGTCCATCACCACGTTGGTGCCGAAGCAGTTCGTGTTGACGAAGTCGTCGGAGCCGATGATCGACCGGTCGACGTGGCTCTCGGCGGCGAAGTGGACGACGGCGTCCACGCCGGCCATGGCCTCCTCGAGGGTCCCCGGGTCGCAGATGTTCCCCTTCACGAACGAGTAGCGCGGGTCGTCGTCGACGTCCTTCAGGGTGGACAGGTTCCCCGCGTAGGTGAGGGAGTCGTACACGACGACCTCGTCGTCGGTCTCCCGCAGCACGTAGCGGACGTAGTTGGAGCCGATGAAGCCGGCTCCACCTGTGACGAGGAGCTTCACGGGTCGGTCCCTTCGAGCTGGGCGAACCGCGGGGCGTCGAGATCCTTGGCCGAGACCTGGGCACGATCGGCGGGGTCGACGGGCAGCGGCCAGTCGATGCCGAGCGCAGGGTCGAGGGGGGTGCAGGCCACGCCGGCCATCCCCGGCCGCCACTCCTGGTCGAAGCAGTACAGGTACTGCGTAGCGCCGTCGGCGGTGGCCTGGAAGCCGTTCCCGACCCCGCGCGGCACGAGCACCTGCGAGCCGGGCACGAGCGTGGTGGTGACGACCTTGCCGTAGGTAGCGGACTCGGGGCGCAGGTCGACGTAGGCGGCGAAGGCCTCGCCCGCCACGACGGCGACGAGCTTGTGCATGTCCTCGGCGTGGATCCCGCGCAGCCCGCCGCGCTGCGTCTCCGTGACGTTCACCTGCAGCCACGGTCCGAGCGACGGTAGGCCGGCGGCCTCGAACGCCGACTCCCGGTAGAACTCCCGCACGGTGCCGCGCTCGTCGGTGGCCTGCTTCATCGTGATGAAGACGAGCCCGTCGATCGCCGTCGACGTGACCGCCATGTCGATGATCTCAGCCATCGCGGTCAGCCGCCCTCGAACTCGAGGAACCGCAGGAGGTGGTCGCCGTACCCGCTCTTGGCGAGGTCGCCGGCCTGGTCGTCGGCCGCCGCCAGCGCTCGCAGCTGGTCGCTGGTGATGAACCCCTCACGATGGGCGGCCGTCTCGGGTGAGCCGATGAGCAGCCCCTTGCGACGTTGCTGGCCCGCGACCCAGGTCTGCGCGTCGAGGAGGGCGTCGAAGGTGCCGACGTCGAACCACTCCGTGGAGAACGGCAGCTTGCAGACCTGCAGGCGACCGTCGCGCAGGTACGACGTGTTGACCTCGCTGATCTCGAGCTCGCCGCGCGCGCTCGGGGTGATCGACCGGGCCATCTCCACGACGCTGTTGTCGTAGAAGTAGAGCCCCGGGATCATGAAGCTCGACGGCGGGACGGCCGGCTTCTCGTGGATGCCCACCGCCTGGCCGCCGGGATCGAGCTCGAGCACGCCGTAGCGCTCGGGGTCGGGCACCCAGAGGCCGAACACCACGGCGCCCTTGGGGTCCGTGTACTGCTGGAGCTGCTCGCCCAGCCCGACGCCGTAGAAGATGTTGTCGCCGAGGATGAGGGCGACGTCGTCGTCCCCGATGAAGTCCTCCCCGATCAGGAAGGCCGCCGCGATGCCGTTCGGCTCGGGCTGGACGGCGTAGCTGAACGCGCAGCCCCACTGGCTGCCGTCGCCCAGGAGGTGCTCGAAGAGCGGCAGCTGGTCGGGCGTGGAGATGACCAGGATCTCGTTGATGCGCGGCGTGCAGCAGCGTGCTGATCGGGTAGTACACGAGCGGCTTGTCGTAGACGTGCATGAGCTGCTTCGACGTCGCCCGACTGGCCGGGCTGAGGCGCGTGGCCCGACCGCCCGCCAGCACGATCCCCTTCACCGGGGCCCCTCTGGACGCGCCAGGGCAGCGGCAGAGCGGTGGGAGGGGTCCATGGCCGGCCAAGTCTGGCACGTACCGCAGAACGCCCCCAAGGCTGCTGGCACCGTCAGCAGTCGACGCCCGGGGGCACCTCGGGCACCACGCCGACGACCGTCGTGGAGGTCGTGGAGCTCGAGGTGGGGCCCGTGGTGGTGGTGGTCGGCCGGGTCGTGGTGGAGGTCGACGGGCCCGGAGGGCGCGGGGTGGCGCGCACGCCGGCGTACTGGCGGCCGGTCACCACCACGACGTCGGCATCCAGCGGTCCCTCGACCTGTTCGAGCTGGGCGCTGGGGTCCAGGTACCTGGCCACGAGGTCTGCCTTCGCTTCGTCGCCGGTCGTGTAGCGCACGAGCGTCTCCGAGATGTCGAAGCGCTCCGCCTCGCCGGTGCCGGCCGAGCCGAACCCCACCGCCGCGAGGTCGTCGCCCGCCTGCCCGGCCTGGCCGGTGACCCCCGAGCCGTTCAGCACCCGCACCCGGATGTCGGCCGGCCGCAGGTCGCTGATGTCGGTGCCACGGAAGACGTCGAGGATCGGCTGCGCCCGCCCGTCGATCAGGCGCAGGACCGAGGCCCCGCCGGCCGAACCCGCCTGCACCGGCAGGGCGTAGAGGTCGAGGGTGCCGGGGTCGAAGCTCCGGAACGCCCGGGCCAGATCGATGATGTCGTCGGCGGTCAGCAGGTCGTCGACCGTCACCGCCTCCAGGGCGGCGTCCACCACCCGGTTCAGGGTCACGGGGTTGCGCACCCCGCGGTCGACGGCGCGCCGCAGCGCGCGGACGATGAAGTCCTGCTGGCGGCTCGACGCGGCCGAGGTCGCCCGATCCGTCGCTGCGCCACCGGCCGTCCTCGAAGTACTGGTAGTGTCGGGACCGGACGTAGGCCAGCGCGTCGGTGCCGTCGAGGGTGATGCACCCCGTGTCCTCGATGTCGAGGAACGACCGGGTGTCGCGTGCCGGGTTGGCGAAGTACACGTCGACCCCGTCGACGACGTCGACCAGCTCCTTGAAGCCGGCGAAGTCGACCTGGATGTAGTGGTGCACGGGTACGCCGAGGTACTCCTCGATCGTGTCGATCAGCTCGGCCGGCCCACCGCGCTGGATGGCGGTGTTGATGCGCTGGTTGCCGCCGCTGGCCATCGGCACCCAGAGGTCGCGCGGCAGCGAGACCAGCGCGGCTCCCCCGGAGACGGGATCCACGCGCAGGATCATCATCGTGTCCGACCGCAGACCGCCGACGTTGTCCCGTCCGGCCCGCGCCGGGTCGTCGTCAGCGAGGTCGGCGGCGCTGTCGACGCCCACCAGCAGGAAGTTGCGCGGTTCGTCGCTGCCGGTGCGCTCGGTCAGCACGGACCCCAGCTCGATGCGCGGGAGGCGGCTGTACTTCGAGTACACGTAGGTGAGCCCGCCCGCGGTCACCAAGAGCATGACGACCAGGCAGCTGTTGAACGCGAGCAGGAGGCGCTGGCGCGGCGGGCGTCGGCCCCGCTTGCGGTCCGGCCGTCTCACTGGACGGGCAGGCCGAGCTCGCGGCTGATCACCAGCCGCTGGATCTCGCTCGTGCCCTCGCCGATCTCGAGGATCTTGGCGTCGCGGTAGAAGCGAGCCACCGGTGTCTCGTCGATGAACCCGTAGCCGCCGAACACCTGCGTGGCGATGCGGGTGGCCGTCACCGCCGCCTCCGTGGTGTGGAGCTTGGCCATGGCGGCCGCCTGCTTGCACGGTCGGCCCGTGTCGTGGAGCCAGGCGGCCTGGTAGGTGAGCAGGCGAGCCGTCTCGGCCATCACCGCGAGATCGGCGACCTGGAACGCCACCCCCTGGTTGGCGCCGATCGGCTTCCCGAACGCCTGGCGGTCCTGGGCGTACTGCGTGCAGTGCTCGAGGCACGCCTGGATGCACCCGACGGCGAGCGCGGAGATGGCGATGCGACCCTCGTCGAGGATCTGGAGGAACTGCGCGAAGCCCCGACCGCGTGCGCCGAGCAGGTTGGCCTCCGGCACGCGGGCGTCGACGAACGAGAGGCCGTGAGTGTCCGACGCGTGCCAACCCATCTTCCGGTACGCGGGTTGCACCTCGAACCCCGGTGTCCCCGACGGCACGATGATCGTGCTGATCTCGCCTGGGCCGGTGCGGGCCGTCACGGTGACGAAGGCGGTGATCTCGGAGCCGGAGTTGGTGATGAAGGCCTTCTCGCCGTTCACCACCCACTCCCCCGCGTCTGCGTCGAGGGTGGCGGTGGTGCGGGTGCCACCGGCATCGCTGCCGGCCTCCGGTTCGGTGAGGCCGAAGCCGCCGAGGGCGCGTCCGGCGCAGAGGTCGGGCAGCCACGTCTGCTTCTGGTCCTCGTCACCGAACCGGTGGATCGGGTTGGCGCCGAGCCCCACGCCCGCTTCGAGGGTGATGGCCATCGAGTGGTCGACCCGGGCCAGCTCCTCGATGGCGATGCAGAGCATGGTCAGGTCGCCGCCTCCGCCGCCGTACTCCTCGGGGAAGGGGATGCCGAACAGACCGAGGTCGCCCATCGCCCGCACCACGTCGACCGGGAAGTGGTGGTCGCGGTCCCACGCCTCCGCGTGCGGGGCGATCTCGCTCTCCGCGAAGCCACGCACCACCTTGCGCAGCGCGTCGTGCTCTTCGGTGAACTCCAGGTGCACTGGTGCGACGGCCTTCCCGGTAGGCGGGCTGGAACGGGTGACGGTGGTGGCGAGGTGTGATCGTACGCTGCCCGCCATGCCGCGACCCATCGCCGCCGACGTGCCGTTGGCCGTCGTCGGCGGGCGCCTGGCCACCGACCTCGTCGACCTGACGTCCGACCTCGGTGCGCTCGACGCCACCGGGTTCTGGGCGGTCGTGCTCCCCTTCGAGGGCGCGCCGATCTGTGCTCGCTTCGCCAACGTGCGCCCGGCCCGGCCGTGGCCCGGTCGTCCGTGGGAGGGTCCAGCCGCGGCGAGCTGGACGAGCTCGCTGTCCGAGGCCCAGTTCACGGCGGGGGTGCGCGCCATCCGCGGCTCGATCGCCGCCGGCGACGTGTACCAGGTGAACCTGACCCGGCGACTGTCCGCGCCCGATGCCCGCCGGCGGTGACGTCGCCGCCCTGGGCGCCGCGCTGGCGGAGGGCAACCCGGCGCCCTACAGCGCGGTCGTCCGCCTGCCCGCGGCCGGCTGCCTGGTGGCCTCCGCGTCACCCGAGCGGTTCCTGTCGCGCGACCGCGACATCGTGACCTCGGGTCCGATCAAGGGCACCGCGCCGGACCCCAGCGGCCTCACCGCCAAGGACCGGGCCGAGAACGTGATGATCGTCGACCTCGTGCGCAACGACCTGGGGCGCGTGTGCGAGTTCGGATCGGTAGCGGTGCCGTCCCTGCTCGCGCTCGAGCACCACCCCGGGCTGGTGCACCTCGTCTCGACGGTGACGGGCCGACTGCGCCCCGGGTGCGGTTGGGCGGACGCCATCGCCGCCACGTTCCCGCCGGGCTCGGTCACGGGCGCGCCGAAGGTCGCCGCCCTCGAGCGGATCGCTGCCCTCGAGCCGGTGCCCCGCGGCGTGTACTGCGGCGCGGTGGGCTGGGTGGACGCCGATCGCCACCAGGGCGACCTCAACGTGGCCATCCGCACGTTCTGGGTGGAGGACGACCATGCTGCACTTCGGCACGGGCGGCCGGCATCACATGGGACAGCGAACCCGACGACGAGTGGGCGGAGACCGAGCTCAAGGCTCGAAACCTCCTCCGAGTCGCGTCAGGATCCTCCGATGGCTGAACAGGTCTGGCTGAACGGGTCCCTGGTGGACGCCGCCGACGCGACGATCTCGATCTTCGACCACGGCCTCACCGTCGGTGACGGCGTGTTCGAGACGCTGAAGGCGGTCGATGGCCGTCCCTTCGCCACCCGTCGTCACCTCGAACGTCTGCACCGCTCCGCCGAGGGCCTCGACCTCCGCGTGCCGTTCACCGACGAGCAGCTGCGCTCGGCGATGGCCGAGGTGCTGGCGTCCTACGACCTCCCGCTCGCGCGCGTGCGGGTGACGGTCACCGGCGGCGCCGCGCCGCTCGGCTCAGAGCGTGGCGAAGGCGCGGCCACCGTGGTGGTCGCGGTCGGGCCGCTCAAGGCGATGACGCCGTCCACGGCCGTCTGCGTGGTGCCGTGGCCCCGCAACGAGCGCGGGGCGATGGCCGGCATCAAGACCACGTCGTACGCGGAGAACGTGAAGGCCCTCGCCTACGCCAAGGAGCGCGGCTGCACGGAGGCGATCTTCCCCACCACCACCGGTCTGCTCAGCGAGGGCACCGGATCCAACGTGTTCGTGGGCATCGGCGGCCGGCTGCTCACCCCGCCGCTCTCGTCCGGCTGCCTGGCCGGCGTCACCCGCGACCTCGTCCTCGAGGTCACCGACGCCGTCGAGGAGGACATCGCGATGGCAGACTTCCTCGCCGCTGACGACGTGTTCCTCACCAGCACCGGCCGCGACGTCCAACCGGTCGACCGCATCGACGACCGCCAGCTCCCGGTCCCAGGTCCGCTCTCCGAAACCGCCGCCGACGCCTTCCGCGAGCTCACCGCGCAGACCGACGACCCCTGAGCTCCTGTGTTCACGCGCCCGCCCGAGCTGAGCGACGACGCCATCCGCGCCTCGCTCGCTGAGCACTGGGGGTTCGAGGCCACGGTGCTCGCCTACGAGCCGGTCGGCTTCGGCGCCCACCACTGGAGGGCCGCCGACCCGTCAGGCGACGCTCGGTTCGTCACCGTGCACGACCTCACCGCCAAGCGGCGTGACGAGGCCGAAGCGGAGGACGAGGTGTTCCGGCGGCTCACCGCGTCGTTCTCCGCCGCGGCATCCATCGCACAGGCCGGGCTCTCGTTCGTGCTCGCACCGATGCGCGGGATCGCCGGCCGCATCGTCGAACGGCTCGATCCGCGCTTCACCCTCGCCGTGCACCCGTACCTCGTCGGCCACCCCGCCGGGGCCGACGGCGAGTTCGACTCGCCAGAAGACCGTCTGGCCGTCCTCGACCTCGTGATCCGGGTCCACGGTGCGACCAGCGCCGCGGCGCCCCACGCCGATGCCGACGACCTCACCGTCCCCCATCTCGACGAGATCCCGACCTCCCTCGACGCCCTGGGCACCGCGTGGGATGCCGGCCCCTACGGCGAGCGCGCCCGCGCCCTGCTGGAGGAGCACGCGGTCCCGCTCCAGCGCCTGCTCGACGCGTACGGCGGCCTCGCCGAGCAAGTCGAGCAGCTCGGCGACCGCGCGGTGCTGACCCACGGCGAACCGCATGCGGGCAACGTCCTCGTGGTGCACGACCGCCGCTACCTGATCGACTGGGACACCGCGCTGCTCGCCGTCGCCGAGCGCGACCTGTGGGACCTCGACCCCGGCGACGGATCGATCCTGGACGCGTACCGGCTGGCGACCGGCCTCACGCCGTCGCCAGCCGCCCTCGACCTGTACCGCTCCTGGTACGACCTCACGGAGATCGGCGGGTACCTCGGCGAGCTGCGTCGACCCCACACCGACACGACCGACATCGCCGAAGCATGGAAGAACCTCGCCCACTACCTGCGGCCGGCGGAGCGGTGGCCGGGCCTGTGACGAGCAGACCGCCGGCGGACCTGGCCCGGGACTCGATGCAGCAGGTCGGGTCAGACCTGGAGGCCGACCTGCTGGCCACCAGCGACGCCGAAGCGGTGGGCGCGGCGTTGGCATCGGTGTGCGCGCCCCTCGGTGAAGTGCGCGAGGGCCTCTTCGACGAAGCCGGCGTCGGGCTCGTCGCGGGGCTTCGCCTCGCCGACGACCGACGGGTGGTCGTCAAGGTGCATCGGCACCACGCCACCACGGCGCGGCTGACCGCCTGCCTCGAGGTGCAGCGCCATCTCCACGATGCCGGGCTGCCCGCGCCACGCCCGTTGCTGCCGGTCACGCGGCTCGGATCCGGGCTGGCCACGGTCGAGGAGCTCGTGGCGGGAGAGGCGGCGGATGGCCGCCGTCCGACGGTGCGACGGTCCCTCGCCATCGAGGACGCCATGGCGGTCGAGGGGTTCGAGCGCCGGAGCCGGGCCATCTCCTCCACGGAACGGGAGGTCCTCGATGCCGCCAACCTCACGATGATCGCCTACGGCCCGCTCCCAGCACTCCGACCTGGTGCGGCACCCGGAGGAGGGCGACAGCTCCGCGATCGGCTGGTTCCGGCTCCTCGGCGAGCGCGGCGATCACGGCCTGACCCTGGGTGTCTAGGGTCCGGCCATGACGTTCACGAGGGAAGAGCTGGAGCGGGAGTTCGAGGCGTACCAGGCGCGCGGGAAGCTGGCAGGCGAGACCGGCGACTGGAGCCAGTGGGCGGACCAGTTCACCGACGACGCGGTGTACGTCGAGCACCTGTACGGGCGCTTCGAGGGCCGCGAGGCGATCCGGCGGTGGATCACCTCGACGATGGCCGAGTACCCGAACAACCAGTTCACGCGGTTCCCGATCGAGTGGGCCATGTTCGACGAGGAGCGGGGCTGGATCGTGTGCGAGATCCAGAACCGCCTCAACGACCTCGGCGACGGCGAGGTCTACCAAGCCGCCAACCTCACCAAGCTCCACTACGCCGGCAACGGCCAGTGGAGCTACGAGGAGGACGCCTACAACCCCGAGGCCATGGGCAAGGTCGTCCAGGCCTGGCTGGCCAAGAAGCGCGAGCTCAAGAACGCGTAGCCCGCCCGGTCAGGCGGGGCGGAGGTGGACGACGTCGCCGGCGGCGAAGGTGCGGCGCTCGCCCTCGACCGTCTCGATGACGAGGTGGCCCTCGTCGGTCACGTCGACGGCCGCGCCTTCGACCTCGTCGGCGCCGAGGTCGATCCGCACCCGCTGGCCGAGCGTGGCCGAGCGGGTGCGCCACTCGTCCAGCAAGCCGCCGCGATCGCCGCCGACCAACGCGGCATACCGCGGCCCGAGCTCCGACAGCAGCGCGATCAGCAGGTCCTCCCGGTCGACGGGCGTGTCGACGACGTGGTTCATCGCCACCGCGATCTCCGCCAGGTCGGGCGGCAGCGCGTCGGGCCACGCCACGTTGAGGCCGATGCCGACGACGACCACCGCCTTCTCCCCCGCCGCGGGCGGCTTCCAGCCCGCCGAGATGGCGGACGACGCAGGCCAGTCGGCCTCGGCCAGGATGCCGGCCAGCTTGCGGTCCGGCACCGAGCCGTCGCCCGGCCACACGAGGTCGTTCGGCCACTTCAGCCGGGGGGAGAACCCCGCGACCGACTCGACGGCTGACGCCGCCGCCACGGCCACCGCCATCGTGCAGAGGTCCATCACGGCGGCGGGCGGGCGCAAGAGGATCGAGAGCAGCAGGCCGGCGCCGGGCGGGGCGGTCCACGTTCGGCCGGCCCGGCCGCGACCCGCTGTCTGGTGGTCGGCCACCAGCACGATGCCCTCGCGCTCGCCCTGGCGGGCCAGCTCCATGGCGTCGACGTTGGTGGACCCCGTCTCGTCGACCCACCGCACGTCGGCAAAGCGCCCACCGGAGCCGCCGGCCAGCACAGATCTGGCACGTCCACCCGGCACGCCACTAACCATATGGCGTGCTCACCAAGGTCCTCATCGCCAACCGGGGCGAGATCGCTGTCCGTGTCATTCGTGCCTGCAAGGAGATGGGCATCGCCACGGTGGCGGTGTACTCCGAGCTCGATCGGGAGGCGCTGCACGTCCGGCTGGCCGATGAGGCCTACGCGCTGGGCGGTCAGACGGCGGCCGAGAGCTACCTCAACACCGAGCGCATCCTCGAGGTGATCGAGCAGTCCGGCGCCGACGGCGTACACCCCGGCTACGGCTTCTTCTCCGAGAACACCGACTTCGCCCGCGCCATCACCGAGCGGGGCGTCACGTTCATCGGCCCGCCGCCCGAGGCCATCGAGGTCATGGGCGACAAGGTGTCGAGCCGCATCGCCGCGCAGGAGGCGGGCGTGCAGGGCGTGCCCGGCACCACCGAGTTCCTGACCAGCGGCGACGAGGTCGTGGCGTTCGGCGAGGAGTTCGGCTGGCCGGTCGCCATCAAGGCCGCCTACGGCGGTGGCGGGCGCGGCATGCGCGTCGTCACCAGCGCTGACGAGGCCCACGCCGCCCTCGAGTCCGCGCAGTCAGAGGCCCTCAAGGGCTTCGGGCGGGCCGAGTGCTACGTCGAGCGCTACCTCACCTGGCCGCGCCACGTGGAGATGCAGGTGATCGGGGACACCCACGGCAGCGTCGTGTGGGTGGGCGAGCGCGACTGCTCAGCCCAGCGCCGTCACCAGAAGCTGATCGAGGAGAGCCCGGCGCCCGCCTTCCCGGCCGAGACCCGCCAGGCCATGGGTGAGGCGGCCGTGAAGGTCGCCAAGGCGTGCGGCTACTACAACGCCGGCACCGTCGAGTTCCTCTACCAGGACGGCGAGTTCTGGTTCCTCGAGATGAACACCCGCCTCCAGGTCGAGCACCCCGTCACCGAGCTGGTGTCGGGCATCGACCTCGTCCGCGAGCAGATCCGCGTGGCCTCCGGCGAGCCGCTCTCGTTCACGCAGGACGACATCGACCTGCGGGGCTGGGCGATCGAGGTCCGCATCAACGCCGAGGACCCCGCCGAGGGCCGGTTCCTCCCCTCCCCCGGCACGATCACCGAGCTGGTGCCGCCGCAGGGCTTCGGCGTGCGTTGGGACGGCGGCTACGAGAGCGGCGACGAGGTCAGCCAGTACTACGACAACCTCGTCGGCAAGCTCATCGTCTGGGGCGATGACCGCGCCACGGCCATCGGTCGCATGATCCGCGCGCTCGAGGAGCTGCGCATCGAGGGCATCGCCACCACCGTCCCGGCCGACCTCGCCATCCTGCGCCACGCCGACTTCCAGAACGCCGAGCACTCCACCAAGTGGGTGGAGGACACGCTCGACCTCACCGGCGTCTCCGCCACCCCGGCCGTCCCCACGGATGACGACGAGGAACCCAAGGTGCAGCGGGACGTCGACGTGGAGGTCAACGGCAAGCGCTTCAGCGTGCGGATGTGGGTCCCCGACGTGCCGCTGGCCGTGGTGGCCGGGTCCGGCGCCAGCCCCCGCCCGCGACGAGCCGCCGTCGCCGGAGCCGGTGCGGTCGGCAGCGGCAAGGTCACCGTGCCGATGCAGGGCACGATCGTGAAGATCCTCGTGGAGGTCGGCCAGGCCGTCGAGGCCGGTCAGCCCGTGTGCGTGCTCGAGGCCATGAAGATGGAGAACAACATCGCCGCCGACAAGGCGGGCACGGTGAAGGAGATCAAGGTGACGCCTGGCCAGTCGGTGGGCTCCGGCGACGTCATCGTCGTCATCGAGTAGCGGCCAGCGTCCGCGGGAGCTCCACGAAGGCGGCGTGGAGCAGGTACAGCGACAAGGCGGCCAGCGCGACGACGGCCGCGCCCGCACCGGGGTGGTCGACGAGGGCGTCGAGCGGCGCGGCGGGACTGCGGACCGCGTTGGCCGCCGCCAAGGCCGCCAGCGCGAGGTTGAGCACGACGTGGCTCCAGTGCGGCGGCGTGTCCTCGCGCCCGAAGCAGCCGCACGAGCCGATCATCGTGCCCTTCCGGAGCGCGGCGACCACGAAGGCGGCGAACAGCACGTAGCTCACGGCGACCGCCGACCACAGCACGGCGCCGCCGACGGCGATGGCCCCCACGCCGAGCGCCAGCTCGAGCGTCGAGCCCGCCCGCACCAGGGTCGCTGACGACGGCAGCCGCAGCGCCCGGAGGGCGCCCACCGTCATCGTCGGGTCGACGACCTTCTGCGCACCGGCCAGCGCGAGCAGCGCGGCGGCGACCAGCGCGGGCCCGGTCAGCGCCGGCACAGGCGCGTCACTCGGCCGCCTCGGCCAGGGCCTCGGACAGCGAGGGGTGCACGAGGAGGCTGTCGACGATGTCGGCCACGCGAAGGCCGTTGGTGACGGCCACGGCGATCACGGAGATCAGCTCGGCGGCGTGCCGCCCGACGATCGACCCGCCCAGCACCACCCCGGTGGCCGGGTCGCTGACGATCTTCACGAAGCCGCGGCTGTGGCTCTCGATGAGGGCCTTCGGCGAGGCGGAGAAGGGCACCTTGGTGACCCGCACCTTGCGCCCTTCGGCGAAGGCATCGGCCTCCGCCAACCCGACGTCGGCGATCTCCGGGACGGTGAAGATGGCGGACGCCGCCTTGTCGTAGTCGAGCTGCCGGCTGCTGCGGGACTGGACGCCCATCGCGTGCTCGGCGATCCGGCGGCCCTGCATCGCGGCGACCGACGACAGCGGGAGCTTCCCCGACAGGTCGCCGGCCGCGTAGACGTGGGCGACGTTGGTGCGGCAGCTCTCGTCCACCGGCACGTAGCCGCCGGCATCGGCCTCCACGCCGGCGGCGCTCAGCTCGAGGCCCTCGCTGTTGGGGATGGAGCCGATGGCGAGCAGCGCGTGGCTCCCCTGGGCGACGCGCCCGTCGTCGCAGCGGACCGAGACGCCACCGTCCTGCTGATCGATGCCCACCGCGCGGGCACCCTTGAGCAGCCGCACCCCGCGGCTCAGCAGCTCGTCCTCCAGCGCCGCGGCCACCTCGGAGTCCTTCTGCGGGAGCACCTGCTGCCGGGACACGATCAAGGTGACGTCGCTGCCCAGCGAGCTGAACATGTGCACGAACTCGACGCCGGTGACCCCGGAGCCGATCACCACGAGGTGCGCGGGCCACACGGCCGGCGGATACGCGTCGCGGGTGGACAGCACGCGCTGACCGTCGACGTCCGCCCAGTCTGGGATCCGGGGACGGCTGCCGGTGGCGAGGAGGATGACGTCGGCGTCCACCTCCACGGGCCCGTCGATGGTGTCGGCGACGACGGCGTGGGGCCCCACCAGGCGGCCGCGCCCCCGCAGGATGCGCACCCCCTGGCTGTCGAGCAGGCGCCGAACGCCGTGCTCGAGCTTCTGCTCGATCGCCTCGATGCGGGCCTTGAGGGCGTCCGGGTCGACCTCGGCGGCGGCGGCGGTGAGCCCCATCTCCGGCGACCGGCCCACGGCCGCCAATGCCCCACCGGTGGCGATCATCGCCTTGGACGGGATGCAGTCCCACAGGTGGGCGGCGCCGCCCACGACGTCCTGCTCGATCACCGTGACCTCGGCGCCGAGCCGGGCCGCGTGGGTGGCGGCGGTGTTCCCCGCTGGTCCCCCGCCGATGATCACGAAGCGCAGCGCCATGGCGCCGAGGCTACCGACCCCCCGGTCGCGGCGATCACGGCGGGTGGTGGGCGACCACTAAGGTCATCCCTGCCGTGCCCCGCAGCGTCCTGTCCCGGGCGACCGATGCCGTCGCCAACCGCCTCGACCGCCGCAGCTTCATCGCTCGCTCGGCGCTGGTGGGCAGCGCCCTCGTGACGGCGCCCGGCGACCTGCTGCTCCGCCCGCAGAGCGCGTACGCGGCCGTGTGCAGCTGCCTGGGCAAGGCCTGCCCGTGCGGATCGCTGTGCTGCGACGGCTACACGGAGTTCTGCTGCGCGCTGTACGGCGTGAACGCCTGCCCCGCCGGCGCCCTCACCGGCGGCTGGTGGAAGGCCGACGGCTCCAGCTTCTGCGGCGGCGCCGCCCGGTACTACATGGACTGCCATCGCTCGTGCGGCTCGTGCGGCTGCGGCGGCTCCGGCATCTGCACGGGCGCGTGCAGCGGCACCTCGTGCGGCTGCGGCAACGGGCGCTGTGACCACCGCAAGGCCGGGTGCACCGCGTTCCGCTACGGCAACTGCAACAACCAGCGCGCCTGCATCGGCCCGATCCAGTGCCGCGTCGTCACCTGCACCCCCCCGTGGCTGGTGGAACCGACGTGCTCGTCCAGCGCCGTGCGCACCGACAACAACACGCGCGGCCACAACCGTCCGTGCCTGCAGGCGGCGCCCGCGATCTACCCGGTGGCGGGCGACTGGGACGGCGTCGACAAGACGGGGATCGGGTTCTACGACAACCGCACCGGGACGTGGACGCTCAGGCAGAGCGCCAACCTCAACCCCGTGCCCGTGTTCAAGTACGGGCTCCAGGCCGGCGACCGCCCGGTGGTGGGCGACTGGAACGGCGACGGCGCCAAGGGCGTGGGCATCTTCCGCCAAGGCGTGTGGCACCTCTCCAACCAGGTCGGCCCCGCCGCCACGGCCATCGTGACCCCACCCTGGGGGGTGGCGAGCGGCGACCGGCCGGTGGCCGGCGACTGGAACGGCGACGGCACCGACGCGCCGGGGATCTTCCGCACCGGCGGCTACTGGCACCTGAGCGACAACGTCGCCCATCCGGTGGCGACGCGGGTGGTGCGCTACGGCCAGCTCAGTGGCGACCTCCCCGTGGTGGGCGACTGGAACGGCGACGGCGTCGACGGGATCGGCATCTTCCGCAGCGGCCAGTGGCACCTCAACAACACCCTGACGTCCGGCTCCACCGCGCGGGTGGTCACCTTCGGGAAGAAGGGCGACCTGCCCATCGTGGGCGACTGGTTCGCCCTCGGCGTCGTCGGCATCGGCGTCTACCGCCCGTCCGAGGGGCGCTGGTACCTCCGGCGTTCGCTTGACGACCCGACCTACATCACCGTCACGTTCGGCCAGCGCTGGTTCATCGGGTGATGCACCCATGATGGCCGCCGTCGTCGTGGCGCTCGCCCTCGCCATGGCCCTCCTCGCGGTCCTGGTCGTCGGGTTGCTCCGCTCGCACGCCGAGATCCTGCGGGCCCTCCACGACCTCGGCGTCAACCTCGAGGACGGCTCCACGACCGCGCCGCGGCGACCGGCGGCCGTGTCGCAGCACGCCCCGATGCGCACCGCCGACGGCGTACCGCGACCCGCGCGACGACGGTCCGATGGGCGACGCCGCCGACCTCACCGGCCGCCTGCCGCAAGGCGGCGCGGCCCACGTGGCCGTGGTGGGGGTCGACCACCCCACGCTGCTCGCGTTCCTGTCCACGGGCTGTGGCACCTGTGGCACGTTCTGGGAGGCCCTCGGCCACGAGCCCACCCGCCACCTGGCCGACCCGTCCACCCGGGTGGTCGTGATCACGAACGGCCCCGACGCCGAGTCGCCGGCGGCGGTCGCCGACCTGGCGCCCGCCGGCGTCACCACGGTCATGTCGAGCGAGGCGTGGGACGACTACCGCGTGCCGGTGTCGCCGTACTTCATCCTCGTCGACGGGCCCTCCGGCCGGGTCGTCGGCGAGGGCGCCGGGTCCTCGTGGGAGCAGGTCATCGACCTCCTCGGCAAGGCGGAGGCCGACGCCGCCGTGCAGCCCTCGCCTCCCGCCCGGTCGCTCACGCGCATGGGCGGCCAGGACCGGGCGGATCGAGTGGACCAGGAGCTGCGCGCCGCCGGCATCGAGCCCGGCGATCCGAGCCTCTACCCCACCCCGCACCCGTCGCACGTCGGGGACGAGGGGCCGTGACGGCGCTCGCGGACGGCGGCCTCTCCGTCGACCTGCCGGCGGGTTGGGACGGCCAGATCCGGGCGGCCGGGCAGTCCGGTGCCTCCCCCGCGCGCTGAGGCGGGCGACGACGCGGGAGGCTTCGGCGTGGTGCTCCACGCCGCCAGCTTCGCCCTGCCCACCGAGCGCGGCGACTACGGCTCGGGGGCGGTGGAGCAGATGAGCGGCTCCGACATCTTGATCTGCCTGCTCGAGCACGAACCGGAGGCGGCGGCCACCGCGCTGTTCCGTCGGGATGGCGTGCCGCGCCTCACCGACGCGATGTTCTCGCCGCAGGCCATGCAGCGGGCGATCGCGGGGATGGCGGGCTCGCAGGAGTTCTTCCAGGTGCAGGGGCGACCGTTCTGCCTGTACGTGGTCGTGGGCAGCCATCGCACGCGGGGTCCGCTGGTGCGGACGGCCGATCGGGTCGTCCAGAGCGTCCGCTTCGCGCCCTGACCGCGTCGCTACGTCACCTTCCAGCGCCCGTTCATGGTCACCAGGCCACCCCAGCTCTCCCGCGGCGAACCCGCCTCCACGTCGAAGCGCAGGGACCGGTGGCGGTGGTCGTAGATGTGGAGGGCCGCCTCATCGGTGATCGCGCCCGACAGGTCGTAGGTGCCGGGGAGGAGCGGAAGGGGGTCCACGACCAGGTCGACGTGGCCCTGGCCGGTGATCCGATCGGGCACGAGGCCGGCGTCTCGCGTGTTCGGGTTGGTGACGCCCAGGCCCTCGAGGGTGTGGATCGCGAGGGTGAACACCGGGCGAGCCACCGGCGAGCGGGCGGTGTAGTGGAACCGGAAGGTGATGGGCTGGCCCGTGCGGACGACCTCCGCCGTCGCCCCGTCGGCGCCGAGCACCTCCATCTCGTCGAGGGTGACCTCGCCGGAGCCCCACCGACCGCCGGTGGCGTGCGTCCCGTCGGCGTCGGCGGTGCGCCCCTGGTGGACCTCGGTGATGTACTGGTCGATGACGTCCCCCGCGTCGCCGGTGGCCCGGAGCACCCCGGCGTCGAGCCACGCCACCTCGTCGCAGATCGCCTGCACCGATCCCAGCGAGTGGGACACGACGACGATGGTGCGACCTTCGGCGCGGAGGTCGGCGAAGCGCTCGTTGCAACGGCGCTGGAACTCCTCGTCGCCCACGGCCAGCACCTCGTCGACGAGAAGGATGTCGGGATCGACGTTGATCGCCACGGAGAAGCCGAGGCGCACGTACATCCCCGAGGAGTAGTTCTTCACCGGGGTGTCGATGAACCGCTCGAGCCCGGCGAACTCGACGATGTCGTCGAAGCGCCGATCGAGCTCGGCCTTCGAGAGGCCCAGGATCGACCCGTTGAGGAAGACGTTCTCGCGCCCGGACAGCTCGGGGTGGAACCCGGCCCCGAGCTCGAGGAGCGCGGACACCTTGCCGCGCGTCCGGGTGCTCCCCTCGTCGGGCTCGAGGATGCGGGCCAGGCACTTGAGCAGCGTGCTCTTGCCCGAGCCGTTGGTGCCGATGAAGCCGTACGTGACGCCTTCCTGGATCTCGAGCGACACGTCCCGTAGCGCCCAGAACTCCTCGTACTTCGCGCGCCGCCCGCGCATCACCGCCGCCTTCAGGCTCTGGTTGCGGTCGTGGTAGAGGCGGAAGCGCTTGGAGAGGTGATCCACCGAGATGGCGGGCTCAGTCATGGGGCGCAGCCCCGACGACCACAGTGCCGGCCGCAGGCCGGCTCCGCTCAGCTCGGCGCCGAAGCTCCGCTTCGGTGTCGATCATCACAGCTCCTCCGCGAGGCGGCCTTGGAGGCGGCCGAAGGCGATGCGACCGATGGCCAACGAGACGATGGCACAGCCCACGAGGTAGGCCATCGTGCCGAGGGTGGGGCCCCGCAACGAGTAGAAGAGGTCGCGGTACACCTCCACGAACCGCGTCATGGGGTTGAGGCGGTAGAGGTCGAGGCCGAGGGAGTCCTTGCCGAGCTCATCCTCGACCAGGCTGATCGGGTAGACGATCGGCGTGGCGTAGAACCAGAACTGCAGCCCGATGCCCACGAGGTACTCGAGGTCGCGGAAGTACACGTTCCACACGGAGAACGCGAGCGCGAGGCCCAGCACGAAGACGGCTTGGATCAGCGCCACCCCGAGCACCGGCAGCATCCACGGCAGCACCATGTTCCCTGCGATGAGGAGGGCGACGACCAGCACCCCGAGCTCGATGGCGAAGGACACGCCGAAGCTGGCCACGCTGGAGGCCACGAGGAGCTCCCGCGGGAACCACACCTTCTTCACCAGGTTGGCGCTGGCGAGGAGCGATCCCATCCCGCCGGTGAGGCCGTTGGCGAGGAACGTCCAGGGCAGGAGCGCGCAGAGGAGGAAGAAGGCGAAGATCTTGAGGTCGCTGGGATCGCCCCGCGGCGTGGGCACGTCGAGCACGAGCCCGAACACGAGGGAGAAGATCGCCATCTGGGCGAGCGGGTTCACCATCGACCAGCCCCAGCCCAGGGCCGACCGCTTGTACTTGCCGCGCAGCTCGCGCAGCGTCAGGTTCGCGAAGAGCTCTCGGTGGCGGCGCAGCTCGAGGACGGAGGTCATGGCGAGGAGGACCGTGCCCGAGTGGGGGAACCGAGGGCAGTGCCAGGTCGGGGCGTCACGTTACCGCCCCGGTCACTCGGAGCCGAGCCGCCGGTCGAGCTGGTCAGCCAGGCGCGTGGCCAGCTCGTGCTGCTCGCGGAGCCTCGCCTCGAGCGCGGCGACCGTGTGGTCGAGCCGCCGTTGGGCCGACAGCTCCACGGCGCTCAGGCGCTGCTGGAGATGGATGTACTGCTCGTAGAGGTCGCCGTACAGCTCCTCGAAGCTCGCGGTGGGCGGCACCGCGTCCGGGGCCGGCAGCGGCCCGAACATCTCGGCCGGCTCCCCGCCGAGTGCGGCGCGAGCGGTCGCCCGGAGGTACGCCGCGCCCCACCGCTGGTCGGGCTCGAGGTGGGCGCCCTCGGCCCACTCGTTCCACGCGTTGATGAACACCATCGGCGTGCCGCTGGTGCGCTGCGGCGCCCGATCGAGGACAGCTCGCAGCCACGCCTCGTAGGCGTCCGGGGTGGAGCCGTGCACCACCCAGCTCCGACCGTCGCCGCGGCGGGGCGTGTTGTCCCAGCTCGGGGTGACGCACTCGTAGCGCGTCCACGACGGCGCCGGCGCGTCGAGCAGCGCGGTCACCACGTCGTCGTACGGGATCACCAGGTTGCCCGGGTCGCCGAGGGGAACCCGCTTGTCCTCGAGCCCGAGCTCCGTGGAGCCGTGGGGGTAGAACTGCGACGCGACGTCGCACCCGGTGGCGGCCGGATCCTCGAAGTTGCCGTGCGTGTCGAACTTGACGATGAACGGGTCGGCCAGGCCCGCCGCCACCGCCGCCTTCCGGAGGTCGGACACGAACCCCGCCGCTTCCGGCAGCGCGCCGACGCGGTAGATCGCGAACACCGGGCGGTCGTCCACCCGCAGGTAGCGCTCGTCCCTGAAGGCGTCGACCAGGTAGGCGAGGTGCTCCGCGCGCTCGTCGGGTCCGTAGGACTGCTCGAGCAGCACCTCGTGGTCGCTGGCGTCCCACGCTCGCGTCCAGTTCTCGTTGGCCCAGCAGAGCATGAACGGCAGACCGGGGCGGCCACTGCGGCGCACCTCGTCGAACGGACGGTTCAGGACCTGCCGGCCCCCGAACCAGTAGTGGTAGTAGCAGAAGGCGTCGATGCCGTGCGCCGAGGCCATGGCCGCCTGGAGCTCGCGCACCTCGGGCAGGCGCAGGTCGTAGAAGCCGAGGTCGGCGGGGATGTGCGGTTGGTAGTGGCCCTCGAACAGCGGTCGGGCCTGCACCACGTTCGTCCACTCGGTGAACCCGCGACCCCACCACGCGTCGTTCTCGGGGACCGGGTGGAACTGCGGCAGGTAGAACGCGAGCAGCAGGGGACGCTTGTCAGACGACGGGGCCATCGCGCGGGGCTCGGTCAGCCGCGGCGACCGAAGATGGCGCGCAGCGGCGCCAGCATCCGGTAGCTGCGGGTGGAGCGGAGCGCCTCGATGTGCTGCTCGTGCTCCTTGCTCAGCGCCTCGAAGCCGTGCGCGTGGCCGACGGCCTCCTCCAGTCGCACCTCGAGGTTGGCGACGTGAGCTCGGCTCTCCGCCAGCTCGCTCTCCGCCAGCACCCGCCGCGCCCGCTCCCGCTCGAGGGCGGTCTGCAGGGCCACCGAGCGGCTGGCCATGCCGGCGACCTCGGCGTCGCCGTCGTGCACGACCGCTCGCACCACGAACTGGTAGGTCTCGGACTCGGGGTCGGCCACGACCTGGGCGAGCACCTCGGCCGGCACGCCGGCCGGGTCGACGGCCTGCTCGGTGGCGAAGACCGGCATGGTGACGCGCTTGAGGTCGACGAGCAGGAACCCGGCTTCCTGCAGCATCTCCTCGATGGAGGCGAGCGTGAAGAAGTGGAGGTGCGTGCGATCGAGCAGGCCGGTGTCGCGATAGGAGAACTGGCCCGCGAGCAGCTGGAGCTTGATGTCGGCGTGGGCGATGTTGGGCAGCGACAGCACGACGTACCCCCCCGGCTTGAGGGCGTTCCGACACGCGTGGAGCACGCGAAGCGGGTCGGGCAGGTGCTCGAGGACGTCGCCGCCCAGCACCACGTCGAAGCGCTCGTCGTCGATGGCCGACGTGACGACGGCGGGATCCGAGAGGTCGCCCACGACCACCCGTTCGGCGAACTGCTCGACGACCGCGGCCGCCTTGGGATCCACCTCGACGCCGACCACCCGGCAGCCGTTGGCCACGAGCACCTTGGTGAAGTGGCCCGCGGCCGGACCGAGCTCGAGCACCCGCTTGTTCTTGCCCACCAGCTCGAGCGAGAAGGCGTGGGAGTTGTTGGGCGCGTGGGCGTCGACTTCCGCCCAGTACAGGTTGTCGACCTGGTCTGTCGAGGACATCAGCAGGATGCTACCGAGGTCAGCGCGCTGTGCCCCACTAGCTGCGGGACGCCCGGAGGCGCTGCCGGAGGCGCCGGAGCACGGGACCGGGAGCGCCCGCCTTGAGGTAGCTCATGGCGATCTGGAGGTCGCGACGCCGGCCCGTGGACAGCCGCGAGAGGTGGTTTTCCTGGGCGAGGTCGGGGCACGCCACGTCCGCGGCCCGCCGAGGTGCCCGACAGAACTCCGCCAGCGGTTCGAGGCACACCGACCAGCGATGGTCGGGTGCGATGCGAGCCAGGTTGTCGCGGTAGCCCTGCGCGACGGCGTCGTCGGACAGGATCCGTTCGAGCGCCAGCTCCAGCGCGTCGATGTCGCCGGGCGGCACGACCTCACCGATGCCCTCTTCGCGGATGAGGGTGGAGAACGAGTCGCCATCGGTGGCGACGATCGGGAGCGAGGCCCACAGGTAGTCGAGGATGCGCGTGCGGAAGGAGAACTCGGTCTCGATGTGGTCGAGGTGCGTGCTCACGCCCACGTCGGCGTCGAGCAGGTAGTTCTGCCGATCGTCGAACTCGACCCACTCGCTGTTGAAGAACACGTGGATGCCCTCGATCCCCAGCTCCTTGGCCAGCTGCTGCGTCTCGAAGGCCACGCGCATCTGCGGTACCCCCGGGTTCGGGTGCTTCATCCCGAGGAAGAGCAGGCGGACCTCGGGCATCCGTTGGCTCAGGCGGTGGACGGCGTGCACCAGCGTGATGGGGTCGAACCAGTTGTAGACGCCCCCGCCCCAGAGGATGACCTTGTCGTCGGGGCCGATGCCGGGGATCGTGCCGCGCATCCCGTGACGGGTCTGCACCGGCGGCTCCTCGCCGATGCCGAACGGCGCGACCGCGAGGAGCCCGCGCAGCGATTCGTCCCCGTCGTAGGTCACCGGGTTCGCCCGCCCGAGCCCGGCCAGCTGGCCGATCCAGAGGTCGCGCTGCTTGCCGCTCGCGCAGAGGAAGAAGTCCGCTCGCTCGAGCTGCTCGTTCAGCACCTTGACGGTGTTCCGCACCACCTCGTACCGCCCCCACTCGCCGGGAGCGTCGTACGCCTGCTCCAGCTGCTCGAGGTGCATCGGGTCGTAGACGTCCGCCACGATCACCTTGTGGCTGTCGACCAGGTGCTGGCGCCCGGTGAGCACCCAACCCTGGAAGACGAACACGTCGCACCACTCCTCGAGCTCGCGCAGGCCGAGCTCCCCGACCTGCCGGACCTCGACGCCGGGGACCGAGAGGTCGCAGATCCCGGTGGTGGCGAGCACGACTTCGTGCTCGGTGGCCAGGCGCCGGGCGATCTCCGTGGCGCGGATGCCCGGCCCGGCCATGCGCTTGGCGAGGGTGTCTGACGTGACGACCGCGACGCGACGTCGGAGGCCCGCCCGCTCGGGGGCACCCCATCGCTCCATCACGTCCAGCAGGGGCGCCGCGCTCGGCACCGCCGCCGCCCATGTCCGCAGCGCGGCATGCGCCAGCGGCAGCAGCTCGCCGTCACCGCGCTCACGGCTCGTCTGGATCTGGAAGCGGCGGCCGGCGCCGCGACGCTTGGCGGCCCGGCTGGCCGGTTCGGACCAGGCCGACCCGAGGCTCGACTGGTCGAGGAAGGATGCCAGCATCGTCAGGAGCGTGGCGGTGGCGGTCTCGACGTCGTCCACCTGATGGACCACCCCGGGCGGCATCGCGCCGACCGAGCGCACCCGGTAGCCCGCCAGCCACAGCCGCCAGCCCAAGTCGAGGTCGAGGAGCCCGTGGCCGAGGGCGGGGTCGAACCCCGACACGGAGTGGAAGGCGGTGTAGCGCACCACGTACGCGTGGTGGGTGACGAACAGCTCGAAGCTCCCCCGCGGCTGGCCGCTCGGGGACCAGCCCACGAGGCCGGTGGAGATGTCGCTCCGCAACAGCTCGACGCAGTCGGCGAGCCAACCGTCGGCGATCGGTGCGCTGGCCTCGACGAACACGAGGTAGTCGATGTTGTCGACCATCGCCGCCTGGTTGGCGGCGTCGAGACCGGCCCCCGGCGGCGTCACGACCACGCTGACGACCTCCGCGTTCGGCACCGAGGAGTCCCAGAGCGCGGCGCTGGTCGCGGCGGACGCCGAGCCGTCGGGGCCGTCGGAGAGGACGATGGCGGAGATGCGACCGCGGAAGATCGGAGCGTTCATGCGGTGGCGGTGATGGCGGCGTGGTGCGACCGGCACGAGACGGGGGCGCCAGGCACGGCCGCTACGTTACCGCCTGATGCGGATCACCCTCGTCTCCGCCCACTACCCCCCGAACTTCGTGAGCGGCGGCACCCTGCAGCCCCAGCGGATCGCGCGGGGGCTGCGCGCGCGGGGCCACGACGTGCGCGTCTTCGCCGGCTGCCTCGACAGCCGGCGCCGCCCGTTGGACACCTGGGAGGAGACCGACGAGACCGGGCTCCCCGTGCGGTGGCTCGTCACGACGCCCTGGATCGACTGGGCCAACGAGCGGAACTACGACAACGACGAGGCCGCCGAGCAGCTCCGTCGGCACCTCGAGCAGCACCCCGCTGACGTGGTGCACCTGCACACCCTCCAGGGCCTTGGCGTCGGGCTCGTCGAGGTCGCCGCCCGTTCGGGTGCCGCGACCGTGGTGACGATGCACGACTTCTGGTGGGCGTGCGCGCGCCAGTTCCTGGTCGATCGCGACGACCGCCCCTGCTGCCTGGTGGTCGCCGCCGGCGACTGCGCCTGCGAGGACGGGCGCGAGCACCTCGACCGCCGCGCCACGCGGCTCGCGACCGCCCTCGAGGCCGCCGACCTGGTGCTGGCCCCGTCCCGTTCGGCGGCCGTCGTGCTGGAGGCGAACGGGGTCCGAGGGGACCGCCTCCGGGTCGACGAGAACGGCATGACCGAACCGGAGCTCGTGTCGGTGCCCGTCCGCCTCTCGCGCTCGCCGCCCCGCTCGTCGGTCAACCTTCGCTACACCGGTGGGAGCCATCCGATGAAGGGCGCGGACGTCCTCATCGACGCCGCCCACGAGCTCGGCCGCCTCCCGAACCTGCGCATCCTCGCCCACGACCTCGACGACGCCGTCGAACGCGACGGTCGACCCATCGAGGGCACGTCCCTCGAGCTCCTCCCCCCGTACGCGCCCCACGAGCTCGACGCGATCCTGGAGGACAGCGACGCGCTGCTCCTGCCGTCGGTGATGCGGGAGTCGCACTCGCTCGTCACCCGCGAGGCGCTGCTGCGGGGCGTCCCGGCGATCACGACCGACACGATCGGCCCCGAGGAGGTCGTCACCGACGGCGTGAACGGCCTGATCGTGCCGGCCGGCGACCCCCACCTGCTCGCCGGCGCGGTGCGAACGGTCCTGCAGGACGGGACCTTGGCGCGGCTCACGGCCGGCGCCCAGGAGCGGCCGGCGGTCCGCTCGCTGGACGAGCAGCTCACCCACCTCGAGGCCACGTTCGCGGACCTGCTGGCCCGGCCCGACCGGGGCGGGCGCCGACCGTCGACCGTGCGGCGGGTGCTGTTCGTGGTCGGCATCGACGGCGCTCCGTTGCGCTACCGAGCCCACCTGCCCGCCGAGGGCCTCGGGTTGGTCGGGGTGGAGAGCGACGTGCGCCACTACCGCGACCCGTCGATCGAGTCGCTGGCCGCCGACGCGGACGTGGTCGTCATGTACCGGGTGCCCGCGACGATCCAGGTGCTCGATCTGATCGCAAGGGTGCGGGCGGGGGCTGGCGTCGTCGTGTTCGACGTCGACGACCTGATCTTCGACCCGGACATCGCCGACGAGATCCCGGCGCTCCGGCTCCTCCCGCCGGACGAGGCGCGTCTCTGGCTGGAGGGCGTCCGGCGGTACCGCACCACGATGGAGGCGTGCGACGCGTACATCGGGTCCACCGCCCGGTTGGTCGAGCACGCCCGGACGGTCGTCGGGATCGACTCCTACCTGTTCGAGAACGGCGTGGGGGCCGCGCTCGGCGCCGCCAGCGACATCGCGCTCCGCACGCTCCGCCGCCCAGGGCCGCCGCGCGGTCGGCTACCTCAGCGGCACCACGACCCACGACGACGACTGGCGGCACGTGGAGGCGTCGGTGGTGCACGCCCTCATCGGACACCCCGGCGCCGAGCTGTGGCTGGTCGGGCACCTGGAGCCCACCGAGTCCGTCCTCGCCCCGCTGGGTGACCGGGTGCGGCGGATCGGGTTCACCGAGTGGCAGCGCCTGCCGGCCCTGCTGCGGCAGCTCGACGTGAACCTGGCGCCGCTCGAGCCCGCGAGCCGGTTCAACGATGCCAAGAGCGCGATCAAGTGGATCGAGGCGGCGTTGGTGGCCACGCCGACCATCGCGAGCCCGTCGGTGCCGTTCCAAGAGGTGATCCGACCCGGGATGACCGGTTGGCTGGCGGACGGACCGGTCGAGTGGGCCGAGACCCTCACCGCCGTGCTGGCCGACCCCGACCGTCGGACCACGGTGGGAGCCCGCGCGCAGCGCGCCGCTCTCCTCGGCTGGTCGCCGCACCTGCAAGGCGTTCGCTACCTGCAGATCCTGGAGTCCGTCGTCGAGGCATCGCGAGCGCCGCGGCGGGAGCCCTCGGCCGGGTGGGTGCCGGCGGTCGCCGACGAGCCCGCCGTGGTCGATGGCGCCCCGCTCGACCCCTATCCCCCGCCGCTGGTCGGCTCGACGCGCGCGCGGCGCCGAGCTCGCCGCCGCCGCACTCCGGTGCGCGTCGTCCTCCGCCAGAAGGGCGAGCGACTCCGCGAGTCGTTGCGCGAGGAGGGCCTGGGCGGGGTGGTCCGCGGCGCGGGTCGGGTGGCCGCCCGGGTCGGCGGGCGCGCGGTGCACGCCCTGCGTTCGCTCCGACGCACCCCGCCGGAGGCCTGAGTCGATGCCGGCCGGCCGCCTCGACCGCCTTCGCCGCCGCCGCGATCTGGTGCGGGTCGAGGTGCCGTCGCGTCCCGGCGAGAGTCCACCGCATCTGCGCATGTACGCGCTGGACGGTCGGGACCAGGTGGTGCGCGCCCTGCGGGCGGGCGGGTGGGGCGCGTTCGAACCGCCGTTGCCCAGCGTCGTCGTGCAGCTCGTGCGGCGGTGGCCGCACACCGTGCTCGACGTGGGCGCCAACACGGGGCTCTACTCCCTGATCGCGGTGACCGCCCACCCCCAGGCGATGGCGGTGGCCTTCGAGCCGGTGCCGGAGATCGTCGACCTGCTGCGGGCCAACCTCGCCGCCAACCCGCAGGCGAAGCGGGTGGCCGTGCGGGAGGTCGCCGTCGGTGACCGCACCGGGGACGCGGAGCTGCACTTCCCGCCGGCCCAGCCGGACGGCACCATCGAGACCAGCGCGTCGTTGGAGTCAGGCTTCAAGGAGACGATCGACCGGATCGTGACGGTGCGCGAGTCCACCCTCGACGTCGCGTGGACGGCGGAGGGAAGGCCCGAGGTCTCGATCGTGAAGGTGGACGTGGAGGGCGCCGAGCACCGGGTGCTGGCGGGCGCGAGCGAGCTGGTGCGGACGTGCCACCCGGTGTTCACGATCGAGGTGCTCACCGCCGCAGAGGTCGATGCCCTCGACCGCTTCCGGCACGAGCACGACTACGTCGACGTGACGCTCAGCCCCGACGCCGCGGTGGTCGACCACCCCCAGGTGCGACCCGACCCGACGGCTCCGAACCACCTCCTCGTGCCCAGGGTGCGCCTGGAGGACGTCATCGACGAGCTCCGCGCCGTCTCCACCATCACCGTCACCGTCCTCAGCTGACGGGCGCGGCCGGCCCGAGGGTTTCACGCGCCGCCCAGCGCGTCCCTACCATCGACCCCGATGAGCGACGCACCTTCCCCGCGAGCCGATCGCGCCGCCTGGCGGGACCTCGCCACCAAGGACCTCAAGGGCGCCGACCCGGACACGCTCGTGTGGGAGACGCCCGAGGGCATCGCGGTCCAGCCCCTGTACACGGCGGCCGACGTGGACGGCGTCGAGCACGCCGACAGCATCCCCGGCGCACCCCCGTTCCTGCGGGGCGTGCGCGCCACCATGTACGCCGGACGACCGTGGACGCTCCGCCAGTACGCCGGGTTCTCCACCGCCGAGGAGTCGAACGCCTTCTACCGGCGCAACCTGGCCGCCGGCCAGCAAGGCGTGTCGGTGGCCTTCGACCTGGCCACGCACCGCGGGTACGACTCCGACCACCCGCGGGTGGTCGGCGACGTCGGCAAGGCGGGGGTGGCGATCGACTCGGTGGAGGACATGAAGATCCTGTTCGACGGGATCCCCCTCGAGAAGATGTCCGTGTCGATGACGATGAACGGCGCCGTGCTGCCGGTGCTCGCCAGCTTCGTCGTCGCCGGCGAGGAGCAGGGCGTCAGCCAGAACCAGCTCAACGGGACCATTCAGAACGACATCCTCAAGGAGTTCATGGTCCGCAACACCTACATCTACCCACCCGAGCCGAGCATGCGGATCGTGGCCGACATCATCAGCCACACCGCCGAGCACATGCCGCGGTTCAACTCGATCTCGATCTCCGGCTACCACATGCAAGAAGCCGGCGCGACGGCCGACCTCGAGCTCGCCTTCACCATCGCCGACGGCTGGGAGTACGCCCGGTTCGCCACCGACCGCGGCCTCGACATCGACACCTTCGCCCCGCGGCTCTCGTTCTTCTTCGCCATCGGGATGAGCTTCTTCATGGAGGTGGCCAAGCTGCGGGCGGCCCGCCTCCTCTGGGACCGCGTGATGTCGACGTTCGACCCGCGGAACCCGCAGTCCCGCATGCTGCGCACCCACTGCCAGACGAGCGGCGTCTCCCTCACGGAGCAGGACCCGTACAACAACGTCGTGCGCACCACCATCGAGGCGATGGCCGCGGTCCTGGGCGGCACCCAGAGCCTGCACACCAACTCCTTCGACGAGGCGCTCGGCCTCCCCACCGACTTCTCCGCCCGCATCGCCCGCAACACGCAGCTGGTCATCCAGGAGGAGACGGGCATCCCGAAGGTCGTCGACCCGCTCGGCGGCAGCTACTACGTCGAGGCCCTCACGCAGGCCCTGGCCGACCGGGCGTGGGCGATCGTGGAAGAGGTGGAGGCGCTCGGGGGCATGACCAAGGCGGTCGCCTCCGGCATGCCGAAGCTGCGCATCGAGGAGGCCGCCGCTCGTCGCCAGGCGCGGATCGATCGCGGCGAAGAGGTGATCGTCGGCGTCAACCGGTACCGGCCCGATGACCCCGACCACGTGGACGTGCTCGACATCGACAACACCAAGGTGCGCGAGCAGCAGGTGGCGCGGCTCGCCGACCTCCGGGCCACGCGCGACGCCGGCGCGTGCGAGGCGGCCCTCGAACGCCTCCGGGAGGGTGCCGCCGGCGACGCGAACCTGCTGGCGCTGTGCATCGATGCCGCCCGGGCGCGCGCCACCGTCGGCGAGATGAGCGACGCCATGGAGGCGGTGTTCGGCCGCCACAAGGCGGAGATCCGTAGCATCACCGGCGTGTACGGCTCGGCCTTCGAGGGTGACGAGGACTTCACCGCCATGGTGGCGGACGTGGCCGCCTTCGCCGAGGCGGAGGGTCGGCGTCCCCGCCTGCTGATGGCCAAGATGGGCCAAGACGGCCACGACCGGGGCGCCAAGGTCGTCGGCACCGCGTTCGCCGACATCGGGTTCGACGTCGACTTCGGCCCGCTGTTCGAGACGCCCGAGGAGGTCGCCCGCGCCGCCGTCGAGAACGATGTGCACGTGGTGGGCGTGTCGAGCCAGGCCGCCGGCCACAAGACGCTCGTACCGCAGCTCCTCGCCGCGCTCCGGGCCGCCGGTGGGGACGACATCCTCGTCGTGCTCGGCGGGGTCATCCCGCCCCAGGACCACGCCGCCCTGCTGGAGGCGGGCGTGGTGGCCATCTTCGGGCCGGGCACCAACATCCCCGACGCCGCCGCCACGGTCCTCGGCCTCCTGCGCCAGCGCCACGCCGGCTGACGTCGCCGCCATGGCTCCCGAGCTCGACGACCTGGCCGCCGCGGTCCGCGCCGGCGACCGCCGCGCCCTGGCCCGAGCCATCACGATGGTGGAGTCGACGCGCGCCGATCACCGGGCCCAGGCCACCCTCCTCGTCGAAGCCCTCCTCGCCGACACCGGCCGAGGTCGCCGCATCGGGATCTCCGGCGTTCCCGGCTCCGGCAAGTCCACGTTGATCGAGGTCCTCGGCCTCCACGCCATCGGCGAGGGCCATCGGGTGGCCGTCCTCGCCGTCGATCCCTCGAGCTCCGTGTCGGGCGGCTCGATCCTGGGCGACAAGACCCGCATGGCCGACCTCGGCCGGGACCCCTCGGCGTTCATCCGCCCCACCCCCGCCGCCGGCACCCTTGGCGGCGTCGCTCGCCGCACGCGCGAAGCCGTCCTCCTCTGCGAGGCGGCGGGCTTCGACCTCGTGATCGTCGAGACGGTGGGGGTCGGCCAATCCGAGGTGGCCGTGGCCGACCTCGTCGACCTCTTCGTGCTGGTGGCCTCGCCAGCCGGCGGCGACGAGCTGCAGGGCATCAAGCGCGGGATCATGGAGCTGGCCGACCTGATCGTCGTGAACAAGGCGGACGGGGACCTGGCCGACGCCGCCCAACGGGCCGCCGGCGACCTGCGCCACGCCGTGCACCTCCTGCGCCCCAAGCGACGCGGGTGGGAGGTCGACGTCCTCACCTGCTCCGCCCTGCAGGGCGCGGGGGTCCCCGAGCTGTGGCTCGCCATCGCCAGCGCCCACGATCGACTGCTCGCGACGGGGCTGGCGGAGCTCCGCGCCGCCCAGAGCGTCGCCTGGATGTGGAGCGAGGTCACCGACACCCTGCTCGACCGGCTGCGCGCCCACGCCCACGTGCGCGGCCTCGTGCCGGAGCTCGAAGCCGCCGTGGCGCGCGGCGACACCAGCGCCACCGTCGCCGCGCATCGACTCCTCGAGGCGTTCCTCGGGGAGGCGGACCTCGACTAGGGCTTCGGGTCGGCGCGGGGATCGGGGCCGGGGCCGTGCACGTAGTGCGACGGCCCGACGCCGAGCTCCAGCTCGATGCGACGCACCCGCTCCAGCGTGCGCTGCGACACGATCCGGTGCGCGGAGATCAGGTCGGCGATGACGCCGAGCGCGAACGCCTGCACCGCCGCGACCAGCAGCACGCCGCCCACGACGATCGACTGCAGGTGACCGGAGCGGTCGTCGTTCACCAGCCAGTCCCACAGGAACGGTGACCAGGCCAGGCCGCTGAGCACGAGCAGCAGGCAGGCGAGCGTGGTGAACACCTTCAACGGCTCGTAGCCGGCGTAGATGCGGAAGATGGCCACGAAGTTGCGGCGCACGTAGCCCCACATCGACCCGAACAGGCGCGACTCGCGCAGCTGCTCGTTGGTGCCGACCACCACGTGGTCGATGGCCACGAGGCTCTTGCCGGCCTGGATGAGGGACTCGAGGGTGTACGTGAACCGCGAGACGACCGTGAGGCCGAGGGCGGCCTCCCGGTTGTAGGCCCGGAACCCGGACGTGGCGTCGGGGACGGTGGTGCCGGATGCCTGACGCACCACCCAGCTGCCGAGCTTCTGCAGCCGCTTCTTCACCACCGAGAAGTGCTCGATGGCCATCACGTTGCGGTCGCCGACCACCATGTCGGCGTCGCCCGCGAGGATCGGCGCCACGAGCGACGGGATGTCGTCGGCGGAGTACTGGTTGTCGGCGTCGGTGTTGACGATGACGTCGGCGCCGAGCTTGAGGCACGCGTCGATGCCCGCTTGGAACGCGTAGGCGAGGCCCTTGTTGTTCGTGAGCTTCACGATGTGGTCGACACCGAGCTCCTTGGCCACCTCCACGGTGCGGTCGGTCGAGCCGTCGTCGATGATCAGCCACTCGACCGCGTCGAAGCCAGGGACCTGGCGCGGGAGGGCCCCGATCGAGATCGGGAGCTGGTCCTCCTCGTTGAGGCACGGGACCTGGATGATCAGCTTCATGGGAGCCTGCACGGTACTCAATGGGCCCGGAGGCTCGGGTTGACGATGAGGACGACGAGCGAGGTGGCCAGCCCGACGAGGAGGATCTGCACCACGAGCAGCGCGCGCCGGTGCCGGGTCACGTCCACCAGCCCGAGCAGCATCCCGGGGAGCAGCGCCAGGCCGTAGCGGGGGCTCGGCCCCTCACCGACGTCCCACTGCGTGAAGAAGAGCACGGTGAACGCCGGCCCGGCGAGGACGGCCATCACCAGGCTGACCCAGCCGGCGGCGGCGGTCACGCTGGGCCGGATGCCGCTCAGCAGGGCCCGCAGGTCGGAGGCGACGATGACGTACAGGAGGAGCATGCCGGACCCGACGACGAACTTGGCGCTGAGCGTGGACGGGCCGACGTAGGCGCCGACCAGCCCGGGGAGCTGACCGATGGCGTCCTGGCCGGGGAACTGCGTCGTCTGCTTGAACCCGAGGAGCGCGTCGAGCACCACGTCCGGATCGATGATCGCCCGGGCGTCCATCAGCGCCCCCCACACGAGGTAGGCGAGGCCGCCGACCGCGACGGGCACGAGCCACAGGTCGTCTCGGACGGCTCGCCACCCGGACCGCTCGCGGCGGAGCAATGACACGACGCCCATCGCGACGAACGCCAGCAAGATCTGGGGCTTCGTCCAGATGGCCAGCCACGCGAGCCCCGACCAGGCGAGCAGCCGACCGGCCGTGGCGGGCCGTTCGGCATCGAGGAGGAAGTGGATGGCCAGCGATCCGAGCAGCAGGATGGCGGCGTCGTTGTTGACGGTGGCGGTCTGGTACAGCCCGGCGGGACTCGCGAGCGCGACGCCGAGGATCGTGGCGGCCGCCAGCGGCCGGACGCGCAGCCGGGCCAAGGCCAGCCACAGCGCGACCAACCCCGCCACCAGCCACACCGCGCCGGTCAACCGCGCCGTGAGCAGGAGGCCGTCCGCGGGCCCCAACGCCGCCACGCGACGCAGGGCCCCGGTCACCAGGTAGTACACGGGCGGCTGCTGGGCCTCGTACTGGTAGCCGTCGGCGCCGAGCCGGTGCGGCTGCCGGTCGTCGGCGTCGCAGTCCTCGGGTCGAGCCGCGCCGCGGCACACGATGGCCACGACCGCGCGATCGGTCAGGCGGTCGCCCATCCGGGGCACCTCGCCCGACTCGGCGCGGAGCACGTAGTCGAGGTGGGCGGGTTCGTCGAACACGGACACGTTGGGGAACTGCGTCGCCACCGATGCCACGAGCCCGATGGATGCCAGCACCACCAGCAGCGCGATGCACAGCGAGCTGCGCCCTTGCGCGACGAGCGCCTTGGCACCGGATCGGACGTCGAGCACCGTCTCGTCAGCAGCCTCGGTGGCATGAGCGGCAGGCTCGAGTTCGTCGAGCTCGCGACCCATGCGGTCACTCTTGCAGGTCGCGGAGCCAGGGCTCAACGCCGCTGGGACCAGGGGTTACGCTCGCTCGATGGCCGCCACGGAGGTTCCCATCGGGAACACCTACGACAAGTACGCCTCCAAGAACCCCATCGAGCGGCGGCTCATGGACGGCTTCTTCGCCGCCCTCGACGCCTCGTTGCCGTCGGCGGCCCCCGTGTCGATCCTCGAGGTCGGCGTCGGTGAGGCGGAGGTGGCCGACCGGGTGCGGGCCCGCTACCCCGAGGCCCGCTTCGTGGGGATCGACCTCCCCGACCCCGAGCTCGCCGAGCACTGGCGCGCCCGTGGGCTCGCCGGCACCTTCGCCGACATCACGCAGCTGCCGTTCCCCGATGCGTCGTTCGACCTCGTGCTCGCCATCGAGGTGCTCGAGCACGTACCCGACCCGGCCGGCGCCGTCCGCGAGCTGCGGCGGCTGGCCACTGGGAGCCTGGTGCTCTCGGTCCCGCGCGAGCCCATCTGGCGGATCGCCAACCTGGCGCGGGGCAAGTACATCGGCACGCTCGGGAACACGCCGGGCCACGTCAACCACTGGAGCAAGAAGCGCTTCGCCGACCTGGTCGGCAGCCAGCTGACCGTGCGCTCCGTAGCCACCCCGTTCCCCTGGACGATGGTGGCCGCCTCCGCCCGCTAGCTAGCGGTACCAGATGACGTCGGTGGGGAGGGCGGCCTGGTACCAGAGGACGCCGCCGGTCCCGCCGGTGCTGAACCCGCCGACCACCGGGAAGTGGAACCCGGGGAGGAGCAGCGGCGACGACGTCTGCACCCGTCCGGTGGACCACGACCACAAGAAGTCGCTGCCGGTGCCGGGTGCGTACCAGACGACGGAGTCGCGGCCGGTGCCCGTGATGTCCGCGACGAACGGGTAGTAGTAGCCCTTCACGGAGATCGACTTCGACGCGAACGCCCCGAAGGGGGCACCGAACCAGACGTTGTCGCCCGGGCTCCCCGGCGCGTACCAGACGATGTCGTCGCGCAGGTCGCCGTCGAGGTCGCCGACCATCGGCTGGTAGCGACCCACGATCTTCCGGGGGCTGGTGACCGTGCCGCTCGCGGAGTGCAGCCAGAGGTAGTCGGTGGCCGAGCCCGCGGCGTACCAGAGGATGTCCTCGCGCCCGTTGCCGTCGAAGTCACCGACGACCGGTCCGAACGTGCCCGACACGGATCGCGGCGAGTGCGAGAAGTTCGTGCCGACCCAGTTCCAGAGCGAGTCGCTGAGGGACCCGGGCCCGTACCAGAAGATCTCGTCGTCGCCGTTGCCGTCCGTGTCGAGCAGCAGAGGCCGGCGACCCGAGCCCGGCGTCAGGCCCACGCTGGTGAAGGTGCCATCGCCCTTCGAACGCCAGAGGAAGGCAGAGCCCGTCGCGCGGGCGTACCAGAGCACGTCGTCGTCGCCGTCGTCGTCGATGTCACCGGTGAGGACGTCGTCGTAGGTGGTCGACACCGAGAGCGGGTGCGATGCGAAGGAACCGGCGCCGGCGCCGAGCCAGATGGCATCGGAGCCCGAGCCCGGGCGGTACCACAGCACGTCGCCCTTGCCGTCGCCGTTGGCGTCGAGCGACACGGGGCGGTAGCCCGACGCCACGCTGATGGCCTTCGACGTAACGCCCGCGGGAGGCACCGGGACGCAGGCGCCGCGCGAGGCGGTGATGTCGCAGAGGCCCGAGGTCGAGGCCCAGGTGAGCCCCGATCCGGGTTGCGTGGAGCGGGGTCGGGCGTTCCTGCCGATCGTGCGGGTGGCGCGGATGTCGATGCCGTAGCCGGTGTCGGCGCGCAGCCAGTGGCGTTCCTCGGTGGTCCCGCGATCGACGACGTAGAACGCGCGCGACAGCGGGGCCGGCGGGACGGTGGGCCCACTCCCCCCGTCGGGGCTGAGGGTGGCCCACGCCGTGGCGCCCTGGATCACGCCGACGCGTGGATCCACGTACCAGCACGGCCGCGTGCCGGCCACGCCCTGCAGGGCACACGTGTGCTGCACGACCCCGCCGAGGGCGGTGATGCCGGAGACCATGTTGAGGTTGGCGAACTTCGGGACGGTGTTGTACATCTCGTCGAAGAAGCCTTCGCAGAGCGTGCACGGGAACCCCCAGTCGGTCCACGCCGCGTAGCGGCGGTCCTGGTCGGTGCCGCTGGCCGCGCAGTACCGCGTCGACATGATCCTCGCGACGTCGGCGGCCATCACGCCGACGTGCATGCTCTCGATGGCGGTGAAGGGGGCACCGAGGCCGGCGCTGTCGTACTGCCAGATGCCGATGCCCGGGTGCCAGTACGCGCGCTGGTAGGGCGTGAACGGGTCGCGGAACGCGTACAACCCGTAGTTGGCGTCCTGGTTGTTGGTCGTGCCGAACGTGCCGGACCACTCGTCGTAGCGCGAGAGGGTCATCGGCGCCGGCGCGGTGCTCGGCGTGGTGGCGGCCGACGACTCCTTGAACACGGGAGCGAGCACCAGCGCCGTGAGACCGTCGGTGCTGATCGTGCAGGGCCGCGACGTGGCGGTGACCGCGGCCCGCACCGCGTTGTACGCCTCCTGCCCGAAGTAGCGCTCGGTGGCGGCGACGACGGCCTCGGTGCCGGCGGCCCCGCCGAGCTCCTCGCCCACCGGTCGACCGTCCGTGAACCCGGGCGGCAGCTCGTCCGCGGCGACGGAGGGGCAGACCGCCGCCAACGAGAGGAGGGCGACGCCGACGGCGGTGCGGAGGGGGGTGGGCCAGCGCATGGGCAGGACGCGACCGTACCGCCCTTCCGGTTCCGGCCGAAGCCACCCCACATCGGTGCATTTTCGAGGGTGACCACGTCTCAAGGACTAGTCCGACAACGCCGATGAACACCGGTGATGCAGCTCACCACTCCCCTTCGTCGCACCACCGCCGCCGTCGTGCTGGCCGTGTCCATCTCGGCCGGATTGCTCCTTCCTGCCTCGATCGCCCAGGCGGTCCCGGTTTCGGGGGCGTCGGCGACCAGCACCGTCACCGACGAGTACGCCTTCCTCACGAAGCTGAACACGGAGCGCGTGCACGGCGGGCTGAAGGCCCTCGTGTTCGACACGCGGCTCGCGCCCACCTCGCGGTCGTGGTCGGCCTCGATGGCCAGCCGCAACCAGCTCGCCCACGACCCGAACCTCGTGAGCACCGTGAGCCGGATCGAGCCGGCCTGGCGCTCGCTCGGCGAGAACGTCGGCATGGGCTACACCGTCCAGAGCCTCCACGACGCGTTCATGGCCTCCTCCGGCCACCGCGCCAACATCATGAAGGCCGCCTACAACCGCGTCGGGATCGGCGTGGTGCGCTCGGGCAGCAAGATCTGGGTCACGGTCCGCTTCCTCCAGGGCCCGGCCATCACCGGCACCACCGGGCTCGGACCACCGCCGCCGCCCCCGGGCGTGCGGACGTCGCTGACCGGCGACTTCGACGGCGACGGGTTCGACGACCTCCTGACCTACAGCCCGGGCACCACGGCCGACGAGCTCTGGTTCGGCCGCGCCAACCGGGGGATGCACAAGGTCGCGGTCAGTGTGAACGGCCAGTACCGCCCCGTCGCCGGCGACTTCGACGGCGACGGTCGCACCCAGCTGCTCTGGTACGCGCCGGGTTCTTCCGCCGACTACCTGTGGGAGTGGAACGGCAGCAGCTGGACGTCCACCGCGACCACGATCAACGGCACCTACAAGCCCCTGGTCGGTGACTTCGACGGCGACCACGTGGACGACCTCCTCTGGTACGCCGCGGGCACCGCCGGCGACTACTACTGGTACGGCAACCGGAGCGGGTCGTTCTCGTCCGTGGCCACCAGGATCAACGGCACCTACGCACCCCTCATCGGCGACCTCGACGGCAACGGCGGCGACGACCTGTTCTGGTACGCCAAGGGCTCCGCCGGCGACTACGTCTGGTACTCCACGCTGCGCCGCGGGGGCTACAGCAGCCGGCCCACCACCGTGAACGGCACGTACTCGCCGTTCACCGGCGACTTCGACGGCAGCAACACCGACGACATCTTCTGGTACGCACCCGGCGGCGGCGCCGACTTCGTCTGGTTCACCAACCGCACTCCCGGCAGCTACAGCACCGTGGCCCGCACGGTGACGTACAGCTACCTGCCGGCCGCCGGCGACTTCGACGGCAACGGTGCCGACGACGTGGTCTGGTTCTCCCCGAGCACCGCGTCGGGCGACGTCCTCTGGTTCGGCACCCGTGGCTCGAGGACCTACTCGTCCTCGACCGTCCACGGCGTCTGATCATCGCCTCGCCGCAGCGCGGCGGAACCGATCACCGCCCCGAGGGCGTCGACGGCGACGAACATGGCCCGCGCCGCGAGGGCGGTGGCCGCCGCGATGCCGGGATCGAGGGAGCCGGCGGCCGCCACGAAGGCGGCCTCGCGCACCCCGACGCCGCCCGGCACCGGGACCAGCACGAAGCCGATCACCCAGGACAGCACGGCGGCCGCGCCCACGCGCGGCGAGGTCGGCCGACGGGTCGAGGGACCGGGCCACCGCCCAGGTGGCTCCACCGATGGCGAGCCAGGCCGGCACGTACAGCGCCACGAGGGTGACCGACGCGCGCCATGACGGGATCGTGAGGTCGAGCGACCGCTTGGTGAGGCGCTCCAGGGTCGCCACGCCCCACCCGAGGACCGCCGGGTGCAGGCTCAGCAGCCCGATCGGCAGCAGGAGGAGGACGGCGATCGGGCCGGTGCCGTCGTCACCGGCCAGCAGGGTGGGGAGGCCCGCGCCCACCACGAACATGGCGCCGAGGTACAGGGCGACGAGCGAGAGGGCCACCGACCCGTACGCCGCCGCTCGGCGCACGCCGCGCCGACGAGCCAGCTCCCCGCGTCCGAGGATCGGCCACACCCCGCCGGGCAGGTACTTGCCGATCTCCCCCACGAAGTAGCGAGCCACGAGCTGCCCCACCGGCAGGTCGGCTCCGAGCAGGTTGAGGGCCCGTCGCCATGGCAGGGCGATGGCGACCATGCCCAGGACGGCCAAGGCGAGGCCGAGCACGAGCCACCCGACCGAGGCACCGGCCAGCGCGTCCCCGATCTCGTCACGGTCGCGCAGGAGGGTGCGCACGACGAACGCCGCCGCCAACCCACCGATCAGCAGCCCGACCAGCCCGGAGGCGACCTTGGCGCCGCCGCGGGAGGGGGTGTCGTGGGCCACGGCCCGCCATCCTCGCGGACCCGCCGGGCGGGGGACGTCACCCCGCGGTGATCAGGTGCCCGGGGCTTGCAACGGGTGCGGCATGCAGAGGTCGTCGAGCTCGGCCACCACGATGCGGTCGCGGTTTGCGTAGGTGATCTCGTTGGTCGGATCGGGCCGCACCTTGAACTCACGGAACGACTGCTCGAGGCTGTCGTAGGCGAGGAGGCGGCCGACCAGGGGATCCCCGAGGTCGAGCAGCAGCTTGATCGTCTCGATCGCCTGGATCGAGCCGATGATGCCCGGTAGGACGCCGAGCACGCCCGCCTCCGCGCAGCTCGGGGCCATCTCGGCGGGCGGCGGCTCCGGCACCATGTCGCGGTAGGTCGGGCCGTGCTGCGGGTCGAACACCGTGACCATGCCCTCGAACCGGAAGATCGACCCGTGGACCACCGGGATGCCGAGCTTCACCGACGCGTCGTTGACGAGGAACCGCGTGGGGAAGTTGTCGGTGCCGTCGACGATGACGTCCCATCCAGCGAGGATGTCCATCACGTTGTCGGCGCCGAGGCGGACGTCGTAGGTGACCACGTCGACGTCGGGGTTCAGCAAGGTGAGCGTCTTCTTGGCCGAGTCGACCTTGCGGTCGCCGATGCGATCCATGTTGTGCAGGATCTGGCGCTGCAGGTTCGACTCGTCGACGACGTCCATGTCGATGATCCCGATGGTGCCGACACCCGCGGCGGCCAGGTACAGGGCGGCCGGGGAGCCGAGGCCACCGGCGCCGAGCAGCAGCACGCGCGAGTCGAGCAGCTTCTGCTGGCCGGCGAGGTCGACCTCGGGGAGGAGGAGGTGCCGCTGGTAGCGGCTGCGCTGGTCGGCGGACAGGCTGCGCGGGGCGGCCCAGTCGCGACCCTCGTCCTTCCAGCGGTTGAAGCCGCCGGTCATCGACACGACGTCGGTGTACCCGAGGTCGGTGAGGGTCTTGGCCGCGAACACGGAGCGCACGCCCGACGCGCAGTAGATGACGATCGGCGTGGCCTTGTCGACGATCCGGCTCTCGATCCCGCTCTCGAGGTTCCCGCGCACGAGGTGGAGGTCGCCCGGGATCGCGCCCTGCTCGTGCTCTTCGGGCTCGCGGATGTCGAGCAGCACCGTCCCGGGCACGTGCCGGGCCGCGTCGGCCTCGACGGTGTCGACCTGCCGGATCTCGGCCTTGGTGGCCGCCAGGAGCTCACGGAAGCTGGGCATCGGGGATCAATCCTCGGGATGTCGAATGGGCGCTTGAAATGCTACCGAGTGGGTCAACTATTGGGCCAGGCCCGACATTCCCACCAGGTGCAGCACGGGTCGTCCCTCGACGGTGGTGACCTCGTAGGCGGCGATCTCGTTGGCCCCGTCGACCAGATAGGGACCCAGGACCGAGTTGAGCTGCCAGTCGGCGCCCATGTGAACGTACCCACCGGTGACACCCGCCACGGTGCCGTTGGCGACGATGACGAGCGGCGGGGGTTCGTCGTCACCTGCGCCCGAGAGCGTGCCGAGCACCAGCTGCGGGACCTCGCCCGCGTCCGTGGGCAGGGAGGCGAACGCGTCTGCGTTCGTCGGCGCCCAGCGCATGTCGCTCGGCGCGCCCACGTCGAGCTCGGCGAGGGGCCGGCCGACCAGCGCGCCGTGCTGGCCGACCGCCGCCAGCGCGGTCCAGTCGATCCCGTGCGGGAAGTCAGCCTCGTGGTGGCGCACCACGTCATAGAGCGCGTCGATGTCGGGGCTCACGTAGGGCTCGGTGGTCGGCGCGCTGCCGTCGAGCAGCGAGTGGCCCTCGAAGTCCCAGTCGGTCTCGATCCCGAACAGGTCGATGAGCGTCGGGAGGAGGTCGAGCGTCGTGGCGACGTCGTCGACGACCTCTGGTTGCTGCTGCCCTGCCCGCTTCAGGAAGAGCGGCACGCGGAGCACCTCGTCCTCGTTGGCGTCGGTGGGCTCGCGGCCGACGTTCGGCAGCATGGTGCTGGTGCCGTGGTCCGCCGTCACGACGACGGTCGTGTCGTCCCACGCTCCCGACTCCTCGAGCTCGTCCAGCGCCGCGCTGAGGGCGACGTCGACGGCACCGACCTGCAGCGAGTGGCGCTGGTAGCGGACCTGCGCGCTCCACGCCGCCCCGTGCGCACCCGGCTCGTCGATCCAATCGGGCATCGGGCCCATCAGGCGGGTGCCCCAGGGAGTCAGGAACCAGGGGCTGTGCGGGACCACCACGTGCACGAAGTGCAGGATCGGTCGGGCGTCGACCTTGCGGACCTGCTCGACGAGCCGGAGCAGCTGCGTGGCCGGGGCGCGCTCTGACGCCGGGTGGTCGCGGTAGCGGGCCAGCGGGTTGGACGACCCGAAGAGGTCGTCCTCGTCCTCCGCGGCTGGGGCGACCCCGCCGAGCGAGTCGCCGAAGGCACCCCACGCGTCGTCAATCCGAGGAAGGTCCTCCCGCAGGCCGGGCGGCAGCACGCGGTGCTCGTACACGGTGAAGGCGTCCTCGAGGGCCTGGCTGAGCGGTTGCGAGGGTTGCTCCTCGCACGCCTTCGGCGGGCACATGTCGGTGAACGCCTCATAGCGCTCGACCGGACCGGCCTGGCTGAGGAGCGCCAGCAGGTTGCGCGGCAGCGCGTCGTACGTGGGCATCGCGCGGGTGGTGATCACGTTGCCGGTCAGCAGGCTCGGCACGGCTCGCTCGGTGCGGTGGTGCAGGCTGCTCGCGTTGCGGAACCAGGTGGACTCGGCGGCCAGCCGGGCGAAGCCGGGGTAGCGCTCGGCGTTGATCGTGCCGTCCGATCGCATCAGCGTCGAGATCGGCAGCTCGTCGAACACGATCACGAGGACAGGGCCGGGCAGCTCGGGCACCGACACGGACCCGAGGGCTTCGGGAGCGACGCTCCCACCGATCAACCGGCTCGTGGGGCTGATGACCAAGAAGCCGACGAGGAAGAAGACGTTGGCGAGCGCGAGGTACTGCAGCAACAGGTGCCCGGCCCGAGCGCGCGCCAGGAGCGTGACGACCACGGCGCCGACGAGGCCCGCCGCCACGGCGGCGGCGGCGGCATCGAGGCCGAGACCGCGGATGAGCACGTTGCCGAAGAGGCCACCGAGGAGCGCGAGCAGCACCAGGTGGAGCACGTCGCCCACCCGGCGGTGGGCGAGCCAGCCGAGCAGGAACACCGCGACCAGCGCCACCGACGGGATCAGGGCCACCACCAAGCCGAAGGCCACGATCTGCCCGCCGCTGTAGCGGCCGGCGACGAAGAACTCCGGGTTGCGACCCATCAGGTCGAGGACGGGCTGCGTGACGGCGAGGCCCGTGAGGCCGACCAGGGCCAGCGCCTTGCCCCACACGGAGGGCCCCTGTCCCGCCACGACGGCAGATCCTCTGTGCACGGGGGGGAGCGTAGCGATGGGGTGGGATCGGCCTGGCGTCGGCTCGGCGTCAGCCAACCGGGTGCAACGTGGGCCCGACCGGTCCCGCGATCACCTCGTACGCCGCGATCTCGTTGGCGCCCCGCCGGAGGAACGGCCCGAGCATCGAGCTGAAGGACCACCCCGCGCCCGTGCGCTCGTAGCCCCCGGTGACTCCAGCCACGGTGCCGTTGACGGCGATGACGAGCGCCGGGGGCTCGGCATCGCGGGGCGAGGCGATCGTCCCCGTCATCAGCTGCGGGACCTCCCCGTCGCCGCCGCCCGGGAGGTCCGCGAAGGCCGCCTCGTTGCTGGGTGTCCACTCGAGCAGGCTGGGCGGGCCCACCTCGAGGTCGTCCACCGCCTCCCCCACCAAGGCGGCGTGCTCCCCCACCGCCGCCAGCGCCGTCCAGCCGTACCCGAACGGGAAGTCGGCCTCGTGGCGACGGACCACGCCGAGGAGCGCGTCGACGTCGGTGCGCACGAGCGGCGCGACCGTGCGCTCCGTGCCGTCGAGCAGCGAGTGCCCGTCCATCTCCCAGTCGGTCTCGGCGCCCAGCACGTCGATGAGCGTCGGGAGGACGTCGATCGACTGCGCGACGTCGTCCCGCACCTCGGGGTCGGTCTGGTCGGGCACCTTGAGGAAGAGCGGGACCCGGTACACCTCCTCGAGGTTGTTCTTCGTCGCCACGCGCATCACGTCCGGCGGGATCGTGCTGGTCCCGTGGTCCGCGGTGACGAGCACCGTTGCGTCATCCCACACGCCGGTGTCCTCGAGGTGATCGAGCACCTGACCGAGGGCGACGTCCGCGGCGCCGGTCTGCAGCGAGTGCCGTTGGTAGCGGATCAGGCTGCTCCACGGACCGTTGAGCCGGCCGGGCACCTCGTCCTGCCACTCGGGCATCGGCGGCATCAACCGGGTGGCCCACGGCGTGATGAACCACGGCGCGTGCGGGATCACGACGTGGATGAAGTGCAGCGCCGGAGCGCCGTCGATCTCGAGAGCGTTCTCGACCAACCGCCGCGCCTGCGTGGTCGGGTCGCGCTCGGACCGATCGGCACCGTGCCAGAGCTCCAGGGGGTCAGCGTCCGCCGGGAGGTCCTCGCCGGCCGCCGGTGTCGCGGCGCCGAGCCCGTCCCCGAAGCTGCCCCACGCATCGTCGATCGGCGCGAGGTCGTCACGGAACGACGGTGGGAGCACCCGATGGCCGAACACGACCAAGGCGTCCTCGATGGCTTGGCGCAACGGCTGTCCGTCGCGTGGCGCACAGGCGCGGCGCGGGCAGAGATCGGTCACGGCTTCGTAGCGCTCGACGGGGACCGACGTGCTCATCAACGCCAGCAGGTTGTGCGGGAGGGAGGCGTAGGTGGGCATCACCCGCTCGTCGAGCACCGTGCCGGTGACGAGCTCCGGCACCGCTCGCTCGGTGCGGTTGTGGTGGGTGCTGGCGTTGCGGAACCACGTGGACCCAGCTGCCAGCCGGGCGAAGCTCGGGTAGCGCTCGGCGTTGATCGTGCCGTCCGAGCGCATCAGGGTGGGGAGCGGCAGCTCGTCGAACACGATCACCACCACGGGGCCCGCCGGCACCGGGACCGACACCGTGCCAAGGGCGTCCTCATCCTCGCTCCCCGAGAGCAGGCCGCTCACGGGGCTGATCACCAGGAACGCGAAGAGGAACAGCACGTTGGCGGCGGCGAGGTACGTCAACAGGAGCCGTCCGGCCCGCGCCCGCACCAGCAGCACCGTGGCGACGGCGGCCGCCACGCCGGCGAGGATCGCGAGGGCGAAGCCGTCGCCGCCGAGCCCGCGCAGCAGGACGTTGCCGAACAGCGCGCCGAGCGCGGCGAGCAGCACGCGATGCACGATCGTGCCCGCCCGCGCGTGCGCGAGGCGGGCCAGCGCGAAGAGCGCCACCACCACGACGGACGGCACGACCGCCACGAGCACGCCGAACTCGACGATCTGGCTGGTCGTGTAACGGCCAGCCACGAAGAACTCCGGGTTGCGACCCATGAGGTCGAGCACGGGCTGCGTGATGGCCACGCCCGCGACCCCCACGAGGGTGAGCGCGTCCACCCATGCCGAGGGTCGGTCGACCGCCGGCGGGGCCGCGCTGCTGTCCACCGATCGCAGTCTGCCAGGTGTCGTTCCGGTGGCGAGGGAGCGGCGTGGATGCGGCCGCCAGGGGTCCGGGAGGTAACGTGATCGGATGATCGCTTACCTCGATGCCGGTACCGGCAGCATGCTCATGGCGGCGTTCGCCGGTGGTGCCGCTGGCATCGGCGTGCTGCTCCGGCTCTACGGCCACCGGATCATGGGCGTCTTCTCCAAGAAGCACCGTCAGCAGGCCGAGGAGACCTTCGGCGATCTGATGGGCAAGACACCCTCCGACACCTGACCTCGGTGTCCACTACTCCCGATCCCGGATCCTTCCGGGATCCGCTCTCACGCGTGTACATCGATGACGACGCGGTGTGGCGGGGGCTCAGCGCGGCGGGTCTCGCCGACTACGAGGCCTACGCCGCCACGCAGGCCTACAAGGACGCCCAAGCCGACGGCCGCTTGGTGGCCACCACGCAGGTGCCGGTGGCGGATGCGCCCATCGGCGACACGTGGGCCGGCGCCCTGCGCCACGAGCGCGTCCGGGTGGTCACCTACCCGTACGAGTGGACCTTCGCCATGCTGCGCGACGCCGCGCGGCTGCAGCTCGACCTGAGCCGCGCCGCCCTCGCCGAGGGTGTGCTGACGAAGGACGCCACGTCGTACAACGTGCAGTTCGACGGGGCGCGGCCGGTCTTCATCGACGTCGGGTCGTTCGAGCGCCTGGTGCCGGGCGAGCCCTGGGCCGGGTACCGACAGTTCTGCGAGCTGTTCCTCAACCCCCTCTACCTGCAGGGCGTCGCCGACATCCCGTTCCAGCCCTGGCTGCGCGGCTCCCTCAACGGGATCTCCCCCACCCTCGCCGGCCGGGCCATCGGGTCGCGCAAGCGCTTCCGGCGCGACCTCCTCACCCACGTGCGCCTGCACGCCCGCGCCGAAGCGCACTACGCCGACGCCGACTCCGGTCACGACGTGCGGGGCGAGCTCAAGCGGGCCGGCTTCGGTCCCAAGATCATCGACGCGCAGATGGGCAACCTGCAGCGCGCCATCGAGCGGTTGGAGTGGAAGGCGTCAGCGTCGACGTGGTCGACGTACAGCAAGCGGGGCCACTACACCGACGCCGACCTCGACGCGAAGGAGGCCGTGGTCGCCCGAGCCACCCGCGCCCTCGACCAGCCGATCGTGCTCGACCTGGGTGCCAACGACGGACGCTTCTCTCGGGTGGCCGTCGAGGCGGGCGCGTCCTTGGCCATCGCCGTCGACGGCGACCACCTCGTGGTCGATCACCTCTACCGGCAGCTCCGGTCGGAGGGCGAGCGGCGCATCCTCCCGCTGGTCCTCGACCTGGCCGACCCGTCGCCCGCCCTCGGGTGGCGATCGAAGGAGCGCCCGTCGTTCGTCGACCGGGTGCGGCCCGATCTCGTGCTCGCCCTGGCCGTCATCCACCACCTCGCTCTCAGCAACACGGTGCCGTTCGAGGAGATCGTCGCCTTCCTGCACGACTTCGGGGCGACGTTGGTCGTGGAGATGCCGCATCGGGACGACCCGATGGCGGCTCGGCTGCTCGGCCGGAAGCGCGCCGGGTTGTTCGACCACTACGACCGTCCGCAGTGGGAAGCCGCCCTGCGCCAGCGGTTCAGTGTCCTGGAGCAGGAGACCCTGCCGTCGGGCACCCGCACCCTGTACCTCTGCCGCCCCACCTGACCGAGCGGCTCGTGCGTCAGCCCAGCAGGCGAAGGGTCGGTCCACCCGCGCCCGCGACCACCTCGTAGGCGTCGATCTGGTTGGCGCCCTCGACGAGGAACGGCCCCAGGAACGCGGTGAACCGCCACGCCGCCCCGTCGGCGCGGTAGCCGCCGGCCACGCCCGCGACCGTGCCGTTGACCACGACCACCAGCTCCGGGGGTCGATCCCCCGACGGCGACTCCACGATCCCGGTGACCAGCTGCGGCGCCTGCCCGGTGTCCGTGGGCAGGTCGTCGAGCTCGGCTTCGTGATCGGGCGTCCAGCCGAGCTCGCTCGGCGCCCCGACCGTGAGGTCGGCGAGCGGTCGCCCGACGAGCGCGCCGTGCTCACCCACCGCCGCCAGTGCGGTCCAGGTGTCGCCGTAGGGGAGGTCGGCCGCGTGCCGGCGCACCACGTCGAGCGCTGGAGCGAAGGGGCGGCCGACGATCGGCTCGACGGTGAGGCGACTGCCGTCGACGAGGGAGTGGCCGTCGAACGACCAGTCCGTGTCGACGTGGAGCAGATCGACGAGGGTGGGCAACAGGTCGATCGACTGCGCCGGCGCATCGACCACCTCGCCCTCGGCCAGCTCCGGCGAGTGGATGAACAGCGGCACCCGGAACAGCTCCTGGGTGTTCCCGGCGGTGCGCTCGCGCCCGTAGCCGCCGGTGGTGAGCCCCATCCCGTGGTCGGACGTGATCACGAGGGTGGTGTCGTCCCAGACGCCCTCGGCGTCGAGGTGGTCGATGAGGTTGCCGACCGCCGCGTCGGCGGCGCCCGCCTGCATGGAGTGCAGCTGGTACTGCTGGCGCTCGCTCCACTCGAACGCCGGGTCGTCCGGGTCCTCGATGCGCTTGGGCGCCTCGAGCAGGCGCCAGCCGAACGGCGACACGACCCACGGCTGGTGCGGGAACAGCACGTGGATGAGGTGCAGGGCCGGGGTGGCATCGATCGCCGCGGTGTGCTCGGCGAGGACGGCGGCCTGGCCCGGCGGGTTCTTCTCGTGGGCCGGCAGGGTCAGGTACTTCAGGAAGGGATCGGGCTTGAAGCCCGGCGGGAGCTTCACCGCGGGCGGACCACCCCCGAGGTCGTCACCGAACCCACCCCACGAGGCGCCGATGTCGGGGAACCGGTTGCGCAGGTCCGGCGGCAGCACCCGGTGGGCGTACACGACCCCCGCGTCGCGCAGCCCGCGCGTGAGCGACGGGTGGGGGCGCGGATCGCACAGCGTCGCGGGGCACATGTTGGTGATCGGCTCGTACGGCTCGATCGGCACGGTGTCGCCGACCAGCGTGAACAGGTTCCGCGGGTGGGCGCCGTACGACGGGAGCTGGTCGTCCTGCGCGAGCACGCCGGTGAGCAGCGTCGGCACCGCCACGTTGGTGACGCTGTGGTGGGTCGACGCGTTGCGGTACCAGGTGGAGCGCTCGGCCAGCTCGGCGAAGCGAGGGAACCGCGCCGCGTTGATGGTTCCGTCCGGGCGCAGGAGCGTGGTGATCGGGAGCTCGTCGAGCACGACCACCACCACCGGACCCGGCGGCGTGGGCATGCTCGCGCGCCCGAGGTCGCCGGTCGGATCGCCGCCCAGGAGGTCGGCGGTGGGGCTCAGCACCAGGAAGCTGACGAGGAACAAGACGTTCCCCACGGCCAGGTACTGCAGCAGCATGCGACCCGGCCGCGTCGCCTCGATGACGACCACGGCGGCGGCACCCGCCAGCGCGGCCACGATGGCCAGCCGCCCGTCGTCCCCGCCGAGGCCGCGCAAGAGGACGTTTCCGAACACGGCGCCCAGCCCCGCCAGCACGACCAGGTAGACGCCCCGCGAGACCGCCGGGGGCAGCCGAGCGGCGACGGCGAGCACGATCGCCGCCACGACGACCGGGCCGAGCGCGACCACCAATGCGAACGCCACGATCTGGCTCCGCCCGTACGGACCGGCGGTGAAGAACGTGGGGTTGCGCCCGAACAGGTCGAGGACGGGCTGCGTGACCGCGACGCCGAGCAGGCCGGTGACCACCGCCAGCCGGGCCCAGGCGGAGGGGCTGGTCGTGCGATCCCGCGCTCCCTCCACCGGTCGACCGTAGCGCCCTGAGCTCAGCCGGCTGGGGGCAGGCCGTCGACGAGCGCAGGCAGCACGTCGCTGATCGATCCTGTGATCACCACGTCGGCCAGCTCGTCCATCGCGGTGGGCGAGCCGTTGACGATCACCACGGGGGCGCCCTGCATCACCGCGACCGGGACGACGTCGGCGATCGGGTAGACGGCGAGCGTGGAGCCCACCGCCAGCAGCAGATCGCAGCTCCGCGCGGCGTCGTCCGCTCGGACCAGATCGGCGGTCACGAGGCTCTGGCCGAAGCTGATCGTGGCGGACTTGAGGATGCCCCCGCACACGAGGCACGGCGGGTCGGCCTCGCCGGCGCGCACGCGGTCGATGGCCACCTCGATGGGCCCGCGGTCGCCGCAGTCGAGGCATGCGAACTCGCGCATGGTGCCGTGCACCTCCACGATCCGAGCCGGATCCGAGCCGGCCGCCTGGTGGAGGCCGTCGACGTTCTGCGTGATCAGCGTGTGGAGCCGCCCGCTGCGCTCGAGGTCGACGAGCGCCCGATGGCCGGGGTTCGGCTGGTGCTGGGCCGCCACCGCCTCGGCGCGCCGCCGCCACGTGCGCTCCCGCACGGACGGATCGCTCAGGTAGAAGGAGATGTTCGACGCCTTCTCGGCGGCCGGGTCCTTCGTCCAGAGGCCCTGCGGGCCGCGGAAGTCGGCCAGCCCGCTGTCGGTGCTGATGCCCGCGCCGGTGAGCACCACCACCTGCCTTGCCGTCGCCAGCCAGCCGCGGACCTCGTCGATCTCCCCCACGTCTGTCAGGCTAGCCCCTTGACGATGACATGAAAGACATCGAAACTCCCTGACACGCCTCTCCCCCACCCACCCCTGGTCCACGACCGTCGAGGAGGCCCCGTGCCGGTGCCACCCAGCTACCCCATCCCCACCCTCGCCGTGGAGGCCTGGCCGGACAGCGTCATCGACGCCGTCGGCCACGACGTCCGCTCGGCCTACGTCGAGCGGTTCTGGCTCGGCGTCCTCGGCCCCACCGCCACCTGGCTGCTCCGCCGCCTCGTCACCGGCCTGGAGGAGCGGCCCGACGGGTTCGAGCTCGACCTCGCCCTCACCGCCACGCAGCTCGGGCTCGGCAACCGCTCCGGTCGCCACTCGCCGTTCTTCCGCTCCATCGAGCGCTGCTGCCGCTTCGGTGCCGCCGACCTGATCGGCGAGCGCACGCTCCGAGTCCGTCGCAAGCTCCCGCCGCTCACACGGATGCAGGTTGCCCGTCTCCCGCTCCCCCTGCAGGAGGCGCACCGGGCATGGGTCGAGCCCCCGAGCGCGCACCTGCCCGTCGACCAGCTCCGCGAGCGCGCCCGCGGTCTCGCGCTGTCACTGATGGAGCTGGGTGAGGACAGCGAGGCCACCGAGCGCCAGCTCCACACCTGGCGGGTCCACCCCGCCATCGCCCACGACGCGGTCGCCTGGGCGGTCGAGCGCCGCCAGGTCACCCAGCTCGTCCCCGCGACGACCTCCCCCCCGAGGCGGCCTAGAACCCAACGTCTGTGGTCGAAAACGCTCGCATACCGAGCGAAATCGACCACAGACGTTGTGAGGTCAGGCGGCGCGGCCCTTGGGCTTGGTGAAGGTGGACAGCAGCTCGACGAGGGTGCGCACGCCGAACCCGGTGCCGCCCTTCACCAGCTCGCCCTCGACCTCCGAGGAGTCGGCGGGGCCGGCGATGTCGAGGTGCGCCCACGGGATGCCGTCGCCCACGAACTCCTGGAGGAACACGCCCGCCGCCAGCGCGCCGCCGTAGCGGGTGTTGGTGATGTTCTTGATGTCGGCCAGCTCGCTGTCGAGCTTCCCCCGGAGGTACGTCGGCAACGGGAGCTGCCACATCGGTTCGCCGACGGCGTCAGCGGCCGACTGCACTTGATCCATCCATCCCTGGTGGTTCCCCATCAGGCCGGCCATGCGATCACCGAGCGCCACCATGCACGCGCCGGTGAGGGTGGCCAGGTCGACGATGGCGTCGGGCTCGGCCTCGGTCGCCAGCGAGAGGCCGTCCGCCAAGATGAGCCGACCCTCGGCATCCGTGTTGAGCACCTCCACCGTGGTGCCGTTTCGGATGGTGAGGACGTCGCCGACGCGGGTGGCGTCGCCGCCCGTCATGTTGTCGGTGATCGGGAGGAACCCGAGCACGCGGACCTTGGCGCCGAGCGCCGCGATGGCCCGGAACGTGCCGAGCACCGCGGCGGCACCGCCCATGTCGCCCTTCATCCCGATCATGCCGTCGGACGGCTTCAAGGACAGGCCGCCGGAGTCGAACGTGATGCCCTTGCCCACCGAGCGCGACGGTGCCGCGTGGCTTGTCGGGCGCGTACTCGAGGCGCAGGAACCGGGGAGCCTGGTCGGAGCCGCGGTTGACGCCGAGCAGCCCGCCGAGCTTCTCCTTGCGGATCTCCTTCTCGTCCCACACGGTCACCTCGAAGCCGGCCCGCGTGCCCGCCGCGGCGGCCTGTTGGGCCAGCTTGGTCGGCGTCAGCGAGCCGCCGGGTTCGTTCTCGAGGTCGCGCGCCCATGCCACCGCCTCGGCGAGGACGAGGCCGCGCTGGATCGCCGCCTCGAGCGCGCTTGCCCCCGCGCTCGACGAGCACCACGCGGCTGAGCTCCGACGGCTTCGGGTCGGACTTGAACGTGGAGAACTGGTAGCCGCCGAGCACGAGCCCTTCCGCGATCGCCTGGGCGCCGTCGCTGACGTTGGCGCCGTCGGGCAGTGCCCCGAGGAGGTCGACGGACAGCGACGCGTGTCGCTTGGCGGCGCGGGCGAGCGACCCTGCGGCCGACCGCAGCACGTTGGCATCGACGTCGGCCGCGGGTCCGAGGCCCACCACGAACGACGTGGTTCCGGCCGCGCCCGGCACCGCCCGCACGTCACCCTTCTTCCCCTCGAACCCGAGGCCGGCGAGGTAGCCCCAGTCGAGATCACCCCCCTCGGCTTGTCCCTTGACGGCGCCGATGGCGGCGGCGTCCACGTCGGTGGGTGCGGTGCGGGCGAGCTCGATGGTGAGGGGCAAGGGGATCCTCCGGGTCAGGGGGTGGGAGCACGAGTGGTCCTCGTGGCGAGCGGTTCGTCCTCGGCCCAGCGGGCGAGGGTCCACAGCAACGAGGAGAGGCGGTTGAGGTACGGGAGGACGTGGGAGCCGTCGATCACGACCGGTTGGGCGGCCCGCTCGGCGCGGCGGACGACCGTGCGAGCCAGGTCGAGCAGAGCGGACGTGCGGTCCTGGCCGGGGACGACGAACTCCGTGGGCAGATCGAAGCGACTGCCGATGTCGACGATCACCTGCTCGATGGCCAGCACCATGGCCCCCGAGACGAGGGTCTCGCCCGCCGTGAGCTTCGACTGGTTCTCGGGATCCGTGGCCACCTCGGCCATCAGCACCCAGAGGTCGCGGCAGACCGCGGTGAGGATGACGTCGAGCTCGGAGCCGCCCGCCACCTCGGCCCGCGCCAGGCCGATGGCGGCCTGGGCCTCGTCGGCCGACCCGATGGCGTCGAGCCGAGGCGACGACTTGGCGACCCGGCCCCCGTACAGGAGGCCGGTGGTGCCGTCGTCCCCCTTGCCGGTCCAGAGCCTGGTCACGGGGCCAGACCCTACCGACGCCGTCCGTCACCAGCTGTCGATGTTCGGGCGCTTCTTGCCTGTGCGGGGCGTGGGCGCGGGCGCCTGGCCGAAGGCGGTGCTGATCCACCGACGCGAGTCGGCCGGATCGATCACGTCGTCGATCTCGAAGTGGCTCGCGGCGTTCACGGCCTTGCCGTGCTCGTACATGCGACCGACCATCTCCTGGTACGTCCGTTCGCGCTCCGCGTCATCGTCGATCGCCTCCAGCTCCTTGCGGTAGCCGAGGCGCACCGCCCCCTCGAGGCCCATGCCGCCGAGCTCGCCGGTCGGCCAGGAGACGCAGAACAGCGGGGCCTTGAAGCTGCCGCCCGCCATCGCCTGGGCGCCGAGGCCGTAGCCCTTGCGCAGGATGATCGTGCCGGTGGGCACCGTGACGTTGGCGCCGGTGACGAAGAGCCGGCTGACGTGGCGCACGAGGGCGGTCTGCTCGGCCTCGGGTCCCACCATGATCCCCGGCGTGTCGCAGAAGAACAGCAGCGGCAGGTCGAAGGCGTCGCAGAGCTGCATGAAGCGCGCCGCCTTGTCGGCACCGTCGGCGTCGATGGCCCCGGCGAGGTGCACGGGGTTGTTGGCGACGACGCCCATCGGGCGACCCTCCACGCGCACCAGAGCCGTCACCATGCCGAGCCCGAAGCTCGGACGGAGCTCGAGCACCGAGTCGACGTCGGCCACCGCACTGATGGCGGCCCGCACGTCGTACACCTGGAGCCGGTTCTCCGGGATGACCTGACGCGCCAGATCGGGATCCGGCGCGCGCCAGTCCGCGCTCGGGCCTTGGAAGTACGACAGGTACTGGCGCGCGGCGGCCACCGCGGCCGCCTCGTCGGGCACCGCGAGGTCGACGACCCCGTTGGGCACCTGGACGTCCATGGGGCCGATGGCCTCGGGTGGGAACACCCCGAGCCCGCCGCCCTCCACCATGGCGGGACCGCCCATGCCGATGTTCGAGCCGTCCGTGGCGATCACCACGTCGCAGCACCCGAGGATGGCGGCGTTGCCCGCGAAGCAGCGGCCGCTCGTGATCCCGACCAGGGGGACGAGCCCGGACAGCCGGGCGAACAGGTTGAAGGCCAGGCAGTCGAGACCCGACACGCCGGTGCCGTCCGTGTCGCCCGGACGGCCACCACCGCCCTCGGTGAAGAACACCACCGGCAGCTGCTGGCGCTCCGCCACGTCGAAGAGCCGGTCCTTCTTGCGGTGGTTCTGCAGCCCCTGGGTGCCGGCCAGGACCGTGTAGTCGTATGACATCACCACCACGGGGTGACCGGCCACGGTGCCCACGCCCCCGACCAGGCCGTCGGCGGGCGTGCGCTCGATCAGGTCCTGCAGCTCACGGCGCCGACGCTGCGCGGCGATGACGAGCGGGCCGTACTCCACGAGGCTGTCGTCGTCGAGGAGGTCGGCAACGTTCTCGCGCGCGGTGCGCTGCCCCGTGCCGCGCCGCCGATCGACGGCGTCGGGGCGTGCGTCGTCGAGCCCGATCTCATGACGCGCCCGGACCTCCGCCAGATCGGCGCGCTCGCCGACCGCCGTCACGGCCTCGCTGGCGGGCGCCGCCTCCGCCACGCCGGGCACGAGGATGGCGAGCACGTCGCCCGCCTGCACGACGTCACCGTCGGCCACCACCACCGACTGGAGCGTGCCGGCTTCCGGAGACTCCACGGTGTGCTCCATCTTCATGGACTCGATCACCGCCACCTCACCGCCACCTCGCACCGACGTGCCAGCCGCGGCGACCCGCACCACCGTGCCCTGCAGCGGGGACCTGATCTCGACCACCACGAGGTTCTACTGGCTTAGGGCTCTGGGGGGTGCCCCGGTAGCCTTGTCAGACCATGGGTGCCAGTCGCTACCTCGATCTCATCAACGAGAAGGTGGTCGTCTACGACGGCGCCTTCGGCACCTACGTGCAGACCCTCGGTCTGGGGCCCGACGACTTCGGCAGCGAGCACCTCGAGGGGTGCAACGAGCTGCTGGTGCTCACCCGGCCCGACGTGATCGCGCAGATGCACGACGAGTTCTTCAAGGTCGGCGTCGACGTCATCGAGACGGCCACCTTCGGTGCCTTCGCGGTGCCCCTGAACGAGTACGGGATCGGCGATCAGTCCCACGAGATCAACCTGGCCGCCGCCCGCATCGCCCGCGAGGTGGCCGACGGTCACGGCGGTCTGGTCGCCGGCTCGATGGGCCCTGGCACCAAGTTCGCCTCGCTCGGCCAGATCCGCTTCGCCGAGCTCCGCGACGCCTACGAAGAGCAGGCGGCCGCCCTCCTCGAGGGCGGGGTCGACCTTCTGCTGGTCGAGACCCAGTTCGACCTCCTCGGCGCCAAGGCGGGGATGATCGGCTGCCGCCGGGCCATGGCCGCCGCCGGTCGCGAGGTGCCGATCCAGGTGCAGGTCACCATGGAGCTCACCGGCACGATGCTGCCTGGCACCGAGATCGGTGCGGCGCTGGCCGCCCTCGACGCCATGCGGCCCGACGTGATCGGGATCAACTGCGCCACCGGACCCGCCGAGATGAGCGAGCACCTCCGCTACCTCGGCCAGCACGCCCGCATGCCCATCGCCTGCCTCCCCAACGCCGGCCTGCCGTCGGTGGTCGAGGGGAAGATGCACTACGACCTCACGCCCGACCAGCTGGCGGAGTACCAGAGCCGGTTCGTGCGCGACTACGGCGTGCAGGTCGTCGGTGGCTGCTGCGGCACCACCGTCGAGCACATCAAGGCGCTCGTCGAGGCGGTCAAGGACGTCACCCCCGCCCCCCGCTCGTTCGAGCACGAGGACGGCGCCACGTCGATCTACAGCTTCACGCCGTTCGACCAGCAGCTCACCTACCTCTCGATCGGCGAGCGCACCAACGCCAACGGCTCGAAGAAGTTCCGCGAGGCGATGCTCGACGGCGACTGGGACATGTGCGTGGCGATGGCGCGCGAGCAGGAGAAGGAGGGCGCCCACGTCCTCGACGTCTGCGTCGACTACGTCGGTCGCGACGGCTCCGCCGACATGGACGAGATCGCCTCCCGCTTCGCCACCCAGGCCACCGTGCCGCTCATGATCGACTCCACCGAGCCGCAGGTCATCGAGACGGCGCTGCAGTGGATCGGCGGCCGGGCCATCCTCAACTCGGTCAACCTCGAAGACGGCGACGCGCCCGGCACCCGCCTCGACCGCTTCCTCTCCCTCGCGCGCGAGTACGGCGCCGCCGTCGTGTGCACGTGCATCGACGAGGAGGGCCAGGCCCGCACGCCCGAGTGGAAGCTGAAGGCGGCCAAGTCGATCCACGACATCGCGGTCGACCGCTACGGCCTCGAGCCAGGCGACCTGTTCTTCGACCCGCTCGCCCTCACGCTCGGCACGGGCATGGAGGAGTCGCGGGGCGACGGTGCGTCCACGCTCGAGGGCATCCGCCTGATCAAGGAGAACCTCCCCGGCGTGCACACCACGCTTGGCCTCTCCAACATCTCCTTCGGGCTCAACCCGGCCGCCCGCCACGTCCTCAACTCCGTGTTCCTCCACGAGGCGGCCCAAGCCGGACTCGACTCGGCCATCGTGCACGCCGCCCGCATCACGCCCCTGGCGCGCATCCCCGAGGAGCAGAAGAAGATCTGCCTCGACGTCATCTACGACCGGCGCACTGACGACTACGACCCGCTGCAGCAGCTGCTCTCGATGTTCGAGGGCGTCACCGCCGAGTCGGTCGTGAAGGAGGATCGCTCGGACTGGACGATCGAGAAGATCCTCTCCACCCGCATCATCGACGGCGACCGGGATGGGCTCACCGCCGACCTCGACGTCGCCCTCGCCGCCGGCTACTCCCCCCTCGCCATCATCAACGACGTCCTCCTCGAAGGCATGAAGGTGGTCGGCGACCTCTTCGGCAAGGGCGAGATGCAGCTGCCGTTCGTGCTGCAGTCCGCGGAGACCATGAAGGCGGCGGTGGCCTACCTCGAGCCGATGATGGACAAGGTCGAGGGCGAGTCCACCAAGGGTCGCATCGTGCTGGCCACCGTGAAGGGTGACGTCCACGACATCGGCAAGAACCTGGTCGACATCATCCTCACCAACAACGGCTACGAGGTGCACAACCTCGGCATCAAGGTGAACGTCAGCGAGATGGTCGACAAGGCCGTCGAGGTCAAGGCCGACGCCATCGGGATGAGCGGCCTCCTCGTGAAGAGCACGCTGATCATGCGCGAGAACCTCGAGGAGCTGAACACCCGCGGGCTGGCCGAGATCCCCGTGCTCCTCGGCGGCGCTGCCCTCACGCGCGTGTACGTCGAGCGCGACCTCCGCGAGGTGTACGAGGGCCGGCTGTTCTACGGCAAGGACGCCTTCGAGGGCCTGCACGTCATGGACCGGATCGGCGCCACCAAACGTGGCGACGAGGCCGACGACCCCGAGTGGGGCCGCGTGCCGATCGACTCCACCATCGAGCTGAAGGGCCGCTTCGCCAAGCCCGGCCGCGAGGACGACACGCCCGTCGACCTCCCGGCCCGGTCCCCCGAGGTCGCGCAGGACAACGAGGTGTTCACGCCGCCGTTCCTCGGCACCGAGGTCGTCAAGGGCATCCCGATCGACGACATCGCCGCCTTCATCAACGAGACGGCCCTGTTCCGCAACCAGTGGCAGTTCCGCCCCGAGAAGGGCGAGAGCGACGAGGACTTCAAGGCCCGCATCCGCCCGACGCTCCGCGAGGAGATGGCCAAGGCCAAGTCGGCTGGGCTGCTCGTGCCCCAGCTCGTCTACGGCTACTTCCCCGCCAACGGCGACGGCGACGACCTCGTCATCTGGACCGATGAGACCCGCTCCGAGGAGCGCGCTCGCTTCCACTTCCCGCGGCAGAAGAAGGACAAGTTCCTCTGCATCGCCGACTTCTTCCGGCCGGCGGCCGGCGACGAGGTCGACTACGCCGCGTTCCACATCGTCACGATGGGCCCGGCCGTGAGCGAGGCCACCGCCAAGCTGTTCGCCGACGACAAGTACCAGGAGTACCTGCTGCTCCACGGCCTCGGCGTCGAGATGGCCGAAGCGCTGGCCGAGCTCTGGCACAAGCGCATCCGCACCGAGTGGGGCTTCGTGGACGAGGACGGCCCCGCCCTCGCGGGCCTGTTCCGCCAGCAGTACCGCGGCGGGCGCTACAGCTCCGGCTACCCGGCCTGCCCCGACCTCGAGGACAACGTCACCATCCAAGCGCTGCTCGACGGCGCGCGCATCGGCCTCGAGTGCTCAGAGGAGACGGGCTACCAGTACCAGCCCGAGCAGACGACGTCCGCGCTGATCTGCCATCACCCTCAAGCCAAGTACTTCGTCGCCCGCTAGGAGCGGCTACAGGGAGTCGAGCGCCTCCTGGAAGGTGCCGATGCCCTCGAGCAGCGCCGCGCCACGGATGGCGCCGGTCTCGACGAGGTCCTCCACCACGAGGCCCGCGGAGCTGGAGCTTGGTGCGGTCCGGGTCACGGCGGATGGCGTCGATCTGGTCCTGGGTTCCCCAGAGCGTGATCATCCCGGTGGGCAGCGCCCCACCGGTCGGCTCGAACAGCCGGACCTCGTAGGAGTCGATGAGCCGTTGGCCTGCGCCTTCTCGTGGAAGTCGAGCGCGTCGCTCCACACCTGCAAGGCCTGCTTCTCACGGCCCACCTTGATGGACCCGTACGCGGTCACGTGCGCGTAGTCGCCCATCGACACTTCCCCTCGGTTGTCGGAGCCGAATCGTCGCGCCGACCGTGCGCGCCCGCCAGGCACACCCTGATCCGGTCCGGTGTCCATGGTCACGAACGATCACCGAGCAAGCCGCTCCGCCTACCGTGCGGACATGATCTCGCTGCTCGACGGGCTGGCCACGACGCGCTCCATCCGCCGCTACACGGACGACCCGATCCCCGAGGACGACCTCAGCAGGATCTTGTGGCACGCCACGCGGGCGCCGTCTGGGTCGAACCGGCAACCGTTCCGGTTCGTCGTGCTGCGCGACAGTGCGGTCGCGCGCGAGGCCAAGGCGCTCCTCGGTCGCTCCTTCCGCGAGAACTGGGGCGCCAAGCAGCGCGCCGACGGCTACGAGGCCGGGTCGGGCGCGGACGACGCGTCGCCCAAGGCGCGGATGGCCCGCACGATGCAGCACTTCGTCGACCACTTCGAGGCCACACCCGTGGTGGTGCTCCCCTGCTTCACGCGCTACCGCGACCCGAACCAGTACGAGGGAGCCAGCGTGTACCCGGCCTGTCAGAACCTGCTGCTGGCCGCTCGCGCGCTCGGCTACGGCGGCGTGATGACCATCTGGCACGCGTTCGTCGAACCAGAGCTGCGGCCCCTGCTCGGCATCCCGGACAACGTGGTCATCGCCGCCACCATCCCGCTCGGCAAGCCCGCCGGCCACCACGGACCGGTGCGGCGCCGCCCGCTGCCAGAGCTCGTCTACGAGGACCGCTGGGACGCGCCCGCCACCTGGGCCGTCGACCCCGAAGGCACCCGGTACACCGGCGCCGGCCCGCCGCGTGCCAACCCCTGACGACGTCTGTGGTCGATCTCGCTCGGATGGCGGACGAAATCGACCAGAGACGTTGGGATCAGGCCAGGCGGGACAGGGCGGCGCGGACCTTGGCGTCGCTGACGCCGCCCTTGGCGCCGACGGACTGGGCGAAGGTGCTGACCCGGAGCTCCTCGAGCATGGTGCGCACGCGTCCCTCGACGTCCCGTCCGGCCACGAGGCGGTAGTCGCGCTCGAGCGCCTGGAGGCCGGCGATGTGCCGCCGGTCGCGGTCGGGTTGGGTGCGGGCCTTGTCGACGCGGTGGACGACGGCCCGTAGGTAGCGCGCCAGGTCGGGGAGGCCGTCGAAGCCGGCGGTGCTGATCCAGCCGCGGTGGAGCAGGCGGTCGAGGTGGGCTCGGACGTCCAGCACCGTCTCGTCGTGAGCAGACGTGAGCATCACGGCCAGGGCCGCGTCGACGGCGTCGGCGCTGGCCAGGATCTCGCTCACCAGCCGGGCGGACGCCACTGCCGCGTGCGCGAACCCGGCGCGGACCTGGGCGAGCAGCCCGCGGAACGCGTCCGCGTCGAACACCGGCCCGCCGTGCTCGACGAGGAGCTGGTCGACGGCTGCCGCCGCGCACTCGCGGTAGGCCTCGGCCGAGCTCAGCCGAGGCGAGCTCGCCAGCGCGAGCTTGGTGGCGGCGGGGAGCGCCTTGTCGAGGGTCCGCAGCGGCGAGCCGAGCTGGAGGAGGAGCAGGCGGCGCGTGCCGCCCCACATGGCGGAGCGCTGCTCTGCGTCGCTGGGCAGGACCCGCAGCCCGACGGTCGAGCCTTCGTCGACGAGGGCCGGGTGGCCGCTCACCGCGTGGCCGGCGTGGGTGACGGACACCGTGCGGGGGATGTCCCCGAACACCCATGCGGTGGCGCCGCTGACCTCGTCGACCGGCGCGGCAGCCGCGAGGGCCTCCCGTACGCGCGCCGCGAGCCGGACGCGGAGGGCCGCCAGGTCCTTGCTCCAGGCCAGGGGGCGCCCGGCGGGATCGACCGCGCGGTAGGTGACCCGCAGCGGGGCGGGTACGGCGCCGAGGTCGAGGTGGTGCGCCTCGACCGCCAGGCCGGCTCGCTCGGTGAGCCCGCGGGCCAGCACCTCCAGCATCGAACCGTCAGCCGGGCCGACGTGCTCGAGCAGCTCCGCGGCCACGTCGGCCGCCGGGGTGTGGTGGCGCCGGAGCTCCTTCGGAAGCGTGCGCAGCAACGCAGTCACCAGCTCGGCGCGCCGCCCTGGCACCTGCCACTCGAGGCCCGTCCGGCCCACCTGGTCGAGCAGCGGGAGGGGCACGTCGACGGTGACCCCGTCAAGATCGGAGGACGGGTCGAGCACGTACGTGAGCGGTAGCCGCACCTCGCCCAGCGGCCAGGAGTCGGGGTATCCCGACACGTCGATCGCGCTCGCCCCTCGCTCGATCAGGTCGGCCGGCGTGTAGGTGAGGAGGTCGGGCTGGTCCCGCTGCACGCCCTTCCACCAGCTGGCGAACCGGCGCGCGGTCGTGACGTCGGCCGGAACGCGCGCGTCGAAGAACGCCACCAGATCGTCGTCGCTCACCAGGAGGTCGCGTCGCACCCGCTCTTCGAGCGCGACCACGTCGCCCACCTGCTCCTTGTTCGCCGGCACGAAGGCGTGCCGGCCGTCCCAGTCGCCGTCGACCAGCGCATGGCGCAGGAACATGGCGCGCGCCTCGGCGGGGTCGACCCGATCGAGCTGGATGCGCCGGTCCGTCACCAGCGGCAGGCCGTAGAGGGTGACGCGCTCGGTCGTCATGGCCGTGCCGCGCGCCTCATCCCACCACGGCTCCTCGTGGCTGCGGGTGACGAGGTGGCCGGCCGCCTGCTCGACCCGGTCCGGCGTGATCTGGGCGACCGTGCGGGCACGGAGCCGGTTCGTCTCCACCAGCTCCGCCGCCATCACCCACCTGGGGCGTCGCTTCCCGAGCGCCGACCCGGGCGCGATCACGAAGCGGGCTTCGCGGGCGCCGCGGTACTCGTTGCCGTCGGCATCGAGCATGCCGACGTGCGACAGGAGGCCGGCCAGCAACGAGCGGTGGATGCCGTCCCGGTCGGGGTCGTCGGCGAGTGGCCGGACCTCGAGCCCGATGCCGCGCGCCACCTGGCGGAGCTGGCTGTGCACGTCCTGCCACTCGCGGATGCGCAGGTGGTGGAGGTGCTCGGCCTTGCACATCTTGCGGAACTGGCTCGAACCGCGAGCCTTCTGCTGCTCGCGCAGGTAGCGCCACAGGTTGAGGTAGCTCAGGAAGTCCGACTCGGGGTCGGCGAAGCGCTGGTGCTGCTCCTGGGCGGCCTGTTGGTTCTCCGACGGTCGCTCTCGGGGATCTTGGATCGAGAGGACGGCCGCCAGCACGAGGACCTCGGCGACCACGCCGTGCCGGTCGGCCTCCAGCACCATGCGGGCCAGGCGCGGGTCGGCGGGGATGCGGGCGAGGCGCCGGCCGATCTTCGTGAGGCGGACGTGGTCGTGGGAGCCACCGCGGTCCAGGGCCCCCAGCTCCTCGAGGAGGAGGATGCCGTCCTTGATGCTGCGGGCGTCGGGCGGCTCCACGAACGGGAACGCCGCCACGTCACCGAGCCCGAGGGCGGCCATCTGGAGGATGACCGACGCCAGGTTGGTGCGCAGGATCTCTGGCTCGGTGAACTCCGGTCGCCCGTTGAAGTCGTCCTCGGAGTAGAGGCGGATGCACGTGCCCGGCGCGATGCGGCCGCAGCGACCAGCCCGCTGCGCCGCAGACGCCTGCGAGATGGCTTCGATCGGGAGCCGCTGCACCTTGGTGCGCCGGTTGTACCGGGAGATCCGAGCGGTGCCCGGGTCGACGACACCGATGATCCCCGGAACGGTCAGCGACGTCTCGGCCACGTTGGTGGCGAGCACGACCCGGCGACCGGCGTGGGGGGCGAACACCCGATGCTGCTCGGCCGCCGACAGCCGCGCGTACAGCGGCAGCAGCTCGGTGCCGGGCAGATCGAGCCGCGCCAGCGCCTCGGCGGTGTCACGGATCTCGCGCTCCCCCGACAGGAAGACGAGGACGTCGCCCGGCCCGCCCCGCACCAGCTCCTTGACGGCGTCGCCGATGGCCTGCGTCTGGTCGCGGTCGTCACCTTCGTCTACGCCGATCGGTCGATAGCGCACCTCCACAGGGAAGGAGCGCCCGGAGACCTCCACGACGGGCGCGCCGCCGAAGTGGGTCGCGAAGCGGGCGGTGTCGATGGTGGCCGACGTGATGATCAGCTTCAGGTCAGGTCGCTGCGGCAGGAGCTGGCGGAGGTAGCCGAGGAGGAAGTCGATGTTCAGGCTGCGCTCGTGGGCCTCGTCGATGATGAGGACCTCGTAGGCCCGCAGCATCCGGTCGCGCTGGATCTCGGCGAGCAGGATGCCGTCGGTCATCACCTTGATGAAGGTGTCCGGACCCACTCGGTCGTTGAATCGGACGGTGTACCCGACCGCCTGACCGATCTCGGTGTCGAGCTCCTCGGCGATGCGCTCGGAGATGGCCCGGGCCGCCAACCGTCGGGGCTGCGTGTGCCCGATCAGGCCGCTGGCGCCGAGCCCCAGCTCGAGGCAGAGCTTGGGGAGCTGCGTGCTCTTGCCAGAGCCGGTCTCGCCGGCGACCACCACCACCTGGTGGTCGCGGATCGTCGTCAGCAGCTCCTCGCGGTGGGAGACGATCGGCAGGTCGGGGTAGCGCGGAGTCGGCAGGGCCGCCCGGCGCCGCGCGAGGCGGTCGTCGTCGGTCACTGCTGGTTGTTCGGCTTGTTCTTCACGTGGGCCTTGACGACCTTCGTGAACTTGCGCTCGTAGGTGCGCCGCTCGTGCTCGTCGGCTCGACGCGCCGCCGACGCCGCCTCGCGCCGCAGGTCGGCATAGGCGTCGACGCGGTCCTGGGCCACCTCGCCCGCCGCCACCGCCAGCGCGACCGCGCAGCCCGGTTCGCCATCGTGCGTGCAGTCGGTGAAGTGGCACGTGGTGGCCAGGTCCTCGATGTCGGCGAAGGTGGCGTCGACGGACTCCTCGTCGCCGGCCAACCCGACCTCGCGGATGCCAGGCGAGTCGATCAGGACGCCGCCGGTCGGCAGGAGGTGGAGCTGCCGGTTGGTGGTGGTGTGCCGGCCCTTGGCGTCGCTGGAGCGGACCGCGCCGACCACCGCCGCCTCGTGGTCGAGGATCGCGTTGACGAGCCGCGACTTGCCGGCGCCTGACTCACCGAGCAGCACCGACGTCGCCCCGGCCAACCGGCTCCGCAGCTCGTCGACGCCCTCGCCGGTGGCGGCCGACGTGACGAAGCGCTCGAGGCCGGGGTGGTCCTCGTCGATCCGCGCCAGCTCCGCATCCAGGTCGCTGGCCAGGTCGGCCTTGGTGAGGACGAGCACCGGGTGGGCGCCGGCGTCCCACGCCAGCGCCTCGCCTCGCTGGATGCGGCCGGCGGTGACCGGGCGGTCGAGGCCACACGCGAGCAGCACGAGGTCGACGTTGGCGGCCAGGAGCTGCACGTCGTCACCCCCCGCCGCCCGTCGCCGCAGCAGAGAGGCGCGATCGAGGAGCCCCAGGACGTGCTCGCCGTCGAGCGCGAGCCAGTCGCCCACCGTCACCGCATCTACCCCGCGGCGCAGCTTCACGGAGCGGTCCCCGGCGGGCGTGCGTACCTGCACGGCCACCCCGTCGTGGCGCATCACGCGGCCGGGCTCCGCCTCGTCCCCGTGCTCGGCGAGGAGCGCGGACCAGCGATCGCTCCAGCCGATGGGCAACAGGGACTCGGTCATGTCGTGCATGACGGTAACGCCGGGTCGTAGGCGCGACGAGGCCCCGGGTGCGATGACCCGGGGCCTCGTGGGCAGCTCAGTGCTGGTGGGTCAGGCGGCGGGGAAGACGCCCTTGTTGAGCTTGGGGGCCTGGCTCGGGGTCATGACCGCGTCCTTGAAGCCCTTCAGCGGCGTGATGCGGGCCTTCTTGGACGCCTTGATCTTGATGGCCTCGCCGGTCGCGGGGTTGCGGCCCATGCGGGCGGCGCGCTCGACCTTGGCGAACTTGCAGAAGCCAGAGATGGCCACCGGCTCACCCTTCGACACCACGGCCGTGGTGACGTCGGTGAAGCCCTTGAGCACGGCGTCGACGGTCTTGGCGTCCACCTCGGTCTGCGTGGCGATGGCCTTGACCAGGTCGCGTCGGTTCATGTGTGTGTCCTCCGTTGGACGTTGGTTGGCAGGATCGGTGAGTCTGGCCGCTGTCAGCCCGATCCGCGCGGATCTAGCCCGGATTTCTTAGGTTTTCTGCGCAGGCAGCTGCTGCTCCTTCTTCAGCGTGGCGGCGAAGAGGTCGCCGTGCTGGTCGATGCGCTCGAGCACCTCGGGGGCTTCAAAGGACAGCCCTCCGCCGTCGGCCGCCGCCTCCACCTCGTCCCACGTGACGGGGGTGGACACGGTGGGGTGGGGTCGAGCGCGCAGGGAGTACACCGCGACGGTCGTCTTGTGCCGGCTGTTCTGGCTCCAGTCGATGAAGACCTTGCCCGGCCGCGCCGCCTTGGCCATCACCGATGTCACGCGCGTCGCGTGGTGCTTTTCGAGCACCTGGGCGACGGCCTGCGCGAACTCGGAGCAGTGCTCGTGGGAGTGCGGCGTGTTGAGGGGCACGTAGAGCTGCAGCCCCTTCGAGCCGGACGTCTTCACCAGGCTCTCGAGCCCGGCGAGGTTGTCGAGCACGCCGCGGATGTCGAGGGCGACCTCGGCGCACTCGGGGATGCCGGTCTTCGGACCTGGGTCGAGGTCGAACACGCACATCGTGGGTGCCTCGATGTCGGCCCCTCGGGCCATCGGCGCGTGGATCTCGAGGGCGGCCATGTTCGCCGACCACGCCAGCGCCGGCACCGAGTCGAGGGCGCAGTAGCCGATGGTGCCGTTGCGATCACCGGGACCGGCAAAGGTGCCGATCCACTCCGGACGGTGCGACGGGCAGCGCTTCTCGAAGAACGACGTCTCGTCGACTCCGTTCGGGTAGCGGCGCAAGGTGACACCACGATCGGCGATGTGCGGCACCATCACCGGCGCGACGCGCACGTAGTAGTCGATGACCTCGGCCTTGGTGAACCCCGTCGCCGGGTACAGCACCTTGTCGAGGTTGGAGAGCTTGAGCTGGCGCCCGTCGACCTCGACGAGCTGGTCGGGCACTAGGCCGACTTGCGAGCGCGCTTCTTCGCGGGCGTCGCGGCGTCCTCATCGGCCGCCGGCGACCCGGCCGGGTGGCGCTTGCGCGCCGCCTTCGCCTCCTTGACGCTGGCCTCGAGGGCGGCCATGAGGTCGACGACCTTGTCCTCGCTGATCGCCTCCGGCGGGGCGACGATCTCCTCGTCGCCGGCCGCCTTGCGCTCGATGAGCCCGAGCACCTGGTTGCGGTAGGTGTCCTCGAACTTCTCGGGATCGAAGTCGGCTTCCAGCGAGGCGATGAGCTGGCGCGCCATGTCCAGCTCCTTCTTGGTGAGGGTGACGTCCTCGAGGTCGGCGATCTCCGCGATCTCCTTGGCGTCGTTCACCTCGTCGGCGTACACCATCGTCGACAGGACCAGCGCGCCGTCCTTGGGCCGGACCGCGCAGAGGTACTGCTTCGATCGCATCACGAAGCGAGCGATGCCGACCTTGCCCGACTCCTCCATCGCCTGCGTGAGCAGCGCGTACGGCTTCGTCGTCGCCTTGTCGGGCGCCACGTAGTACGCGGAGTCGTAGAAGAGCGGATCGATGTCCTCGAGGTCGACGAACTCCTCGATGTCGATCGTGCGGCTGGCCTCGGGGTCGAGGGACGCCAGCTCGTCGTCGCCCACGGTGACGTAGGCACCCGACGAGAGCTCGTAGCCCTTGACGATCACCTCGGACGGCACCTCTTCACCGTCGGCGGCGGAGACCTTCTTGAGCTTGATGCGCGACCCCGTGCGAGAGTCGAGCTGGTTGAAGCTCACGTTCTTGCGGGACACGGCCCCGTACAGCTTGATGGGGATGTTCACCAGCCCGAAGCTGATGGCTCCACTCCAGATGGCTCTCGGCATAGCTGCGAGTATTCCCAACTCGTGGACGGTTGAACAGGGGGACAGCGGTGAGACGGCACGGACGCACGGTTCTCATCGGCGCGTTGGCCCTGGTCACGGGCCTGACCGCGGCCTGTGGCGGTGACGACGGCGGCCAGGGCACCACCACCACCGGGGCCCCGGCGCCTGAGGTCCGGCTCAACGAGATCCAGGTGCTGGCCGCCCACAACGCCTACCACCTCCAAGGCCCGAAGCCGCTCCTCGACGCCATCACCGACGCGCTCCCGGAGCTCACCCCCACCATCGAGTACTCCCACCCGACGCTGACCGAGCAGCTGGACCTCGGGCTGCGGTCCTTCGAGCTCGACATCTTCGAGGACGACCCCGCGGGCGGCCGCTACGCCGCGCCCAAAGCGCAGCCGCTGCTCGAGCTCGACCCCATCGACCCCGCGATGCAGGAGCCCGGCCTCAAGGTGATGCACCTCCAGGAGGTCGACTACCTGTCGACCTGCCCCACCTTCGTCGGCTGCCTGGAGGAGCTGGAGGCGTGGTCGGAGGCCCACCCGGGCCACCTGCCGATCAACGTGCAGATCGAGGCCAAGGATGACGTGATCCCGGACCCGATCGAGCTCGGCTTCGTGCAACCGATCCCGGTGTCGGCGAACACGTTCGTGACGCTCGAGGCCGAGATCCGTTCGGTGCTCGACGACGACCAGCTCATCACCGTCGGCGACGTGATGGGCGAGCACGCCACGCTGTGGAGCGCCATCGAGGCGGACGGGTGGCCCCTCATCGACGAGCTGCGCGACCGCTTCTTCTTCACCCTCGACGACCGGAGCCCCAAGCGGGACATGTACCGGTCGATCCACGACGACATGCGGGATCGACTCGTCTTCGTCGCCGCCGCGGCCCCGGACGACGACGCCGGGTTCTGGGTGGCGAACGACCCGGTGGCCGAGGGCGACCTGATCGGCGAGCTCTTGGAGCTGGGGTTCCTGGTGCGAACCCGCACCGACGCCGACACGGTCGAAGCCCGCTCCGGCGACACCACCCGCCGCGAAGCCGCCTTCTCGAGCGGCGCGCAGATCGTCAGCACCGACTACGAGCGGGAGGACCCGCGGTTCCCCGGCTTCGTCGTCACGCTTCCCGGAGGGAGCCCGGCCCGCTGCAACCCGGTGTCCGCACCGCCCGAGTGCGAGGACGCCCTCTTCGCCGACGGCTAGATCAAGCGGCGGTCGGTGGCCCAGCGGGTGAGCTCGTGGCGGCTGGAGAGCTGGAGCTTGCGGAGCACCGCGGACACGTGCGTCTCGACCGTCTTCACCGACAGGCTGAGGCGCCGGGCGATCTCCTTGTACGTGTAGCCGCGGGCGATCAGGCGCATGACCTCGCGCTCGCGCGGGCTGAGCTGGTCGAGCTGCGGATCGGAGAGGGCCTCGGCGGGCGGATCGCCCGAGAAGGCATCGAGCACGAAGCCGGCCAGGCGGGGGGAGAACACCGCGTCACCGTCTCGCACGCGGCTGATGGCCGCCGCCAGGTCGTCGGAGGAGATCGTCTTGGTGACGTAGCCGCGGGCGCCCGCGCGGATCACCGCGATGACGTCCTCGGCGGCGTCGGACACCGACAGGGCCAGGAACACGAGGTCGGGCCGCTCCGGCTTGAGGGTGTCGAGGACCGCCTTCCCGCCGCCACCGGGCAGGTGCACGTCGAGCAGCACCACCTCCGGGTCGGTCGCGCGGATCCCCTGCACCGCTGACTCGACGTCGGCCGCCTCCCCGACCACCTCGACGGCATCGCCCAGCTCCGCGCGCACGCCCGAGCGGAACATCTGGTGGTCGTCGACGAGGAACACCCGAGGCGCGGTCACGAGGCGTCGTCGCGGCTCGGCGTGCGGCCGATCTCGAGCATGACCTCGGTGCCGTCGCCCGGCGCCGTGTGCACCTCGGCCCGCCCGCCGTGCCGGGCCATGCGGCCGATGATCGACTCCCGGACGCCCACCCGGCCGGGTTCGACCGCGTCGGCGTCGAAGCCCTTGCCCCGGTCGCGGACGAAGGCGGTGACCCGGTGGGGCTCCACCTCGACGTACACCGACACCTCCGCCACGCCGGCGTGGCGCGCCGCGTTGTTGGTGGCCTCGCGCACCGCGGCGACGAGCGCCTCGAGGCGCGGTTCCATGGGGCACTCCCCCACGACGATGAGGTCGACCTCCACGTCGTGGGCGTCCTCGACGTCGGTGACCACGCGCTCCAGCGCGGTGCCGATCGAGGGGGCGATGCCCGCGCGGTCGGGCGGCCGCTCGTCGAACAGCCAGGCGCGCAGCTCGCGCTCCTGCCGGCGGGCCAGCGTGCGGGCGCGGCCGGGAGCATCGGCGCGTTGGATGAGGGCGAGCGTCTGGAGCACGGAGTCGTGCAGGTGGGCGGCGATCTCGGAGCGCTCCTCGGAGCGGATGCGCTCGCGGCGCTCGATGCTCAGGTCGCGCCACAGGCGGACGATCCACGGTCCGAGCAGCAGGGAGACGCCGACACCCGTGGCCAGCACGGTCAGGCCGAGCCCCCCGATGGTGGACAGCACGCCGCCCGAGGCGAACAGCAGGCCCAGACCCACCACGAGCAGGAGGCCCCCGCCGACGGCCCGCAGGAGGAGGCCGCGGGTGCGGCTCTCCTCGTCGGTGCGCGCCCAGACCAGCCCGAACCCGACCGCGGAGAGCGCCACCGCCCACACCACCCCGGCCGGCAGGACGAGCCCGGCCTGCCCGAAGAGCAGCAGCACGCCGATGGTGAGCAGGACCAGGCCGACCGTGCGCTCGGCGGAGGGCACCCGCGCGTCCGGGTCGACGGGAGCGCCGGGCTTCGCATCCGGGATCAGCGCCCAGCCGGCGAGGTACAGCGCCACGCCGAGGCCGTTGGCGAAGGCCAGCACGACCAGGGCCAGGCGCACGACCATCGGGTCGACGGCGAGGTGCTGCCCGAGGCCGCCGGCGACACCGGCCAGCACCCGATCGTCCTCGGCGCGCGCCAGGCCCGCCGGGAGGCGGAACGAGTGCTCGTCGAGGCGGAGGGGGCTGGCCATGGTCTGTCGATGATCCCACGGGGGCCCGGCCACGGACATCGGGACCGCCACTGACGACACCCTGGACGGCGACCCCTGGCTCAGGGTCATCCCCGATTGTCGATCGACCCCGCGCGCCCGATGCTGGCGGCCATGGATGCCCCCACCGACGTCGGCCCCGGCCCCACTCCCGGCGCCACCCCGCCTCCCGGCTCCCCCACCGGGGGGCCGGGGCCGCGCCGGCTCCGCCGCCGTCCCGACGAGGGGCCCATCGCCGGTGTGTGCTCCGGCGTGGCCGAGTACTTCAACGTCGACGTCGTGATCGTCCGCATCGCCGCAGTGGTGCTCGCCTTCAGCGGCCCCGGGATCGGCGCCTACATCCTGGCGTGGATCTTCGTGCCCGCGGCGCACGGCCCGATCCCCTTCGGCGCTCCGCAGGCGCCGATCGACCGCAAGGACCGCGGCACGCAGATCTTCGGCATCGTGCTCCTCGCCCTCGCCGTCAGCCTCATCTGGGGCGACTGGTGGTCACCGGCTCGCCGCTGGATGTTCCCGATCGGCCTGATCGCCCTCGGCGGCTGGCTGTTGCTGCGACGGGACCACGATGACGACGACCCGGCGATCCCGCCCGTGCCGCCGGTCCCGCTCGTGCCCGCGGCCCCCGCCTGGGCCTGGGACAGCAGCCCGACCGCCACCACCGCGGTCGACGACCCGACCACGACCGACGACGACACGACGCTCGTCAGCGACGCCGACGGGCCGGACGACGACGCCACGTCGGTCGCCGGCGACGGCACGACCACGGACCTCCTCGACGGCGACCGCGCGACCCCGCGTGCGCCGTGGGATCTGCCACCGACCCCCGTTCCGCCGGTGCCGCCCAGCCCCCCGGACGGCTCCCGCGGGATGCACGGGTGGCACGGCTCGAGCTGGTCGCACGGTCGGCGCCGGCGGCGGTTCCTCGGGCCGATCGTGTTCGGCGCGCTGCTCATCTGGGCGGGCCTCGCCTGGCTCGGGGGTGTGTCGCTCGAGACCAGCCTGGCCGTCGGGCTGCTCATCATCGGCGTCGGCTTCATCCTCGGCTCGTTCGTGGGCGGCAGCCGCGCGCTGATCGTCCCCGCGCTCCTGGTCGGGGGCGCGCTGGCCCTCACCGCCGTCGTCGACATCCCACTCCATGGCCCGATCGGTGACCAGCGGTGGGCGCCGCAGACCCTCGACGATCTGGACCGACGCTACGAGGTGAGCATCGGAGAGGGCACGCTCGACCTGTCCGCGATCGATCTGGAGGCCGATGACCGGATCGGCTTGGAAGCCAGCGTCGGCATCGGGCACCTCGTGATCCTGGTGCCGGAGGACGTGGGCCTCGACGTGGACACCGAGGTCGGTGCCGGCGAGTCCAAGGTCCTCGAGGTCGCGCAGGACGGCGTCGGCGTCACCACGGAGCAACAGGACGACGGCCGCGCCGATGCCGGCACCTTCGTCCTCGACCTGCAGGTCGGCCTGGGCCAGATCGAGGTCCGCCGCGTCGACGCCGGGCCTCGCTCCGACCCCACCACCTCCCCGGACCCCACCACCGCCCCCGATCCTGAGCTCGGCTGACCCCCAACGTCAGGCGAGGACGGCTCGGGCCACGAGGTCGGTGCCGAAGGCGGTGAGGATGGCCAGGTAGAGGAGGCCGGTGGCGGCCATGACCGCGCTGTACTGGCGCTCCTTGAGGGCGGCCCGGGTGACGCCGACCAGGCCGATGGTCGTGACGGCGCAGGCGATCCACATCCAGCCGAGGATGCCGTTGTACCCGTCGTCGATCGTGCCGCTGATCACCGAGCCCATGCCGGTCGGCCAGAGCAGCACGACCACCTCGAACGGCCACACCACCGCCACCCAGCGCACGAGCTCGAGCAGCGGAGCGCGCGGCATGCCCGGCTGCACGAGGTACCAGTGCCCGAGGAGCATGGCGTCCGTCACCGCCCCCAGGAAGGCGGCGCCCACCACCACGCGAGCGACCGACAAGCCGGCGGGATCACCCGCTGCGATCCCAGCCGCCACCAGGCCGACGAGCCCGACGGCCGGCGCGATGAGGTCGAGCACCGGCGGGAACTCCGCCGCGTCGAGGTCCACGCCATCGCGCCGCCGGTCGATCCCGGTCATCGCCGTCACCCGCGCGCTTCGAGCTTCGACCCGGTCGCGCTCGCCGGTCACGCCCGCGCGGCGGCGTTGGACCGAGACGACGAGCGCCACGGTCGTGGCGAGCACGACGCCGGCGCTGGCGACGTCGCGCACCGGGACCGACTCGCCGTAGCGCAGCCCGGTCACCAGCGCGCCCGCGGCCAGGAGTCCGTACGTGCCGCGCAACAACCACCCGTACCCGAGCGACACCTCGCGTCGGCGGGTGGTGACCCAGGCGAAGAGCAGGCCGCCCACCGCCCACTGCAGCAGGACGGTGGCGGCGTCGAGGCGGATCACGGTGACGCAGGCTGGTGGCGGGGGCTACAGCAGCGCAAGATCGTGGTCGGCCCGGTTGAGCGGATCCGGTCCGGCCTCCGAGGCGACCACGATGTCCTCGAGGCGGAAGCCGAAGCGGCCGGCCACGTAGATGCCCGGTTCGATCGAGAAGGCGTGGCCCGCTTCGAGCGGCGTGCCGTTGCCCGAGACGATGTACGGATCCTCGTGCTCCTCGATGCCGATGCCGTGGCCGGTGCGGTGGATGAACTGCTCGCCCCACCCGGCCTCGGTGATGATCCGGCGCGCGGTGGCGTCGACCTCTTCGCACGGCGTGCCAACCACGGCCGAGGCCACCGCGGCCTGCTGCGCCTCGAGAAGCACGGCGTACGCCTCCGCCATCTCCTCCGACGGCTCGCCGAGGTGGACGCAGCGCGTGATGTCCGAGCAGTAGCCGATGCCGTCGGCGTCGAACATGGTGCCGCCGAAGTCGCACAGCACCACGTCGCCGTCGGCGATCACGCGGTCGCCGGGCTCGTGGTGTGGGCTGGCGGCGTTCGCCCCTGCGGCCACGATGGCGAAGTTCACGCGGTGGTGCCCCTCGGCCCGCAACCGCCGCCCCAGCTCCGCCGACACCTGGGCCTCCGTGCGACCGGCCAGCTCGATGTCACCGGTCTGGAGCTCGGCGGCCACCCGGTCGGCCGCCGCCCCCGCTCGGCGGAGCGCCTCGACCTCGGCGGCGTCCTTGCGAGCCCGCAGCGGACCCAGCACCTCGCTGCCGCGCGTGAAGCTCGCGGCCGGGAGCGCGGCCTGGAGGTCGACGAGGAACCGGGACCAGGTGCGGTCGCCGATCGCGAGGTGGCCCGCCGAGCCGACCAGCTCGGCGACGATCGCGACGGGATCGTCGGTCTCGTCCCACGACCGCAGCGCGAACACGTCCGGCCGCTCGACGACGCGGGGCGCCTCCAGTCGCGGGACCACCAGCGTGGCGTCCCCGTCCGCCGGCAGCACCAGCATCGTGAGGCGCTCCAGGGGCATGGCCTCGTACCCGGTGAGGTACGGGAGGTCGGGTCCGACGGAGAGGAGCACGGCGTCGATGCCGAGCTCCGCCATCCGGGCCCGCGCCCGATCAGCACGCTCGCGGAACATGTGGCCGACGTTACCGACCTCGGGCGGCCGGTCCTGCCTCAGGCGCGAAGGGCGTCGACCACCGAGCTGATGTCCTCGAGGCTGGGGTCGATCGGACGACCGGCGAACACGGTCCACGTGTCGATGCCGAAGTGCCCGGACCGCTCGCGCACCTGGTCGGCGATCTCGGTGGCGGTCCCGAGGAGGAAGAACGGCGTCGCCAGCACCTCGTCGAGGGTGAGCGGCATCTCGGCGCCCCACTCGGCCAGCAGTCGCTCGGCGGTGCGCCGGCGGTCGTCGGTGACGCGGAGCAGCTGGACCAGTGCCTGGAACCGCAGCGGCTCGGGCTGATCGCGAGGCAGGCCGCGGACGAAGGCGATGCGGTCGGCGACGGCGTCGGCCGTGTAGTGGGTGAGCTTCGACGCTCCGTCCACGTGGGAGAAGCCCGTGAGCCCGACGATGTCCGCGTGGCGGGCGGCCACGCGCAGGACCGCCTTGGACCCACCGCCGATGAGCAACGGAACCGGTTGGCTCGGCACCGGTGACACGGCGTGCTCCGTCAGGCGCAGGTGAGGACCGGCCGCCGTCACCGTCTCGCCGGCGAGCAGGCCGCGGAGCGCCACCACCGCTTCCTCGAGTCGGGCCACGCGCTCGGCCGGCGGCGGCAGGGGCTGCCCGATGGCGTCGTGCTCGTCCTCCGCGTGGCCCGCACCGATCCCGAGCGTGAAGCGGCCCCCGGACAGCTCGCTCACCGACGCCACCTCGTTGGCCAGCACCGCCGGGTGCCGCAGCTCGTTGTTGAGCACCATCGTCGACAGGGCGACGTGCTCCGTCACCGCCGCGGCCGCCGCCAGCGCGGTCAGCGGTGGGAGCACGCCGGGCTTGAGGTGATCGGCGACGCTGATCTCGTCGACCCCGGCCGCCTCCAGCTGCCGGCACCAGTCGGTCCACGACCGGGCATCGGCGATCAGGCTCGACACGGCCAGGCGCGGGTGCACGGACGGCACGTTAGTGCAACCGAACGGTTGCCTATCCCTCGAGGTGCTCCTGGAACCAGGCGAGGGTGCGCGCCCACGTGTCGGAGGAGGCCTCGGCGTTGAAGCTCGGGCGGGCGTCGCAGTGGAAGCCGTGCTCGGCGGTGGCGTAGCGCAGCACGTCGGTGGGCACGTCGAGCGCTGCGAGTCGCTCGCGGATGACCTCGACGTCCTCCACCGGGATCGACGAGTCGAGGTCGCCGAACAGGCCGAGCCACGGCGTCTTCAGCTCGTCGGCACGGTCGATCAGCGGCGGGAACTGCTTGAAGCGACCCTTGACGATCCCGCCGCCGTAGAACCCGACGGCGGCGCCCAACGGCAGCTCCAGCGACGCGAGGAAGGTCACCCGGCCGCCCATGCAGAAGCCGACGATGCCGACGGAGGCGTCGGCGAACCCGGTGGCGTGGAGGTGGCCGAGCGCCGCCTCCACGTCCATGAGGATCCCGGCGTCGGTCAGCCCCTCGTACAGCGGGAGCACCTTGTCGAAGTCGCCGTACGGCGCCGTGCCGCCACCCGCTCGGTGGAACAGCGCGGGGGCCACCGCGTGGTAGCCGGCATCCGCGAACCGGCGGGTGACGTCCTCGATGTGGTCGTTCACCCCGAACGCCTCCTGGATGACGATCACGGCACGCGACGCGCCACCCTCTGGAACGGCCTCGTACAGCCGCATCGGGCCGTCAGCGGTGTCGAGGGTGTGGTCCGCAAGCTGCATGCCGCGTTGCTACCACGCGAGGCGATAGGTCCCACGGGGCCCGACTTGAGGCTCTGAGTCCCGGAGGTGGGACCTATCGCCTCCGACCCGTCACGGTGGGACGTATCGCCTCGCCGGGCGGTTGCGGCGACATCAGGGCCGCGGAGCTGACTGGTCGGCATCTGGGCATGTCATCGGTGGGCGGCCGCGGCCGTCGTCGACACGTGGGTGGGACCCGCCCTCCTCGAGGTGTGGGCGTCGTTGGATCCTCCGGACGCCGACGTCGCCGCGCCCTGATCTGATCAGGTGGTGAGAGCCCGGTGGAGCTGGCTGCCGGCGCCGATGCCGCCCCAGTGCTCGACGATCTTGCCGTCGGTGACGCGCCACATCTCGACGTGCTCGACCGTCACCTCGCGTCCCGTGGGCGCGACGCCGAGGACGTCGCCCGTGTGGCGGAGCCGTTGGGTGGAGCGGTGCACGACGAGGTCGTCCTCGGCGATGAGGTCGCTTGAGACGCGCTCGAGGAAGTCGAACGCTCCGAAGAACCGACCCTGGCGAGCGCCGGTGGTGGCGAGGTCGCCCTGCCAGGTGTGCGACCAGTACTGCTCGCTGAAGCACTCGGAGATCACGTCCATGTTCCAGCCGTCGGCGGTCCAGCCGTGGTCGAGGAACCGCCGGACGACCTCCTTGGGCTCAGCCACGAGCGGTGATCGCGATCGGGACCGGAGCAGACGCCGCGTCGGCGGCCTGGCGGGCGTGGTAGCTGCTGCGGACCAGCGGGCCGGCCTCGACGTGGCCGATGCCCAGCGCCTCACCGGCCACCTTGAGGGCCGTGAGCTCGTCAGGCGTCCACCAGCGCGCCACCGGCAGGTGGTTCGACGTCGGCCGCAGGTACTGGCCGATGGTGACGATGTCGACACCGACGCCGGCCAGGTCGGCCAGCGTCTGCTCGATCTCCGCCGGCGTCTCCCCCAGCCCCGCGATGATCGACGACTTCGTGGTGAGACCGGCCGCCTTGGCCCGGGCCAGCACCGAGAGCGACCGCGCGTAGCTCGCCGACGGCCGCACCGCGCGCTGCAGGCGAGCCACCGTCTCGATGTTGTGGTTGAGGACGTCGGGCCGCTCGTCGAAGATCGTGGTGAGCGCCTCGGGATCGCCCTTGCAGTCGGGGATCAACACCTCGACCGACACGCCGGGGGTACGAGCTCGGATGGCGCGGATGACCTCGACGAACTCGGCGGCGCCGCCGTCGGGCAGGTCGTCGCGGGCCACCGCGGTGACCACCGCGAACCGGAGGCCCATCCGCTCGACTGCCTCGGCGACCCGCGCTGGCTCGCCGGGGTCCGTGGGGAGCGGGTGCCGGGTGTCGACGAGGCAGAACCCGCAGGCCCGGGTGCAGCGCTCGCCGTTGATCATGAACGTGGCGGTGCCGTCCGACCAGCACTCCGACAGGTTGGGACAGCCGGCCTCCTCGCACACCGTGACGAGGTCGAGGTCGCGCATCGTCTTGCGGATGGCGATCACGTCGTCGGTGAGCCGCAGCGGTGCCCGCATCCACTCGGGCTTGCGGCGGCTGATCTCGAGCCCCCCGGTGACGCCGGCCTCGTCGAGGCGAGCCGCGCGGCGGGCCGTGGTGCCCACCACCTTCACCGGCGCGCCCGGGCCGTCGCCGCGGCTGAACGGCGACAGGTCGTCGGGGGTGTGGCGCCACACGACATCGGCGCGGTCGGAGCCGGCGCTCCCCCACCGCTCCGCAGCCCGGCGGGCGACGGCGTCGACAACCTCGCGCATCGACACGTCGATGCCTTCGTCCTGCAGCGACGTCACCCCCTTGTCGGCGATCCCGCACGGGACGATGTGCCCGAACATCGCCATGTCCGGTGCGACGTTCAGCGCGAAGCCGTGCATCGACCGGCCGCGCGAGAGCTTGACGCCGACGGCGCAGATCTTGCGGGGCGCGTCGGAGGACGGCGCCACCCACACGCCGGGGAAGCCGGGCACCCGACCAGTGTCGGTGAGGCCCAGATCACCGAGCACGTCCATCACGAGCTGCTCGACCGAGCAGACGTAGGCCGTGGTGTCGGCCAGCCCGCCGCCGCGCTTCCCAGGCACGGTGAGGATCGGGTAGCCGACCAGCTGCCCGGGCCCGTGGTAGGTGACGTCACCACCGCGGTCGGTGCGCACGAGCTCGGCGCCCACCTCGGCGGGCGAGCGGAGGAGGTGCCCGAGGTCGCCCCGGATCCCGAGCGTGTACACGGGCGCGTGCTCGAGCAGCAGCAGGTGGTCGTCGGGGGACGACGCGAAGAGCCCCGTCTGCAGCGCGTGGGCGTCGCGGTACGCGACGCGACCGAGCCAGCGGATGTGCAACGGGCGGCCTTCCCGTGGGACGGCCGCTACCTCACAGCTCGGCGACCCAGTCACGCGTCTCGAGGATCTCCTTGATGCGGTGGAGGAAGGCGGCGGCGTAGGCGCCGTCGAAGGCCCGGTGGTCCCAGGTGAGGGCGAGGTTGCCGACCGAGTGGATGGCGATGCTCTCGCTGCCGTCCGGCAGCTCGATGACGACCGGCTTCCGCTTCACGCCGTCAGTGGACAGGATCGCCACCTGCGGCTGGTTGATGACCGGCATCGTGAGCAGGGTGCCGAACGGGCCGGGGTTGGTGATCGTGAAGGTGCCGTTGGAGATGTCGTCGGGGGTGAGCTTCTTGGACCGCGCGCGGGCGGCCAGGTCGCTGATGTCGCGGGCGATGGCGCGCATCCGCTTCCCGTCGGCGTCCCGGATCACGGGGACCATGAGGCCCTTGAAGTCGAGGTCGACGGCGATGCCGACGTTCACGTAGTTGTGCACCACCAGCGCCTCGTCGGTGAAGGTGGCGTTCGCCTGCGGGAACTCGTGGATGGCGTCGACCACCGCGCGGGAGACGAACGGCAGGTAGGTGAGGCCGAAGCCCTCCTCGGCCCGCCAGGCGTCCTTGTGGGCCCGGCGCACCCGGTCGACGCCCTCGTAGTCGACCTCGATCGACGCGTAGACGTGGGCCGACGTGTCGAGCGAGCGGCGCATGTGCTCGGCCGTGCGCTTGCGGATGTTGGTGTGCGGGATGACCGTGTCGGCCTCCCCGGACCGCGCCATCGGCTCGGGGGCGGGACGGGAGGCGGCGGCCGGAGCCGGTGCGCTCGGGGCCGCGGCCGCCGGGGCGGGAGCCGCGGCCGGCGCGGGAGCCTCGACCCGAGTGTGGCCCTCGGCGGCGGCCAGCACGTCGTTGCGGGTGATGCGGCCGCCGACGCCGGTGCCGGTGATCGTGGCCGGGTCGAGGCCGTGCTCGGCGATGAGGCGTCGGACCACCGGCGACAGCAAGCGGCTGCCGCCGTCACCGCGCTTGGCGGGCGCCGGCGCCTCAGCGGGGGCCGGCGCCTCGGCGGGTGCGGCGGGCGCGGCAGGGGCGGGCTCCGCCGCCGGCGGCTCCTCGGCGGCCGGCTCCTCGGCGGCCGGCTCCTCGGCGGCCGGCTCCTCGGCGGCCGGCGGTGCCTCGGCGGGCGCCTCGGCCGCAGGGGCCTCCGCGGCAGGCGCGGCCGCCGGGGCCGCGTCGCCATCGCCGATCACAGCCAGCACGACGCCGACGTCGACCGTGTCGCCCTCGGGCACCTTGATCTCCGTCAGGGTGCCGCTCACCGGTGAGGGCACCTCGGAGTCGACCTTGTCGGTGGACACCTCGAACAGCGGCTCGTCCTCGGCGACGGTGTCGCCCACCGCCTTGAACCACTTCGTGATGGTGCCCTCGGTGACGGTCTCCCCCAGCTGGGGCATCGTGATGTCGGCCATGTGCCTTCCTGACGTGCGTTCGGGGCTATCCGTGCAGCGGGCGCCCGGTGAGGCTGATCATGGCCTCGCCGAGCACCTCGGCCATCGTGGGGTGGGGTTGGATCAGGTAGGCCATGTCGTCGACGGTGGCCTCCCAGTTGACGGCCAGGTAGCCCTGACCGAGCTGCTCGGTGACCCAGGGACCCACCATGTGGACCCCCAGGATGCGACCCGCCTTGCCGTCAGCGCCCTTCTCCGCGATCACCTTGATCATGCCGTCCGCCTGGTTGACGATCATCGCTCGGCCGTTGTGGTTGAACCGGCTCTTCTGGGCGACGACGTCGATGCCGGCCTCCTTGGCCGCCTCCTCCGACAGACCGGTGAAGGCCGCCTCGGGTCGGCAGTAGACCGCCCACGGCACCTTGTCGTAGTCGACCGGTGGCGGGTCCTCCCCGAGGATGTCCCGGATGGCGTTGAGGCCCTCGATGAAGCCGACGTGGGCGAGGGCGGGCGTGGCGATGGCGTCGCCGACGGCCCAGACGCCCGGCTCGCCGGTTCGGCACCCGTCGTCGACCTCGATGAAGCCGCGATCGCTGATCTTCACGCCGGTGCCGTCGAGCCCGAGGTCGTCCGTGTTCGGCTTGCGCCCGATGGACACCACCACGACGTCGACGTCGAGTCCCTCGCCGCCCGCCTGGACCGTGGTGCCGCTGCCCGAAGGCGAGTGACCCTCGACCTTCACGTCGGTGCGGATGTCGATGCCCCGAGCCTTGAACGACTTCTCGATGACCTTGGTGAGGTCCTTGTCGAGGCCCGGGAGGATCTTGGGGAGCGCCTCGAGGATGGTGACCTTCGTGCCGAGGTCGGCGAGCAGCGAGGCGAACTCGCAGCCGATCACGCCGCCACCGATGATGGCGGCGCTCTTGGGCAGCTCGCTGATCGACAGGAACTCGTCGGAGGTCATGACGACCTTGCCGTCGACGTCGAAGCCGGGGAGGGTGCGGGGCACGGAGCCCGGGGCGAGGACGATGGCGTCGCCGGTGAGCTCCACGTCGCCCGACTCACCGCCTGAGACGGTGACCTTCTTGCCGGCGTGGAGCCGGCCGTGACCGTCCATGACCGTCACCTTGCGGCTCTTCAGGAGCGACGCCAGGCCGGAGACGAGGCCGGACACGATCTTGTCCTTGCGGGCCAGCGACGTGCCCCAGTCGATCGAGGCCTCCCCGGCGTTGATGCCGAACTCGGCCGCCTCGTTGACGTGCAGGAACGTCGCGGCGGTCTCGAGCAGCTCCTTCGCCGGGATGCAGCCGACGTTGAGGCAGGTGCCGCCGAGCTTCCCCTTCTCGATCATCGCGATGTTGAGGCCGGCGGACGCGCCGTACAGTGCGGTCGCGTAGCCGCCGGGACCGCCGCCGATGACGACGACGTCGTAGTGCTCGGCCGTGGTGATCACCTCCAGGGTGAGGGCCGGGTGTGCGGGCGCTTCGGACTCTACCGGCGGATTCGGGCGCCCCGAAGCGGGGCGCCCGAGTCACTGCTGGGCCTGCAGCTGCTGGATGACCTGCGCATGGCGCCGGATCTCCACGATGGCGTCCGTGTTGGGTCGTCCGCCGCCCGAGTAGATGCCGCGCACCGGGGGGACGTCGTCGTAGTCGCGGCCGTGGCCGATCGTGATGTGGCGCTGGCCGACCTGCTGCGCGTTGGTGGGGTCGAGGGCGAGCCAGCCCCAGCCGGGGATGGCGGCCTCGAACCAGGCGTGCGTCTGGACGTACACCTCGTCGCCGTCCACGTCGGCGCCGCTGGCGTCGGACGAGGCGAAGAAGTAGCCGGACACGTACCGGGCCGGGATGCCGATGCTGCGGCAGAGGGCCACCGCCAGGTGGGCGTAGTCCTGGCACACGCCCTTGGCCTTGGCCAGCACCTCGTTCACGTCGACCCCGATGTAGGTGGCGCCGGGCGTGTACTGCAGGGACGTGTGCACGAACCGGTGCAGCGCCAGCACGATGCCCACCACGTCGTCCCCGGTGACTGCCGCGATGCGCTCGGCGGCCGCCGACACGTCGCCGTCCCACTCCGTGTGCATCGATCGGCTCAGGTACTCGATGTAGTGGTCGCGAAACGACAGGTCAGCAAGATCGGCCACCCGGGGTGAGACGGTGACGAGCGGCCGGGGCATCGTCTCGACGGAGGCCTCGGCGCTGATCTCGAGCGAGACGTGGGGCTCGCGGACCCCGAACGTGTCGACCCGCGTGCCCCAGTAGTCGTGGTAGGCGAGCACCCGCGACGCGGGATGGGTCGTGAGCCGGTACGCCACCAGCTGCTGGTGGTCGTGCGAGGCGGGGCAGGCCCGCACCTCGTTCTGCGAGCCGCGGACCACATCGTCGTAGTGGATGCTCGTGCGGTAGGTGATGTCGTAGCGCGTCGTCGACATGGTCAGCCGACCTCCGCGGCGGAGCTGTACGGGGCGAGGGAGTGGAAGTCGTGCTCCTGCGCCGAGCGGAAGTACTGCAGGGCGACCGCCTCGGCCACCTGGCGCACCCCGTTCAGCATCTGGTCGAGGAAGACGTGCAGGTCGCCCTGGAGGAGCTCGTGGGTGTCGAGGAACTCCAGGTCGGATCGCGTCCGGCCGAGGATCCGCTGCGGCCGAGCCAGGGTGGCGCTGCCGGCCTCGAGGCGCGCCAGGTCGTTCTCGACAGCGCGGAGGCAGAAGAGCACCGACCGCGGGAACGTGCGGGACAAGAGGAGGAACTCCACCACGTCGGCCGGGTCCATCGACGCGCGGTACCGACGGCGGAAGGCTTCAGACCCCGACGCGGACTTCAGCGTCTGCAACCAGTGGTGGAACCCGCCCGTGGCGCCGGCGGTGACGAGCTGGCTGTAGCGGACGTCGAGCAGGCGGCAGGTCATCTCGGCGCGCTCGAGCATCCACCCGAGCTGGAGGAACCGCCAGCCGTCGTCGCGGGGCATGGTCTCCACCGCGACGCCTGAGATCGTCTGGCAGCTCCGCTTCACGAACTCGTAGAGCTCGTGGGGCCGGGCCTCGACGTCGGCCCGCAGGTTCCGCGAGCGGAGCTCCAGGTGGAAGCTGTTGACGGCCTCCCAGAGCTCGCTGGAGATCAGCTCGCGGGCGGCGCGGGCGTTCTCCCGGGCCCCGGCCACCGCGGACACGATGGCCCCGGGGTTGTCGGGATCGAACACGAGGAACTCCGACACGGTCGCGGCCCGCATGCCCTGCTCGAGCTCGGCGAAGGGGCGGTCGAGCCACAGCACCTTGAGCAGGTCCTTCCACGAGCGCTCCGCCTCCCACGGCATCGCCTCGAGGAGGCCGTGGTAGGTGACGTCGAGCATGCGGGCGGTGTCCTCCGCCCGTTCGATCTGGCGACCGGCCCAGAACAGCGACTCCGCGTGGCGTGCGAGCATCAATCGCGGTCCTCCGGAGACGCGAGGACCCACGTGTCCTTGCTGCCGCCGCCCTGGCTCGAGTTCACGACCAGGCTGCCCTTGCGCAGCGCGACGCGCGTGAGCCCGCCGGGGATCACCTCGACCTTGTCGCCGCACAGCACGAACGGCCGCAGGTCGATGTGGCGGCCCTCGAGGTGGTCGTCCACGAGGGTGGGGTGCCGCGAGAGCGGCACCACCTCCTGCGCGATGTAGTTGCGCGGGTCGGCTTCGACCCGCTTGCGCATGACCTCGATCTCGGCGTCCGAGGCCGAGGGGCCGATGAGCATGCCGTACCCACCGGACTCCGCCACCGGCTTCACCACCAGCTCGTCGAGGCGGCTGAGCACGTGGTCGCGCTGGTCCTGGTCCCAGAGCAGGTACGTCGGCACGCTGGCCAGGATCGGTTCGGCGCCGAGGTAGTACCGGATCAGGTCGGGCACGTACGCGTACACGGCCTTGTCGTCCGCCACCCCGTTGCCGACGGCGTTGGCGATGGTGACGTTGCCGGCCCGCGCCGCGCTCATGAGGCCGGGCACGCCGAGGATCGAGTCGGACCGGAACACCACCGGGTCGAGGAAGGCGTCGTCGATGCGGCGGTAGATCACGTCGACGCGCTTCAGCCCGTGGGTGGTGCGCATGGAGACCACGTGGTCGTCCACCACGAGGTCGCGGCCCTCCACCAGCTCGACGCCCATCTGTCGGGCCAGGAACGCGTGCTCGAAGTAGGCCGAGTTGAACACCCCCGGGGTGAGCACGACCACGGTGGGCTCGGGATCGGCCCCCGCCGGGCTCACCCGGCGGAGGGCTCCGAGCAGGGACGGGCCGTAGTGGTCCACGGGGCGCACGAGGTGATCGTCGAACACGCGCGGCAGCACGCGCGTCATGGCGGCGCGGTTCTCGAGCACGTAGGACACGCCGCTGGGGTTGCGGAGGTTGTCCTCCAGCACCCGGTAGGTGCCCTCGGCGTCGCGGACGATGTCGATGCCCGCCACGAGGCAGCGGGCCCCGTGCGGCACGGCGATGCCGTACGCCTCCCGCTGGAACCCGTCGCTGCTGGTGATCAGCCAGCGCGGGATGATCCCGTCGTTCACGACGGCCTGGTCGCCCACGTAGAGGTCGTCGAGGAACCGGTTGAGGGCGGTCACGCGCTGGACGAGGCCCTCCTCGAGGTGGGTCCACTCGTCGGCCGGGATGATGCGGGGCACGAGGTCCATCGGGAACGTGCGCTCCACGCCCTCGCCCTCGCCGTACACGGTGAAGGTGATGCCGGCCTGGCGGAACGCGGCGTCCCGGACGCGCTCACGCTCGGCCAGCTGGAGGGACGTGAAGCCGGCCAGCCGGCGCACGAGCGCCTCGTAGTGCGCCCGCACCGTGCCGTCCTTGGCCACGGCCTCGTCGAAGAACGACTCGGGGTCATACCCGTCGAACAGACCCGTCGTCACCTGGGGGAACCTACCGCTGGCGCCTTGCGGGCGGGTGACGATGATCTGACGCGGATCTGCCCTACTTGCCCGCGATCATCGCGAACTGAACCGCCGCCGCCACCAGGATGGCGATCCCACAGATCGCCGCGGCCAGGATCAGCCGCCGGGTGCTCACCGGATCAGCTCCGGGCCGTCGTGGTCGCTGGCCGGTGAGCACTCGCTGCTGCGCAGCGAGAGAGCCTGTGCCGATGGTTCACTCGCTGGCGCTCGCTCACTTCACGTCACCGTTCCGTGAGGATGGCCTGGACGTCGGACTCGCTGTCGGGGGTGACGAGCACGAGCACCTCGTCGCCGGGGAGCAGCAAGGTGTCGCCACGCGGGAAGATGACCCGCTCCTCGCGCAGCACCGCGACGATGGTGGAGTCCCGCGGGAAGTCGAGGTCGACGATGTCGCGGTTGGCGGCCTTGGCGTCGGCGGCCAGGGTCACCTCGATGAGGCTGGCTCGGCCGCGCTCGAAGCTGAGGAGGCGCACGAGCGTGCCGACGGACACCGCCTCCTCCACGAGGGAGGTGAGCAGGTGCGGCGTCGACACGGCCACGTCGACGCCCCAGTTCTCGTTGAACATCCAGTGGTTCTTCGGGTTGTTCACGCGGGCGATGACACGGGGCACCGCGAACTCCTGCTTGGCGAGCAGGGAGACGACGAGGTTGTCCTCGTCGTCTCCGGTGACCGCGGCCAGCACGTCGACCCCGTCGAGCGGGACCTTGCGGAGGTTGTCGACCTCGCAGGCGTCGGCCAGCACCCACCGCACGCCTTCCGGCTCGCCGGTGGCCTTGGCGCGGGCGACGCGGTCGGCTTCGAGCTCGATGATGGTGACCTCGTGCCCGCCCCGGGTGAGCTCGCTGGCGATGAACGTGCCGACGTTGCCGCCGCCGACGATGACGACCTTCATGCGTGGCCTCCGGTGCCCGACTCGCCAGCCAGGTGGGCGTCGAGCTCCTCGAGGCGCTCGGAGACGACCGTCATGTACACCACGTCGCCCTCCTGGGTGACGACGTCAGCGGTGGGCACTTGACCCACCCCCAGGCGGGACAGGGCGGCGACCCGCGCCAGACCTTCGACGTCGAGGTCGGCCAGCCGCCGTCCGGCCCAGCTCGCGGCCACGGGCCGCTCCACGAGCACGACCGTCGCGGACGGGTCGGTCCACTCGGTCGCCGAGATGTCCGGGAGGATGCGCCGCAGGACGCGATCGGTGGTCCACTGGACCGTGGCGATGGTGGGGATGCCGAGCTTCTCGTAGATGGCCGCGCGGCGGTGGTCGTAGATGCGCGCGATCACCCGCTCCAGCCCGAAGACCTCGCGGGCGGTGCGGGCCACCATGATGTTGGAGTTGTCGCCGTTGGTGACCGCCGCCAGCGCCCCGGCGTCCTCGATGCCCGCCTCCCTGAGGAGGTCCCGGTCGAAGCCCACCCCCTGGATGGTGCGGCCGGAGAACCCCTCGGGCAGGCGGCGGAACGCCTTGGCTTGCTTGTCGATCACGGCCACGGTGTGGCCGCCGTCCTCCAGGATCCCGGCCAGCCCAGACCCGACCCGCCCACATCCGACCACGACGACGTGCAACGTTCGCTCCTCCGCCCCCCAGGTGAGGGCCCGAAGCGCGTGATCCTACGAGAGCGCCCGAGCCGTCAGGCAACCCGCCTCAGGTGGTGCGCTGCTGCAGGAGGTCGCGGATCTCGGTGAGGAGCATGGCCTCGTCGCTCGGAGCGGGGGTGTCCTCGATCGGCTCGTCGCCGGCGGCCCGGCGGGCCATGAGCGCCTGCATGGGCTTGACGATCACGAAGAAGACGACGGCGGCGGTCGACGCGAACCGGATGACCGCGTCGATGACGATGCCATAGCTGAAGACGCTGCCGTTGATGTCGAAGGTCATCCGGGTGAAGTCCTTCGAGAAGATCATCCCGACCAACGGCGTGATGAGGCCCGAGGTCACCGCGGTGACGATGGCGGTGAACGCGGCGCCGATGATCACCGCGACGGCCAGATCGATCACGTTGCCGCGGAACAGGAACTTCTTGAACTCGTCGAACATGGTTCCTCCAGAAATGGGTGCCGCCGCTCGGCGGGTACCGTAACCCCGCATGCGCATCGCCATCACCGGTTCGAGCGGGTTCATCGGCAGCGCGCTCGTGCGCTCTCTCGAGGCCGACGGGCACACCGCGGTTCGGGTCGTCCGATCCGGTGGCGGGGAGGGCGCGGTGCGGTGGGACATCGACGCGGGCGAGATCGACGCGGCGGGGCTCGAAGCCCTCGACGGCGTCGTCCACCTCGCCGGTGAAGGGGTGGCCGAGAAGCGCTGGTCCGACGAGCAGAAGCGCAAGATCCTCGAGAGCCGCACCAAGGGCACCGCGCTCCTGGCGGGGGCACTGGCCGCGCTGACCACGAAGCCGCCCGTCCTCCTGTCCGGCTCGGGCATGGACTACTACGGCGACCGCGGCGACGAGCAGCTCACCGAGGCGAGCTCCAAGGGCACCGGGTTCCTCAGCGACGTGGTGGAGGCGTGGGAGTCGGCCACCGCCCCCGCCGAGGCGGCCGGGATCCGGGTCGCCCACCTCCGCACGTGCATGGTGCTCCACGGCACCGGCGGCGCGTTCCCCCGGATGCTGCTCCCCGCGCGCTTCGGGCTCCTCGGCAAGCTGGGCTCCGGCAAGCAGTGGATGAGCTGGATCAGCCTGGCCGACGAGATCGGCGCCATCCGGTACCTGCTCGGCGCGGACATCTCGGGCCCGGTGAACCTGGGCGCAACCGGGCCGGTGACCAACCAGGTGTTCACCAAGACCCTGGGCCGCGTGCTGCACCGGCCGACGTTCCTGCCCGTGCCCTCGTTCGGGCCGAAGCTGCTGCTCGGGAGCGAGCTGGCGGAGACGCTCCTGTTCGAGAGCAAGCGGGTGCTCCCCGACGTCCTCGTCGACGCCGGGTACGAGTTCCAGCACCCCGACCTCGAGACCACGCTCCGCGAGGTCCTCGGCCGGAGCGGGGACTAGGTCACTTCGGCTGCATGCGCACGCCGCCATCCACGCGGATGGTCTCGGCGTTCATGTAGCTGTTCGACAGCAGCTCGGTGGCCATCGAGGCGAACTCGCTCGCGTAGCCGAGCCGGTCCGGGAACAGCACGTCGCGCTTGAGCTTGTCCTTGAAGGCCTCGGACTGGTCGCCCTGTCCGTAGATCGGGGTGTCGATGAGCCCCGGGGCGATGCAGTTCACCCGGATCCCGGCCGCCGAGAGGTCACGGGCGATGGGGAGCGTCATGCCGACGACGCCGCCCTTGGACGCCGAGTAGGACGCCTGGCCGATCTGGCCGTCGAAGGCTGCCACGGAGGCGACGGTGACGACGGCGCCCTTCTCGTTGTCGGCCAGCGGCTCGGTGAGGCTCATCGCCGAGGCGGCCAGTCGGATGCAGTTGAAGGTGCCGATCAGGTTCACCTCGAGCACCTTCTTGAAGATCTCGAGGTCGTGCGCCGACTCGTACTGGCCGTCGCGCCCGATGGTGCGGGTGGCCCACCCGATGCCGGCGGCGGTGACGAGGGCGCGCAGCGGGCCGAGGTCCTTGGCCGCCTCCACCGCCGCGATCACCTGGTCGACGTTGGTGACGTCGGCTTGGACGAAGATGCCGTTGACGTCCTTGGCCACCGCCTCCCCCTTCTCAGGGTTCATGTCGACGATGACGCACTTGGCGCCGCGCTCGGAGAGGTTGCGGACGGTGGCTTCACCGAGGCCCGAGGCCCCTCCGGTGACGATCGCTGAGATGCCGTTGAGATCCATGGCGAGCGACTCTATTGACTGGTCGGTCAAGAGGCGAAACGGGTCGACGCCTTCGGCTGACCGCGTCAGCGCACCTCGAGGACCAGCACCAGCGGCTCGGCGCCCGGCGTCGAGAACGCCCCGAAGCCCAGCTGCTCGAGGCCGACCGCCACCTCGTAGCGCCCGGCGGGGAGTGCCCGCCCGTCGGCGTCGACCGCTCGCAGCGTGAGCGCCACATCGAACGGGTCGCCGGGCCGCAGCCAACCCGGGAGCGCCGCGAACGTGGACGCCGGCTGCGGCCCGGTCGCCCCGACCGCGGGATGGGCGACGACGCGGACGCTCCCCTCGACGCCGGCGCTCCCCTCGTCGGGCCAGGGCGACCCCGTGCCGGCGTGCTGGCCGTGCAGCCGCACCTCGACGACGCCTCCGCCGTCGACCGACACGACCGCGCCATCGCCGTCGGCCTCGAGCTCGGCCACGCGTGCCTCCGATGGCAGCGCGATGGGGAACCCGACCGGCAGGAGCGCCCCGTCCGCCGCGAGACGATCCTGCACAGGACCGGGGAGGACCCACAGCGCCACCGAGTAGGGAGGGCGAAGCCCGGATGACACGGGCTCGTCGAGCATGGCGATGCGCCCACCGCGCGCGGCGAGGTCGGCGTCGAGCTCGGCGAACACCAGCGGTTCGGGGGGATCGCCCGAGCCGTCCCAGGGCACGACGGTGAGCTCCGGCAGGAAGTACGGGTAGTACACGGGCATCCCACCGAAGCGGGTCTGGATCGCGGCGGCCCGGTCGACCTCGAGTCGGGCGACCTGCTCGGTCATGACCCAGCCGTCGAGGCGGGTGTCGGGCTTGACCTCGACCCCGACGCTCCAGATGAGCCACGCGCAGGCGATCGGCAGGAGGGCCGTCGGACGGAGCTTCAGCTGGGCCCCCACGGCGACCGCGAGCAGGGCGCCGATGCCGAAGGTCGCCGCGTGCTGCACGACCTGGTCACCGACCCGCCCGTAGTGGATGAGCGCCGGCACGTTGAGGATCGAGTACAGCCCCCCGAGCTCGCCACCCGCTCGCCCCGACAAGAGCACGGCGGTGAGGGCGGCGGCGACGATGGCCCCGCCCAGCGCCTGGGTGCGGAGTCGCTTGATCGACACCGGGGCCAGCACGAGCACCGTCCCCGCGGCCACCCACATCGGCACGAAGGTGTCGTTGTGCCGGCCGGCGACGAAGCCCTCCGAGCCGTTGATGACACGGGTGAAGAAGTAGGTGGACGTCGCGAACACGGCGGCGGCGGCGCCGAGGAGGAAGGCGAGCGTGAGTCGGCGGGGATCTTGCAGGACCCCGCGCACCCGCTCCCTGACCCGGATGCCGTCCACCTCCTCGTCGCGCAGGACGAGGGTGACGACCGCCCAGACCCCGAGCGCGCCGAGGCCAAGGGTGCCCACCACGACGTACCAGGCCTGGCCGACCGCCTCCAGCAGGTACTCCTGGAAGAGCAGGCGGTGCTTCAGCACGTCGATGGCATCGGAGGCCGGCCCTTGGGGCGTCTCGATCCCGTTCACCCACCGCACCTCGACGATGCGGTTGCGCACCGCCTGTGCCACGACCAGCAGCCCGAAGGCCACTCCGGCGTTGGCGGCGGCCAGGCGTGCGGGCACCTGGCGAGACCCCGCCGCGAGGAGCAGCAGCAGGAAGAACAGCGGCAGCGCGGCCGCGAAGCGGTTGTGGCTGACGTGGAGGAACACCATCGCCGGCGCGAACAGCCACCGCTGCCACGTCGGCCGGTCCGAGAGGAAGAGCCAGCACGCCAGGACGGTGGCGATCACGAGCGGCAGCACCAGGTTCTCAGCCAGGATCGACGAGGGGTGGGCCACCAGCGGCGGCATCACGGCTCCGGCGACGGCCCCCGCCAGCGCGTGCGGCCGGCGGGCCCGCAGCACGCAGCGTCCGAACAGGTACAGCAGTGGGAGCACCGACGCCGCCAGGGTGGCGTTGAGCACCTTGATGGCGAGGAAGAGGTCGCCGGGGTCGTCGAAGATCCGCACGAGCGGCGCCAGCACGATCGAGTACCCGTAGGTGAAGTACGGGAAGAACGGCATCACGTACGTGTGCGGATCGCGGGCCAGGTAGCGGGCGCTCCCCACGTAGCCCCACTGGTCGCCGGGGCCGCGCCTCGGCAACGTGACGTCGCGGGCGATCCACAGGTGGAGGGCCACCAAGGCGACGGTGCCGGCGACCAGCAGGATGCGGAGTCGGCGGCCCTCGATCGCAGACAAGGGGCTTGTCTACCAGTCGGCTCTGCGAGGCTGGCCACGTGAGCGACGACGACGTCTTCCCCGATCGCGACATGAGCCATCGGGACAAGGTCGAGTTCATGCTCGAGCGCGAGGGCTGGGCGCTGGACACGGGCGCCGACCGTCCGCACGCCGACCCTCCGCTCCCCCACTACGCCTTCACGATCGGCTTCGAGGACCGGTTCGGCTTCCCGGAGGTGTGCGTGGTCGGGCTGTCGCCCGTGGCCTGCCGGGGGCTGTTCGACCTCGTCGCCGACGCGCTGGCGGGCGGCACCGAGCTGCCCATCGGAGCCGCGTTCATCGGCTTGCTCGATGGCGGTCAGCCCTGCCGCGCTGCTCCCGGTGGACGCCGCGGAGTACGTGGGCATGTTCCCGTCGCTCGCCGAGCACCACACCTTGGCCGGCGACGCGCCCGACGCCTTCCGCATGGTGCAGCTGGCGTGGCCGGACGTCGCGCGGTGCCCTCCCGTGGGAGCCGGGCTTCGACCCGCGGCTCGTCACCGTGCAGCTCCTGTTCGGCGACCCGCCCTAGATCGTGATGCCGGCCGGCCGGAAGTTGGCCAGGCGCTGGGCGACGACCGCGTAGGCCGCGTCGGAGCTCGCCCGGTAGACGGCCACCGCGCCGAGGAAGTCCTCCGCCTCGAGCTCGAACACGATGAGACGCGTGCGGGCTCGGATCGTCGCCGTCCGCGGCACGTCGTGCAGCAGTGCGATCTCACCGAACGAATCGCCGGGCCCCAGCGTGCCGAGGATCGCATCGTCGCCGACGATCTCCGCCTCGCCCTCGAGGATCACGAAGAACCCGCCGCCGGTCTCGCCCTGTTCGAGCATGATCCCACCAGGAGGCAGCGTGACCCGGCGGAGCCTCGTCGCCAGGTGCTCGATGCTCGGGATGGGGAGCTCGCTGAGCATCGGCGCGTGGCGGAGCACCCTGATCTCATCGTCGCGCACGGCCAACCGCTCGTCGAGGGCATGGACGCGACCCCAGCACAGCACGCCGGCCGCTGGGAGGACGAGCCCGATGGCGACGAGCGCGCCTCGCAGGTCCAGCCAGTCGATCACGACCGGTGTGACCAGCGAACCCAGACCGACCGCGAGGGCGATCATGCCCTCGAAGACCCCGAACGCTCGCGCCAGCACCGAGTCGTGGACGAGTCGAACGGGAAGCGTGAACAGCGGGGTGTCGATGACGGCGTTGGCCACGCCGACGACCGCCATGAGCAGGAGCGCGATCGTGAAGGCGGGCGCGGTGCCGAGCAGCGCGATCGGCGCTCCCCACGCGATCAAGGCGATCGACAACCAGGCGCCGAGGTGGTGGCTGCCCACCAGCGGGGACACGACCAGTGATCCGACCACTCCCCCCGCGCCCACCGCCGTCGCAAGGGTGGCCACGGCTGGCTCGCCCTTGTCGAAGAGCTCGAATGCGACGACGACGGTGAAGACGTTCAACGCGCCTCGGACGAACGCCTGGGTGGCGCCCAGCCCGAAGATCAGCCGAAGGTCGCGGTGACGCACGACCGTGCGCACCCCGTCGGCGGTCTCGCGCAGGAGCGAGCGGGACCCGGGCCGCGCGGACGCCGGTGGGGCCTCGTAGTCGAGCCGCAGGAGGGCGAGCGCGGCGAGGGCCGACAGCGCGGCGGTGGCCATGAACACGGCGCTGGCGTCACCGACCGCGAGGAGGACGCCCGCCGAGCGCGGGACCGACGAGGGTGCCGGCCGAGTCCAGGAGCGCGCGGACGGAGTTGGAGCTCGTCGAGCTCGCGCGTCGTCGTGCACAAGGACGGCAGCAGAGCCGAGTGGACCGGCCGGTAGACGGTGAAGGCAACGGTCGCCACGACCGAGAGGAGGTAGATGAGCACCGTCGAGCTGTCGGTTCGCAGGAGCAGAGCGGCGAGCAGGAGGGCCACGGTCCGGACGGCGGACAGGGCGGTCAGGACCCGCTCGCGACGCGCGTGGTCGGCAACGCCGACCACCAGGGGAGCGAGCACCGCCGACGGCACCAGCCGGAGCACCGCGACCAACCCGACCGACGATGCGCCACCGTCACGGAACGCCACCACACCGAGGACGACGGTGAAGGCGGCCTCGCTCGTCCATGCGCACCCGAACGACAGCTGAGCCCGCCGGAGCGACGGCTGGCGGACGACATCGACCATCGCCGCGCGAGCCGCGGCCGCTCGCCCTGGCGTGTCGCCCCCTCCCACCTGTTGAACGGTACCCAGCGACAGGGGTGCGCGGCAGGGGGTTGCCAGGTGTCGCTGGAGGGTGGCTACCACCCTGCCGGGGTGCGCAGGCGGCCGCGTCCGAGAACCGTCGAGTGATGACGGAGGTCAGCACGTCGATGTCGGCGTTCGCCTGCGGTGCCGACGCCCGATCAGGGCGACGGCGGCGTTCGTCGATGGTGGTACTTGCACCGGCACCGGCCGTTGTCCTGGACGGTGAGGCCGCCCTCCGCGTACGGGACGATGTGGTCGATCTCGCATCGCTCGGCCGGTACGTCGCAGCTCGGGTGATCGCACTCGCGGTCACGGGCCTCGACGGCCGTGCGGGTGGCACCGCGGAACAGGCGCTGACGGACCCCAACGTCGATCACCTTGGAGGGTCCGTCGAAGACGACGCGCTCGACGTCGGCCTTGTCGAGCACGGGCAGGATCTCGCCGGGTGTGACGACCTGGCGGTTGGAGAGCTCGCACATCCGCTCCACCGACTCGTGGCCCGCCAGCACCTGCAACAGGATGCGCGGCTCGGTGGCGCCGGCCGGCTTGGCCGCTGACCGTTCGGCCATCACTCGCATCGCATCGGCACGTCGCTGGCGCGGTGTGCGCCGAAGGTCCTGCAGGCTGGCGGACGGACCGACGCGCTCGCGTGCCTCTGCGAGGTCCTCCTCGAACAACCGCCGCTCGAGCCGTTCCAGCTCGCGGGCGAAGATCTCGCCGGTGATGGGATCGAGCAGCGCGTCCACCACCACCATCCCGTCGAACGACCGCGAGCAGCTCGCGCCCCGCTGGTCGCGACGGCGGCTGGCGCGGTCCTCCTCGTCGTCGGGCGCGTGGTGGTAGATCCAGTAGCGGATCACCCGCTCGAAGGTGTCGTAGCGCTGCTCAGCGGCCACCCGGACGAGTCGGTCCTCGTCCTCGGCGAAGGCGGCAGGTGCAGCGGCCAGCGCGTCGGCGATCCGGCGCACGTGGTCGAGCGTGATCTGCCCGGCCATCAGCGCCGCCTCGGTGAGCGGCATCTCCCGCAGCCCCCGAGCGCCGACCACCGCCGCGGAGGCCCGACCTCGCGCCACACGGCAGTGCCAGGCGATCCACGCGGTGGGCGACTTGGCTCCGTCGACCGACCAGACCTTCGAGGTGTCGAGCACGCCCGCCGAACGGGCGCACTGGGCGTCGGCCAGCGACCGGATCCGCTGCGCCCGCTCGACGTAGTCGACCACCTCGCCGCCCGTGAGATCAGCGGGCGACGCCGTCGCCAGCTCGGCGAACAGGCCCTCGATCTCCTTCTGCACCACCTCGATCGACCGCACCGAAGTCATGCACCAACCCTACGCAAGGGGTGTGACAGTGCCCGAGAAGGGCAGAACACCCCCAGCACAGCACCAAGCGTGGCGGGGGGCCACGGAGCGCGGTGTCGCCGCCGTCAGTTGACCTGGCGCTCGCGGCCCTCCCAGAAGGGAGCGCGCAGCTCCTTCTTGAGGACCTTGCCGCTCGGGTTGCGGGGGATGGCGTCGACGAAGTCCACCGACTTGGGGATCTTGAAGCCGGCGAGGTGCTTCCGGGCGAAGGCCAGGATGTCCGCCTCGGTGGGGTCCTCCCCCTCCGCCTTCATCACCATGGCCTTGCCCGCCTCGCCCCACTTGTCGTCCGGCACGCCGATCACGGCGACGTCGGCGATGCCGGGGTGCTTCATCAGCGCGTTCTCGACCTCGGCCGGGTACACGTTCTCCCCGCCGGACACGATCATGTCCTTCATGCGGTCGTGGATGTAGAGGTAGCCGTCCTCGTCGAGGTAGCCAGCATCGCCGGTGCGGAACCAGTCGCCGTCGACGTACGCCGCCCTGGTCCCCTCCTCGTTGCGCCAGTAGCCGACCATGTTCTGGTTCGACCGGGTGAGGATCTCGCCGACCTCGCCCACCGTGACCTCGGCCCCCGTGCCCGGATCGACGACCTTCAGCTCCACGTTGGAGTTCGCCCTCCCGCAGGACCGCAGGCGGTGCTTGTTCGGCCCGTCGGGATCGTGGTCCTCGGGCATCAGCGTGACGATGGCGCCGGTGGTCTCGGTGAGGCCGTAGGCCTGCGCGAACTTGCACCCGAACGCCTTGATGCTCGCCGTCAGCACCTCCTCGGAGATCGGCGAGGCGCCGTAGACGAGCATGTCGAGGCTCTCGTAGCTCCCCTCGTTGACGTTCGGCATCATCAGCATGAACTGGAACACGGCCGGCACGAGGAACGCGTGCGTGATCCCCTCCTTGCCGATGAGGTCGATCAGCGCGGCCGGGTCGAGCTCGCGCACGATGATCGATGTGCCGCCGCAGTACATGCCGGCCATCGCCCACCCGGAGCCGCCGATGTGGAACAGCGGCATCGCCACCATGTTCACCATCGACGTGTCGAAGCCCCAGATCGCCGCGGCGTCGGGCAGCAGCGCGAAGAGGTTGTCGTTGCTCAGAAGCACGCCCTTGGGCATGCCCGTGGTGCCCGACGAGTACAGCTGGAACGCGACATCGGCGCCGGTCGGCTGCACACCTGGGTCGGTGGCGTCGTCGCTGATCCAGCCCTCGTAGGTGTCGAAGCGCTCGTCGGCTCCGAGGCAGACGAAGGTCTTCACGCGATCCAGGTCGCCGCGGACCTGATCGACGAGATCCGCGAACTCGGCACCGAAGAGGAAGACCTCCGCCTCGGCGTCGTTCACGATCCAGGCCACCTCGGGTGGCGCCAGCCGCCAGTTGACGTTGACCGTGACGGCGTTCAGCTTCGCCGCCCCGAACAGAACCTCGAAGTACTCGAACCCGTTCTTGTCCAAGAAGGCCACGCGCGCATCCGCGCCCACACCAGCCAGCGCCAACGCGTTGGCGACGCGGTTTGATCGCTGGTCGAGCTCGTTCCAGGTCTGCCGCATCTCGTCTTGGACGATGGCGGTCTGATCACCTCGTTCGCGTCCGTGCACGCGCACGACATCAGCAGTGGTCGAGATCGTCGACACAGCAGTCCCCCTCGTAACGTCCGGCGGCGCAGTCTAGATACGTGTATCGGCGGTGGCATCGGTGGGAAGCCCCCGGACGTCTCCAACGAAAGGGGTCGCCATGAGCCTCCTCCACCGCACCCGAACCGATGACGGCACCGTCGTCGAACGCGACCGCATCGACCAGACCGTCGAGCCGGTCGTCGCCACCCGCACCCGCCAGCGTTCCTCGATCGTCGCCCCTGGCCAGATCGTGTCGCTGATCGCCGGCGCCGGGCTCATCACCGTCGGCATCCTCGCCCTCATCCGAGCCGAGCTGGGCGGGTCTTGGTCCACCCCCGTCGTCGAGGTGCTCGGGTACACGCACACGGCGTGGCTCGGGATCGCCGAGATCGCCGTCGGCCTGCTGCTGCTGCTCGCCGGGACCAGCCCGGGCGCACGCGCGGTCAGCGTGCTCCTGGGCGCCGCGATGGTGATCGCCGGTGTCCTCGTCCGGGCCGAGCCGGGCCAGATGCCCGAGGAGCTCGCCCTCGAGAAGGCCTTCGGCTGGCCGCTCATCGTCGTCGGCGCCGTCGTGGCCCTGGCGGCGATCGCACTGCCGGTCTGGTACACGAACCGGGTCGACCGCGACGCGATCGATCTCCGGGACGACCGGGTCCGCACCGTCTGACCGTCACCCCCTAACAGCGCTTGCGGCCTGCATCGTCAAGGACCACGCCGCCATCGACACCGATGTCTGGGCAGCCCCCAAGCGGGCCGCACCAACCCGACCCCAGCCGTCAGGACCACCAACACCACGAGCACTCTCGGGTCTTCAGCCCTTGGCAAGGGTCGGGCCCACCGAGTCGCCCATCGCGTCATCCTGCCCGAACTGCCGCGGTGGTGTTCGGCAGTCACGCCCGATGGGGTCAGCGGCAGCGAGGGCCGTGTCGACGTCCAGGTTCTCATGCGCCGTGCTCCGCGAGGGCGTAGCCTCGCGTGGCCGTCGGCAAGGGGGACTCGCCATGGGCATCTTGGATGGGCTGCGCGGGAACGTGCTTCCGCTGTTCACCGAGGTGACCCGGGTCTCGAGGTACCTAGTCCTCCCTGAGTTCGCCGGCGGGGTGACCGTCGGCGGCAACCAGCGCAGCGACTCGCACGTGCAATTCGAGCTCCCCCACATCGTGGCCCAGGTGTCAGCGGTCCTCTTCTTCACTGCCCAACCTCACGCGGTGGACACGACAATCCAGGTTCGGGAGTCGCAGCACGGGGCAGGTGTCCTCCACCGTCACACGTTCACCGGCGGGGATGCCCAGTCGTGGCATCGTGTGGTCCCTCCGCTCGGGCTCAGGGCGACCGGCAACGAGATCATCTTCTCTGTCGATCAGGACGGCTCCGGAGGGAGTGCGACGTTCTCGGATGTCGTGATCATGTATACGGCCGACAAGACCACGGTCAGCACGCCGATTGAGGTCGTGGCCGACCCCGGCTAGGCGTCGATGCTGTGCCCAGACCACACTCATATTGCCCTGATAGAGGCTGCGACGCAGGCGTTGCGGGTTCGCTCGTAGCGTTCGAGGGCTGGTGGGCCCGCTAGGTGGCTCGGCGGTGTTGCACCCAGCCGACCACGGCGACGACCGATGCCGCGACGGTGATGATGAGTCCGATGCCGATCGACACGTCGAAGAGCTCCTCGTCGCCACCTGCCACGCGGCCGACGTCGACAAGGTCGTAGACACCAATCAGCACCGCGATGCCCACAAGAACGATCACGGCACGGGGTGCCTTCCGGGTCCACGCGAGGGCAGCGACGAGCGCCCCGATGATGAGGGTCAGCACGCCGTCACCGTCGGTGCCGGCGATGTCGAACGGTCCGACCGTCGCCCACGGGAGGAAGGCGCCGACCACGAGGCCAACGGATCCACCGATCACGAGCTTCTCACCGGGCGTCCGAGCTGGGGTGGCGCCAGGCGGAGGCGGGGGCGGCGCACTTGCCTCCGTCTGAGGCGGGTACCACTTGCCGTCGGAGGCCAGCCACCAGCCCGGACCCTGGCTCGCGTCGCTCATCATCTCACCTTCCCCAGCGTTCGCCGCCACGGAGGGTACCTCCAGGTACCCCGGTCGGAGGCAGGTCGTTCGCCGCCGCAGCGATGCGCCCGCGGCGCGAGCAGCACCCTACGAGCCCGCACGTAACGGCTGCGGAGTCGTCACACCACGCAACGGGCTCCGTCGCGGGAGCCCGTGACCTGCGGGTTCTGGAGCGGACGACGGGATTCGAACCCGCGACCCCAACCTTGGCAAGGTCGTGCTCAGCCCGGCGGTCCCAATCCACCTCCCCCTGGCGTCAACATTCGGATCACATCGCCCGCCTTCAACCGGAACGTGCATTTGTCCGGCAGCCGCTTGGCGAGTCGTTCGAAGCCGCCCGGCAGGAGCCAGTTCTCGCCCACCGCTCCTGGCCCGCCACCGGCGAGGCCCCATGGCTGGCTGACGCCGGCGCTCGGTGATCAGGCTGACCGTGCAGTCCTCGAGGACTTCGAGGTCGCGCTCGATGCCCTCCCCGCCCCGCCAGCGGCCCTCTCCCCCACTCCCCTCCCGCAGCCGGTACCGGAGCACCCGCATCGGATAAGCGCGCTCCAGCGTCTCGATCGGGGTGTTCTTGGAGTTGGTCATCGCCGTGTGGATGCCGTGCATGCCCGACCGGAACGGTTGCGCGCCTTCGCCGCCCGCCACCGTCTCGTAGTACACCCAGCTGTCGCCACCGATGAGGACGTTGTTCATCGTGCCTTGGCCAGCTGCTCCGACGCGATCCGGTAGTGCCTGGGCGAGCGCGCCGAGGCAGACGTCGGCCACGCGCTGGCTGACCTCGACGTTGCCGGCGCCGACGGCGGCGGGGAACTGCGCCGCCACGATGGTCCCCGGCGGCGCGATCACGTGCACCGGGCGGAGCGAGCCCCCGTTGGCGGGGATGGTGGGATCGAACGCGGTCCGCAGCGCGAACGCGACCGACGACACGGTGACGGCCTCGACCGCGTTGACGTTGCCGCGCGCCTGCGGGCCGGTCCCGGTGAAGTCGAAGGTGATCTCCTCGCCCGCGAGGGTGACGGTGAGGACGATGCGCGCGGGACGCTGCTGGTCGGGTGCGGAGCCCGTCGAGTCGATGACGTCGTCGAACTCCCACGTTCCGTCGGGGACGGCGGCCAGCACCGCTCGCATGCGCCGCTCGCCGTAGGCGACGACCTCGCCGAGTGGTTGGTCGACGAACGCCCCGAGCCGCGCCGCCCCGACGACGTTGGCGCCGATCTGGGCGTCGAGGTCGCCCGCCCGCTCGTCGGGGGTGCGCGACGCCGCCAGGAGCAGGCTCCGCAGCTCGGGGCTGTACCGGGTCGGTGGGATCCGGAAGCCCTCCTGCTGGATGTCGGTGGCGTCGGCCGGGATCGAGCCCGGGGCCGCCCCGCCGACGTCGGCGTGGTGGGCCCGGTTGGCCGCCCAGCCGACGAGCTGGCCACCCGCGAACGCGGGCGTCACGACTGTGATGTCGTTGAGGTGGGTGCCGCCGGCGAAGGGATCGTTCACCAGCACGTGGTCACCGGGGCCGAGCTCGCCGGCGTAGGCGTCGATGGCCGCTCGCACCGATGCGGGCATCGAACCGAGGTGGACGGGGATGTGCTCGGCCTGCGCCAGCAGGTCGCCGTGGGCGTCGAACACGGCCGCGGAGCAGTCGGCGCGCTCCTTGATGTTCGGGCTCGATGCGGATCGGCGCAGCACCGCGCCCATCTCGTCGGCGATCCCGCCGAGTCGCGAGATCAGCACCTGGAGCGCGGCGGGGTCGAGGCTCACGCGACGCCCCTTCGCAGGACGAGGGCGCCGTCCGCCCCGGGTGCGGCCGACCACCCCGCCGGGATCCAGATCGTGCAGTCGGGCTCAGCCACCGCGATCGGACCGGCGGCTCGTCGGCGCTCCACCGCCGGCAGGTCGCGGAGCGCCAGACCCGACGGGATGGTGGCCGTCGCCCGGAGCGCGACGACCTCGATCGGCGCGTCGTGGCGGGCGAACCCGTTGCGCAGCCGATGCGCCTCGTGGAAGTCGGAGACCGACGGGACCGTGATCTCGTGGCTCTGCCCCTCGTAGCGGCAGTCGAGCGCCGTCGACGTCGTGGCCCCCGTGCCGACGAGGGCGGCCGCGCGCTGTGCCAGCCGACGCACCGCGTCGCCCACCGCCGCGTGATCACCGGGAGCCGGCCACGAGCGGACCAGGTCCCGCTGGAGCGGCGAGGTGAGCAGCCCGACCGCCGACAGCACGCCGGCGCGCGCCGGCACGATGACCGCGGCCATGTCGAGCGCGTCGGCCAACGCGCACGCGTGCAGCGGTCCGGCGCCGCCGAAGGCCACGAGGGCGAGGTGCCGGGGATCGACGCCCCGCTCGATCGAGACGACGCGCAGCGCCCGCTCCATCGCCGCGTCGACCACCCGGATGACCCCGTCGGCGGACACGCCCGCCGCGTCCAGCGCCGACCACGCGGCGTCAGCGTCGAGGGTGAGGCCGCCGAACGCGGCCGACGCCGGGATGCGGCCCGCCACGAGATCGGCGTCCGTGACCGTGGGCGACGTGCCGCCGCGCCCGTAGCACGCCGGCCCTGGCATCGCCCCCGCGCTGCCGGGGCCGACGAGCAGGGCGCCACCGGGATCGACGTGCGCGATCGACCCACCTCCCGCGCCGATCGTGTGGATGTCGAGCGACGGGAAGCGCACGGCGTAGCCGCCGACTGACCGCTGCGCGGCGGGCGCCGGCTCGCCGTCGAGCACCAGGCACACGTCCGTGCTCGTGCCCCCCATGTCGAAGGTGATGGCGTCGGAGAAGCCGTTGGCGACCGCCGCGGCCGCGCCTGCCCGCACCCCGCCCGCCGGTCCCGACAGCAGCAGGGCGGCCGGCAGCTCCGCCGCCTCACCCACCGGGAGCAGTCCCCCGGCTGAGGTCATCACGAGCACCTCGTCGGCCACCCCGTCGATGCCCCGGAGGTACGCGCGGCACAACGGCCGGAGCGCGGCGTTCACGACCGTTGTCACCGTGCGCTCGTACTCCCGCATCTCGGGCGACACCTCGTGGGAGCACGTGACGTCGTGGCCCTGGGCCCGCAACGCGGCGGCCACCTCCTGCTCCTGGGCCGGATCGAGGTCGGCGTGGAGCAGGCACACGGCCACCCCAGCGGCCTCTGCCGGGATGGCCGGCAGGCTGGTCGGGTCGACCTGGCGCTGCGAGCGTCCGTCGGCACCCAGCCGGCCAGCCACCTCGAACCGCCACTCGCGGGGCACCAGCGGATCGGGTCGCACCACCGAGGTGTCATAGAGCGAGGGCCGGTCCTGGCGGGCGATCTCGATCACGTCGCGCAGCCCCTCGGTGGTCACCAGGACGACCGGCGCGCCCGTGCCCTCGAGCAGCGCGTTGGTGGCGACCGTGGTGCCGTGGGCCAGCCGCGCCGGTCGTTCGCCGATGGCGGCCACCCCGTCGCGCACGGCACGGCCCGGGTCATCGGGCGACGAGAGCACCTTCGCGATGCGGCCGTCGTCCCCCACCACATCGGTGAAGGTGCCTCCGGTGTCGGCCCCCACCCGCATGTGGCGAACGTAGCGGGACGCGCGAGGATGGGGGATGGCGCGACCTTGGTCACGCAAGCGAAAGGGCGAGACCCCCCCGACCACCCCACCGGCGAGCGAGCCGGCGGAGGCTTCTCGCCTCGACGTCGACGACGACCACGCCTGGTGGGCACAGACCGAGGTCACCGAGGTCTGGCGCCCGAAGCGACGGAAGACCGCCGCCGAACCGGAGGAGAAGCGGGACATCCTCGCCGAGCACTTCGGCGACGACTGGCGCACGAGCTTCGGCTTCACGCCGCCCACCGACGAGGAGCTGGCCGCCGAACGGGCGCTCGAGCAACGAGCCGTCGACGACCAGGACCCCTACAAGGTGCTCGAGATCGAGCCCACCGCCACCTGGGACGAGATCGTGGCCGCCCATCGCCACCAGGCACGGGTCCACCACCCCGACCGGCTCTTCGGGCAGTCCGAGGAGGAGAAGGCGGAGGGCGAGGACCGCATCCGTGTCATCAACGCCGCCTACCAGGAGCTCCGGGTCCGCCGCGGCATGACCTAGGGGTGGACGAGCAGCACGTTCTCCGGTCCGAGGTGATCCTCCAGCGAGCGGACCAGACGGCCGATCGCATCGTCCTCCTGATCCCACACCACGACCGCGGCGTCGACCTGGCGAGCCAGCCAGGAATCCCGTCGGGCGAGGGCGGCGCCGGCGAGCTGCTTGGATGCGGGTGACCTCTTCTCGAGCGTGATCGCGACCTCGGCGGCGTCGACCAGCTCGGCGAAGCGAACCCGAGCCGCCGACGGCCACGGCTTGTCCGCCTCGGGGTAGGGCAGCACCGCGAGCAGCGGCAGATCGAGGTTCAACGCCGCCTCCGCGCCCAGCTGCTCCGCGCCGAGGCGCAGCCCGCTCACCACCGCCAGCGCGCCGTCCACCTGCACCATGGCCGCGAGGGTCTCCTGCAGCCGGGCGCGGACACCGTCGGCCACCGGGTTGGGGTCGTAGCCACCGAGCTCGCTGGGGCGATGGCCGGCGACCAGCACCAGCCGGCCCGCGGGCAGGCGCCGGTCGCGGCTCGCCGCTGCCCCGCGCACGTCGTCGGGCGGTCCGAGATCCTCCGGTTCGCCGACGCCGGTGCGGCCCGCCTGCGTGAGAGCTGCCTCCACGGCGAGTCGATCGACGAGGTCGTTCATCGGGTCGCCCGCGTGACCCTTCACCCAGCGGAACGTGACGTCACGGCGGCTGAGCACGAGCTCGATGAACGGCTCCCACAGATCGCGGTTGGCCACCGGCTGCCGGCTCGTGTTCTTCCAGCCCCGCTTGACCCATCCCTCGTGCCAGCGATCGCGGAAGCAGTTGACGACGTACGTCGAGTCGCTGACCACCTCGAGACGACCCTCGATGGACTGGACCGCCTCGAAGGCGGCCGTGATCTCCATCCGCTGGTTCGTCGTGTGGGCCTCGGCGCCGGACGCGTAGCGGCCACCAGGTACGGCCCAAGCCCACCCGCCCGGGCCCGGGTTCCCGGAGCAGGCGCCGTCCGTGTAGACGACCGTCATGTCGGTCCCGGCTGAGGTCACCGGGGGATGGTGGCGCATCTCGGGCTCGGAGGCGAGATGATGGACCCATGATCATCGACGGCTTCGTCCACCAGCTGCCGGACACCGACCCGGCCGAGACGCAGGAGTGGCTCGACTCGCTCGATGCCGTGGTCGACATCGCGGGCAAGCCCCGGGCTCGCTTCCTCGTGTCCACGCTGCTCGAGCGAGCACGCGAGCTGCAGGTCGGCATCCCGGCCTCGGTCTCCACGCCGTACGTGAACACCATCCCGCCCGAGCAGGAGCCCTTCTTCCCCGGCGACGAGGACATCGAGCGTCGCATCCGCGCCTTCATCCGTTGGAACGCGGCGGTGATGGTGGTCAAGGCGAACAAGCACGCCGACGGCATCGGGGGGCACCTGGCCACCTTCGCCAGCTCCGCCGCCCTCTACGAGGTCGGCTTCAACCACTTCTTCCACGGCAAGGACGACGGCCTCGCCGGCGACCACATCTACTTCCAGGGCCACGCTGCGCCCGGCATCTACGCCCGGGCCTTCCTCGAGGGCCGCCTCACCGAGGACCAGCTCGACCACTTCCGTCGTGAGGTCGGGGGCGCGGGCCTGTCGTCCTACCCGCACCCGCGCCTCATGCCCGACTTCTGGGAGTACCCCACGGTGTCGATGGGGCTCGGCGGGCTGTGCTCGATCTACCACGCCCGCTTCAACAAGTACCTCCACAACCGCAAGATCGAGGACACCAGCGCGTCGCGCGTGTGGGCGTTCATCGGCGACGGCGAGTGCGACGAGCCCGAGACGCTCGGCTCGATCTCGCTGGCCGTCCGCGAGGGCCTCGACAACCTCACCTGGGTCATCAACTGCAACCTCCAGCGCCTCGACGGTCCGGTGCGCGGCAACGGCAAGATCATCCAGGAGCTCGAGGCCACCTTCCGCGGCGCCGGCTGGAACGTCATCAAGGTGGTCTGGGGCGGCAAGTGGGACGAGCTGCTGATGCGGGACGTCGACGGCGTGCTGCTCAACAAGATGAACGAGACCGTCGACGGCGAGTTCCAGCGCTACGCCGTCGAGTCCGGCGCCTACGCCCGTGAGCACTTCTTCGGGCCCGACCCGCGCCTGCGCAAGCTCGTCGAGCACCTGTCCGACGAGGAGATCCGCAACCTCCCGCGTGGCGGCCACGACTACCGCAAGCTCTACGCCGCCTACAAGGCCGCCACCGAGCAGCCCGGTGCACCCACGGTCATCCTCGCCAAGACCATCAAGGGGTGGACGCTCGGCCCCGACGTCGAAGGGCGCAACGCCACCCACCAGATCAAGAAGATGACCACCGAGCAGCTGCTGCTCCTGCGCGAGCGCCTCCACCTGCAGGAGGAGGTGCCGGAGGACGCCCTGGCCGACGGCAAGGAGCCGCCGTACATCTCGCTGCCCGAGGACTCGGAGATCCGCCAGTACATGGACAGCCGCCGGCTGGCCCTCGACGGGTCGCTCCCCCGCCGGGTCGTGCGCACCAAGCGCAAGCTCGACCTCCCCGCCGACGGCGCCTTCGACGAGGTGCTCGGCGGGTCGGGCAAGCAGGCCGCCTCCACCACCACTGCCTTCACGCGGCTGCTGCGCAACCTGTGCCGCGACAAGAAGTTCGGGCCCCGCGTGGTGCCGATCATCCCGGATGAGGCCCGCACGTTCGGCATGGACTCGCTGTTCAAGGAGTTCGGGATCTACGCGTCGCAGGGCCAGCACTACGAGCCGGTCGACCACGCCCTGCTCCTCTCCTACAAGGAGTCGCAGGACGGGCAGATCCTCGAAGAGGGCATCACCGAGGCCGGCGGGTTGGCCAGCTTCATCGCCGCGGGCACCAGCTACGCCACCCAGGGCGTGCCGATGGTGCCGTTCTTCACCTTCTATTCGATGTTCGGCTGGCAGCGGGTGGGCGACCTGATCTGGCAGGCCAGCGACGCGCGGGCCCGCGGCTTCCTCCTCGGCGCCACCGCCGGTCGCACCACGCTGCTCGGCGAGGGCCTGCAGCACCAGGACGGCCACAGCCTCCTCCTGGCATCGGTGAACCCCGCGGCGGAGGCCTACGACCCCGCCTTCGCCTACGAGGTCGCCACCATCGTGCGCCACGGTCTGCAGCGCATGTGGGTCGACAACGAGGACGTCATCTACTACCTGACGCTCTACAACGAGAACCAGGTGATGCCGGCCATGCCCGAGGACGCCGAGGCGGGCGTGATCGAAGGGCTCTACCGGTGGTCGACCGCGCCCGACGGTCCGAAGCACCGCGCCACGATCCTGTTCTCGGGTTCGGCCAACCTGGCCGTCCGCGAGGCGCAGACGCAGCTCGCCGAGCACTACGACGTGTCGGCCGAGCTGTTCTCGGCCACGAGCTACAAGCGGATGCGCGAGCAGGCCCTGTCCACTGAACGGTGGAACCGGCTGCATCCCGGCCAGTCCGCCCGCACGCCGCGGGTCACGGAGCTCCTCGACGGCGACGGGCCCGTGATCGCGGTCACCGACTTCATGAAGGCGGTACCCGACCAGATCGCCCGCTGGGTGCCCCAGGACCGTTCGTTCACGCCGCTCGGCACCGACGGCTTCGGCCGCAGCGACACCCGCGAGGCTCTGCGGCGCCACTTCGAGATCGACGCCCCGCACGTCGTGGCGGCCACGCTGGCCGCGCTGGCGGCGGCCGGCGAGGTGAAGCCGGAGCTCGTCCAGGACGCCATCGACCGCTACGAGCTGGATCCCGAGCGGATCGATCCGCGCCTCGCCTAGCGAGGTCGGGCTACCTGGCTCCTACCGCTGGCCGAGGAACCCTGACAGCTGCACGGCGTGGTCGGCCGCCAACATCTCGGCCGCCCGCGTCTGGCGGGCCGGCCCGGAGGTCGGGCGGACGGGCTGACCTAGATCGGTGCTCCCATGGAGCAGGCGGCGCTCGGCGAGCGGCGCACCCGCGACCTCGTCGAGCAGCTGTCAGGTTGTTGGCAGGCCGACTTGTCAACGCTCGCTGACCTGGAGCTCGGAACGCAGCGTGGCGGCCGTGGCAAGGTCTCAGCCCGACCGTCCAGCTTGAGCGGACCCTCGACGCCGTCGACAACGAGGTGGAGGGCCCCGGCCGATCCCGCCCGACGCCTGGCTACTCGAGGATCGTCGCCACGCTCTTGGCCAGTCGGACACCTTCCTCAGCCGCGCGGGCATCGAACGGGGCGTCGCGGACGTCGTCGGGCCACGTGTCGACCACCTCGGACGCCCAGTCCACCCAGCGAGCGACGGTGACGTAGAAGTCAGTGAGGAAGCGGCCCGCCAGCTGGTTGAGGGCGGCACGCTCAGGAAACCCACCCAGGCCATCGACGTAGGCGCGGGCCGTCGCCAGGTTCTCCTCGTTCTGCTCGAGCACCCAGGCGCGCGTCGCCTCGAGGTTGGTGACGATGTCGGCCTTGCTGCCGCTGTCGGCGAAGCTGATCTTGAGCAGCTGCTCGAACTCGAGGGTCGGGCCGGCCCCCGGCTCCTGCAACCAGGCGGCCAGCGCACGCCGGCCATTGGCGGTGATGGTGTACCGGGTGCGGCGGCGGCGACCAACGGAGTCGTCGGCTGCTCGGGCGAAGCCGTGGGCGACCAGCTTCTTGGGCTCCTCGTACAGCTTGCTCTGGGCACGCGGCCACATCCGACGCATGCTCCGATCGACCTGCTGCACCAGCTCGTGGGTGGTCCACGGCTTGACGGCGAGCAGACCGAGGATGGCGTACGAAGTCGTCGTCATCGACGGACCACTTGACATGACTCTCCCTTTGGGACAAGAGTGACTCTCCCAAAGGGAGATTAGCAGGAGGGTGGCCATGACCGCGACCAATGCAGTACCGGTCGACTCGTCGAACGTCGAGCAGCTCCGCGCGTGGGACGGGGACGAGGGTGAGTACTGGGCTGGCCACGCCGAGTACTTCGATCGTTCGGTCGCTCCGTACCACGAGCGCCTGCTCGCCACCGCCGCCATCGGCAACACCGACCGGGTACTCGACATCGGGTGCGGGACCGGTCAGACAACCCGCGACGCCGCCCGGGCCGCGTCTGCCGGCTCCGCTCTCGGGGTCGACCTGTCGTCGCGCATGCTCGACCACGCCCGGCGCCGCGCGGCCGAGGAAGGCGTCACGAACGCGTCGTTCACCCAGGCCGACGCGCAGATCCACCCCTTCGAGCCCGGTTCCTATGACGTGGCGATCAGCCGCACCGCGGCGATGTTCTTCGGCGACCACGCGGCCGCGTTTCGCAACATCGGCAGGGGCCTGCGTCCAGGTGGGCACCTCGTGCTCGTGACCTGGCAGCCGCTGGCGGGCAACGAGTGGCTCCGCGAGATCTCCGGGGCGCTCGCCGCCGGGCGTGACCTTCCGGCTCCGCCCGCCGACGCGGGCCCGTTCGCCCTCGCCGATGCCGACCGCGTTCGCAGCCTGCTCACCAAGGCCGGGTTCACCGACATCGAGCTCGACGGGACGACCGCCGGGATGTGGCTCGGCAACGATGCCGACGACGCCCACCGCTTCGTGCTCGGCTTGATGGGCTGGATGCTGCAGGGTCTCGACGACGCTGACCGTGCTCGGGCCAGCGACGCGCTCCACGCCACCATGGCCGCCCACGCAAGTCCCGACGGCGTGCTCTTCGAGTCGGCGGCCTGGACCATCGAGGCGACCCGGTCGTGACGATCGCGGAGCAAGCGGTCCTCGGGGGCTTCAGCCACGTCGACGCCGTGTTCGCCGTCGGCGGAGTGCGGCCCCCGCCGAAGGGCACAACCCGTGCCACCAAGGAGGAAGTCACATGAGCTACTTCGCAGTCATCCGCGACGCCGGACCCGCCTGGACCGATGGGAAAGGCGCCTTCGAACAACCCGGCGTCGAGGACCACGCCGCGTTCATGAACACCCTTGCTGCGGAGGGCACCGTGCTGTTCGCCGGACCACTGGCCGGCAGCGAGCACGGCCGCATCCGCGCCCTGCTCATCGTCAGCAGCGACACCGAGGCCGCCATCCACGACCGCCTCGCCGCCGACCCCTGGTCGCAAGCACAACGGCTCGTCATCACCAGCGTCGAGCCGTGGAACCTCCTCGTCGGCGCCGACCGCATCCCCGCCGCGTAGAAGGAAGCGGCCTCGAGCTCCACGTCGGCGGTTCGCGAGGGTCCGCCCGCCCCCGCGTCCGGGCGGACCGGGACCATCGCTCGTAGCGTTCGCGTCGTGGCAACCGCCGAGCGTGATCGTCTCGCCAGCCTGTTCGGCGCCTTGGCATCGTCGGCCGACGTTGCCAGCGGCTTTCATCCGGAGTTCGCTCCCGAGGCGGCTCGCTACGGCGGCGGGAACGACCTCAGCGTCGGGCCCGGTCATGGCCTTCATCGACCCGTCCGACCAGCACATGCAGTAACGAAGAGGTCCCGAGTGCCGCATGAGTGACCGCTGGTGCCCCTCACGCCACCGTGCACCTCGTGGCGGGACTGGCTCGGCCAGTCCCCACGCGAGCCACGGTCACGATTCGGGGAGATCGCCGGGATAGGTGACTTCGATCTCGGCGATGGCCTTCGAGAAGTCGGAGGAGTTGTTCGTGATGAACCGGTCGGCGCCACTGCGACAGCTGTCGCCAGGTGCACGGCATCGGCGGCACGAAGTCCATGGGCGGCTCCGAGCGCGACCGCGAGCTCGGCGATGGCCTCGTCCGCCGGTCGCAGGTCCAGCCGACCGAGGAGGACGGCGATGGCCTCGATCTCGGACTCGGCACCGTCACGCATCGGCTTGATGAACAGCTCGGGGATCAGGAGCACCGACCCGGTGCCGGCAACGGCGCCGGTCGCGGTTGTCGACTCGGCAGGAAAGAGGGCCCGGACGCGCCGGCCCAGTGGGTGACCCGGTACCGCCGCATAGATCAGGACGTCTGCGTCGAAGGCGTCCATCGAGTGTTGCGATCAGCGCGCCGACCGGGCCGCCGCCACCTCGGCGACGAGCTGCTCGGCCCGCTCGACGGTCATGTCAGGGGCATCGGAGAGTCGGGAGGCGCGCCCGCGGTCGAGGAGGTCCCGGAGTCGCTCCGCATCGGAAGAGGTAGGGCATATCCCGTGGGCGCCCAGAACGGCACTTCGTTGGCAGTGGTCCAGGTCGTTCCAGCCGCGCGTTCTGGGTCAGCCGACGACGCTCGTGGTGCAACCGATCGGTCGTTCTGTCGCGTTCAGGCATCTCGCGAGCAAGGCGACGCGGCCCAGCGAGTGGCAGACTTCGCTCATGGGGATCGTCCGGCGCGGGCCGCTAGAGCCGATGGTCGGTGATGCCGACGACCATCGACCCAACACAACGTGGCGACTTGCGGTTGACCCTGGCACTGGAGGCCAGGTCGCCGAGATGTCCCTTCTCGAGGAGCGATGCGCCGTCGGCGATCGGATTCCGCTGCACCGGCACGATGTGGATGAAGTCGTCGTCGTCCTCGCCGGGATTGGGGACTACACGCTGGACGGCACCGTGACTTCGGTTGAGAAGGGCGATGTCGTCTTCATCCCAGCCGGGAAGGATCACGGAACGGTCAACACCGGGCCGGATGTGCTGCATGTCCATGCGATCTTCCCGGCCCGCCGGGTGTTGATGGAGATGCTCGAGCGGAACCCTGCTCCGGGCACTGAGGATGCACCGCCCATGGCAACCCGCTACGACTTCGCGACCGGCGAGTTCGAGGTGCTCGGTCCGTCGAGTCTGTCAGCGCGCGTGCCCTGCTGGCTGCGCGTTTCCTGGCTCGAAGCTTCCGACCCGATTCGGGCCCAGAAGGCGTGACGCCACACAGATGAAGGACGCAACCGTCATCCACCCCACGATCCGGACGTCTGCACGGCGCCGCCCAGCTGCGCGACCTCGCCGCCGGATACGCGTCCCTGTCAACCGGCAGGCGGCCTCAGGCACGACCCCGCCGCCAGGCTCGGCTCAAGAGCTGCTCGACGTCGCGGGAGAGTCGGAGCACGAGCTCAGGATGCACGCCCAGCCACATCGGTGAGCGTCTGAAGGCGGAGCTCGGCGAAACCCGGTGGAGCGATCCGCCTGCTCTGGGACGACGACAGGCGACGCGTGCACGAGCCTTGCGTGGGCTGGTCGAAAAGTACCGAGGGACTGCCGTCGCGTCGTTTGATCAGCCCAGCAGTGTTGATGCGTGGGCAGGCGCCTACTCTGGCGTCGGTGCGCCTGCAGATCAGCTGGGCATGTGCTGGGCGATGACGCGGAATTCGTCGAACACCGACTGCGGGGTTGCGAAGCCGGCCAGATCGGACACCACGTCGAGGTTCGCGGCGAAGTCCTCCGGCGTCGAACGCGCCATGTCTGCGGCGTACCAGCCAGGCGTGACGCCAATGAACACCTTCGAGACGTGACCACCACCGACGGAGAGCACTTCCCGTGTCAGGTTGCAGCTTCGACTCGCGAGGTACACGACGAGCGGCGCGACGTTCTCGGCGGTTGCGTACGGCGCCAGCGGCTTCATGACGCGTCCCAGTTCCTCGAGGTCCTTCGGGGCGAACAGCGCGCGCCCGCTTGGGTTTTGCATGTTGGTGTTGAGCGCTACCGGCAGGATGGCGTTCGCCCTGATGCCGTGGGCAGCCCCCTCAAGCGCCACCACGCTGCAGAGGCCCATGACTCCCGCCTTGGCCGCCGCGTAGTTCGCCTGCCACGGGATGCCAAAGGCCCCGGCATTGGAGGAGGTAAAGATGATCCGTCCATAGCCATCGGCCTTCATGTGCCGGTAAGCGGGTTGCGTCACGTAGAACGCTCCCGCGAGATGAGTACGGACGACATCGTCGAAGTCCTCGATCCGCATCTCGTCAAACGGAGCGGTGCGGAGCTGCCCGGCATTGTTGACGACGATCTGCACGGAGCCGTACGCGGCGATGGCTGCCTCCACGATCGTCGCCCCACCCTCTGGACTGGCGACCGATGAGGACTCGGGGAGCGCCTTACCGCCCCGCTGCACGATCTCGTGGGCGGTTGCCTCGGCCGCAGAGCCGACGACGTCGTTGCAAACGACCGCCGCGCCCCGGTCGGCGAGCGCGAGTGCGTGCGCCCGACCGAGGCCGTTGCCGGCACCGGTCACGATGGCAACGTCCCCGTCGAGGCGCACCGCCGAATGCTTCACGGCACCCGAGAATAGACGCCTTCGGAAGTGGGGCGACGTCCGCGATGGCCGTCCGGGGCCGGCGGCCCGTCCACCCCGCCACCACCACGATCGTCGAGTTCCAACAGCACGAAACGAAAGGGGCGAAGCCTGCGGCGCGACCCGCACCGGGTGCGATCACATGGCCTTCACGGTCGACCACCGAGCCGACCACACGTTCGCCACATCGACGTTGGCAATCGGCTCACTCATGCAGAAGCGAGCTCGTCGCACGAACTCGCGGACTCCTCCTCGGCGAGTCCGTCAGGGTTGAAGTGCACGATCAGGATCTGCAAAGCGACCCGGCGCCCAGGGTCAGGTCGCGCACGGTACCCGAGCACACGACCTCGCCCGCACCCGCGTGGGAGAGCAGTCGGCTCCCGAGGTGCGCGGCGATCCCTGACACGTCGTCCCCGCGGAGCTCGCGCTCACCCGTGGGAACGGCGGCGCGCACCTCCAGCTTGAGGTCGGCCAAGCCATTCCGGATCGCTTCGGCGCAGCGGATGGCCTGCGCGGGCCGCAGAGCACCCTCGGCCGACGGCGTCATGCTCGGCTCAAGAGCTGCCCGACGTCGCGGGAGAGTCGGAGCACGAGCTCGGCCGCCGACTCGATCGAGGTGATCGAACCGGCAGACGTTCCGGCGTACATGGCAAAGGCGTCGACGTCTCCGCTGACGTCCGCAGTTGGCGGGAACATCGCGAAGCGTGGCACGGGGCGACGCTCGCCGAACGCGACGATCTCGCCGACGGTGTCGCTGCTGGCGGCTCGTGCGGCGTCGAGCGACCGGGTCAGGACGCGGTGGGGCTCGGGTCCGTTGGGCCACAGCACGGAGAAGTCTGTGACCAGTGCGGTCTCGTCGGCCCGGGCGTCGACGATCGCCTGCTTGTAGCGGGGGTGGGCGCCGGACTCGTGGGTGGCGACGAAGCGGGTTCCGAGCCGGGCGCCCGCTGCCCCGGCGGCGATGACGGCGGCGACGTCGCGCCCGGTGGCGAGGCCGCCGGCGGCCAGGACGGGGACGGCAACCGCGTCGAGGACCGCGTTCAGCAACGGGAGGAGGGGCTGGTTGCCGTGCATCCGGCCGCCGCCCTCGACGCCCCGCACGGCGAGCAGGTCGCAGCCCGCGTCGACTGCCGCCCGCGCCTCGTCGAGCGAGCCGACCTGCCAGGCGGCGAGAGCGCCCGCATCGTGCACGATCGACACGAGCGCGGCGTCGGGGTCGCCGTGGTAGAAGTCGAAGACGCGCACGCGCGGAGCGATTGCCTCTACGAGGGCCTTGTCGGCGAACGGCATCAGCATGTTGGCGCCGACTGGCGCCGAGGTGCGGGCAGCGACGTCGTCGAGCACCGCGCCGGCTCCGTCGATCGTCATGCCGGCGGTGCCGATCATCGCGAACGCTCCGGCGTCGCTGGCGGCTGCGATGAGCGCGGGGGTGCTGATCGCGCCCATCGGTGCGACCTGGATCGGGACGGTGCAGCCGACGAGGCGGGTGAAGTCAGTCTCGAGCACGGCTGCGGTCCACACAGACTTTCGCCAGTCGGCCGATCGAGTTCGTCACCTCGTTCGGGATCATGCGCTTGCGCATGGCTACCGCGAGGCGGCGGTCGAGGGTTGCGGGTCGCAGCGACCACGAGACCGTGACCTCGCTGCGGCCGTCACCGGCGGCGGCGACGTCCCATGTCCAGATCGTGTGTGACGGGTTGTCGTCGTCCGGCTTGGACCGGTAGGAGAACCGCCGCGCGGTGCGATCGAGATCGAGCACCTCGGAGACCGAGGTGAACCGCTTGCCGGGCAGGTGCATGCGCACGGACCACCGATCGCCGACGGCCAGCTCGTGCACCGGCGTCTCGACCCCGTCGATGCGCTCGTTCCACGCCGCCAGCCGGCCGATGTCGGTCACCGCGTCGAACACGTCGTCGGGCGCCGCGACCACCGTCGCTCGCACCGAACCTGCAGTCTCCCTTGCACCCATGTGCACCTCCTATACTCTGTTCGGAGTATCTGACGGGAGACTGCCTCATGTCAAGATCTGCGCCGAAGACGATGAGCACCACCGCCTACGCAGTGCTGGGTCTGCTGTGCCTTCAGGAGTGGTCGGCCTATGAGCTTGCCCAGCAGATGCAGCGCAGCATGCGGATCTGGTGGCCGCGGGCCGAGAGCCGGGCGTACGAGGAGCCGAAGCGGCTTGTGAAGCTCGGGCTGGCTCGGTCGCGGGACGAAGGCATCGGCGATCGCCCCCGCACGATCTACACGGTGACCCCGAAGGGCCGGCGGGCCTTCGAGGGCTGGCTCGACGAACACGGTGAGCTCTTCCGGCTCGAGTTCGACGGGATGCTCAAGGTCTTCCTCAGCGACCAGGGCACGAAGCGCCAGCTCGACGCCCGCATCGCCGACATCCGCTCCGCTGCGCTCGCTGAGCTTCGTCGAGGTGCCGCGTTCGACGACGACTACCTGGCCACCGGCGGCCCCTTCCCCGAACGCTTGCACCTCATCGTGCTGGTGACCGACCTCCACCTGCGGTTCCTCGAGGCCACGCTGGAGTGGGCCCGCTGGGCACAGGACCATGTGACCGACTGGCCGTCGTCGAGCGAAGGCGGCGATCAGCGCGCCGCGCTGGAGGAACGGCGATCCCGTGTGCAACGGCTCCTCGACTCGCTCGACGACGCACAGCTGCCGCGAGCTGGGCACTGATCCGGCCGCTGACCGATCGTGGCCGGCGACGGTCGTTGCCGTTCGGGACGCCCCCAGCACGTTCGGGGGTTCCGCTCGCTCTCACGTCCGTGCGGTCTCTGGGGCGATGTTGTTGTTCAGGTGGAAGAAGTTGTCCGGGTCGTAGACCGCCTTCAGGGCCTGGAGCCGCCCTAGGCGATCACCGTGGGCATACTCCACTCCAGCGGCACCCTCGTCGGAGATGAAGTTGGCGTAGACGCCCTCGCCGTGTGGAGCGAGCGCGTCCCACGTGTCGCGAACCCACTGCTTGTGTCCATCTGCTTCACGGTCGGACGGCGGCCACCCGATGGTGATGCTCATCTCGAAGCCCTCGTGGCGGTCTCCGACTGCAGTCGATGCAGGGAGATCTCCTCATCACCAACGACCCCGAGGCAAACCGCTTGCTCGCCGAGGATCCCCTCGCGCTCCCCGGCGCTCGCGTCGACTGGCACCCCGCCGAGGACCTCATCGTCTTCGGCGACCACGACATCGGCGCCGAGGAATCCACCGACGACCCCACCAACCTCCACGGCGATCTCTTCCGGAGCCGACCAGGTCTCCCCGCTCCGACGGACGATCGCGACCGGGGAGCCGACGAAATCCTCGCCCTCGAAGCGGTCGACGTTGAGGACGAGGGCATCGCCGACCAGCACATGCAATAACGAAGCGGTCCCCTGTTCAGCGTGAGTGACCGCGGGCGCCCCTCACATCACCGTGGGCTCGTGGCGGGACTGGCTCGGCCGGTCCCCCTGCGAGCCACGATCACGGTTCGGGGAGACCGTCGACGGGGTGGTCGTCGCTCGTCGCCGTCACCCAGATCCAGCTCGCGAACAGCAGCCATCGGAACGGGGAACGACACCGCGAGCAGCTGGTCCGGTCCGTCGGCGTAAATCTCCGGGGCTGTCTTGTCGGGGAGCCGCGAGCACCACCACGCGCTCGAGCCCGCTGCTTGAAGGGTCCACGCGTGGCCGCGCCGTGGCGCGCCAGTTCCTCCTGGGCGCAGGCGTAGGTGACCGGGTCGACCTCGACGCCGCCCAGTGAGCGGGGTACGTAGAGTCGGAAGGAGCCGGTGTGCGTCGCGATGGCGTTCATCGGCGCAGGTCGGGCATGAGGTCGGCGGCCCGGTCCAGCAGCGGGAGTCGGTCCTGCGGTGGCCAGAAGACGACGAACTCGTGGGTGCCGGTCTCGCGGAACTGGTGCGCCACCTTCTCGAAATGGTCAGCCGAGGACCAGGCGTCGAGGGCGTCGAACAGCAGCAGTGAGCGCCGCAGGGTCGACGGGTCGCGTCCCTGCTCGACGCAGGCCTCGTCGAGGCGCTGGTTCTGCCGGGCGGTCACCTCGGCGATCTCGTCGACGGTTCGCCCGAACGGGCCGTGGGTGTTCCAGCAGTCGGCGTGCTGGACGGCGACCCGCAGCACCGTGGGCGATTGGCCGCCCACGGTGATCGGTGGGCGGGGCTGTTGGACCGGTGCGGGACTCATCGGGGTTCCGCTGCTGCGCAGGTAGGTGCCGGTGTGTTGGAACGATCCGCCTGGGCTGCGGAGCACGCCGTCGACGATGGCGACGTACTCGGCGAAGCGGTCGGCTCGCTCGCGTGGCGGCCAGTAGTCCTGGCCGACGGCGTTGTGGTCGAAGCCGGCGATGCCGGTGCCGATCCCGAGCTCGAGGCGACCGCCGGAGAGGTGGTCGACCGCCACCGCCTGCTTGGCGAGCTGCGCCGGGTGGTGCAGCAGCGGGTTGGTGACGAGGGTGCCGATGCGGATCCTGTCGGTGTGCCGGGCCATGTGAGTGAGTACGGTCCAGCCGTCGAGCCAGTAGCCGGCCAGGTTGCGGTAGTCGCCGGTGTGGTCGGTGACGTAGGCGATGTCGAAGCCCATCTCCTCGGCTCGCCGCCAGCGTTCGGCCAGCTGGTCGATCGGCGCGTCCTGGGGGATCAGGATCCCGAACCGCACCATGTTCTCTTCGCTCATGGTGGTGCTCCTTCGGGCTATGGGACGAGGTGGTAGAAGCGGAACAGGTCGTGGTTGATCGGGGCGATCTCAACGCTGCTGAAGCCGGCGCTGGTGGCGTAGGCGGTGAAGGTGGCGGGCCGCATGACGGTCCCGGTGGCCGCGGACGGTGACTCGGTCCTGCCGACGGGGAGGCAGTGCAGGACGCTGGCGGCGTACATGAGCCGCTCGACGGGGTTGTCGGTGGGGGCTTCGAAGGTCTCGGCGACCCTCTCGTCCATCACCAGGTGCACCGCGTCGGGCTTGCCGAGCCGGCGCATCGTGGCGAGGGCTTCTACCGGGCGGGCGAGGTCGTGGATCATCTCGAGGGCCATGACCAGGTCGTAGGCGCCCGGGGTGACCTGCGTGCGGAGGTCACCGGTCACGTCGACGACCTCGAACTTGGCGCGGTCGCTCACACCGGATTCGGCGGCGTACTTCCGGGCGGCCGCGATGGACGCTTCGTCGTTGTCGAAGCCGTCGACCCGAAGCTCGGGGAACGCCCTGGCCAATGAGATCGCCGCCCATCCCTCGCCGCAACCGATCTCCGCAGCGCGGGCGCCGGGACGGTGGAGACGGTCGACAAGGCCCGGGAGCTGCGTCAGCCAGTCCGAGGCCAGGAGGTTGACGTAGGCGGGCCGGTTGAAGTCGCCCTGTGCGTCGTGGAGCGCGTAGTCGGCATACGGGATGCCCCCTCCGGTGCGGTACGCGTGGACGAGCTCGGCCGGGTACACGCGGTTGATCGCCGGGAGCAGATCGAACAGGGACCCGACCGAGGCGAGGCTCTCGGGGCGGAGCAAGCACTCCTGGGCGGCGGCCGAGAGCCCGAAACGGCGCTCGTCGGCGTCTGGCGTCGGGCTGGTCACGTCGATGAGCCCGGCTGCGGCTTGCTGCTCGAGCCACTCCCGCGCGTACCGGGCGTCGATGCCGGCCCGCTGGGACAGCTCAACAGCGGTGACCCCGCTGTCTGTGGCGAGGTGTTCGTAGAGGCCGAGCTCGCGGCCCAGGCTGATGGTGACGGCCTCGAGCGCGGCGAGGCCGGTTTCGAACAGGCGGTCGGCGTAGGCGCCGACCTGTGCGTCAAGGTCTGTGGCGATGGTGTTGGTGACCGTCACGGTGTGTTCCTCCGGTGGGTGGTTGTCACCAAAGGAGGCGCTACATCACGTGTGGCGATGCCACATGCACCTTGGGGGTGGCTACATGTTCCAGGTGATCGGGGTCTCAGGTTGGTAGGCGCAGGTGGTGCCGGTCCGCACCGCGTTGGTGAGGTGGCGCCCAAGGTCGGGATGTTCCCGGTCGATGCGACCGATGGTCAGGCGGACGCGGGCCGTGACGGCCTTGCGCGCCCGTTCGCCAGGGTCACCGAGCGCGGCGGGGCCGCCCGTCGAGGCCGAGGGCGGCCGCGAGCTCGGCCGCGATGAAGTCGCGTTCGGCGCCGGCCTGGCTCGCCCGGTCGAGGTCGTTACAGCGTTCGGCGTCGGTCACGTCGTCCTCGAGCTCGGCCAGGCGGCGCCGGTACTCGGCCCGGGCCCTCGCGTCGAGCAACTCGCCCAAGTCGCCTCCATCGCGCAACGCAGCGCCGGAAGGATCTGGGCGAGCCCTGACCAGGTCGAGCACATGTACCTCACGGCCGGGCTGAGCGATCAGCCGGGCCAGGTCCTGCAATCCCTTGGCGTCCTTCAGCCGCACGGTGCGACCGCGGAACGACAGCGTCCAGAACTGACCATCGCGTCGGAACACGTCTCCCACCTCGACTGCTGAGACAGACGCGGGCCGCTCGGCCGTCGGGGGTCCTCCACATTGACCTAACAGAGCGTCCGCCTCCTCCGCGAACAGCAGAGCCGCTACCTGTTCGGCGCTGTCCCGGGCCTGCGCAAGGTGAGCGCGGGCCTCGGCGTGCCTGCCCAGCGCGAGCGCGATCCGGCCGAGCTCGAGGTCGACCGGCCCCCAGGTGCAGGCCGCGATCCCATCGACGGCCCACAAACCGGCGTGGGGCGACAGCAGGTCGTAGACCCTTTGGGCCGCGGCGGGTTCGTCGAGCGCGACAGCCACTCGCCCGAACATGACGAGGGTCGTGAGCTGTTCGCCGTCCTCACCGAGGCGGGCAAAGCCGCTGTCGGCATGCAGCTTCAAGAGCTCCCGCGCCCGCCCCGGGTCGCCGCCATGCAGCTTCACCATCGCCAGGCCAGCGGCGTAGCTCGCCCATCCGGCTGGATCGGCGTCGAAGGCCTGGTCGAGGGCTCCCGGATCGGTGCTGCGACCCCCCGCCACGTCGATGCCGAGCCGCAAGGTGGCGGCGAGCATCTCGGCGTTGTGGCTGCCGGTTGCCGCGGCCGCGGCCACGACGTCGTCGCAGTGACGGTCGGCCGTATCGAGGTCGCCCGCCAGCAGCGACCGCATCCCCTCGAACAGCGGCACATACCAGCTGACAAGCGGCTGGCGGAGCTGCTCGGCGACTCGCATGAACGCGGCGATGTTGCGATCGACGGCGGCCACGTCGCCGACCTCGAGGTCGGCCACGATCCGAAAGCGGTAACCCAGGAGCTCGAGGACTCGGTCACCTGCGGCGATCCCGAGCTCGACGATGGTGTCGGCATTGTCACGGCGGGTCATCGTGTGTGGCGGGCCCGCGAAACCATCGTTGACTGCGGCGAGGGCCTGCGCGATCAGCGCGGGGTCACCGACCTGTTGCGCCAGATCGAGGGCCTCGCTCGCCCGTTGCCGGGCGATCGCCATGGTCTCGGGCCTCGCGGCAGTGACCGACAGGCGCGCCAACAGCATCGATCGCAGCTCCGCGGCGTCGACGGGCAAGGCGTCGAGAGCCTGGGCCACGAGCGCGGCTTGCTCGTCGCTCGCAATCGGAACCTCCCACGCCACCGCCCCAGTGCCCATGCCGAGTACCGCTCTCGCCATGATCCCGGGATCGTCGACAGCCCGCGCCAACTCCGCGCCGGTCAGGAACCTCGCCCGCGCCTCTACGAGGTCGCCGGCGAGCAGGAGGCACTCGCCTTCCTCGACCACCAGTGCGGCTCGCCGGCGAGGGTCGAGCGCCCACCCACGTCCGGCACGAGCGAGGCACCTCGCGGCCTCGTCAAAGGCGAGTACCCGCCGGGCCGCGTGGGCCGCCTGCTCCCAGTGCCCGGCTGCTGCCTTCGCGTGCTCGGGCCCGGCCTCGTCTAGATGGTCAGCGACGACCGCGTGCCACGACGCATCGATCGCGAGCCGTTCCTCGTACACCTCGGCGACCCGCAGGTGCAGAGCTGCTCGACGGGCCGAACTGATGCCGCCGAGGACCACATCACGCACAAGGTCGTGGCTGAACGAGAAGTCCCCTCGGAGATCCGCGCGATCGACGAACCCCACGCCGACGGCCGTGTCCAATCCGTCGGCGGCATCGGCGATCGTCAAGCCGCCGATCCGGGCCACGGTCTCAACCGAGAACGGGTTCCCTGCGATCGCTCCCGCCTGCAGGGTTGCCAACGCAGCTTCCGGGAGACGGGCAAGCCGACGCTCGATCACCGCGGCAACGGCCTCCGGCACCGTCGCCGGTGCCACGTCGCCTCGTCCCGACTGCGACATGAGCTGGCCGAACTCCCAGACGAACAGCGGGTTCCCCGCGCTGCGATCGATGATCGCCCCGATCGCGCCGGGCGACAGGTGGTCGCCCGCCGCGGACCTCAGGAGCTCCGCCGCGGCCTCCTCCGAGAGGCGCGGTACGGCGAGGTTCACACCGACGCGCGCAAGCTCGGCGACGTGCTCGCGCGCCAGCTCCGCGGGGCGGTACGTACCGACCAGCAAGCAACCCACGTCCCGAACAGCTGACGCCACGAAGCACAGGACCCGGATCGACGCCGAGTCGAACCACTGGAGGTCGTCGAGCACCACAACGAGCGGCGCCGTCGACGCGACGTCCCTGACAACAAGCGAGATCGCCTCGGACTGAGCGAAGCACGCCGCCGGGGAGGCCCCCGGCGACTCGGCCTCGAACTGGCTGAGCATCCCCTCCGACCCGGCGAGCTGGCGGAGGACCTGCACCCATGGCCACAACGGTGGGGCGCCCTGCCCCTGCCACGCCGTGGCCCACGCTCCCCGACACCCCCGCTCGCGGGCAAGAGCAACGACCTCCTCGGCCAGCCGAGTCTTCCCGATGCCCGGCTCGCCACTCAGCAGCAGCGTCGCGCCCCGCGAAGCGTCCAAGTCGGCCAACCGAGCGGTCACTACCGTCAACTGAGACTCGCGCCCGAGCAGCGGACGGCCAGCTTGCACCGAAGCAGGGGTCATCGCCACCAACGGTACGGCGCGCCCATGAGGCGCGCTCTCGAACCTGCACTCCGCGTCGCGACCGTCAGCGTCAGAGGTAACCGGGCGGGCGGCCTGACGACTCCTGGGTCCGCGCGCCTATCCGGCGCTCTGCGCAGGATCGGTGTCAAGGGGAGGCGTCCTCGGCGCGGCTAATCAGGTTGTTGGAGAGGCGGGCGCGGTCGGTCTGGCCGTGGGCCTGGCGTGGTCGCGTTGGCGGAGGAGGACGGGGACGAACTCCGGGCCGGTGTCGAAGTAGGCGCAGGTCTCGAAGGTGGTTTCCATGCGGCAGTCGAGTTCGACGCGGCGGGTGCACAGGCCGTTGCCGAGCATGCGGGCGTGGCTCTCTTGGCGTAGCCGGGCGACGAGTTCGTCTCGGGTGATCGCCCTACGGCTCGGCGGGCTCGATGGCCAGGAGGCCGTGGCGCATGGCGAAGAGCGTCGCGGCGGTTCTGGTCGTCACGTCCGCCTTCGCGTAGACGCGCTCGAGGTGCGCCGACACGGTCTTGGACGAGATGCCGAGCGATTCGGCGATCTCGCGGTTGCGGGCACCGCGGGCGAGGCAGACGAGCACCTCGACCTCGCGGGGCGTGAGCCCGGCAGGTCCCTGCGGCGGGCGCCGTCCGCGGTGACCGGCGGCGGCGAGGACGGCGCTGACCGCGTCCGGATCGAGGCGGCCGGCTCGGACCTCGTCGCGGACGAGCGTGGCCGTGTCTGCGGCTGCGAGCGCGGGGCGGTGGGGGCGTGGTTCGCGAAGTGCGTGGTACACGTCGGCCGCTGCGAGCAGCCGCGCCGCGGGCGATATGGCGTCGCCCCGGAGACCCGCGGGGTAGCCGGAGCCGTCGAGGCGCTCGTGGTGCTGGGCAGCGATCTGGGCGAGCGGGGCGAGACTCGGCACCCGGGCGAGGGTGCGTTCGGTCAGGTACGGGTGAGTGCGGACCCGCTCGCGGTCGCCGGCTCGCAGCGGCCCGGGGTAGTCCCACACCGAATTGGAGACGCCGATGACCCCGAGGTCGTGGACGAACCCGCTGCGGCGCACTTGTGCGACCACGTCGACCGGGAGACCCTGTCGTTCAGCGGCGGCCGCGGCGAGCTCGGCGACGCCCCGGGAGTGTCCGGCCCAGAACGGGGACTTCAGGTCGGCGTAGTCGCCGAGCGTGGCGAGAGCGTCGTCGATCTCTGCCTCGTCGAGCGGCGTGCCGAGCGCAGGGTCGGCGCGCAGGACCTTGTCCCACGTGGGCTCCTCGGGACCCGGGAGGATCGCCTCGTGGTGCTCAGCGAAGCAGTCGGCGAGGACGGGGTCGAACATGGCGCCACGCCGTTGGCGCGCCACGGCGACGGCGGCGGCGGACCCGCCCTTGCGGTCGAAGACCTCGACGATGTCGGCGACGTGGAGCACCCGCACAGGCATTGTCAGCTCGGCGCCCCGCAGTCGCCGCGGCGTGCCCTTGCCGTCCCAGCGCTCGAAGAGCTGGCCGAAGGAGGCGACGACATGCTCCCCGAGCCCGAAGCGCTGCGCCAACGTCGACGCCGAGTCGCAATGCGCTGCGAACGACCGCTCGACCGCCTCGGTGGTGAGCACCTCGGCGACGAGCGCGACGCGACGTAACGGCGAGGACCCCGAACCGGCGTTGCGGGCCATGAACGCCAGGAGCGGCAGGCCCGCAAGGTCGGTCTGGTAGCTCTCGTCGCGAATGCGAAGATCGTCGCCGAAAAGTCGGGCGAGGTCAGCCGAGTCGGCGGTGCAGCCGACCCAGGCGACCAGTGACACGTAGTACACGGCCTCACGCGTCTCGGCGTCGAGCCCGGCGTGCTCGGCCAAGCTCAGGGCGATGATCGTCTGGCGCAGCACGTGCTCCATGGGCTGGCCGAGGCCGAGGTCGACGGCCAACGACAGCGACGCGAGCAGCTCGGCCCGCGATACGCGCAGCGTCCCCGCCGGCTCTGGCACGAAGGAATCTTCGCAGGCGGGCGCCCATACCGCCCGAAGCTGTCAGCTTCCTCGTGGCTCGCGTCGCATCGTGACCAGTGTGGGCCCGTCGGGAAGGGTCAGTTGTTCGATTGGCCCGAAGCCGTAGCGCTCGTACAACGCCGCATTCCGGGGGCTCGTCGCCTCCAGGAACGCGGGCAGCCCGGACGCGTCGACCATCGCCAGGGTGTGGTCGAGGAGCCGGCTCCCGAGGCCGCGGCCGCGGACCGCGTCGGTCGTGGCGATCGAACCGAGGTACCACAGCGTCTCCGGGGGATGGTGCGCGGCGAGAACGTCGTCGAGCACACCGAGCCGTCGAGCGTCGTCGGGTCCACACTCGTCGGCCAGCAAGTCCCCGAACCGCCGGCTGCGCTCTGCTGGCCATTCGGGCGCGTGGGGCGGGGTCCAGGCCGCGCAACAACCATCGTCGAGCAGGTACGTGTGACCGAGCGGCACCAACGCCTCGCGAGCGAGGAAGCCCCACACCGCCGCCAGCTTCCTTCGCCGCCCCGGGTCGGCGAAGACCCAGCCCATCACGGGATCGTGGGCGAACGCGGCGGCGTGGATCGAGCCAACCAGCTCAGCGTCAGCGGGTTCGGCGCGCCGGGCCGCGATCATGACCCGGTGTGCGAGCCGTCCACCGGGTGGTCGCCCGAGCACACCAGTCGCAGCCAGGTGATCCCGGTTTCATCGCTGCCGTAGAACGCGTGCTGCTCGAACACGAGCGACTCGCCGCCCGGAGCGGTCCAGCGCACGCGGGAAGAGACGCGCTCGCAATCACCGATCGAGCCCACCTCCAGCACCTCGAGCGCCTCGACCCGGCCAGGCGGGAACCACTCCGCCAACACTGCGGCGGCCGGCTCCCGGCCGTCAACCTCGACCATGCCAGGTGGCGTCAACGCCCGGAACTCGATCACAGGCGCCAGCAGAGCTGCGGCGCCGGCGACATCACCACCCACCAAACGGTCGATGAGCCGCTCACCGAGCTGAACACCACGAACGCGAACTGTGTCGGTCATGCCTCCCTTGTACGCCGCGCAGCCGAGCCCGGGATCGGGCGATCACCCTAGGAAACCAGCGGTGAGCTCCTCCCCGTCGATCTTGATCTCCAACCCGATGGCGAGCGCACCGCGCTGGTTGCGTGGGCGGAGCGACCGCTGGTTCCAGGGCCGGCTGCTCGGGACCGAGATGCCCGCGCCGTCGAACGCACCCGGGGACGAGGACCCGGACCAGGCGATGCGTCTGGTGGCCGAGGACTCGATCGATCCTCCAGCTCTACGCATCGGCGTGCGAGCGCAGCCGCGCCGCCGTGGACCGGTGCGAGTCGCTCGGTCAGGTCGCCGCGGTCCCATCGTTCGGGATCGGACCCGTCAACCCTCGGTGGATTCTCGTGCACCAGATCGATGAGCCGGCACGGCACGAGGGCCACCTCGACCTCCTGCGCGACAGCGTCGGCACCTGACCACCAGCCGGCGTTTCGGGACAGTCCAACGATCGGGCGCGGGGTCTCGTCAGCTGGCGCGGTGCCGGGCTCGCAGCACGACGTCGTCGACGTGGTGGGAGGCAGAGGCGGCCCCCGCCAGCCGGGGTCGCGCTTCGTGGACTTCGATGTCCCATGCGGGTGAGCTGGCGATCTCGGCTGCGAAATCATCGACCCGCACGTAGGCGTCAGGGTCGAAGGGACGGCTGTGGGCGAGCGTGTCGATGGGTTCACGCATGGGCTCGAGGTCGTGGCTGACCACGAGCAGCGTGCCGCCGGGAGCGACCGCGTTCAGCAGGTTACGGACGGCGCGCTGGTCAGGAGTACGGGGGATCGATGCGTACAGGGCCGACACGAGGTCGAACGCTCCGGCCTCGAAGGCGTTGAGTGCGTTCGCGTCCGCATGCTGGCACTCGACGTGTACGCCGCGGCGCTCGACCTCCGCTGCGACGCGGGCGAGGGCGCGCTGTGAGATGTCCGTCGCGGTCACGCTCCACCCCTGCTCGGCCAGCCAGAGCGCGTCGCCGCCCTCGCCAGCGCCGACGTCGAGGGCGCGGCCGGGGCAGAGGCCGTTGATCTCGTTGACGAGTGTGCCATTCGGATTGCCGCTCCACATCTGGTCGCCCCCGTAGCGGTGATCCCAGTCGGCCTCGTTGGCCGATGGTCGGGCTGCGGCCTGGATGTCGTCGTCGGCGAGGCTGAAGCTGATCATGCCGCCGACTCGACTGCCGTTCGCGGCGGCCTGCAGCACCTGTTGGCTCGGGTCGGTCACGTTGCCAGCCGCGTACAGCCCCGGAACCGCCGTCGCCCCCGTCGCGTCCGTCTCGACGAAATCGCCGAGTCCGGTCGGGTGCTCCGCTGATCTGAGACCGAGCGTTGCGAACGGCTCGGCGCGTACCCGGAACCGCGTGCCGATCACGACCGCGTCGGCGTCGATGCGCTCGCCGCCGGTCAGCTCGACCGCCGCGATGTGCCCGTCGTCGCCCGTGACGACGCTCCGGACGCGGCCGTCGACGACGTCCACCCCGGCGGCCCGCATGGCCCCGACCTCGGCGTTGTCGGCATGGACGCTCTCGTGCAGCACCAGCGTGAACCGGGCGCTCAGCTGTCGGAACAACCCGGCGGGATGCAGACCCATCGGGTGGGTGACGATCTGGACGATTCGCCGGTCCCGGACCTCGAAGCCGTGGCAGAACGGGCAGTGGATGACGTCGCCGCCCCAGTGTTCGGCAAGGCCATCGATATCGGGGAGCTCGTCGACCAGACCGGTGGCGGCAAGCACGCGTCGGGCGATCACCGTGTGACCGCCGACGAGCTCGACGCGGAAGCGGTCGTCGTCGGTGCGGGTCACGTCGACAGCGCGGCCGGCAATGACCTCACCCCCGTAGCTGCGGACCTCGTCACGAGCGATCGCGGCCAGCTCCGACGGCGGAAGTCCCTCGTGACCGAGATAGCTGTGCATGTGCGCAGCGGGAGCGTTGCGAGGCTCGCCAGCGTCAACGACGATCACCGAGCGGCGCTGGCGGCCGAGCTGGAGAGCGGCGGCGAGCCCGGCGGCCGAACCGCCGATGACCGCAACGTCGCAGTGCCGCTCGACGGCGCGGGGTGCGTGTTCACTCATGGGCTCGACGATATGCTCCGACGCGACTACTGCAAGCGCTCTTGCGATATTCGCAAGAGTGAGACGGAGCGTGCACCGCCATGGGCGAGCTGAACGAGGTCGAGCAGCTAGTTCGCACTCGCCTGCGCAGCCTGCGCAACACGCTGGGCCTGTCGCTCGACGAGCTCGGCGCCCGCACAAACCTCAGTCCCTCCACGATCAGTCGCGTCGAGACCGGCAAGCGGACGATCAGCCTCGACATATTGCTGCCGCTTGCATCAGCCCTCCAGGTCGACCTCGATGCGCTTCTCGACGTGCGCAGCGACGACGACGTGGTCATCCGTCCGGCGCCGAGCACCTCCGGTAAGCGCACGACCTGGAGGCTGAGCCGCCCGACCGGCAACACCGTCGCGATCAAGATGCGACTCGAACCGACGCGCAAGAAGCCGCCGCTGCGGGTCCACCCCGGTCACGACTGGTTCTTCGTCCTCGACGGGCGAGTGCGCCTGTCGCTCGGCGAACGCGACATCCTCGTCGAGACCGGCGAAGCGGCCGAGTTCGGCACCATGACGCCGCACGCCTTCGCAGCCATCGACGGCCCGGCCGAGCTGATCATGATCTTCGACCGCGACGGCCAGCGCGCCCACATCCATCGCGATACCGACGGCCACTCGACGCACTAGCTGTCGCCGGTCTCGAATCCCAGCCACCGGCCACACCACTTCGGGTCCCCAGTGAGCCGCACCCCGAGCGTGCCCTTGAAGGGCGCGCTCCACTCCACGAGCACGTGAACACGGACCCGCTCGCGCTCGTTCTGGCGATGCTGCTTCGACCAGCACATTCGTCAACGATGGAGCGAGCTCCGCCTAGCCCCACAAGGCCGCTTCGGCGTCAACGACGCCGACCGGCGGTCGCCCGGTCCTTACAGCGAGGTCGACCGCTCTGGCCACGAGGAGTTCGTTGGTGGGTTGCTCGGGGCCCGCGTAGTCCTCGAGCCCGACACGAACGTGGCCGCCCGCCCGAAGCGCAGCCTCAGCGAGGCCAGAGCCGAGCACGTCACCCCAGAGGACCCCGACCATCCACGCGAGCCCGCTGTCGGTGAGCATTGCGGCGTAGGCGTCCAGGCTCGACTGCGTCGGCGGCAGCCCGAACAGGGCCGCCGGCCCACCGAAGTACAGCTGGACCTTCGTCCGACGAGGGACGCTGCCGGCCCGGCGGTGCGCGAGGACGAGTCGGAGGTGTCCCGGCTCGAAGATGGACACGTGGACAGGAACGTCGGCTTCGCGACACCAGCCGAAGATCCAGTCCACGTCCGCGGTGGCGTTGCCGAACACGGGAAGGGCCACGGGCCCGCCGGGTGCGTCCAACGCGAGAGAGAAGCACCCGGCATCCGCGGTCGACATCGTGAGCGAACCACGCCGATGGAGCTCCTGGATGTGCGAGAACCGCTGGTCGATCCCGGCGGTGCGCTCGCCCGAGGTGGTCGGGTGCATCAGCAGGCCGGGGTGGGTGTCCCAGATCCTGTGCCATGCGGACTCGTAAGGATCGGGCGAGTGCGTGCTCGGCTCGCCGAAGTTCGGCTCGTCGTTGTGGTTGTGGACGATCGAGGCTCCCGCTTCGACGCAGGCAAGCGCTGTGGCGACGATCTCGTCGATCGCTCGTGGGACGTTCGGATTGGCCTCCTTCGTGGTCGACCCGTTGATCGCGGCCTCAATGACCGACGGTCCTGCCGAGCCCATCGCCCCCCTCCTCCCCGCTTGCCGAGGTCGACGATCATTCTGACGCCAGGCGGCGACACGCGCTCGCCGGTGGGCCCCCAAGAAGAGACCAGCACATTCGCGAGCGATGGAGTTGGCGATCGGCCGTCCGTCATTCCGACCTGCCGGCGATGTCACACCTCGCAGGGAGACTCGGTGGGTGCCACGGTGCTGTTCCTTCGAGGTCGACTCCGGTCGATCATGTCTGTCCTCCTGAGCTGAGTGGCGCTTCTGGACGGCTTCCAGGGCTCAGGCGTCGGGGAGCACACCGAGCTGGCGCAGCATCGTGGCGAAGTCGCTGTAGATGACCTCTTCATCCACGAGCCCGTCACCGGCGACTCGGAACACAAGGCAGGTTTCGACCTCGACTCGACGACCTGTGGGCGGAAGCCCGAGGAGCTCGCCCTCGTGGGTGCCACTGAGGGTGCACTGGACGCACATGCGGTTGCCGACCGAGAACAGGTCACGCACCTCGACGTAGAGGTCGGGGAAGGTCCGGAACCACTCCTGCATCGCCTCCCGGATCGCGTCCCGGCCTCTCGCCGTCGCTCCAGTCGCCACCAGCCGCTGGACCCCGTCAGCTGAGAAGAACGTCGCGACCCTCGCGGCGTCGTGGGTGTTGACGCTCCTCTCGTCGAGGTGAGCCTGGAACTGCTCGCAGGTCATGTCCGTGAAGCGGAGCGTCATCTGAGTCATGAGCTGAGTGTCCACCCTGGTGATCCTCGGTTGATCCGCCATTTGGCGGATGTTGCCGTGGGAATGAGCGCGAGGATCGGTGGTGATGGCCGAGACCGGGCAAGGGGGGATTGACCATGGGGAGGTCGCGCCCCCGTCCTGGCCGCAGGCACGGACGCTCACGTTTCTGCTGACCGACGTGGAGGGCTCGTCGCGCCTCTGGCAGGACCACCCGGGCATCGCGTCGGTGGCGTTGGAACGTAGGCAACAGATCATCTCTGATTCGACGTCGCGGCACGACGGCACGCTGCCCCTGGAGCAAGGGGAGGGCGACAGCTCCGTGTCGGTGTTCGCCCGCGCGTCGGACGCTGCGGCCTGCGCGCTCCACATCCACCAGCTGCTCGCGGCCGAGTCGTGGCCCACAGGAGCGGAAGTCCGGGTGCGGATCGGGCTCCACACCGGTGAGGCCGATCTGCGTGCAGACGGCACGTATCGGGGCGCGGTCCTGAACCGGTGCGCGCGGCTGCGCTCGATCGGTCACGGTGGACAGACCCTCGTGTCGCAGGCCACCTACGAGGTGCTGGTCGACGGCCTGCCTGACGATGTCCTGCTCCGCGATCTGGGAGTTCATCGACTGCGAGACCTGGCGCGCCCCGAACACGTCTGGCAGCTCTGTCATCGCTCACGAACCGACTCCTTCCCGCCATTGAGCTCCGTCGAAGCGGTCGCCAACAACCTGCCCGTCCCGCTCACATCGTTCGTGGGGCGAGACGTCGAGATCGACGCCGTGCGCGCGCTCGTGGGCGAGTCTCGGCTGCTGACCCTCACTGGCGCTGGTGGTTGCGGCAAGACCCGGCTTGCCCTCGCGGTCGCCGCCGGCATCGCAGACGAACACCCCGACGGCATCTGCTGGGTCGACCTCGCGCCGCTGAGTGACGCGTCGCTTGTACCCGCCGCCCTCGCCGGAGTGCTGGGCGTACCCGAATCACCGACGGAGCCGATCACCGACACCGCCGTCGGCTATCTCTCGGGACGCCGAGCACTGGTGGGGCTGGACAACTGCGAACACCTCATCGAAGCCTGCGCCGCGTTGGCAGCAACCCTCATCGAGGGGTGTGCAGGCGTGACGGTGCTGGCCACCAGCCGGGAGCTGCTCGGCGTCGCAGGTGAGGCAGCCTGGGCGGTACCGCCCCTCTCGCTGCCCCACGATGACGCGCCCGCGACCAGCGAGTCCGTGCAGCTCTTCGTTGACCGGGCCCGCTCGTCTCGACCGAACTTTGCGCTGACCGACGAGAACGCGCCGACCGTGGCAGAGATCTGCACCCGCCTCGATGGCATTCCTCTCGCCATCGAGCTCGCCGCCGCCCGCACTCGACTGTTGACCGTGGTCGAGATCGCCGAAGGTCTCGCGGATCGGTTCCACCTTCTGACCGGCGGCGGCCGCACGGCTCTGCCGCGTCAACGCACCCTCGAAGGCTCGGTCGACTGGAGCCACGATCTCCTCGATCGGACCGAACAGGCCGTGTTCCGCCGCTTGGCCGTGTTCGCGGGGGGCTTCACCCTCAACGAGGCGGAGGCCGTGTGCGCCGGCAACGAGGTCACTGCACAGCGCGTGCTCGATCTCCTGAGCACGCTGGTGGACCGGTCCCTTGTCCAGCTCGTCGACGACGCTGGCGCGCACACGCGCTACCGGCTGCTCGAGACGATCCGCGACTACGCCCGCTACAAGCTGACCGATGCTGGCGAAGCCGCGGAGACGCGGGATCGGCACCTCGACTACTACGTGTCCTTCGCCGAGCGGGCAGCATCCGGACTGGAGGGAGGCGATCTGCTCGCCTGGCTGGCCCGGGTCGACTCGGAGATCGACAATCTGCGCGCCGCTCTGGACTGGAGCACCGAGTCCGCGGGTCGGGGTCGGGGGGTCCGCCTGGTGCGATGTCTCGCGCTGTACTTGTTCGCGCGCAGCGACCTCGCGATCGGACGCGGGCGGCTCGAGGCGACCCTCGAAGACCCGAGGTCCGGCGAAGTCGACCGGGCGGGCGCGCTCGGCACGCTCTGCATCGTCTGCTACCGAGCGGGCGAGATGGTCAAGGCGGTGGGCTACGGCGACGAGGCGGTTGCTATCGGGCGCCGCCTCGGCGATCCCGTCACGCTGGGCCGCGCACTCCATTGGCGCGGGTGGGCCCGGTTCTGGGGCGAGGCCGACCTGCAGGCTGGGTGGGCCGACTTCGAGGAAGCGAACGCAACGCTGCGGCCGACCGACGATCGGCTGTTCCAGGCGCTGAACCTGGCGGTCCTCGCGTGGTCCTACATCGATACGACCGAAGCAGGCCGCGCTCGAGCGTTGCTCGACGAAGGCTTGGCCCTTACCGACGATGCCAACGTCCCGCACGCCAGGTGCTACTGCCTGCTCGTTCGCGGATCCCTCGACATGCGGGAGGGCCGGCTCGACGCAGCCAGCGCCGGAATCGACGACGCGCTCGCGTTGGCCATCCCGATCGGCGATCACTACGCGGAGCTCTTCGCCCGCGGCTTTCGTGCATACGCGGATCTCCTCGGCGGCCGATACACGGAGAGCCGGGACCTGTGCGAACGCGGGTTGAAGGCCGCACTCGACAATCGCAGCCCCATGGGTGAGGCCTTCATGCGGATGACCCTCGGCCACCTCGCGTTCGCGGAAGGCGCGCTTGACGACGCGGACGGTCAACTCGAAGCTGCGTTCCAGCTCTTCGTCCACCTGTGGCAGGGTGCCGCCGCGATGTGCCGTGGCGTCCAGGCGCAGGTTGCCTCCGTACGGTCCCAGCCGGCCGAAGCAGCCCAGCGCGCCGCGGACGCCATCCGTCTCGCCGAGAAGCCCGACGCGGCCCTCGCGATCGCTTGGGCACTCGTCGGAGATGCGGCACGAGTCCGACTCGACGGCGACCCCCACCGCGCCGAGGACCTCCTCCATGAGGTGGTCGAGCTCGCACAGATCACGGGCCATGTCATCCTCATGGGCGACTCCCTCGAAGACCTCGCGGCGGCAGTCGCCGACCAAGAGCGCTTCGACGACGCGGCGCGCCTGCTCGGCGCCGCGCACGGCCTCCGCGACACCACCGGCTGCCCGCGCTTCCCAGTGCGAGCCGCATCCCAGGAGGCGTGCACCACGCTGCTCCGGGACGCGCTCGGGACGGACGCGTTCGAATCGGCGTGGGCCGCGGGTGCCGCGCTCAGCCTCGATGACGCCGTCGCCTACGCCCGTCGCGGACGCGGACAACGCAAGCGGCCCCTCCACGGCTGGGACAGCCTCACGCCCACAGAGCTCCAGGTGGTCGAGCTCGTCGCCTCCGGTCTCACCAACCCCCAGATCGGCGAGCAGATGTTCATCTCGAAGCGCACCGTGCAGACGCACGTCGCGCACGTGTTCACGAAGCTTGGCGTGTCCACCCGCGCCGCTCTAGCCGCCAAGGCCACCGGGCGAGACCGGCCGACGCAGCAACCGATCGCTCCCGCATGAAGGCGGTAGCAACTCGTGTTCGCCACCCGCCGTAGGCTCCCGCGGGTGAAGGGAACCCTTGCCGTCACTGGCGATCCTCAAGCCGACGAGCTGCTGAACACCGATCCGCTCGCGTTGCTTGTTGGCATGCTTCTTGACCAGCACATGCAATACGAAGAGGTCCCGGGTTGACCGCGAGCGGCCGCTGGACCTCCTCATGCCACCGTGCGTCCCGTACCGCGAGGGAGAGGCGTCTCGTCAGCTTGACGTCGGTGACGGCGCGGAAGGAATCGAATTCGGGCAATCTGCGCGCGAAGCTCGCAGTGAGAACGAGAGCGCGAGCCGTCACCTCGATTGGGCGATCGTCTCGAGCTCGGCGGCGAGGGCCTCGTCGCCGGATGCCCGCGCCGCACGTGCCGGACCCGCCATGCGGTGTGGTGCGGAGTCGAGATCGCCCAGGAGCCGTAGCGCGGTCATCAGCTCGTGCGCGTGCTCGCGGGCGAGGTCGGGTTCGCCCATGACCACGGCGGCGGCTGCCGCGCCCGTGCGGGCGACGGCGAGCCCGGCCCACATGCCCGACTCCTCGAGCTTCTCGATCGTGCTCGCCAGCTGCGACATGCACTCCGCCCAGTCGCCCCGCGCTGCGGCGATCCTCGAGATCCGGCCGCGGGCGAGTGCCTCCTCAGCGATCACGTTGGCTGCGGCAGCGACCGCGACCGCCTCCTTGGCCGCGTCGAGCGCGCCCTCCACGTCGCCCAGCCGCGCCAAGCCCCGCGCGACGTGTTCGAGGCAGCGGGCGAGCACGATGGCGGACCCAGCGCGCCGCGTGTGGGCAACACCCTCCTCTGCGATAGCGAGACCGGCCTCGTTGTCACCGGCGACGTACGCGGCCGTCGCCTCGAACGCCATCGTGATCGCCGACATCCGCGGGACGCCGAGCGCGTTGAGCCGACTCGCCGCGGCGGCGAGCTCGTTGCGCGTCGTCTCGAGGTTGGGATGCGCCCGGCCCAGCTGCTGCACTCTGAGCGAGTGCACGAGCACACGACCGAGCGTCTCGATCACCGCACCGGCGTCGTGCTGTGCCGCGAGCGCGATCGCCCGCTCGCCGTACTCGACCGAGCGCGGGCCGACGACGTTCCCCGCGGCGAGCAGCCCGCGTGCGCGGAGCAGCGGGTCGTCGACCCTCGTCTCGAGGGCGTCGATCCACCCGAGCGCGTCGCCGTAGCCGGCGCCAAACTCCTGGCCGAGCCATCCGAAGATCTGCGCCACCGTGAGCCCGAGGGCAGGGTCACCGTCACCGTCGATCGCCCACGCGGTCGCAGCCTGCAGGTTCGCTGCCTCGGCGGAGAGCTCGGCCAGTGCCTGAGCCTCGGCGCCCTCGGTGGCCGCGAGTATCCCATCGTTGAAGCCGCGCTCTGCGATGTCCGCGCTCCAGCGAAGGTGCGAGTCGGCCGCGACCGCGCGCTCGCCCGCGTCGGCGAGGCGCTCGTTTGCGAACGCGCGCAGCGTTTCGAGCATCGCGTAGCGCTCACCGCGGATGGCCACGAGCGATCGGTCGACGAGCGCGGCGAGCACGTCGAGCACGTCTGCTGATGCGAGCGGGTCGAAGCCGCAGACCGCCTCGGCCGCCTCCAGGGTAAACCCGCCGGTGAAGACCGACAGCCGCCGGAACAGCGTGCGCTGCTGGTCATCGAGCAGGTCGTGGCTCCAAGCGACCATCGACTCGAGCGTGGCGTGGCGCGCAACGTCGCCGCGGCCGCGAGCCGCGAGGATCCTGAACCGGTCGTCGAGGCGGTCCGCGATGGCCGACGGTGTCAGGGTGCGGGACCGGCGCGCCGCCAGTTCGATCGCGAGCGGCAGGCCGTCGAGCGCGGCGCAGGTGCGGTGGACGCCCTCCGCGTCGCCCGAGACGTCGACGGCCAGATCTGCGGCGCGGCGCACAGAACAGCGCCTCGGCGTCACCGGCCGGCAGTGGTTCGATCTCAATGAGCACCTCGCCGCGCACACCGAGCGGCTCGCGACTCGTCGCGAGGATCGACAGGTCCGGGCACCGCGGAAGCAGCGCGCTGACGAGGACAGAGATCGCGTCGATGATGTGCTCGCAGTTGTCGACGACGATGACCGATCGACGATGCCGAAGCGCGACTGCGAGCGTGTCCGGATCGGCACCGGTGTCGAGGCCCAAAGCCGTGCTGAACGTCCTGGCGACGGTCGGTTCGTCAGCCCCCCTCGACACGGGGGAGAGGTCGACGAACCGGGCGGTCCGCATCCACGGTGCGCCATGTGCTGCCACCAAGGCGACCGAGGTCTTGCCGACGCCTCCCGGCCCGATCAGCGTGACCAGGCGCCCCGCGTCGACCGCGGCAGCAACGTGTGCCACGACCGCGTCCCTGCCGATGAGCGCCGGCGCCGGTGGCAACGACTCGGTGGGCTCGGCGTCGCGGAGGTCGGGGAATCGCTCCACCAGGCCTTCGCCGTGCACCTGGAAGAAGCGGAGCGTGCGGTCGAGGTCGCGCAGCTGGTGCACGCCGAGGTCGTCGAGCGCGGCGCGCCCACTGCTGTCGAGCAGCGCTGCGCTCGACTCGGACACGAGCACCTGCCCGCCATGCGCGGCGCTCATCACGCGCGCCGCCTCGTGCACCGCGAGGCCAACGTACGTGCCGCCGGTCGTGGTCACTCGGGCGGCGCCGCTGTGCACACCCATCCGAACCCGCACGCGCGCTTCCTCGGGCCACGCGTGCGCCGTGAGGTAGCGCTGCGCGACGCCAGCTGCGTCGACCGCGTCGCGAGCCCTGGCGAACGCGACCACGAAACCGTCACCCGGGCACGCGACCTCGACGCCATCGTGCGACGAGATCGCGTCGCGGATGATCGACCGGTGCTCATCGAGCAGCGCGTCGTACTGCTCGCCAAGCCGGCGGGCCAGGCGCGTCGAACCCTCGATGTCAGTGAACAGGAACGTCACGGTCCCCGTCGGCAGCTCCACCGCACTCCCCATGCGCGGCGAACGCTAACGCCATGTGCGGGGCGTGGGTGGCAGTCGGTGCGGGCGCCGAAGCAACAACGGCACTCAGTACTACCCCGTGACCGCCGGATCGACGTGGCCCCGGGGGTAGACGGTACCCACCCCGGCTCCATCGTCGGCGTGGGTAACTCGTGACGAGGAAGGACTCCCCGAGATTCGCGCCCACCCTGGCCGGGTTGCCGCCTGCGGGAGGGTCGCGTAGGCCCTGGCCTGGACGGCATTTCTGCAACGCGGGATCAGCGGGTCCGCGCGTTCTGGGGCACCTTGGCGTCCGGATGCGCGCGCCCGTATCGGTCGATCCGTTGCACACCGGAGCACGGCGAGGGTGATCACGATCGACATCGGTGGGAACTGGTGCGCGGTGGTCATTGGCTCGTCCCGGTCGATTGCGGCGCGGCCAGCCGCGTACGCCTCGGCTTCACCGCCATCGGCGATCGCGACTACAGCGCCGGGACAACCCGACTGCTCGCACGCGCTGCGCAGACTCTCTCCGACCGTCGTTTGACCTCCTGGACGCGCGCCGCGTTCTCTTGCCGGCACCGATCTTCCGTCGCCGTCACCAAGATCGACAGGTGGGCCATGTGCACGGGGTCGAAGGAGCCGACGTAGAGCGCACGAAGCACATCACGAGTCTCGCTCGCAGCGCCGAACGCGCGCTCCATATCTCGTCATACGGACAGGCCGAGCTCGAGCCGATCGGCGCTTCCGAAGCGGCGACAGAGCACGAAGGCCAATTGCGGATCGCGCCCGAGTCGGCGATCTGCATCCGAGACCCTGCACAGAACGACGCGACCGAACGACGGCGATCCCGCCACCGTCCGGGTCACCGGCGGTCCGGAGTCGCGAAGCGCCGCCGCCCCTTCTCACCCTGCGCCGTAGGCTCGGGTCGATGAAGGGGACCCTCTACATCACCGGTGATCCCGAAGCCGACGAGCTCCTCAACACCGACCCCTTGGCGTTGCTTATTGGCATGCAACTCGACCAGCACATGCGATAACGAAGAGGTCCCGCGTGTCGCGTGGGTGACCGCCGACGTTGACCGCGTCCTCACCGACGGCATCCGACCCGACCTGCTGATCCGCAAGCGCAGCGGCGCGCCCCTCGCCGTCATTGAGGTCGTGGTTACCCACTCGCCGGAGCCCGAGGCGCCGAGTGAACTCCAGCGGTCCTGTCGTACAGCCCGGTCACGCTGTTGGCGTGCCCGGTCCCGATGACGCCACCGCCCCGCCCGCAGCTCCCGCGGGGATGCCTTTCAGTGACCTTGCAGCGTGGTCGCCTTGTCGTTGTGGGCAAGCAGGTCGGCCAGGACGTTGAGCGCCTCGACGGGAAACGCGAACCGAGGCGCGGTCGTCAGCGGGCGCCGCCGACGAAGGTGAGGGCCTCGTCGACGGAGTCGCGTCCAGGTGCGGCTCCGTTCGCGTGGGATGGCGGCCCGCTACCCCGGGATCGGAGAGGAGGGCTCGGGATCCAGGGGTTAGGTGTCGAGTCGGCCACGCAAACCGCTCCGACCCTCAACCTGGCGCGTATCGCTCCAGTTCAGCCCTGCCATGTCGAGCGTTCCTCGTTGTTGCTCGGGCGCCTCCAGCGGGGCTCGAGTGTGACACCAGCGGGGCTACAGCAGGACCGCCCATCCTGATCACATGCTCGACATCCGAATCGCCGAGACCGCCGAAGAGCGGGAGGCCGTCTATCGCTTCCGGTACCGCATCTATGTCGATGAGATGGGCCGCTACCAACAAGTCGCACGCCACGCCGACCGCCAACTCGTCGATCCCGAGGACGAGTCGAGCTGGATTGCCTACGCCCGCGACGGAGGCGAGATCGTCGGCGCGATGCGCATTACCTGGGGTGGCGCGGGCCTGTCGAACCGTCAACTCGACCTATACGGCTTGCGGCCTTTCCTCGTTGAACTGCCCCCTGCGTGTGTCGCGGTCGGTGAGCGTGCAATGGTGGCGCCGGCACTGCGCGGCGGCGAGATCCTCGACCGGCTCGGTACCGTCATAGAGCCGCTGCTCGACGCCCACGGCGTGCTGGCCGTCTTCGGTGCCTGCGAGCCGCACCTGCTGTCCCGGTACTTTCGCTTCCAGCGCCCCTACGGTACGCGCAACATCAACAGCGAGGAGGCTGGCTACCTGATCCCCCTCGTGCTGTTCCGACCCGATGAGACCGCGTTCTTCGGCCTTGGGGGCCGAGCTGGGTTGCCCCGCTGCATCCAGGCGGTCGTCGACGGGCAGAGCACCGTGCGATCCCCGCTCCTCACCGACCCGTCGGAGCACTGGCGTGACCTTGAGGCCGCGCTCGCGCACATCGACGCGCCCATCTTCGAGGACTTCACGACGTCTGAGCTTCGAGACTGCCTCGAACGCAGCAACATCATCAGCTGTGCGAAGGCCGACCGCATCCTGAAGCGCGGCGGCATCGCCCGCAACGTCTTCGTGGTGCTGAGTGGCGAGCTCGCGGTCCGATCTGATGACGGTCACGTCGCGACGCTCGGCGCGGGCGACGTCTTCGGCGAGACGGCGTACCTGCTGGAGACGACGCGCGCGCGCGACGTCGACGTCGTGTCGGAGGAGGCCAGGGTCCTCTGCTTGAGCGAGCGCCGGCTGCGGGCGCTGGTCACCGACCAGCCGGCAACCGGAGCGAAGCTGCTCGGCAACCTGGCGAAGGTGCTGGGCCGTCGGCTCGCAGGCGTGTGAGGACGATCCACCCACGGCGGCCGGTCAGGCGAGGTGGTAGGCACCGTCGACGGTCACCACATCGCCGGTGTGGGCGGCGAGTGCGGGGTCGGCGAGGAAGACCGCCGCCGCGCCGAGGTCCTCGGGCACGAGGAAGCGTCGCAGCGGACTCCGCGTGATGACGGGCTCGGCGCCGACTTGGTCGATGAATGGGCGGTTCATCTCGGTGTCGGCCCAGCCGACCACGAGCGTGTTCGAGCGGATGCGGTGCCGGGCGAGCTCGACAGCCAGCCCCTTCATCATCGCGATGAGCCCTGCCTTGCTCGCCGCGCAGTCCCCGCCACGCGGTGCACCGTTCAGCGCGGCGAGCGATGACACCGCGATCAGCGAGCCCCCCTCGCCGCGGGCAACGAGATGACGCACCCCTTCGCGGAGGCAGAGGAACGCACCGTCGAGGTTGACCGCCATCACCTCGCGCCACTGCTCGAGCGTCACGTCGACGAAGGGCGTGAACCACCGAGCAACACCCGCGTTCGCCACCACGACATCCACCCGCCCGAGCTCGCGGACCGTCTGGTCGAAGGCCCGGAGGACTTCGACCTCAGACGTCACGTCGCACGAGACGACCGCCACTCGCGAGCCGAGCTCGGCGAGCTCGGTCCCGTCGTTCTTGACAGGATCCCGTCCCCAGACAGCGAGGTCGGCGCCAGCCTCGGCGAACGCCCGCGCCAACGCGAGTCCGATGCCGCCGTTGCCCCCCGTCACGATCGCGGCCCTGCCCGCGAGCCCTCCCATCGACTCCCTCCGGTGCCGAGGCGCCCGCGCCGGGCGCGCAGCCGTGGCAGAGGGAGCGTACCGACCGGGCGAGAGCAACCGCGGTCTCGACCGAGAGAGACCTACGATCTGGCCCGGCGGGCAGGAGGATCAGGGTGGAGTTCAGGGTATTGGGACCGGTCGCCGTACGGGTGGCCAACGACGAGGTCAGGATCGGCGCCAGCAAGCTCAGGCTCTTGCTCGCGCGCCTGATCCTCGCGGGCCGAGCTCCGGTAGGTGCCGAGCGCCTCATCGAGGATCTCTGGGAAGGTGACCCGCCCCGCTCGGCAGCTCAGACGCTACAGACCTACGTCTCCCAGCTGCGCAAGATCATCGGCTCAGAACGCGTGGTCACCGAGGCCGGCGGCTACCGAGTGGTCGTCAACGACGGCGAGCTCGACAGCGCTCGGTTCGAGTCCGAGCTCGCCGCAGGCCACCGAGCCATGGCGGGCGGCGACGCGTCCGAAGCAGTCACGCTGCTCGACGGCGCGCTGATGCGCTGGCGCGGCCCGGCCTTCCTCGATGCCACCGGCGTCAGCTGGGCACAAGCCGAGATAGCGCGCCTGGACGAGCTGCGGCTCGCGGCGACCGAGACGTTGCTCGAAGCCCACCTCGCGCTCGGAGATGACGCACGAGTCGTGGCGGTGGCCGAGGCCGCCGTCGCGGAACACCCTCTTCGCGAGCGCCTGTGGGCGAGCTTGATGACAGCGCTGTACCGGCAGGGCCGCCAGGCCGACGCGCTACGGGCGTACCAACGCCTCCGGACGCAACTCGTCGACGAGCTCGGGATCGAGCCGAGCCGTGAGCTTCGCGAGCTCGAGGCCAAGCTCCTCCGGCAAGAGGACACGCCGACCGGCGAGGGCGACGCCGGTTCGGCGCCACAGCCGATCGCGGGTCCGCTACCCACGGGTGTCGTCACCTTCCTGTTGACCGACATTGTCGGATCGACCCGGTTGTGGGAGAACTCGGCTGGACGGATGGCGCACGAAGTGGCGCGCCACGAGACGCTGCTGCGAACCGCCGTCGAAGGCAGAGCCGGGTTCGTGCTGAAGGCGCGTGGCGAGGGTGACTCGACGTTCAGCGTCTTCCAACGTGCGTCCGACGCGGTCGCCGCCGCAGCGGCCGTGGTCGACGCCATCGGTGTCGCCGGGTTGCCCTTCGCCATTCGCCTCGCGGTTCACAGCGGGGAGGCGGTCGAGCGCGACCGCGACTACTACGGGCGGACCGTGAACCGAGCCGCCCGCCTCCGGTCGGCCGCCCCCCCGAACCAGGTCCTGCTCAGCCAGGCCACCGCCGACCTCGTAGTCGACGACCTGCCACCCGGCTGCCGCCTGCATCCCCTCGGCCTCCAAGAGCTCCGTGACCTCGACCGACCTGAGTCCGTGTTCGTCCTCGCACCGGTCGGCGACACGACCGGCTCCGCCGTCACCGAGGGCCTCGATGTCGGCGAAGGCCCGGTTCGCCGCGTGCCGCTGCCATCCCGAGCTGCGGCCGTGCCGACCGCGGGCCTCGTCGGCCGTGTTGCCGAGCGCGAGGTGCTCCGCCGCGCCTATGACCGCGCCTGCGGCGGGCGGGGCACGGTGGCGCTCATCGCCGGCGAGCCGGGCGTGGGAAAGACCTCGCTCGCCGCCGACCTCGCCTCGACGGCGTTCGCCGGCGGCGCCACGGTGCTGTTCGGTCGTTGCGACGAGGGCCTGGGCCTCCCGTACCAGCCATGGGTGGAGATGCTCACCCACCTGGTGACCAACGTCGGTGACGACGTCCTCGATCGACTCGGTGACCGGAGGCTCGCCGATCTGGCGCGACTCGTGCCAGCGGTCCTCGACCGCCGGCCACAGCTCCCTCCGCCCGCCCGCGGTGACGTCGACGGGGACCGGTGGGCGCTGTTCAACGCGGTGCAAGCGGTCGTTGCCGCCGCCGACACGCCGCTAGTGCTCGTTTTCGATGACCTTCAATGGGCGGATCGGCCGTCCCTGGCCCTGTTGCGGCACGTCGTCGCCGATTCGACCTACAACGAGATCTTCGTGGCCGGCACGTATCGCGACGGCGAGCTCGGCGCCGACCATCCCCTCATGGACACAGTCGCGGCCCTCGGAAAGGATGCCTTCGTCGAACGGTTGGTGGTCCGGGGGCTGGTCGACGACGAACTGGTCGCCTTGGTCGAGGCGCTCACCGGGCAGGCACTGCCCCCGGACTCCCTGTCCTTCGTGCACGCGGTCCGGCGCGAGACCGACGGGAACCCCTTCTTCGCCACCGAACTCCTGCGGCACCTCGCCGAGTCGGGCGGCCTGTACCTGGACGACGCCGGGCGTTGGGTCCCGCGTGGCCCCCTCGACACCATCGTCCTGCCCGAGACGATCCGTGAAGTCATCCGCAGCCGGGCGCGCAAGCTGGGGTCCGAGGCGGAACGTCTGCTCAAGCTGGCCGCCGTCATCGGCCAGGAGTTCGACCTCGACACTCTGTCGGTGGCCAGCCGGCTGGATGCGCAGGTTACGGTCGATCTCCTCGAGAGGTCCGAGGCGGCCGGGCTCGTCGTCGCCGTCGAGGCGGGGCGGTTCGCCTTCGCTCACGCGCTCGTCGCCCACTCTCTGGCATCCGAGCTCACCACGACTCGACGTGCCGTCGAGCACCGTCGGATCGCCCAGGCCATCGAGGACCTCGCCGGCGCGGTTCCGGACAACCGCTCCGCCGAGCTGGCGCGACATTGGGCCGCGGCCACTCCCGCCGACGGCGAGAAGGCAGCGCACTACGCCCGCATGGCTGGAGACGGCGCCATGCGGGCCCTCGCCCCTGACGAGGCGGTGCGGTGGTATGCGAACGCGCTCGAGCACGTCGGCACGGGCGACAGCCACGCCCGCTGCGACCTTCTCGTCCGTCTGGGCCGAGCACAGCGCGATGCCGGTGACAACGAGCATCGAGCAACGTTGCTCGATGCCGGACGGGCCGCCCAGCGGGTCGGCGCCGACGACCTGCTCGTCCGCGCCGCTCTCGCCAACACGCGCGGGTTCGTCGGCACCGTCGATCCGCTGATCGCCGAGCGCGTCGCGCTACTCGACGACGCCCTCCTGCGAACGACGGCCGATGACCCAGCAACGCGGTCGCGCCTGCTTGCGACCCTCGGCGTCGAGCGGCGGGGCATGGATCCCTCGTTCGATGCGAGTGCCATCACCGAGGAATCGATCGCCCTCGCGCGATCGGTAGGAGACGGACGACTACTCGCCCACGTGCTCAACTCGGCATTCTTCGCGTTGTGGCTGCCGGACACCCTGGACCTGCGCTTGGCGTTGTCGACGGAGGCGTGCCAACTCGCGGACAGGCTCGGCGACGCGCCGTTGTTGCACTGGTCGGCGACATGGCGAGTGCACGTGCTCGTCGAGGCGGGCCGGGTCGACGAGGCCGCCGACTGGCTCGACGTCCTCGATCAAGCAGCGGCCGAGGCCGGCAGCCCGTCGTTGCAGTGGCTGGGGCCCAGCCTGCGGGCCGGTCTGTGCGCGCTGCACGGCGAGATCGCCGCCGCCCGACGGCACGCCGACACGAGCTACCGCCGGGCGGTCGCTCTCACCGAACGAGATGCGCTGGCGGTCCGGTTGGCGGTGCTCGCCGTATGCGCGTGGCATGAGGGATCCGACGACCCCGAGATCACCGCGCTGGAGCGGCACCCTGAGTTCCACGACGCTACGTGGCAGGTCACCGTGGCCGGACGGTCGTACTGGACAGCTGAACGGGCGCTCGTGGGACAGACCGGCGACGCCGACATCCGCGCGTGGCTCGACGAATGGGTCGACGACCGAGGCGGCCGCGGGGTCGGCGCGGTCGGCTACGCCTGCGTTCTCGCCGAGCGATGTCACGATGTCGGCACCCGCGACCACGCAGCGCGCCTCCTGCCCTGGCTGGCGCGCTATCGAGGGCAAGTGGCGACGATGGGCAGCCACTGGATGGGAGCCACTGCCTACTACGCCGGCATCCTGGCCGCCCTCCTCGACGAGCTCGACGAGGCAGACGTCTACTTCGCCGAAGCCGACGAGATGAACGACGCCATCCGCGCCCCGTTCTTCCTCGCGCGGACGCGGCTGGCCCGAGCACAGGTCCGCCTGCGAAGGCGAGGCTCGGGTGACGCCCCGGCGGCGCGAGCCGAGTTGCAGTCAGCGCTAGCCCTGGCCCGCGCGCACGAGTGTGCCGTGGTCGAACGCGAGGCCGAACGACTCCTCGCCACGTGTGGGTGAAGCCGGGAACACTTATGCAACGCCAGGAGAATTCGGCGACCAGCCGTTTGCGTCACTGTCCTCATTGGCCCGTTGGGTCGGGATCGTGTTGTCAGTGCGCGCGGGGCGCGATGAAGACCGCTTCGCCCTCGACGACGGTGTCCTCACCGACGCGAACGGCACCCGAACCGAGGCCCTTCCGTCCCTCGGTCCGGTCAACTCCCGCCGTGTACACAAGAGGTGCTCCAACCGGGATGGGGCTGCGGAAGCGCACCGTGAGCGTGCCGATGTGCCCGGGCCGCTCGACGGCCGCGAAGTACGCACACGTGAGGACATCCATCAGCGCCGCCGCCACCACCCCCCCGTGCACCGTGCCGGCACCGCCGTCATAGAGCGGACCGAACGTCGAAAGGCCGCGGGTCCCCTCCGGTCCGGTCTCGAGAATCAAGGGCGCCGCCGCGGCATTGGATCGCCCGGTCACCGGCCCTCGCTCGGTCGGCATCGTGTCCGGTCCGCCCGTCGCCGCGTCGAGCGGCAGCGTGGGTGCGGCGGCCAAGGTGTCTGCAGCCTGGGTGACCAACCGCGCCACCGTCGCCAGGTCGGCAGGCTCGACGCGCGCAGGATCGACCAACGCGACGGCCTCGACCAGGCGCCGCACCTCGTCGGCCAGCCGATGCTTCGACTCGCGCAAGGCCGCGTCCGTCGAGAACTCCGGAAAGAACCATGCCCGCATGTCCGTCACGCTTCATGAGTCGCGCATCACACCGAGCCCGTCAAGCAACGGGGGGCACTTCCCGGGAGAGGTACGCGACCCTGACGATCGTCGTCAGTTCGGGGCCGCCACGAGGGCGCCTTCGAGCGGGGCAACTCCGCGCCGATGTAACCAGCCTGTGTCGGCGGTGCCCGACTGAGAGGGCGATCCGCACCACCCTCTCTACGTCAGGAGGCTCGGGCCGATCCGAGCGCGTTCAACGGGCGCACCAAGCGGTAGATCGAGCGCGTTCCAACGCCTGAGCTTCACTGGGCCCCTACGCCAGCTACGTTGATCGCTGGCGTGCGGTGGTGCACGACCTCAAGGTCACCTGACCCGATTCGCAATAGGGTGCGCGCATGCCCGACCGGCCAGCGGCCTCATATCCGATTCCGGTCGATCCGGATCTCGCCGCGTGGGCGATCACGACCCAGGACTCGAGGCAGTGGGCCGAGGTGGTCGATCCAGAGTGGCGATTGATGTACGTCACTGACGAGCTTCGTCGTACCGTCGGGGCCGACGAACTGGCCGAGTTTGCAATCGGTGAGCACTACTTCGGCCCTCAGGCGGCGCTCGCGGCACAGCGTCTCCGCTACGGCTTCACCACGCCAGAACTCCGCCGCCACCTTTTTGTCGAACTTGGCGGACTCGTGCTCACCGACCTTGGCACCCTCGACGCCGTGCGGGCCGCTGTCGACCCGACACTGCTCGACGTGATCGACCGCCTCGTCCCGTTCGATGGTGCCGTCCTTGGGTTCGAGGCACCCGGCATCGGACTGCAGAACCGGCTTCTCGGCGGCCAGATCACCGCAGTACGTGTGCGCGATCAATCCGGGCGCCTGGCCGGCACGGTGCTGCTCCGCAAACCGGCGCCCGGCATGGCGACGATCGGCGCCCTGACCTCCCATGGCGACCTCGGGCACTTCGAGCGGATCCAGCAGGTGGCTGCGCCCTCGCCGAGGCCAACCGCGCTGCTCTTCGCAGATCTCGAGGGTTCGTCACAACTCGCGCGTCGACTATCGACGGCCGACTACTACGCTCTGGCGCGCCGGCTGATCCGCCGGGCCGACCAGTGCGTGGTCGAGGCGGGCGGCCTGGTGGGTCGCCATGTCGGCGATGGGGTCGTCGCCTTCTTTCTTGCCGAATCTGCCGGCTCGGAGTCAGCGGCAGCTCGGGCCTGCATCAGCGCAGCGCGCTCACTTCGCGTCGCCACGCAGGAGATCGCTGCCCGCAGCGGACTTCGGTCCGACGAGGTGGTGCTGCGCTTCGGACTGCACTGGGGGGCAACTCCCTACGTCGGCAGCATCATCAGTACGGGTCGGACCGAGGTGACAGCGCTCGGCGACGAGGTCAACGAGGCAGCCCGCGTTGAGACATGCGCGACAGGCGGTCGCACCCTTGCGTCCAAGGACCTCCTCGAGCGGCTCACTCCAAGCGACCTCGCAGCGCTCGGACTGATCGACCTGCGGTATACGGCGCTCGCCGACCTCCCGACCGCGACCGCCAAGGCACGCCGCGACGCGCCCGCCCTGGCGGTGTGCGAGCTCTGATCAGACGGGATTGGGCTCGCCCACCGAAGCAGCGGAGCTTGCCGAGCCGGGACTCGGCCGGCTGCCGGGGAGCACGAGCACGCTCTCCTTCGCAGAAGAGGCTCCCGAGTCGGGGACTTTCGGAACAGCGGTGTAGGCGGCGCTGGCGGTTGTCATTGATCTTGGGGAAGAGGCGGCCGTCGAGGGTGACGGCGCAGGCGTTGAGGACGGGGTTCCAGCGGTTCATCCATCGGTGCGCTCTCTTGCCGGTCGGGTCGAGGGAGCGCACGACAAGGTAGACGCACTTCATGGAGGCTTGCTCGTTGGGGAAGTGTCCTCGAGCTCGGGTCGCTCGTCGCATTCGGGCGTGGAGGCTCTCGATCGCCTTGGTCGAGTAGATCACCCGGCGGACTTCTTTGTCGTGGTCGAGAAGCAGGACGAACTCGACCCAGACGTTCTCCCACAGACGTCGCGACGGAGTCAGCACATGCCGATGTAGTGAAGGCGCTCACCTCTTCGTTGTCGCATCTTCGGTCGAGGCACCGGAACCTCGATCGAACCTCAGGCTGCGACCGCTAGAGGTCTGCTCTGATCGGTCAGGTCCCGTGCGATCATGGCGCCATGCAGGGAGATCTCGCCGTCACCGGCAACCCCGAGGCCGATCGCCTCCTCAACACCGATCCGCTGGCGCTGCTTTTGGGCATGCTTCTCGACCAGCACATGCAGTAACGAAGAGGTCCCCGAATCCTCGTGAGCGACCGATGGACCACCTCACGCACCGGGGCACGTCTTGCTCGAGGCGGCGTGAGCGGAGTTGCGAGGGCGACGCCTCGAGGTAGGCAGCGAGGTTGGGGTCGGCGAGGTCCGTGGACCTCCGAGTAGAAACCTCTAACTGCAGTTGACAGTTCCTGGTGCTCAGAGTTATAGGTATTGGGAACCTGATCCGACCGAGAAAGGGGTTCCCCGATGCTGATGCGTACCGATCCGTTCCGTGACTTCGACCGTCTCGCCCAGCAGGTGCTGGGCACCCCCTCCCGCCCCGCGGCAATGCCGATCGACGCCTACCGCCACGGCGACGAGTTCGTCGTCGAGTTCGACCTCCCCGGTGTCGACACCGGCTCGATCGACCTCGTCGTCGAGAAGAACGTGCTCACCGTCCACGCCCAGCGGCAGCGCAACGCGCTCGAGGGTGTCGAACTGCTCGTCGGCGAACGCCCGCAAGGCACCTTCAGCCGCCAGCTGTTCCTCGGCGAAGGCCTCGACACCGAGCGCATCGACGCCAGCTACGCCGACGGTGTCCTCACCCTTCGCCTTCCGGTCGCGGAGAAGGCCAAGCCCCGCCGGGTCCCGATCAACGTCGCCGAGCCCACCCAGACGGCGATCGACGCCCAGTCCGACGAGCTCGTCGGCGCCGCCGGCTGACCCGTGGTGGCCCCGATGTCCCTGCCTTTCGACGACGACCACGCCCCCCTGTACACGGTCGGCCAAGTGGCAGGGATGCTCGATGTCCAGCCGGCGTTCCTGCGCCGGCTGGACATCGAGCGGGTCGTGCAGCCCGCACGGTCCGACGGGGGCCAGCGACGCTACAGCCGCAACGAGATCGCTGTCGCGCAGCACGTCTCTGCGATGGCTGATGCCGGTATGACTCTGCCCGGCATCCGCCGGATCCTCGTACTCGAAGCCGAAGTTGCCACCCTTCGAGCTCAGCTCGCTGCACTGCAGCAGACGCCCGAGGCTTGATTGCGGGAGCTGGTGCGATGACCGTTCCACCCGCCACCGAGCTGACCGACAGGACGGTGGCGGTCCGTCCCGCGACGGTGGCCGACGTCGAAGCACTCATCGCCTTCCGCGCCGCCCTGTTCCAGGACGTCGGTCGACAGTCCGGCACCCAAGGGGAGACCTGGCAGGGAGCCTGCCGTCAGCTCCTCCTCGACGGCTTCGCCGCCGGTGACCTGATCGGCGCAGTTGGCGAGACCGACGACGGCACGATCGTGGCCTCCGGCATCGCGACGCTCCGCCGATGGCTCCCCAGCCCGACCAACCCGGCCGGGCTGAGTGGCTACATCGGCTCGATGGCCACGCTCGAACCGTGGCGGTGCCAAGGCATCGGCCGCCGCATCACCGAAGCCCTCGTCGCCGCCCTGAGGGATCGAGGCGCCGTCGACATCGAGGTCCACGCCACTGAGGCCGCTGCGGCCCTCTACCGATCGCTCGGGTTCGTCGACCACCACGACGGGACCGGGCTCACCCTCCGCACCGACGCCGGCTGATCGATCGCAACCGACGCCTCTCGGCAGGGACCCCACCCAGGCACGGCGGCCACGCAGAAGGGAGCGACACGGCACATGACCGATGCGGAACCGACTCCATCGTTCACCCCGAACCAGCAGGCCGGCTTCGACATCAGGACCGCCGATCAGGACCGCACGCTCGCCACGATGCACCGGCTCGAGGCGGCACTCGGTGCGCCGGCACCCGGCAACCAGACGGCCTGGCTCCAGGATGTGCGAGCAGCTCTCGAGATCCTCGACGAGGCCACCGGAGAAGAGGACCACAACGCTGCCCTGGCCGACAGCCTCCTCTCCGACATCAAACGCACCCAGCCGATCCTGGCCAGCCGTGTACGCGGGGTCCGCGCCCAGTACCGACAGGCACGCGACGCCATCACCTCCCTCCGCGCCGAGCTCGACCGCCACGAGGACCCAGCGGACCTCGACTACGCCGACACCCGCCAACGAGTCGCCTGGATCCTCTCCGCGCTCCGCCACCAACGAGCCCGCGAGTCCGACCTCATCTACGAGGCCTACTACGACGCCTTCCGCGCCGACCTCGACGCCAGCACATCCACCAACGAAGAACAGCCGAGTTGACCACGCGAAGTCACTCCATCGGCATGCGGGCTTCGAGCCTTCCAACGGCTGCGGCGCCAGCGGCCCCGTAGGATCGCCCGCCATGAAGGGCACACTGGCCGTGACCGGGGACAACGACGCAGATCACCTGGTCAACACCGATCCGCTCGCGCTCGTTCTTGGGCATGATGCTCGACCAGCAGGTGCCGATGGAGTGGGCCTTCGGCTCTCCGTTGAAGCTGAAGGAACGCCTCGGGGGCACGCTCGACGCGGCCGCCATCGCCACCATGCCGTTGGAGGAGCTCGAGGCGATCTTCAAGGGACCCCCCGCGCTGCACCGGTACCCCGGTTCGATGGCCAAGCGCACGCAACAGATGTGCCAGCACCTCGTCGACCACCACGACGGCCGGGCCGACGCGGTCTGGACGGGCGTGCGGACCGGCGACGAGCTGTTCGCCCGCCTGCGTGCCCTCCCTGGCTACGGCGGCGAGAAGGCGAAGATCTTCCAGGCCCTGCTCGCCAAGCGCTTCGGCGTGGCTCCGCCCGGGTGGGAGGAGCCGGCCAAGCCCTTCTCCGACGACACCCACCGATCGATCGCCGACGTCGACTCCCCGCAGTCGCTCCTCGAGGTCCGCCTCTTCAAGCAGGCGATGAAGGCCAAGGGCAAGGGGAAGGACGACGAGCCACTCCCGAAGCTGAAGGCTCCCCGGGTACCGAAGGGCCTGCTCTCCGGCGAGCCGGGCCGGCCGTTGTCGTAACGCTCTCATAACGCTCGCCTGGGACGCTCCTCCGCGTGGGCATCATGGGCGCGTGCGGGGTGCTGCTCCTCACGGGGCTCGTCCTGGGGGTGCGATGGAGTGGGCGGTCGTTCGAGCCGCCCCCGCCCGTCGAGGCACCCACCGCTGCCGACGTCGCTCGGCGGTTCGCCTGGTACGGCTCGCTGATGCTCATGGGCGGGATCGCCGCCGGCGTGTGCGTGATGGGTGGGGGTGGCCGGCTCGCCATGCGGTTGCTGGCGGTCACCGGCGGCGACGCCGCGCAGGGCCGGATCACGGAGGCCGAGGAGGTCGTCGGCGAGATCACCGTCGGTGGAACGATCGGCTTCGTCGTGTTCACCGGCATCTTCGGTGGGGTCATCGCCGGAGGCAGCTATCTCCTCGTCCGGCGTCTCTTGCCCCCTCGCTGGATCGGCGGGCTCGTCTTCGGCGTCGGCCTCCTCGTGGTGCTGGGCACGACGGTCGATCCGCTGCGGGATGAGAACCCGGACTTCGACCTCGTCGGCCCGGGCTGGCTGGCCGTCCTCGTGTTCACCGCGATGGCGTCGGCCTTCGGCGTGGTGCTGGCGGGGTTCATGGCGCGGCTCAGCACCTGGCTGCCGCTGCCGTCGACGGAACGGGCGGTGATGCTCAGGTACGTGCCCGTCGCGTCGCTGGCCGCCGTCGGGTTCTCCGTCACCGCGTTCATCGTGCTCACGGGAGTGCTCGTGGTCGGGGTGACCCGCTGGAGGCCACTCGCCGGCGCCGCCCGCTCCCGCCCTGCGACGCGCGTCGGACAGGTCGCGCTCCTCGGGCTCGCCCTGGCGTCCGCTCCGAACGCCGTCCGCAGCGTCACCGACATCCTCAGTCGATAGCCACCGACACCATCGTCGGCGGCACTACGGTCGATCCGTGGACGGAACGGGGACGGAACCGAGCCTGTCGGAGCAGGTCGAGCGCTCCCCCGTCGCCCAGATCCTGATCTCCATCGTCATCGTCCTGGTGCTGTTGGCGGAGATCGGCAGCCACCTGCCTCCTGGGTCGGCCATGTTCGACCTGGTCGGCGACGAGTCGAACTCGCTCATCCGCGCCGTCGCCACCGAGCAGCAGTGGGGCGTCTTCGCTCCTGATCCACGTCAGACCAGCCTGCGACTCGAGGGCCGGGTCACCTTCGCCGACGGGACGACCGCCGTGTGGCACCTCCCGCAAGGGGCGCGCATCGGTGCCAACTTCCGGTACTACCGCTGGCGCAAGTGGCTGGAGCGGGTGCGGTCCGACGACTTCAGGAGCTTGTGGGCGCCGACGGCGCGTTGGGTCGCCGGCCTGTACGCCGACCGCCCCTCTCCCGTCGCGAGGGTCGAGCTCGTGCGCCTGTTCCACCAGAACGCGCTCGTGGGTGAGCAACCGCCGTACCAGGAGTTCACGTACTGCACCTACGTCCCGGCCGAGGGCGAGGGCTGCGCATGATCCCGGCGGACGCCCAGGCCGCCGGCGAGGTGCGCTACCGCAACCCGTGGGACGACTTCTTCTTCGCGCCGCAGAGCACCGCGCCGATGACGCTGGTCCGGGTCGGCTGGGGTGCCGTGACGGCCGTCTGGGCGGTGAGCCTGCTGCCCGACATCGATCCGTTCTTCACCGAGGGTGAGCTGCTCTACGACCGCGCGGGCGTGGCGGGCTCGTGGGACCTCCTCCCCCACATCCCGTGGGACGGGGCGGGGATGGCGACGTGCCTGCTCCTGCTCGTGGCATCGCTGTGCACGATGGTCGGCTTCAGGACCCGCCTGAGCTCCGCGCTGGCCGTGCTCTGCCTGATCATGCTGCAGCGGGCGAACACCGCCATCTTCAACTCCGGCGACCTGCTGCTTCGACAGGTCGGCATCGCGGTGATGCTGGCGCCGTGCGGGTTGCTGTGGTCGATCGACGCCGCTCGGGCCCGCCGGCGCGGGCGCATCCCCAACCTGCTGCGAGCGCCGTTCGCGATGCGGCTGCTGCAGCTCGAGCTCGCCCTGGGCTACCTGCTCTCCGCCTGGACGAAGGCACGCGGCGACACCTGGCACGAGGGCACCGCCATCGCGCTCTCCCTGCGCATCGAAGACCTGCAGCGGTTCGTGGCGCCGGAGTGGCTCTTCGAGCAGGACGTGCTCCTCAACCTGTTCACGTGGTCGGCCCTCGCGTTCGAGGCGGCGTTCATCGTGATCATCTGGCCGCGACGGCTGCGCCTGGGGGTGCTCGGCGCCGGTGTGCTCTTCCACCTGGGCATCGACGTGTTCCTCGACATCGGGTTCTTCAGCATCGCCATCTACCTGGCGTACCTGGCGTTCCTGCCCACCGAGCTGGCCGATCGGATCGTCGGACGGTTCGACAAGGCCGCGCCGCCAGCGCCGACCGACGACTCAGATCGAGCCGACCTGCCGCACGCGCGCGACGTCGGCGACCTGTCGGTCGAGCCAGCCGAGTAGCACCGCGACCGCGCGGGGATCGTGCCGGAGGCGGTGACCGGCGCCGTTCATGATCCGCAGGTCGGCCGCGCCGTGGGCATCCACCAGCACCCGCGCGTCGAACACCGGGACCAGGTCGTCGTCGCTGCCGTGCACCACCAGCAGCGGTCGCGGCGCGAGCTGCGGTGCCGACGCCACCGCCCGGAGCTCTTTGAGCTCGCGCGACCAGCCGTCGAGGTCGGCGGGGAAGCTGGGTTCGGTGATCATGCCGACCTCGCGGGCGTGCTCGAGGAGCCGCTTCGGATGGGAGGCCCAGTCGTCGAAGTCGGCCGGCGCGCCGAGGCTGGCGACGCCGCGGACGGCCGGCGCCTCGGCGGCCGCGCAGATGGCCAGCGCCCCGCCGGTGCCGAAGCCCACCAGCCACACCCCCGACACCTGCTCGGTGGCCTGGAGGTGGTCGACGGCGGCGCGCAGGTCGTCCAGCCAGCCGCCCAGCGAGAAGCTCCCCTCGGACGCGCCGCACCCGCGGAACGCCAGGGCCATCGCCAGCCACCCCATCTCCGCGGCGAGCCGGTCGGCCAGCTCCGGCAACGCTGAGGCGGCCACCGCCGCCGCGCTGACGTCGCTCGGGTAGCCGTGGGCGAGCACGACCGCGGGCACCTTGGTGACGTCGGCCCGCATGGGCGGGCGGGCGAGGTGGGCCGCCAGCAGGTTCCCGCTCGACGGGAAGCGATGCTCCACCGGCCGGTGCCGCTACTCGCCGGCGTCGTCGGCGACAGGGTGGCCCGGGGCCAGGCGATACCCGCGGTTGCGCGCTTCGGCGAGGGTGTCGGGTCCGAAGCAGAGGTAGGTCTCGGCGGCCATCAGCTCGTCGATGACGTCTGACTCGGTGAAGGTGTCGAGGTCGTAGACCGCCTGCGTGCGCTTGTCGCCGAGGAAGCGGTGGTGCTCGAACCGGGTGGGCCGTTCCATCGGCTGCAACCTACCGGTGGACGCGGAACGGGGACCGCATCGAGCTCGACGCGATCCCCGTTCTCGTTGATCACTGGGATTGGAACCGGAGGACGCCGCCCAGAAAGGGCCAGCGGGAGGGACCACTCCCCGAACGCCGCTCCAGCAGTGACTGGCTTGGTCTACGCCAGGTGGTCCAGCGAGCCGCACTAGCGGCCAGCCACCTCCAGGGTCCCACTACAACAGTCGTTCATCTTGTGGACCACCTCCCTTCTCTGGTGGCACCAGTGAACCACGAGATCGGGGCCGCGCGGTGGCAGTTTGTGATCAGGCTCGGGGGCCCAGGGCGCCGATCCGGTCGAGGTGCCCGAGGAGGGCCCGGATGACCTCGTAGGCGTCCTCGTCGCTCACCTCGAGACCCTCCTTGTCGACGGCGCCCAGCACCACGGCCACGGCGTCGTCCTCCGCCACCACCACCTCGTCCCGCTCGCCGACCACCCGCACGTCACGGCCCGGGGCGGCCGCCAGGCCCTTGGACTCCAGGTGGTGGAGGCTGGCGGTGATCAGCTGGTGCAGCTCCTCGTAGGTGAGGCGGGCCTGCACGGCGTCGGGGAGGGCGTCGCCCACGTCCCGGAGCGCCTCGTCCATGTCGAAGATCGCCGACGGCGTCTCGTGACCCAGCCGGAACGCCTCCGATCCGACGAACGCCGCGGCGATGGCGAACACGAGCACCGCGCCGATCGCGAGGTAGACGAGGGACACGCCGCGAGGCTACGTGTCAGCCCGTGGTCGGAGGCGCGGTTCCCGACTCGCGGACGATGTGCGTCGGCCGCCCGTCCGTCACGGTGGGCCCATGACCACCACGCCCACCATCGTGCAGCGCATCATCCCCGCGCCGTTCCTCGTGGCCGCCGACCGCCTCGCCGACGGCATCGCCACGGACGAGCTGAGCATCACCGTCGACGGACCGGCCGGGTCTCGGCGGGTGATCGGCGACCTGTGCGCCATCTCCCTCCCCGCCACCTGGCACTGGAAGGGACGCCAGGGCCGCGCCTCCCTCGACGTCACCCCCGTCAGCGTGTGGCGATGCGAGGTCTCGATCTCGATCGACGGTGCGCCCCGCCGCGCCACCGCCCACCTGCTGGGAGTGCTGAAGCGGGCGGGCGAGCTGGTCGAGCGAGTCGAAGTGCCCGCGCCGAGGCCGCGCGCCGTTGCCCCCGTTCGCTGGACTGCGTGAGAGGATCTGCCCGTGCCCTACCCGCGGATCCTGGGCGGACGCCCCGGCATCGAGGAGCTCGACGAGCAGCACGCCTTCCCCGAGTGGACCAACCAGGCGATGTTCCTCGGGTTCCTCACCACGGGGGTGCTCACCGGCATCTCCGCCGACGTCGAACGCCGTTGGCTGTTCATCGCCCTCCTCGCCCTGGCGATCCTCCCCGCGGGCATCGCGATCATCCGCCCGGTGCCGCCCGTCGTCTACGCCGCGATGGTGCTCATCCCGCTCGCGATCCTCAACTGGTCCCCCGCGTCAGTCGGTCTGCAGGACACCGACGGACCGTCGCAGGCGAACCTGCTGATCGCCACCTTCCTCGCCGGCGAGATCGTCGCCACCGCCTCCCGCCGCGTCGCCGCCGGAGTGATCGTCGTGTGCGTCGCGCTGCCGCTCGGTCGCTGGTTCGTCGACGACCACTTCGGTGCCCTGCCGATCTGGCTGGGGGCCGTCGTCATCGGCGTCACGATCGGATCGGTCCTGCGCAAGCTGATCGAGTCGATGGCCGACCTCAAGGCGGCCGAAGGCGACCTTGCCGCCAAGGCGGCTACGGACGAACGCCAGCGGATCGCCCGTGAGGTGCACGACGTCATCGCGCACTCGCTCACGGTGACGATGTTGCACATCACCGCCGCCCGGCTCGCGGTGGGCCGCGGCGACCACGAAGCCGCCACCGAAGCCCTGCTCGAGGCCGAGCAGATGGGTCGGGCCAGCCTGAACGAGATCCGCCAGACGGTGGGCCTCTTGCGCACGGACGGCGACGGGGGCATCGACGCCCCGCAGCCCGCTGCGGTCGACATCGTGCACCTCGTCGACGGGTTCGTGGCCGCCGGCGTCGACGTCCGCCTGGCGGTCGAGGGCGGCCTGGACGACGTGGCCGCCCCGGCCGGCCTGACCGCCTTCCGCGTCGTGCAGGAGTCCCTTGCCAACGCCGTGCGTCACCAGCCCGGCTCGTCGACGGTCGTCGACGTCGAGGTGAACGGCGACCTGCGGGTCCGCGTGTGCTCCCGCGGCGGCCAGCGCCGAGACGACGACCATGACGGGCCCGGCAACGGGCTCCGGGGGATGCGCGAGCGCGTGGAAGCGCTCCGCGGCACCTTCTCCGCCGGTCCCGATGGTGCTGACGCGTGGCTCGTCGAGTGCCGGCTTCCCGAGGTCACGAGCTGATCCGGGTCCTCCTCGTCGACGATCAGCCGTTGGTCCGCGCCGGTCTGGTGCGGATCCTCGAGCCTGAGCCCGACATCGAGATCGTCGGCGAGTGTGCCGACGGCGACGAGGTCGAGGCCGCCGTCGCCGCCCACGCGCCCGACGTGGTGCTGATGGACGTGCGGATGAAGCGCATGGACGGCGCCGAGGCGACGCGGCGCGTGCGGCAGGCAGAAGGTGCGCCGCCGATCTTGATCCTGACCACGTTCGACGACGACGAGACCGTGGCCGCCGCGCTGGCGGCGGGCGCCGCCGGGTTCCTGCTCAAGGACGCGCCTGGTGAGGATCTCATCCGAGCCACGCGGACGGTCGGCGAGGGTGGTGCCTGGCTGGACCCCGCGGTGGCCGGGAGGGTCCTCGATGCCTACCGAGCCACCGCCCTCCCCCACGCCCAGGCGACCGCTCGGCTGGCCGAGCTCACCGAACGAGAGCGGGCCGTGCTGGCCCTGATCGGGCGCGGGGCGAGCAACGCGGAGATCGGGTCGACGCTGTTCATCAGCGACGGCACCGTGAAGAGCCACATCGGGCACATCTTCACGAAGCTCGAGCTCCGAGACCGCTCCGCGGCCATCGTGTTCGCGTTCGACCACGGGCTCGTGGAGCCTGGCGCGCCGGGCGACGGTCAGACCCCGGTCTGACGACTCGAACCGACTGCGGGCCGATGCCCGCCGACCGGACCCCGTCGTACGGTCGACCCATGGAGAACCAGCCGTCCTTCGAGGTCCCGCCGGTCCGGGTGCGCGACATCATGCTCGGGTCGGGTCCGCGCTTCGCCCGCGACGCCATGGGACCGATGCTCGCCTTCTACGTCGGCTGGCGGCTCGTCGGCCTGGTGGCCGGGATCGTCCTGGCGACGGTGGCCGCCCTCGCCGCGTCGCACTGGGAGCGCCAGCACGAGCGCAGCGGGCTGATGGCCCGCATCGGTCTCGGCATGGCCCTGTTCCAGGCCGTCGTGGGCCTGGCCAGCGGCAGCGAACGGCTCTACCTGGCCCAGCCGGTGATCATCAACGGGCTCTACGGCCTGGCGTTCGTCGGCTCCGTCGTGCTGCGACGCCCGCTCGCCGGCGCGTTCGCCGACGAGATGTACCCGTTCCCAGACTTCGTCCGCTCGTCCGCGACGTTCCGGCACATCTTCGGACGGGTGTCGCTGGTGTGGGGCGTCTACCTGCTGGCTCGGAGCGGGCTCCGGCTCGCCACCCTGCAGACCAGCTCCGTCGAGGCGTTCCTCGGCGTGAACTTCATCACCGGCATGCCGCTCACGGCGCTCCTGCTCGGCTGGTCCGTCTGGTACGCGGTCCGGGCGTTCCGCACCAGCGAGGAGTGGGGCCCCGCCATCCAAGCCCTCGAGGAAGCCGGCTACGACGTCATGGCCGTCGACCCGTCGCCCGCGCCGATCAACGCCATCCAGTGACGGGGCGAGCACGAGGGGGCCGCGTGCGCCCCCTCACGGAACCTAGATCCCGATGCGCTGGGCGAGGAGCTCGCGGTGGTAGGTGGGGTCGCCGAAGAGGAGCTCGGACGACTTGGCCCGCTTGAAGTACAGGTGGGCAGGGTGCTCCCAGGTGAAGCCGATGCCGCCGTGGATCTGGATGTTCTCGGCGGCGGCGTGGAAGTACGCCTCGGAGCAGTAGGCCTTGGCCAGGCTGGCCACCGACGGCAGCTCGTCGTTCAGCTCGGCGGCGCACCACGCCGCGTAGTAGGCGGCGGACTTGGCCGACTCGACCTCGAGGAGCATGTCGGCGCACTTGTGCTTGATGGCCTGGAAGGAGCCGATCGGGCGACCGAACTGCACGCGGTCCTTGGCGTACTGCACCGCGGTCTCGAGCACCTTCTGGGCGCCGCCGACCTGCTCGGCGGCCAGTGCCACCGCGGCGAGGTCGAGCACCCGCTCGAGGGTGGCCCAGCCGGCGCCGTCGGTGCCGATGAGCGTGGCGGGAGTCGAGGCGAGCTCGATCTTCGACTGCTTGCGGGTCTGGTCCATCGTCGCCAGGTTCGTGCGGGTGACCGACGCGGTCAGCCGGGTCGACCGAGAAGATCGACACGCCGGCGTCGGTCTTGGCCGCGACCAGCAGGAGGTTGGCGACGTTGCCGTCGAGCACGAACATCTTCGTGCCGGTGATCGAGTAGCCGTCACCGCTCTTGGTGGCGGTGGCCTCGATGCCGCTCTCGTCCCACTTGCCGTTGGGCTCGGTGAAGGCGACGGTGGCGATCGTCTCGCCGGACGCGATGCCGGGCAGGTGCTCCTTCTTGGCGGCGTCGTCGCCGGCGTGGAGCAGCGTGCTGGTGGCCAGGACGGCGGAGCTGAAGTACGGGGCGCACAGCAGGGCGCGGCCCATCTCCTCGAGCACCACGGTGAGCTCCACGAACGTGAAGCCCTGGCCACCGAACTCCTCCGGCACGATCATGCTCTGCAGCCCCAGCTCGTTGGCCATCTGGCTCCACACGGCGGGGTCGTAGCCCTCGTCGGTGTCCATGAGGCGGCGCACCTCGGCCTCGGGCGACTTGCTCTCGAGGAACTGGCGGGTGATGCGGCGGAGCTCTTCCTGCTCTTCTGAGAATGCGAAGTTCATGGGCGGCGTTCTATCCCGGTTCGCCGGCCGTCGCCATCGGGGATGTGTACGCATGCGTACACTTCTGCCGATGGACGAGATCGGTGCCCGGGAGCTGCGGGCGAACCTGGCGGCCGCCGTGCGCCAGGCCGGCGCGGGCCAGCGCGTCGTCATCACGATCGACGGGCGCCCGGTGGCGCAGCTGGGACCGCTGGAGTCGTCCGGGGCGCCGTCGCTGACGGAGCTGGCCGCCGCCGGTCTGGTGGAGCCACCTCGTCGAGACCGGCCGGCGCCGCCGGAGGCGGTCGACACGGCGGTGGACGTGCGGTTGGACCGCGTGCTCGCCGAGGTGCGCGGCGGATGACGCTCGACGCGAGCGGAGACACGAGCGCCAGCCACGCTCGGAGCCGCAGCCTCTACGTCGACACGTCCGCGCTGGTGCGGCGGTACCTGCACGACCGACACCGGGCCGTCGTCGTCGATGCGATGGCGGGTGACGACGCGTGGTGCGCGTCGGCGCTCGTGCGCACCGAGGCCCAGCTGGTGCTCCACCGGGCGTCGGTGTCGGCGCGGCAGCAGGCCGAGCTCTGGCGCGGCCTTCGCGACGAGTGGGAGGCGTTCTGGGTGGTGCCGATGGACGACCGGTGCATGGCGCGAGCGGTGGAGATCGGCGCCACCTACGGCGTGCGCATCGTCGACGCCATCCACCTCGCCGCCGCCGACCGGCTGCCCGGGCCGGTTCGCTACCTCACCTTCGAGCGCCAGCAGATCCCGGCCGCCGACGCGCTCGGGTTCGAGGTCCTCAGCCCGATCGACGCGTAGTCGCTACGCCAGCAGCCGCATCACGTCGTCGTCGTCGGCCGCCCGGTTGCGTCGGGTCACGCCACAGCCGAGGCACTCGTGGACGACGACGAACGCTCCCCGCTCGTAGAGAACGCCGATGGGCTCCATCAGGGCGCGACAGGTCGCCGCCCGGTCGCCTGGGTGCACGTCGACGTGCATCGACCAGAGGCAGCGCGGACAGTGGTTCGTGTAGCCGTTGCCGGCGACCGGTTCGTCACACCGGGCGCAGCGGAAGTCTTCGCGTGTGCGCGTGAAGCGCCGCGACAGGAGGCACCTCGCTTCGTCGAAACCGAACGGGGCGCGCCAGGGGGATCCATCTGCGGGATCGCCATCGAGGGCGCGGGCGTCAGGTCGTCGAAGTCAGTACCTCCAGCGGGAACGGTACCTCAGCGGCTGGCGCGGGCGAAGAGGCCGTTGAGGACCGCCGCCGCCTCGTCGGTGTCGTCGACGGTGACCGCGAACCGGCGGCCTCCGGTGAGGTCCAGCTCGATGGCCGGCCCGGCCCGGAGCACCCCGGCGGCGCGGCGGAAGAGCCGGAGGCGCAGGTCGATGGCGCGCGCCGCCTCGATCTCATCGAGCTCGAGCTGCACGTGGGGCCAGTGCAGCGCATCGGCTCGCACGCGGACGCCCTGATCGCTGACGGCGACGTCGACGCTCATGGACGACACCATCGCGAGCCCGACGGCGAGCACGACGAACCCGGTGCTGGCCCCGTCCCCACCGAAGGAGAGCAGGACCACGGTGCCGATGACCACGAGGAGCAGGGAGCCAGCGGCGAACAGGAGGCGGCGGGCCCGCCGTTGTGTTCGATCCATCTCGAGTCCCATCAGGACACCTCCTCGATCAACCGCCGCAGCTCGGCCTTGGTGAGGCCTTGCCGCGTCGCCTCGGTGGTCAGCTCGCGCGCCAGCTCGACGAGGCGCGCGCGTGTCGCCGGCCGCTCGCACGATCACGCCGCGTCGGCGGCGCATCTCGACCAGCCCCTCGTCGCGCAGGTCCCCCTCGGCCCGCAGCACGGTGTGCATGTTCACGCCGAGTGCCTCGGCGAGGTCTCGGGCCGGAGGTCAACCAGCCATGGTCAGGGGACGACGCCGATGTCGGCCCCGGGATCGGTGCCGCCCTTGCCCACGCCCGCGTAGGGGCTGGCGGGGTCGAGCCGGTAGTCGCCACCGGCGAAGTCGACGAACCCGACGTCGGCCCACGTGGCCGGGAAGAAGCTGCCTGGCGGGTACAGCGCCGCGGTGTCCTCGTCGTCGTCGGTGATCAGGTTGCGGGTGAACTTGTAGCCGGGGAAGAAGAACTCGAGGGTCTGGATCCCCTCGCCCTTGCTGCTCCCCTTCACGCCGAACCGGCCGTGACCGACGATGTTGTCGGTGAACCCGAAGCGCTGGCTCTTGCCCCCGTCGGCCACGAGGATGTTCCCGGTGTGGATCACCGTGTTGTGGGCGACGAGGAGGTTCGCCGGCCCTTCCTGCGTGGTGCCACCGGGTGGCTTCGGGCCGCTGACCACCTGGAGGAAGATCCCCGAGCCCTTCCACGCATCGGCGTCGATGTCGTAGAAGAGGTTGCCCTCGATCGTGACGCGACGGGTGAGCTCCTCGGTGTGCGGGTCGCGGCCGGCGATGGTGATGGCGTTGCCACTGTGGCGCACGACGTTGTCGCGGAAGGTGACGTCGCTCGTCCCCGACCACGGCGCGTCGCCGTCCTGGTTCGCCGACTTCAGGTTGATGGCGAAGCCGGTCTGCGCATCCCCCCAGTTGTTCTCCATCAGGTTGTCCTCGACGAGCACGCGGCGGGCCGACTTGAGCTCGAAGAGGTTCTTCACGGACCAGTGGATGCCGGCGTACGACGGGTCGCCGACGCGCCAGCTCAACGGCTTGAACAGGTGGTTCCCGCGGATCTCGATGTCGCTCGGCACGATGTTCGGCACCGCGGAGTCGGCGCCTCCGAACATGACGTTCTCGCCCGAGCCCTCCAGGTGGTTGTTGACGATCTTGAACGGGCCCGGGCCGTTCCACCCGGCGATGGCCTGGGCGTCGGCGCCGACCTCGTGGAAGTCGGACAGGTAGGAGTCGATGACGGCCATGCGCCGCCCGTTCAGCGACACGCCCCGCCGCGCCGCGTTGGTGGCGGTGCCGTGGAGCCAGCAGCGGTCGACGACGATGTCGCTCGGCAGGTCGGCCTTCGTCGCCTCGTCGCCGTTGCCGAGCCGCAGCACGCCGGTGTTGCCCACTCCCGGAGCGACGCCGAGCTCGATGCCGACGAACCTCCAGTCGTGCGCCCCGGGCGCCGTGGTGATGGCACCGAAGTTGGTGGGGGCTTGGATGCGAGGCATCGAGGCCGCGTGCTCGGGCCCGACCCGCACGCCCTCCGCGGGGAGCGCCGCCAGCTGCGAGCTCCGCACCACGATGGTCGCCTGGCCGGGCTTGTCCGGGAGGATGAAGCTTCCGGTGAAGGTGGCGCCCGCATCGAGGACGAGCTCGTCGCCGGCGTCGGCGGCATCGAGCGCGGCCTGGAGGTCGTCGCCGGCGTGCACCGGGATGCTCGCCCCGGTGGCCGGCACGTAGGTGGTGTCGAGGAACACCCGCGGGAGCTCCGCCCGGACGGGCACGGCCTCCGGCGCGGCGCCGGAGACCGAGGCGGACGCGCCGCCTGGGACCAGCGCGGACGCGCCGAACAACACGCTCAGAAGAAGCACAGCCCGCTTCACGACCCTCAGTGTGGCACGCCTCAGGTCACGCCGTCGGCGCTCTCCATCCAGCGGTCGCCCTGCACGCGTGCGTGGTTCTTCACGGCCCGGATGCAGATCCACAGGAGCATCCCGAGCCACACGGTCACGATGCCCAGCGACGGGCGGGCGAGCACGGCGACGAACACCGGCAAGCACGCCGCGAACGCCAAGGTCGTCTGCCAGCGCAGGTCGCGGAAGTCGTTGGCGCCCATGAGGATGCCGTCGGTGACGAAGGTGACCGCGGCCGGCAGCTGCATGACCGCGAGCACCACCAGCGCGATGGTCGCCGCGTGCCGGGCGGCAGGGTCGTCGCTGAACAGTCGCGGCAGGACCGGCGACAGCGCCAGGGTGACGACGGTGAGGAGCAGGCCGGCTCGCCACGCCCAGCCGTAGAGGTGGTCGACCACGTCCCGCGCCTCGTCAGGCCGGCCGGCGCCCAGCGCGTGGCCGACGAGGGACTGGCCCGACACCTTGAACATGTCGACGCCGATGGCGAGGAACAGGAACAGCTGGGCGGCGATCTGGTGGCCGGCCAACTCGGCCGTACCGACCCGGCTGGCAGCGGCGGTGGCGACCGCGAGCGTCGCGAGGAGGAAGCCCGTGCGCTGCACGAGGTGAGCGCCCACCTTCACCACCGCCCACATCACCGACGGCACCACGCTGAGGTGGCGGAGCCCGTCGGCGCGGAGGCTCGGCACGACGAGGGCCAGGAACACCCCCGCGCTGAGCACCTGGGCGAGGACCGTGCCCCACGCGCTCCCGGCGATGCCCCAGTCGAGGCCGAACACGAGCACCAGCTCGAGCACCAGGTTGGCGGCCGTGGCGAAGGCGAGGACGAGGAACGGCCGCTTGGTGTCGGGGAGGCCGTAGAGGTACCCGATGCACGCGATGGTGACGAACTGGAACGGCACGCCCACCACGCTCACCCGCAGGTACGTGACCCCCTGGTCGATCACCGCAGGGTCGTCGCCGACGAGCCCGACCAGCCCCTGAGCCGCCAGCCCGATGCCGATCGCCACCGCCACGCCGATGCCCAGCGCCAACCACAGCGCCTGCAGGGCGTCGGTGGCCGCGCCCTCCGGGTCGCCGCGCCCGCGGCGCACCGCCACCCGAACGGTGGTGCCGTAGGAGAGGAAGTTGAACACCCACACCAGCGTGTTCAGCACGGTCGAGGCGAGGGCGAGCCCACCGAGCGGGACGGTCCCGAGTCGGCCGACCACGGCCGTGTCGGTGAGGACGTAGATCGGCTCGACGAGCAGCGACCCCAAGGCGGGGACGGCGATCAGCAGGATGCGCCGGTCGAGCTGGTCGACGTTCCACCACCGCGGCATACGCTCGTCAGCATGACCGACACGCTGATCTGGGACGCCACCGGAGTGGAGATCCACCAGGTGGTCGTGGGCCCCGTCGACAACAACGTCCTGGTCCTGCGGTGCACCGAGACCGGTGACGCCGTGCTCCTCGACGCCGCCAACGAGCACGAGCTCCTGCTCGAGCTCTGCCAGCAGCTGGGGGTGCGGCGCGTCCTCGAGACGCACGGCCACTGGGACCACATCCAGGCGGTGCCGCAGCTGCGGGACGCCGGCTACTCCGTCGGGGTCACCGCCCAGGACGCGGCCATGCTCCCGAGCTACGACGAGGTGATCGAGGACGACTCCGTGATCGACGTCGGCCGCCTGAAGCTGCACACGATCCACACCCCAGGGCACACGCCCGGGTCGATGTGCTTCCTCCTCGAGGGCTATCCGGTGATCTTCAGCGGCGACACCCTGTTCCCCGGCGGTCCCGGCAACACCACCTTCGAGGGCGGCGACTTCGACACCATCATCGAGTCGGTCGACCGCAAGCTCTTCACCCTCCCGGCCGACACCATCGTGCTGCCCGGCCACGGCGACCGCACCACGATCGGGGCCGAGCGCCCCCACCTCCAGGAGTGGATCGACCGGGGCTGGTGACGCCACCGCCATCCGGGGGCTGCCTGGCTCCGTAGACAGGGCATGAACTTCGCCGGTCCCGAGATGCTCATCGTCCTCGTCGTGCTCCTGCTCATGTTCGGCAGCAAGAAGGTGCCCGAGCTGGCCCGGTCGCTCGGGAAGGCCCAGAAGGAGTTCAAGGACGGCCTGCACGACGCTCCCCCGTCGACCTCAGACACCGCCTGACCTCTTTTCCACTATCGCCATAGTGCTAATACACTGGGGGCCATGCCCCCCGTAGTGCCCCTCTTCCAGATCGAGGGTCTGCGAGCCCGCCCCACGGGCGTCGCGGACGCCCCTGACATCCTGAACGGGGTCGATCTCACCGTCGCGGCGGGCGAGGTGCACGCCCTGATGGGGCCCAACGGCTCCGGCAAGTCCACGTTGGCGTCCACGCTGCTCGCCTCCCCCGAGTACGAGGTCACCGGGGGCCGGATCGTGTTCAAGGGCGACGACATCACGTCCTGGGACACCGAGATCCGGGGCAAGGCCGGCATGTTCCTGGCCTTCCAGTACCCCCAGCAGGTGCAGGGCGTCTCCGTCATCAACTTCCTGCGCCAGGCCCTCTCGGCCCGCAAGGGCATCGACCTGTCGGTGCTGGAGCTGCGCCTGTCGATCATGGAGTGGATGGAGCGGCTCGACATGGACCCCTCCTTCGCCGACCGCTTCCTCAACGAGGGCTTCTCCGGCGGTGAGAAGAAGCGGAACGAGATCCTCCAGATGGCCATCCTCGAGCCCGAGATCGCCATCCTCGACGAGACCGACTCCGGCCTCGACATCGACGCCCTCAAGGTCGTCGCCCAGGGCGTGCAGGAGGTGCGGCGCGACCGCCCGGAGCTCGGCGTGCTCGCCATCACCCACTACCAGCGGCTGCTCGACCACCTCGAGCCCGACGTGGTGCACATCCTCATCGACGGGAAGATCGTCGACTCGGGTGGCCCCGAGCTGGCCGAGCGCCTCGAGCGTGAGGGCTACGAGGCATGGCGATGAACGATCCGCTCGACGTCGCCGCCATCAAGAAGGACTTCCCGATCCTCGAGCGGGAGGTCCACGGCGGGCGCCTCGTCTACCTCGACTCGGCCAACACCTCGCAGAAGCCCCGCGCCGTCCTCGACGCGATGGAGCGCTACTACGAGCAGTCCAACGCCAACGTCCACCGGGGCACCTACCAGATCGCCGAGGAGGCCACCGCCGCCCTCGAGGGTGCCCGCGCCAAGGTCGCCCGCTTCATCGGGGCGCCCGCGTCGCGCGAGGTCGTCTTCACCAAGAACGCCACCGAAGCGCTGAACCTCGTAGCCAAGGCCTGGGGCCGGGCCAACCTCACCGCCGGCGACGCGGTGGTGCTCACCGAGCTGGAGCACCACGCCAACATCGTCCCGTGGCACCAGCTCCACGACGAGCTCGGCGTCGAGGTCCGCTGGATCCCGATCCGGGCCGACGGCCACCTCGATCTGACCGACCTCGACCGGCTGGTCGACGGGGCCAAGGTCGTGAGCTTCGCCGCCATGTCCAACGTGCTCGGCACGCTGCTCCCCGTCGAGCGACTCGTCACCGCCGCTCACGAGGCCGGCGCCATCGCGGTGATCGACGCGTCCCAGTACGTGCCCCACCTCGCCACCGACGTGCAGGCCTGGGGCGCCGACTTCGCCGCCTTCACCGGCCACAAGATGTGCGGCCCCACGGGCATCGGCGTGCTCTGGGGCACCTCCGAGATCCTCGAGGCCACCCCCCCGTTCCTGACGGGCGGCGAGATGATCCTGAACGTCACCAAGGAGGGGTTCACCACCAACGAGCTCCCGTGGAAGTTCGAGGCGGGCACCCCGCCGATCGCCGAGGCGGTCGGCCTGGGCGCGGCGGTCGACTACCTCGACGGGCTCGGGATGGACGCCGTGCGCGAGCACGAGGTGTCCCTCACGGCGTACGCGCTCCGCTCCCTGTCGGAGCGGTTCGGTGACGAGCTCACGATCCACGGGCCGTCCGAGCCGGCCGAGCGGGGCGGCGTCATGTCCTTCTCCTACGGCGACCTCCACCCCCACGACCTCACCCAGGTGTTCGACGAGCACGGGGTGTGCGTCCGGGCCGGCCACCACTGCGCCAAGCCCCTCATGCGCGAGCTCGGCGTGGCCGCCACCGCCCGTGCCTCCCTGTACGTCTACAACGACGACGCCGACATCGATGCTCTGGGCGACGCCATCGAGGCCGCCGCCACGTTCTTCGCCTCGTGACCACTAGTTAGGATCGCAACCCGCATGCCTGGCCTGGAAGACCTGTACCGAGAGATCATCCTCGACCACTACCGCTCCCCTCGGAACCGCGGGGAGCTCCCCGCGCCGCCGGCGACGCGGGTCGAGGGCTTCAACCCGCTCTGTGGCGACGAGATCGTGGTCTACGTCGACGTGAAGGACGGCACCGTCGAGGACATCCGCATCGGCGGCCAGGGCTGCTCGATCAGCCAGTCGTCGGCGTCGATGATGTCAGCGGCGGTCAAGGGCAAGACCCTCGACGAGGTGCAGGCCCTCACCCGCGCGTTCAAGGGGATGATGTCGATCCACGAGCAGTCGCTCGACGGTGAGGAGGCCGAGGGTGCTGTCGCCGACGCCGCCGAGGTCAAGCTGGGCGACCTCGAAGCGCTCAGGGGCGTGGTGAAGTTCCCCGTGCGGATCAAGTGCGCCACGCTCTCCTGGAACACCCTGCTGCAGGCGCTCGGCGAGCCCGCCAGCGCGTAGCCCGTGCCGCACCTCGAACCGCAGCGCGTCGACCCTGCGTTCGGTGCCGACGAGCGCACGATGCTGTCGGCGTACCTCGACTACCACCGCGCCACGCTCGTGTGGAAGGCCTCCGGGCTCACCCAGGCCGAGCTGGCGCAGACGATCCCGAGCTCGACGCTCACGATCGGCGGCCTGGTGAAGCACCTCGCCCTCGTGGAGGACTCGTGGTTCATCGAGGACTTCCTCGGCGAACCCATGCCGGAGCCGTGGGCCAGCGTCGACTGGGAGGCCGATCGCGACTGGGAGCTCCACACCGCTGCCGCCGACACCCCCGAGCAGCTCCTCGCGCAGTACGCCGAGAGCTGCGCGCGCAGCCGGGCGATCGTCGCGGCCGCCGAGTCACTCGACCAGCGAGCCGTGGCCACGTCCCGTCACGGCCCTGAGAAGGGCCAGGCGTTCACGCTGCGGTGGATCCTGCTGCACATGATCGAGGAGACGGCGCGCCACAACGGTCACGTCGACCTCATCCGAGAGTCGATCGACGGCCTCACCGGCGAGTAGCGCTCAGCTGGTGCCGACGGCGTTGATCGCGCTGGCCAGCTCGGTGCACTTCTCGGTGATCCTCCCGGCGGAGTGGTCGACGATGTCGATCACCACCTTGTTCCAGGAGTTGGACCAGTCGGGGTGGTGGTCCAGGCGGCGGGCTTCGGCCGCCACGCCGGTCATGAAGGCGAAGGCCTCGTCGAAGTCGGAGAAGGTCAGCTCACGGTGGAGGTGATCGTCGACCACGCTCCAGCCGTCGGGGATGTCAGGGACGTCGGGCATGTCTCCTGCTTACCCCTGCCACCGGTTCCGGTACCGCGCGGAGCCGGCCGGCGGCGCTCGAGATCCGCTCCTTCGCGGGCCACGCCCCCGGCTGCCGCCGGACGGCCGGGCGGCCGAAGGCGAACCCCTGGGCGAGGTGCACGCCGATGTCGCGGAGGGCCTGCGCCTCGCTCCACCGCTCGACCCCTTCGGCGATCACGGTGGTGTGCACCTCGTCGGCGAAGGTCACGAGGGCGGCGACCAGGGCCCGGCGGGCGGCGTGCTGGTCGACGCCGCCGACCACCGTGCGGTCGAGCTTCAGGAAGTGCGGGGCCAGCTCGAGGACGTGCCGGAGGCTGGCGTAGCCGGCACCGGTGTCATCGACCGCCAGGCGGGCGCCGCGGGCGGCCCAACGGTCGATGATCGGGCGGAGCGCGTTGTAGTCGACCACCTCGATGTGCTCGGTGAGCTCGACGACGAGGCGGTTGGCCAGCGGCTCGCACAGCTCGTGCATCCGGGGGTGGAGCAGCGTGGCCGGGCTGACGTTGACGAACAGCAGCCCTTCGCCGGGCAGCAAGCCCTGCTGGGCGATCGCGGTCAGGCAAGCCAGCTCGAGCTCGGTGCCGAGGCCGAGCTCGCGCGCCAGCTGGAACCATGGAGCCGGCGCGTCACCGCGCTCACCCAGGCGAGCGAGCGCCTCGTACCCCACGGTCGCGCCGTCGACGAGCCGCACGACCGGCTGGAAGACCACCTGCACCTCGCCACGCTCGATGGCGCGCTCGATCGGCGCGCGCCGCCGGCGGTCGACCGCGGTGGCATCGCGATCGATCTTGGCGGCGCGTCCCAGCATCGCCGCGGACGGTACCGCGCAGCCGCGCGCGCACCGCGGACCCGCGCGTCAGGCGAGCGGGTCTGCGAAGGGGTCGGCGTGGCCGTTGTCGATGACGTCGGCGCCGTCGGCTTCCCACCCGGCGTAGCCGGTGGTCTCCAGCTCGAGGGCGAGCTCCGGGCCACCGCTGCGCTGGATCACGCCGTCGGCCAGCACGTGGACGTGGTCGGCCTTGAGCTCGTGGAGGAGCCGGTTGTAGTGGGTGATGGCGAGGACGCCGAGACCGGTCTCCTCGGTGGCCGCCTCGATGCGGCGGGCACACGCCCGCAGCGCGTCGACGTCGAGCCCCGAGTCGAGCTCGTCGAGGATGGCGATGGCGGGCTCGAGGACGCCGAGCTGGAGCGTCTCGTTGCGCTTCTTCTCGCCGCCCGACAGGTCGACGTTCATGGCTCGGTGGAGGAAGCGGTCGTCGAACCCGATCCGCCCGGCCTCCGCGATGATCCGGCCCGGCACGTCGGCGGTGTCCCGCCCGAGCCCGGCGAAGGCCGCCTCGAGCACGTCGACGACCGCGACACCCGGCACCTCGGTGGGGTACTGCATGGCCAGGAACAGGCCGGCCTGGGCGCGCTCCCACGGCGCCAGCGCCAGGAGGTCGACGCCGTCGAGCGTGACGGTGCCGCCGAGCACCTCGTACCCGGGCCGTCCCATGATCACGTGCGAGAGCGTGGACTTGCCCGAGCCGTTCGGGCCCATGAGCACGTGCACCTCGCCGGAGCGCACGGTGAGGTCGATCCCCTTGAGGATCTCCTTGCCGGCGACCCCGGCGCGCAACCCGGCGATCTCGAGGACGTGGGCCGTCACGGGACCACCACCTCGACCACACCGTCGACGACGCGCGCCTCGTAGACGGGCACCGGCTTGGTGGCGGGCAGCGACTCGGGCTCGCCCGTCTCCAGCGAGAACGCGCTGCCGTGCTTCCAGCACTCGATGAGCTTGTCGTCGCAGTCGACGTCGCCCTCGGACAGCGAGATGTCCTGGTGGCTGCAGCGGTCGCCGATGGCGTAGACGTCGTCGCCGATGCGCACGAGGGTGATGACGTGGTCGCCGATCTCGACGCGGTGCGCCTTGCCCTCGGGGAGGTCGGCCAGCGGTCCGACGCGCTCGATGACGGTCATGCGAGGACCGCCGTGAGCTTGGCGGCGACGGCCGCGTCGAGCATGGGGCGCAGGTCGCTGGCGGGCAGCAGGTCGAACACCTCGGCGAAGAACCCCGCCACGATGAGCCGCTCCGCGACCCGCGGCGGCACGCCACGGCTCTCGAGGTAGAAGCGCTGCTCCTCGTCGATGGGCCCGACCGCCGACGCGTGGCTGCAATGGACGTCGTTGTTCTCGATCTGGAGGTTGGGCACCGACTCGGCCCACGCCTCCTCCGACAGCTTGATGTTCCGGTTGGTCTGGAAGGCGTTCGTGCCGCGGGCGGTCTTCGCGACGTGGATGAGCCCCGTGTAGACCGACCGGGAGCGGTCGCTGACCGTCCCCTTGAACAGCAGGTTGCTGGTGGTGTCGGGCGCCACGTGGTCTTGGAAGGTGCGGTAGTCGAGGGTCTGGTCGCCGTCACCGAAGTAGGCGGCGAGCAGGTCGCCGGTGGCGCCGCGACCGATGAGACGGCAGTCGGTGCGCACCCGCGAGTAGTCGCCCCCGAACCCGGCGAGCCCGGCCTTGACGTTGGCCTGGGACTCGGCGGTGATCTCCAGCGTGCCGATCGACCACGTGGCGCGATGCAGGTCCTGCACGCCGACGTAGCCGACCCGCGCGGCGTTGTCGACGGTGAGCGTGGTGGCGGGCAGGAGCAACCCGGCCTCGCCGCCCTCGAAGACCTCGACCACCCGGACCTCGCTGTCCGCCCCGGCCCGCACGACGAGCTGCGGCGCGGCGGCGGTGCCGACGACCGGGCCTTGGTGACGGATCACGATGGTGTCGGCGACGGTGACGCCCGCCGGCACGTCGATGACGATCGGCTGCGCGCTGAGGGCCTGGTGGAGCCAGGTGAGGGCGTCGGCGGATTCGGGCAGCTCGTCGAGGCGCCCCACGGCGTCGTCGCCCTGCAGGACGGTGGCTCGACCCAGCTCGCCGTGCTCGACGGCGCTGGTGACCGGTCCCGGCTGCAGGCGATCGAGGTCCAGCTCGTCGATGCGGCTGTAGCGCCACACCTCTTCCTCCGTGCTCGGCAGCGACGCTCCGGCGAACCGCTCCGCGGCGTCGAGCGCGCCGCGCGGCCAGTCCGTCAGGACCGGCCAGGCCAGCGATGGCGTCGGCGGAGAACGTGCTCAGGGGGGACCTCACTCGCGAACCAGGGGCCTTACCGGCCCCCGGGACCCCCATGCTACCGGCGGTCCGTCGGGGTTCCCAAGGTCGAGAGATCTCACCCGTCCCGGAACTCGAGCTCGACCAGCACGGCGCGGGGCGGCAGCTCGTACGGGCCGACGGCGAGCACGCACCCGGCCGGTTCCCGCGCGCAGTCGTAGAACTCGGCCTCGGGCCCGGTGGTGAGCTGGAGCGTCCTCGACACGGACACCACCTGCTCCTCCGTGGCCCGGATCGGGATGCCGGCGGAAGACCCCTTGACCGCCAGCACATCGCACACCTGGGCGGCGTTGCTCTCCGAGACGTAGCCGGCGCACTGGAGGATCGTCGCGCGGGGCAGGTTCGACAGGTCCGTGACCCGTACCTCGACCAGGTCCCCGTCGAGCAGCCCGACTCGGGGTTCGACCACCACGGTGACGTCGTCGACCCCACCCAGCGATCGGACCCCGTCCGGAGGCGGGACAGTGGTCGACGAGGCCGTCGAACGGGCGAGAACGGGCAGGCCGGCGCCCTGGTGGGCCTTCCACACCAGCCCACCCACGAGGACCACGAGCACGATCCCGAGCACCAAGAGCCGCAGCCGACCCGGGTCGGGGCCGCGCCGGATCTCGGTCGTGGTCATCACCATGCCCAGCCGGACGGCGCCGGCCGCCGGATGGTTCCGCGCTAGCGCTTGCGGCGGAAGATCTTCTTGATCCGGCCCTTGCCGCCGGTCTGCTCGGCCTGCACCTCGGCGAGGACCTGGGCCCCGATGGAGTTGAGGAAGTCCTCGGCCTCGTCGAGCACGGCGGCCACCGAGCCGTCGTCACGGTCGAGGGCGTCGAGCGGCTCGTCCGGCGTGGGCGGCGTGACCAGGGTGCCGTGGCTCCAGTTCACGTCGGCCAGTCGACGGGCGAACTTGGGGCAGTCGTCCGGGCAGCGCCACGGTGCCTCGGGCGCCAGGTCGAGGTTGCACTTCCGGACGGTCTCGCCGTTCGGGTACGTGCGGCTCTCGAAGTTCTTGCAGTCCTGGCGCATCGGCACCAGGTCAGCCTACGTGCGCGGCGACAGCGAGGCTCCGCCATCCCGAGCCGCAACGGCGGAGGCAGGAGCGTCAGAAACGCCCGGAGCCGTCAACCAACGGAGCCCTCCATCTGGAGCTCGATCAGGCGCGACCACTCGACGGCGTACTCCATGGGCAGGGTGCGGGTGACCGGCTCGATGAAGCCGTTCACGATCATCCCCATGGCCTGCTCGTGGGAGAGGCCACGGCTCATCAGGTAGAAGAGCTGCTCGTCGGCGACCTTCGACACGGTGGCCTCGTGGCCGACGACGGCGTCGCGGGCCCCGACCTCCATGTAGGGGTAGGTGTCGCTGAAGGAGTCCTCGTCGAGGATGAGGGCGTCGCACTGCACGTGGCTCTTGCAGCCGTAGGCGTCCTCGTCGACGTGCACGAGACCGCGGTAGCTGGTGCGGCCGCCGTCCTTGGAGATCGACTTGGAGACGATCTTCGACGTGGTCTCGGGGGCGGCGTGGACCATCTTGGCCCCGGCGTCCTGGTGCTGGCCGGCGCCGGCGTAGGCCACCGAGAGCACCTCACCCGAAGCCTTCGGGCCGACCATGTAGACGGCCGGGTACTTCATCGTGAGGCGGCTGCCGATGTTGCCGTCGATCCACTCCATGTGGCCCTCGGCCTCGACCCGGGCGCGCTTGGTGACGAGGTTGAAGACGTTGTTCGACCAGTTCTGGATCGTCGTGTACGTGACGCGAGCCGACGGCTTCACGACGATCTCGACGACCGCGGAGTGCAGCGAGTCGGTGGTGTACACGGGGGCCGAGCAGCCCTCGATGTAGTGCACCTGCGAACCCTCGTCGGCGATGATCAGCGTGCGCTCGAACTGGCCCATGTTCTCCGCGTTGATGCGGAAGTAGGCCTGGAGCGGCATCTCGACGTTCACGCCCGGCGGCACGTAGATGAACGAGCCGCCCGACCACACACTGGAGTTGAGAGCGGAGAACTTGTTGTCGTTGGCCGGGATGATCTTGGCCCAGTACTGCTTGACGAGCTCCGGGTACTCCTTCAGCGCGGTGTCCATGTCGCAGAAGATGACGCCCTGGCGCTCGAGGTCCTCCCGGTTGCGGTGGAAGACGACCTCGGACTCGTACTGGGCGGTGACGCCGGCGAGGTACTTCCGCTCGGCCTCCGGGATCCCCAGCTTCTCGTAGGTGTTCTTGATGGCGTCGGGGAGCTCGTCCCACTGGTCGACGACCCCGCCCGCCGTGGGCTTGATGTAGTAGTAGATGTCGTCGAGGTAGATCTCCGACATGTCCCCGCCCCACTTGGGCATCGGGCGCTTCTGGAAGGCCCGGTAGGACTTCAGGCGGAAGTCGAGCATCCACTGCGGCTCGCCCTTCATCCAGGACATCTCCTGGATGATGTCCTCGTTGATGCCCTTCTTCGGCTTGAAGACGTAGTCCTCGGCGTCGCTCCAACCCAGCTTGTACTTGGAGAGGTCGAGATCGGTCACAGCCATCGGGGGAAGCCCTTTCAGAGCCCTTGGGGATTTCTCCTACGACGATGGTAACAATTCCGGCCCGCTGATCCCACCCGACCAGGTGGCGAACAGGTCGGCGTAGCGCCCGCCCCCGGCCACGAGCTCCTGGTGGGTGCCCAGCTCGAGGAGCCGCCCCTCGGCGACCACCCCGACCAGGTCGGCCCGCTCGGCGGTGGAGAGGCGGTGGGCGATGACGATGACCGTCCGGCCCTCCATCAGGCGGGTCATGGCCAGCTCCACGATGACCTCGGTGCCGGGGTCGAGGCTGGAGGTGGCCTCGTCGAGCACGAGCACGGCCGGATCGGCCAGCGCCGCCCGGGCCAGCGACACCAGCTGCTTCTCGCCGGCGGACAGGCGGGAGCCGCGCTCGCGGACCTCCGTGTGCAGCCCCTCAGGCAGCTGGGCGAACCGCTCCCGGACCCCGATGGCCTCCAGGGCGTCGAGCACCTCGGCGTCGGTGGCGCCGGCCCGGGCCAGGCGCACGTTGTCGAGGATGGTGCCGTTGAACAGGAACCCCTCCTGCGGCACGACCACCACCCGCTCCCGCAGCGACCGCAACGTGGCGTCGCGCAGGTCGATCCCGGCGTAGCGGATGGCTCCGTCGGTGGGGTCGTAGAGCCGCGCGATCAGCTTGGCGAGGGTCGACTTGCCGGCTCCGGTGGGTCCCACCAGCGCGATGCGGGCGCCGACCGCGATCCGGAGGTCGACGTCGGCCAGCACCGGCTCGCCGCCTGCGTACGCGAAGCCGACACCTTCGACGGAGATCTCGCCCCGCTCGGGCAGGTCGATGGCGCCCTTGCGCTCGGGCACGTCGACGGGCGTGTCGAGGAGGCCGAACAGCTTGCTCAGCGACGCGCCGGCCGACTGCACGATGTTGAACAGCTGGGAGAGCTGCTGGATCGGCTCGAACAGGTTGGAGAGGGTGAGGATGAAGAAGGTGACGGTGCCGATGGTCAGCTCGCCTGTGTGCACCCACCAGCCGCCGACGCCGACCGCGACCGCGGTCGTGAGCAAGCCGGCCAGCTCGATCACCGGGAGGTACCAGGCCGAGATCTTCACCGAGCGCATGTGCGCGTCGAACAGGCGACGGCTGCCGTCCTGGAAGCGCGCCGACTCGACGTCTTCGCGGCCGAAGGCCTGCACGACCCGGACCCCCGCGATCCCCTCTTGGAGCTGCGACAGGGTGTTGCCGATGCCGTCGCGCACCTCGAGGTAGGCCTTGTTCGAGTCCCGCTGGAACTTCACGCTGGCCAGCACGACGAACGGCACGCACACCAGGCAGAGCAGCAGCAGCTTCCACGACACCGCCGCGAGGACCACCACCGACACGACCAGCAGCAGGCCGTTGCTGACGAACATCAGCAGGCCCATCTGCACGAGCTCCTGCAGCGAGTCGACGTCGCTGGTCATCCGGGAGACGATCACCCCGGCCTTCTCGCGGTCGTAGAACGGCATCGACAGGCGTTGCAGGTGGTCGAACACGCGCACGCGGAGGTCGCGCAGGAACGACTCGCCGATCTTGCTGATCAGCTGCACCTGGAAGCGGAAGGCGATGTACGAGACGACCGCCACGCCGACGTAGCCGATCACCGCCGCGTCGAGTGCTCCGGGGTCGTCGGCCTTGATGCCCTTGTCGATGCCGTGGCGCACGAGAAAGGGGCCGGCCAGCGTCGTGGCGGTCCAGACGATGACCATGCCCAGCGCGACGGCGCACTGGCGTCGGTACGGCCGGAGCATGGTCCCGGCGCGCCGCAGCAGGTGCTTGGCCGCCTCCGCGTCGAGCCGGTCCGCCTCGTCGACACCGCCTTGCATCCACATGTCAGGCCGTCCAGCCGGCGTCTTCGGGCGTCGCGGCGCTCCTGCCTACGACGGCCCGGGCCCCGGCCCCAACCGCGTCGGCGTCGACCTCGACGGCGGCGGCGCGCTGCTCGGCGGCCGCCAGCACCTCCCGGTACTCAGCGCTCGACGCCAGCAAGGAGGTGTGGGTGCCGTCGGCGGCGACCCGGCCGTGGCGCAGCAGCACGACGCGGTCGGCCAGCGCGATGGTGGCCGGCCGGTGGGCGATCACGATCGTCGTGCGACCGCGCATCACCTCGGTGAGCGCGTCGCGGATCTCATGCTCCTTGGTGGGGTCGACCGACGAGGTGGCGTCGTCGAGGATGAGCACCCGCGGGTCGGCGAGGATGGCACGGGCGATGGCGATGCGCTGGCGCTGCCCGCCGGACAGCGAGAAGCCCCGCTCGCCGATCTTGGTGTCGTAGCCCTCGGGGAGGGCCTCGATGAACTCGTCGGCGCCCGCCAGCCGGGCGGCGCGCGCGATGGCCTCGGGCGACGCGTCCGGGTCGGCGAAGGCGATGTTGGCGGCGATGGTGTCGGAGAACAGGAAGGTGTCCTCGAAGACGATGCCGACCGCCTTGCGCAGGTGGCGGACGCGCACGTCGCGCACGTCGACCCCGTCGACCAGCACCGCGCCCGACACCGTGTCGTAGAAGCGCGGGATGAGCCGGGCGACGGTGGTCTTCCCGCAGCCGGTGGCACCGACGAGGGCGACCGACTGGCCGGCGGGCACGACCAGGTCGAACCCGTCGAGCACGATCGGCAGCTCGGGTGCGTAGGCGAACCGCACGCCGTCGAAGCGCACCTCACCGCGCCCACCGTCCGGGCCGGCGGGCGGCAGCGGGCGTCCGCCCGGCGCGTCGACGATCACCGGCGCGGTGGCGAGGATCTCGTGCACGCGCTCGGCCGCCGCGGCCGCCGCGCTGGGCCTGGGCGATGATCATGCCGAGCATCCGGAGCGGCCAGATCAGCATCACGACGTAGACGTTGAAGCCGACCAGCTGGCCGAGCGTGAGCTGGCCCTCGAGCACCTGGTGGCCGCCGTAGCCGAGCGTGGCGATGAGACCGATGTTGGGCAGCAGCTCGAGGGCGGGCAGGAACGTGGCCCGCACGCGAGCCGCCTCCATCGAGCGGCCGTACACGCCGTCCGCGGTCGTGCGCAGCCGGGCCGCCTGCACCGCCTCGGCGCCGAAGCCCTTGACCACCCGCACCCCGGCGACCGTCTCCTCCACCACCGCGGCCAGCTCGGCCGACTCCTGCTGGATGCCCATCACCGCGGGGTGCAGGCGCCGCGAGAAGCGGGTGGCGAGCACGTTCAGGAACGGGAGGCTGCCCAGCGCGAGGACGGTGAGCACCGGGTCGGTGAGGAACAGGATCACCGTGACCGCGAGGACCGTGACGCTGTTGGAGATGGTGAGGGGGATCATCACCACGAAGGCCTGGACCTGTTGGAGGTCCGTGTTGGCCCGGCTCATGAGCTGACCGGTCTGGGCGCGGTCGTGGAACGCGAAGTGCAGGCGCTGGAAGTGGGCGAAGAGCTGCTCGCGGAGGTCGGTCTCGATCCAGCGCGCTTCGCGGAAGGCGAGGTAGCGGCGAAGGCCGGTGAAGGTGCCGACCACGACGGCGGCGCCGGCGATCACGAACGCCCAGCGGCGCAGGGCCGGCATGTCGTCGGCCTCGATCCCCCGGTCGACCGCGCGCTGCACGAGGAACCCGACGCTCACCTTCCCGGCGGTCCAGCCCAGCCCCACCAGCACGCCGAGACCGATGCCCAGCCGGCGAGCGCGGCACGCCGAGAGGATCAGCCTCCAGCCCGTGCTCTTCGCTCCTGACGCCACCTCGACTCGTCCCCCATCGGCTTGACCCGTGGGTCAAGTCTACCGGCTGGCCGGCGCCGGCCCGCAGCCGGTCAGCGCAGGGCGAGCAGCGCGGGCGCCAGCGCTCGCCACTGGGGCATGGGCAGCGCGGCGGCGTTCTTGTCGAGCACCTGGACGCACACGTGATCGGCACCGGCGTCGAGGTGCTGGCGGACGCGGGCGACGATGGCGTCCTCGTCCCCCCACGCCACGATGGCGTCGACGAGCGCGTCGCTGCCCCCGTCGGCGAGGTCGTCGTCACCCCACCCGAACCGCCGCAGGTTGTTCGTGTAGTTGGGAAGCGTGAGGTACGTGGCCATGTGCTGCCGGGCGGTGGCGCGGGCCTCGGTGGCGTCGGTGGACAGCACCACCGCCTGCTCCGGCAGGAGCATCGGGCCGTCGCCCAGGGTGGCGCGGGCGAAGGCCGTGTGCGCCACCGGCACGAAGTACGGATGGGCGCCGAGGGCCTTGGCGGCGGACAGCTCGAGCATCTTCGGGCCGAGGGCGGCCAGGACCCGCCGGGGCTCCTCGGTGGGCTGGGGGGCCACGTAGATGACCCGATCCATGGCCTCGAGGTACTCGCGCATCTTCGTGAGCGGCTTGTCGTACTGGTGGCCGCGCACGTAGTCGACCATCGGCTGGTGGCTCACCCCGATGCCGAGGAGGAACCGGCCCGGGAACGCCTCGCTGAGGGTGAGCTGGCCCGACGCCATGCCCTGCGGGTCGCGGGCCCAGATGCTGGCGATGCCCGTCGCCACCACCATGCGCTGGGTGGCCGACAGGAGCAGGGCGCTGTTCACCAAGGGCTCCCGGCCGACCGCCTCCGGGAGCCACAGCGTGGGGTAGCCCAGCTCCTCCAGCTCGATGGCCGCCTCCTTGGCGGCCGTGGCCGGCTGCAGGTCCAGCTGGAACGTCCACAACCCGACCCGTCCGAGGCGCATCGACCGAACCTAGCAATGCCCTGACCAGGCGTGTCCTGGGCCGCTGGGCCCATGACAGGACTACAGATCCCCGGCATTCCTGCCGATGGGCAGGCGAGGAGGAGTGTCCGTGCGCTTCGACGAGCTGGTGCTGAGGATCCCGGGCGATGAGCTGCGGGTCCGGTTCCATCCCCGCATGACCGTGCTGTGCGGCCTTGGCGCGCCCGAGCGCAAGGCCCTGACGGACAGCATCCTCAGCGCCCTGACCGGCGGCGGCGACACCACGGCCCTCCGCTACGTCGACAGCACCGGTCGGCTGGTGAACGTCCTGAGCGGTGCCGGCGGCTCCGTGCAGGCCCGCCACGACGACGACGGCTCCCCCGCCCCTGCGCCCGTCGGCGACCTGGCCGCGTCGCCCGAGGCGCTCCGCGCCCTCATGCTGGTGGAGGCGGCCGACCTCGGCGTCGTCTCCCGCACCGTGCGGGAGGACGAGCCCCCGGAGCTGCGCGAGGCCCGCACCTCGTTCGAGGAGATCACCGAGCAGCTGCAGGACGCCCTCGGCGAGGAGCAGCAGAGCACCACGCTCCAGGCCGAGCTCAAGGAGCTCGACACCCAGCTGCGGGCCGCCCATGACGGTGCCGCCCGCCGCGAGTACGCCCGCGTGCTGGCCCAGCTCGAGAAGGTCCGCTCCGAGGCCGCCACGCTCCAGTCGGGCACCGCCGGTGTCGACGCCGACCGCCACCTCCTGGCCCACGCCGACTCGGTGAAGGCGCTCGCGGCGCGCTGGGCCGAGGCCGCCGACGAGCTCGCCGCCGCCGTCGAGCAGTTCGGCGGCGCCGAGCGCCTCGATGCCGACGAGCTCACGCGCACCGCCGCGCTGCGCGACGAGGTGCCGGCCGGCCTGGACGACCTGATCGACGCCGTGGTCCACGCCGAGGCGGAGCGCGACGCGCTCGACCATCGCCTCCAGATCCTGGCCGTGGCCAAGCTGCCGGCGCCGTCCGACCTGATCGTCGGCGAGCTCGGCCTGCTCGACCAAGGGTCGCTGTGGCGCCGCGCCGACCGCCTCCTCGCCGCAGGCGACGAGGTGCACCGCGTGCAGGTGTCGCTCGGTGGCCTCGGTGGCGAAGAGGGCGGCGCCTCCCCCGTCGTGATCGAGGACATGGAGGACGCCCACCGCGGCCTCGAGGAGGCCGAACGGGCGGCCGAGACGGTGCGGGTTCCCGGGGTGGCGGGCGCCGGCTTCGGCCTCTCGGTGGCGCTGGCCGGCGCCATCGGCGCGCCGATGCTCATCCCCCTCGGACTGCTGATCGCCGGAGCCGTGAGCACGATCACGCTGCTCCTCCCGCGTAGCCGGGTGGCCAAGGCCGCCGCCCTCGAGCGCTCCGCGCTCGAGCGGGCCGGCGCGCCCACCTACCTCGGCTTCCACCTCCGCCGGGTCGACGCCACCGTCGACCCGGCGGTGCGGGGAACCGTCGAGGCGGCCAGCGCCGAGCACCAGGCCGCCCTGCAGGACTGGATCGAGCTGGTGGGGCCCACCGTCGACGTCCACCGCGCCAAGGCCCTCGACGCCGAGGTGCAGGCGTACCACGACGCCCTGCGCAACCTCGGCGGCGCCGCCGACGAGATCGAGCACCTCCGCCGGGACCTGGCCGAGCGGGCCGAGCCGGCGGTGGCGAGCGCCCGCGTCGCGCTCACCGAGGCGTGCGCGGCCCTCGGGCTGTCGAACGACCAGCTCGAGGACACCGAGCGCGGTGGTCGAGCGGGTCGCGCAGATGATCCACCGAGGCCGGGCCGCCCGTGCCCAGGTCGAGCTCGAAGGCGTGGAGGGCCACGAGCGGGCCGCCGCCAGCACGCTCGACCAGCAGCTGCGGCTCCTGGGCTTCGACACCGGCGAGCTCGACGCCCGCCTCGGCGCCCTGGACTGGGCGGTCGCCCGCGCCGCCGAGCGCGAAGAGGCCCGCGCCGACGCTCGCCCCCGCGCCGAGATCGAGGCCGAGCTCGAGCGGCTCCAGGAGTCGGCCCGCCGGCTGCGGCGACCGGAGTGGTCCACGGTCACGGCGGCCGACGCCGCCATGCCCGACATCGAGGAGCTCGAGGAGCGCCGCGAGAAGCTCGCGGCCAAGCTGGCCGAGGTCCGGCCCGACGTCGACGTGGTGCGCCTCGCCGATCGCCACGCCGCCATGGAGCGACGGGTGATGGCGCTGGAGGCTCGGCACGGTGGGCACGACGCCAACGGCGACCCGGGCGCGGTGGCCGACATCCAGCAGCACCTCCTGGGTCGGCTCACGAAGGCCGCCCAGGCCGGCCCGCACGGCGACGCCGTCCCGGCCCTGCTCGACGAGGTCTTCCTCCGGGTCCCGGCGGAGCGCAAGTGGGACCTGCTCGACCTGCTGTACCGCCTGTCCGAGCGGCACCAGCTCGTCTACCTGAGCGACGACGCGTTCGTCGCGGCGTGGGCCCGACAGTGCGCCGAGGGCGCTCTCACCCTGCTCGAGCCGGAGCCCGAGGCCGTCTAGCCCGTCAGTCGAGCCGGCGGAGCTGCTCGCGGTAGGTGCGGCCCCGCTCCCGGTAGACCTCCATGCCCCCGCGGATGTGCAGCTCGGGCCGCACCGCGTCGAGCTTCAGCGTGGCGGGCACGCCCAGCGCCATGGCGCGCCGCGGGACGGTGAGGCTGCCCGGCACCAGCGCGCCCGCGCCGACCAGGCACTCCTCCTCCAGCACGGCCCCGTTGAGCACGATGGCGCCGGAGCCGACCAGCGAGCCGTTGCCGATCGTGCAGCCCTCGAGGTGGACGAGGTGACCGATCACGCACCCGTCGCCGACCCGCGTCGGGGTCATGGGGGTGGTGTGGATGACCGTGCCGTCCTGGATCGACGTGCGGGCGCCGATGACGATGCCGCCGGGGTCGCCGCGGAGCACCGCGGTGGGCCACACCGACGACTCGGCGCCGATCGTGACGTCGCCGATGACGACCGCGTCGGGGTGCACGTAGGCGGTCGGGTCGATGGTGGGCTCGATGTCGCCCAGCGCGTAGATGGCCATGGCGCTAGACCGCGAAGCGGCCGTAGCCCCCGCGGAAGAAGACGAGCGGGGCGCCGTCGTGGGCGACGGCGAGGTCGCGCACGCGGCCCAGCACGCAGAAGTGGTCGCCGGCTTCGGTGACGGACTCGATGTGGCAGTCGATCCAGGCCACCACGCCATCGAGGAGCGGCGAACCGCTCCCGGCCGCCTTCCACCCGAGGCCGGCGAACTTGTCGTCGCCCTTGGCCGCGAACCGACGGCACACGTCCTCCTGGTCCTCGGCGAGGACGTTCACGCAGAACACCCCGGCCGCTTCGATCTTCGGCCAGGACGACGAGTTCCGAGCGGGGAAGAAGGCCACCAGCGGCGGGTCGAGCGACACCGACGCGAACGACCCGACCGCCAGCCCCACGAGCCCGTCGTCGCCGTCCGCCGTGATCACGGTCACGCCCGTCGGGAAGTGCCCGAGCACCTGGCGGAACTTGGCGCTGTCGAAGGGCGCGGTCATCGGCGGAACCTACCCGCTCCCGTCTCAGCTACGTGAAGGAGACGACCAGGCCCTCGTGGGCGGCGAGCACCTCGTCGATCCCGGTGCCCTTGGCCAGCTTGCGGGCGTGGGCGAGGATCGAGTCGACGAAGTCGTCGTGGTGGGTGGGGTCGTGGTGGAACAGCGCCAGCCGACTCGCGCCGGCTTCCTTCGCCACGTGCACCGCGTAGTCGACCGTGCAGTGGCCCCACGTGGACTTCGCCGGGAACTCCTCGACCGTGTACTGCGCGTCGTGGATCAGCAGGTCGGCGCCGTCGCACAGGTCGAGCACCGCGTCGGAGATCTCGTGGCTGCCGTCGGTGGGCATCTGGTGGTCGGACAGGTACGCGACCACGGCGCCGCCCATCTCGACGCGGTAGCCGTTGGTGAGACCGACGTGCGGGACCGGGCGCACCATGACCTTGGCGCCGTCGAGCTCGAGGTCGACGTCCCACACGTCGTGGAAGCGGATGTCGCCGAGGAGGTCCTTGGTGGTCACCGGGAAGAACGGCGGGCGCATGAACTCACCGAAGGCCTCGGCCAGGCCGCCCTGGTCGGCCTGCGGAGGGCCGTACACGTCGAAGCGCGCCCCCGGCTTGAGCACGGGCGTGAAGAACGGCAGGCCCTGCACGTGGTCCCAGTGGATGTGGGTGACGAGCGCGGAGCCGGTGAACGGGACGCTGGGGTCCAGCGTCTCGCCCCAGAAGCGGAGCCCGGTGCCGAGGTCGAGGACGATCGGCTCGTGGCCGGGCGCTTCGAGCGCGACGCAGGACGTGTTGCCCCCGTAGCGACGGTTCGCCTCGCAAGGGCACGGGGTGGAACCCCGGACGCCGAAGAAGCTGACGTTGAGCAGTGGATCCCCCGTTCCCTCCCGTTGAACGGCACGTTACCGGCGCCTGTCCCCTGACGCCCGACGTGTGACGGGTGTCTCAAGCACCACCGCGAGCGTGCCGTTCACTACCGCGAGCGCTGGCGTCGGTCGGTAGGTTGCGCCGCATGTCGATCACCGAGGGGCGGATCACCGCCAACGACGTCGAGTTCGCGTACCTGGAGGCGGGGTCGGGACCGCTCGCACTTTGCCTGCACGGGTTCCCCGACTCGGCGTGGACCTACCGCCACCTGCTCCCCGCGCTGGCCGACGCGGGGTACCGCGCCGTCGCGCCGTTCATGCGCGGCTACGCGCCCACCGCCGTGCCCGCCGACGCGCGCTACCAGACCGCCGCGCTCGGCCTCGACGCGTGCGCGCTGCACGAGGCGCTCGGCGGCGACGGTGACGCGGTCATCGTCGGGCACGACTGGGGAGCGATGGCCACCTACATCGCCGCCAACCACGAACCCGATCGCTGGCGGCGGGTCGTCACGATGGCCGTGCCGCCGGCCGGCGCGGTGGCGGCCGGCTTCATGCAGTACCGGCAGCTGAAGAAGAGCTGGTACATGTTCTTCTTCCAGCACGGCCTGTCCGATGTCGTCGTGGGCATGGACGACCTCGCGTTCATCGACGGCCTGTGGGCGGACTGGTCGCCGGGCTACGACGGCGCCGAGGACATCGCCCACGTCAAGGACGCGCTGCGTGGCCCGGCCAACCTGGCCGCCGCCCTCGGCTACTACCGAGCCACGCTCGGCGGCGTCGGCGTCGATCCCGCCCTCGACGCGGTGCAGGCGGCGGGCGGCAACCCCACCACCCAACCGACCCTGTACCTGCACGGCCGCACCGACGGCTGCATGGGCGTCGAGATCGCGGAGGCGTCGGCGCCGTTCCTTGCGGCCGAGGGCTCGCGCGTCGAGATCGTGGACGGCGCCGGCCACTTCCTCCACGTCGAGAGACCGGCCGAGGTGAACCAGCTCATCCTCGACTTCGTGGCGGGCTAGGCGAGCCGGTACGTCTGGCCGTCGGTCGTCACGAGCCCGTCGGTGACGAGGGTCGCGGCGACGCGCGCGGCGCGGTCTTGGTCGCCGGGCCATCCCATCACCTCGGCGAGGGCATCGGTCGCGACCGCCGAGTCGCGCAGCGCCTCCACGAGACGCCCGCGGCCCTGCCGGTCGCTCCCCTCGAACCGCGACTGACCGCCGGCCACGCCGGCGGAGCCGTCCGCCGGGTCGGGCGGCGGCCACCCGGCGAGCGCCCACGCGCAGCGGTCCGCCAGCGGGCACTCATCGCAGCGCGGCGACCGGCGCGTGCAGACGGCGGCGCCGAGGTCGAGCATCGCCTGGTTCCACGCCCACGCGTCCCCCGGCGGCACCAGGGCGTCGGCGGCCGACTGCGCCGCTTGGGCGGCGAGGCGCCGGCCCGACAGGCGCGCCAGGACGCGGGCCGTGTTGGTGTCGACCACGCCGTGGTCGCGCTCGAAGGCGAAGGCCAGCACGGCCCGGGCCGTGTACGGGCCGATGCTGGGCAGCGCGAGGAGCGCGTCGAGCGAGTCGGGCAGCCGGCCGCCGTGGTCGGCCACCACCGCCTGCGCGCAGCGGTGCAGGTGCAGGGCCCGGCGGTTGTAGCCCATGCCGCTCCACCAGCGGACCACCTCGGCGGCCGGCGCCTCGGCCAGCGCGGCCGGTGTGGGGAAGCGGTCGAGGAACGGGCGCCAGCGCTCGGCCACGCGCGCCACCTGGGTCTGCTGGGTCATCACCTCGCAGACGAGCACCTCCCACGGGTCCCGCGTCTGCCGCCACGGCAGGTCGCGCCGGCGCTCGGACCACCAGTCGAGGAGGGTCAGCGTCGCCGGCACCACTGGACGCGGCAGACGTACGGGAGCCCGAAGGGCTCGGCGCGGCGGGCGACGAGGCCGGTGACCTCGGCGGCCAGGCGCTCGCGCTCGGTGGACGGCATGACCGCGATGTAGCTGATCGACCGGACCCGGTCGGCCAGCACCTCGCGCGTCATCGGCTGCTCCCAGCTGATCGCCTCCTCCTGCAGCGTTGTGAACGCGTCCGACGCCGCCACCACGTCGGCCCAGTGGACGTGCTGGTAGCGGGACACCGTGCGCTCGTGCCAGTGGATGATGCGGCTCATCTCGTCGACCCACGCGACCGACTCGTCTCGCTCGTTCCACAGGATCGCCAGTCCGCCGCCGGGCGCGAGCACGCGGGCGATCTCGGCCAGCGCGGCGGGGGCGTCGAACCAGTGGAACGCCTGCGCCACGGTCACCACGTCGACCGAGCCGTCGGGCAGCGGGATGGCTTCGGCGGCGCCGTCGAGGACCTCGACGTCCGGCACCGCGGTGAGGAGCTGGTCGCGCATCCCGTCGACGGGCTCGATGGCGACGACGTCGGCGCCGAGCTCGACGAGGCGGCGCGTCAGCTTGCCGGTGCCGGCGGCCAGGTCGCACACCCGGGTGCCGGGGCCGATGCCGAGCTCGCGGGCCAGCAGGTCGATGGCGGGGTCGGGGTACCCGGGCCGCGCCAGCTCGTAGGCGGCGGCGCCGGCTTGGAAGCCACGGGCGGCCATGTCATCGATCGGCATCGTCGCCCTCTCGATCAGCCAGGGCGGGTTGGAGCTGCTCGAGCACGGCCTCGGCCCACAGGGCGTAGCCGTCGTCGCTCGGGTGGTACTTGTCGCGCGGCGAAGTACCGGTCGGGGTCGGCGCGCATGGTCGGACCCGTCTCGCCGGCGATGTCGACGTACACGGCGTCGTGGTCCCGGGCGACGTCGGCGCTGACGCCGTCGAGCTGGCGGCCCCGCAGCGCGACGACGGCTCGCAGCGGCTGGAGGAAGCGGGTCGGTGCGCCCATGTCGGGGACGCCGAGGAGGACGAGCAGCGCGCCCTCCGGCACGGCGGCGACGAGCTGTTCGTAGCCGCTCCGGAAGTCGGCCCGCGAGGTCAGGTGCACCACGTCGTTGGCGCCGATGCTCACGAGGACGACGTCGGGGTCGAGCGCGGCGAGGTCGTCGACCTGGTCGGCCACCACGTCGCCCACCCGGTCGCCCGAGACGGCGAGCGACGTGAGCTCGACGGGGCGGTCGAGGCCGGCCGCCACCCGGCGCGGGATGGCCCGCTCCGGACTCGTGGCGCCGACACCGGCCGCCGTCGAGTCGCCGAGCCAGACCATGCGCAGGGGTGCACCGGGCCCGGTGCCGATCGGGCCGTCGTGGACGAGCGGGGTGTCATCGGGCAGGTCCGGACCCCGGCGGGCGAGCTGGACCTCGACGCCGAGCACCACGACCGTCGCGATCGGAACAGCGGCGATGCCGAGCAAGGCTCGTCGGACTCGCCGGGGCAACTCGACTACTCGCCGTCAGCGAAGACGGCCGCGTCGTCGTACGGGAACTGGCGCTGCGGGGCGTGGTCGCGCTTCCACACCATGATCTTGCGACGGAAGTAGCAGACCTCTTCGGCGCGCTGGTTGATGCCCTTGGTCTCGACCGTGACGATGCCTCGATCGCCCTTGGAGGTCTCCTTGACCGCCAGCACCTTGGTGACCGCGTAGATGGTGTCGCCGTGGTACGTGGGCTTGGCGTGGAGCAGGGACTCGATCTCGAGGTTGGCGATGGCGGCACCGCTGACGTCGGGCACGCTCATGCCGAACACGAGCGAGTACACGAGGTTGCCGACCACCACGGTGCGCTTCTGCACGGCCTCGTTCTCCGCGAACCACTCGTTGGTGTGGAGCGGGTGGTGGTTCATCGTCATCATGCAGAACAGGTGGTCGTCGAACTCGGTGATCGTCTTGCCCGGCCAGTGCTTGTAGACGTCGCCGGGGGTGAAGTCCTCGAGGTGACGGCCAAAGGGGCGGTCGAAGGTGGTCATCCCCCTCGAACCTACGGCGCGGATCGCCGCCCCATCCAACGGAGGGCTCAGGACCGAAGTACGGCGGCTCGTCCTGAAATTCCAACCGACCCATCACAGGAGCACTCGCCCAATGAAGAAGATCCTCACCGCCTTCGTCGCCCTCGCCGGCACCCTCACCGTCGGGGTCAGCGTCGCTGAGCTCGCCGAGGCCGCCCCGCCGACCTGCACGAGCACGTCCGCCTCGGACATCACGAACCCCACCATCTCCGGGCTGACCTCCACCGGTTCCCTCGTGTGCTTCCGGGCGAGCGGCGCGGACAAGCAGACCCTCGTCGGCACCATCACCGGCCTCGCGGGCGACGCGAGCATCGTGGGCATCGACTTCCGTCCCGCCGACGGCAAGCTCTACGGCGTCGGCAACGCAGGCGGCCTCTACACGATCAACCCCGCCACCGCCGCGGCGGTGAAGTTCGCCCAGATCAGCGTCCCCCTCGAGGGCACGCTCTTCGGCGTGGACTTCAACCCGGTCCCGAACGCACTGCGGATCGTCAGCAACACCGGCCAGAACCTCCGGATCACCGCGCTCGATCCCGTCGCCATGACCGCCACGACCAACGTCGACAGCGTGCTGAACAACGGCGTCGCGCCGCCGGTGACCACCACCGGTGTCTTCGGTGCGGCGTACACGAACAACGACGGGCTGGCCCAGACCAACACCACGCTGTTCGATCTCACCGCTGGCGACGCAGTTGCCATCCAGTCCCCGGCCAACGCCGGCGCCATCGTGTCGACCGGTGCCTTCACCGCCGCCGCCGACGCCGTCGACGGTGACCTCGACATCCGCACCACGCTGGGCGGGAAGAACTTCGCGTACGCGCTGGTGGTCACCCCGACGGGCAGCAAGTTCACGAAGGTCGATCTCCTCGACGGGCAGCTCGGGACGCTCACGTCCGCCCTGACCGTCACGGACATCGCCATCGCCATCCAGTAGCCGCACCACGCCGGTGCATCGGTGGGCGAGGCTCCGGCCTCGCCCACCGGCGCGTCGGGACACCGCGAGGTCCTCGCCGCGGGTGCCCGCCGGACGCCGAAGCCTCCTAGACGACCTTGCGGACTTCGTCGCCGGGACGGACGGTGCCGGCGACCACGACCTTGGCGTTGAGGCCGCGCAGCCGGAGCTGGCGGCCGACGGGGGAGTTGACGAAGCGCATGGCGTCGCGGCCGAAGCGCTCGACGAACTTGGCGCAGCCGCGGTGCGGCGGCGCGGTGACCTCGATGACGGCGCTCCCGAGCGCCAGCTGGGTGCCGGGAGGGAGGTTGTCCTCGCTCAGGTCGAGGTCGATGTGGAGCTGATCGCCGGCGAGGATGCGGCGCTCCGGATCGACGGCCACGAGGCTCGACAGGCGGGCGCCGATCACGTTGAGCTGCATCTCGGGGTGGGCGGATCCGTCCGGGGTCCGCGTGCTGCCCCGGGTGGACCAGTTGTCACCGACGAGCCCTTGGACGAGGTCGAGCGTGCCCTCCGGCAGGACCTCGCGCTCTCCCGTGGCGGGCCGTCGCACCACGATCTCGACGTGCCCGATGTCGGTCGGCGCGTGCCGCAGGTGGTCGAGGGCGGCCTCGAGCTCATCGGTGATCCGGTGGGTCGTCACGAGCGAGATCCTGCCCGAGGTCCCGGGATGGCGGCGAGCGGTTTCAGGGGGTGGTGGCCGGCGCCTTCCAGACGGTGTGCTGCGGGTCCTCGTCGCCGTGGCCCGTGGTCCGGGTGAGCAGGACGGTGTCGATGTCGAGCTCGACCAGGGCCTGCTCGGCGCCGGGCGGGGGCACGGTGATCACGGTCCGTTCCTCCACGAACTGCTGGGCGACCGCGGCGCGGAGCCCGTCGTCATCGAGGACCCGGGCCCGACCCGTGACGTAGAAGGCGTCCTCGTTGTCGGCGGGCGGGAAGCAGTGCAAGGAGTACCGGCCGTCACGGCGGAGATCCTCGAGCTTCGGCGAGGGGACGATGAAGGCCAGCAGGCGGTCGTCGTGGATGATCGGGCACATCGGGTGGACCCGCGGGCCGGTGTCACGGCGGATGGTGGCCAGGAACCCGAGCCCGACGCCGAACTGGTAGAGCAACCCGTGGCCGGCCTCGGCCAGGTCGGGTCGCTGGTCGATCAGGTCTCGCCACGTCGCCATGCCGCACGTTCGCCGCGACCTGAATTCACGTCAAGCGACGGTGGCAAGGAAGTCCTTGATCGCCTCGAGGGTGCGGGCGTGGCCCTCGAGGTGCGGGAGGTGGCCGGTGCCCTCGAGGACCTCCAGGCGGGCGCCCGGGATCGTGGCCGCGAAGTGCGCGCTCGCCGGAGCTTCCGTGACGTCCAGCTCGCCGATGAGGACCAGCGTGGGCACGTTGATCTCACCGACCCGGTCCCACGCCGCCCCCGTGCCGTCATCGCCGGGATCGTCCGCGTGCAGGGCGATGCTGTTCATGTCGAGGAACAGGTCGCGGACAGGGCCCTGCACCCGACCCTCGAGCGCCGCCCACCCGTCGAGCCAGACGTGCGCCTCGATCCGGTTGAGCTCGTCGAGGTCGTCGCCTTCCTCGGCGGCTTCATAGGCGGCGTAGAGCGCCCGCACCTCGTCCGTGAAGGAGTCGAGGTCGTCGTCAGGTCCGCCCCGAACGCCGGCACCGATGAGCACCAGGGCGCGCACTCGCTCCGGGTGGTCGAGGGCGAGGTGGATCGAGCGCCGGCCGCCGTTCGATGAACCGATGACGATGGCTTGGTCGACTCCCTCGGCGTCGAGCACCGCAAGCGCGTCGGCCACGGCGGAGTGCGGCTCCGGCTCGAACGTGGTCTCGCCGAAGCCCCGCTGGTCGTAGGCGATGGTGCGGTAGCGCCCCCCGAGCGACTCGATGAGCGGCCCCCAGCTGCGCTTGTCGCTGACGCCCGCGTGGACGAGCAGCACCGGCGGGCCGGCGCCTTGGACGTCGTAGGCGATCTGGGCGGTGCCGGAGGAGGCGAAGGGCATCCCGTCAACCCTGTCGCCCGGAAGGGGCCCCGGCAACCGCGGCCCGGACGGCACCAACCGCCGCCGCCACGACGCACCCGCCATGGACGAACCGTTGGCGTCGATTCGACGTCGATTCGACGCCAACGCGGTCGGCAGGGAGTGTCACACCTCGGGAGGAGACTGGTGGGGCCGGTTGGGCTTCGCTCGCGGAGGGCCCGACCGCCCTCGCTGGCTTCGGCCGCCACTGCCGCCACCCGTCGAAGGAGCGACTGTTGGCCCGGTCCGACGACCTCCACCCTGACCTGCCACCGCCGAGGAACGGCCGCCGCCCCCGGCCCGCCGACTCACTGGGTCGCTGCTCCGTGTTCGACCTGCGGCGGGCGTCTGGGCTCAACCTCTGGGCTCGGATCGAGCGCCAGACGGAGCGCGACGCTCTCGTCCACCGCCTGGGGCAGCTCGATGAGCGCCTCGAGGAGCTGAGCGCGGAACGGCGGGCGATCGTCGATGCCCTCGGGGAACTGCGGGACGAGCTGTACCCCGCGGTGCCGTGGTCCCGCGGCCGCCGTCCCCCCGACCTCGACCGCAGCCCCCTGCCGCCAGCCCCCCAGGGCTCGCAGGCGCTCGGCGGGCGCGACCTGCGCGCCACCTGCACCACGATCCTCCGACGCCACGGTCGCCTTTCCCTCCCCGAGCTGCACGGGCTGCTGCACCGCTACGGCTACCTGATCGGGTCGCGGCGACCGGTGGCCGCCCTGTCCGATGCCATGGCGTACGAGGTCGAGCGGGGACGGGCGCGGCGGGTCGAACGAGGGGTGTACGAGGCACGAGATGACCGACGTCGGCCGCGGCGTCCGCCTCCTCCCCTGCCGGACGCGCCGACGGTGCTCTGGATCGTCGAGCGGCCGTCCGAGCTCGACCCAGACATCGACGAGGATCCGGCGTCATGGACCGTCCACGGGCTGGAACGAGCCCGTGCCCCAGGGGCGTGAGCGATTCCAGGCCGTGTGGGAGTCGTCACTAACCTCCCGCCCATGGTCGCTGCTGATCTCACCACCGCCGCGGAGGTCGTCGAGCTCGCGCGCCGGGTCGTCGACGCCGGGACCCGCACGTTCAAGGCGGGGGGCGGCCCCGACGAGGACCAGGTCCTCGGCTACGACCTCGCCCACGCCGCCGCCGCGGTCGAGACGGCGCGCTCGATGCTCGACTACGGCGCCCACGGCCAGCTGGAGGCCCTGATCGCGTGCGCCTTCGTGGCCGATGCGGTCAGCGAGCTCACCAGCCGCCTCTTCGGGCGCGAGGCCACCTGGGGCACCGAGCCCGGGGCCCTCGACGGCGCCCGCGCCTTCTGCGCCACCTACCGCGACCCCGCCTTCCTCGCGTCGCTCGCCGGGCAGGACGGATCCCGGCACCTCGACGACGACTTCGAGTTGGTGCAAGACACCTTCCGCCGCTTCGCCGACGAGAAGCTCAAGCCGATCGCCGAGCACATCCACCGCCACAACGACGACATCCCCGAGGACGTCATCAGCGGGCTCGGGGAGATGGGGGCGTTCGGCCTCTCGATCCCCGAGGAGTACGGCGGCTACGGCAGCGGCGGAGAGTCCGAGTACATCGGCATGGTCGTCGCCACCGAGGAGCTGAGCCGCGGGAGCCTCGGCGCCGGCGGCAGCCTCATCACCCGCCCCGAGATCTTCACGAGGGCTCTCGTCACCGGCGGGACGGAGGACCAGAAGCACGAGTGGCTCCCCAAGCTGGCCACTGCCGAGATCCTCAACGCCATCGCGGTGACCGAGCCGGACGTGGGCAGCGACTCGGCGACCGTCACCACGAGCGCCACACGCACCGACGGTGGGTGGTTGCTCAACGGCGTCAAGACCTGGTGCACCTTCGGCGCCCGTGCCGACGTGCTCCTGCTCCTAGCCCGCACCGACCCCGACCGCAGCCTCCGCCATCGCGGCCTCACCCTCTTCATCGTCCCGAAGGAACGGGGCAACGGGCACGGCTTCGAGCTCGCCCAGGAGAGCGGCGGGAAGATGGAGGGGCGGGCCATCGACACGATCGGCTACCGCGGCATGCACTCCTACGAGATCGCGTTCGACTCGTGGTTCGTCGACGATGCCAACGTCGTGGGCGGCGAGGAGGGCATCGGCCGGGGCTTCTACCTGCAGATGGCCGGCTTCGAGAACGGCCGCCTGCAGACCGCGGCGCGAGCCATCGGCGTGATGCAGGCGGCCTACGAGGCCGCCAAGCAGTACGCGGCCGACCGCGTCGTGTTCGACCGGCCCATCGGCGAGTTCCAGCTCACGCAGGTGAAGCTGGCCCGCATGGCGATCACGATCCAGGCGGCTCGACAGGCGAGCTACGCCGTCGCCCGGCAGATGGCCAAGGGTCGCGGCACGCTGGAGGCCGCCATGCTGAAGGCGTACGTCTGCAAGGCGGCCGAGTGGGTCACCCGTGAGGCGATGCAGATCCACGGCGGCATGGGCTACGCCGAGGAGTACGACGTGAGCCGGTACTTCGTCGACGCTCGCGTGCTGTCGATCTTCGAGGGGGCCGACGAGATCCTGTGCCTCAAGCTCATCGTGCGCCGCATGGTGGAGCAGGTGGAGGGGTGATGCGCTCCGCCAAGGACTTCTTCCGCCCGCTGGCCGTCGGCGCTCCCGAGCCGGTGCGGGAGATCCCCTTCCCACCGTCGCGCGTCATCCACTTCTTCCCGGGCTCGAACCCGAAGATGGTGGCCAAGGTCCCCGAGATCGCACCCACCGTCGACATCCTCCTGTGCAACCTCGAGGACGGGGTGCCCGCCGCCGACAAGGAGGCCGCCCGCGCCGGCCTGATCGCGGTCGGCAAGGCGTGGACGCCCGGCGACACCCAGCTCTGGACGCGGGTGAACTCGCTCGACTCGCCGTGGGGCCTTGACGACCTCGTCACCGCCGTCACCGAGGTCGGCGAGCAGCTCGACGTCATCATGATCCCGAAGGTCGAGGGCGCCGAGGACATCCACTACGTCGATCGTCTGCTCGCCCAGCTCGAGGCCAAGGCCGGCCTCACGAAGCCGCTCCTCGTGCACGCCATCCTCGAGACGGCGCGCGGCGTCGTCAACGTCGAGGAGATCTGCGGCGCCAGCCCGCGCATGCAGGGCCTCAGCCTCGGCCCCGCCGACCTGGCCGCCAACCGCCGCATGAAGACCACCCGCGTGGGCGGCGGCCACCCCGGCTACCTCGTGCGCGAGGATCCGGTCGCCGGCGACATCGAGGGCCCCCGCGCCACCTTCCAGCAGGACCTCTGGCACTACACCGTCGCCCGCATGGTCGACGCGTGCCAGGCCCACGGGATCTACGCCTTCTACGGACCGTTCGGCGACATCAAGGACACCGTCGCCTGCGAGGACCAGTTCCGCAACGCCTACCTGCTCGGCTGCGTCGGCGCGTGGAGCCTGCACCCCGTGCAGATCGACATCGCCAAGCGGGTGTTCTCGCCCGACCCCGCCGACGTCCGGCACGCCCGCGAGGTCGTGGCCGCGATGGGCGACGGCACCGGCGCCGTGATGCTCAACGGGAAGATGGAGGACGACGCCTCCGTGAAGCAGTGCAAGGTCATGCTGGAGCTCGCCGAGCAGCTGGCCGCCCGGGACCCCGAGCTGGCCAAGGCCTACGCGTGAGCGCCGACCTCCGACCCCGCCGCAGCGTCCTCTACATGCCGGGCGCCAACGAGCGGGCCCTCGAGAAGGCCCAGACCATCCCGGCCGACGCCCTCATCCTCGACCTCGAGGACGCCGTCGCCCCCGACGCCAAGCCCGAGGCCCGCGAGCGCGTCTGCGCCGCCGCCACGTCGGGCGCCTACGGGCACCGCGAGATCGCCATCCGCGCCAACGGCATCGGCACCCAGTGGCACGACGACGACCTCGAGGCGATCGCCGCCGCCGGGCCGGACGCGGTCGTCATCCCCAAGATCAACTCGGCCGCGGAGGTCCACCAGATCGAGCGGGCGCTGGAGGCGGGCGGCGCACCGGACCGCACCCGCATCTGGGCCATGCTCGAGACCCCGATCGCCGCGCTGTCCGCCCTCGAGATCACCCGGAGCTCCGAGCGCCTGACCGTGCTGGTGATGGGCACCAACGACCTCGCCAAGGAGCTCCAGGCCGCGCACGTGCCCGGGCGCCAACCGCTCCTCGCCGGGCTCCAGCAGTGCCTGCTCGCCGCTCGGGCCGCCGGCAAGGCGATCCTGGACGGCGTCTACAACGACATCAAGGACGAGGCGGGCTTCCTCGCCGAGTGCGTCCAGGGCCGCGACCTCGGCTTCGACGGCAAGACGCTCATCCACCCGAGCCAGGTCGAGCCGTGCAACGCCACCTTCGCCCCCGCCTCCGACGAGGTCGAGAAGGCCGGTCGCATCATCGCCGCCTTCGAGGAGGCGGAGGCCGACGGCCGCGGGGTGGTCACCGTCGACGGCCGGATGGTCGAGAACCTCCACGTCGAGCAGGCCCGCCGCACCCTCGCCATCGTGTCGGCGATCGAGGCGATGCGCGCCTAGGCCAAGGCGGCGTGCAGGAAGCCGACGGTCTGCTGCCAGCACGCGCCGGCGGTGGCGGCGTCGTACACCTCCGGGCGGGTGTCGTTGAAGAACGCGTGCTCGACCCCCGGGTGCACGATCAGCTCCGCGTCCTTGCCCAGGCCCTCGAGCTTCTCGGCCAGCTCGGCCACGCCCTCCGGCGTGAAGAAGCCGTCGTTCTCGGCGAAGTGGCCGAGCACCTGCGCGTCGAGGGCGGACCAGTCGGGCTGCGCGTTCGGCCACGGGATGATCCCGTACCAGGGCACGCAGGCCTTGATCTTGTCGGGCCGCTGCGTGGCGAGGACCAGCGCCAGCCCCCCGCCCATGCAGAAGCCGGTGACCCCGACGCGGTCACCACCCGCCCGCAGCGACACCTCGTCGACGGCGCCGGACATGTCCTTGCCCGCCTGCTCCAGGTTCAGCGCCATCAGCAGCTTCCCGGCTTCGTCAGGCTCGGTGGTGGTGACCCCGCGGTAGAGGTCGGGCGCAAGCGCGACGAACCCCTCGGCCGCGAAGCGGTCGCACACGTCCTCGATGTGGGGGACGAGCCCCCACCACTCCTGGATGACCACCAACGGCAACCCCCCGCCCGACGGGGGCAGGGCCAGGTACCCGTTCGCCGTCCCGCCGTTGGACGTGAACTCGATCATCTCCCCCATCAGTAGCCCCCTTCGAGCTTGCGGTGGTCCCAGCTGACCACCCTGTCGACCTTCACCCGCACCCCGAACCGCTTGGCCCCTGTGGCGTGCACGAAGGGCCGGACCTCGTCGTTGATCTCGCCGAAGTACCGCACGTACACGGCTTCCCCGATCTCGTTGATCGCCTCGCGGCCGGTGATGACCTCGGCCTGCCCCACCATCTCCACACCCATCAGCTCGGCGTACTCGTCACCTGTCTCGACGAGCAGCGTGGTCCGCGGGTCTCGCTGCAGGTTGAGGATCTTCTGGCTCTTGCCGAACGTCCAGTACACCGGGTCGCCGTCGAGCACCGCGTACCACATGGCCACCAGGTGGATGGAGCCGTCGTGGTTGAACGACGCCACGTTCATCGTGTGCCGCCCAGAGAGGTACGCCTCCACCTCGGCGTCGGACATCTTGATCTGGTCGCGACGAGACATGGTCCTCGTGTCTACTACTCCTGCGTGGCGCGGCCGACGGCCGGGACCGTGAGGTTGAGCGCTACTGCCGGTACGTGCCGGGCGCGTTGCCGGCGTCGAACAGCTCCGGTGCCACCGGGCAGTCCGTCCGCCGCACCGCGTCGGCGGGGGCCTCGAGGCCGCGCGGCCCGGCCACGCGGTCGACGAGCGCCATCGGCACCACCTCCTCGTCGAGGTCCCACGGATCGGCGGCGCGGGTGGCGCGTCGGTCGGCCAGCGCAGTCCACATCCGGGCCGGCAGCAGGCGCCCGACGCCGACGGCCAGCCACACCGGCACCTCGGCGTGACGGGCGACCGTGGCCGCCGCCAGCGAGCCGCTGACGGCGACGAAGCCGGTGGGCCCGACCGCCACCGCCTCGAGCAACAGCACGTCGGACGACGACACCGCCGCGCCGAGGCCCGACGTGGGCACGTCGACCGCGTCGATGCCGGCGTGCACGAGCCGACGGACCAGGCCGCTGCCCTCGCCGAGCGAGTCCACCGCCAGCACCTCGACGTCGCCGCGGTGCGGCAGGGCGTCCCCCACCAGCTCGGGCCACCCGATCACGCAGGCGGTGACGTCCTCGGGCAAGGCGTAGGCCAGCTCGGCGGCGGTGGCGTCGCCCTCGATCTCGTCGACGGCGTCCCAGGCCTCGCGCTGGCCGTCGGGGGCGGTGAGCACGCGCGCGCACAGCCACCAGAGCGGGGCGGACGTGGGGTGCCGGTCCACGATGCGGCGGCACGCGGCGACGAGGCCCGAGGGGTCGTCCCGGAAGGCGGCCAGCGCCTGGGCCGTCTCCCGCACCAGGACGGTCTGGTCGGCGCCCGACGCCCGCGCGACGTACCGGAGCCGCTCGATCGGGTGCACCCGAGCGACGCTACCCGGGTCAGATGGGGGTCGAGGCGGGAGCGGTCCAGCGCTCGGTGAGCACGAACGGCACCGGCTCGGAGAGCGAGCGCGACGACGTCCCGGCCCACACGAGGTACTCCCCCGCCTCCGCGACCCACGCGCTCGTGACCGGGTCCCAGAACGCGAGGTGGCGCATGGACAGCGAGTGCGAGGTGCTCGCCGACTCGCCTGGCGCCAGGTGGACCTTGGCGAAGGCGCGCAGCTCGCGAACCGGCCGGCGCACCGACGCCGCCGGATCGCCCACGTACACCTGGACCACCTCGGAGCCCGCCCGATCGCCGGTGTTGGCCACGTCGACGGCGATCTCCACCGTGCCACCGGCCTCCACGGTGGGCGTCGCCACGGTCGGCGCGTCGACCCGGAAGGTCGTGTAGCTCAGCCCGAAGCCGAACGGGAACGCCGGGTCGAGGCCCCGCACGTCGTACCAGCGGTGGCCGGCGAACACGCCCTCCTGGTAGCGCAGCACGCCGGGGTCGGGCGGCGTGTCGAGCAGCGCGGGCGTGTCCTCCATCCGGGCCGGGAACGTGCACGGCAGGCGACCGCCGGGGTCGGCGTCGCCGAACAGGACATCAGCGACCGCCCGGCCACCCTCCTGGCCCGGCAGCCAGCACCACAGCAGCCCGGGAACGGAGCCGGCCCACGACAGGTCCACCGGTGACCCGGCCACCACCGCCACGACCGTGCGGGGCTGGACCACCGCCACCGCCTCGATCAGCTCCACCTGGCGACCCGGCAGGTCCAGCGACGTGCGATCGCGCCCCTCGGTCTCCCAGTCGTTGTCGAGACCGACCACCACCAGGGCGACCTCCGCGGCGGCGGCCGCCGCCACCGCCCGCTCGAAGGCGTCGGCAGGCTCGGGCGGCGCGCACCGCAGCTCCGCCGCCAACCGCATCTGCGGGTCGTCACTGCGGGCGACGAGCTCGAGCGCGACGGTCTCCCCCGCCACGAGCTCGACGGCGTCGCCGACCGGCGCCCCGTCAACGGTGAGGTGCGCGTCCCCGTTGGTCTTGATCTTGAACCGGTGGGGACCGGACGCGCGCGGTGTGAACGAGGCCGTGGCCCGCGCCGACCAGCCGTCGACGGTGCCGTCGCCGGACGGGTCGTCGAGGAACACCACGCGGAAGTCACGCGGCCGGAGCCGGCTGCGCACGGCTCCGTCCGAGCCGAGGATCTCGACGTCCACCCCGACGGTGCCGTCGGCCCGGCGCAGATCGGCACCCTGCAAGGCCGGGGTGCCGCGGCTGGCGGTGATCCCCGGCTCCACCACGACGCCGTCGCCGAGCCGTGCGCGGAGGCCGTCGGCGATGGTGGCCACGTCGGTGGGCGTCACCCGGGCACTGCCGCCGCCTTGGATGACCTCGCGGTCGCCGTTCGGGCCGAGCACCGCGACCCGCGTCACCGACGCGGGTAGCGGCAGGACACCGTCGTTGCGCAGCAGGACCAGCGCCGCCGCCGCCGCTTCGCGAGCCACCGCCACCGACTCGGGCGCGCCACCGGGCTCCTCGTCACCGAGCGACGACGCGTCGGCGCCCGTGCGCCGACCGAGCAGGGCGAGGCGAGCGCGCTTGGCGTCGATGACGTCGCGCCCCACGTCGCCCGATCCGACGGCCGCCGCCAGCTTCGGGCCCCAGTGCCGCGGCGGGCCGGGCATCTCGAGGTCGAGCCCAGCGTTGGCCGACTCGGCCGTGGTGTGCACCGCGAACCAGTCGGAGACCACCACGCCGTCCCACCCCCACTCGTCGCGCAGGATCGTCGTCAGCAGCCGCTCGTTGGCCGAGCAGTGCGTGCCGTGCAGCCGGTTGTAGGCCGCCATCGTCGACCACGCCCCCGCGCCGCGCAGCGTGTGCTCGAACGGCAGCAGCGACACCTCGCGGAGCGTCCGCTCGTCGAGCTCGGACGAGATCTCGAAGCGGTCCTCTTCCTGGTCGTTGGCCACCAGGTGCTTCACGCAGGCGGAGACACCGCCTCCCTGCAGCCCCTGCACGTAGGCCCTGGCCAGGAGAGCGGTGAGGAAGGGGTCCTCCGAGAAGCACTCGAAGTGGCGCCCGCCCAGCGGGGTGCGCTGCAGGTTGATGGTCGGCCCGAGCAGCACCTGCGCGCCCTTGGCCCGCGTCTCCGCGGCCAGTGCGGCGCCGACGCGCTCGACCAGCCCCACGTCCCATGTCGCACCGAGGGCGGCGCCGCACGGGAAGCACACCGACGGCGGCCCGCCCGCGAACCGCTGGCCACGCGCGCCACTCGGCCCGTCGGTGACGCGGAGCGCCGGGACGTCGCCCGACGCGGGGACGTTCCACCAGTCCGACCCCGACAGGGGCCGAACCAGCTCCTCGTCGTCCATCAGGCTCCGGGCTTCCAGATCATCAGGTAGAGCATGGCGAGCAGGAGCAGCGTGACGAGCTGCCCACACCGCTCGACCGTCTTCTCCGCCGCCATGTCGCCGGTGGCCATCTTTCGCTCACCCGGCAGCATCACGCCCGAGATGATCCCGCTGATCGCCAACCAGTTGAGGAACGCCAGCGACACCCACGCGTCGCCGAACCCGAACTGGTCATCGGACGTGAAGATCATCGCGATCCCGAAGCCGCCCAGGCAGATCAGCGCCGGGAAGTGGATCTGGCGGCCGTTGCTGGCCAGGTGCCCGGCCAGCCGTCCGAGCGCCGCCGGATCGCCGTCGCCCTTCGTCTTCGCGACGAGCACGGGGTTGATCACGGCGGGGGCGAACGCAACCACGAACGAGAGCATGTGGCCGGCGAAGAGGAGCTTGTCGACGCTGTCGTTGACTGCCGCGACGATCATGGCGCGGAACCTACTGCGCGCTACCGTCTCCCGCCGTGGCGACCGATCCCCCCGCTGACCTCGTCCTCGCGCCGATCAACGGCGAGCCCCGCACGATCGCCAGCTGGGTCACCACGTTCCAGCTGGCGGCGGTCATCCTCGACCCGTTCACGAACGAGAGCTCCTGGCTCCTCGACACGGCCGGTCGGGTGCTCCTCCACTTCCGCGAGGCCGACTGCCGCGTCGCGTTCATCGTCACCGGCACCGCGGACGAGGCACGCGAGTTCCTCGGCCCCTGGTCCGACAAGGTCCTCACCTTCGCCGACCCCGGTCGCGCCGCCGTGAAGACCATGGGCCTCAACGAGCTGCCCGCCTTCGTGCAGGTGCGAGGCGACCTCCACCTCGCCGCGTCGGCGGAGGGCTGGGACCCCGAGCAGTGGCGTCAGGTCGCCGCCTCGCTGGCCAAGAACATGAGCTGGTCGGCCCCGCTGATCCCGGATCTCGGCGATCCCTCGCCGTACGCGGGCTCGGCCGCCGCCGGGCACAGCTAGTCCTCTGAGCGCCCACCGCGGGTGAGCTTCAGCAGGTCGAGCACGGCATCGATCTCCGCTTCGGGGACGAGGCCGTGCTCGATCGCGAGGGTGCGGATGCTCTTCCCGGTGGCAGCCGACTCCTTCACCAGCTCGGCGACCCGGTCGTACCCGAGCCGGGGGTTGAGGGCCGCGGCCGCTTGGGGCGTGGCCTCGGCGTAGGTGCGGCACCGCTCGACGTCGGCTTCGATCCCGGCCACGCAGCGATCGGCGAACGACCGGGTGACCGCCGCCAGGATGCGGATCGACTCGAGCAGGTTCCGGGCCATCACCGGTAGGTAGACGTTCAGCTCGAAGTTGCCCTGGGAGCCGGCGAAGGCGATGGCGGCGTCGTTGCCGATGACCTGAGCCGCCACCTGGGTGACCGCCTCGGCCATCACCGGGTTCACCTTGCCCGGCATGATCGAGCTGCCGGGTTGGAGGTCGGGCAGGCGGATCTCCGCCAGCCCCGTCTTGGGCCCAGACGCCATCCAGCGGATGTCGTTGGCGATCTTGACCAGCGCCACCGCGAGGACGCGCAGGTCGCCGGAGAGGCCGACGAGCTCGTCGCGCGCGCCCTGGGCGGCGAAGTGGTCGGGCGCCTCGGACAGCGGGAGCCCCATGTCGGAACCGAGCTTGGCGGCCACCGCCGCGCCGAAGCCGGCCGGCGCGTTCAGGCCCGTGCCGACCGCGGTGCCACCCAGCGGGAGCTGGCCGACGCGGGGCAGCGCGGCGCGCAGGCGATCGGCGGCCGCCGCCACCTGGGCCGCGTAGCCACCCAGCTCCTGCCCGAGCGTGATCGGCGTGGCGTCCATGAGGTGGGTGCGGCCGGCCTTCACCACCTCGGCGTGGCGGTCGGCCCGTTCGCGAAGGGTGGCGACCAGGTGGTCGAGCGACGGCAGCAGGTCGACGGTGGTCTCGCGCACGGCCGCCACGTGGATGGCCGACGGGAACACGTCGTTGGACGACTGCGACGCGTTCACCTCGTCGTTCGGGTGCACCGGCCGCCCGAGCCGCTCGCTGGCGAGGTTGGCGATGACCTCGTTCATGTTCATGTTCGACGACGTGCCCGAGCCCGTCTGGAACACGTCGATCGGGAACTGGTCGTCCCACCGGCCGATCGCGACCTCGGCGGCGGCGTCGTGGATGGCGTGGCCCACGTCCTCGGGCAGCACGCCGAGGCGCTCGTTCACCCCGGACGCCGCCCCCTTGATCGACGCCAGCGCCGCGATCAGCGCCCGCTCGATCCGCACCCCGGAGATGGGGAAGTTCTCCACCGCTCGCTGCGTCTGCGCCCCCCACCGGGCCGCGGCCGGCACGCGGACGTCGCCCATCGAGTCGTGCTCGACTCGGAACCCGTCGTCGGACATGACCCCACCGTACGACGGCCCCTAGCGTTCTGGTCGATGACCGACCTCGCCTTCACCGAGCTGCTCCCCGTCGGCCCCGACGACACGCCGTACCACCTGCTCACCACCGAGGGCGTGTCCACCGTCGAGGCAGCCGGACGCACGTTCCTGCAGGTCGAGCCGGAGGCGCTGACGCTGCTCACCCGCACCGCGTTCCGGGACATCGCCCACTGGCTCCGCCCCGCCCACCTCCGGCAGCTCCGCGCCATCCTCGACGACCCTGACGCGTCGGCCAACGACAAGTTCGTCGCCCTCGACCTGCTCAAGAACGCCAACATCGCCGCCGGCGGCGTCCTGCCGATGTGCCAGGACACGGGCACCGCCATCGTGATGGGCAAGCGGGGCGAGCTCGTGCTCACCGGTGGCGACGACGAGCGCTCGATCAGCCTCGGCATCCAGCAGACCTACGAGACGTCGGCGCTCCGCTTCTCGCAGATGGCGCCGCTGACGATGTGGGAGGAGCAGAACACCGGCACCAACCTGCCGGCCCAGATCGAGCTCTACGCCGCGTCCGGCGACGCCTACAGGCTGCTGTTCATGGCCAAGGGCGGCGGGTCGGCCAACAAGAGCTACCTGTACCAGGAGACCAAGGCGGTGCTGAACCGCTCGTCGATGCTCAAGTTCCTCGACGAGAAGCTGCGCACGCTCGGCACCTCCGCCTGCCCGCCGTACCACCTCGCCATCGTGATCGGTGGCACGTCGGCCGAGCTGGCGCTGAAGACGGCCAAGTACGCGTCGGCCCACTACCTCGACACGCTGCCGACCACGGGGTCCGCGCTCGGCCACGGGTTCCGCGACCTGGAGCTCGAGGCCGACGTGCTCGCTCTCACGCAGGGCTTCGGCATCGGGGCCCAGTTCGGCGGCAAGTACTTCTGCCACGACGTCCGCGTCATCCGGCTGCCACGCCACGGCGCCTCGTGTCCGGTCGCGGTGGCGGTGTCGTGCTCCGCCGACCGCCAGGCCCTCGGCAAGATCACCCGCGACGGCGTGTTCCTGGAGCAGCTCGAGGAAGACCCGGCCGGCTACCTGCCCGAGGTCACCCACGACGACCTGGCCGACGACGTCGTGCGGATCGACCTCAACCGGCCGATGGACGAGATCCGGGCCGAGCTGACCCGGTACCCCGTGAAGACCCGCTTGTCGCTCAGCGGCCCCATGGTCGTGGCCCGGGACATCGCCCACGCCAAGATCAAGGAGCGGCTCGACGCCGGGGAGCCCATGCCGGCGTACCTGCGGGACCACTGCGTGTACTACGCCGGTCCGGCCAAGACGCCGAAGGGCTACGCCAGCGGGTCGTTCGGGCCGACCACCGCGGGGCGCATGGACTCCTACGTGGCCGAGTTCCAGGCCGCCGGCGGGTCGCTGGTGATGCTGGCCAAGGGCAACCGCAGCCAGGCCGTCACCGATGCCTGCGCCGCCCACGGGGGGTTCTACCTCGGGTCGATCGGCGGTCCGGCCGCCCGGCTGGCCCAGGACTGCATCCGCCAGGTCGAGGTGCTGGAGTACGCGGAGCTCGGGATGGAGGCCGTCTGGCGGATCGAGGTGGAGGACTTCCCGGCCTTCATCGTGGTCGACGACAAGGGCCACGACTTCTTCGACCTCGTCAGCACGCCGGTTTCCCTCCACCCATCCTGATCGCTTCGCCCAGGGTTCTGACGGCTGGAACGGCAGGTCGCCCACGAGACCCTGGCATGCCTGGTCAGGCTGTCCTAGGTTGGCGCCCGGTTCGGAGGGCAGGTCTGAACCGACAACACCATCGATCGTGGGCCGATCCATCAGGAGGAAAAGCATGCGCAAGCTGATCGCGGCGCTGAGTGTGGTTGGGCTTTCGCTCAGCACCCTCGGAGCCCTCGCTCCGTCCACCGGAGCGGCGCCACCGCCCGGGGCGAGCCTCACGGCGTCACCGACGCCAAGTGACGAGCTCCCCAACCCGCTCGAGCAGAAGCGCCGGGCCCTCCGCCAGACCGCCCTCAACCAGGTCATCAACGGTGAGGCGACGGCGGTGGAGCGCAACGGCAGCAAGGTCGTGAAGGTCGGCTCCACGAACGGCAAGGACCAGTACGTCGAGCTCGAGAACGAGGGCACCGACCGCGTCTTCACCCTGCTGGTGGAGTTCGGGAACGATCGTCACCCGCACTACCCCGACCAGGACACCGATCCGGGCACCGAGGGGCCGAGCACGTTCGACGGCCCGCTCCACAACGCCATCCCGGAGCCCGACCGCACGGTGGACAACAGCACCCCGTGGGAGCCGAACTACAGCCAGGAGTACTTCGAGAACCTGTACTTCGGTGGCACCGGCGAGACGCTGGAGACCTACTACGAGACCCAGTCGTCCGGCCGCTACTCGGTCGACGGTGAGGTCACCGACTGGGTGAAGGTCCGCTACAACGAGGCGCGCTACGGCCGCAGCAACGGGTTCCCGTGCGGCGCCATCGTGTGCGCCAACACCTGGGCCCTCATCAAGGACGGCATGAACCAGTGGTACGCCGACCGCATCGAGGACGGCGCCACCAAGGCTGAGCTCAAGGCCGAGCTGGCGACCTTCGACATCCAAGATCGGTACGACTTCGATGGCGACGGCAACTTCAACGAGCCCGACGGCTACATCGACCACCTCCAGGTGATCCACGCCGGCGGCGACCAGGCCGACGGCGATCGGATCCAGGGCGAGGACGCCATCTGGAGCCACCGCTGGTACGCCTACGTCACCAACGCGGGCGCCACCGGGCCGGTCCAGAACCCGCTCGGCGGCACCAAGATCGGCGACACCACCATGTGGGCCGGCGACTACACGGTCCAAGCCGAGAACGGTGGCCTGTCCACCATCGCCCACGAGTACGGCCACGACCTCGGCCTGCCCGACCACTACGACACGTCGGGTGGCGGCGAGAACGGCGTGAACTGGTGGTCGATCATGGCCCAGAGCCGCTTGAGCGCCAAGAACGACCAGGGCATCGGCACCCGTGCCGGCGACCTGAGCGCCTGGGACAAGCTCCAGCTGGGCTGGCTCAACTACGAGGTCACCCCGTACGCCACCAACAACGTGATCGACCTCGGACCCCACGAGTACAACTCCGCCAAGTCCCAGGCCGCGCTGGTGGTCCTCCCGCCGAAGGAGGTCACCACCGAGTACGGCGAGCCGTACGCGGGTGAGGGCATGTGGTGGTCCAACAAGGGCGACAACGTCAACACGTCGATGACCCAAGAGGTCGACCTCACGAGCGAGAGCTCGGCCGACCTCGACCTGAAGGCCAACTACGACATCGAAGCCGGCTACGACTACCTGTACGTCAAGGCGTCGTCCGACGGCGGCGAGACGTGGGAGTTCCTCGACGGCACCGTCGACGGGGATCCGTTCGGGCAGGACGGTGGCGGCCATCCCGCCATCGACGGCTCGTCCGGGGGCGACTGGGTCGATGTCAACGTGCCGCTCACCGACTACCTCGGCGCTCCGGTGCTCCTGCAGCTCAACTACGTCACCGACGGCGGGGTCGCCCCTGACGGGTTCTTCGCCGACGAGATCACGGTGACCGGGAGCTCTGGGGTCCTCCTCACCAGCGGGGCCGAGGGAGGCGACGAGGGCTGGACCCTCGACGGCTTCGTCACCACGTCTGGCACGGAGAGCGGGGACTTCGCGAACTACTACCTCGCGTCGAACCGCACGTACCAGTCCTTCGACAAGTACATGAAGTCGGGCCCGTACAACTTCGGGTTCCTCAACACGAAGCCCGACTTCGTGGAGCACTTCAGCTACCGCACCGGCTTGCTCATCTCGTACTGGGACACCTCCCAGTTCGACAACAACACGAGCGAGCACCCAGGTGAGGGGCTGATCCTGCCCATCGACGCCCACCCCGACGTGCAGTACCGCATCGATGGGGTCCCGTGGCGCACCCGGGTGCAGGGCTACGACGCTCCGTTCGGCTTGACGCCGGGCCAGTCGTTCACCCTCCACGTCAACGGGGTGGCGAGCAACGTCCTCGGACTCCCGGCGGTGCCGGTGTTCGACGACAGCCGCTCGTACTCGGATCCTGTGATCCCGTTCGCCAGCGTGGACGTGCCTGACACCAACACGCGCATCACGGTGGTGTCTGCCTCCGGCACCTCCATGCGCATCCGGGTGAGCCCAGGCTGACCTGAACCACCACAGCACTGGCGCAGCGCCCGGGCCTCGGCCCGGGCGCTGTCGCGCATTGGGGTCTACGCCAGCTCGACGAGGTCGAGGTAGTCGTCGGCCCAGTGGTCGAGCGTGCCCTCGGGCATGAGCAGCACGCGATCTGGATCGAGGTCGCGCACGAAGGCGGCGTCGTGGCTCACCAGCACGATGCTGCCGGGCCAGCCCCGCAGCCCCTCCGCCACCGCCTCGCGGGAGCCCGGATCCAGGTTGTTGGTGGGCTCGTCGAGCAGCAGCAGGTTGTGGCGCCCGGCGACGAGGATGCCGAGGGCCAGCTTCGTCTTCTCCCCGCCGGAGAGGGTGCCGGCGTCCTGGTGCGCCTTGTCGCCGGTGAGGCCCATGGCGCCGACGATGGCCCGCAGGTCGGTCTCGGCCGCGAGGGGGACCTGCTCGCGCAGGTGCTCGAGGATCGTGCGGCCGGCGTGGATGCCCTCGTGCTCCTGGGCGTAGTAGCCGGCGACGACGTTGTGGCCGAGGCGGAAGCTGCCCTCGTCCGCGGGCCGCTCCCCCGCCAGCACGCGGAGCAGGCTGGTCTTCCCGGCGCCGTTGAGCCCCATGATCAGGAGCCGCTCGCCGCGCTCGAGGGCGAAGTCGACGTCGCAGAACACCTCGAGGTCGCCGTAGCGCACCGCCAGGCCCTCGCCTTCGAGCACCACCCGCCCGGGCTTCGGCGGTGGGGGGAAGCGGACGTGCACGGAGCGCGACGCCCGAGGGGCATCGACCTTGCTGTCCTCGAGCCGCACGATGCGCTTCTCGATGCTGTGGGCCATCGATGCCTTGGTGGCCTTGGCGCCGAAGCGGTCGACGAGCGTCTGCAGGCGGTCGATCTCCTTGGCCTGGCGCTGCGCTGCCTTGGCCAGCCGGATCTCGTCCTTGGCCCGGGCGTCGAGGTACTGGGAGTAGGTGCCCTTGTACTCCTCCACCGTGCCGATGCTGCCGTCGTCGTAGCGCTCGAGGTGGAGGACGCGCGTGATGGCTTCGTCGAGGAGGTCGAGGTCATGGCTGATCACGAGCAGCGCGCCGCGGTACGCCCGCATGAAGCCGAGCAGCCAGTCCTTGGCGTCGCTGTCGAGGTGGTTGGTCGGCTCGTCGAGGAGCAACAGGTCGCTGCCGGCGAACAGGATCCTGGCGATCTCCACCCGGCGCCGCTGGCCGCCCGACAGCGAGCCGATCGGCAGGTCGAGCCGATCCCCGTCGAGCCCCAGGCCCGCGGCGATCCGACGCACCTCGCTCTCCGCGGAGTAGCCGCCCTCGACGCGGAACTTCTCCTCCGCCCGGGTGAAGCGGGTGACGGCGCGCTCCGACGGGTCCTCCTCCATCTGGATCCGCAGCTTCTCGATCCGGATCATGGCCTCGTCGAACCCGCGGCCCGACAGGATGTGGCGCACGGCCGTGATCGCGTCGTCGACGCCGTCGAGACGGGGATCCTGCGGGAGGTAGCCGAGCCCGCCGGTGCGGTTGACCACCCCGGCGAAGGGGGTCTCGGCGCCGCCCAGCACCTTGAGCAGGCTCGTCTTGCCGGCCCCGTTGCGGCCGACCAACCCGACCTTGTCGTGGGCGCGGATCGAGAAGCTGGCGCCCTCGAGGATGACGGAACCGCCCACCTCGACTGCGAGCTCGCGGACCTGCAGCACCCCACCATCGTCACAGGGACGGTCCCCGGCGGGCGAACCCGTTGCGGGTGGTCGGTAGGTTCTCCCGGTGCCCGCCGCCCCGCCCGACCAACGGGCCCGCCTGCTCGTGGTGGCGGCCGCGACCCTCTGGGGCACCACCGGGACCGCCCAGGCGCTCGGGCCCGACGGGGCCAGCACGATCGCCGTCGGCACCGCTCGCGGCGTGGTCGGCGCCCTCGTCCTCGTGGCCATCGCCGCCGCTCGGGGCCGGCTCTGGACCGGCGCGCCGCGACCTCGAGCGGCGCCCGCTCCTCCTGGCCGCCGCCGCCACCGCCAGCTACCAGCTGTGCTTCTTCGGCGGTGTGCGCCTGGCCGGGGTGGCCATCGGGACGGTGGTGGGCGTCGGCTCCGGACCCGTGTGGGGCGGCCTGCTCGGGTGGCTCGGGCGGGGCGAGCGGCCGGGACGGCGGTGGGCGGTGGCCACGACCCTCGCCCTGACGGGGGCGGCCCTGCTGGCCACGACCACGAGCGACGGCGACCCGGTCGACCCGCTGGGGATCGTGCTCGCGCTCGGCGCAGGCCTGAGCTACGCGCTGTTCGCGCTCTGGTCCAAGGACCTCACCGACCGCCACGACCCCGACCTGGTGATGACGTGGATCTTCGCGTTGAGCGCCGTCGCCCTGCTCCCGCTCGGCCTGATCGCCGGGGTCGGGCCCCTCGTCTCCGCGGACGGGGCGCTGATGGCGCTGTGGCTCGGCGTCGTCAGCCTGGCCGCGTCCTACCTGTTGTTCGGGCGCGGCATCGCGGGGGTCACGGTCGCCACCGCCACCACGCTGTCGCTGTCGGAGCCGCTGACCGCGGCCACGCTCGGGATCGTCGTGCTCGACGAGCAGCTCACCGGCGCCGCGCTCTTCGGCATGGCGCTGGTGTTCGGCGGGCTGGTGGCGCTGGCCGTCACCGCGCCGCGGATCCGCCGCCGCGTGCCACCGCCAGATCTGTGATCCTGGCCGCATGTCCGACGTGATGCAGGCGCTGTACGAGGGGCGCCGAGACGACGCCGAGGCGGCCGCCGTCGACGACCAGCTCGACGTGTTCGAAGCGGCGGCGCTGGGCCGGCACCCGCGGCTCGCCGAGCTGCTGCGCGGCGACGAGGGGCTCGCCCAGGCCTGGTCCGGCGACGGGTTCCTGGCGCTCCACTACGCCTGCTTCTTCGGCAGCCCCGACTGCACCATCACCTTGCTCGACGCCGGTGCCCCGATCGACGAGCCCAGCCGCAACGACATGGGCGTCCGACCGATCAATGCGGCGGCCGCCGGGCAGCAGCCCTTCGACCACGTCCGGGTCCTCATCACCCGAGGCGCCGACGTGGACGGCCAGCAGACCAGCGGCCACACCGCCCTCGACGAGGCCAAGATCCGCCAGGACCACGAGCTCATCGACCTCCTGAAGACGGTCGGCGGCGCCACCGAGTAGCGGCCACCCCCGCAACTTGTGGCTGTGGCTGCCGGAAACCGGAACTCGCAACCACCGGTTGACCGGCGCCAGGCTCGACTCCCGAACCTGTGGCTCCGAGTTCCGGGTTCCGGAACGGGCAACCACAGATTCGGGCTCTGACGGTCGGCTAGCGGGAGACCCAGCCGCCGTCGACCGTCAGCGTCTGGCCGGTCATGTAGGTGGAGGCGTCGCTGGCCAGGAAGAGGAGCGCGGCGTCGAGCTCGTGGGGTTCGCCGGCGCGCGCCATCGGGCAGTTGCGCTTCATGTAGGTGTTGGCGCTCTCGTCGGAGAACATCAGCTCGGTCATCTCTGACTCGAACCAGCCAGGCGCCAGCGCGTTCACGCGCACGCCCTTGCGGGCCCACTGCACGCCGAGCTCTCGGGTGAGGTTCACGACGGCGCCCTTGGTGGCGCAGTACGACGCCTGCTTGATCGGGGCGGAGGCGACCTGGCCGAGCACCGAGGCCAGGTTCACGATGGTGCCGTGGCCCCGCTCGATCATGTGGCGACCGGCCAGCTGGCTCAGCAGGAACACGCTGTTGAGGTTGACGTCCACGACCTGGCGGAAGCCGTCGATGGCCTCGTCCTCCGCCGCCACCGGGGCGCCGATGCCGGCGTTGTTCACCAGCACGTCGAGGTGCCCGGCGATGGCGATGGCGCCCTCCACCAGGCGCTCGCAGTCGGCGTCGACGGACACGTCGCAGGTCACGGACACGACCCGGTCGCCCAGCTCCGCCGCCAGCGCGTCGAGCCGGTCGGTGCGGCGGGCCGCCACCACCACCGTCGCCCCGGCGGCGTGGAGCACCCGGGCGAAGCGGTCGCCGAGGCCGCTGGAGGCACCGGTGACGACGGCGACGCGATCGTCGAGGCGGAAGGGCGTGGTGAGGTCGATCGTGCTCATGCCGCAGAACCTAGGGTGAGCCCGTGAAGGTGCGCATCGGGTACGGGCTGGGCACGCGGGCGTCGAGCGATCCGGACCGCTTCGCCGCCCTCGTCACCGGGCTGGAGCACCACCGGTTCGACTCGCTGTGGCTGTCGGAGCGGGTCACCGGCGACTGCCCCGACCCGATCGTCGGCCTCGGTGTGGCCGCCGGCCTCACCACCAAGATCAAGTTCGGCTTCTCGGTGCTGGTGCTGCCCGGGCGCAACCCGATGCTGGTGGCCAAGGAGCTGGCCACCCTCGACCGCCTCAGCCGCGGTCGCCTGCTGCCGGCGTTCGGCCTCGGGGCCGTCGACCCGGGCGAGCACCAAGCCTTCGGGGTGGAACGAGGCGACCGGGCCAAGATCTTCAACGAGGTGCTGCCGCTGCTGCGCCGGTTCTGGGCCGGCGAGACCGTCGACCACGACGGTGCCTTCCACCACTACGAGGCGGCGGTGGTCCGGCCGCTCCCCGTCCAGGACCCGCTGGAGATCTGGCTGGGCGGCATCGCGCCGTCCGAGCTCAAGCGCTGCGGGCGGCTCGGCGACGGGTGGCTGCCGTCGTTCTGCACCGCCGAGGACGTGCGCGACGGCATCGAGGTGATCGAGGCGACCGCGGCCGAGCACGACCGCAAGATCGACCCCGAGCACTTCGGGGCGCTGCTCCCCTACTGCGACGGACCCATCCCCGACATCGTGGTGGCCGGCATCGCTCGCCGCCGCCCGGGCATCGACCCGACGCGCGTGATCGCGTCCGGGCTCGACGGCCTGCAGGCGATGATCCGCGAGCACATCGACGTCGGCGGCTCGAAGTTCGTGGTCATCCCGATCGTGGAGCCCGACGACTGGGATGTCCACCTGGCCGAGGTCGCCGACGCCCTGCTCCCGTTCCAGGCCTGAGCCAGGAACCCGAACGAGGCGGTCAGCCTCGCAGCGCGGGCGGCGTGCCCCAGCGGGGGCCGACCCAGCGACCCAGCCCGCCCTGCACCCCTTCGGGGCCGATCGGCTGCTGTTGCCGGGTGGTCGCGTAGACGGCGCCGGCGCCGAGGAGGAGCAGCACGATCCCGACGGCCCGCGCGTGCTCGCTGCGCGGGTCGATGGGAAGCGACGCCGGCAGGAGCGGCGTCTGCGCCTGCACGCTGGGCGCCACCGGGGTGAGGCCCTGCTCGGCGTCGGGGAGCGCGGCGTCGACCGGGGGCAGCGCCAGGCCGCCGCTGTCGACCGGCGGGGTGAAGTCGAACGAGCCGCTGTCGGCGGGGGGCGCGCCGCCGTCCACGGGCGGGGGCAGCGTGGTCGGCGGCGGCGGGGGCTCACCGAGCTGCGTCTGGATGGCATCGGGGGTCGGCGGCTCGAAGGTGAGCGAGAACGCCGACCCGTTGGCCCCCTCGGGCTGTCCCTCGACGGTGCCGGGGGTGAGGACCACGCTGATCTGGTCGCCGAACTGCAGCGACGTGAGGTCGAACGTCCACGTGGTGCCGTCTTCAGATCGCTTCCCCTTGACCCCGCCGGGGTTGCAGGCCGGGTTGGGCTTGTTCGGCCAGGGCTGGGCGTCGCCGCTCGTCCACGCGCTCCCCGCCTGGCACGCGAGCAGGACCGCATCGGCGCCACCGGCGTCGCCGTTGGCGGCGACCTTGAGCGTGAGGATCGGCTTGGCCTCGCCCGGGGCGAGCGTGGCGGCGACCGCCGCGATCGCCGTAGCGCCGTCGACGGGCACGCCCTCGACGTGCAGCTGGCCCGGCGCCACGCTCGGCGGACCAGGCAGGAGCACGTCGCCGTTGGTCTGCAGCTTCCACCACCAGCCGCTGCCGTCGATGGCGCTGGCGCCGGACGCCCGAGCCGGGTCGAGCGAGAGGGACGACCCGATGATCATGAGCAGGCTGGCGACCAGCAACGTGAGACGGCGGCGTCGCATCACTTCACCTTCCCTGCGACGAGCGGCGTGCGACGTCGCGTGGCGGCGACCTTGGTGCCGTTGGCCGCGACCTTCGTGCCGTTCGCCGAGACCTTCGTGCCCTTGGCGGCGGAGACCCGCTGCTTCGCGGCGACCGGCTGCTTCGCAGGCGTCCGCTTCTTCGCGGCGCGGGCCGCCGGCTTGGCGGCCGCCTTGCCGGACCGGTTGATGACCGACATGTCGCCGCCGAGGTAGGACTCGATCACCCGCGGATGGCTGATGACCTCTTGCGGCGTGCCCTCGACGATCGGGTGGCCCAGCTCGAGCGCGATCATGCGATCGGACACACCCGTGATCAGCGGCATGTCGTGCTCGATCACGAGGAGCGCGCAGTCGGTCTCGACCTGGATCCGCTGCAGCAGCGGCCCCAGTGCCTCCGTCTCGGCCTGCGCGATGCCCGACGACGGCTCGTCGAGGAGGAGCACGCTCGGGTCGTGGGCCATGCACATCGCCAGGTCGACGATCCGCCGCGACCCGGTGGAGAGCTCCCGCACGAACTTGTCGCGGAACGCGCCGAGGTTCATCAGCTCGATCAGGTCGGCCACCGCCCAGGCGACGTCCTCCTCCTGCTGGACGACGCCGGGCAGGTTGATCATCGATGCGAGGTGGTCGCGCACGGTGAGGTGGCGTTCGAGCCCGATCGCGATGTTCTCCGCCACGGTGAGGGATCCGGCGAGGCGAGCGTCCTGGAAGGAGCGGCCGAGGCCGAGCCACGCCCGTCGATCGGGACGGATGTCGGTGATGTCGTGGCCGTCGAAGCGGATCCGGCCGCCGCTCGGCTCCAGGAACCCGGACACCAGGTCGAAGATCGTCGTCTTGCCGGCACCGTTGGGCCCGATGAGCCCGAGGATCTCGCCCCGGTTGAGCACGAAGCTGGCGTCGTCGACGGCGGTGATGCCGCCGAAGCGCTTGGTGATGCTCTCCAGCTCGAGGATCGGGACCAGCTCGGCGGGTGCCGTTCGGGCCGGCTCGGCAGCGACCTTGCGCTTGCCCTTGTCGGCGCGGACCGAACCGGCGCCCTCGAGGAACACCGACCGCACGATGTCGTTGCGCTCGAGCAGCTCCTCGGTGCGCCCCTCGAAGCGCACCTCGCCCTTCTCCAGGAAGTAGGCGCGGTCGGCGACCGTGAGCGCGACGTTGATGGACTGCTCCACCAGCACGATGGCGGTGCCGCCCTCCTGGATGCGCCGGACGATCCCGAGCAGCTGCTCCACGATCGTCGGCGCCAGCCCGAGCGACAGCTCGTCGATCATGAGCAGCTTCGGCTTGGCGATGAACGCCATCCCCAGCGCCAGCATCTGCTGCTCGCCGCCCGAGAGGTTGCCGGCCATCTGGTCGATGCGCTCGCGCAGCCGCGGGAAGATCTCCAGCACCTCGGCGTTGGCGGCCTTCAGGTAGTCGGGGTCGTCGCGATAGAGCCAGCCGGCCGCCCGCAGGTGCTCGGCCACGGTGAGCGTCGGGAACACCGCTTTGCCGCCGGGCACCTGGATCACCCCCATGGCGGTCGTGTGGGCGCCGTCGGTGTGCGTGATGTCGCGCCCGTCGAAGTAGATGGCGCCGCCGATCGGATCGACGGTGCCACTGATGGCCTTGAGCAGCGTCGACTTCCCGGCCCCGTTTGTGCCCAGCAGGGCGACGCACTCGCCGGGCTTGACCTCCATGTCGACGCCGAACAGCACCTGCACCTGGTCGTACGCAACCTCGACGCCGCGACAGATCAGGAGCGAGCCCTGCCCGGCCTCCCGAGCGGCGCGCAGCTCCTGGGCGGCGCTGAGGGACCGGGCGGCGTTCGCCTGGTCGGCAGCCACGAAGCGACGGGCAGTGGCGCCGACCAGACCCGCCAGGATGACGATGCCGGAGAGCAGCGCGATCGCCAGGCGGTAGCCCTGGCTGTCGCCCAGGTTGCCGAAGATGACGGCCGACAGCAGGCCGCCCGCCGCCACGAGGATCAGCGACCAACCGAACGCCTGGGTGCGCACCTTGGGAGGCACGATCATCACGATCAGGGTGAGGTAGGCCGGGAGGTAGGCCGAGAACCCGATGTTGGCCAGGAACACGAACACGAGCGCGATCACTGCGATCGGCGAGATCGCCATGAGCAGCAGGCCGGCGCCGCCGAGGATGAAGCCGTACCCGGTGAGCGTGGCCAGGCGCCCGCTGTCCTCGGTTGCGAAGCGCGCCACGGCGCGCTCGCCGACGAAGAGGCCCACGAAGAGCCCTGCTCCCGAGACGAAGGTGACCACGCCCCGTTGGGTGGGGTTGAAGTCGAAGACGTTCTCGAAGAAGAAGATGGTGAACGACGCCAGCGGGAACACGCCGAACCCGAGCAGGAAGCCGCCCAGGTAGAGGCGCTTGAGCGCCTTGATGCCGAAGAGCTGCCGGCGTGCCTCCGCGAACGGGATGCCGCCCTGCGCTTCCGACTCGGCGGCCAGCTCGGCGTCGATCATGGTGCCGCGGTTGGGGTGCGGCAGGCGCAGCGTGGAGACGATGAAGAGGGCCGTGGGGATGGCGAGCAGCACGAACAGGGACTGCCAGCCGAGGACCTGTCCGAGGGCGCCCAGCGCCACCGCCGTCGCGGTGGAGAGGGGGTTGGCGGCCCGGTGCACCGTGTACACCTTCGGGAGGTGCTCGGCGCTGTAGTAGTCGGGCAGGAGGCTGGCGTGGACGGGTTCGTTGACCGCCCGCCCGATCCCGGCCCCCAGCCGGGCGATGATCAGCAGCGCCAGCACGCCGGTCCAACCGGCGATGCCCGTGAGCACGCTCAGGCTCATCCACGACATCGCCGCGAAGGCCACGAGGCGCACGCGGTTGAACCGGTCGGCGAGGTACGACACCGGCAGCACCACCGCCAGAGCGGCGATGGCGACCAGCGTGCTGATGACGATGACGTCGCCGTCCTTGATGCCGAACGTGTCGCCGATCTCCGGGCCCATCACCGTGAAGGCGATGCGGTCGAGCTCGTCGACGAGGTTCAACCCGAACAGGACCGCGAGCGGCGTGACGGACTCGCCGCCGGTGACGGCTTCGAGGCGCGACTTGATGCTCATCGTCCGCCTCCCGCGGGTGCGAAGCCGAGCGCGGGAAGCGGGGTCTCCTCGGGCTGGTCGAGGAGCATCCCCTTTTCCTCGTGGGTGACGAGGGAGTCGGCGACGAGGCTGGGCACGTGGATGCCGTGCTTGGCGGCGACGCGTCGAAGCAGGTTGTCGCGGATCTTGTAGACGCCCTCGATCAGACCGCCCGGCATGAACATGAGGAGGAACAGGAGCCCGACGCCGCTCGTGAGGAGGTCGATGAGCTCGACCTCGCTCAACCCGGGCAGCAGGGGGAGGCCGACCACGTACACGGCGCCGAGGATGGCGCCGGGGATCGATCCCACGCCGCCGATGACGGCCATGATGAACAGCGTCAGCGACTTCTCCGGGGTGAAGCCGCCGGGTTCGAAGCCCTCGTTCTGGTAGGCGATGAGGGCACCGGCGATCCCGGCGATGAAGCCGGAGGCGGCGAAGGCGGCCAGCCGCGTGGCGGCCAGGTTCACCCCGAAGGCCTGGACGAGCCGGCCGTTGTCGCGCGCGCCGATGAGGATGCGCCCAGATCGGTTCTTGCGCAGCGACTTGGCGAGGACGACCGCGAGCCCGAGGAACACGAGGCACAGCCAGTAGAACTTGGCGTCGGCGGGCACCGTGAGCCCGAACAGCTCGCTGTCGCCGCTGAGGTCGATCCCGCCGTAGAGAAGCGGCCGGGCGACGAACGCTCCCTGCTCCGGCAGGAGCCACGGGAAGAACTCGCGCTTCAGGATGAAGCCCTGCACGGCGAACGCGAACCCGAGCGTGGCCACCGCGAGGAACAGGCCCTGGATGCGCAGCGCGGGGAGGCCGACGATCACCGCGACGAGCGCGCCGACCATGCCGCCTGTGAACATCACGGCGAAGAAGTCCCAGCCGTGCGTGGCGGCCAGCATGCCGGACACGCCGGACGCCACCCCGGAGATGGCGTACTGCCCGAGCGAGATCTGCCCGGTCCAGCCCGTGAGGACGACCAGTGACACGCCGACGATGGCGTAGATGATGATGAGCGTCGCCTGCGGGGTCTTGTTGTCACCGAAGATCCAGGGGGCGGACAGCGCCAGCGCCGCGACCACCATGGTCAGCCCCCGTCGCGCCAGCACGACCTCACGGAGGTTCCGGAGCTCGGCGGGCACGGGACGGTACTCCCGCACGGTCTGCCAGCTCGAGGCCCCCAGCTCCATCGCCCGAGACAGCGCGCCCCGCTGGATCAGGAGGGCGGCGATGATCACCGCGAACATCACCGCGTTGGTCAGCGCGGCCCGGTTCGTCGAGAAGATCACGCCCTCGTTGATCGCACCGATGAGCAGCCCGGACCCGAACGCCAACGGCATGCTCTCCATCCGCGCCATCACGGCGATGGCCAGGCCGAAGAGCAGGACGCCGAGCCCCGTGTTACCGGTGAGGTTGATGCCGACCAGCGGGCCCCGAAGGAAGATGCCGATGGACGACAGCACCGCGGCTAGCGCCCAGACGATCGTGGAGACCCGCTTGACCGGGATGCCGAGCAGCGACGCCCGCTCGCCGTTCTCCGCCGACGCCCGCACGGCGATCCCCATGTCGGTGAACTTGAAGAATGCGCTCATCGCGATCACCGCGATGCCGACGATCACGACGGTCATGAGGTGATCGCCCTTGAACGTCTGCACCCCCCACCGGTAGGTGAAGTTCGAGACCGGCGAGTTGTAGTCGAAGGCCAGCGTGTCGATGAGGTCGCCGCCGACGGCCACCTTGGCGAAGTACTCCATCACCACGAGCACGATCGACACACCGATGGTGACGACGGTGACGATGAGGCGAGGCGCATTGGCGAAGCGGCGCACGAGCGTGACCTCGGTCGCGGCCCCGAGCACAGCCGCTCCGATGATCACGATGGGGAGGACAGCCATGTAGGGGACGCCGCGCTTGGCGATCAGCAGGAGCGCGACGACCGCCGGGACCGCGCCGAGCTGCGCCTGGGCGAAGTTGATGATCCGGTTCCCGCGGTAGACGAGGATCAGCCCCATCGCCACGAGCGAGTAGAGCGAACCGAGCACCATGCCGTTGGCGATGACCTCGGGCGGTAGCGCCTTGGCGGCTCGCCCGATCTCGACGAGCCCGATGTCGAAGGTGGAGGGCCAGATCGAGGACAGGATCGGGATGAACGGCAACCGGACGCGACCGAACAGCAGCTGGAGCCCGATCTCGATGAGCCCCGTGTAGAGGATGACCGACTTGACGATCCACCCGAAGCGCGGGTGGCGCCAGGCCGCCTGCGCGGTGTCGACGAGGGAGCTCACCGTACGGGGATGCCGCCGAGGGTGGTGCCCCACTGGCCCAGGCGTTGGCGCTTGCCCCCGTTCAGGGGCACGTACGCTCCCGACTTGCCGTCGACGTTGGAGCGGGCGCTGGGATCCCAGAACACCTCCTTGGCGTCCTCGTTGCCCGTGTAGTCGTTGGGGCCGAAGGCGATGTACGAGGTCTCGACCCCGTTGTAGAGGTCGGGGAGGTCCTGGAGCAGGCCCCGCTCGATCGTGAGGGGGTTGAGCGTCGGACCCGCCATCTGCAGCGCCATCCCGACGAAGTTGAAGTAGGCCCAGGGGATGCCGCAGCCGTTGTCGCCACAGGGGTGGCCGCTGCGCCCGGTGGCGCGCCACACCCGGGCCTGGTCGGTGTCGTCGAGCCTGGTGAGCACCGGGAGGTTGCTCGGGCCGAAGGCGTGGGCCATCTGCTGTGGGTCATAGAGACGGCCGAGGAGGTCGTAGTCGAGCAGACCCAGTCCCGGCAGCATGAACTCGGGGAAGTAGGTGTTGCTGGTCATGCCCGCGGTGAGGAAGACCGGCGCGATCGGGTCGCACATGCACACGACCGTGGTGACCTTCGCCGAGATCAGGGCCGAGACGGTCGCCTGGGTCTGGGTGGTGGCCGTCTCGATGTTCGACTCGTAGGTGCGCAGCACCGGGGCAGGATCGCCGCCGTTGCAGGCGTTCACCTTGCTCTGCACGCGCTGAGCGGTGAGGACGTTGGCCTCGATCTCCGGGACGATGATCCCGAGGTGGCGCTTGGTGCTGCGTCCACCGATGGTGGGGTGGATCAGCGACCCCGCGTGGTCGGCCGGCTTGGAAGCCAGCTTCTTGCAGTAGTACTCGGCGATGTGGTCCGCCGTCTTCGAGCCGTCCATGCCCAGGTCGTAGCGGAAGGGCCGACCCCGGTTGTAGAAGGCGTTGTCGAACGTGCTGCCGCCGAAGCTGACGATCCCGGCACGGGACCACACGTCGTAGACGGTGGCGTAGAGGGACGTCGCCCAGACGACGGCGAACGGCTTCTCCTTCACGACCTGCTGCGCCGCCGCGATGCACTTGTCGTAGTCGGGCGGCGTCGTGGGGCAGTCGCCGATGACGCGCTTGATGACGATCCGCCGGCCATAGAGCTCGTAGTGCTCGTTGATGAACTTCACGAACTGGTTGACGGCGTCCATCTGCTCCGCTTCGGGCACGGCGAGGCCCTGGGTGGCGAGGATGGCGTCCACCTGCTCGTTGGGCTCGGAGGAGAAGAAGACGATCTTGATCTCTTTGTCGGTGACGCCCTGGTAGGTGGAGCCACCGTTGCTCCCCGCGAACGCCGCCCGGCACGGCGGCGCCACCCGGAGGCCGCTCACCTGCTTGCCGCCCTCGCAGTGGCTCGTGTCGCCGGAGGATGCCGCGGACCCACCGGTGCCACCCCCGGTGCCGCCGGTCCCACCGGTGCCGCCCCCGGTGCCGCCGGTCCCACCGGTGCCACCGGTGGTGCCGCCATCGGTCCCGGTGCTGACGTCACCCGTGGCGGGGTCGGCGATCCCGTCGCCGTCGAGGTCGAGCGGCGCGCCCGACGCGTCGAGCGGCCCCCCGCCCGCCGACAGCTCCGACGCGCTCTCGCCGCGTGACGGCGCCACCACGATCAGCAGGGCCTGGACGAGGGCCAGGACGAGGAACGGGGCGTACAGCTGCAGCCACGACTTGCGCACGGTTTCCCCCCAGGAGGTCGGCGATCGCTTCTCGGTTCGACGGTGTGACCTCCGTCTCCTGCCGGAACCTTGACCCGAGGGTCAATTGGCCGGACACGGGAGGACCTACGCCGGCTGGTACCCGGCGGGCATCGCGGTGTGCTGGATCAGCGCGCTCGCAGCGGCTCCAGGGCCGTGATGTAGTCGGTGAGCCTCGTCGCCAGCTCGAGGGGCAGGTCGGGATCGCCCAGATCAGGGTCGGGCCACGTCTCCGACACGCGCTGCCAGCCGTGCCGGTCGTCGATGAACTCCCCCGCCACCACGTCCTGGCCCAGGATCTTGCGCCAGCGCTTGTCCTGCGCCGTCAGGCTCGCCAGCGCCCGCTCGTTGTCCGCCGGGTCGCGGTTCTCGGCGTGGAAGCCGATCTCGAGCGCGAGGACCTTGGCCTCGGCCACGTGCTTGGCGCCGATCACCTGGGCCTCGTAGTGCTCGCGGGTGGGCGCGGCGGGTCCGAACCACACCTTGATGCCGTAGCGGTGGTGCTTGGTGTGCAGCTCGCCGAGCTCGGGCGGCAGCAGCCCGCGGAGCACCTCGCCCACCTCGTCGAACAGCTGCAGCTCCACGTCAGCCGGCCGCCTCGTCGGCCATCGCGCGCAGCGTGGTGACCGTGCGCCAGTTCCGCTGCGTGCCGGCCTTGTGCCGCACGAGATCAGTCGCCAGCTTGCTGCGGCCCACGCCGTTCGGGAGGAAGAGGTAGAGCTCCTTGCCGATCGGCTGCGCCTCGTCGGGCTCGTACGCGGGCAGGTCGAGCTTGGCGATCGCCGTCTTGGCGGGGCCGTCCGTGAAGAGCACGTGCACGAGCGACGCGTCCTCGCCCCGCGCGAGGAACGGGTTGCCCTTGACCACCCTCGCGAGCTGGCTGCGGGTGCGCACCAAGACCGGTGGCTTGACCCTCGTGCCCGCGGCGATGGCGGCGGCCAGGTCCTTCTCGACCTTGGCGGCCGTGTCCGTGGTGGACAGCACCAGGTTGCCGCTCTGGATGTAGGTGGCCACTCCCTCGTAGCCCAGGTCGGCGGCGATGGCGCGCAGGTCGGCCATCGGGAGCTTCGCCCCACCCACGTTGACCCCGCGCAACAGCGCCACCATCACCGTCACGCGAGCAGTGCCTCGGTGGCCTCCCACAGCCTCCGCCGGAGCGCGACGTCGCGCACGGCAGGGATCGTGGGCAGGAGCCCCGCCAGCGGGGTCGACGAGATGAACTGCCCGGTGCGGGTGCCGAACGCCGGGTCAGTCGCCAGCCGGACGAGCACGCGCGCACCCTGCTCGGGCCGCCGCACGAGCGGCGTGCTCGACAGCGCGGTTGCGGCCCGATCGGTGATGTTGCCGGTGCCCGCCAGACCGGTGGCGACGAGCCCTGGGCAGCCGCAGTTCGCCGTCACCCCGGACCCGTCGAGTCGATCCGCCAGCTCCATCGTGAACAGCACGTCGAGCAGCTTCGACTTCCCGTAGGCCCCCATGCCACCGCCCATCCCGAACGACGAGGTGTCGGTGAGGATCGTGTCCGGATCGATCGTCCACCCCACCCGATGCGCCTCCGAAGCAGTGACGACCACCCGGGCCGGCGCCGACGACACGAGGCGGTCGCGGAGCAGATCGGTGAGCAACCACGGCGCCAGGTAGTTGACCGCGATCAGCTCCGGCAGCCCTTCGCTCGTGGTGCGCGGCTCCGCCATCTGGATCCCTGCGTTGTTCACCAGCACGTCGATGCGGTCGTAGCGATCCAGGATCTCGGCGGCCACCTTGCGCACGTCGGCCATGAGCGCGAGGTCGCCGATGAACACGTCGACCGGCGCGCCGGGCTCGGCCGCCTGGATCCGCTCGACCGTGGCGTCGGCCTTGCGCGGGTTGCGGGCGACGATGCCCACATGGGTGCCCCGGCGGGCCAGCTCGATGGCGGCGGCCTCACCGATCCCGTTGGTCGCGCCGGTCACGATCATCACCTTGGGTTCGGCCATGACCCATGCTCGCGCGGCCGGACAGCCCCTACGGCTGGGGCTCGAGCGGCGGGGCTGGGACCTCGATGGAGGGGTGCTCCGCGCCACCATCCACCTCGAACACCTTGCCGGTGACCCACGATCCCGCGTCCGAGACGAGGTAGAGCACCGCGCAGGCGATGTCCTCGGGTTCGCCCGGCCGGCGCATCGGCGTGCCGGCGAGGAACTGCTCGCGGAGTGCGTCGTCGGTCAGGACGATGTCGAGCGACCGGGTGGCCACACCGCCGACGTCGATGGCGTTCAGCCGCACCCGCGGCGCCAGCTCGGGGGCCATGTTGCGGGTGAGGCGATCGAGCGCCGCCTTCACCGCTCCGTAGGCGGCGAAGCTGGTCTGGGTCATGCTCGCCGATCGAGACGAGATGTTGACGACCGCGCCGCGGCCGCTGGTGTCGACCATGGCCCGCGCCGCCAGCTTGGTGAGGGTGAACGGCGCGGTGACGTTGAAGTGGAAGGCGCGTTCGAGGAACCCCTCGCTCGTGTCGAGGGCGGCTCGGGGCATCGCCCCGCCCGCGTTGTTCACCGCGATGTCGAGCTGCCCGAGCTGCTCGACCGTCGTCGTGACGAGGTGCTCGAGAGCGTCCGCCTCGTTGACGTCGGTGGGCACCACGAGCGCCCGCTGGCCCGTGGCGCGCACCAACGCCGCGACCTCCTCGAGGTCTGCTTCGGTCCGGGCTGCCAGCGCGACATCTGCCCCCGCCTCCGCCAGCCCGATGGCGATGCCACGACCGATGCCGAGACCCGCGCCGGTGACGATGGCGACCTGGCCGTCGAGCCGGAAGCGATCGAGGATCACGGCTTGCCTCGGCCGCGACCGAGGTGCGGCGCCGCCCGCCCCGCGACCAGCGGCATCTCCAGGTAGGTGAGCAGCCCCGGCTCGGCGGCGCACACGTAGGGCACCGCGCTCACGCAGTGCATCGCGGTCGCCACGATCCCGGGGTTGCGCTCGAGTCCCGCCTCGACCGACACGGGGTGGAGCTTCTTGAACGTCACCAGGCAGCTCGGATCGCCGGTGACCTCCACCTCGAAGCGCTCCCCCTCCGAACCGAACTCCCACGGTGGGTCGAGGTGCTCGTCGCCCATCAGCCAGTTCACCGCCGCGGTCACGACGGGCTCGCCGTCGACGAGGCCCTCCCAGCGGAAGCGCTGGGCGGCGACCGTGCCGGGCTGGATCGGACCGATGGGCGACTCGATCGGTGCCGTCGCCACCGCCATCTCGTGGGTCGTGCGCAGCCCCTCGTCGAGCTCGAACCCCAGCTCGTCGGCCACCATCCACACCGACTGCCGGAAGCCGGCACCGAGGGCGTCGGCCATGACGCTCGTGCGCGCCTCCTCGGGGGTCTTGCCGAACAGCATCCAATCCCGGATGACGTCGGGCGCGCCGTACGTGCGGATGTCGGAGAACTCCTCGGCGCGGACGTGGGTGATCGAACCCGACATCGCCGACACCATCAGCGGGAACCGCTCGGTGATGCCGCCGGGGTGGATGCCGGTGCCGTGCAGCGTGACGCCGGCCGACCGGCAGATGCCGTCGAACTGCTCCCGCTCACCGCTGGGCGGGTAGAACCAGCCGAGCGGGGTGACGACGTTCTTGGCGGACTCGAGGATCCTCGTCACCACGGTCGGGTCGGCCATGAACGGGCTGTAGATGACGCAGTCGGCGTCGCTGGCCAGCAGCGCATCGACGTCGCGCGTCGCCGCGACCCCGATCGGGTCACGTCCGACCAGCGCGCCGGCGTCCTGCCCGTCCTTGGCCTCGCTGTGGACCCAACAGCCGACCAGCTCGAGGTCAGGGTGGGCGATCACCCCCTCGATGGCGGCCCGCCCGACCCCGCCGGTCGCCCATTGGATGACTCGATAGGTCACGTCCTGCTCCCCGCGGATCGCACTGGAGCTCGTTCTAGTCTGCGACGAGATCCCACCGCGGCCCTCGGCGAGAAGTACCCGTCTTACGCTGGATGAGGCGATGGCGTCCGGGGTAGGGCGGGCGACCGTGCACCTTCCGTCTCCCCCGAACGCTCGGCCGTGGCCCGGTGACCACCGCCTCACGCCGTTCCAGCAGGCGGTGGTCGCTGCGGTCGTCCAGCTGGAGTCGGGAGACCTCGTGACCTACGCCGAACTCGGTGACGAGCTGGAGCGGCCTGGTAGCGGTCAGGCGGTCGCGAACGTGCTGCGCTCCGCGCCCGACCTCCCGTGGTGGCGAGTGCTCCCCTCCGACGGGCGGCTCTACCGGTCCCACGAATCGGTCCAGCGCCCGATGCTCGAGGCGGAGGGCCACACCATCGACGAGCACCGGCGGGTGCACCCGCGCGCGGGATCCTGAACCCGGTTCGAGCGGTCAGCCGTCGGCGAAGACGAGGAGCAGGCCCTCCCGTACGAGCCGCCTCGCCAGCACGACCTGGCTGGGGTCGTCCAAGCCGGGGAGCGCGCCGACGGGCACAGGCTCGCGATCGAGGAGGAGCTCCAGGGCCGCGCGACAGATCGCCGGCAGGTGGAGTCGGCGGTCCGCCAGCTGGAGGGTGAGCCGGCCGTCCGCGCGGTGCTCGTCCACGAGCATGGCCGGCTGGTCGACCCGGCGGGCGACGATGGTGGACGCGTCGAGCTGGTCGAGCGCGAGAACCGATCGAAGCTGGCCCAGCGGAATGGACGACCGGCGGCGGCGGGCGCGGTCGACCTCCCGGCCGGCCAGGTCTTCGGGATCCGTCTCGGCCAGGGCGGCGGTCGCCTCGGCGAGCGCCTCGCGGATGTCGTCGGCGACGGCCTCGGCGTGCTCGGGCCGGGCGTACCCGAGCGGCAGGGGCCGATCGAGCGCGTCGACAGCCGCCAGCGTCCGCCGCAGGACCTGGCCATGCGTGATGCGCAAGAGGCCGAGCGTCAGGTGGAGGCTCGGACCGTCCTGGGCGGCGGCCTCGTGGCGGACGCCGGCTGGGATGTAGAGCACATCGCCGGCCTCGGTCCGCACCGGGCCGAGGTCCTCCACTTCCCACGCCTTGGCGCCGAGCACCTGGACCACCAGCACGTCGTGGTCGTCGTGGTGGGGGCCGAGCCCGGCCGATCCGGCCGGCGTGAGGTAGGCGTTCGCCTGGACCGGGTGGCTGGTGGCCCGTTCGAGGCTTCTGCACGCCTCGGCCAGGCGCAGCGAGGTCCGCTGGAGGCCCTGCAGGACGAGGGTGGCACCGCCATCCACGGCGGCGGCGATCTTGGCGAGGTCGGCGACGTCGTCGAGCGGACGGCCGCCGAGCCGGACGGTGTGGGTCGAGCGCTCCGCTCCCAGCGTGACGCCGTCCTGCACCAGGCGGAAGGTCGGCCGGCGCGCGGAGGCCGCCAGCAGCTCCTCGATCGCCTCGACGCTCAACAGGTCGTCGAACTGCGTCCCGGACGGGCGCAGGACCGACCGCCGGCCCCAGTGCTTCGACCCGAACCGGTCGATGTCGCCCACCAGACGATCGAGCAGCGCCAGATCAGCGTCCACGCTGGGTTTCCCGCCGACCGGTTGCGGGCAGACACCCGCCATGAGCGACATCAACGACGACGACATCACCACAGAGCCCACCGAAGCGGACGAGGACCGCGACAAGGGTGGCCACGGCGCCTCCGACACCGGCGACGAGCCGACCGAGGCCGACGAGGACCGCGACGCCGGCGGCGAGGGTCCGAAGGACACGGGCGACGAAGCCTGATCGGGGACCGGGTCCGGTCGCTCGCCGCTCGGCGGGACGGCCGGACCTCATCCCACGTCCTCCGTGTAGAGGAGATCGTTGAGGTAGCGGGCGAAACCGCCGGGTGCTCGGCCCGTGAGCCGTGCACTGGTGGTGACCCGTAGGTCATCGACGCCGAGCACGTGCGAACCCGAGGCACGCAGTCGCTCCCAGAGCTCGCCGTCCTCCCCCACCGTCGCGTCGCTGCACCCCCCGACCGCCCGCCAGCGATCGGCGCGCAGCCCGAGGTTGGCACCGTGGACGTGCTCGTGCCCGAAGCCCGTTCCGCCCGTGGCGATGGCCGACGCATAGCGCTCCGCGAGCTGCTCGTCTCCTACCTCCCACGCCACATCCACGAGGCCGGCGACGCCGTCGACACCGCTGCGCGCCCAGGCCAGGTGCACAGCCAACCACGTCCGATCGACCACCGTGTCGGCATCGGTCGTGGCCACCCAGGTCCGGTCCAGCGGGTGGGCGGAGTGGTCCAGCGCCGCGTCGATCGCAGCCGTGCGGGCGGCCCCCGCCGCCCGATGCCCAGTGCGGACCACGACACCGTCGAGGCCTTCTCGGCGAGCGCGGCCCAAGGCGCGAGCGGCGACCCTGGCGGTTCGATCACGGCAATCATCCGCGGCGACACCGACCACGATCGGGACGTCGATCTCACCCGCGGCGTCGACCAGCGCGGTCAAGCACCGGCCGATGGACGCTTCCTCGTCGCGTGCCGGGATCCCCACCACCAGGGCCTCGATGATGCTCACCGGCGCACCACATCGAGGACGAAGTCGGGATCCACGCCGTGGAGCAGGTGCTCCCAAGGCGCTGACGTGGTGAGCCTGTGGTGGACCTCGTCGCCGGTCCGCACGTGCTCGTCGACCACGGCTCGGTAGTGCACGGCGACGAGGTCTCCACCCGGAGCGAGCGCGACATGCGCCCGCCCGAGCACCTCGGCGAGCTCGTCGTCCGCGAGGTAGTAGAGGACCTCGGAGAGCACGATCAGGTCGAAGCGGCCGTCCGGCCAGTCGCTCGGGATGCACCCCTCGGTCACCGTGACGCTGGCCAGATGACGGCACCGCTCCGTGGTCGTGCGCACCCCGCGGGGATGGCGTTCCATCGCCAGGTGGTCGGTGGAGCGTTCGGCCAGGCGCTGGGTGAGGAACCCTGCGCCGCACCCTGGCTCGAAGGAGCGCCGGTACATCGGTCGGGGCAGCGCCGCTGCGGTGAGGTCGTACTTCCGGGTCTCGTACCAACGAGAGCCGTGCTCCCACGGGTCGTCACCGAGCGCCCATCGCTCCTCGAAGTACGCATCCGGGGTCGCCGTGCCGGTCAGGTCCACAGCACGCTCTCCCGTCCGTCGAGCATCGCCTCGAGCTCGTGCGGGTGGACGACGGGGCCGTCGATGGCATCCTCGCTGAGGCCGATGAGCTGCGACTGGTAGCACGCGGCGGCGTTCCGCTTGCGCTGCCGGTGCGCTGGCGAGAGGACGAGGGACGACCGGCCCGGGGGCCTGCCGCCAGCGGCCGCCGCCGCGACCTTCGCCCAGATCGGCACCTCCCACAGCTGCGCCTCCGCCATTCGACAGGCCTTGTCGGCCGCGGCGCCCGTGGCCTCGTGGTCGGGATGGCCGTCGTGGCGCCAGGGCGCGATGACCACGGTCGTCTGGTCCGCCAGCGAGGCCACCGAGTCGACGACGGCTGACGCGTTGCTCGCCACCTCCCCATCGGGGAGTCCGAGGCGCGTGACGTCGGCCTCGACCTCGAGGACGCGGAGGGCCGCAGCCCGTTCCTGGGCGCGCTGCACGCGCAGCTGCTCCGGGGTGATGAGCGTCGACCGAGCATGCGAGGCCTCGCCGTCGGTCACGGCGACGATCGTGACGGGGATGTCGAGCTCGCTCAGGTAGAGCAGGAGGCCGCCCATCCCCAGGACCTCGTCGTCAGGGTGGGGAGCGACGACGAGCGCGCGGGTCGCCAGCGGCGGCGGTTCGCCGTCCCACGTCCAGCGCGTGGTGCTCGTCATCACCATGGCAGCGAGAGCGGCGCGGTGGCGAGCGCCTGTCCGTGGGCGGCGGCGGTGGACCGCTCCCGGTGCTGGCTGAGGTACACGAGCAGGTCAGCGACGCGAGCGCTGTGGATCGGCTGGTGACACAGCCCCGCGGCTCCCATGGCGGTGATGGCTTGGTCGACGGCCACCCGCGCCGCCGCTGCCACCACCAGGCGCACCTCGCGCGCGAGGCGCTCGGACAGCGCACCGTCGCCGGGGCGCTCGTCGATGGCGTCGGCCGCGGCGCCGAGGGCGCGGCCCGCCGCGGCCAGGCCGGCCGCCGCCGTCCCGAGGGCGGCCGGGTCGGCCCGCTCGGACGCGGTTGCGTCGCGCAGGCCATCGAGGACCCCAAGGGCCCCACCCCACCAGCAGGCTGCGACGCCACACCCGCCGTGACCGAAGCCCGGTCGCTGCACGTAGGCGCCGGGTGGATCGATGGCCTGGTCGGCCGGGACCCAGTGGTCGTGGAAGGCGATGGTGTCGCTCTGGGTCGCGGCCATGCCCATCGGGAGCCAGGAGCCCTCGCAGGCGGCCAGGTCCTCGGCGTCGACGGTGAAGAGGCGCGGGCCGTCCGGCGCCGTTGCCGTCACCAGTGCTCGATCCAGCCGAACGGAGCCGGAGCACCAGCCCTTCTCGCCGGCGAGCCGCCACCCACCGCCTGTCCGCGCGGCCACGAGCCGCTGCGGCTCCGCAGCCCACACCCCGAGGAGCTGGCCGTCTGTCCAGAGGTCTGCCCGTCCGAGCTCGGCGAGGATGGCTCGTGCATCGACGTGCCCTTCGGCCAGGCGGGCCTGAGAGAGGTCGATGCGGGCGATGTCCGCGAGGGCCCGCCAGCGGGCGCGGGTGCTCCCCTTGCCCGGCAGCGGGAGGGCGTCGAGTTCGCGCAGGTGCGATCGGACGGTGTCGATCGCGTCGTCGCTGAGCTCGTCGTCCCGCATCCCTGCCCCGTTCCCAGTCCGGGTCGAGGTCAACCCGGAACGCTACGAGTCCCAGATGGGAGCTCTTCCGTGGTTGCAGTGCCCGGGGTGGGAGTCGAACCCACATGTCGCCGAGGCGACAGAGGGGTTTAAGTACCACCGAGGGTCCCGATCCGAGGAGCTCCCGGTCCCGATCTCTGGTCCTCGACGATGGTCCTCGAAGGATGCGAGCGGTGTCCCGATCGAGGCACGATGCGGCGACGGCTGCGGTCGCTCTTGGGCGGGCGTCACCACGATCTGGTTGTTCACGGTCGTGATCGATCTGGCTGACCGACAAGGTCGCCTCGGTCCAGGTCGACATCGCTCCAGCGCAGTCCAAGGGCCTCGCCCCGGCGAATGCCCGGTGGTGGCGAGGAGCACCCACAGGGCGTACAGCGGGTCGTCCTTCACGCGCGGCGAGGAAGGTCGTGACCTCGGCGGCCGTCCAGGTCGGGCGTCTCCTTGCGCTCGGCCGTCGGCGGCTTGGCCCGCGCCGCGGGGTTGCGCGCCTAGCAGCTCGAGCCGCTCGCCGTCGGCCAGGGCCTTGCGGAGGACCACGTGCGTAGTTGCGGACCGTCTTGGCCGAGAGCCCGGTCGCCTGGCCTATGCCGCCGGCACGCGACGAGGTCGGCGCCCTCCGCGTCCACCAGTTGCGCCACCCGGGCGGGTGCGAGCCTCAGGCTACGACGCGCTCGACGCCGCCGAGATGGCCGTCGCCGCGGAAGTGGTGCTGCAGCCCGTCGCTGAACCGCAGGACGGCGTGGCCGCTGAGCGACAGGTCGTCGGCCGTGCCGCCGCGCAGCTCGTAGGTGCCGGGCGGGAAGTGGTGGCGCTCGGGGGTGCGGACCGTCGCCTCCCAGTCGTTGGGACCGGGCCGCTCGTCGCCCTCCCGCAGGACGATGAACATGTCGGCGTAGGTGACCTCGACGTCGACCTCGTTGATGGCCACCCCCGACAGGAGCAGGCGCCACGAACGCATGGCCCGACCGTACCGCGACGTCAGGCGGCGTCGACCTCCTCCTCGGTGGGTGGGGCGCCCTCCAGCGCGAGCCACAGCTCCTCGCGGGCGCGGTCGGACGCGGGGCTGCGCAGGTCGTTGGCGGCGACCACGCCCTCGACCAGGTCGGCCTGCACCGCGGGCCACGGCCGGCCTCGCACCACCACCGCCACGGTGGCCCCACCGGGCCAGCGCTTGAGGGACCGCTGCACGCCCACCAGGCGGGGCGGGCTGCGGAACCCGGGGACGACGAGACCGAGGGAGCGGGCGGCATGGGCGAGGGCTTGGACGGCTCTGGCGAAGCGGAGGGACGACGACTGCTGCATCACTCGTCCATTCAACTCAGCCCATGTGACAGTCTCCGGAGGTGGACGAGAACCCGGCGCAGGCAGAGGTGCTGGCCGCGCTCGGCGCCCGTCCCCACGAGCGCCCCGAGTTCGATCCCCGGCTGCGGGCGGAGCTGCGCGAGGGCCTCGAGCGAGCCCTGGCGCCGCTGGTCGAGCGGCTGCCGGACGACGAGACGCTCTGGGTCTCCAAGCACCTGCTCAGCACGGTCCACGGCTGCGAGGGGCTGTTCCTGGCCCAGGACGAGGAGGAGTTCGCGTGGTCGCCGCAGACCGCCCGCGGCACCGTCGCCCACAAGGCCATCGAGCTGTCGGTGAGCTGGCGGGGCGACCCGTCGGCCGGAGAGCTGGTGGAGGAGGCGATGGCCCGGCTGATCGCCAGCAACGACCGCATCAGCGACTACCTCGGCGCCCTCGGCGAGGGTGAGCGGGCCGAGCTCCACGGCGAGGCCACCGAGCGGGTGAACATGTTCCTCGAGTGCTTCCCGAAGCTCGAGGCCCGCTGGCGGCCGGTGGCCGAGAGCCGCCTCCGCGCGGACCTCAACGACGACCGGATCGTGCTGTCCGGCAAGGTCGACCTGACGGTCGGGCGCGCCGAAGGGGTGCGCGCCGGCAAGGTCCTGATCGACCTCAAGACCGGCGGCTTCGCGCCCAGCCACCGTGACGACCTGCGCTTCTACGCCCTGATCGAGACGCTGCGGCTCGGCGTCCCGCCCCGCCTGCTGGCCAGCTACTACCTGGACGGCGGCCGGCTGCTCGAGGAGACCGTCACCGAGGACACGCTCGCGGTGGCGTTCGAGCGCGTGGTCGCGGGAGCCGCCGCCGCGGTGTCGCTCCGCCACGAGGGCCGCGAACCCACCCTGCGCCCTGGCGCCCCCTGCCGGTGGTGCCCACGCCGCACCACCTGTGACGTGGGCAGGCTCTACCTGGAGGAGGAGGCCGAGCGGGACGGCTTGTAGCGGCCCGGTGCCTGTTGCCCGGCGAGGCGATAGGTCCCGCATCGGTGTAGCCGAGGCGATAGGTCCCACATGTGGGGCCTATCGCCTCGAGAACGGGTCGGTGGGCCCTATTGCCTCGAGGGTCAGGAGGGTGGCGCGGGGCGCCTGCAGCCAGCCAGGCGGCGCTGGGCAGGGAAACGGCGGCGGCGCCGGCCGCGACGAGGGCATGCGGGCGGTGTACCTGCGTGATGCGGGCCTCGATCACTGGATCACCGTGCCCGCTGACAGGGTCGCACCGGCGGCATGCCCGCGAAGCCCCGGGTGACGGCCGCTTGTGAGTCGCCCACCGCTCGACAACTACGATCGACTCCCTATGGCGACCGCACCCGGGCCCAAGCCGAGGAAGGCGACCGCCAAGCCCACCAAGACCGCCAGCGGATCGCGGGTCCCGAAGGTCGCCCCGATCGGCCGGACGGAGCCGTCGGTCGCCCTCGTGCCGGTCCCCAAGCCGGATCCCGTGTCCGAGCTCACAGATCCCCGTCGCTCCGACGTCGACGAGTGGGGCCGGTCCGAGCACATGCGCGAGATCGCCCGCCGCGTGTACGGCCCGCTGTACCGCACCTGGCACCGCGTGGAGTGGGAGGGCCTCGACAAGATCCCCACCGCGGGTGGCGCCCTGCTGGTGTCGAACCATGCCGGCGCCATCCCGTCCGACGCCCCGGCGATCATGCACGGCATCGAGGAGGAGCTCGGTCGCCCGGTGTACGGCCTGGCCGACGAGATGTTCAAGCGCATGCCGGTGGTCGGCACGATGTGGTCGCGGGTCGGCGGCGTGCTGGCGCACCCGGACAACGCCTACCGGCTCCTCCGTGAGCAGGAGCAGCTGGCGCTGGTGTTCCCCGAGGGCACCAAGGGCACGGGCAAGACCTACGGCGAGCGCTACCAGCTGCGCCGCTTCGGGCGCGGCGGCTTCGTGCAGATCGCCATGCGAGCCGGGGTGCCGATCATCCCGATCGCGGTGGTCGGCGCCGAGGAGGCCATGCCCATCCTCTGGAAGAGCGCGGGGTTGGCCAAGGCGCTCGGCGTCCCGTACGTGCCGATCACGGCCAACATGCTCGTGTTCGGGCCGCTGCTCGCGCCGCTGGCGTTCCCCGCCAAGATCAAGATCCGCGTGCTCGACCCGGTGCACCTCGATGCCGAGCCCGACCAGCCCCGCTACTCGCGCAGCTTGATCATGGACGAGTCGGAGCGCATCCGGCAGCTCATCCAAGAAGCGCTCTTCGACATGCTCCGCCAGCGCGAATCGGTCTGGTTCGGGTAGTGGGGCGCCGCGTCCTCATCACCGGCCTCGGCACGTTCTGGGGCAGCCGGGTGGCGCAGGCCCTGGAGGCCGACCCCGGTGTCGACGTCATCGTCGGGCTCGACCGCAAGGAGCCGACGGTGCCGCTCGAGCGCACGGAGTACGTGCGGAGCGACGAGAGCTACTCGATCCTGGCCCGCATCGTGAAGGCGGCGCGGATCGACACGATCGTGCACACCTTCTTGGTCGTCGACTCCACGCAGATGAAGTCGCGCACGATCCACGAGATCAACGTCATCGGCACCATGAACCTGTTCGCGGCGGCCTCCGCGCCCGGCTCGACCGTGCGCAACGTGGTGGTGAAGTCGTCGACGCTCGTCTACGGCGCCCACCCGAAGGACCCGGTGTGGTTCTCGGAGGAGACGCGCCGAGCCCAGCCGCCCAAGGCCATGGTGGAGCGCAGCCTGCTCGAGGTGGAGGGCTACGTCCGCGACTTCGCCGTCGACAACCCGCACGTGAACGTGGCCATGCTGCGCTTCTCCAACGTGCTCGGCCCGGACATCACCACCCCGCTGGCCAAGGCCCTCGAGCTGCCGCTCGTGCCGTCCGTGCTCGGCTACGACCCGCGCTTCCAGTTCGTGCACGAGGCCGACGTGGTGCGGGCGATCCTCTTCGTCCTCGAGGGACGGGTGCAGGGCATCTACAACGTCGCCGGCGACGGCCTCCTCCCCTGGAGCGAGGTGGCCCAGATCTGCGGCAAGCGCACGTTCCCACTGCCGCCGGTCGGCATGGGGATGCTCTCGGCGCCGCTGGCCCGGCTGGGCATCGAGCTCCCGCCGGAGCTGCTCGACCTCCTCCGCCACGGCCGCGGGGTCGACAACCGCCGCCTGAAGCAGGTCGGGTTCGACTACCACTACACGTCGGCGGGCACCGTGGCCGACTTCGTGGAGGCGCTGCGCATCCGCACGATGGTCGGCAGCGGCGAGACGGCCTACCAGTACGAGCGCGACGTCGAGCAGTTCTTCCGCCACTCGCCCGCCGTCGTCCGCGAATCCGTCGACTGACGCGTCAGCGGCGGCGGGTCCTCCGTTCCTGCTCGACGTACGCCTCCGCGAGCTTGGTCGGTGCGCACGCCAGCCAGCCGTCGACGATGGCCTCCCGCACCGGTCGCTTGGTGACGACCTTGAGCTGGATCAGGACGGCCGGGTACCCGTCGAAGGGCGGGATCGTGAAGAAGGCCTTCGGCTGCGCCGCGAGCACGGCACAATCGACCTGGCCTCACGTCTAGGTGAGGGACACTGGGGGGAGAGACGGAGGCGACCATGTCCGGAATCGCAGTCATCACCGAAGCGTGCATCGACACCAAGGATCGGGCGTGCGTTGACGTCTGCCCCGTGCAGTGCATCTACGAGTTCGACCCTGCCAAGAACCTTCTCTACTCAGAAGAGGAGGCTGGCAGCGGCATCACGGAGAACACGCACCAGCCGAACCCCGATGCGATCGCCATCTTCGGCGACACGACGCTCTACGTGAACATGGACGAGTGCACGTCATGCACTGCGTGCTACCAGCCCGATGTCTGCCCGGTCGGGGCGATCTACACCGAGGAGGCCGTCCCCGACGGGCAGACGAAGACGACGTACAACAAGGAAGACCCCCACAAGGGTCACGACCACACCTTCTTCATCCAGCACAGCCGGGACGTCTTCGCCGACTGATCCAAGGGGTTGCCACCGCACATGACGGCCAGACCTTCGCCTGGGCGTGGCGGATGGCGACGCTGTCAGTCTGCCGATTCCGCTCACAGAAGGCGGCCTCACCCCTCGTGAACGCTCAGTTGCCGTTGGTGGACCAGTGCCAGGGTTCGCTGGGGAGGTTGTAGAACCCGTAGCTGCTCGCGTTGCCGGCGAGCCAGTCGAAGCAGGGGCCGCTGCGGGAGCCGATGACGCCACCGCCGTTGCAGTTGAAGTCGACGGCCAGGCCCCGCTCGTGCATCGAGGTGCCGGGGGGCGCCGTGGGCGGGCGGCACTGCGAGGACGGCATCAGGTAGATCGCGTAGTAGCTGGTGCCGCAGTTGGCCCGGCGGGTGGCGATCTGCTCGGCGGACGAGCGGTAGCCGCCGCCGCACAGGTTCACGCCGGACGACGCCGCCGCGTTGAGCAGCGACTGCAGCGAGCCGACGACCGAGCTGGCCATGGTGATCGAGCCGCCACCAGGGCAGGAGGCGGTGCCGAGCGACGGGTTCAACGTGCCACCACCACCGCCGCCACCGCTGCCGGGCGGAGGTGAGGGGTTGGCGGCCGCCGCCTTGCGAGCGAGCTCGGCGGCGCGGGCCTGGTCGGCGCGGATCTCCGCGGCGAGGTCGGCGTCGAGGCTCTCGAGCACCGCGATCTCACCGAGCTTGCGGTCGAGGCGAGACTGCACCTGCGAGGCGTAGGCGGACTGCGCGTCGCGGGCCTGGGTGAGCTCGGCGAGGCGGTTGCCGGCGGCGGCTTCCTTCTCCTGCGCGCGCTGGGAGGCATCGTCGGCGAGCTGGCGCTGCACCTCGAGGTCTTCCTCGGCGGCGGTGAGCCGGTCGAGCAGGTCGGCGTCGCTGGTGTTCTGGATCTCGAGGAGCGCGCGCTTCTCGGCGGCCTCACCCGGGTCGTCGGAGTCGAGCGCCGCGAGGGCGTCGTCGGCGGGCGGGTGCACGAACGCCTCCACCGCGAACTTGCGGACGTCATCGCGCAGCCCCGCGATCTCGGCGGTCTTCCTCTCGACGGCCGCGGTGGCCTCCGCGAAGGCTCGCTCGGCTTCGGCGGCGGCGCGCTTGGCCTCGGCCAGCAGCGCCTCCTGACCCGACACGTTCGCCTGCAGCGCGTCGAGGGCGGCCTCGACCTGGGCGTCGGTCGCCTGGAGGGCGTCGACCTGGCTGGCGACCTGCGCCTTCTGTGCCCGCACCCGCTCCCGCTCGGCCGACGGGTTGCCGCCGCCCAGCTGCGCGGAGCTCATGATCGGACCTGAGACGAGCGCCAGGGCCACGGTGACGCCCAGCGCCGTGACGGATCCTCGCAGGGACAGCTTGCGGAAGAGCACGAACCTCACCATGGGGTCGGGAACCTGGACGACGGTCCCAATGGTCCCCGCGAGCCACTCTGCCCACAAGTCCCACAGGAACAACATTGCGATGGCCCCGTGGGGCTGACACGGAACTGTAACAATTTCACCCCGCCAAGTCACGTCAATGCCGCCAGACTCGGCCCCATGCCCCTCGTCCGCACCGACATCCACGAAGGCGTCGCCACCGTCACCCTGAGTGATCCAGAACGGCGCAACGCGCTCACCATGCCGATGGTCAACGAGATCATCGACACCCTCGACGCCCTCGAGGAGGACCCCGCCGTCGGGGCCTTGGTGGTCACCGGTGAGGCTCCCGCCTTCTGTGCCGGCGCCGACCTCTCGCACCTCTCGTCGTCATCGGACGGCAGCGCCGAGGGCGGGCTGCGGTCGATCTACGACGGCTTCCTTCGCATCAGTCGCTCTCCCCTGCCGACGCTGGCGGCGGTGAACGGGGCCGCCGTAGGCGCCGGCATGAACCTGGCCCTGGCCTGCGACGTGCGCCTCGCCGCCGCGCGGGCGCGGTTCGACACGCGCTTCCTGCAGCTCGGGCTGCACCCCGGCGGTGGGCACACGTGGATGGCGTTGCGCATCGCGGGGCCGCAGACGGTGTCGGCCACCGTGCTCTTCGGCGAGGTGCTCGACGGCGCCGAGGCGGAGCGCGTCGGGCTGGTGTGGCGCTGCGTGCCCGACGCCGACCTGCTGGCCGCCGCGCAGGAGATGGCTGAGCGCGCGGCCAGCGCGCCGCACGAGCTGGCCCGCCGCGCCAAGGCCACCATCGCCGACATGGCGACCATCGACGACCACGCCGCCGCCGTCGACCGCGAGCTCGTGCCGCAGGTCTGGTCGCTCGATCAGCCGGCCTTCAAGGAGCGCGTCGCGGCGCTCCAGGCGAAGATCACCAAGAAGTAGCGGCTACGCGATCCACTGCTTCATCAGCTCGTCGCGGCGCTGCTCCCACTCCTCGACGGTGATGGCGTAGCGGATGTGGTCCTCCCACGTGCCGTTGATCTCGAGGTAGCGCTGCGCGATCCCCTCGTCCCGGATCGCGAGCTTCTCGACCACGCGGCGGCTGGCCGTGTTGCGGGGGATGATCGAGATCTGCACCCGGTGGAGGTGGAGGTCCTCGAAGGCGGCCCGGATCAGGAGGACCAGGGCTTCGGGCATGTAGCCCTGGCCGGCCTGGGCCTCATCGATCCAGTAGCCGACGTACGAGCTCTGGAACGGGCCCCGCTGGACGATCGACAGGTTGATCTCACCGGCCAGCTGACCGTCGATGAAGATGCCGTAGCCGTAGCCGGTGCCCAGCTGGCGCTCGCGCTGCCGGGCTCCGCAGCGCACCGCGAAGGTGTCTCTGCTCGACACGGGGTCGGGGGCACCCGGCGTGCGGATCGGCTCCCACTTCAGCAGCCAGTCGGCGTTGCGGGATCGCACCTCGTTCCACGCCGGGAAGTCCTCCACCACCAGGGGGCGCAGCAGCACCCGGCGACCGATCAACGTGGCGGTCATCGTCAGCGGGCCTCGCGGATGGCGTCGAGCGCGGTCGCATCCTCGAGCGACGACAGGTCGCCGGGATCGGTGTCGGTGGCGACGGCCCGCACGACGCGGCGCACGACCTTGGCGCTGCGCGTCTTGGGCAGGGCGCGGACGAACCGGATGCCCGCGGGTCGGAAGCTCTTTCCGAGCTGGCTGGCGACCAGCGCGACGAGCTCGGCGCGCAGCTCCTCGCTCGGCTCCGCGTCGCCGGCGAGGACCGCGTACCCCCAGAGCTGCTCGCCCTTCAGCTCGTCGGGCAGGCCGACGGCGGCCGCCTCCACCACCGCGGGGTGCGACACGAGCGCGCTCTCCACCTCGGCCGGGCCCAGTCGCTTGCCGGCGACCTTGATCGTGTCGTCGCTGCGGCCGTGGAGGAACCATTCGGTGCGCCCCTCGACCTCCTCGATCGACGCCCAGTCGCCGTGCACCCACACGTCGGGCCAGCGCGACCAGTACGTCTCGAGGTAGCGCTCGGGATCGTTGCGGAGCCCGCGGGTCATCCCCGGCCACGGTTGGGTGCAGACCAGCTCGCCCACCGCGCCGCGGAGCGGGCGGCCGTCGTCGTCGAACACGTCGACGGCCATCCCCAGGCTCGGGCCGCCGAGCGACATCGGGCTGATCGGCTCTACCGGGTGCGGCGACAGGAAGCAGGCACCCACCTCCGTCCCGCCGGAGATGTTGATCACCGGGCAGCGGCTCCCGCCGACGTGCTCGAAGTACCAGTGCCACGGATCCTCGTTCCACGGCTCGCCGGTGGACGCGAGGATCCGCAGGCCGCTGAGGTCGTGACCGGCCGGCCCGGCGTCGCCGGATGCCATGAGCGCGCGCACGAGGGTGGGGCTGACGCCGCAGTGGGTCGCCTGGTGGGCGGCGACGAAGGACCAGAGCCGGTCGGGGCGGGGGTGATCGGGCGCGCCGTCGTACAGGACGATGGCGGCGCCGTTGGCCAGGCCGGCCGTGAGGAGCCACGGCCCCATGATCCAGCCGAGGTCGGTGAGCCAGAACACCCGGTCGCCGGGGCCGATGTCGGTCTGGAAGGCGCCCTCCTCGGCGACCTTCACCGTCCAGCCGCCGTGGACGTGCACCACGCCCTTCGGTCGGCCGGTCGTGCCGGACGTGTAGGCGAGGAACAGCACGTGCTCGCTGTCGACCGGCCGGGTGGCGAACGGCGTGGCGGCCGGCGCGGGCCAGGCCAGCACGCGGCGCGTCGGACTCCACGGCAATGCCCATCCGGTCGGCCACGACGATCGTGGTCACCGACGTCAGCTCGGCGGCCGCCTCGAGGGCGGTGGCGAGCATCGGCACCGCCTTGCCTCGGCGCGGGAAGGCGTCGGCGGTGATGAGGGCGACGGCGTCGGCGTCCTCGAGCCGCACCCGGACGGCCTCGGCGCCGTAGCCGGAGAACACCGGCACGAACACCGCGCCGAGCTTGGCGACGGCCAGCACCGCGGCGATGGTCTCGGGGAGCATCGGGAGGTAGATGCCGACGGTGTCACCGGCCTGCACCCCGCGGCGCTCGAGCAGCTGGGCGAGCCCGTCGGCCTCGGCGCGGAGCTGGGCGTAGGTCCAGGTGCGGGTGGTCCCCTCCTCGCCCTCCCACACGACGGCGTCCCGGTCGGGGGTCGAGTCGGCCCACCGGTCACAGCAGGCGTCGGCGAGGTTGGTGCGGCCGCCGGTGAACCAGGTCGTCCACGGGATGCCGGCGGTGTCGTCGAGCACGTGCTCGTAGGGCGTGGTGAACGGGATGCCGAGGTGGGCGACGACCGAGTCCCAGAACCAGTCCGGGTCCTTGATCGACCGGTCGAGCAGCGTCGGGAGGTCGGCGATGCCGTGCTCGGATCCGAAGCGACCGACCCGCGTCGTGTCCCACGCGTCGGTGGGTGGTCGCCAAGCAGTCCGCACGGAGGCGAACCTTATGTCTCCAGGCTGAGGACGAGGCCGTCGAGGATGTCGCTCTCCGACACGAGCACCTCGTCGATGCCGAGGGTGCGCACGAAGGCCACCAGCGCGCAGCAGCCGCCGACGATCACATCGGCCCGCGCCTCCTCCAACCCCGGGTTGTGGATGCGGTCGGCCAGCGTCTCGGTGGCCAGCGTGCGGAACACGTCCTCGATGGCCTCCCGCGTGAGGTGGAAGTGGTGGATCTTGTCCCGGTCGTACATGGGCACGCCGATCTCCACGGCGGCGACGGTGGCGATGGTGCCGGCCAAGCCGACGACGGTGCGGGCGGCGGTCGCGGCGGGGACCTCCCGCACCAGGTCGTCGAACCACGCCATCGCCTCGGCGATGGCGTTGGACAGCTCCTCCGGCGCCGGAGGGTCGCTGGTCAGGTGCTTCTCGGAGAGGCGGACGCACCCGACGTCGAACGACCGCACCTCCTCCACCCGGTCGGTGCCCACGATGCACTCGGTCGAGCCGCCACCGATGTCGACGACCAGGAACGGCCCTTGGCTCGGGTCGAGCTCCGCGGTGGCGCCGGCGAAGCTGAGCTGGCCCTCCTCGGTCCCGCTGAGCAGCTCAGGGCGCACGCCGACGACGGACTCGGCGGCGGCGAAGAAGTCGTCCGCGTTCGCGGCATCGCGGGCCGCTGATGTGGCCGTGATCCGCACCCTCGTGACACCGGCCGCGTCCATGGCCGCCTTGTACTCTCGGAGCACCGCCACCGTCCGGTCGATGGCTTCGGGCTCGAGTCGCCCGGTGGCGTCCACGCCGCGGCCCAGCCGAGTGATCACCATGCGCCGGTCCAGGGTCGTGCCGCGGTCGCTGATCAGCAACCGGGTGGCGTTCGTCCCGCAGTCGATGGCAGCCACGACAGACATCGCAGGGACGCTACTGATCAGCCTGCTTGTCGACCTGCCACGGCCACGACGGCTCCGTGTCGCCCGATGACGTCGTCAGCTCGTCGTTCCGGTTCTCGAAGGTCTGGGCGCTCCAGAACGCGGCGAACAGGGCGATCTCCCAAGTCTCCAGCACGAGGACGGTGTGCGCACCACCGAGCGACAAGTACCGGGCCTGTGAGTAGAAGTCGTCCCAGTACTCGAGCGCCCACCATCTGAGACCCAGCGCGACGGTGGTCACCACAAACGAGATGCGCGTCACGCGTCGGAGGGCCTGCATCCGCTCCAACACGTCACGACGGTAAGCGGTCGCCGCGAATAAGACCGCTAAGAACAAGCTGACGGAGCCGGCCCACAGCAAGGCTTGGAAGTTGTTGTCGATGTTGGCTATCAACATTGGCACCACGGCTGCAGCCTCCGCGTTCCCCTTGGGTTTGGCTTCCCCAAGCCGCAGGCAGATGTCGCCGTCAGGTGTGGGAGCGACGGCCACGACGGGGGCCAGCATTCCGGCGAGGTTCAGGAGCACGTCCTCGGTCTGCCAGCACCCGCGGGCCGCCTCGCTGTGTTCGATCCAGGATCGACGTGGCCAACAGCACGACGGCGAAGACCAGGCCGAGCCGGAGGTAGCGGTACGTGATCCGTACGTACGTACGACGCGTCGTTGAGCGGTTCAAGCTCATCCGCCGCCATCAAGAGCCCCCCGATCCGATGGCTCGTCCACACAGTCTCTACCTACGGGCCCGTGGCCCGCCCGACTCGCTGCGCGCTCAGGCAACTTCGATTTGCCAGCGTTGGAGCGACAACCACTGTCTGCGGTCGCCGTCACGGAGCGCGTTTGTCGCTCCAACGCTGGCAAAACAAGGTGTCGCCGCGGCTGGCTCGGCTGTCGCTGTCACAGGGCGTCAGCACACTTGGCCCATGGACGGTCGCAGCTCGCAGCCGCTGTCGGGGATGGACCTCAGGCACCTGCTCACCGTGTTGCTGCTCGACGCAGGGCAGCTGACCACCGACGAGCTCGTTGCCGCAGTCCGATCCTCAGGACGAGACGTGGCGGGCCGGGCCAGCAAGACCGTGTCGGACGCGCTGCGCTGGGAGGTGCGCAAGGGTCGGGTGGTCCGGATCCGGCGCTCGACCTACGCGCCTGGATCGATGCCCCGGTCCACGCAGTGGTGGATGCGGCGACGAGTCGACCAGTTCATCCGCCGCGGTGAGTTCGGTGGTCCTTGGTAGTCAGTAGGGCATGCGGAGCTTGATCGTCTCTGAGATGGTGACCCTCGACGGTGTGATGGAGGCCCCTGGCGGCGAGCCCACCCACGCCCACACCGGCTGGGCGGGCGAACTCTTCAGCCCGGTGGTGGCGGGGATCACCGCGGTCGACACCTACCGCTCCACCTGAGATCACCGACGAGCCGGGGCGGGGGTGGCACCCTTTGCTCCATGGAGCGGGTCCACCGCCATCGAGGCTGGCTGACGCTGAGCGTGGTGGCGGGCTGCTTTGCGGTCGGCGTGCTGGCCAACGCGATGCGGGCGGTGTTCCAGCGCGAGTACTGGTTCCTCGTGCCCGGCAGCCTGGCCTTCCTGTTCTGGTACTGGATCTGCGTCGGCGCCTACCGGCGCTCCGTCGACCCCTAGCGCACCTCGTCGAGGTGTTCGACGATCCAGCGGCCGACCGGATCGTCGCCACCCGCGAGGTGCCAGGCGTAGTGGGCGTGCAGGCACTTGACGCCGATGCGCGTGCCGCCGACGCCCCCGGTGGGACGATGGCCGGTGTGGTCGGCCGGGATGGCCGCGTCGCGCTCAGCGGCGTAGCGGGCGTGGGCGGCGGCCAGCTCGTCGGCATCGACCTCCGCCTCGGCTTGGTTCACGCCTCCAGCCGCCTCCAGCCGGGACATCCACGTGCGCTCGGGTTCGCCGACGAGCCAGTAGCGGGTGGGCATCGGCGTGCCGTCGCGCATCAGTGGCGCGTTGCGCAGCACGACAGGCGAACCGTCCGGGTGGCGGACGACGATCTCGAAGTCGCCTTGGATGGGCCGGCCGAGCAGGGCCTCGACCGCCGCGCGGTCGGCCTCGTCGACCACGGGCGCTAGTCCTTGCTGCGGCTGAGCAGCTTCTTGAGGATCCAGATGATCGCCACCGCCGCGAGCACGGGGCCCACTCGGCGCGCCACTGGTGACCCGGCGGCGCCGAGCAGGTCGACCGGCTGGGGCTCCGGCGAATCGATCTTGCGGACCGCCGGTCGTTCGGCTCCGGGCGCCGCCGAGGGCGCAACCACCTTGGCAGGCGCAGCCTTCTTCGCAGCCGCCGCCTTCTTGGCCGGCGCCTTCTTCGCGGCGGCGGGGCGGGGCGGAGGCGGGATCGGGTCCTGATCCAGCTCGATGTTGACCGGCGGCGGCTCGCCGTCGTCCGGCTGCACGGCCTCGATCGGGTCCTCGAGCTTCACCTCGACCGCCTCGGTCGGCTCCACCACCGGCTCGTCGACCAGCACGGTCTTCTCGAGGTTCTCGACGAACTGGTCGAGCAGCTTGGCGCTCACATCGGCCAGCACGCCGCGCCCGAACTGCGCGACCCGCCCGGTGACCGTGAGGTCGGTGACGACAGAGACCGCCGTGCCACCGGCGTCGGGCGTGAGGGTGGCGGTGATGGTGGCGTTGGCGTTGCCCTGGCCGCGGGTCTCGCGGCCCTCGGCCCGGAGCACGGCCACGTGGTGCTCGGCGTCTTGCGACAGGAACGTCGCCTTGCCCTTGTACTGGGCGGTGATCGGGCCGACCTTGACCTTGACGATGCCCCGGTACTCGTCGCCCTCGATCTCCTGCAGCTGCGCCCCGGGGAGGCACGGCGCGATGCGCTCGACGTCGGTCAGCACTGCCCAGGCGCGCTCCACCGGCAGTGCCACCCGGAAGTCGTTGGTCAGGTCCATCGCTCGAGATCCTCCACGGTGTCGACATCCCACGCCTGGCCGGTGCACGGTACCTCTCGAACGAGGTCGGGCCTCCGCTGCATCAGCGCGCGGGCACCTTCGTCGCCGCTCGTCGGCAGCGACGGCCACACGTCGGCGGCCAGCCGCACGGGGTTCCCCCGGCGGCCGTCGTACAGCGCAACCGCGATCGGCGGGTCGTCAGGAGCGGCGGCGACCGCCATCCACGCGCCGGCGGTCACGCGCGGCTGGTCGGCGAGGCCGACGATGACGGCGGCGTGGCCGGCCACCGAGGCGTGGGCCACCGCCGCCTGCAGCGAGGTCGCGATCCCCTCCGCCCAGCGGTCGTTCCGCAGGACGAGGACGTCGGAGGCGCCGCGATCGCTCAGGTCGACGGCGCCCTGCACGAGCAGCACCTCGTCGAACCCGGCCGCCCGCACCGCGTCGAGCGCGTGGTCGACGACGGCGCGCCCGCCGACCATCGCCAGCAGCTTGTGGCCGACTCCGCCCGACGCGGCGAAGCGCTCGCCCGCACCGGCGGCCAGCAGCACCCCGGCGACAGTCATGCCGGGACGGTATCGCTGCCGCTAGCGCGCTCGGACGTCGATGCGGTCGGAGGGGTTCGCCGCGTCGCCGTCGGCCCAGTCGGCCGCCAGCTCGAGCTCGTCGAGCGCCAGCACCGCCTCGCCGTCGACGATGTCCAGCATCGGCACGATCGGGAACGAGCCCACGCCGGCGGCCCGACCGTCGGTGTGGACGGCGAGGGCGCCCGGGAAGTGGGTGAGCAGGCTCTGCACGATGTTCTGGTGCTGCTGGGCCAAGAAGCAGCGCGCGCCCTCGGTGACCCGCGCCGCCAGGACCGGGAGCTGCTCGAGATCGTCGGCGTCGGGAGCGGAGGAGCGGATCCGGTCGAGGATCTCGGTGATGACCATGCCGTCCTGCTTGCACGGTGTGCACTGGCCGCAGGACTCCACCGACAAGAAGCGGGACACGCCGTGGGCGACGGCGACGATGTCGACGTCCTGGTCGATCACGATGAAGCCGGCCGAGCCGAGCCCGCCGCCGGCGGCCGCCAGGCCCTCCCACGACAGCGGGGCGTCCAGCGCGTCCGCGGGGAGGAACGGGTTGGCCGTGCCGGAGAGCACCGCCACCACCGCTTCGGTCGACCCGCCGCCGAGCTCGGCGATGACGTCGCGCAAGGGCGTGCCGAGCGCGAACTCCCCCACGCCGGCGCGAGGCATCCGCCCGCTGACGGTGCACACGATCGTGCCCGGCGACTCGGCGGTGCCGACCGACCGGAACGAATCAGGTCCGTCGAGCACGATGCTCGGCACGTTGGCGAGCGTCTCGACGTTGTTGACGAGCGTCGCTCCAGCCCCGGTGACCCCGTCGGCGTCGACCCTGCGGTCGCCCACCTCCTCCGCGCCGGCGCGGTACGGCGGCGCGAGGCGCGGGAACGGCGGGCGCCCGTTGATCGACTCCAGCAGCGCGGTCTCCTCGCCGAGCAGGTAGCGGTTCGAACCGGCGATGCACTCGATGGCGACGTGCGCGGGCCACTCGGCGACGCCGAGCTCGGCGATGGCCGCTTCCAGGCGGCCGCGCTCCTCGCCGGCCGAGCGCTTCATGCCGACGACGATCCGGTCGGCGCCGACCGCGTGGGCGGCGATCAGCGCGCCCTCGAGCACCTTGTACGGGTTGCGCCGGATCAGCGTGCGGTCCTTGAGCGTGCCCGGTTCGCCCTCGGCCGCGTTGACGACGACGGTCACGGGTTCGGCGCCGCCCATCCCGGCCACGGTCCGCCACTTCGTGCCAGTCGGGAAGCCGGCCCCGCCCCGGCCACGCAGGCCGGACGCCTCGACCACCTCGATCAGCGCGACCGGCTCGGAGGCCCGGGCCGCCCGGAGGGCCTCGCCGCCACCGCCCGCCTCGTAGGCCGCCAGGTCCGGCACGACATCGGCGTCCAGGACGCGGTTGAGCTGACCCATGCCCGTCCCCCTACCCCTTGCGGGCCGGGCGGAGACTCAGTGGATGGGACCGTCGCCGCCGCTGAGGCGGGGGGCGGCGCGACCGGTGCGCTGGGCGATGATCTCGGCGCAGATCGCCACCGCCGTCTCCTCGGGCGTGCGGGCGCCGAGATCGAGGCCGATCGGGGCCAGCAGTCGGGCGAGCTGCTCGTCGCTGACGCCCTCCGCCCGCAGTCGCTCGGCACGCTGCTCGGTGGTGCGCCGCGACCCCATCGCGCCGAGGTACCCGACGTCGGTGGCCAGCGCAGCCACGATCGCAGGCACGTCGAACTTGGCGTCGTGCGTGAGCACGCACACCGCATCCCGCGGCCCGAGCGACGCGCCGACCTCGGCCAGGTGGCGGTGCGGCCAGTCGACCACCACCTCGTCGGCCAACGGGAAGCGCGCCTTGGTGGCGAACACCTCGCGGGCGTCGCACACGGTGACGTGGAAGCCGAGCACCTTGGCCACGCGCACAAGGGCGGCGGTGAAGTCGACGGCGCCGAAGATGAGCAGCTTCGGGGGCGGTGCGAACGCCTCGAACGAGACCATCACCGTGTCCTCGTTGGCCTCGCCGCAGGCGCCGTAGTGCCGCACCGACGTCGATGCCGACGCCAGCGCCGCCTCGGCGTCGCGGAGCACGACGCGGTGCAGGTCGGCTTCGGCGAGCTGGCCGGTCGGCTCCTCGCCCTCGACGAGGAGGAGCTTGTCGCCGGCGCCTGGCCCGTCGACCACGGTGACCAGCACCGCGGGTCGGTGGTCGCGCACCGCGTCGCGGAGCGCGTCCATCCAGTCGAGCGGCTCGATGAAGAGGTGGACGGTGCCGCCGCACGTGAGCCCGACCGCGAAGGCGTCGTCGTCGCTGTAGCCGAAGGACACCAGGCGCTTGGCACCGGTGGCGAGCACGTCGAGCGCCTCGGTGACCACCGCGCCCTCGACGCAGCCGCCGGAGACGGAGCCGATCACCTCGCCGTCCTCGTTGACGGCCATGGCGGCGCCGGGCTCGCGTGGTCCGGAGCCCTCGATGTCGACGACGCGGGCGAGCGCGATGCCCTTCCCCTGCTTGCGCCAGCGCTCGAGGTCGCGGAAGAGCTCCCTCACCGCGCGACCACCTCGGCCAGCGCCTCGAGCGAGGCCAGCGAGTGCCCTTCCACCAGCTCGTCGACGTAGGGCAGCGCCGCGGCCATCCCGCGCGCAATCGGCGCGAAGCCGGGGCTGGCCTTGAGCGGGTTGACCCACACCAGCCGGTGGGCGACGCGCTGGAGCCGGCGGACCTGCTCGCCGAGCACCTCGGGCTCGCCGCGGTCCCACCCGTCCGACAGGATCACGACGACCGCGCCGCGCGCCAGGCCGCGGAGCCCCCACGTGTCGTTGAACGTGCGCAGCCCCTCCCCCAGCCGGGTGCCGCCCGACCAGTCGTCGACCACGCCGGCCACCGCGTCGAGGGCGGCGTCGGGATCGTGCGACCGCAGCTCGCGCGTGATCCGCGTGCAGCGGGTGCCCAGCGTGAAGACCTCCACCTGGGCGCGCCCGGCCACGGCCACATGGGCGAACCGCACCAGCGCCCGCGCGTAGGCCTCCATCGAGCCGGACACGTCGCACAGGAGGACGATCCGGCGCGGTCGATCGCCGGCGCGGCGGTGCACGGTGTCCATCGGCTCGCCACCCGTGTGGAGGGCGCGGCGCGTGGTGGCGCCGAGGTCGAGCGGGCCGCGCTGCCGACGGGTGGGCCGCTGACGGCGCGACGGCCGCCGGGCACCGACCAGGCGCAGGTCGGCCATGAGCCGGTGGGCCTCGTCGATCTCGGCGACGGTGCAGCGCGGCGAAGTCCTTCGTGCGCAGCACCTCCTTGTCGCTCCACCGCAACGTGAGGGTGGGTCCGTCGATGACCTCGGCGACATCCGGGCCGGGAGCGGGCTCGTCCTCGGTGTCGACGAGCACCGTCACGGACTCGGGCTCGCGCGACGCCTGATCGTCGAGCTCGGGGACGACGCCCTCGAACACCGCGGCGAAGGCACGGTCGTAGGAGGCGATGTCTTCGGGACGGCGGACGAGGGTGGCCCGGCCCGCCCAGTAGGCGGACGAGCGGCGCGCGATGCCGACCTCGGCCAGGGCGGCGGCGTAGGCGACGGTGGCGTCGGGCGGCGTGGCGACCCCGAGGCCGCGGAGCGTGCGGGCCATGACGACGGCGACCGTCTCGATCTCGGCCATCACATGCCTCGGAGCACGGCCGCCTGCACGAGCTGCGCCACGCCCTTGCTGCGCACCCGCTCGTGGTCCTCGCGGTACTTGAGGACGGTGCCGAGGGTGGCGGCGACGGAGGCCTCGTCGAGCGTGGCGCGACCGAGGGTGGACAACGCCTCGGCCCAGTCGATCGTCTCGGCCACGCCCGGCGGCTTGTAGAGCCCTTCGGCGCGGAGGCCCTCGACGGCGGCGGCGACCTGGCGGGCCAGCCGCTCGGGGACCTGCGGCGCGCGCAGGCGGACGATGGCCACCTCGCGGTCGAAGTCGGGGTGCTCCACCCAGTGGTAGAGGCAGCGCCGCTTCAGGGCGTCGTGCACGTCGCGGGTGCGGTTGGACGTGATCACGACGAGCGGCGGCACCTCGGCCCGGAACGTGCCGAGCTCCGGGACGGTGATGGCGTACTCGCTCAGCACCTCGAGGAGGAAGGCCTCGAACTCGTCGTCGGCCCGGTCGATCTCGTCGATCAGCAGCACGGGCGGACCCGACCCGTTGGTGGGCGCGATCGCCTGGAGCAGCGCCCGGCGCACGAGGAAGCGCTCGGTGTAGAGGTCGCCCTCGAGCGACTCGGTGTCGCGGTCGGCCGCCAGGCCGGTGGCCTCGGCCGCCCGCAGGTGCAGCAGCTGCCGCGCGTGGTCCCACTCGTAGACGGCCTGGGTGGAGTCGAGACCCTCGTAGCACTGGAGCCGGATGAGCTGCCCGCCGGTCCAGCTGGCGAGCGCCTTGGCCACCTCGGTCTTGCCGACGCCGGCCTCGCCCTCCAGCAGCAGCGGCCGCTGGAGCCGCATGGCCAGGAAGATCGACGTGGCCAGCCCCTCGTCGGCCAGGTACTTCTGGTCGGCGAGTGCCGCCGTCACCGCCTCGACCGAATCGACCCCCGTCACACCAGGAGGCTACCGACCGCCTCCCCCCAACCCGTTCTGGGGCCAGGTCACCCGGTCCGGCGGCAAGCGCCGCAGAGAACGGATCTTCAGCCGGCCGCCTCTGCTAGGGCTCGGCCCACCAGGACCCTGGCCAGGTGGCGGCGGAAGTCGGCGCTGGCGTTGAGGTCGGCGCTGGGCTCGGTGCCTTGGTCGGCGGCAGCAGCAGCGTCGGCCGCCGACGCGCCACCTGCCAGCGCGGCCTCGGCGGCGGCGGCCCGCAGCGGGACCGACCCCATGTTGACCAGGCCGATGCCCGCGTCGGGCCCGGCGCCTTGGCAGGCGACGCCGACGATGGCCCAGTCCTGGGCGCGCCGGTTGAGCTTCTGGAACGACCAGCCGACGCCGGACGCCTTCGGCACCCGGATCTCCGTGAGCAGCTCGGTGGGCTCCAGCGCCGTCTCGAGGAAGCCGGTGAAGAAGTCGTCGACGGCGATCGTGCGCTCGCCGCTCGGACCCCGGGCCACGAGCGTGGCCCGGAGCGCGAGCAGCACCGCCGGCAGATCGGACGCGGGGTCGCCGTGGGCGATGGAGCCGCCGATGGTCCCCCGGTGCCGCACCTGGGGGTCGCCCACCTGGCCGGCGGCGTGGCGCAGCAGCGGGGCCTCGGTGCCGAGCAGGTCGCTCGTCTCGAGGTCGCGGTGGCGGGTGAGGCCGCCGACGGCGACGTGGTCGCCGCCGTCGCGGACGTACGACAGGTCGGACAGCCGTCCGATGTCGATGAGCACCGACGGCGCCGCCAGCCGCAGCTTCATCAGCGGGATCAGCGAGTGGCCGCCGGCCAGCAGCTTGGCCTCGTCGCCGTGCTCGCCGAGGGCGGCGATGGCACCGTCGGCGGAGTCGGCCCGGACGTAGTCGAAGGCGGCGGGGATCATGCCGAGGCTCCCTTGCTGGCTTGGATCGCCTGCCACACCCGTTCGGGCGTGGCCGGCATGACGATGTCGGTGATGCCGTACTGCGACAGGGCGTCGACGATGGCGTTCATGACGGCCGGGGTGCTGGCGATGGTGCCGGCCTCCCCGATGCCCTTGGCGCCCATGGGGTTGGTGGGCGACGGCGTGGTGGTGTGGTCGAGCGTGAAGCTCGGGAGCTCGGCGGCCGACGGGATCAGGTAGTCCATGAAGGACGGGTTCGTGAGGTTGCCGTCGTCGTCGTACACCGCCTCCTCCCACAGCGCCTGCGCGACGCCTTGGGCGATGCCGCCGTGCACCTGGCCCTCGACGATGAGCGGGTTGACCTGGTTGCCGCAGTCGTCGACGGCGATGTAGTCGACCAGCGTGGTGACCCCCGTCTCCGTGTCGATCTCCACCACTGCGATGTGGCTGCCGAACGGGAACACGAAGTTGGGTGGGTCCCACGTGACGGAGCCGTTCAGGTTCGGCTCCATCCCGTCGGGGAGGTTGTGGGCGGTGAAGGCGCCGAACGCCAGCGCCTGGATCGACATCTCCTTGTCGGGGCTGCCGGCCACGCGGAAGGTGCCGTCGGTGAACTCGAGGTCGTCCTCGGACACCTCCAGCTGGTGGGCGGCAAGCGTGCGGGCCTTGTCGATCACCTGGTCGGCGGCCATGACGATGGCGGTGCCGCCGACGGCCAGGGACCGTGAGCCGTAGGTGTCCATCCCGGTGGGCGAGATGGCGGTGTCGCTGTGCAGCACCTCGATGTCGTCGGTGCTCACGCCGAGCTTGTCGGCGACGAGCATCGCCCAGGTCGTCTCGTGCCCCTGCCCGTGGGGGGTGGCGCCGGTGACCACCTGCACGGTGCCCGTCGGCAGCACTCGCACCTGGGCGGCCTCCCAGCCGCCGGCGCCGTAGTTGAGCGATGCCAGAACCCGGCTCGGGGCCAGGCCGCACATCTCGACGTAGGTGGAGATGCCGAGGCCCATCTCGATGGTGTTGCCGGCCGAGCGCCGCTTGGCCTGGTCGGCCTTGCGGTCGTCCCACTTGACGAGGTCGAGCGCCTTCTCGAGGTTCGGTGCGTAGTTGCCGCTGTCGAACACCAGCCCGCCGACGCTGTTGTACGGGAAGGACGCGGCGGGGATGAAGTTGCGCCGCCGGATCTCGTCGGGGCCGACCCCGACCTTGCGGGCCAGCACGTCCATCGCCCGCTCGATGGCGTAGGTGGCCTCGGGGCGACCGGCGCCGCGGTACGCGTCGGTAGGCGTCTTGTTGGTGAACACCGACGTGCACGTGAACGAGTAGGCCGGCACGTCGTAGAGGCCGTGGTACAGGAAGGCGCCGAGCAGCGGGATCCCCGGTGTGACCAGCTGCAGGTAGGCGCCCATGTCGGCGAGCAGGTGGACCCGTACCGCGGTGACCTTGCCGTCGGCGTCCGCGGCCAGCTCCATGTCCTGGATCTGCCCGCGGCCCTGGATGGTGGCGTGGGCGTTCTCGCTGCGGCCCTCCGTCCACCGGACGGGCACCCGGAGCTGCCGGGCGACCGCCAGGGTGATGAGCTCCTCGGCGTACACGTCGAGCTTGGAGCCGAAGCCACCGCCGACGGCCGGGGCGATCACGCGGAGCTTGTGCTCGGGCACGCCCGCCGTCGCCGCCAGCATCACCTTGAGGATGTGCGGGATCTGGGTGCCCGCCCACACCGTGTACTCGCCACCGTGTGGCTGCGGCACGACCGCGACGCCGCGCGGCTCCATGGCCGCGGGGATCAGCCGCTGTTGCAGGTAGCGCTCCTTGATGGTGTGGACGGCGTTGGCGAACGCCGCGTCGACGGCGGCCTGGTCGGGGATCAGCTCCCAGTCGTAGGACTTGTTCGTGCCGAGGGCGTCGTGGATCACCACGCGGTCGCTGAGCGCGTCCTCGAGATCGACGACCGCCTCGAGCGGCTCGTAGTCGACGATCACCGCACCCACCGCGTCGGCGGCTTGGTAGCGCGTGCCGGCCACCACGACGGCGACGATGTCGCCCACGTAGCAGGCCTTGTCGACCGCCACCGGGAAGTGCTCGGGGTTCTTCATGTCCTCGGTGACCGGCCAGGCGCACGGCATCGGACCGGCCCACGCGTCGCGCAGGTCGGCGCCGGTGAGCACCTCGGTGACCCCCGGCAGGTTGAGCGCCTCGCTCACGTCGATCTTGGTGATGCGGGCGTGGGCGTACGGGCTGCGCACCATCGCGAGCCAGCGAGCGCCCGGGATGACGAGGTCGTCGATGTAGCGGCTCTCGCCGGTGAGGAGCTCCGGGTCCTCCTTGCGCACCATGCGGGTGCCGACGACGGCGGTCATGCCTTCGCCCCCGCGGCCGCCGCCAGCACGGACTTCACGATGTTGTGGTAGCCGGTGCAGCGGCACAGGTTGCCCTCGATGCCCTCCCGCACATCCTGCTCGGAGGGATCGGGGTTCTCGTCGAGCAGCGACACCGCCGCCATCACCATCCCGGGCGTGCAGTAGCCGCACTGGAGCCCGTGGTGCTCCTGGAACGCCGCCTGCACCGGGTGCATCACCGCGCCGTCGGCCAGGCCCTCGATGGTCGTGATCTCCTGGCCGTCGGCCTGGACGGCCAGCATCGTGCAGCTCTTCACCGACTCGCCGTTGACGAGGATCGTGCATGCGCCGCAGCTCGACGTGTCGCATCCGACGTTCGTTCCGGTGAGCCCGACGTCGTCGCGCAAGTGGTGGACGAGGAGCCGCCGTGGCTCTACGTCACTCGTGTGGACGGACCCGTTGACCGTGACGGAGATCTGCATCGAGCCGTACCCCCTGGTAGCCGTGCAGTCCCTGTCGTACCACCTGCAACCAGTCGCCGCGTCGCAGACGTCAGTCGGGACGGCGGGCGGTGAGCGCGACCGCGAGGCAGAGCACGGCCAACGCCGCCAGGACTCCGCCGCTGATGGCCAGTCCCCGCCCCCACGTGTCCTCATCGGCGCGCTCCGCGGCCGGCGCGGCCGGCGCCGCCGCCTCCGCCTCGTCGAACGTCAGCGTGCCCTGGCACGGGCCGGTCCACACGACGGGTCCGAGCTCCTCCTCGTACACGTGGCCGGTGAGCGACAGGTCGGCGCCCGCGGGCGGGGGATCCCCGCTGCACTCGCTCTCCTCGTCCGTCGCCGCCTCGACCACCGTCATGAGCACGGGCACCGCCGCGAGGTCGACGCCCGCCAGCAGCTCCGGTGCGTCGCCCACGAGCACCGTCTCCTGTCCCCGGAGGTCGACGACCAGCGTCTCCTGGTCGGGCCCGATCCTCGAGTAGTCCCGCGGCTCGGCCGCGGTGATCTGCAGCTCGACCGAGGTGGCCGGGTCCTTCTCCGTGCACGAGCACGCCACCTGACCGGACGCACGAGGCGCCGCCACCACCACGGCCACGAGCCCCACCACCGCCATCGCCGGCCCGACCCCCCTCACGCTGCCCACCCTAAGACGTCGACGAGCGCACGAACCGTGGCTACGGGGTGAGCTTCTTGAGGCCGGTCACCGCGAAGATCCAGAGGACGGCGGCGGAGCCGGCGATGGCGACGAGGCCGGGCCAGGTCGTGCCCCACGCGACCTCGCCGAGGAAGCCCTGGCGCGCCAGCTCGAGCATGTTGGTGAGCGGGTTGAACCGGGCGATGTGCCGGGTCCAGCCGATCTGATCTGCGAGGGGCACGTTGCCGGTGGACAGGAACGTGGTGAAGAAGATGCCGATCTGGAGGATCGGACCGGCCCGCTGGTTCGGGATGCGGAAGACGAGGCCGAGCGCCCAGCCGGTGGCGATGGCGGCCATCCCGAGGCCGCCGATCCAGAGCACGAACAGCCCGAGCAGACCCCCGGGGAAGTCGGCGCCGAGGGCGATGCCGAGGATCATCACGACGGTCACCGTGAACGTGGTGCGGACGAAGCTGGCGATCACCGGGCCGACGAACAGCCCGATGCGCGAGCCCGGCGCGAGCAGGAGCCGGTCGTAGAAGCCGGTCTCGATGTCCCGGACCGTGCTGAAGCCGGTGCCGAAGCCGGCGAAGGCGGAGCCTTGGAGGATGGCGAACGGCACGAACCAGTTGAGGACGTTGTCGGTGGGGAACGACGGCAGGTCCGACAGCCGGCTGAACGACCCGGAGAACGCGATCACGAAGAACATCGGCATCACGACGAGCGGCACGACCGCAGCCGGGATGCGCAGGACGGCGACGAGGCCCCGCTTGGCGAGCGCGAGGGCGACCGGCACCCACGACGTGCTCGGGGGGCTGGCGACGGGGGGCCCGGCGACGGCGGTCATGCCGTCGCTCGCAGTCGGGCCTGGAGGGCTCGGTTGGCACCGACGATGGCCAGCCCGGCCAGCACCGCCGCCACGCCGATCGCCATCGCCGCGTCGCTGAGGTCGAAGCCGACGATCACCTGGTGACGCATCCCGTCGACCATCCAGGTGATCGGGTTGCGGGTGGCGATCGACCGGTAGATGCCGTGCATCGACTCGGTCGGGAAGAAGGCGGACGAGATGAACAGGCAGATGAACGTGAGCGGGAAGACGTTCTGCACCGCCTCGGCCGAACCGGTGCGAAGGGCGAGCATGGCGGCGAACCCACCGATCACAAGGGCGAGCACCATCGCGTAGAGGACGAGCGCCACCATGGCCGGCAGGCCGCCCTTCACCTCCGTCCCGAACGCGCCGTACACCAGCATGAAGACGACGGCCTGGAAGGCGCCGGTGACCGAGGCGCCCGTCAGGCGGCCCACGAGGATCGAGGTCCGGGCGACGGGTGAGGCGAGCAGCCGGTCGAAGAAGCCCGTCTGGATGTCGGTGGCGGTGTCGCTGCCCGCGGTGAGCCCACCGAACAGCACCGACTGCGTGATGGACGCCGGCAACAGGAAGTCGAGGAGCGAGTCCACCCCTTCGAAGCCGGGGAGGAACTGCACCGCCCGGCCCATGGCCGACGTGTTGACCGCGGCGAGGAACATCGGGAACAGCAGCCCGGGCAGCCAGACCTGCGGCTGGCGGAGCGTGCCCCGGATCGACCGGCGAGCCAGGGCGGCGGCTTGGGCCAGCGCCTCGGTCGTGCCGATGCGGACTTCGCCGCGCTCGACGACGGCGGTCGCCGTCACCCGACCACCTCGGGTTGGTCGCCCGTGTCACCCTCGAGGCGACGACCGGTCGCGTCGGCGAACACGTCGTCGAGGCTCGGCGCGTCGAGCTCGACGTGCTCGACGGTGATCCCCGCGTCGTCCAGGGCCCGCAGCGCGCCGGACAGCGCGGCGGGTCCGCCGGCCAGCCCGATGGCGACGGAGCCGGCCTTGGCGGCGCGGTCCTCGCCGAAGGCGCGGAGCACGTCGGCCGCCTGCATCTCCTGGTCGAGCGGCACGGTGACGACCAGCGTGTGGGCGCCCACACCCTCCTTCAGGGCTTCGGGGTTGCCCTCGCGGACGATCTTGCCGCCGTCGATGATGGCGATGCGCCCGGCCAGCTCGTCGGCCTCCTCGAGGTACTGCGTGGTGAGGAACACGGTGGTGCCCTCGGCGTTGAGCCGGCGCACCTCCTGCCAGAGCGCGACGCGGCTGGTCGGGTCGAGACCGGTGGTCGGCTCGTCGAGGAACAGGACGGTCGGCTCGTGGATCAGCGCCAGCGCGAGGTCGAGGCGACGGCGCATCCCGCCGGAGTAGGTGGCGACCCGGCGGTCGGCGGCCCCCTTGAGGCCGACCCGCTCGAGCAGCACGTCGCCGCGACGGTCGGCCTCCTTGCGCGAGATGCCGTGCAGCACAGCCTGGAGGTGCACGAGCTCGCGCCCGGTCATCAGCGGGTCGATGGCGGCGTCCTGGAGCGCGACACCGATCGATCGGCGCACCGCACCGGCCTCGCGCACGACGTCGTGGCCCGCCACCCGGGCCTGGCCGGCGGTGGGCCGCAGCAGGGTGGTGAGCATCCGCACGAGGGTCGACTTGCCGGCACCGTTCGGACCGAGGAACCCGAAGATCTCGCCCTGCTCGACCACGAGGTCGACGCCGTCGACCGCGACGAGGTCGCCGAAGCGCCGCACGAGGCCCTCGGCTTCGATCGGGTGGATCACGCGTTCCGGCCCGGAGCCGCCGCGCCTCCGCCCGAGGTTCCCGGGCCAGAAGCCGCCTGGATGGCCTGCCAGACCCGCTCGGGGCTGGCGGGCATGTCGACGTGGCGGACACCGAGGTGGGAGAGGGCGTCGACCACGGCGTTCTGGATCGCCGGGGTGGACCCGATGGTGCCCGACTCACCGATGCCCTTGACGCCGAGCGGGTTCACGTCGGTGGGTGTCTCCATGGCGACGAGCTCGAAGGACGGGAGCTCGGTGGCGGAGATGGCGGCGTAGTCGGCCAGGTTCGACGTGACCGGGTTGCCGTCCTCGTCGTAGCGGACCTCTTCGAGCAGGGCCTGGGCGGCACCCTGGGCGATGCCGCCGTGGCGCTGCCCGTCGGCGAGCAGCGGGTTGAGGATGCGGCCGGCGTCGTCCACCGCGATGAAGCGGCGGAGCACGACCTTGCCGATCTCGGTGTCGACGTCGACGACCGCGACGTGGGCGCCGAAGGGGAAGGTGGGCATGCGGGCCTGGAAGTCGGTGACGACCGAGAGCGGGTCGTCCGCCTCGCCGGCGGCCACGGCCAGCTCGGCCCACGTGCGGCCGATGGTCGGCGTGCCGGCGACGTGGAAGCGCCCGGCCACCTTGTCGAGCACGAGGTCGTCGGGGTTCGCCTCGAGGGCGTCGGCGGCGAGCTGCCGGGCCTTCTCCACCAGGCCGACGGAGGCCTCGTGCACCGCCGACCCGCCCAGCTGCAGCGAGCGCGAGCCCATCGTGCCCTCGCCGGTGGCGACCAGGTCGGTGTCGCCGTGCACGAAGCGGATCTGGTCCATGGGGATGCCGAGCTCCTCGCTCGCCAGCGACGTGAACGCGGTGTGATGGCCCTGCCCGTGCGGGGAGCTGCCGGTGTAGACGGTGGCCCAGCCATCGGCACCGACCTCGACCTTGGCGAACTCCTTGCCCGCCTCGGGGCCCGCGGTGACCTCGACGTAGAGGGCGAGGCCGATGCCGAGCTGCACGGTCTCGCCGGCCTCGCGGCGGCGGGCCTGCTCGGCTCGCAGCCCCTCGTAGCCGGCGTGGTCGAGGACGAGGTCGAGGGCGCGCTCGTAGTCGCCGACGTCGTACACGGTGCCGCTGACGGCGGTGAACGGGAAGGCGTCGGCCGAGATGAGGTTCACCCGCCGCACCTCGGCGGGGTCCATGCCGATCTCGACGGCGAACAGGTCCATGGCCCGTTCGATGGCGGCCGCCGCCTCCGGCCGCCCCGCGCCGCGGTAGGCGACGGTGGGCGTGGTGTTGGTGATGACCGACTTGTTGTTGAACTCCACCTTCGGGATCACGTAGGTGCCCTGCGCCATCATCCGCGTCAGGTACGGGAGGATCGAGCCGATCTCCGGCGTAGGCCCCGCCCTCCTGGAGCACGGTGAGCCGGTAGGCCTCGACGGTGCCGTCGCGCCGGCCGCCGATCTCGATCGTCTGGTGCTGGCCCCGCCCGTGGCCGAGGCCGACCATGTTCTCGCTGCGGGTCTCGGCCCAGCGCACGGGTCGCCCGACGCGGCGAGCCAGCCAGCCGAGCAGCAGCTCCTCGGGATAAACGCCGATCTTGGCACCGAACCCGCCCCCGACATCGGGAGCGATCGCCCGCACCTGCGCCTTGTCGAGCCCGTAGACGGTGGCGAGCGTGTCGCGCACGCCGTGGGCGTGCTGGGTGCTCGACCACTGGACGAGCCGGTCGTCGACCCATGCCGCCGCGGCGGCGCGGCACTCCATCGGCACCGAAGCCAGCCGCTGGTTGCACCACGTCCTGGGTGACGACGACCTCGCAACCGTCGAACAGATCGTCGGTGTGGCCGAAGGCGAGGTCGAGCACGAGGTTGGTGCCGGCGGCTTCGTGGATCACGACGTCGTCGGTGAGCGCGTCCTGCGGTGTGACGACGGCTTGCAGCGGCTCGTAGTCGGGCCACACGAGCTCGGCCGCGTCGGCGCCCTGCTCGGGGCGCTCGGTGACGATGGCGGCGATCGCCTCGCCGACGAACCGGACCTTGTCGCGCGCGAGGAGCGGCCGGGTCATGGCAGCGTTGAAGAGCGGGGTGCCGGCCGGGAGGTCGGCCAGGTCGATGTCGACGGCGGTGAACACGCCCAGCACCCCGGGGGCGCCGCGGGCCTCGTCCACCTCGATCGACGTGAGCCGCGCGTGGGCCACGGTCGACCGCACGTAGGTGACGTGGGCGGCGCCGTCGAGCTCGGGGATGCGCAGGTCGGCGACGTACGTGCCCCCGTCCGTGAGCAGCTTCGGGTCCTCGACCCGCACCACTCGGTCACCGAAGATGCTCATGCTGTGACCCCCACCCCCTGGGTTGCACCGATCGGCGCACCCTACCGGTGCCTGTGCGCTACTCGGCGGTGGTGGTGGGAGGGAGCATCGGGCCGAACGGCCAGAGCGTCGGGAGCGAGAGCTCCGGCAGCGGGGCGGGGAGGACCGCGTAGGCCTCCTCGCCCGGGAAGACGAGGTTGTACTGCTCGCGGGCGAGGCGCTCGATCTCCTGGGCGGTCTGGAGTCGCTCGACCCGCTCCTCGTAGGCCGCGTTCTGGGCGCGCAGCACCTCGAGGCGCTCCTGCGCCTCCGACGTGTCGGCCCGCTGGTCGAGGTAGGTCGACGTGGGGAACACAGCCACCGCCAGCACGCCGAACAGGGCGGCGCTGCCGCCGACCAGCCCCAGCATCCGACCCGCCCGCCGCAGCCCCGAGGGCCGGGGAGCGCCTTCAGGCGCCGTCGAATCCGTCGGCGCCGATTCGACGTCGATTCGACGCCGACGTGCGTCGTCGCCGTCGACCGGGCGCCGCGGGGACCGGCTCATCGGGGTTGGCCGCCGCCTCGGGCCAACGCGCCGCTCCCCCAGTAGGCCGCCGTCTCGCCCAGCTCGGTCTCGATCCGGAGGAGCTGGTTGTACTTGGCCACCCGGTCGGAGCGGGCCGGGGCGCCGGTCTTGATCTGGCCGCAGTTGGTGGCGACGGCGAGGTCGGCGATGGTGACGTCTTCGGAGTCGCCCGAGCGGTGCGACATCACGGAGCGGTAAGCGGCGCGGGTGGCCATGCCGACCGTCTCGAGGGTCTCGGTGAGCGTGCCGATCTGGTTCACCTTGATGAGGATGGCGTTGGCGACGCCGGCGTCGATTCCGCGCTCGAGCCGTTCGACGTTCGTGACGAACAGGTCGTCGCCCACGAGCTGCACGTTGGCCGACAGCCGCTGCGTGATGAGCGCCCAACCGTCCCAGTCCTCCTCGGCCATGCCGTCCTCGATCGACACGATCGGGTAGGCGTCGCACAGCCGGGCGTACTCGTCCACCATCTCGGCGGGGGTGAGCGAGCGCCCCTCCCCCGCCAGCACGTAGGCACCGTCCTTGAAGAACTCCGACGACGCCGGGTCGAGGGCGATGGCGAGCTGGGCGCCGGGCGCGTAGCCGGCCTGCTCGATGGCCCGCACGAGCCAGCGGCAGGCGTCCTCGTTGGAGGGCAGGTTCGGGGCGAAGCCGCCCTCGTCGCCGACCGCGGTCGACAGCCCTTCGGCGTGGAGCAGGCCCTTGAGGGCGTGGTACGTCTCGACGCCCCAGCGCAGCCCCTCCGAGTAGGACGCCGCGCCCACCGGCATGATCATGAACTCCTGGAAGTCCACGTTGTTGTCAGCGTGGACGCCCCCGTTGAGGACGTTCATCATCGGCACGGGGAGCACGTGGGCGTTGCTGCCGCCGACGTAGCGCCACAGCGGCAGCCCGCTCTCCTCGGCGGCGGCCTGGGCGACGGCGAGGCTGACGCCGAGCATGGCGTTGGCGCCGAGGTTCGCCTTGTTCGGCGAGCCGTCGAGGTCGATCAGGAGCAGGTCGACGCCGCGCTGGTCGAGCGCCTCGAACCCCTCGAGGGCGTCGACGATCTCGTCGTTGACGTGGCCGACGGCCTCGAGCACGCCCTTGCCCATGTAGCGGTCGCCACCGTCGCGGAGCTCGGCGGCTTCGAACTGCCCGGTGGACGCGCCCGACGGGACGATGGCGCGACCGGTGGCGCCGGACGCGAGGAACACCTCGACCTCGACCGTGGGGTTGCCGCGCGAATCGAGGACCTCTCGGCCGGCGACGTGCTCGATGGATGACATGAGAGACCTGTTGCTCCTGTTGCAGGTGTGGCGGATGGTACTGCTGGGGCGAGACCCGGCGCAGGCATGTTGGGCGCCGGTGCGCCGGCCAGCAAGTCCGGAACAACCGGACACGGCGCGTGGTCACGCGACTCTGCGACGTAGGCTCCGCCCGTGGCCATCCGGGTGGCAGCGGGCACCGCCGACCTGATCTGCGACTACGCAGACGGGTTCGTGGTGGAGGTGACGGGCGCGTCCGATGTGGACGCCGCCTCCGCGGCCCTCGCCCAGGCACGGGTCGACATCGAAGCCCTGGCCCCCACCGGGGATCCGGAGGGTCCGGTCGTCTCCAACCCGGTGCTGGGCCCCGAGGGGCCGATGCTCAGGGTGGCCCGGCTGGAGGTGCCCGACGACACCCTCATGACCATCCCCGACCTGATCGCCGACCGGCTCGAAGAGGCCGGCGTGGCCGACGCCGTCGTGCGGGCCCCGGAGCCCGGCGGCGCCCTCGACCGCCTCGACAGCTGCCCGAACGCCGTGGTCCTCCGCCTGTTCCCGCCGCCGCTGGGCGAGGGCGGCGGGCTGCCGGCCGCCTGGATCGACATCGCCGGCGAGTGGGTGCTCGGCGACCTCGCCCCCACCGATTCCGTGCCCCTGCGGCTGCTGGCGGTGGAGTTCGACGTGAAGGTGGCCAACGCCTCGGCCATCCTCCACCAGGCCAGTGCCGCCCAGGCCTGGTGCGACGTGGTGAACGGGAACGTCGAGGAACGGCTCCGCACCGCCTCCATCACCTTCGGCAAGGCCCCGCACGTGGCCCTCGCCGCGGGAGGGCCGGCCTGTGACAGCCACGCCCTGCTGGCCCGCTTCGAGCTGCTGAGCGAGGTGGCCCGGGAGTACGCGGGCGGCGTGTCCTACGCGTGCCTCGACATCGAGACCACGTTCGACGGCATCGGCCTCGGCCTCCCGAACACCGGCTGGCGTGACCAAGGCGGCGCGTCCCCCAACCTGGTGGCCGGGCGCCTCAGCGACGTCCTCGTGCCCGACGCCTACCCGTACCAGATCCTCGGCAAGGGCCACCTGGCCCGCCTGGGCTTCGACACCCTCGACGAGGGCGACCCGCCGTTCGGCGAGGTCGTCGCCGACGGCAAGGTCGAGCTGCTCATCGCCGACCCGATGGACTGGCTGCCGATCTACGACAACCGCCAGGAGGTGCTCGAGCAGGGCTGGGAGCTCCTCGCCCCGCTCCTGGCCAACGACCAGCAGGTCGCCGATCTGCTCGGCGACCGCCCTCAGCCCGAGGTCGTCGTCCCCGAGCCCCTGGTCGAACCCGCGGAGCTGCCGGCCTCCGGCGGGTTGCCCGACCTCGACGACATCACCCTCGAGACGCTCCCCCACGGCCGGCGCGGCCTGCGCCTCACGCTGCTCGAGCTGGCCGCGTGGCTCGCCCACGAGCCGCACAGCGACGCGCCCGTCAGCGTGTCGCCGGTGCTCGCCACCTACGCGCGCTGGTTCGCCTCCGCGCTCGACGATCGCCGCCGCCAGACCCTCAAGATCCGCGCCCGTCGCCTCATCGGCACCGCGTCGGCGGTGGCACCGCAGATCAGCAACGGACCGCCCCACCTCTCGGCGGACGACTCGGAGCGCGCCTGGCTCGCCACCGACTGGCTCATCCGCGTGCAGGCGGCGTCGTGGCTGAAGCTGGCCGGCCTCAGCGAGGCCGCCGCCCGCCTCGAGTCGATCGGCCCGACCAGCAACCACCTCGACCTCGTGCGCGCCGTCGACGTGCTCGGCTCCGCCATCACCATCGCCGGTCGCCGCATCGACCTCACCTCGTCGATCGCCGGCGCCGAGCGGTCCGACGACACCTTCCTCGTGGAGCAGGCGGCGTGGGACGCGTGGGAGCGGGCGTCGGAGGCCGGCGCCTGGGTCGCCGCGTCGGAGGCGGCGTCCGTGGGCGTGCCGGCCGAGCTCGCCTACGCCACCGACCTACGCGTGATCGAGTGCGCACGCGACGCCCACGTGCGCGACGACCTCGAGGCCAACCACCGCTCGATCGGCGACACCGCGTGGGCCACCGCGCTCCACGCCATCGCGGACGAAGCGTGGACCGCGGGCTGGGCGGCGGCCCACCCGGCCGTGGACGCGCTGGCCGTGCTCCCGCTCAAGACGGCCACCGACCGCGCCGTGCGCGCCGCCCTCAGCCGGGCCGGTGCTGACGATGACGCCCGCGAGACGTCGCTCGACGCCGCCGAGTCGGCCGCCAAGGAGCGCCTCACCCGCGCCGCCCTCGGCTCGCAGTCGTGGGCGTCGGAGGTGCACCCGTGGGACGCCGCCTTCGAAGCCGCCGCCAACGCGCCCGAGGGTGCGCTGTGGGCGTCGGTGCAGGAGATCACCCGAGCCGCCGTCGATGAGGGCCCGTGGCAGGCCGGCATGGAGGCGGCACGCGGCGCGGTCGACGAGGTGCTGCGGGACGCGCCCGATCTGGTGGCTCGCTCCGTCGGTGCCGCTGTCGCGCGCGAAGCCGCCGGCACCGCCGCGCGCGGGGTGGCGCTGCGGGCGGCGGCCGTCGCCCGCGCCCAGGGCGCGACCGCGGACGAAGCCACCGACGCCGCCGAGAGCGCGCTGGCGCTCACCGTGATGGAGCTGCAGATCGCGGCCTTCGCGCTCCTGGACGTGCTCATCAGCGTCAACGGGGATGAAGCAGCCGAGACCGGGTAGAGGCAGGGTCGTCCGTTCCGTTCGACGACCTGGAGGCTTCGCCATGAACGCCTTGGATCTGCTCATCGCCGACCACAACCGCGTCCGCGGTCTGTTCGCCCAGTTCAAGTCGGCGAAGGACAACGACGACACGGCCACGATGTCCGAGGTCGCCCTCAAGATCTTCGAGGACCTCGAGGTCCACACGACCATCGAGGAGGAGATCTTCTACCCGGGCGTGCGCGACACGAACGAGGACATCGCGGAGACCGTGGACGAAGGGATCCAGGAGCACCACGTCGTGAAGCTGCTGATGGCCGAGATCAAGCAGATCCCCGACGGCAGCGACGACTGGGTCGCCAAGATGACCGTCCTCATCGAGAACGTCGAGCACCACGCCGAGGAGGAGGAGAAGGACATGTTCCCGCCCCTCCGCAACAAGATCGCCGACCGCCTCAACGAGATGGCCGACGACATGGAGGATCGCAAGACCGAGCTCGGCGCCCCGGTGCTGGCCGACAAGATCGACCTCACCAAGGAGGAGCTCCTCGACCTCGCCCAGGACCAGCACATCCCAGGCCGCTCGACGATGAGCCAGGAGGAGCTGGCGGCCACGGTCGCCCCCTCGTAGCCGCCGCCCAACCCCCGCCCCCCCGGGTCGCGTCGGTCGCTACCCTCGGCGGAGCGGGATCCGATACCGGCGGGTGCAGGAGGGTCATGGCACGGAGACGCCGGCTCGCCGCCGCGCTGACCTTCACGCTGGTGGCGGCCGGCTGCTCGGATGACGGCGCCGACGACGCGGCGACCACCACCACCACCACGACGACCGTCGGCGCGGCGCCGGGAGACTTCCCGCCGCAGCCCGACGGCGTCCAATGGCCGACCGACGAGTGGGCGATCGGCGAATGGCCCGATGGCGTGAGCAAGGCCGCCGTCGACGCCGCCACCGACAAGGCGCTCGCCGACGGCGACGTGGACCGCGTGCGGGCGACGTTGATCGTGCACGGCGGCGCCATCGTCTACGAGCGCTACAGCCCGAGCCCGGCCGACGGTCCCCACGAGATCATGCCGAGCTACTCGATGGCCAAGGCGGTGACCTCGGCGCTGATCGGCATCCTCGTGCGCGACGGCCGCCTCGACATCGACGAGCCGGCCGCCGTCCCGGAGTGGCACGAGGATCCGGACGACCCGCGGGCCGCGACCACCGTCCGCGACATGCTCCACATGGCCACCGGCCAGGCGTGGGACGACGGGTTCCAGAACGTCGGCTCGGAGATGTACGAGATGGTGCGCAGCGATGACGCCGCCGCCTTCGCCGCCGCCATCCCCGCCACCGCCGAGCCCGGCGAGCGCTTCGACTACAACAGCGGCACCACCACGCTGCTGGCCCGCATCATCGGCGAGGAGGTGGGCGGCGGCCCGGACGGCGTGCGCGCCTTCCTCGACGAGGAGCTGTTCGACAAGATCGGCATGGACCCCGTCGAGACCGCCTTCGACGAGGCCGGCACCTGGCAGGGCGCCTACTCCGCCGACAGCACCGCGCAGGACTTCGCCAAGCTCGGGCTGCTCTACCTCCGCGGCGGCGAGTGGGACGGCGAGCAGATCCTTCCCGATGAGTGGGTCGAGTTCACGCGCACGCCGAGCCCGGCCGAGCCGGAGTACGGCGCGCAGTGGTGGCTCGACCCTCTGCGCCCGGAGGTGCTCTACGCCGTCGGGATCCGCGGGAACGTGATCACGGTCGACCCGGCCCACGACCTCGTCATCGTGCAGCTCGCCACCATCGGCGGCGACCTCCCCCTCACCCAGACCGAAGCCATCCTCGACGCCTTCGCCGCCGCCGATCCCTGACCCCACCGATTCTTGAGCTGCTCAAGAACGGGCGTTGAAGGCGTCGCGGAGGCGGAGGGTGGCGGCGCGGAGGTCGGTCTCCGGGTCGGCGCCGGACGTGCGGGCCTCCTCGACCAGCTCGAGCAGGCGGGCGGCGAGCGAGCCGGGCGGCTCGTCGACCAACGTGCGCCAGTCGACGCCTTGCGACGCCGCCTTCTTCTGCACCTTGGCGGCGTAGGCCAGCGCCGGCAGCGCGGCGGGGATGCCGTCCATGACGCTGTCACGGCCCTTCTCCTCGACCTTGCGGCGCTCCCAGTCGACCGTGAGCTGCGCGACATCGGTCGCCGCCGCGCCCGGCTCGAACACGTGCGGGTGGCGCGCGTAGAGCTTGTCGTGGATGCCGCGGGCGACGTCGGCCAGCGTGAACTGGCCGGCCTCGGCCGCGAGCACGGAGTGGAACACCACCTGGAACAGGAGATCGCCGAGCTCCTCCTCCAACGCCTCGAAGCCGGTGCCGGTGCCCTCGTCGACGTGGTCGATGGCCTCCAGCACCTCGTACGTCTCCTCGAGGAGGTGGCGGGTGAGGCTGGCATGGGTCTGCTCGCGGTCCCAGGGGCACTCGGCCCGCAGGGTGCGGACCAGCTCGTGGAAGCGGGCCACCTCGCCGGCCACCGGTGCCGCCAGCACCGGGATCCACAGCGAGGTGAGGTGGTCGGGCACGACCTCGCGGTCGAGGTCGTCCCACGCGACGGTGCGCACCGACTCGTCAGGCAGGCCGAGGCGCTGCAGCACCACCACGTCGGGCCCGTCGTCGAGGGCGAGCTTGATGTCGGACAGCACGTGGGGCTGGTCGCACTGGCCGACCAGCAGCGGGCCGCGCTCCCCCGCCGCCGTCTCCTCGAAGCGGCGGCCATCGACGAGGCGCGCGCCGAGGGCGACGGGGTCGACGGCGAGCCGGGCCCACGCCAGGTCCAGGAACGAGAGCGCCGGCAGCACCTCGGCGTCGACGCGCGGGTCGGCGAGGAGCAGCTCGACCGTGCGCTCCGCCACGACGGGCGAGCCCGGCACCGCGTACAGCACCTCGCCGTGCTCCACCGCGGCGGCCACGACCGCCTCCACGATCGCGGCGTACACCGTGTCGAACGACTCCCCTGCCTCGTACAGCCCGTCGAAGTCGAGGGCGTCCGCCACCGCCGAGGCGGCGGGATGGCGACGGGTGCGCAGGAAGCGATGCGGGATCGCGTCGATGGCCGCCAGCGTGCCGGCGGTCAGCAGATCCGCCCCGGCCGGTCCGAGGCCCGCCACGACGACCCGCGGTCGCTGGCTCACCGGGTCAGAGCTCGGGGAACAGGACGCCACCCGGGGGCGGCAGGGGCCCCGACGGCGGCAGGACCGACAAGCTCGTGTCGTCCCACTCGCCGTAGCGCGGGTTGACGGCGATGTCGGTGCCGGTGAAGGCCTCGAGCTGCCAGGCCTGGTAGTCCTCGGGCGCCATGGCGTTGCTGACCGCGACCTGTCGGGCGACGTCCTCCACCAGGCGAGTGCCGTAGCTCTTGCTGAGCTCCTCGAACACCGCGGCCGACTGCGCCGGGTCGGCGAACAGCCCGGCTCGCACCTGGCTGACCTCCTCCTCCGTCAGCTCGAGCCCGAGCTCCTCGAACTGGGCGTTGTGCAGCTCGAAGCCGATGCGGTTGCTGAGCACGAAGTCGATGAAGGCGGTGGCGTACGACCCCGTGCCCTCGCCCTCCGTGGTGGCGACCTGCAGGTTCGACAGCAGGGTGTCGCTCCCGGCCCACTCCTCGACCTCGGCCAGGAAGTCGTCGTTGCTGATCTCCGTGATGTCACCGAGGCGGACAGCGGGGGCGACGTCGTCGGCGCAGCCGGCGCTCAGGGCGCCGACCAGGACCACCGCGGCGAGGGGGAGCAGGCGTCGGGACACGGCGGCCGAGCCTAGAGGGTGCCGCGCGCGCTCCCGAAGCCGGGCCCGAGCACCAGCTCGGCCCACCACTCGAGGTCGACGTTGCCGCCGCTGATGATGATGCCGACGTCGGCGGGCAGGTCGACGCCGTCCCGGCCCAGCTGCACCAGCCCGGCCAGCGAGACGGCCCCGCTCGGCTCCACGACCTGCTTGGCCCCGATCGCCAGCACCCGCATCGCCTCGACGATCTGGTCGTCGGTGACGGTGACCACCTGCACGTCGTGGGCCTGCAGGATGGCGAGCGTGCGCTCGCTGAGCTGGGCGACGAGGCCGTCGGCGATGGTGTCGCTGGTCCCGTCGAGCACGAGGTGGCCGGCCGCCAGCGACCGGAACGCGTCGTCGGCGCCCTTCGGTTCGGCGCCCCACACCGCGATGCCCGGATCGATCCCATGCGCGGCGATGGAGGTGCCCGACAGCAGCCCGCCGCCGCTCACCGGCGCCACCACCATCCGGATCTCGGGCGCGGCCTCGAGCAGCTCGAGGGTGGCGGTGCCCTGGCCGGCCTGCACGCCGGGGTCGTTGAACGGGTGGATCTCGACCGCGCCCGTCTCGACGAGGAGCTCGGCCACGGCGTCGGCGCGTGCCTGCATCGTCGGCTCGCACATCACGATGCGAGCGCCGGCCGCCTCGGTGGCCGAGCGCTTGGTGGCCGGCGTCCCCTCCGGCATCACGACTGTGCACGGGATGCCGCGCTGCTTCGCGGCCACCGCCAGCGCGGCGGCGTGGTTGCCGGAGGAGTGCGCCACCACCCCGCGGGCGGCGCTGGCGTCGTCGAGCAAGAGGACGGCGTTGGTGGCGCCGCGCAGCTTGAACGCACCGGTGGCATGGAGGTGCTCGGCCTTCATGTGCACCCGGGTGCCGGCCCAGTCGTCCACCGCCGCCGACCGCAGCACCGGCGTCGGCGGCACATGCGAGGCGATGCGAGCAGCGGCAGCCCGCACGTCATCGATGGTCGGGCCGGTCACACCCGGACGCTACGCGGCCCCACCCGTTCTGTGGACGCTCCCGGTCGGAATGCGGTCGTCAGCGTCCACAGAACGGGGGTCGTCCGGGCTCATTCGCCGAGGGCGCGGGCACGACGCGATCCGATCCGCATTCGCCTAGGTTCAGCGGGGGTACGAACGGCGGAGGTTGCGATGGCTCGGATGATGCGACTCGGCGCAGACGCAATGGATCAGCTGCGAGCGATGACAGCGCAGGCGGCGCCGGCGACCGATCCGGAAGGGGGCGGTGGTGACGCGGTCGGCCTCGATGCACTTCTAGCTGACGATCCCTTGGCGGGAGTGGTCGAGGGCGGTGGCCTCCTCGTCGACAACGTCGACGAGGAGGTTGTCGAGCAACCCGAACCCGAGGAAGGCCCGGGGCTCGACGACTCCATGCTGATAGATCTCGGGAGAGGGATCGTCGACGGCATCATCGAACGGGCTGCCGCTGCCACTGGCGAGGTCGTCGCCGACCCCGAGGCCGACGCGGAGGCCGACAAGGAAGCCGCCAAGCGAGCCGAAGCGGACCGGGCCGCGAACCAGGCGGAGGCCGACGCGAAGGCCGCCGCCGATGCCACGAAGGACGAGGAAGAACGGGCGGCAGCAGTCGAACGTCGCACCGCTCTCGACGCGACGCTGTCGAGCGCACGGAACGCCGTGCTGGCGGCAACCCTCATCGCGACAGTCGTAGCGGTGAGCGTGATGGTGGCCCGCGCGGATGGAGTGCATCCCAGCAAGGCGTACGCATGGGCGGGAGTGGCCGCCGCCTTCGCCGCAATCTTCGTCGTGCTCGCGCTGCTCGATGCCTACCGAACCACGGAAGGCGGGATGTTCTCGTTCGTCATCGGTGGCGACGGACGGCTGTCGACGTCGATGACCCAGGCCGCGCTGTGGACCTTGATGCTGGCGGGCGCGTTCGTGTACTTCCTCGTAAGAGCGGCGTTCGACGGATCGAACGGTGCGCTCCCCGAATCGCTGGAGACGCTCGACGAGTCATACCTACTGCTACTCGGCGGCCCGTTCGCCGCGTCTGTGACGGCGGGGCTTCTCACAAGGACGAAGCTCGAGGCCGAGACGATCCAGAAGGTGTCGACAGATCAGGCTGCACTGAAGGACCTTCTCAGCAAGGACGATGGGTCCGGCGATCTCGTCGACGCCCAGTTCCTCACGTTCAACCTCGTCGCGATGATCTGGTTCGTGGGTGCGATCATCGCCACGCCCGCAGTGCTCCCCGTGATCCCGCCCGCCCTGGTCGGGCTGACCAGCCTGTCGGCCCTCACCTACACGGCATCGAAGGCTGCCGCGCGCAATGCGCCTGTGATCCAATCCGTGACGCTCCACGTCGAACCGCGGGAACCAGCTGGCGACGGGATCCGACCCGGGGCTCTCGTCGACATCCGTGGGATCAATTTCATACCTCCCGGTGCCGGGGAGACGAAGGCGGTCATCACGACTCGGGTGCAGTTCGGGGAACGTGATGTCGCCCCCCAACCCGACCCGAAGGCCACCTGCGACAAGAAGGGAAACGTCATTGCGTCCTACCCGAGCGACAGTTGGATCGTCGCCAGGGTGCCCCTCTCCGACGTGACCGCGCCGGTCACGAACGTGTCGGTGCTCACTGGCGCTGGCGCGCGATCAGATCCCGTGACGATGCCGCTAGACGCTGACATCCCGGTGATCGAGTCGATCGAACCCTCCGTGGCAAAGCGCAGGCAGATCATTACCATCCGTGGCCGCTACTTCGCACGCCCTGGCGTCCCCGCCACCGAGGGAAACACCCCGACGGTGTACTTCGACGAGCGTCCGGTCCCCCACGTCACCTGGGCCGAGAACGGCAGGGCACTGCGGGCCAACGTTCCCAGAGCGGTCGCGATCGGGGAGATCAAGGTCAAGGTCCGAGCGTCAGGTGCACTTGTCGACAGCGACGAGGTGCGACTGCGCATCGACGGATGATGTCAACCGACGACATCGTCGCTACTCGTCGGGCTCCGGCAGCGGTGGGGTGCGCTCAAGGTCCGGCCCCCGTCGCGCCGAGATCGTGATTCCCTCGCCGGGTTGCAGCCCTCGGACGTGCACCGAGATGTGGCCAGGCTCGTCTTCGGTCACCTCGCAGCCCCCCGACGTGCGAGCGGCGCCGACAGAACACGTCACAGAGAACAGCCCGAACGGCGCCACCACGTGGACCTGGACGTCGTCGATCGGCACCGACCAGCCCGTACCCACGGCATCCCAGCTGAACCTGCCGTCCTGCATCAGAGCCGAGTGCTCGTACTGGATGCGGTACCGATGTCGGCCGCTGATCGTCGTATTGGGGTCTCCGATGCGAACCCTCACTCCGTCTTCGCCCTCGATCGTCTCAGGCGTCACCTCGACCTGATCGGGGGCCGTCTGCGATTCGACCTCGATCGCAGCGTCTGGCGCGAGACCTGGGATCTCGCGGTAGATGCCGTGCCTCTCCTGACTTCCGAAGTCGTAGTCGATGCGCTCCAGAACGTGCACCGCCTCATCGGATTGCAGGACGGCACCGGCCCACACAGCCGGGACGCGCTCAACCTCGTCGGCCGGCTTCGACTCCTTCTCGCCGGTCGTCGACGTGCGAGCTGCGCCCTCGTCAGATCGCTTCGCCTCCGCCGCGCAGGCGGCACCCATCAGCATGAGGAGGGCTGCGCCGGAGCGAAGCAACCGCGTCGTAGGTGAAGACCTCATTAGGTGTCCGCGCACTTGGTCCAACCGCCGATCCGCCAATACGGGTCACCGCCTTCGACCCCGGCGACCGCGATGGTGTGGTCGTCGCGCACGAGCCGGATGTTCGTGGAGGTCGTGATCGTCTGTTCCTCGTAGCCAACCTGTTCGAGCACGTCGCCGTCGTTGAACGTGGCCCCGAGATCGTCCCGCACGAGCTCGAGCGGCGGCGTCACCGGCGCGGAGTGGTCTCCCGTCCCGCCTCCGCCGTAGTCGCGCACCTCGCCGGAGCGCATGCCGGAGGAGCACTCGAGCAATCCGGACACCCAGCTCCCTGTCGGGTCGACCACCTGCAGCTCGACTGACTCGTCCGACTCGCTCGGCGAGAGCATGTGCTCGGGCCCGTCTTGCTCGGAGCACAGCACGAGGTGATGCCCTGGCGCGAGCTGGAGGACGTGCTCGCCCGCGGGCGGGAACTGGAGGCCGACCCTGTCCTCTTCTTCAGCGGTGTTCTCGGTGCGGACCAGCAGCTCATGTCCTGTCTCGTCTGCGACGGTCAGGTGCACGCCATCCGTCGCCGCCGCGACCACCGCGTGATCGACGGTGGTCGTGTCCAGCGTGCAGGTGACGACGACGGCCTCGGCACCGACCGGGTCGGGCTGCCGCTCGACCTCCGCGGCCGAGTCACTGCACCCGCTCATCGCGACCGCGCCCAGCGCGAGCGCCCACACCGCAGCTCGCATACCCCGCTTGCTCACCCGCCAATAGTGCCCCGAACGCTGTCTCACACCGTGCTGTGCCGCCTCAACCAGACGCCGTTGGGTCCATGACTCGACCCATGAAGAGGATGGCGTTCGTCGCTCGGTCTCGGATCAAGAAGATGAACGGTCGGTCGACGACGATGGTGGGGCCATGCGAGCCGAGCATCTCGACCCCGGTAGCGGCAGCTGCTTCCGTACCAGACTCGTCAACTTCGACGAACGCCTCGTGCTCGACGGCGCCGACGAAGAGGCCCCGACCACCGGTCATGCGGCTGAAGTCAGCACCTGCGCCGAAGGCGGACGACACGCCCATCGCTTGCAGCGGCTCGACGAGCGAGGCATGCGTCGAGAAGGAGAACCGCGGGATCGTGAGGTGCACGCCACCGTCGCGGATCTTGCCCAGCAGCGCGTCGAGGCTCTCCGCGTCCAGGCCGGCTTCGAAGGCGGCGAAGTCGTTGGGGACGATGACCACCATGGACAGGCCGCCGCCCTGGTACGGGATCTCGACCGCCCGCCAGGCCCCGTCGAGCGCGGTAGGGAGGTACTGGTCGTACCTCATCATGTCCGTTCTGACGATGGAGCCGTCGAGCCGGGTGAACGGGCCCGGCGCCGTCTGCTCAGGGTCAAAGGAGAACTCCCACGGCGCGTCGAGGTGGATCGCGTTCACGAGCACCAGGGCGGTTCTGCTGTCGAACGAGTCCGCCGGGAAGAGCTCGGGGATCAGATCGTCGGTGCGGTCGGCCACCCACCCGTTGATCTGGTCGCGCGCTCCGTCCGGGTCGGTCGCGAAGTCGGCGGCGACCATCGGCGCGCCGAAGTGCTCGACGAGCGCGTCGAGGAACGCCACGCGGAACTCCGTGCCTCGCTGGCCCCAGAGGCGGTTGGCGACGTCGAAGGTCACCTCGCTGTCCTCGCCCCGGTGGCTGACGACCCGATCGAGCGCGTTGATCGCCGGGAGCAGTCGCTTCTCCTCCAGCGGGAAGTGGAGCGCGGCCGCGAGCTCTTCATAGGTGGTGCCGGCAGCGCCGACCGACGTCATCGCCAACGCCAGCCAGGCGCTGTACGGACCGACGATCACGTTCCCCTCCTGCGCGCCGGCGACCTCGCGGTACAGGTCGAGCGCGAAGGCCGCGGTCCCCCCACCGACCGCCTCGACGTCGCGCGCGTCCTCGATCGTGGGCTCCGCGCGCTCCGTCACGGTGGCAGTCACGAGCTCCAGTTCGGCGTCCGTGACGGCGGGATCCGCACCTGGCGACCCGCCGTCCCCGCCGCAGGCCACCACCATGGCGGCGACAACGAGTAGGGGCAACCAGCGACGCGACAGGACCATGCCCCTTCGGACGCTCCGACCCGTGCTTGGGTTCCCGCCGCCGTGTCCCACGACTCCAGCATGACCCCGTGCCGTCGCCTGTGCCGGGCCAGCCGCACGTGCCCTGAACCACCCCAACCCGCCCTTGTCGGCTGAACCCGACAAAACGTAGAGTGCCGCTTGCAGAGCTAGTTGTTGGCAGCTTTCTCCTGGCGGGCGTCACGGAGGCTGTGGATGACCGGTCGGTTGGGTTTTGACATCGCGATGAGTCGATCAGCGGTCCGCCTGGCGGTGGACGGCGAGATCGACCTGGACACCGCGCCCCAGCTCCTGGACACCGTCCTCGCCGCGCTCCTGATCGAGGCGTCCGACACCGTGCCCGAGGTCATCCTCGACCTGGGCGGCGTCACCTTCCTGGACTCGAGCGGCATCGCCGCCCTCCTCTACATCCGCCGCTACGTGGCGGGCCACGGGGCGACCCTGAGCATCACCAACGTGTCCAACCTCGTGGCCCAGACCCTCGAGATCGCGGGCGTGGGCGACACGCTCGGCGTCACCCTGGAGTCCAACGTCGACCCGGTCTGACGGGCGCTAGGTGGCGGCTGGGCGGAGCCCGGCGACCGCTGCCAGCAGGGCGGCGACGCCACCACTGGAATCGTTGGCCTCGGTGACGACGGCCGCGCCTCTCCCCCGGCAGGCGGGGCAGGACACGACCAGCACCAGCGCCTCGTCCACGGAGTGCGCACCGATGACGGTGGCCTCCGTCGGTGGCTGGCAGGTGCCGCAGACCTCGCAGCACAGCGCGCCATCGGCGTCCACGCAGAACCGGCTGGTGTAGCCGGAGTGCGTGAGCTTGTCGACCACTGCTCGCACTGCTGCGCCCGCCGGGGTGCTGTCCATCCGCTGCCTCCGTCCTGTGGTGACCCCTCCTCTTCCTCGCGGAGCGCGAGTTGAAACCTGGCCGGGCCGCGGCTGACCCGACGTAGCAGTTGGGTCATCTGGCTCAGGCGTCCCGCGGACGAGATCGTTATGGTCAACGGCGGTTGAGCACCAGCCACCTGGGGATGGGGCACCTGCAGCGGGGCGGCGATGCCGGAGCTGGCGGCATACGGAGGCCCTGACGTGAAGACCGAGGACGTCAAGCGCGCAGTCGACTCGCGCGACGAGAAGGACATCGTCGTCACGGTGGTGGAGGACACGGGACGCCATCTCCACCTGGCGGTGCACGGGGAGATCGACCTCCTCTCCGCGCGGTCGCTGGTCGCCATCGTCGATCTGGCGATCGACGGGGCCAACGAGGTCGTGCTCGATCTCGGCGGGGTCCCGTTCATGGACTCACGGGGCATCAATGCCCTGGTGCTGATCGCACGGGTCGCACGGGACCACGGGAGCGAGCTGGTCCTCACCGGTGCGCGCCCGAGCGTTGCCCGCCTGCTCGAGGTCGCCGCCATCGACCGCGTGGTCGGGTTGTCGGTGGTTCCGGCCGCTCCGTGACCCTGGCGGACTGGGCCCTCGGCCCGCCGGGGGTGCTGGCACCCCTGCGTCTGGCATGACAGTGCCCTCGCCGCGTCGCATGTCAGCGCCCTCGTCCGGACTGAGCACTTCGTGATCCTCTGAGCACGAGGCGACAGCTGGAGGAACTGGACATGGCGAGGCGCAGATCTCTTCCCCGCATCGCGACGCACTCGATCATCGTGCTGGCGATGACCTTGGCGGTGGCGTGCTCCGACGACGACCCCGACGCATCGAGCGAGTCGACCACGACCGAAACGACGACCACGACGACCGAGGCACCGTCAGGGCCGCTGGGTCCGATCGTGTTCCAGCGGCTGGACCCCGGCAAGGTCCGGGGCCAGGAAGACATCTACACGGCGAACCCGGACGGGAGCGACGCTCGCCTGCTGTTCGAGGGCGCTGAGCACGCCAGCTGGTCGCCAGACGGCACGGAGGTCGCGATCTTCTGCTGCGACGACGGCATGGCTGGCCACTTCGTGGACGTGGCCACCGGCGAGCTCCGCACGACCCCCCAGCCCGACGCGACCCTGGAGCTGTTCTGCGGCTTCGCGTGGTCGCCGGACGGGGAGCGGGTGGCCTGCGAGGGGTACGGCGCGGACGATCCGGAGCTCAACGGCATGTACACGATCCGCGTGTCCGACGGCGGCGACCCACAGCGCATCACCTCCAACCCCGGTGGGAGCGACATCTCGGGCAGCTACTCCCCAGACGGGAAGCAGATCGTCTTCATCCGATCCCAGGACGAGGAGCCGCCGAACGGTGTCTTCGTCGTCAACGTCGACGGCACCGGACTCCGGCAGCTCACCCCGCCGGGCATGGTCCTCGACGACAGCGGCTTCGGTGGCCGCTTCTCGCCCAGCGGCGACCAGATCCTCTTCGTGGCCCGCACCGCCGAAGAGAACCACAAGGCGATCTGGATCGTCGACGCCGAGGGCGGCACCCCGGCCCAGCTGCCGATCACCCCCGCCTGCGGCGGCCCCCTGTCCGACGGTGAGTTCGGGTGCTACTCGCCCAGCTGGTCCCCCGACGGCGAGCAGATCGTCTTCACCCGGAACGACGCCGCCAACGATGACTCGGGTGAGAGCATCTACATCGTCAACGCCGACGGGAGTGGGCTCGTCCAGGTCACCGACGGCAAGGACGACCAGCCGATGTGGGGAACACCGGCCGGCTGACGCCTACGCAGGCTGCGGTTCGATTACGGGCTCGAGCTCGCGCAGCAGGTCCACCAACGCATCCGCGGGGTGGGACTTGTACGGGACCTTCACGATGAGGAGCTGGTCGGGCTCCTTGTAGACGGCCGTCGGGTACAGGCGCTTCAAGCGGATCTGCTGGCTGGTCTTGAGCGGGAGCGGCGACAGCCGCGCGGTGGAGGGCGACCCGCCGAAGCTGCTCGGCTTCACGACCGTGATCTCGCGCACGCCGGTGCGCGACGCCTCGGCCCGCAACCGCGCCACAGACAACAGCGCCTCGGCCGGCTCCGGTAGCGGGCCGTAGCGGTCCTCCCACTCGGTGCGGATGTCGCGCACCTCCTCGTCGGTGGTGACCGACGCCAGGCGGCGGTAGGCCTCGAGCCGCAGCTCCTCCTTCTGCACGTACTCCCGCGGGAGGTTGGCGGCCAGCGGCAGGTCGAGCTTGATCTCGGCCGGCTCCTTCACCGGCTCGCCCTTCAGCTCGGCGACGGCCTCCGAGACCATCTGGCAGTACAGGTCGTAGCCCACCGCCGCGATGTGGCCGGACTGCCCGGTGCCAAGCAGGTTGCCGGCGCCGCGGATCTCGAGGTCGCGCATGGCGATCTTGAAGCCGGAGCCGAGCTCGGTGGCCTCGCCGATCGTCTTGAGTCGCTCGTAGGCCTCCTCGCTGAGCACGCGGTCGGGCGGCACGAACAGGTAGGCGTAGGCCCGCTGCCCGCTGCGGCCCACGCGGCCGCGCAGCTGGTGCATCTGGCCGAGGCCGAGCAGGTCGGCCCGGTCGACCACGAGCGTGTTCACCGTCGGCATGTCGATGCCGCTCTCGATGATCGTGGTGCACACGAGCACGTCGTACTCGCCGTCGGAGAACGCCAGCACCAGCTGCTCGAGCGTGCCCTCGTCCATCTGGCCGTGGGCGACGGCGACCCGCGCCTCGGGCACGAGGTCGCGCACGTGCTCGGCGGTGCGGTCGATGTCCTGCACGCGGTTGTGCACGTAGAACACCTGGCCCTCGCGGAGCAGCTCGCGGCGGATGGCCTCGCCGACGGCCCGGTCGTCGTACTCCCCCACGTAGGTGAGGATCGGCATCCGGTCGGCCGGCGGCGTGTTGAGCAGGGTGAGGTCGCGGATGCCGGTGAGCGACATCTCGAGCGTGCGCGGGATCGGCGTGGCCGACAGCGTGAGCACGTCGACGCCGGTCTTGAGCGCCTTGATCTGCTCCTTGTGGCCCACGCCGAAGCGCTGCTCCTCGTCGACCACCAGCAGGCCGAGCTCCTTGAAGTGGATGTCGTCGGACAGCAGCCGGTGCGTGCCGATGACGACGTCGACCTCGCCGCTCTGGATGCCTCGCGCCACCTCGCGCGCCTGGCCCGGCGTGAGGAACCGCGACAGCACCTCGACCCGCACGGGATAGCCGGCGAAGCGGTCGCCGAAGGTCTGGTGGTGCTGCTGGGCGAGCAGCGTGGTGGGCACGAGCACGGCGACCTGCTTGCCGTCCTGCACCGCCTTGAACGCCGCTCGGATGGCCACCTCGGTCTTGCCGAAGCCGACGTCGCCGCACACGAGGCGGTCCATCGGGTGGTCGGCCTCCATGTCGCCCTTCACGTCGTTGATGGCCGTGAGCTGGTCGGGCGTCTCCTGGTACGGGAACGCCTCCTCCAGCTCGCGCTGCCACGGCGAGTCCTCGGCGAAGGCGTGGCCGGGCGCGTGCAGGCGCTTCTGGTAGAGCACGACCAGCTCTTGCGCGATCTCGGACACGACCGAGCGCACCTTGGCCTTGGCCCGCTGCCACCCGTCGCCGCCGAGCCGGTTCAGCGAGGGCGAGTCGCCGCCGGTGTAGTGGCGGACGGCGTCGATCTGGTCGGACGGCACGTAGAGCTTGTCGTCGCCCTTGTACTCGAGCAGCAGGTAGTCGCGCTCGACGCCGCCGATGGCGCGCTTGACCATGCCGGCGTAGCGGGCGACGCCGTGCTGGTGGTGCACGACGTGGTCGCCGGCCTTGAGGTCGTCGAAGAAGCCCTGCGCGTCGCGGCGCGGCCGGCGGGCGGCCCGGTGCGCCCGACGGCGACCGGTGAGGTCATGCTCGGCGATCACCGCCAGCTTGATGGCCGGCAGGATGCACCCGCGCTCGAGCGGGGTGACGTCGATGGTGGGTGAGATGCCGTGGCTGCTCAAGAGGGAGCGGAGGCGGGCCGCCGAGCCCTCGCCGTCGGCCGCCACCACGATGCGGTAGCCATCGGCGGCCAGCTCGGCGAGCTGCCGGACCACCCGCTCTGGGTCGCCGGCGGTGGCGGCGATGCCCATCGAGGCGACGGTGGCCACGTCGGGGCCTTCGGGGGCGGTGGTGACGGTCCACGCCGGCGCGGCGGTGTGGGTGAGCAGCCGGTCGAACGGGAGGTGCAGGCGGGGGAACCCGTCGTCGCCATCGGCGCCGACCGCGCCCCACGTCTTGGCCAGCGAAGAGGCGAGGTCGGCCTCCTCGGCCAGCAGGTCGGCGGCCCGGTCGCGCATGCGGCGCGGCTCGAGCAGCAGCACCAGCGCCTCGGGCCCCACGAGGTCGAACAGCACGTGCTCGCCCTCGGTGAGCCACGGCAGCCAGCTCTCCATGCCGTCGAACGTCTGCCCCTCGGACAGGCGCTCCCACTGCTCGCGGCCCCACGGCTCGAGGGCGATCAGCTTGTCGGCGCGGGTGCGCACCTCGTCGGTGGGGAGCAGCTCCCGGCAACCGAAGATCTCGACGTGGGCGAGGTCGTCAGTGGAGCGTTGGTCGCCGACGGAGAACTCGGTGAGCCGGTCGACCTCGTCGCCCCACAGGTCGATGCGGATCGGCCGCTCGGCGGTGGACGGGTACACGTCGATGATCGAGCCGCGCACGGCCAGCTCACCGCGGTGCTCGACGACCTCTTCGCGGCGGTAGCCGGCCCCCACCAGCTCGGCGACGAGGGCGTCGCGGTCGCGCTGCTCCCCCGGCCGGATGACCACCGGCTCGACGTCCTCCACGTGCGGCCCGAGGCGCTGCACCAGCGCCCGCACCGGCGCCACCAGCACCCGCGGCGCCCGCTCCGGGTCGCGCAGGCGCCACATCGTGCGAAGCCGCCGGCCCATCGTCTCGACCGAAGGCGACACGCGCTCGAAGGGCAGCGTCTCCCAGGCCGGGAAGGTGTCGACGGCGTCGAGCCCGAGGTAGGCGCGCAGGTCGTTGGCGACCCGATCGGCGTCGCCGGTGGTGGGCACCGCCACCACGATCGGCCGCCGGGAGCTGAGGGTGGCCAGCCCGGCGATGGCCAGGGCGCGCGCGGGCTCCGGGACGGCCAGGACTGCGGAGGACCGGCCGAGCACGGACGCGAAGCCAGGCTCCTCACGCAACAGCGGGGGGAGGTCACGGAGCAACATCGAAGACCCCAGGCTACCGGCGGGGTGTGACCGCCGGGCCGGGCACGCGAGACGCCCCGGCCAGGTGGCCGGGGCGTCGTCGGGGGTCGTTGGGGCCGGGGTCAGTACACGTCTCGGCGGCGGGTCTCGACCACGGTGCCGCCGTCGGTGGCGACGCCGCGACGTCGTGGCCCGAACACCAAGGCCGTCATGACCAGCCCGATGGCTCCGGCGATCATGAGGATGATGCCGAGGGTGTTCAGGTTGAACCCCTCGGCGTTCTCGACCTCGACGGCGAAGGTGAGGATGGCGCCGGCGGCGATGAGCAGAACGCTGACTCCGATACCCATGTTCATGTCTCCTTGGTTGAGCGGCCGGGTGGCCGCGCGAGCACTAGGCAGCTTCGAGCGATGTGTCGCCGGCTGGGGTCACGAGATCGATGGGTTCCACCAGTGGTTCGACGGCCGCGAGCCCTTCGGCGCCGTCGAGATCGCTCCCCTCCATGGCGATGGCTGCGACGACCGCGCTGACGAGCGCGACCAGACAGGCGGCGCTGACGGCCCAGCTGTCGAGCGCGCGGGTGGCGCCGCCGAAGAAGAGGATGAGGGCGAGGGTGGAGCTGACCTTGGCGAAGCGCATCGTGGTCTCCTTGCGACGCTGCGTGATCGTCAGGTGCTTCCCCCGTCGCGCGTTCTCAAACCCCGATCGGCGCGCATCGTTCAGTGGCGGAGAGGATCCGGGCAGCGTCGCTTAAGAAACCTCCAACTGCAGTTGACAGTTTTCGTCGTTGGATCTATATGTATCGGCAATGAACCTGCCGTTCGACGACCACGACGCCCCGCTGTACTCGGTGGGCCAGGTCGCCGACATGCTCGGGGTCCAGCCGGCCTTCATCCGGCGATTGGACTCGGAGCGCGTCGTGGAGCCCTCTCGCTCCGACGGTGGTCAGCGGCGCTACTCGCGAAACGAGATCGAACGGGTCCAACAGGTGTCGAAGATGGCCGACCAGGGGATGTCGCTCGCCGGCATCCGCAGGATCCTGGTCCTCGAAGCACAGGTGGAGAAGCTCAAGCGGCAGGTGAACCGCCCACGGCGGCCACGCCCCAAGCGGTGACCGCCCCGACCTAGGTGGGAGGCAGAGGACGATGACCCATACGTGTGCGGTAGATGTCGTGGACGGCGCGGGTGCGGTGCGCGTCCGCGTCAGCGGAGAGATCGACATGGCGTGCGCCCCGGAGCTGCTCGACACCCTCCTGGCCGCCGAGGTGCCGAGTGGCGGAACGCTCGTCCTCGATCTCGCCGGGGTCACGTTCATGGACTCGTCCGGCATCAGCGCCCTGGTGGACGCCTACCAGCAGCGGGAGGCCGGTGGAGTGTCACTGGCGCTGGCGGAGGTCCCGCCGCTCATCGCGAAGATGTTGAGCCTCACCGGCGTCGACTCCTACCTCACGGTCTCGCCCATCGCTGACGGGCTCGTCACCCCTACGCCCTGACGGAGGGCGCCCGCAGCGACGACTCGTCCCGACTCCACGCATCGAGCAGGTGCTCGGCGAAGAGGCGCTCGACCTCGGCAAGGGCGCGGGCGCCGAACACGACCTCACCACCGAGGAACGGCTCCTGCTCGATCAAGCCCGCGACCATCGGGTCGAGCGCGACGTCTTGGTGGTGCTCGTCGGCGATCACGTGCTCGGTGTAGAAGCGGGTCGCGTCAGTGCCGAGTCCCAGGCGCTGGAGGGCGGCCTCGTAGCGACCCATCGGGCCGACGCTGCACATCTCGAACAGCGCGAGGTGGCCAACGAGGGCGCCGCGCCAACGCCGGTGCAGGCCGAAGAGCGAGACGACGTTGCAGGTGCTGAGGGTGACGCCCGGGACGCGGTCGACGTAGGCGCCGTAGGTGGAGTCGAGCCCGAGCGCATTCATCACCTCTGCGAACAGGTTGGCGTGCACGTCGGCCGGGCGCCCCTCGCCGTACTCCCCCTGCTGGATGTCGATGAGAGCGGCCTTGGCACGCCCGGTGAGCCGGGGGATCGCCCAGCTGTGCGGGTCGGCCTCCTTGAGCTGGTAGGCGGAGCGGTGCACCGCGAACTCCCGCATCTGCTCGAGCGTCCCCTCCTCGAGCATGTAGGTCGACAGGGAGGGGCCGTTGTCGGTGGTCGCGAGCCGCTTCAGCTCTTCGATCGTGCGGTCGCGCGACACACCGAGGGGTACCTGCCCGGCCAGCTCCACCAGCCGAAGCTCGAGGTCGTGCTCCAACCGGCGACGCTCTCGCAGAAGCGTCGGCTCCCACTCCCACGCCTCGTCGACGTCCGGGAGCCCGAGGTAGTGCAGCTCGTAGCAGAGGTACAGCGCGAGCGCGAGGTCGTCGTCGGTGACCGGATCAGCCTCCGTGAGCGGCAACGAGCTCAGCTCGTGGACGGGTCGAGTGAGGTGCGCAAGCAGCTGGTCGGTGACCGGGCCACGCGGCGCTGGCAACCGGCGAGGCAGGCCGGGCCCGATCGGATCGCGTTCGGCGGAGGGCGGCACGAGCAACGTCACGCCGGGCCTCTACCCGCCGACCGTGCGTCCAAGCCGCGCCGCGCGAACCCTGGATTGGAATGCCCGCGGTGAGGGAATGCGGTCGACCCGTCTACCAAGGAGAAGACCGTGGGACCGAACGAGCGAAACGACGAAGACGTCCAGCACCCGGGCGACGCCCGGCGCGCTGACGACCCGAACAGCGAGGACCGTGACGATCATCCGGTCGGCACCACGACCGGCACGGGTGCTGGGGCGACGGCAGGCGCAGTCGCCGGAGCCATCGTCGGCGGACCGGCCGGCGCGGTGGTCGGCGGTGTGATCGGCGGCGTCGCTGGCGGCGCCGCCGGACACGGCATCGCCGACCAGGTGAACCCCGAGGGAGACGAGGTGTCCGGCGACAAGATCCCTGACCCGGGCACGAAGGACGACTAGCTGCGAGCCGATGGCCGCCGGGCTGACCAGCTCGGCGGCCATCAGCGCGTCCAGGCAGTGCTAGCGGAGCACCAGGTTCACGATCACCGTGAGGAGCACGGACGCCAGCACCGAGAACAGCAGCATGCCGAGGCACCCGGCGCCCCCACCGAGCGGGCGCACCTCCACGTTGCCGAAGCGCACGTCAGCCGCCGCGCTGCTTGGCCTGGAGGATGCGGCCGCCGAGCTCGTCGAGCTGCTGGGTGGTGGCCGCCTTCTGGAGCGCGGGCAGGAGGTTCTTCTCCTCGTCGGCCACGTGCTCCTCGACCAGGGCCCGGAGCCCCGCGAACGCCTCCACCAGCGGAGCACCCTCCTGGCCCTTGAGGTGGTCGATCTGCCGCTTGACCGCCGAATGGGCGGCCAGCGACCGGTCGAGCAGCGCCTTGTCCTCGAGCAGCACGACGGCCAGGGGGTAGAGCGCACCGTGCTCGGCGTCGTCGTGCGCGCTCAGCGCATCCACGACCTGCCCGATGACGGTGGCGTCGCCCGACGCATCGAAGGCGTCGAACAGGTCGGCCACCGTCTCGTGGTCGGCCAGGATGAGATCGATCCCGTTGGGCATGTCAGGCCTCCTCGGTGGCGAGCCGACGGGTGGGGTGCTCGGGGGCCCGCTCCCAGTGACGGTGCACCGCGAGCGCGTCGAGCACGGACTTGGCGAAGGTCTTGCTGGAGCGTTCAGCGACGACGACGCCGGGCTCGTCGGTGCTGATGCCGGCGGCGGCGAGGAGCTCGGCGCCGTCACCCCACGCTGCGATCGGCTTGTGGTGGCGGTAGGCCTCCTGCACGTAGGCGATCACACCGGGGTCGTCGGCGAGCCCCGCCCCACTGGCCACCACGACGGCGTCGGCCTCCGCGGCACACGCCGTGTGGAAGGACTTGTCGACGAGCAGCGCGTCGGACCGGCCCCTGCCGGTGATGCGGCCCTTGTGGGTGGCGACCACGTGGGCGGTGGCGCCGGCGTCGAGGATGCTGTCGCGCACGGTACGGATGCCGGGGAGGTCGGCGCCGTCGTCGGCGAGCACCTGCACGACGCGCCCGTCAGGCGGCGCCAGGTCCTCGGTGATCATCGACAGCGCCGGTGACTCGGTCAGCCCGCCGCTGGCGTCGGGGGCGTCGACGTCGCGAACGTCATCGGGCTCGGCGGTGGGCGGCAGGGCGTCGATGTCGAGACCGAGGCCGAAGCAGACCCGCCGGGCGAGGTCAGGGTGGACGTGCACGAGGCGTCGCGCCATCCGCTCCACGACGCCGGGCACCTCCACCTTGCCGAGCTCGAACGTGTAGGCGTCGGCGATGTGGTCCTGCTCGACGTCGCTCATGCTGTTCCAGAACAGGGTCGCCTGGGCGTAGGGGTCATCCGGCCCGCGCTCGCGGACCTTCGCTCCCTCCACGACCCGCGGCACATGGATGTAACCGCCCTCCTCGTCGGGAGCGAGGAACGGGCAACCCCCGCCGACGCCGTTGGGCAGGTACGGCGTGCGGCCTTCGTGCACGGCCTGTTGCGAGAACCCGTCTCGCAGGTTGTCGTTCACCGGCGCGTGCGGCCGGTTGATCGGGATCTGGTCGAAGTTCGGGCCGCCGAGGCGGGTGAGCTGGGTGTCGAGGTAGCTGAAGAGGCGCGCCTGCATGAGCGGGTCGTCGACCACCTCGATGCCCCGCACCAGGTGGCCGACGTGGAAGGCCACCTGCTCGACCTCGGCGAAGAAGTTGCTCGGGCAGCGGTTGAGGGTCATCCGCCCGATCGGCTCGACGGGCACCAGCTCCTCGGGGACGAGCTTGGTGGCGTCGAGCAGGTCGATGCCCTCGAAGTACTGGTCCTCGGAGTCGGGCATCACCTGCACGCCCAGCTCCCACTCGGGGAAGGCGCCGGCGGTGATCGCGTTGTACAGGTCGCGCCGGTGGAAGTCCGGGTCGACCCCGTTGAGCGTGAGCGCTTCCTCCCACACCAGGCCGTGCACGCCCAGCACCGGCTTCCAGTGGAACTTCACCAGCGACGTCTCGCCCGCGTCGTTGACGAGGCGGAAGGTGTGGACGCCGAAGCCCTCCATCATCCGGTACGAGCGCGGGATGGCCCGGTCGGACATGGCCCACATCAGCATGTGCGGCGACTCCGGGATGAGCGACACGAAGTCCCAGAAGGTGGCGTGGGCGGTCTGGGCCTGCGGGATCTCGAGGTCGGGTTCGGGCTTGGCGGCATGGATCAGGTCGGGAAACTTGATGCCGTCCCGGATGAAGAACACGGGGATGTTGTTGCCGACGAGGTCGAAGATGCCCTCGTCGGTGTAGAGCTTCACGGCGAAGCCGCGGACGTCGCGCACCGTGTCGGCAGAGCCGCGGGATCCCACCACGGTGGAGAAGCGGGTGAACACGGGGGTGGTCTGCCCGGCCTTCAGGAACCCAGCGCTGGTGATCTTCTCGGCGGTGCCGTAGCTCTCGAACACACCGTGGGCGGCGGCCCCCCGAGCGTGGACCACGCGCTCCGGGATGCGCTCGTGGTCGAAGTGCATGATCTTCTCGCGGAGGTGGAAGTCCTCCATGAGGGTGGGGCCACGCGAGCCGGCGGTGAGCGAGTCGTCGGTGTGCTCGAGCCGCTGGCCCTGGGCGGTCGTGAGGTGCTCGCTGTCCTGTGCCGGGACCTTGCTGGTCCGCGGGTTCAGGATCGGTCCGACTGCCGGGTCGGCCGCGGCGCCCTTGCGCGCCGCCGGCTTCGATCGAGTGCGCTTCGCCGTCGCCATGTCTGCCCTCCGTGGTCGGTCGTGAGCAGCGGACTACCCGATCACGGACCTCCCAAACGCCTCAGCGCGGGTCGGGTTCGACGATGCGCGCGTGGGCCGCGTCGGGGGCCGACGGGGCGCCGACCGCGCTCGGCTGCCAGCGCACGATCACCAGGGTGGCGTCGTCGCGCACGTGGTCGCCTTGGAAGTCGATGACGTCGCGGATCACGAGGCGCAGCACCTCCGGTGGCCGCACGCCGGCGGTCAGCAGCGTGCGCGCCATCGCCATCACCCGGTCCCGTCCGTAGAAGGTGCCATCGGGCGAGCGGGCTTCGTACACGCCGTCGGACAGGAGGAGGATGGCGTCTCCCGGCGCCAGGTCGACCACGGCCTCCGGGTACTCGCTCGGCCCCAGCCCCAGCGGTCGTCCCGGGTCCACGTCGACCTCGTACGGCTCGCCGACCATCGGGAGGACGACCGGAGCCGGGTGGCCAGCCGTGTGGATCCGGGCGCGCCCGGACTCGAGGTCGAGGGTCAAGAGCTGGCCGGTGACGAACTCGCACCCGGGGAACTGGTCGATGATCGCCTCGTCGACTGCCTCGAGGATCTCGGCTGGACCGCGCCGGTGGCGGCGAGCGTGCCGGAACCCGCCGACGGCGACGTTGGCCAGGCGAGCCGCGGGCAGCTGGTGGCCCATGGCGTCGAAGATGCCGACGAGGACCTCCTCCGGCCCGATGGAGTAGTCGAAGGCGTCGCCGGCGACCACGCGAGACGGCTGGAGGATCCCCGAGATGCTGAGCTGCGGCGAGCTGAACGTGAGGGGCGGCAGGAGCGACCATCGCATCTCCGCCGCCAGGGACACGTCGTCCTTGCGCCGCGTCAGCGAGATGACGTCCCCGTAGCCCTCCTTCGAGACGATGAGCTCACCGAGGAGGGAGGTGAGGACGAGCCAGTCGTCGATGGGGACCGACCCGTCGTCGACGACGGCGAGCACCCCGACCCGCTCCGCCGAGTCGAGGATCGGGAGCCACAGGCGCCGACGTTCGCCGTCCAGCTCCACCACCGGCGCCTCCTCCCGGAAGGCCAGGCCCGCGAGCGTGGCGTCGACCGACAGACCGGGGGATCCGGGGTTGACGCCGAGCTTGCGGAGCTCGGTCTGGTCGAGGTCGACGAGAAGCAGCTCCACGTCGCACTGGCCGAGGTGGCGCGCCACCAGCTCCGACAGGCAGGAGGCGAGGTCATCCGGCTTCAGCCCGAACGTGGCCTGGAGCAGCTTGCGGACGATGGCGTCGACGCCGACGCGGCCGTCGGCGTGGGTCGGAGGAAGCGTCTCGAGGTCAGCGCCCACGCTTGGCCGTGGTGCGCTTGGTGGCCTTGCGGGCGGTGCGAGCGGTGGTCGTCGCCCCTCGCTTCGCCGTGGAGGCGGTGCGCTTGGTGGCCTTGCGGGCCGAGGTGGCGGTGCGCTTGGTGGCCTTGCGGGCCGAGGTGGCGGTGCGCTTGGGCCCGGACTTGGCCGCCCGGGTCGTGCGCTTGGTGGCGGCCTTGGCCTCCTGGGCGGCTTCGATGACGGCCTCGGTGGCATCGGCGGCTGCCGACCGCACCTTCGTAGCCGTGACGCGGGCCGCCTTGGGCCCGGTGGGCGCCGCCCGGCGCGGCTTCTTGCGGCCGAGGATGGTGGCGATGAGGTCGCCGAGGGCCGCGGCGCCGCCCTGGGCCAGGCCGCTGGCGGTGTCACCGACCCGGTCGACCACCGCGGCGGCGGTGCCGACGAGGAGGTTGCCGGGGGGCGTGTCGGGGCTGCGGGGGTGCGGGTGGGTGGGCGCCACCGCCTTGGCCTTGGCCATGGCGTCACCGAGGTCGGCGAGCGCGTCGCGGCCGAGCTCGTCGCGCACCTTCGGGAAGTACTCCTCTTCCTCTTCCTTCACGTGGTGGCGGACGTTCTCGATGAGGACGGTGACCTTGGCGTCGAAGCGCTCGTCCTCCGGGTCCATCGAGTCGAGCTCGGACAGCACCCACTTCACGATGTGGTGCTCCTCCAGGCTCTCGAGGGCGATGTCCTCGGTCTCGGGCACGGTGGCTCGGGTGACCGGGTAGAAGAGCTGCTCTTCGACGGCGGCGTGCACGGCCAGCTCCTCGATGATCCGATCGACCACCGTTCGCTTCTCGGCGTGAGCACGATCGCCCGCCTTCTCGAAGCGCTTGAACAGCGCCTCGACCTTCTTGTGGTCGTCCTTGAGCAGCGTGATGGCGTCCATAGGCCGCTCCCGCTACCCAGCCCGAGCCGTCGCCAAACGGCTCGGGCCGGTGCTACGTTTCGACCGAACACTCGGGGAGCGACGATCCGTCTGGCGTAGTAGCTGGTCGCCTAGCCAGGCGGGGAGCGAGGGCGAAACCGGCCCCTGCATTCAGCAGCAGCAACTCGGTTCCGCGGCGGGCGCACCCAAGGAGCACAGCACCCCATGCATCGATCCAAGCGCCGATACTTCGGCGGCGTCACCCTCACCGTCGGCGCCTTGCTGATGGTCTTCGGCTACTTCGCCTCGCCGGCCCAGGCGGTGGGCGGAGCCCGAGCGTTCGGGTCGGACTACGGCACGTCCGGTGACGACGGCACCTCCGGTGACGACGGCACGTCCGACTACGGCACCACTGACGACGGCACCACTGACGACGGCACCACTGACGACGGCACCACCACCGACGGCACCACCGACGACGGCACCACCACCGACGGCACCACCACCGACGGCACCACCACCGACGGCACCACCACCGACGGCACCACCACCGACGGCACCACCACCGACGGCACCACCGACGACGGCACGTCCACCGACGGGACCACGACCGATGAGGGCGACGTCGGCGCCGACGATGGAACCACGACCGACAGCGGCGACGTCGGGGCCGACGACGGCGCCACGACCGACGTCGGTTCGACGGACACGGAGGTCCTGGGCCGCCAGATCCTCCCGGCTACGGGCGCCGAGGATCGGTCCCTGATGTTCCTCGGCGGCGCGCTCATCCTCGCTGGCGCGACCAGCCTGCTGCTGCGGCGAGGCCGGCTCAGCCGCTCCTAGGCGGCGCCCACCCTGCGTCACCACCCATGGACCGAAACCACGCAGAGTGGTATCTTTCGGGCCACAACCCACGGGGAAGCGTTGATCCTCCTGGCGGAAATTGGTCGCCTAGCCAGGCGGGGAGCGAGGGCGAAACCGGCCCCTTCAGTCGATGTGACGTTCGGCGGGCAGCTGACCGTCCTGAAGGAGTGCTGCGATGACCCCGGACCCCCTGGGACCCTCATCACCTAGCGATCTCGGCAGCTTCCCGCTGCTCCGAGAGAGGCTCGACTGCACCTAGGCAATTGAGCTTCCTGTCAGGAAGGGGGAGGGCTCCAGGCCCTCCCCCTTCCGCGTCACCGCAGGTCCGCGCCCATGTCGGCTCGGGTCGACACGCCGAGCTTGCGGTGCCGAGCGCCTCGGCCGGGCCGCGTGGCGCGCCGAGGCGCACGAGGTCGTGGAGGGCGCGGGCCTGCACAGTGCGGTGCAGGGTCTGCTCGGCAAGCGTGGCGGCATCGAGCAGACGGGTGCGCGCCGTGGACAGGTCGCCTCCGGACGCGATCGCCCACCCTTGAACGGGATCGGCGACCCCGCCTACTACAAGCGCTCCACCAGCAAGTTCACCATCGCTCGGCCGAGCATCAACCTCGGCCAAGCGGGAGATCTCGTGGTCCCCATCCGGGGCTGACCCGGCGCCGTCTGACTTCGCTCGGACTTCCGGTTCACGACGTCTGGGCGGTCGCCTACGCTCGCTGCATCGGCTCCCCCGACGACCTCGCCACGCAGCTCGAACGGCTCTTCGACGGCCAGTCGACCCCTGACGCCCCGGAGGCTCCCGACGACATCGACGTCGTTGACTCGGCCCCCGCCGAGGACGAACCCGAGATGGTTCCGCCCGCCCCGCCCGAACCGCCCACCAAGGATCCCGTCGCCGTCGTGGCGGCCGCCATCGACGGCTTGCGAGGCGTGCGGCCCGCTGGCGCGGTGCCGGCCGACGACTTCCACAGCCAGATGGACGAGCTGCGCGATCAGCTCGACAGCGCCTTCGAGGAGGTCGTCACCAGGGTCAACCGCGTGGAGCTGCGCTTGGGGGCGATCCGCCACACGGGCGAGGTGCAGGCCGCCAACGCGAAGGAGGCCAGCGAGGTCCAGAACCACATCGTGATGCTGCTGCAGAACGTGTCCACGGCTCTCGACCACGCCATCGCCACCAGTGCCGAGCCCCTCGAGCCCGTCGCCCCGGCAGCCGTCGACCTGAGTCCGGTGGACGAGCGCCTCACCGAGATCGACGAGGGCCTCACCGGCCACCTGATCGACGCCCGGGTGCGGATGGAGGCGGGGCTGGAGGCGCTCTACGCCCAGCTCGACAAGCTGCGCGGCACCCCGGTCGCCATCGACACCAGCGACCTCGAGGACGCCGCCAACCGGGGGTCGCTGCACAACGCCGCCGACATCGCCAACCTCCGGCGCGACGTCAGCGGCCTCACCGAAGCCGTCCGCCTCCAGGACAAGGGCATCGGCGAGCTGCACAGCACCCTCGAGTGGATCAAGGAGCGCCTGCTCCGCTGAGCCTCAGGCGACGGCGCCAGTCCGGAACCACTCGACCGTGCGACGGAGCCCGTCGTCCAGGCCCACCGGCTCGATGTCGGGGAACAGGGCCCGCAGGTTCGTCTGGTCGGCCTGGCTGTCGCGCACGTCGCCCGCCCGGGGGTCGACGTGGTGCCGTTCGACCGGATGCCCGAGCACGCCTTCGAGCTCGGTGAGCAGCTCGAGGAGCGACGAGCGACCCCCGAACGCGAGGTTCACCGGCTGCTCGCTGGTCGTGCCGGCCACCACCGCCTGGGTGATCACCTCGCACACCGAGCCGACGTAGGTGAAGTCGCGCGTCTGGCCGCCGTCGCCGTGGACGGTCACCGGTTCGCTCGCCAGCCCCGCGGCGACGAACGCAGGCACCACCGCGGCGTAGGCGTGGCCCGCGGCTTGCAGCGGGCCGAACACGTTGAAGAAGCGGAACGCCAGCGCCCCGAACCCGAAGCACGCGGCGTTGGCGATGGCGTACGCCTCGGTGGCCAGCTTCGACACCGCGTAGGGCGACACCGGCATCGGCACGAGACCCTCGTGCTTGGGCAGCTCCGGGTTGCGGCCGTACACGGACGAGGACGAGGCGACCACGACGTGGCCGACCTGGTGGCGTCGCACCCCCTCGAGGACCTGCAGCGTGCCGGTCGCGTTGACGGTGTGCGACGCCATCGGGTCTTCGAGCGACCGGGGCACCGACGGCCGAGCGCCGAGGTGCACGACCGCTCCCGCCCCGGGGAGCACGGCGTCGAGGACGTCGGGATCGCCGAGATCGCCCTGCATGAGCGTGGCGTCGACGCCGTCGAGGTTGGTTGCGAACCCGCTCGACAGGTCGTCGAGGGCGACGACCTCGTCGATCCCGTCCGCGGCCACGAGGGCCCGGCAGAGGTTGGCACCGATGAACCCCGCTCCCCCGGTGACGACGACCTTCATGAGCCCTCATGTCCAACACGGGTCAGCCGCATGCTGATGGCGGCGCTCTTGTCGGCGGTCACGGGTGTCACGCCCAATCGCTGGACGAGGATCGCCTGGCTGCCGATCACGACCACCGTGTCTTCGCCGAGAACGCCCCCGGCCGCACCGATCAGGTGCTCGAGCTGGTCACGCCGCACGACGCGCCCGCCGGATCGCATCGACGCGTTCGGTATCCGTGTGGGTCCCCACGATCGGCATCACGGTCCGGAGCTCGTGCGCTCGCTCGGAGGGCTCGATGAGCACGCGGACGATCTCCTCGATGGGCTGATCGAGCAAGAGACGCCACCCCTCGATGACCTGGCGAGCGCCGTGAGGCACCGACGGATCGTCGAGCTGAGCGGCGACCCGACGCCTGGCCGCCTCCAGCGTCTCCTCCGGCCGTACGAGCAATGCGGACGCGGCCAGACGTCCAAGGGCCAGGCTCACATGTTGCTCTCGGGGCTTCCGCTTCGACGCCGCGCTGGGCAGGGTTGCCTCGAGCACGCTGTTGAGCGTTCGCACCGTGGGGCTGAGCAACCCGTGCTCGATCCGCCACACGGTGGAGGGGGCCACCTGTGCGAGGCGGGCAAGGGATCGTATGGACAGCCCGGCCCGCAACCGCGCCTCTCGGACCTCGGCAGCCGCGTTCACGCTGTGAGCGTATCCGCATACAGGCCAGAGGCAAGCCCATCCGCGACGACCTTCAGGCCGGCGCCTCCGCCAGCTCGAGGATCGAGGCGATGACGCGGTCCTGGTCGGCGTGGGTGAGCGAGCTGCCGCTCGGCAGGCACACCTCCACCTGCGGCGGGTCGGCCAGCCTGGCCTCGACGCTCTGTGCGGGCTGGCAGTGGCGGTGCCGGTCCATCGCCTCGTTCACTCCGATGTCGGTGCCGCAGTAGTCGCGATCGAGGCTCTGGGTTAGACGGCGAACAGCACCATGATGCCGACCATGGCGACGAGCGTCGCCTGACCGGCCAGCATCCAGGTGACCAGGGTCGTCGTCAGCTTGTGCAGATCGTCCTTGGTGGCATATCGGTCCAGGTCGGCCTTGGTGGCGAGCTGGTCGAGGTCCGCCTTCGTGGCGAGCTCGGACCAGCGATCGGCCCCGATCATGTCCATGAGCGTCGCCGTGTCGTCTCGGCCAAACGTGGCCTCCAGCTTGCTGAGCAGCGCCTGGCGCCGCTCGTCCGTGATGCTCATCGCCGTCCTCCACGTGTGATGTCAGGAGGGCGCTCGTGAGCGCCGATGCGGACCGAAGTCCGAGTGCCACGAGGCTAGCGCTAGAGGCGCTCCACGTTCTCGGCGTGAGGCAGACGGGCCTTGGTGTCGAGCACGAAGCGTGAGTTCGCGACGATGAGCTCGGGGTTGAACGCGAGATGGTCAACGAGCAGCACAACCGCGTCGGCGCTGGCCAGCTCCTCCACGGTGCAGTCGACCGGCGTCGCCCCGGACGGGAACCGGTCCGGCGGGACGTGCGGATCGGCGGCGACGAGGTCAGCGCCGAGGTCGGCCAGCAAGTGAGCGACGCGGTGACTCGGCGATTCGCGCCAGTCCCCCACGTTGGCCTTGAACGACACGCCGAGCAGCAGGATGCGGCTGCCCTTGATGGCCTTGCCCTGCTCGTTGAGGGCGTTGAAGATCCGACGCACGACGTAGTCGGGCATGTGCTCGTTCACGTCGTTGGCCAGCTCCACGAACCGGAAGCTCTGACCGAGCCGACGCTTCACCTGCCACGAGAGGTAGCTGGGGTCGACCGGCAGGCAGTGCCCGCCGACGCCCGGCCCAGGCGTGAAGCGCATGTAGCCGAACGGCTTGGTGGTGGCGGCGTCGATGGCCTCCCACACGTCGATGCCCAAGTCGTGGGCGAACATGGCCAGCTCGTTCACCAGCGCCACGTTCACGTGCCGGAAGGTGTTCTCCAGAAGCTTGGTGAGCTCCGCCTCCTTGGGGGTGGAGACGGGGACGGTGGTGTCGACGATCTGGTCGTAGAAGTGCTGCACCTTGGCGAGGCTGGCGGCATCGATGCCGCTGACCACCTTCGGGGTGTTCACGAGGGTGTGGGTGGTGTTGCCTGGATCGATCCGCTCGGGTGAGTAGCCCAGGTGGAAGTCGGCGCCTGCCCGCAGGCCGGAACCCGCCTCGAGAATCGGTGCTAGCCGCTCCTCCGTGGTGCCGGGATAGGTGGTGCTCTCGAGCACGACGGTGGCTCCGGCCGTGAGGAGCGTGGCCAGCTGCTCGCCGGCGCGATCGATGAAGCTGAGATCGGGTGCACCTTCGCGCAGTGGTGTCGGCACAGTGATGACGGCGATGTCGAAGCGCTCGATCCCGTCGAGGGTGGCGACGGCGCGGTAGCGGCCGGAGGCCAGTGCGGCGGCCACATCCGCGTCGGTGACGTCCTCCACGAACGACGTGCCGGCCGCAAGTGCTTTGCTGCGGTGCTCGTCGAGGTCGTAGCCGATGACGTCGTAGCCGGCCTCCACCGCACGCATCGCGAGGGGCAAGCCCACGTAGCCCTGCCCGACGACGATGGCGGTCTCAGCAGTCATAGGACCCCCATGATGACCGACAGCGCGAGGGCGGGCGGCCTTTCGTGGCCTCGCCACCACTGGCGTGGCTTGGCCGCTCCGCAGATCACGTCAGTCGCGTCGGCCGCGGCCCGTGAGCCCCAGGGGACGGTGGTACGCACGGATGGAACCGTCTGCCTTGTTGTCGGCGATGAGCCGTCCGCGCGCGAACAGCTCGGACGTGGCTTCCGGATCACCAACCCGGATCCGGAACTCGAGGTCGGCCGGCTCCTCGGTCGTGCCGAGATCCGCGTACAGGGCGGCCATGTCGACATCGAGGCGCCGTCCACCTGGATCGAGAACCGCTGGCCGAGGGCAGGTAGGAAGGTGAACGCCACTCGACGCCACGGTCAGGCACCGCGCGAACGTAGCGGGACCCTCCGCGGCTACCTCGCCCAGAGCGTGCAGCGGGTGATGGGCAGGAACCCCATGCGGACGAAGCCGGGACGGCTGAAGTCGCTCGTGTAGGCGACGGCGGGCAGGTCGGGAGCGTCGTCGACGCGGGCCCACACCATCGCCTGCCACACCCCACGGCGTCGGGCGGCCGGGAGGGTGGCGGCCAGGCACAGGTTGACGATGCCCTGCCCCGTGTACCGGAGCGTGGCCGCGGCCACCTGGCCGTCGACGTAGCCGAGGCGGAAGACGACGTCGGTGTCGAGCACGGCCGGCGGCAGGAGCTCACCCACCGGCCGATCGGCCAGCTCGGGCATCGGGTAGCCCTCGATGACCGTGCGCTCCACCTCGGCCAGCTGCTCGACGGTCGTCACCGTCTCGATGCGCACGCCCGGGCGGTCGACCGGCGCGTGGGGACCGGGCGGCCGGGCCACGAGCATCGGATGGCCCACCAGCTCCCACCCCCGGCGCTCGAGGTCCGGCGTGGGCCACGCCGACAGCAGCGTGTGGGGCCGGTCCCGCTCCCCCACCCAGAAGTCGTCGACGACGTCGAGGAGGTCGTCGTCCTCGCCGCGCAGCGGGCGCTGGAGGATCGCCTGGTTCCAGTAGTGCAGGTGGCCGCCGGCGTCGGCCATGGCGACGCCGGTCGCTTCGGCGACCCGGCCCCCCGACGCGACGGCCTGCACGGTGCTGAGGTCGGCCTGGTTGCGCACGAACTGGCGCAGCAGGTTGTCGTCGACCGGCGTGTCGTCCAGCCAGCCGCTCTCGAGGGGTCGGGTCGCCGCGCTCACGTCAGCGCCCCAGCCGGTAGAAGCGGAACAACGGGTTCTCGACCGGCAGGATCTCCACGCTCGTGAAGCCGGCCTGCGTGGCGTAGCCCTCGAAGGTCGAGGGGCGCATCACCGTGCCCGTGGCGGCCGAGTGCTCGTGGGAACGGCCGGCGGGGAGGCAGTGGAGGACGCTGAACCCGTAGAGGACCCGCTGGATCGGGTCGCCGGGCGCTCCGAAGGCCTCATCGGCGTTCTCGTCGACGACGAGCACCGCGCCGTCGGGGCGGGAGATGCGGTCCATGGCGGCCAGCGCGTCGACCGGGTCGGCGAGGTCGTGCACCACCTCGATGGCCATCACCAGGTCGTAGGTGCGGCCGAAGCTCGCGTCGGTGACGTCCTGCACCTCGAAGTGCACCCGGTCGGCCACGCCGCGCGCCGAGGCGTGCTTGCGGGCCTGGGCGATGGACGCGTCGTCGAGGTCGAAGCCGTCGACGGTCACGTGCGGGTACGCCTCGGCGATGTAGATGCCCGCCCAGCCCTCCCCGCAGCCGATGTCGGCGATGCGCAGCGGCTCGCCGGTCTCGAGGCGGGCCTGGATGTCGCCCAGCTGCGGCAGCCACTCGGCCACCAGCCCGTTGGCGAACATCGGGCGGGTGAACTCGGCCTGCATGTCGTGCAGCCCGTAGGCGGCGAAGGCCACGCCCTCGCCCGTGCGGAACGCGTCGGTCACCTGGTCGAGCGTGCGGACGATCGGACCGACGACGTCGGCCAGCGCGCCGGTGTAGGCGGGGTGCTCCTCGTCGAGCAGCACCGTGGCGTGCTCCTCCGACAGCGTGAAGCGGCGCTCGTCGGCGGACGCGGTGGCGTCGTCGACGGTGAGGGTGCCGGCCGTCGCCTGCTGCTCCAGCCACTCGCGGGCGTAGCGGGCGTCCACGCCGGCGGCCTGGGCCAGCTCCGGCGCGGTGCGGGGCGTGCCGCGCAGCGCCTGGTAGAGGCCGAGGCGGCGGCCCAGGTACACGAGGCTGAGCTCGATGGTGGCGAGCCCGCTGCCGAACAGCTCCTCGGCGAAGGCGCCGACGGCCTCCTCGTCGAGCTCGACGGCAACAGCGGTGTCGGTCGTGGTCATCAGATCCTCCGTGGGGTCAGTTGGCTGACCCCACGGCGCCAGATCGGCTCTGGCGACGCCAGATGCCAGGCCTAGCGTCGGGTGACCGCCCACGAGGTGGGCTGCTCGGGCTGGTAGGAGCACCAGAACCCGGTGCGCACCGACGCCCGCAGATGGCGACCCAGCGCCGGGTGGAGCTCATCGAGCCGGTCGATGCTGGCCTTCACGCGGGCAGACACGGCCTTGCGGAGCCGCTCGTCGGGATCGCTGCCCACCCGCCGGACCCGGCCGCCGAGGCCGAAGGCCCGGGTCAGCTCGTCGACCAGGGCGTCGCGCTCCTCGGTGAGGCGGGCGGCTCGACCCGAGTCGCCGTGGCGATCGGCCTCGTCCAGGTCGTCCTCGAGGTCGGCCAGGCGCTGGCGGTACTGCTGCACGGCGGTCTCGTCGAGCACCGGCTGGGGCGCGCGGCCGGCGGGCAGGTCGGTGACGCCCTCCAGCTCGCGCACGTGCACCTCCCGGCCGCCGCGGTCGAGCAGCAGGGCGAGGTCGGCGACGCCCTTGGCGTGCTTCACGTGGACGGTGGTGCCGGCCCAGCTCCAGGCCCACGTATCGCCGAGGCGGGCTACGGTGGCCGACGCTGGCTCGGGGGCGGGCGCAGTGGCGGATGTAGGGGCGGCCGAACCAGCGCCACCGAGGGCACGCGCCTCGTCGGCCAGGGCCACGAGGCCGATCTCGGCGAACACCTCGGCGGCGTCGCGCGCGAGCCGGCCGGCGCGGTCGGCGTCGTCCGGATCGGCGGCGGTGCGGAGGGCCCAGGCGGCGTCGAGGGCGGTCAGGGCTTCGAGCAGCGCGCCCCCGCCGACGACCGCGGCCAGCGCGGCGTCGACATGGCGGCGGGTGGCGTCGACATCGCCGAGCGCCGCGGCCGCGAGGCCGAGATACCGATGGGCCGGGCCGTGGGTGAAGGCACCGATCCCCTCCACGAGACCGACGTGGGCCCACGGCTCGAGCTCAGCCCGCGCCAGCGCGGCGCCGTGGACGTGGCCGGCGCGGGCGGCGGCCACCGCGAGCTGGCCCATCGAGGGGGCGAACTCGCTGTCGCGGGGCGTGTCCGCCAGCATCGTCTCGTCCACATGGGCCAGGGCCGCCGTGGCTCGAGCGGGGTCGCCGACCAACGCCTCCATGTAGGCCGTGCCCAGCCACACGTAGCTGGCGAGGGTGTTCCGGAGGAGGTCCATCGTCCGCCGCATCGCCACCTCAGCCCTGGGGCCGTCGCGCCGGTCAAGGGCGGTCATCATCACCGCCACCTCCCTCAGGATGGCGCTGTTCTGGCTCCCGCCCTGGGCGCCGAGGGCGGCGGCGGCATCCACGAGGGCATCAGCCTCGGCCAGCTCGCCGCGGTTCCATGCCCGCGCCGAGCGCCACAGCAGGGCGTACCAGCCGTAGAGCGGGTCGCCGAGGACGGCGGCCGACCGTTCGTACACGGCGATCTCGAAGTCCACCTCCACGAGGTCGTTGCCCTCGAACAGCGCGACGACCCGCAGCCGGCGGCCGAGCAGCTCCAGCGGCAGGTCGTTGGCTCGCTGCCCGAGCGTGATGATCTCGGCGGCCGACTCGAGCCGCGCCGTGATGTGGAGCGGGCCCGCGGTGGCATCGCAGTGGGCGGCCAGCGTGTGACCGAGCCGCACCGGATCGCCGAGGGCGCGCGCCAGCTCGACAGCGCGGGTGGCGAGGTCGAGGCGCCGGTCTTCGGATCCGACGAAGGCGAGGGCGACCGACAGCCTCGCGAGCACGAGCGGCAGGAGGGGATCCTGGGGATCGAGCTCGGTCGCCGCCGCCTCCAGGAGATCGATCTGGCGGTGGTCGACCAAGCGCACCTCGAACGCGCCCAGCCCCACGCCGAACCCGAGGGCCGCGCGCGCGACCAGGTCGGGTCGACCCAGGCGGCGCGCGACGGCGACCGCTTCGTCGAACGCGGCGGCCACGTCGGCGCGGTCCTGGCGCAGCCGCGCGCTGCCGATCCCGAGCCAGGCCTCGACGCGCGCCTCGTCACCCGCGGGTCCGTCGGGCGCGGCGGCCAGCGTCCGCTCGAACGCCGTGGTGGCGTCGCTCCACGCGAGGCGGCCCAGCGCCTCCTGCCCCGCCGCCAGGAGCAGCCCGGCCGGAAGTGGGTCGGCGGGATCGAAGCGGCCGCGCCGCGCGTGGTGGGCGAGGGTTGCCGCGGACGTGTCCTCGCGTTCGCGCAGCGCGCCGACGGCGCGGTGGTGCCACTCCTCCCGCTCGGCGGCGCCGAGGCCCGCGTAGCGCGTGGCCTGCACGAGGGCGTGCACGAACCGCCATCTCATCGGGTTGTCGTCGTCCGGCACGATCAGTCGAGCGCTCCGGGCCTCGTCGAGGGCGGGCAGCACGTCGGTGCCGGTCATCGCCGCCAGGGTGCCCTGGTCGAACTCGTGGCCGAGCACCGACGCCGCGCCCAGCGCATCGGCGCAGCCGCTCGACACACGGGCCAGCCGACGCTCGAGCACCCCCTGCACGCCAGAGGGGAGCCCGTCGGAACCGGCGTCGAGGAGGCGGGCGACCTGGGTGATGAACAGCGGGTTGCCGCCGGTCTGGCGCTGCACGGTCGCAGCCTCGTCGGGCTCGGCGGGGCGATCGAGCACCGCCGCCAGGAGCTCCGCGACCGCGCCAGTGTCGAGACCGGGGAGCGTCACGCGATCCGCCCCTCCCGCGAGCGACGCCAGCGGGCTGCCGCTGGGCAGCTCGTCGTCGCGGTACGTGGCGACGACGAGCACCGGCATCGACGCGAGGTGCGGCGCCATCGCGACGAGCAGCTCGAGCGACGGCCCGTCGGCCCAGTGGAGGTCCTCGAGCAGCACGAGCTGGGTTCGCTCGGCGCTCACCGTGAACAGCGCGTCGACGACGTCGGCGACGAGTCGCGCTTCGGCCCGGCGCGCGCTCGCCGCATCAGTCGCGCCGGCGTCGCCGGCGTCGAGGCGCGTCGCCACCTCCGCGCAGGCGTCGGCACCAGGACGGCGCAGCGCGTCGAGCCACGGCGCGAACGGCGGCAGACCCTCCGTCTCCCAGCATGCGCCGGTGCGCACGACCACGCCAGAGGCGCGCGCCAGATCAGCGATGGCGTGGGCAAGCGTCGTCTTGCCGATCCCCGCCTCGCCCGCCAGCAGGAGCAACCGCCCGCGGCCGGCAGTGGCATCGGCGAGGGCAGCGGCGCCGACCGCCAGCAAGCCCTCCCGACCCACGAGCACGCCGTGACGCTACCGATGCGCCGACGGACACGGCCCCCTGCAATCGCTCACGCTCGGTGGTCGGGCGGAAAGCGCGTGAGATGGGCTGACGATCGCCGGACGATCCACCCATTTGGGAGGATCTGAGCGCGAAGCGTGCATTGATTCGCGCTGTGAGCGATAATCCCCGAGTGACGACCCCGGGCCGGTTTGCAGGAGGCGCAATGACCAACGTGGGAGCCCAGCCGTCAGGCGCTGCCAACGAACATGCGTGGATCGACGAGCTCCAGGACGAGCTCGACCGCGTGCGCAGCGAGCAGCTGCGAACGCTCACCGTCGCCCCCGAGCCCGCGGCCGATGGGCCGGACCCGATCCGCGTCGACCTCGACGAGGCCACGATCGAAGCGATCGCCCGCGCGGTCACCGCGTCGATCGAGCAGCGTCTGCCGGCGCTGATCGAAGAGGCCATGCGCACCTCGACGACCACCGCCGCCGAGGTCGCACGCACCAACCTTCTGCAAGCGCTCGCGACCGCGGCGGTCACCGCACCTGCCGCACGCGAAGAAGAGCCGGAACCGGAGCCCGAGCCCGAGCCGACCTTCGAGCCGCGCGGCCTGGGCCGGCCGTCGGCCGACCGCTACTGACGCACACGCGCGTCAGTCGGGATCGCGCCAGCACGCCAGCGTCGGGATCGCGGCGCGTGTTGTAGCGGTTCATCGCGACGGCCGGTCCGTCGCTGAGGATCAGCTCCACCGCGTCGGCGGCCTCTTGCACGATCACGTCGAGCTCGGCTCGCGACTTCTTCCCGGGCTTCTTGAGCACGTGGTCGACGCCCTGCGCCTTGCCCGGCGGCTTGCCGATGCCCAGCCGGATGCGGACGAAGTCGGCGGTGTGCAGGTGCGCCTTGATCGACTTGAGCCCGTTGTTGCCGGCCAGCCCGCCGCCCACCTTCACCTTGAGCTTGCCGACCGGTAGGTCGAGCTCGTCGTGCACGATCACGAGGTGTTCCGGGTCGTCGATCCCGTGACGGCGCACGAGCGGCGCCACGGCCTCACCTGACAGGTTCATGTAGGTGAGCGGGATGGCCAGCGCCAGGCGCTGACCGCCGACGGTCACCTCGTCGACCATCGCCCGCTCCTTGCTCTTGCGGAGCTTGGCGCCGTGGCGCGCGGCGAGGAGGTGGACCACCTCCGCACCGACGTTGTGCCGGGTGCCCTCGTACTCGGCACCCGGGTTGGCCAGGCCGACCACGAGCAGGTCGGCCGGGGTGCCGCGGCGCTCGGCCGCGCCACCCCGCCGGCGGAACATCAGCCCTCGTCGCCGCCCTCGCCGCCACCTGCACCGTCGCCACCCTCGGCGGCGTCGCCGTCGGCGCCTTCGGCAGCGTCGCCCTCGGCACCCTCGGCGGCTTCGCCCTCTTCGCCGGTGTCGCCGGCGACCTCGGCCTCGGCGGCCTCGAGCTCGGCCTCGGAGATGCCGTGGCTGGCGGTGACGACCGGGTCGTCAGCATCGACCGACGTGGTGACGCCGGCCGGCAGCGTGATGTCGCTGACCCGCATGGCGTCGCCGATGGTGAGGTTGGTGATGTCGATGGTGAGACCCGACGGGATGTCGGCCGGCTTGGCGGTGATCTGCAGGGCCTGCAGCACCTGGTCGACCACGCCGCCCTCGCGGGCGACGGCCTCGGCCTCGCCCTCGAGGTGGATGGTGACCTCCACGTCGACGGTCTTGTCGAGGTCGACGCGGATGAAGTCGATGTGCAGCACGTTGCGGCGCACGGGGTGGCGCTGCATGTCCTTCACGAGGGTGGGCGTGCGGTCGCCGCCGATCTCGAGGTTGATGACCGCGTTCATGCCCTGCTCGGTGATCAGGGCGGCGCGCAGCTCGCGCCACTCGACCGTGAGGGTGACAGGGTCGGTCCCGAGGCCGTAGACCACGCCGGGGATCTTGCCCTCGGCCCGGAGGCGCTTGGCGGGACGGGTGCCCTGCGGGGGCGCGGGGTGGCCTGGAGGATGATGTCGGCCATCGGATGGCTCCTACGTCTGACATCGCGCCGGAGCGCAACTGGATCGGTTGTGGACCGTGCGAGGCTACCGGGGCGGCCCGCCGACGACCAAAGCAGGAGGTGAACGATGACGCGGACGAGGTACCGCAGCGGCGTGTCCGACAGCGACCGGTGGGACGTCGTGGCGCTCCGGCCCGGCGACATCATCGTGTCGACGCCGCCCAAGTGCGGCACCACCTGGACGCAGATGATCCTGCTGCTGCTCGTCCACCAGACGCCCGAGCTGCCGGCGCCGATCTCCGAGATGGCACCGTGGGTCGACCACCTGACCCGGTCGCGCCGCGACCTCGTCTCACTCCTCGAGGGTCAGTCGAACCGACGGGTCATCAAGACGCACACGCCGCTCGACGGCCTGCCGCAGCGCGCCGACGTCACCTACGTGTGCGTCGGGCGTGACCCGCGCGACGTGGCCCGCTCGATGGACAACCACCTGGGCAACCTGCGCCTCGGCTTCGCGAAGGAGGCCATCGCGAAGGCTGCCGCGGCGGACGCCATCGAGCTGCCACCGCCGGTCGCGATGCCCCCCCGCCCGGATGACGACCGCGAGCGGTTCTGGATGTGGGTCGACTCGGATGCCCCGGTCACCGAGAGCGCGTCGACGCTGGTGCGGACGATCCGTCACATCGAGACGTTCCGGGACCCGGGTGGCCTCGACGTCGTGCTGCTGCACTACGACGACCTCAAGTCCGACCTCGAGGGCGAGATGCGCCGGCTCGCTGCCCACCTCGGCATCGAGGTCGCCGAGGACCGCTGGCCGGCGCTGGTCGAGGCGGCCACCTTCGAGTCGATGCGCAGCAACCCGAAGCGCACGACGCCCAACGCCGGCAGCGGCCAGTGGCGCGACGACGACCAGTTCTTCCACAAAGGCACCAGCGGCCAGTGGCGCGAGCTGCTCGACGACGCCGACCTCGAGCGCTACCGGCGGCGGGTCGACTCGCTCACCACCCCCGCCGTGGCGGCGTGGCTCCACCGAGGCTGGCCATTGAGGGCATCGGGCTAGGCGCGGGGTGGGTGGGCGCGATTGGAGCTGAGGTCAGTGGACCTCCAGGCCACCGTCGACGTCGACGGCTGGGACGAGAAGCCTTCGCCGACACCAAAGGCAGCGGCAAGCTCGTCGCCGACGCGGACGAGCGCGGTCAGCTGGACCGAGCCGATCGCCCGGTCCGCCGACGACGTGTGGGCGGCCGTTCGCGACTTCGGCTGCGGCTCCTGGAGCACCGTAGGCATCACCGTCGAAGGCCAGGGCGAGGGTGCGATCCGCACGGTCCGACTGAGCCCCCATCGGAACGATGTGCCGGGGAGCGAAGTTGTACGATTTCACCCATGAGGGGCGGTCCTTCCGCGGTCCTGCGCGCTGGGGTCGTCGCACTCGTGCTGGCGGGGATCTTCGGGACACCGGTTGAGGTCGCGGGGGCGGCGGCGGCCTCGTGTGCGGATGCGACGATCACCATCCTCGGCACCGAGGGGGACGACGTGCTGATCGGCACCGCGGGTGCGGACGGTATCGCCGGGCTCGGCGGCAACGACACGATCGACGGTGGGGGCGGGAAGGACACGATCTGTGGCGATGCGGGCGCCGACTCCCTTCGTGGTGGCGCCGGCGCGGATCGTATCGAGGGCGGCGGGGACGACGACACGATCGACGGCGGCGGGGGCATCGACAAGCTGCTCGGCCAGAACGGGAACGACCGACTCACCGACAAGTCGGCAGGCGCAGACACGCTCACAGGTGGGCCCGATGCCGACATCTGCACCCAGACCGCCGGCGACATCGTGTCCTGCGAGTTCGATACGACCGACCACGTGGTCTTCGCTCCGTTCGAAGCGCTGGCGTCACCGCGGTCGGTCTCCGTGGCGGCCGTGAGCGAAGTCGGACCGGTCGACTTGTACGCGATCGTCGACCGTTCGGGATCGATGCAGATGGAGATCACGTCGATCAAGAACAACTTCGCGTCGGTCGTGAGCTCCCTCCAGTGCCAGCCGATTGGGACCGGCGAGCCCCCGGATTGCCTCGGCGATCTGTGGGCGGGCGCAGGCACGGTCGGCTACCTCGGCAGCGGTGCCGACGCGTTCCGCAACTCCGCCGACCTCCAACTGAACCCCAATCTCGTGGATCTGCCGACCAGCGAGCCCGTCGGCTGCTGCCAAGAGCCGTTGACGTTCGCCGTCTACGCGACGGTCACCGGTCAGGGCGGCGCGCCCTTCGACATGCCGAGCGTCCCGTCCCGCAGCACGTGCACCGGTTCTCCGGCCGCCAACGTGGGCTACGCCACGTTTGGCTATCCCTGCTTCCGCCAAGGCGCGCTGCCCGTCGTCGTGCTGGCGACGGACGAGCCACCGATCTCCCCGGGCGACACGTACAAGACCCCGAACTGGTTGGCGATCGTGAAGCCGCAGATGAACGCGCTCCAGGCGCGCCTCATCGGTCTGCTCGGAAGCGGGGCCGCCGCGGCCGTAGGCACCGACCTAAGGCAGATGGCGACCGGAACCGGCGCGGTCGACGCCAACAACGGCAACGCGCCGCTCGTGTTCGACGGCTCGGATGCGAACGCCGCAACGGCACTTGCGAACGGCGTCCTGGCGCTCGCGGCCGGTGTCCCGCTCGACGTCAGCGGCGCCGCGGTGGACGATCTCACCGACCCCGTGGATGCCGTCGCCGCCTTCGTCGGTCGCGTCGAGGTCAAGCCGAGCGGCACTCCCACATGCGTGAACCATCCGTCGGATGATGCCGACAGCGACGGTGTCGCCGAGACCTATGTCGACGCGCCACCCGGAACTCCGCTGTGCTGGAAGCTCGTGACCCGCAAGAACCGCACGGTGGCGCCGACGTCCTCCGCGCAGATCTTCCGCATCACCATCGATGTCAGCGTGGACGGCATATCCGTCGTCAGCCAGCACGAGGTCTTCTTCATCGTGCCGGCCTCCGAGTGAGGGCGTGGTCAGGAGCGGACGACGGGATTCGAACCCGCGACCCCAACCCTGGCAAGCCCAATCGCCAGGGTGCACCACCAGGGCGTTTCGGGATGCCCAGCACCTGACCTGGGCTTTCAGGTGTCAGCCGTTGTCACCGGCTGTGCCCCTCGGCACCGCAGGAGTTGCAACAGGGTTGCAACGGCTGTCCGAGTCACGAATGACCGCCGCACAGACGCGGTTACGCCAGCTCGTCGACGGCCTGCTGGGCGGCGTCCGCGTCTGCCTGCGCCTGATCGGCGATGGCCCGGGCCTGCTGGGCTTCGGCTTCGGCGGCGTCGGCCTCCTTGGCCAGGCGCCGGGCTTCGCGCTCCTTGCGGTCCAGCGTCCGCTGCCGGGCCGTGAGCTCCTTCTTGCGGACCCGCTCGGCCTCCCGGGCGGCCGCCCGCTCCGCCTTCTCGGCCTCCGCCTTTGCGGCGTCGTCGTCATCCGGGTCGGGATCGGTCTCGCCGCGCCCACTGGCCTTCTTGGTGGACGACCGCGCAGCCTTTGCGCCCTTGGCAGTCTTTGCTGCCGCGTCGGCCTTGGCCTTGGTCGCCTTGGCCTTGGCGGCTCGGCGGGGGGCCAGCTTCGTGACCGACGCGAGCGGGCTCTCGTCCATGCCGAAGCCGAAGCCCGGCTGCTCCTGGTCGGCGTCGAGCACGCCGCGGCGGAGCTGGTCGGCCACGTCGTCGTCGAGGGCGGCTACCCGGATGGTGGCGAGCAGCGTCGGCGCGAGGGCCTCGGCGCGCGAGCCCAGGTGGGTGGCGGCCTCCTTCACGACCGCGTTGGCGGCGGCGCGCTCGGCGGTCGTCGCCGCCCGCAGCTCGCCGGGCTTGCCGGCCACCGCGTCCTCGCTCGCCGCCCGCAGCTGCGCGCCGGCCTCGATGGCGGCCGCCACGACCGTCGGCGACGACCGCGCCACCTGGTTCAGCGCCCACGCCCCCACGCTCGGGCGGTGCAGCTTGGCCACCACGGCGGCTTCGTCCTTGCGTCCGTCAGCCTTCAGCTGCTTCGCCAGTGCGTTGCGCGCGGCGGTGAACTCCTCCGGCGGCAGCCCGTACAGCTCGTCTGACTCGGTCATCACCACCCCTGACGACGTCTGTGGTCGAAAACGTTCGGTATGCGGACGAAATCGACCACAGACGTTGGGCAGTCAGGCCTGGTTGGCGCCGCCGAAGATCTCGCCGACCGAGTTGTCCTCGAAGACGGCGTCGATCGCCTCGGCCAGGATCTTGGCCACCGAGAGGACCTCGATCTTGTCGATCTGCTTCTCCGACGGGCAGCGGCAGCGTGTTGGTGACCACGACCTTGCTGATCACCGAGTTCTTGAACCGGTCGATGGCGGGGCCGCTCAGCACGCCGTGGGTGGCGAGGGCGAAGATGTCGGCGGCGCCGCGCTCCTTGAGCTGCTCGGCGGCCGCGCAGATGGTGCCGCCGGTGTCGATCATGTCGTCGATGATCACGCAGGTGCGGCCGTCGACGTCACCGACGATCTCCACCGCCTCCACCGTGTTCTTCACGCCCTTGACCCGGCGCTTGTGCACGATGGCGAGGTCGGCGTTGAGCGAGTTGGTGTAGCGCTCGGCCACCTTCACCCGGCCGGCGTCCGGCGACACGACCACGAGGTCGTCGGGGAGGTTCGTCTTGATGTAGTCGACGATCACCGGCATGGCGGTGAGGTGGTCGACGGGTCCGTCGAAGAAGCCCTGGATCTGCCCGGAGTGCAGGTCGACCGACATGAGGCGGTTGGTGCCCACGGCGGCGAACATGTTGGCGACGAGCTTGGCGGTGATCGGCTCGCGGTTCTCGGCCTTGCGGTCCTGGCGGGCGTAGCCGTAGTTCGGGATGACGGCGGTGATGCGCTTGGCCGACGCCCGGCGGGCGGCGTCGATCATGATCAGGTGCTCCATGATCGCGTCGTTCACCGACATGCCCTCGGCCTCGCCGTGGGTCTGGATGATGAAGACGTCGGCGCCGCGCACGTTCTCCCCGAGCCGGGAGTGGATCTCGCCGTTGGCGAACTCCACCAGGTTCGGATGCCCGAGCTCCACGCCGAGGTGGTCGGCGATCTCGGTGGCCAACGGGAGGTTCGACCGCCCCGCCAGCAGGTGCAGCCTCTTCTTCGTGACCAGCTCCATGGGTCCCCTCTGACCGGAGTGGGCGGATGTGAGCGGGACGGTCAGTCGTCGAGCGCCGCCCCGGCACCTGCAGTGTAGAACGGGCCGGTGCGCGTTCCGGGCGGGATGTGCGAGCCAGGCTCGAGCGCGGCGTACGGACCGATCGCGCAGTCGGCGCCGATCTCGCTCAGGCGGGCGACCGTGTGCTCGAGGGTGGTGTGCTCCCCCACCGTGCAGTCGACCAACCGGCAGCCGGGGCCGATCTCCACCCCCTCGCCGATGGTGGTGCGGCCCTGGAGGATCGTGCCGGGGAAGAGGGTGACGTCGGCGGCCAGCGACACGGTGGTGTCGATGTAGGTGGCGGCGGGGTCGACCATGGTGACGCCCTTGGCCAGCCAGTCGGCGTTGGTGCGCTCGCGCAGCTCGGCCTCGGCGCTGGCCAGCTGGGCTCGGTCGTTGATGCCGTGGGTCTCGTCGGCGTCCTGCGCCACCACGCTGACCACCTTGTGGCCGGCCTCGGCCAGCACCTCCACCACGTCGGTGAGGTAGTACTCGCCCTGGCTGTTGTCCGGGCTGACCATGCGCAGCGCCGGCGCCAGCAGGCTGCGGCGGAAGCAGAAGATGCCCGTGTTGATCTCGTCGATCTCGAGCTCGTCGGGTGCGGCGTCGCGGTGCTCGACGATGCGGGCGATGCGCTCGTCGTTGCCGACCCGCACGATGCGGCCGTAGCCGGTGGGGTCGTCGAGCCTGGCGGTGAGGACCGTGCAGGCGGCGCCCGAGTGCCGGTGCTCGGCCACCAGCTCGGCGATGGTGCGGGCCCGCAGCAGGGGCGTGTCGCCCGGCAGCACGAGCACGTCGAGGTCGTCGTCGAGATCGTCGTCCGGCAGGCCCGTGAGGCCGACGGCGAGGGCGTCGCCGGTGCCCCGCTGCACGTGCTGCTCCACGAACTCGAGGCGGAGGCCGGCGCTGTCCTCGGTGAGCTTCTTGGTGACGCGCTCGGCACCGTGGCCCACGACCACGACGGCCCGGTCGATCTCCGGGGCGGGGAGGGCGTCGAGCACGTACAGCACCATCGCCCGGCCGCAGAGGAGGTGCAGCGGCTTCGGACGAGCGGACCGCATCCGCGAGCCCTCGCCGGCCGCCAGGACCACTGCGGACAGGTGACGCTCGCTCATGCGAATAGGTCTACCGCGCGAGACCCACCCTCATGCGTGCACTTCCAACGTCTCTGGTCGATTTCACTCGCATGGCGAGCGTTTTCGACCACAGACGTTGGGGGCTACGTCGCGAAGCCGTCGGCGTCGACGTCGCCGTCGACGACCTTGACGTAGAAGCGGCCGTCGAGGCCCTCGGCGGTGGTGGTGTCGATCTCGACGACCTCGGCGTTGTCGAGCCGGACCCGCACGGACGTGGCGTCGCTGGCGGCGCGGCCGAACAGCACCGTCTGGTCGCCGATGGTGGCGTCCTGCGGGGTGAGGGTGCAGGCGCCGGTGAGCTGCTCGTCGTCCTGGTACAGGAACGCGCAGGTGTCGCCCTCGGCGTCGCGCTCGGCGTTCACGACCCAGTCGACGCCGTCGATCTCGCCCGCGTCGAGCGTCACGGACTTCTCGCCGTTCGGGTCCTCCTCGTCGCTCATCACCGCGCCGATGATGAACCCGCTGATGACGACCACGGGCAGCAGGATGGCCACCGTGACGCAGCCCGGACCCGACCGTTCGGTGGGCGCGGGGGTGACGGACGGGCTGGTGGCCATGGCTCGGGGGGGAGGGCTCGAACCTCCAACAACCGGCTCCAAAGGCCGGTGTTCTACCAGTTGAACTACCCCCGATCGGGTGGGGGTCAGGTTACGCCGCGCCGCTCAGGGGGCCGCCAGCACCTCACGCACCTTGAGGCGACGACCGGTGCGCACGATGGCCCGTGCGTAGATGCGCGAACCGAGCCGGAGGGCGACGAGCACGGTCGCGATGCCGACCGCGAGCGACAGCGCCATCTCCGCCCCCGACGCCTCGCCGAGGGCGATGCGCGACGGCATCACCATCGGCGACGTGAACGGGAAGATCGCCAGCACGCGGCCCAGCGGGCTGGTCGAACCGCTCTGCCCGACGAGGAGGCTGAACACGAGGATCAACGTCAACGGCGTCACGACGGACCCGGCCTCTTCCTGCCGCTCGACCAGCGCCCCGAGCGCGCCGGCGGTGGTGAGGTAGAGCACGAGGCCCATCAGGAGCCACGGGCCGCCGCCGAGCATCGCTGCGCCGAGGCCGGCCGGGAGCCCACCGCCGACCGCGACGCGGATGAGCGGCGGCAGCACGCCGACCAGCAGGGTGCCGAGCCCGACCGCCCCTACGCCGATCACCTTGCCGAACAGCAGCGCGCCCGGCCGCACGATGGCGAGCAGCACCTCGCTGATCCGGTTGGCCTTCTCGATGGCGGTGCCGTTGGCGACCCCGATCATCAGCATGAGCAGCAAGAGGTAGAGGACGGTGGAGACGATGGCGGCCGAGCCCTGGCGGCTGGCCTCGTCCTGGTCGAGGCGCACGACCCTGGCGGTCGAGTCCCCCAGGGCCTTGCCCACCTCCTCCCGGCTGAGGCCCGCCGCCTCGAGGCGGTCGGCCAGGGCGCGCACGCCCACGACCTGCTGGGCGGTGGCGACGAAGGCGTCGGCGCGGTCCTGCTTGGCGATCACCGTCGGCTTCTCGCCGGCGATGACCGCCACGTCGACGTCCTCGTCGGCCACGAGCTGGCTGGCGGCTTCGACGCTGTCGGCGTGGGTGAGGGTGATCTCGGCGTCGATGCTGTCACCCACGGCCTCCAGCTGGGCCTCGAGGTCGGGCGACCCGTCGACCACGACGACGTCGTAGGACGTGCCGTTGCCGCCGAGGAGCTCGGGCAGCACCACGCCGGCCGTCGAGGCGGCGAGCAGCACGCCGACGATGATCCAGAAGCTCCGGCGCCGCAGCGCCTCCCGCACCTCCCGGCCGGCCACCAGCAGCACGCTCTGCCGCAGGGTCACGACGCCGACCTCCGCTCGTGGCTCCTCGGCCTGGCGCGGGTCCTCCCCGGCGGCGGCGAGGAACAGCTCCGACAGGCTCGGCGACTCGACGGCGAAGTCCGCCACCGGCACGTGGGCACGCACGGCGTCGAGCACCTCGCCCGCGTCGGTTCCCGGCTCGAGGCGGATCCGGGTGCCGCTGGCGTCGGTGGTGACGAGCTCGGCGTGGTGGCCGGCGATCCAGCCGGCGTCGACGGACGCGCTCGACGCGCAGGTAGCGGTCGGGACTGCTCGACTTGAGCTCGCGCAGGTCGCCGTGCAGCACGACCCGCCCGTGGTTGATGAGCGTGATGGTCTCGCAGAGGTCCTCGACGAGGTCGAGCTGGTGGCTCGAGAACAGGAGGTTCCGCCCGGCGCGCACGTGGGCGAGGATCACCTCCGACAGGAACTGGACGGCGGCAGGGTCGAGGCCGGAGAAGGGCTCGTCGAGCACGAGCACGTCGGGCTCGTGGACCATGGCCGCCGCCAGCTGCACCCGCTGGGCCATGCCGCCGGACAGGTCCTGGATCTTGTCCTTGGCGCGGTCGGCGAGGCCGAGCCGCTCGAGGAGGTCGCGCGAGTGGGCCTCGCCGGTCGCCTTGTCGAGGCCGTGGAGGCGCGCGATCCACGTGAGCAGGTCGAGCACGCGCATGTCTCGGTACAGGCCGCGCTCCTGCGGCATGTAGCCCCACGAGCGGCGGTCGTCTTCGGTCGCGGCACGGTCGCGCCACGTCACGGTGCCGGCGTCAGGCTGCAGGACGCCGAACAGGATGCGCATCAGCGTGGTCTTGCCGGCGCCGTTGGGCCCGAGCAGCCCGATGACCCGGCCCGCGGGCACGTCGAGGTCGACGCCCTCCAGCACGATGCGGTCGCCGAACCGCTGGCTGACGCCGCGCGCCTGCAAGGTGTCGGCCATCCGTCGAGTCTGCCCAAGGAAGATCCCTGTTCACACTTCGGGTCCGATCCGCCCCTGGTGGGGTGATGCAGGATGCGGCGGTGGACCTCGACGCTCGGGTGGAGGGGGTGCGGCAGGCCTACGAGGCCGTCCACGGCCCGCTCTGGCGGGCCGTCCTGGCCTTCAGCGGGTCTCGGGACGTCGCCGACGAGGCGGTGGCCGAGGCCTTCGCGCAGCTGCTGCGGCGAGGCGACGGGGTCGACGATCCCGCGGCCTGGGCGTGGCGGTCGGCGTTCCGGATCGCAGCCGGTGAGCTCAAGCGGCGCGGCGCCGCGCCGGAGCCGGGCATGGTGCCCGACATCGGCGTCCCGCTGCCGGAGCCCGCCCTCGACCTGCTCGCCGCCCTGCACCACCTCACCGAGCAGCAGCGGGCCTGCGTCGTCTTGTGCGACCTGGCCGGCCACGGGGCGCCCGAGGCGGCCCGACTGCTCGGCACGACGGCGGCCACCGTGCGCGTCCAGCGCATGCGCGCCCGCCGTCGCCTGCGCGACCTCCTGGAGGACCACGATGCCTGATCCGTTCGACCCCGACTTCGACGCCACCCGCCGAGCCCTCGACGAGGTGCCCGCGCCCGACCTGTGGGCCGAGGCGGAGCGCCGCGCCGAGGGCGGCGCGGTGGTGCCGTTGACGGTCGACGGCACCCGTGTGCGCCGCCCGGTGCGCTGGTTGGCGGTGGCGGCGGTGGCCGCGCTGGCCGTCGGCACCGTCGGCGTGCTGACGTCCGGCGACGACTCCGGGCTCGACACGGCGCCGGCTGGCGAGGGTCCGACGACGACCTGCGGCATCTCCGGCCTGGTGGCCGAGGGCGGGCCGTCGCTCGAGCTGAGGAGCGCGCTCGCGGGCTCCGGTGCGACGCTCCTCGACGTCGAGGACCTCGAGGGCCGCGTCATCGTGCACGACGTCGTCGGGAGCGATCTGGTGCCCTTCGAGGTGACCACCCCGGCCCTGACCGAGCTCACGACCGCCGGGAAGGTGGAGCCGGTCGACCTGACTCGAGGTCCCGCGGTGCTCTTCCTGGCCGCCGACCTGACCCAGATCCAGTACGACCCCGACGGCGACGAGCCGTGCACCTCCTTCTCCGTCACCCTGGGTGCCCCCAACCGCAAGCAAGAGGCCATCACCATCGCCAACCAGGTGGTGCTCACCCGCTCCGGCGAGCCGACGGTCGTGGGCTCCGACGGTTGCAGGTTCGCGGTCACCGGCGAGGAGATGATCCTCGACGAGGGGCCGGCGGATCCGCCCCTGTTCGAGTACCAGGACCAGACCGTCGCGCATGCCCAGCTCGGTACCGACCAGGTCGCCGAGATCAGCGTGCCGGGCCTCGTGGTGGTCGACCTCATCGGCGAGCGGGTGGAACCGGTCGAGCTGCGGCGTGGCACCGCCGACGTGTGGTTCGGCTCGGACTTCGTCCAGGTGCGCTGGTTCTTCGGCAGCACGAAGGAGTGCGAGTCGTTCTCCGTGACGGTGGCCGGTGGCACCGAGGACGGCAACCGCCACGCGGCCGTCGACCTCGCCGACCGGATCATCCTCCCATCCGAGCTCGATCTGCCGTCGCTGCGTGGGACCGAGTGGGCGTTGGAACGGTCGACGGTCGGCGGTGAGCCCACGGACGGGAACGGGTCGACGTTCACGTTCCGACAGAACGACGTGCTCTGGACGGACGGCTGCAACGAGTTCAACGCCGGCTTCACCCAGGACTGGGGGTATGCGCTCGAGGTCGGCGGCGATGATCCCACGACCGAGATCACCTCGACCGCCGTCGGTTGCGACCCGAACCCCACGACGGACGCCATCGCAGCGGTCATGTCCGCCGGCCTGATCGACGTGGCCTACGACGGCGACCTCCTGCTGCTCTCCGCCGGCGACGTCGTCCTCACCTTGCGTCCGGTCGGCGGCGAATCGCCCACCACGACGGTCGATCAGCCGCCCGAGGGTGACCTCGCCTATGCCATCTGGCCGATCACCTACCCCGGGCAGCCCACCGGCGACCTGGTGTACCCGATGGAGACGACCGCGGAGACGGCGGTGGCGTTCGCCACGGACGTGCTCGGATGGCGCGACGCCGAGGCGACCGACGGCGAGCCGAGCGAAGACGGGCGCCAAGGTGCCGTCCACCTCGTCGAGAGCGAGGAGGTCGGGGGCGCCGTCTCGGTGTGGGTCGCCCCGGGGGCGGGCAGCGACGGCTTCATCGTCTACAAGGTCGACCTGCCCGGTCGGACCTCGGCCGAGCCGCAGGAAGCCAGCGTGTCGATCTCCGGAACGACCGCCCGGGTGAACATCAGCCCGGTCCCGGGAGGCACGGACCACACGCTGGTGAAGCTCCTGTATGGCGACCAGCTCCTCGGCGAGGGGTCGATGGACGAGGACATCGCCCTCACGGCGGCGCCCGACGTCCCCGGACGGATCCTCGTGTTCTTCAACGATGCCGACGGGCATCCCATCAGCGCGTGGGGCACGGCCCTGCCGGCGGGAGATTTCGCAGCCGGGTGAGGCCGCCGATAGCGTGGCAACCCTCATGGGTTCACTGATCAAGAAGCGCCGCAAGCGCATGCGCAAGAAGAAGCACAAGAAGATGCTGAAGCGCACCCGCTGGCAGCGCAGGGCCGCCGGCAAGTAGCCGGTCCGCCCCCACGCACAACCGATCTCCGCGATCGACCGCCTCTTCAGGGAGGCGGTCGTCGCGCGTTCCGGGCCACCTACGTTGCGGCGGTGGAGATCGACGAGCAGGGCCGCGTGCCTTCGCCGGTGGCGTGCACCGGGCCCGCGGTTCCTCTGCTGGCGGATCCTGGTCGGCTGACGGACGGCGTCCGTACGTCAGGCGGCGGGGACGGTGTGGACGACGATGAGGCCGTCGCCTTCGTGGGCGCCGTCGACGAACCAGGTGCCGCCGCTGCCGGCCAGCACGGGCGTCTGGCCCGTGAGGTCACCGAGGCGGTCGCGGAACGCGGCCAGCTCGGGGAACAGGTGGAGGGCCGCCGGCTCCAGGTCGTTGGGGCCATCGGCGTGCGGGCCTCCGAGGTGGTCCCAGCCCTTGTAGACGTCGGGTGTCGAGCAGTGGATCGGTGGCGTGAGCAGGGTGAAGGCCAGCGGCTCGAACGGCAGCGGCTCGACCTGCTCGCCGATGCCGGTGACGCGGGCACGGCCGCCCACCAGGCAGAACGGCACGTCGGCCCCGAGGCCCACCGCCCTGTCGAGATCGGTGACGCCGGCCCACCGCAGCACGGCGGCGGCGTCGGCGGAGCCGCCGCCCAGACCGGCGCCCGACGAGATGCGCTTGTCGACCACCACGTGCGCGGTCCGGCCCACCAGGGCGAGGGCGCGGCGCACGAGGTTGTCGTCGGTGACGGGCACGTCGGGGCCGGCACCCTGCACCTCGAGCTCGTCGCCGTCGTCGAACGTGAGGGTGTCGGCCAGGTCGATCGCCACCATCTCGGCGTCGATCAGGTGGTAGCCGTCATCCCGGACGCCCGTGATCCGCAGCGAGCGGGTGAGCTTGGCCGGAGCCACGACGACCTGGGGCACGCCGGGATCGTACGACGCCGTGCGGTCGGACCTGCACGCCGCGTCGGCGTCGAATCGACGTCGAATCGACGCCGACGGTCGAATCGGCGGGTCGACGACGGGCGCGCCCCACGAAATCACGGGTGGGGTCAGGCGAGGACGGCGGCGAGGCGGAGCCAGTCGGCCAGCTCGAGCTCCTCGGCGCGGGCCTCGGGGCGGATGCCGGCGGCCTCGAGGTCGCCAGGCTCGACCTTGGTGGCCAGGGACCGGCGGAGCATCTTGCGGCGCTGGTTGAACCCCGTGTCGACGAGGTCGAAGACCGCCGCCCGCTGGTCATCCGTGCCGGCGGGCGGGTGGCGCCGCACCTCGACGAGCGCCGATTCGACGCGCGGCTGCGGGATGAACACGCTCGGTGGCACCTTGCCGACGATGGTGGCGTCGGCCCACCACGCCCGCTTCACCGACGGGATGCCGTAGGCCTTGGTGCCGGGTCCGGCGGCCAGCCGCTCCCCCACCTCGAGCTGCACGAGCACGAGCATCCGCTCGATGGCCGGGGCGGCCTCGAGCAGGTCGAGCACCAGCGGGGTGGCGATGTTGTACGGCAGGTTGGCCACGAGCTTCCACGGGCGGCCGGGCACGGGCAGGCCGAGCAGGTACGACCAGTCGACGTGCAGCGCGTCGGCCTCCACCACGGTGGCGCCGCCCGGCTCGACGACCGACCGCAGCACCGGCGCCAGGTGCTTGTCGACCTCGATGGCCGTCACCTCGGCGCCCACCTCGAGCAGCGCCAACGTCAGCGAGCCGAGGCCGGCGCCCACCTCCACCACCCGGTCACCGGCGCCGACGCCGGCCAGCCGCACGATCCGGCGCACGGTGTTGGCGTCGGCGACGAAGTTCTGCCCCAGCGCTCGCGACGCCTCCAGCCCGTGCTCAGCCAGCAGCGCCCGGATGCCAGAAGGCGAGTGCGTCACACAACCGAGCCTGCCAGGTCCCCACCTGGGGCCCGCGGCGTCGCTACTTGGTCAGTAGTAGCCGAGCCGCTTGGCGCAGGAGGGCCACTGGTCCCAGCCTGCCCGGGCCTGGAGGATCTTGCCGCGGTTGATCTGCTCGGCCTTGGTGGCCGTGTGCGGGTACCCGGCCCCGCCGACGCCGTGCCAGGTGGCCAGCGAGAACTGGAGGCCGCCGTAGTAGCCGTTGCCCGTGTTCATGGCCCAGTTGCCGCCGCTCTCGCACTGGGCGAGCCGGTCCCAGGTGGCGGGATCGTTGGGATCGGCGTACGGCCGGGTGGTGGGCGGCGCGGGCGGGGCGGTGGTGGGCGGTGCCGTGGCAGGCGGAGCGGTGGGCGCAGGGGCCTGCAGCGCCTGGACGACGGCCTCGGTGGTGGTGGTGGGCGCCTCGGTGGTGGTGGTCGCGGGAGCCGCCGTGGTGGTGGGCGCCGACACGCGCACCGCGTTGTCGGGCACGGAGCTGGACGCCTCGGAGGACGAGCTCGAGTCGGCGGCCTTGGAGGAGACCTCCACCTGCGCCTCGTTGGCTTCGGCGGTGGCGGGCAGGTTGTCGAGCACGATCACGGGCAGCGCCGCCATGGTGATCGCCAGCGCGAACGCCAGCCGGCTCCGGTGGACCCGGGCGAGCGGCGGGACCTCCTGCAGCTCGTCCTCGAGCGGGATGTCGATGAGCGGGGCGGTCGTCGGCGGCTGCGGACGACGCCGGTGCGGAGGTTGGGCCAGCACGTGGGCGGGCGGCCGACGATCGATCGGTCGACGGGACAGGCCTGCCGTCGGCGGCACGCGGCGCCAGCGCCCGGTGTCATCGCGCAGGACGTGGACCGGATCGCGGCGGTCCGCGGTGCGGCGGCTGTCAGCCGAACAGCCCACGGCGGTGGGCGGGAGCTTGCGGCGGCGCCGAGCCGTGGGCGGCACGCCGTGCGCGGCCCGGGGGTGGTCAGGCGTCCGGTGGGGGGAGGAGGGGTGGCGCTCCATGCCCTCCGCCAGGTGGCGGGGCATGGCTCGCGACGGACTTGGCCCTCTCCGGAACATCCGGAGGACGTTACGCAGGTCCGTAACACAAATGCAAACAACAGCCTTGTGATTTGGGGAACACTGCGTTCACCGATCAACCAGGGGGCAGGCGGTACGTGGCATGGGCCGTGTCCCATGTCGCGGAGGCGACATCGGCCAGCGCGACGCCCTTCACCGCCGCCAGCGCGGTGGCCACGTCGACCACCCACGCCGGCTGGTTCTTCTTGCCGCGGTGCGGCACCGGCGCGAGGTACGGGCTGTCGGTCTCGACGAGCAGCCGGTCGAGCGGGCACAGCTGCGCGGCGGCGTGCAGGTCGGTGGCCGACGGGAAGCTCACGATGCCGCTGAACGACAGCACCGCGCCGAGGTCGAGGCACCTCCGCGCCTCCTCCGGACCGCCCGTGAAGCAGTGGAACACCGTGCGGGGCGGCACCCCTTCGGCGGCGAGGACGTCGAACGTCTCCGGCCACGCCTCGCGCGTGTGGATCACCAGGGTGAGGTCGTAGGCCAGGGCGAGGGCGATCTGGGCGGCGAACACCTCGGCCTGCTGGTCGCGGGGCGAGTGGTCGTAGTGGAAGTCGAGGCCGCACTCCCCCACCGCCACCACTTCGGGCTCCCCGAGCAGGGCCTCGAGCCCACCGATGCCGTCCTTGGCGTCGTGGGGGTGCACCCCGGCCGTGGCCCACACCACGCCGGGGTGGCGCCGGGCGATGTCGATGTAGTCGGCCGACTGGCTGATGTCGCAGCCCACGGTGATCAGGCGCTCCACGCCCACCTCGGCGGCGGCGGCCACCTGCTCGTCGGAGATCATCACGTCCCGGTGCAGGTGGCAGTGGTCGTCGATCCAGCGCACGCCCCGCACGGTAGGTCAGGCGTTGCCCGGACCGACGCACGAGCTCGGGTGCGAAGTGCCGCAGGAACCGGGCCTTTCGCACCCAGGTGCGAGGGGTGGGTGGACTAGGTGAAGTCGGCGTAGGCGAGGTGCTGGCCACAGTGGAGGCAGCGGAAGAGGTAGGCGGAGGCGTCGCCGTCACGGTGGAGGGCGGCCGCGAACGACGCGGCGGCGGCCTCGTCCATGCCGCCTTCGCTCCGCGCCCAGGCCACGACGGCTTCTGCCGCTTCGGCGGGCAGGCCCTCGAGCGCGTGGTGGCCGACGGGGCCGAGGAAGGCACAGGCATCACCGCAGTGGCAGAGCCACTGGCCCTGCTGCCACGTCGAGAAGGCCGGCGTGCGGCGGGCGACGACATCGAGCACCTCGGGCGGGACGTCGCCATCAAGGTCCGTGAACGTGGCGTCGAAGCGCTCGGCGGCCGAGCCGTCGGCGATGCACCACGGGCACAGGTCCTCCACCACGTCCACGGCGTAGGTCGGCCCCGTGTACCGGTGCCCGCGGGCCTGCCCGCAGCACTCGCAGGCCGCATCGGAGGGTTCGACCGAGCCCGTGCCCACCGGGTCGGGGTGGTACCGAAACTCGGGGAGCCCGTCCGTCACGCGTCGACCCTACGGCCCTCGTCGAGCTCGATGATCTGATCCGCCCGCTCGAGGACCGCGGCGCGGTGGCTCACGACCAAGATCGTGGTGGTGGCGCCGGCGTGCAGGAGCTGAGCCCACATGCGTGCCTCCGTGTCGACATCAAGTGCACTTGATATGTCATCGATCACGAGCAGCTCGGGTCGGCGCACGAAGGCCCGGGCCGCCGCGGTGCGCTGGATCTGGCCGCCGGAGAGCCGGACGCCCTTGGCCCCGACCACCGTGGCCAGACCCTCGGGCATCCACGCCACGTCGTCGTCGAGGCAGGCGAGGCGGACGGCCTCCTGCAGCCCGTCGGCCTCGATGCCGAGCAGGATCGCGTCGGCCAGCGGCTCGCTGAAGAGCCGTGGCACCTGCGCCACGTAGGCAGTGCGCGGCGGCACGAAGACCTGCGACGCGTCGGTGACGAGCGCGCCGTTCCAGCGCACCTCGCCGGCGTCGGTCGGCGCCAGCCCGAGCAGGCACCGCAGGAGCGTCGACTTGCCGGCGCCGACGGGGCCGGTGATGACCGTGAGCGTGCCCCGCCTCACCGTCAAGTCGACGTCGAACACGCCGCCGCTGCCGCCCGGGTGGACGGCCGTCAGCCGGCTGACCGTGAGCTCCTGCAGCTGGTCCTCGCCCGGTCGGACGTCGGGAGAGACGACCCGCACCGGCGGGAACCCGCCCGGGCCGCGGCGCAGGTGCAGCGGCGCGGGCGCCACCACGCCTGCCGGCGCCCGATCGGGCATCAGGCGGGCCATGCGCTCCACCGACACCTCCGCCTGCCGGTGGTAGGCGCCGAGGCTGGCGGCCCACCGGGGCAGGTTGGCGAGCACGGCGACCGCGCTGGCGAACAGCCCGACGTCACCGAGCGTCGCGTCGCCCGCCGCCAGGGCCGGCACGACCAGGAGCACCACGAGCCCGGTCCCGAGGTTGCCGATGGCCGCGGACGACGTGCGCAGCACCTGCGTGGCCACCTGGTCGACCCTGGCGGCGGCGGCGCGGGTCTCGCCGAGCTCGTGGAAGCGACGAGCGACCGCCGCCTCGGCGCCGGCGACCTTGATGGTGCCGATGGCGCCGAACACGTCGCCGATGAACCCGGTGACCGCCGCCGTCGCCTCCCGCTCGCGCCGCCGCCACGCCCGCAGCTTGTTGCCGAGCATTCGGCACAGGACGAGGGCGAGCAGCACCGGCACGACGACGATCAGCGTCACGCGCACATCGACGGCCGCCATGACGAGCACCGCCAGGCTGCTCGCGACGGCGACACCGGTCATGTCGAGCCACACGTCGAGGACCATCGAGAGGTGCATGGCGTCGTCGCGGAACCGGCTCACGGCCTCGCCGCTCGAGCTCGGTAGGCGCCCGACCACCGGACCGGGGGCCGCGACCAGCGAGCGCAGCATGTTGACCCGCGGCAGCGTGTTCCAGAAGACCCACACGCCGTGCCACTGCACCACCGCGAACCAGAACACCGCCCAGCGGCCCACCTCGATGACCGCGAGGAAGAGGAGCAGCCCGAGCACGGGGGAAGCGGCGTCGTCGGAGACGCGGTCGAGGACCGCCTTGAGCACGAGCCCCGCGGGGATGGGCAGGACGTTCCACGCCACCCACGACGACAGCGCGTTGAAGTAGGCGATCGGCTCGCGTCGGCCGAGCTGGCGCGCGATCGGGACCGCCCCGGGGGCGGCGCGCAGGCTCACGCGAGGGCTCCGCTCGTGGAGGTGGAGACGGCGAGCAGCCGGGCGAACTCCGAGGTGGGGTCGGCGGCCAGGTCGGCGCGGCCGCCTTGCTCGAGGACGCGGCCTCGCTCGAGGACGAGCACCTCGTCGACCTGGTCGAGGGTCGCCAGGCGGTGGGCGATGATCACGACGGTGCGGCCGCGCAGCGCACGGTCGGCGGCGGCGGTGAGGCGGGTCTCGGTGTCGGGGTCGAGACGGCTGGTGGCCTCGTCGAGGACGACCAGCCCCGGATCGGCCAGCAGCACGCGGGCGAAGGCGAGCAGCTGCGCCTGCCCGGCGGACAGGCCGCTGCCGCCGTCGAGCATGGTGTCGAGCCCGTCGCCGAGGCTGGCCGCCCACTCCGCCAGGCCGACGTCGGCAAGGGCCGCGTGCAGCTGCTCGTCGGTGGCCACGACGGTGCCGAGCAACGTGAGGTTGTCGCGCAGCGAGGCCCGCAGCAGCTCGACGTCCTGGCTGACCACCGCCACGCGGTGGCGGAGGTCGACCGTCGATGCGTGCCGCACGTCGACGCCGCCGAGGCGCACCGTGCCGTCGGTGACGTCCCACAGGCGCGCCAGCAGCCGCCCGAGGGTGGACTTGCCGCTGCCGGTGCGGCCGACGACGCCGAGCGTCGTGCCGGGGGCGAGGTGGAGGTCGAGGTCGACGAGGACGTCGGTGTCGCCGTGGTAGGCGAAGGCGACGCCGTCGAGGTCGACCGGCAGCGGCCCTGGCGGCAGGGGGTCACCGCGGCCCTCGGGGACGGACGGCACCGCGGCGAGCAGCCGGCCGGCCCGGCGGGCGCCGGCGGCCGCCTTCTGGAACTCCCGCATCTGCTCGGCGATGCGCTCGATGGGCTGACGGATCATCTGCGAGAACCGGAACACGGCGAGCAGCGCGCCGAGGCTGATCGTGCCCTGCCGGTGGAGCAGCACGCCGAGACCGAGGGTGAGGACGGAGCCGAGGCTGTAGGTCACGGCGGCCGCCGCGTACGAGCCGTCCCCGAGGAAGGCAGCCTTGCGCGCCGCGGTCCACCAGCGGGCGGAGTGGTGCTCGAGCCGGTGCACGGCGTAGGCCCCGGCCCCGTTGGCGCGCAGGTCCTCGAGCCCGCCGAGGCGCTCCTCGAGGTCGCCGTAGAGCTCGGACTGGATCTCGCGCTCGGCGTCGTGCGCCGGCACCGCCACCATGCGCAGGCGGATCATCAGGAAGCCGCCCACCGCCACCGACGCGAGGATCAGCAGCCCGGCCCGCCAGTCGATGGCGAACGACACGACGGTGACGCCGACGAGCAGGATGGCGTTGCCCACCAGCTGCAGGACCGCGACCGACGAGAAGTCGACGATGGCGGCCACGTCGCCGTCGAGCCGCTCGATCAGGAGGCCGGCGCTGTGGTCGGCGTGCCAGTCGAGGTCGAGCCGCAGGGCGTGCTTGGCGAGGTCGAGGCGCAGGCGGTTGCCCACCCGCCAGGCGAGGGCGACCGACTGCCACGTGACGATGACCTGCAGCGCGTCGGAGCCGACGGTGACGAACAGGAAGACGACGGCGATGCCGACGAGGTCGGAGGTCGGCTCACCGCGCAACGCCGCGTCGATGGCGTGCCCGAGCAGCACAGGTCCGGCCACCGGCGCCAGCGTGGAGACCAACAGGACCACGCCCAGCACCAGCAGCCTGGCCCGCTCGGGACGCAGGTACGCGGCGAGCAGGCCCACATCCGAACGATGAGAGGGCCGTGCCATGGCCTGGCGACGCTACCGGCGCGACCTCAGTGGTCTGGCTTGCATTTCACCGCGCGCCAGACTGACGACCAGTCCGATGCTGCTGGCCGCCTCCACCTTCGACCGCGACAAGGCCGAGCTCCTGGCCATCGCCTTCCTCGCGGGCACCGGCCTGTGGGCCGGCGTCCTCATGGTGCTGTCCGGGCTCACCACCCCGCCCGACGTCGAGCCGGCATCCTCGGGCCTCGAGGTCGGTGGTGACGAGTCGCCGGCCGTGGTCGGGACGCTCACCAACGGCTGGCGGTTCGACCGCTCGGCGGCGGCCGCCACCCTCATCGACCTGACGGCGCGGCGCGTGCTGGTGATCGACCAGATCGGCCTCGACCAGTTCACGGTGGCCGTCGCGCCCGGCGGTCCGAGCAACCTCACGCCGTACGAGGCCAAGGTCGTGCGGCTCGTGAAGGAGTCCGGCCACGGCGACCCGGTGCTCCTCGCGGCGCTGACCCTGCCGGACGACGCCACCGGCACCGCCTGGTTCGACGACTTCGAGCGGACCGTGCGCAACGAGATGCGCAGCGCGGGCCTGTCCCGGCCCCGGTGGGCGCCGTGGATGCGGGCGGTGATGACGGCGGTGGCGGTGCCCCCGGCCCTGGCGTTGGCGTCGGCCGTCACGCTGATCCCGGAGAGCCGCGAGGGCAACGGCGACGACGGCAACCCGTGGGCGCTCGTCCTCATCATCGGGTTCGCGGTGATCGGCGCCTTCCAGGGCGTGATGCAGCGGCTGCAGGCCGAGCGCGACACCCCGGCGGGCGTGGCGGCCGCCGGCCGTTGGCTCGGACTGGAGGCGAACCTGCGCGACGCCGGTGGCTTCGGCGACCTGCCGCCCACCGCCATCGCGGTGTGGGACCGGTACCTCAGCTACGCCACCACCTTCGGGCTCACCAGCACGATCTTGCGCTTGGTACCGCTGGCGCCCGAGTCGCCCACGGAGGCGTGGAGCAACGAGTCGGGCCGCTGGCGAGTGGTGCACATCCACTACCCGAGACGGAAGGCCATGCGCGGCCGGATCCCGTCCGTGCTGCTGTTCCAGGGCATCGTCGCCCTCCTGATCGGCGTCGCCGCCGCCCGTGGGTACCGGCCCCTCGTCGACTGGATCGAGCGGGAGCTGCCCGCCGACCAGCGGGACTCGCTCGACCTGATCCGCCGGATCGCCTGGGTGATCGCGGTGGCCGTCGCCGTGCCCGCCCTCGCCTGGGGCTGGGTGGCCACGCTGCGGGCGCTGCTCGACATCGGGCGGTCGCGGACCACCGAGGGGAAGGTGCTGCGCAACCGGCCACCCCATCTCGCCGTGGACGACGGCCGACGCGATCGGATCACCGCGTTCGTGGTGCTCGTGCCGGGGCGGGGGCATGGCGAGGGCGAGCGGGTGCGGGTGACCCACTCGCCGTACCTGGCCTACGTGCGGGCCATCGAGCCGGCGGCGGAGCCCGTCGAGCCGCCGGGCTGAGGGCGGTCAGCCGGCTTCGGGCACGCCCCACGGGCGGACGTCGCCGCTGGCGCGCCGCATGACCTCGCTCTCGCCGTCACCGAACGGCAGCGGCAGCTCCGCCACGTCGCGCGTGGCGCGCAGGGCCTCGATCCGATCGAGCTGGCGCTCGAGCTGGCGACGCCGCGGGCCGGTGACGTCCTCGAGGCCGCGCTGGGCGGTGTCGAACTTCCGCACGACGCCGTCGAGCGACTCGGAGAACTTCGTCCACTCCTTGCCGAAGCCGCCCAGGCACTCGAGGATCTCGTTGCTGGTGCGGGCGAGGCGCGTCTGCTCCACGGCCTGGCGGATCACGGCCAGCACGGCGAAGAGGCTCACCGGCGAGCACAGCACCACCTTCTGGCCGAGGGCGACGTCGATGAGCTGCGGGTCGCGCTCGTGGATGAACGCCCACACGCTCTCGTTGGGAATGAACAGGAGCACCTCGTCGAGGGTGGCGTCGGCGTCGATGTAGCCGGTGCGGGTGGACAGCTCCTTCACGCGGCCGCGCACGTCGCGCAGGAACGCCTTGGCGAACGTGTCGCGCTCTGCGTCGGTGGTGGCCTCGAGGTGCCGCAGGTAGTTGTCGACCGGGAACTTCACGTCCATGTGGAGCACGCGGCCGCCGGGGAGCAGGAAGGTGACGTCGGGGATGGCCCCTCCGGCGATGCCCGTCTGCTTGCGGTAGGTGACGCCCTCGACCATGCCGGCCAGGCGCAGCACGTCGTCGGCCATGCGCTCGCCCCACTGCCCGCGCGCCTTGGGGCTGGCGAGGGCCTCGCGCAGGTGGCCGGTGGTCTCGGCCAGGGCTCGCGTCGAGGACGTGGCCTCTTTGAGCCCGGACAGGAGCTGGCCGTGCTGCTGGGCGCCGTCCTTCTGCAGGGCGCCGACCACGTCGCCGAGGCGCTCGAGCTGGGTGGTGAGGCCCTCGACGCGCTTCTCGAAGGCGGTGGTGCGAAGGTCGAGCTGGCGGGTGCCGCTGGTCATCGAGTCGCCCAGCTTCTCGCCGGCCATCTTGGCGGCCATGTCGGCGGCGGCGGTGACGGTGTGCTCGCGCTCCATGCCGAGCCGGGCCTCGAGCTGCGCGGCCTGCTGGGCGAGGAGGGCGGCCTGCTGCTCCAGGGCGGCGGTGACCCGCTCGTCGGCGGCGAGGTGGCCGGAGCGGGCGGCCCGGGTGCCGATGACGAAGGCGAGAGCAAGGACGGCGGCCACCCCGAGGGCGGCGAGGGTGAGTTCGATGACCATGCGAAGAGTGTGCGCAGGGGGTGTGACAGTCGCCGCGGATCCCAGCGCGAACGCCCTGGTCAGACCGCATAGCGTGCCCTCCGATGAGCACCTGGATCCTGCGGATGGACGAACCCGGCACCGGCCCCCGCGTGGCCATCAAGGACCTGATCGACGTCGCGGGCACGCCCACCACCGCGGCGTGCCGCGTGCTGGCCGCCACGGCGGCGCCGGCGACCGCCGACGCCGCCTGCATGGCGCCGCTGCGGGCCGCCGACGTGGCCATCGTCGGCAAGACGAACCTGCACGAGCTGGCCTGCGGCGGCACCGGCGTGAACGAGCACTTCGGCACCCCGGTGAACCCCTTCGACCCGGACTGCATCCCGGGCGGCAGCTCCAGCGGCAACGCGGTGGCCCTGGCGGCGGGTGAGGTCGACATCGCCATCGGCAGCGACACGGCTGGTTCGATCCGCAACCCCTCGGCCTGCTGCGGCACCGCGGGGCTGAAGACGACCTGGGGTCGCATCCCGCTCGACGGCGTGTGGCCGCTGGCGCCGTCGCTCGACACGTTGGGCCCGATGGCGCGCGACGTCGCCGGCGTCATCGCGGGGATGGCGCTGATGGAGCCTGGCTTCGTGGCCGCCGACTCGGGCGCACCGGTGATCGGCCGGGTGCGGATGCCCGACGTCGACCCCGCCATCGACGCGGCGGTTGACGCGGCACTCGCGGCGTCGGAGCTCGAGGTGGTCGACGTGATCCTGCCCGGCTGGGACGCCGCCAACGACGCCGGGTGGGCGGTGATGTTCCACGAGTACTGGATCGTCGACCACCACCTCTACGAGCGCGACCCCGACGGGCTGGGCGCCGACATCGTCGAGCGCATGGAGCAGGGCCGCGACGTCACCCGCCGCGGTACGAGGCCGGTCTCGCCAACAAGGCCGAGTGGCGGGCGGAGCTGGCGGCGGCGTTCGCCAGTGCGCCGGTGCTGGCGTGGCCCACGATCGCCATGTTCCCCACCCGCGTCGACGAGCCAGCGCCGGTCACGCGCCGCACCAACCTCCCCATCAACCAGGCCGGCCACCCGAGCCTCGCCCTGCCGGTGCCCACCGGCGGCCGATTCCCCGCCAGCGTCCAGCTGGTCGGCCCCGACCAGAGCGAAGACCTGTTGTGCGCCACCGGCCTGGTGGTGGAGGCAGCGGCCCGCTCCCTCACGCATTCTTGAGACGGTTTGCGGCGGGCTTCAGCGTCTGTGGTCGAAAACGTTCGGATGGCGGACGAAATCGACCACAGACGTTGGGCGGGTACCGTCAGCGGGTGGCGAGGATCCGGGTGTCGACGATCATCGACGCGCCGCCGAAGCAGGTGTGGGCGGACGTCGAGGACCTTGCGAGCCACGTGAGCTGGATGGCCGACGCCCGCGAGATCCGGTTCCTCGGCGAGCAGCGGTCGGGGGTCGGCACGCGGTTCGAGTGCGACACCAAGATCGGGCCCATCCGGCTCACCGACGTGATGGAGATCACCGAGTGGGTACCGGGGCGGTCGATGGGCGTGCGCCACTCGGGCGTCGTCACGGGCACCGGCCGGTTCACGCTCAAGAAGGCGCGGGGCGGTCGCACGCAGTTCCAGTGGCGGGAGCGGCTCGTCTTCCCGCTGTGGCTGGGCGGGCCGGTGGGCGCGTTCGCCAGCAAGCCGGTGCTGCGCTGGGTCTGGCGTCGCAACCTGAAGCGGCTGGCGGAGCGCTTCTAGGCGATCAGGATCGCCGAACCGGCCGCCACCACGCCGACCATCGCGACGGTGCCGAGGATGACGGCCTTGTCCTTGAGGTACTTCGGGCCGACGTCCGTGAGGATCCACCCGCACACCAGGCCGCCGATCAAGCCGCCGACGTGCCCGCCCACCGAGATGTAGCGCGACAGCGTGAAGGTGAGCAGCAGGTTCAGCATGATCGTCGTGCCGAGGCTGGTGCTGAACGGATCGATGCCACGTGCCCGCAGCGCCATGAAGGCGAAGCCCATCATCCCGAACACCGCACCGGACGCACCCATGGTCAGGTTGGTCGGCGACACGATCATCACGCCGAGCGAGCCGGTGAGCAGGGACACGATGTAGACGAGGCCGAACTGGACCCGACCGAACACGCGCTCCAGCAGCAGGCCCAGCTGGTACAGGGCGAACATGTTGAAGGCGATGTGGAGGATGTTGAAGTGGAGGAAGCCGGACGTGAGCAGCCGGTACCACTCGCCGTCGGCCACGCCGAACGCCTGCCCGTTGGAGAGCGTGACGGAGCCGAGGCCGAAGTCCTCCCGGACCACTGCGCGCGTCTGGAGCCCGGGGCCGATGCCGGCCGCGAAGATCGCCACGTTGATGGCGATGAGGACCTGGCTGACGATGGGGCGCACGTTGAGCAGCTGGCTCGGCCGGACCACCTTCTGCGCGCCCTGCTTGGTGCACTCGGGGCAGTGGAAGCCCACGGACGCCTGGCGCATGCAGTCGGGGCAGATCGGGCGATCGCACCGCTGGCAGACGACCCCGGCGCGCCGGTCGCGGTGCCGGTAGCAGGTCTGGATCTGGGTGCTCACGGAGCCGCAGGCTACCGGCGCCGTACCCAGATCAGTGGGGCAGGACCTGGTCGAACCAGAGGCGGCGGCCGTCGCCGGCGGTCGGGTCGTTGGACTGGGCCTCGGCCAGGCGTTCCAGGAACGCGTCGACCGGGGGCTTCTCGCCGAGCTGTTCGTACAGGTCGATGGCCCGTGCCGCGTAGCGAAGGATCTGCACGGTCTCGATGCCGGCCAGGTCGTTGAAGAACCAGCCGCACGACGTGTACATCAGCAGCGCGTTGCGCTGGGCGTCGAGCAGCACGCCGGCCCGGTGGCCGTCGCCGACGACGTGCTCGGCAGAGAAGTCCTCCCACGATCGGGCGCCAAGGAGCAGGTCGAGGTAGTCGTCCCGCGCCGCCCACGGGTCGCGCAGGAGCTCGCGGCCCATGCCGTCCATGAGCTCGACGCCCCAGTCGCGCAGCAGGTCGAGGGCCTGGCGCAGCGGTTCCCGCCACGCCTGGGTCCAACCCGGATCTCCCCCGGTGTGGCACCCGCAGTCGGTCATCCACCGGCCCACGCCATGGGCGCACGACCAGGCGCTCACCCGCACCCGTGCCTCGTGGGTCGGCGGGAGCGAGTCGAGCAGGTCGACCAGCCGCGGCGTGGCGACGCCACGTCGGGCGGCACCAACGGTGAGGGCGTGGGCGACGTCGTGCTCGGCGCCCTTGTGGTGGTGGCCGAACGTCTCGCCGTCGGTGGCGGCAGCCTCCAGCCCGTCGGGCCCGGCGTGCTCGACGGCGGTGCGCACGATGTCCTCGCTGGTGGGGCGGGCAAAGGCGAGGGCGTGGGCGAGTGCGCCGTCGTACACGACCAGCTCGACGGCCACGTCGGGGCGAGCCGGGTGCTGCCACCGGAACGGGCGCGTGGTGTCGAGGGCACCGGGCGCCTCGGGGACGGGCGGGATCGGACCCAACCCCTCGTGCTCGGCCAGGCCGTGCCGCTCCCACGCGTCGTCATCGGCGCCGAGGGGGCGGACGGCTTCGATCTGGCCGGGGGCCAGGATCGTGAAGCGGATCCCGTCCGCGGCAAGCGTGGTGAGCACCTCGTCGCTGACGGCCGTCTCCGGCAGCCACATGCCGGCCGGCCGCCGACCGAACCGGTGGACGAAGTCGGCGATCCCCCAGCGCACGTGGGTGCGGAGGTCGTGGCCGTTGCACAGCGGGAGGATGGCGTGGCCGTAGCCCTGCGCGATCCCCCGGGCGGCGTTGGCGTCCGCCTTCAGGATGCGCTCGTAGACGATCGGGTGGTGCGCCTCCAACCACGACAGCAGCGTGGGTCCGACGTTGAACGACAGGTGCTCGAAGCTGTTGACGACGAAGCTCTGGCCGTCGTCGCCCGTCACGCCGACGGTGGTGTTCGGGCCGTAGCACTCGGCGGTGATGCGCTCGTTCCAGTCGTGGAACGGGGCGGCGTCGGGCTGCTCGGGCACCTCACCCGTCCACGGGTCCTCCCGCGGCGGTTGGTAGAAGTGGCCGTGGATGACCAGCGACGTGGCCATCAGCCGTCCGGCGCGAGGTAGAGCACGGAGAGCGGGGGCAGCGTCAGGAGCGCGGAGTGGGCGCGGCCCTGCCACGGCACCGGCTCGGCGAGGAGCTGGAGCGCGCCGCTCGCCGTGCCCGCGTAGCGGTGGTCGTCGGTGGACATCAACGCGCGCCAGTGGCCGGGATGGCGCAGCCCGATCCGGTAGCCCGGCCGCTCGACCGCCTGGAGGTTGGCCAGGCACACGACCACGTCGTCGCCGCCGGGGTCGAGGCGCTCGAACGCCAGCACGCTGTGCTGCGCGTCCTCCACCTCGAGCCACGCGAACGCGTCAGGGTCGCCGTCGCTCCGGTGGAGCGCCGGGTGGGCGGCCTGCAACGCGTTGAGGTCGGCGACCAGGTGCTGCACCCCGGCGTGGCGCGCGTCGTCGAGCAGACCCCAGTCGAGGCTGCGGTCGTGCGACCACTCGCGGGTCTCGGCCAGCTCGCCGCCCATGAAGAGGAGCTGCTTGCCGGGGTGGGCCCACATCCACGCGTAGAGGGAGCGCAGGTTGGCGAAGCGCTGGTCGTCGTCGCCCGGCATCTTGCCGACCAACGGCTTCTTGAGGTGCACCACCTCGTCGTGGCTCAACGGCAGCACGAAGTGCTCGGCCCACGCATACGTGAACCCGAAGGTGAGCTGGGCGTGGTGGGAGGGCCGGTCGGACGGCTCGGTGGACCAGTAGCCGAGCGTGTCGTGCATCCACCCCATGTTCCACTTGTGCGTGAAGCCGAGGCCGCCCTGGTCCACCGGCTGGCTCACGCCCTCCCACGCGGTGGACTCCTCCGCGATCGTGAGGACGCCAGGCTGCACGCGGTGCACGACGCGGTTGAGCTCCTGCAGGAACGCCACCGCCTCGAGGTCCTCGTGGCCGCCGTGCACGTTCGGGCTCCACTCGCCGTCGCGGCGCGAGTAGTCGAGGTAGAGCATCGAGGCGACGGCGTCGACGCGTAGCCCGTCGACGTGCAGCTCGCCCAGCCAGAAGAGGGCGTTGGCGATCAGGAAGTTGCGCACCTCGGGACGACCGTGGTCGAACTCGAGGGTGCCCCAGTCGGGGTGCTCGGCGCGCTGCGGGTCGGTGTGCTCGTACAACGGTCGGCCGTCGAAGCGGACGAGCGCACCCGCGTCACGGGGGAAGTGGGCAGGCACCCAGTCGACGATCACGCCGATCCCGCGCTGGTGGAGGTGGTCGACGAACCACCGGAAGTCGTCGGGGTCGCCGAAGCGGGAGGTGGCGGCGTAGAAGCCCGTGACCTGGTAGCCCCACGACGGCTCGTACGGGTGCTCGGCCACGGGCATGAGCTCCACATGGGTGAAGCCGAGCTCGTGGACGTAGTCGGCCAGCTGCGGGGCCAGCTCGCGGTACGAGAGGACGCGGCCGTCGTCGTGCCGACGCCACGAGCCGAGGTGCACCTCGTAGGCGCTGAGCCGATCGGTCACCGGGTCGGTGTTCGGGCGGGCCGCCATCCACTCGTCGTCGGCCCACTCGTGCTCGCTGGCGAACACGATGCTGGCCATCCCCCCGGAGTGCTCGGCGAACTGCGCCATCGGGTCGGCCCGGTGGGTGATGTGCCCGGCGGCGTCGGTGAGGGCGTACTTGTACTGGGTGCGACTGCGCACGCCGGGCACGAAGCCGGCCCACACCCCGGCGTCGAGTCGCTGGAGCGGCTGGGTGGCGGCGTCCCACCGGTTCCAGGGGCCGACGACCGACACCTGGCGGGAGTGAGGCGCCCAGACCGCGAACGTGGTGCCCGCCTGACCGTCGAGCTCGCTGACGTGGGCGCCCAGCACCTCCCACAGCCTCTCGTGCTTGCCTTCGGCGAACAGGTGGAGGTCGAACTCGCTGGGCAGGCCGTCGACCCGCGCCAGGTCGGTCATGTCGGCACGGGCCCGTGGACGAGGCGCTCGATGCCCTCCAGCGGGATCGACACCTTGTCGGGGCGGTGCCCCAGCTCGTAGCCGAGCTCGTACACGGCCTTGTCGAGCTCGAAGGCAGCGAGCAGCGTCGCCCGGCTCGACGGGTCCGCCGGAAGGAGCCCTTCGATGCCGCCGTAGGCGAGGTAGCTCTCGACGAACGCGTCGCGGTTGCGCTGCTCCCACGCGGCGAGGAGATCGCAGAGCTCGTCGTCGCCCTGGTCCCACTCGGCCAGCCCGGAGGCGGCGGCGTAGTGGAGCGACCGGAGGATGCCGGCCACGTCGCGGAGCGGCGAGGACAGCGTGAACCGGTCGGCACGGCGCCGGGCCGGTTCGCCCTCGAAGTCGAGGACGATCCACCCGGCGTCGACCTGGATCACCTGGGCGAGGTGGAGGTCGCCGTGGATCCGGATCTCCTGGCCGGCGTCGGTGAGGGCGCGGGCGGCGCCGAGCCGGCGCCGGACGGCGTCCGGGTCGAGCGCCTCGAGCACCTCCAGGTCGAGGGTGGGCGCATCGGTGGCCTGCAGCACCTCGTCGAGCTGCGCCTCCATCTCCGTGACCCACTGCTCCGCGTCGCCGGGGGTCGCGCCCCACGCCTCGACCATCGCGATGTGGAGGCCGGCGATGGTCGACCCGAGGCGCGAGAGGCCGGGCGCCAGGTCACCACCGCTCTCCTCGGGCGGGAGCCGGGAGGCGAGCACGTCACGCACCGACGTGCGAGCCAGCTGCCAGCCCTCGGTGGCGCCCACGAGGAACTCGCGGACGACGGCGAGGTCGGTGTCGTCCCGCCGGAGCTCGGCGAGCGGCGGGAGCACGTTCGGGTAGCCGTGCTCGGCCAGCCGACGCGGGATCTCCACGTCCGGGTTCGGACCGGGCTCGACCTTGCGGAAGACCTTGAGGATGGTGGCCTCGTCGAACACCACCGAGCTGTTGGAGTGCTCGAGCACGATGGGCCGGCGCACCTCCACCACCGTGTCGGGCGACACGAGGTGCAGGACGGCGATGGCCAGGTCGGGGTCGACCAGCGCGTCGTAGAGGACGACGTCGCCGTCGCGGCCGGGGGCCACCACGAGGAGCTCGCGGTCCTTGCCCTCGAGGAAGTCCGGCCACGAGTCGGCGCGGCGACCGCCGACGAACAGCTGGTAGCGATGGCGGCCGCCGTCGGCGAAGGTGGCGTCGACCATCGCCCACACGAGCAGCGGCTCGTCGGGCTGGAGGACATCGAGCCACACGATGTCGATCCCGATGACCTCGCGGTCGTGGGCGCCGGACCAGCGCTGGCGGGTCAGATGGCCCGGGAGGTGCTCGATGAGCAGGCCGGAGAGGCGGTCTGGATCGATCACGGGGGTTCCTCTTCCCCGCTCTCGGCCAGGCTGAACCAGTAGAAGCCGTGGGGGGCGAGGGTGACGAAGTACGGCAGCTCACCGATGGGCGGGAACGGCACCCGGCCCGTGAGCTCCACCGGCACCATCCCGGCGTGCTTCTCGAGCATGAGCTCGCAGGGCTGCGGGAAGCGGCTGAGGTTGTGCACGCACAGCACCGTGTCGGTGGCGTCGGCGCGCAGGTAGGCCAGCACCGACGGGTTGTCCGCGTGCAGCACCTCGAAGGAACCGGTGCCGAACACGGGGTGCTCCTTGCGCACCTCGAGCAGGCGTCGCAACCAGTGCAGGAACGACGACGGGTTGCGCTGCTCCGCCTCCACGTTCACCGCCTGGAAGCCGTAGACCGGGTCCATCAGCGGCGGCAGGTAGAGCTGCGCGAAGTCGGCGGTGGAGAACCCGCCGTTGCGGTCGGGCGTCCACTGCATCGGTGTGCGCACGCCGTCGCGGTCACCGAGGAAGATGTTGTCGCCCATCCCGATCTCGTCGCCGTAGTAGAGGACGGGGCTGCCAGGCATCGAGAACAGCAGGGCGTGGAAGAGCTGGACGAGGTCCTGGTCGTTCTCGAGCAGCGGGAACAGGCGGCGGGAGATGCCGATGTTGCGCCGCATGCGCGGGTCGCTGGCGTACTCGGCGTACATGTAGTCGCGCTCTTCGTCGGTGACCATCTCGAGCGTGAGCTCGTCGTGGTTGCGCAGGAAGATGCCCCACTGGCAGCCGTCGGGGATCTCGGGCGTCTGGGCGAGGATCTCCGTGATCGGGTGGCGCTGCTCGCGGCGCACGGCCATGTACATGCGCGGCATGAGGGGGAAGTGGAAGCACATGTGGCACTCCTCCCCCTCCGGCCCGAAGTAGTCGACGACGTCCTCGGGCCACTGGTTCGCCTCGGCCAGCAGCACGCGCCCGGGGAACTCGTCGTCGACCATCTTGCGGACCCGGCGCAGGTACTCGTGCGTCTCGGGGAGGTTCTCGCCGTTGGTGCCGTCCCGCTCGAACAGGTAGGGCACGGCGTCGAGGCGGAACCCGTCGAGCCCGAGGTCGAGCCAGAACCGGACGACGTCGAGCATGGCCTCGGCCACCTCGGGGTTGTCGTAGTTGAGGTCGGGCTGGTGGTGGAAGAAGCGGTGCCAGAAGTACTGACCCCGCTGGGCGTCGTAGGTCCAGTTGGACGGCTCGGTGTCGACGAAGATCACCCGGGCCTCGCTCCACCGCTGGTCGTCGTCGCCCCACACGTACCAGTCGGCCTTGGGGTTCGTGGCGTCCTGCCGGCTCTCCTGGAACCAGGGGTGCTGGTCGGACGTGTGGTTCATCACCATGTCGGCGATGACGCGCATGCCGCGCCTGTGCGCCTCCGCGATGAGCTTGCGGGCGTCCTCGATGTCGCCGTACTCGGGGAGCACGGTGAAGAAGTCGCTGATGTCGTAGCCGCCGTCCCGCAGGGGCGAGTCGTAGAACGGCAGGAGCCAGATGCAGTCGATGCCGAGCCACTCGAGGTAGTCGAGCTTCTTCGTGAGGCCCTCGAGGTCGCCCGTGCCGTCGTTGGTGGAGTCGAAGAACCCGCGCACCAACACCTCGTAGAACACGGCGCGCTGGTACCAGCGCGCGTCAGCGGGATCGATGGGGGGCGTCATCCGCTCCCAGGCTGGCACATCGGCGAGGCAATAAGTCCCGACGGCGGGGACCGGAGGCAATGGGTCCCACATGCGGGACCGATCGCCTCGACTCCTCGCTGATGGGACCCATTGCCTCGCGGTTCAGCAGGTGACGTGGAAGAGGTGCGCGACCTGGCCGCGGGCGGGGTCGAGCCGCACGTAGGCCGCCTCCCCGCCCCACACGAACGTGTCGCCGCTGAGCTCGTCGTAGAGCTGGTAGGGCCGATCGGCGGGCAGACCCACCGCGCCGAGGTCGAGGCGCACGGTGGTGTCGTGGGCCTCGTGGGGATCGAGGTGCACGACGCACAGCAGCAGCTCCGTGTCGAGGTGCCCCCGGCTGTACACGAGGAAGCGCTCGTCGTCGTCGGCGTGGTGGAAGCGCACGTCGCGCAGCGACCACACCTGCGGGTGACGACGGCGGCTCGCGTTCACCGACCGGATCAGCGGCGCCAGCGAACCCGGCTGGTCGTAGTCGCGCGCCTTGAGCTCGTACTTCTCGGAGTGCAGGTACTCGGTGTTGGTGTCGCTGGCCGGCTCGTTCTCGCACAGCTCGTAGCCGGAGTAGATCCCGTACAGCGGCACCAGCGTGGCGGCCAGCACGAACCGCATCGCGAAGGCGGCCGGGGGGGCGTTGCGCAGGACGACGTCGTCGAGGATGTCGGGTGTGTTGGGCCAGAAGGACGGTCGCATGTAGTCGACGACGGGCCCGTGGCTGAGCTCGGTGACGTACTCGCGCAGCTCCCAGGCGGCGTGACGCCAGGTGAAGTACGTGTAGCTCTGGCTGAACCCCACCTCGGCCAGCTTCGCCATCATCGCCGGCGTGGTGAACGCCTCGGCGAGGAAGAGCACCTCGGGGTGCCGTTGGTGGATGTCCTCGATGAGCCACGCCCAGAAGGCGAGGGGCTTGGTGTGCGGGTTGTCGACGCGGAACGTGCGGACGTCGTGCGCGATCCAGTGCTCGAGCACGTCGCGGCACGCCTCCCACAGCGCGACCCGGTCCGACTCCTCGGCCGGCCAGAACTCGATCGGGTGGATGTCCTGGTACACCTTCGGCGGGTTCTCGGCGTGGCGGATCGACCCGTCCGGCCGTTGCTGGAACCACTCGGGGTGATCGCGCACCCAAGGGTGGTCGGGGCTGGCCTGGAGCGCGTAGTCGAGCGCCACCTCGATGCCGAGCTCGGCGGCGCGGGCCACGAAGGCGTCGAAGTCGTCGATCGTGCCCAGATCCGGGTGCACGGCGTCGTGGCCACCCTCCACGCTCCCGATCGCCCACGGACTGCCGGGATCGTCGGGCCCCGCGCCGAGCGTGTTGTTGCGGCCCTTGCGGTGGGTCGTGCCGATGGGGTGGATCGGCGGCAGGTACACGACGTCGAAGCCGAGGTCGGCCACGTAGGCGAGCTGCTCGGCCGCGCCCTTCAGGCCGCCGAAGGATCGCGGGAAGAGCTCGTACCAGGCGGCGTGGCCGGCGTGCGGCCGGTCGACCCACAGCGGGTAGGGCGGCGAGGACGAGAGGCGCGCGTCAGGAAGATCCGCGGCCAGCGCCGCCACCTCGTCGTGGCACCCCGCCGCCAGCCGTGCCTCCACCGGCCGGTCGGTCGCGCGGATGGCTGTGGCGGCGGCTCGCAGCCGGGCCGGCCCGTCGTCGCTCGACAGCTGGTCGGCCAGGTCCTCGAGCAGGCGCGCGCCCTCTTCGAGCTCGAGCTCCACGTCCTTGCCGGCGGCCGCCTTCACCTCGATCTCGTGGCGCCAGGTGGCGTAGCGGTCGGTCCACGCGTCGATCACCAGCTCGTGCAAGCCGATCGCCGAGACCGAGATCGATGCCGTCCACCGGTCGTTCCCGACGCTCTCCATCGGCGCCGAGTCCCAGTCGTCCTCGCCGGCGCGATGCCAGCGGACGCGGGCCCCGAGCTGGTCGTGGCCGTCGGCCACCAGGACCGCAGACACGGGCACCCGCTCCCCGCCGACCGCCTTGGCGGGGAACCCCGTGGGCGTCCGGGGATGGACGTCGTCGATCACGATCGGCGTCAGCACGCCGACCACCCTACGAGCCGGGCTGCGAGCGGCCACCCGGGCCGCAGGGATCAGGCGGGCTGGAAGGCGAAGGCCGGCACCCGCACGGGCATCCGGCGCTCGACCTCGCGGGTGCGCACGTCGACCACGCCGGCGAGCCGCCCGGCGAGGCTGGGTGCGATCACCTGGAGGTCCGCGTAGTCAGCGGTGCCGATCACCAGGATCCGCGCCACCGAGCGCGTGGTCACCGTCGCCTCGTGGTCGCGGCCGCCCGCGACCTCCGCGCCACCGAGGATCGTGCCCGGTCCCGCCTGCCCGGCGAGCACACCGGCCCGCGTCATCGTGGCGAAGCCGTCGAGCACGATCACGATCTCGCGCGCCCTGGTGCCTTGGTGGCAGATCGTGCGCCCCGCTCGCACCCGCAGCTCGGTCGCCCGGGCGTCGAGCTGAGCCAGCTCGGCACACGTGCACCCGGCCAGGGCAGGGAGGCCCGCCAGCTCCTGAAGATCCACCTCTGTCGTCCGCATGCCCGCATCTTCCGCGTTGTCCGTTGCGTCGTGGTTGCTCCTGCGTTGCGCGTGCCATCGGACACAGACTGAACGTGCACCACATGACACCCCAGCTGTGCCCGATGTCCTGTTGAACCATCTCAGTCACAAAAGGAGACTCTCAAGAGGAAGACGACGGAACTTTTGGGGGGCGCATGGAGTTCCGGGTGCTGGGACCACTAGAGGTGCGGGCCGGGGCGGAGGTGGCGTTCATCGGTGCAGAGCGCCTGCGCGCCATGCTGGCGATCCTCTTGCTCGACGCCAACCGCGTGGTGCCCACCGAGCGACTCGCCCACTGCCTGTGGGACGGCGAACCGCCCGACGGGGCCCGCACCTCGGTGCGCGCGTACATCTCGCAGCTGCGAAAGATCCTGCGGCCCATCGGCGCCGACACGCGGATCGTCACGTCGCCGCCTGGCTATCTGGTGCGCGTCGAGCCTGGCGAGCTCGACCTCCAGTGCTTCGAGGCCGGGGCGGCAGCCGGTCGAGCGCACCTGGCCGCGGGCGACCCGGCGGCGGCGGCGACCTCGCTCCGCGACGCCCTGGGGATCTGGCGGGGCCAGGCGCTGGTCGACGTGGGGACGTCGGGGTGCCTCATGGGCTCGGCCGAGCGGATCGAGCAGTCCTGCATCGCCGCCATCGAGGATCGCATCGACGCCGACCTCGCCGTTGGCGACCACCACACCGCGATCGCCGACCTCGAGCCGCTGGTCGCCGCCCACCCGTTGCGGGAGCGGTTCTGGCAGCAGCTGATCGTCGCCCTCTACCGGAGCGGCCGGCAGGGCGACGCGCTGCGCGCCTACCAACGGGTGCGCACCGAGCTGGCCGAGACGCTCGGCATCGAGCCGTCGCTCGAGGTACGGGAGCTGGAGGCGGCGGTGCTGCGCCAAGACCCGTCGCTCGACCTGCCGTTGCGCCGCCCGGAGCCGGTGTTGGCCCCGCGCACGGGCGATCCCGTCCCGAGCGACGAGCCGCTCTTCGTGGGCCGCGACGCCGAGCTGGCGCAGCTGGAGGCGGCCTGGGACCGCGCGTGCAGCGGCACGCGCCAGCTCGTCCTCGTGTCCGGCGAACCGGGCATCGGCAAGACCGCGCTCTGCGCCCACCTCGGCGCCCGGCTGGCACGCACCGGCGCGGGCGTCGTCACGGGCCGCTGCCCCAGCGACGCGGTGGTGCCCTACCAACCGGTCATCGAAGCTCTCCGGGCCCAGGTGCGCACGGTGCCCGTCGACGACCTGCGTGCCCACCTCGGCGCCAGCGTCGGCATCCTCGCCCGCCTGATCCCCGAGCTCGACGACGGGTCCCGCCGGCCCGACCGCATCGACGCCGACACGGAGCGCTACCGCCTCTTCGACGCGGTGTCGAACGTCCTGTCGTTCGTGGCGGGCGAGCGCCCGACGCTCGTCGTGCTCGAAGACCTCCAGTGGGCGGACACCTCGACGCTGCTGCTCCTCGACCACCTCCTGCGCGTCGACGACCCGGCACCGCTGCTCGTCGTCGGAACGTTTCGCGACACCGACCTGTCGCCCCAGCACCCGCTCGCCGACCTGCTCGCCACCTGGCGGCGGGGGCACCTCGCCGAGCGCCTGTCCGTCGGCGGGCTCTCGGTCGACGCCGTCTCGGAGCTGGTGGCCGACGCCGCCGGCATCGCCGACGTCGAGGCCGCCGCCGCGCTGGCGAAGGCGCTGCACGAGGACACCGAGGGCAACGCCTTCTTCGTGCACGAGCTCCTCCTCCACCTGCGCCAGGTCGGCGCCATCGGCGGCAACGCACCGCTGGCCGCGATCCGCGCGGCGGAGGTCGGACTCCCAGAGAGCGTGCGCGAGGTCATCGGGCGCCGCCTCGCCTCGTTGTCCGACGCGTGCCAGCGGGCGGTGGCCGCCGCGTCCGTGATCGGCACCGAGTTCGACACCGACGTCGTGCAGCACGTCCTCGACCTCAGCGACGATGCGGTGCTGGACGCCCTCGACGAAGCGGCGGATGCGCGCATCATCTCCGAGCGCGAAGGCGCGGTAGGTCGCTACGCGTTCGCCCACGTGCTCGTGCGCGAAGTCCTCTTCGACGGGCTGAGCGCCATCCGCCGGGCGCGGCTGCACCGCCGGGTCGGTGATGCCCTCAACGGGCTCCGCCACAACGGCTCGAAACCCATCGCCGCCCTCGCCCACCACTACATCGAGGCGGCCCCGGTCGGCGACATCGGTCCCGCCCTCACCTTCGCCCGGCGCGCGGCGGGGCTGGCCCGGGCCCAGTTCGCGTACGAGGACGCCGTCAATGTGCTCGAGCGCGTGCTCGAGATGCTCGACGACCCCAGCGAGGACCGCGACCAGGATCGGCTCCAGGTGCTGCTCGAGCTCGGGGAGGCGCGGGCGTCGGCCGGCGACACCGTTCGGGCGCAGGCCACCTTCGGCCTCGCCGTCGACGTGGCCAGGGCGACGGACCAACCGGTGGAGCTGGCCCACGCCGTGCTCGGGCTGTCGGACACCCTCGGCGGATACGCCATCACCGTTCGCCAGAACGCGGGGCTCACGGAGCAGATGGAGGAGGCGCTCCAGCGCCTCGGGCCCGAAGACGGCTCGCTGCGCGCCCAGCTCCTGGGACGGCTCGCCGTCGAGCTCTACTACACGACCGAGATCGGACGACGCGGTGCGCTGGGCGACGAGGCGGTCACGCTGGCGCGGTCGCTGGACGATCCGCACGTGCTGCTCGAGGCGCTGTCCTCGCGGGCCTGGGCCACGATCGGCATCGACGTCGACCCAAGCATGCGGCTGGCACAGGCCAACGAGATCCTCACGCTGGCCGACGAGCTCGGCGACGGACGGATGATCTACCGCACCCACTTCCTGCGCCAGCAGACGCTCCTCGAGATGGGAGACCTCGACGCCGCGGACCAGGCGGGCGACGAGGCCGCCCGCGTGGCCGAGGCCCTGCAGATGCCCGGGTTCCTCCCATGGGTGGCGGCCTACCGGGCCATGCGCTTGGGCATCGCCGGTGACTACGACGGCGCCGACGAGCAGGCGTCAGCGGCGCTCGACCAGGCCCTCGCGAAGGGCACCGACCCCGAGGTGGCCATGGCCGTGATGGGCGGCCAGCTCATGGCGCTCCGCGTGTTCCGGGGCGGGGCCGAGACCTTCGAGGAGCCGATGCGCGCGATGTCCTTGCAGTTCAAGGACCACCCGGCCGTGCGCAGCTGGATGGCGACCCTGTACTGCGAGCTGGACCGGCTCGACGACGCGGCCGAGGCCCTCGACATCGCGATGGGGCGCCTGTCCGAGATGCCGCGGGACGCCACGTGGCTGGTGTCGCTGTGGGGGCTCGCCTACTCCGCTGCCCACCTCGGCCACGGTCGGCATGCCTCGACCCTGTACGAAGCGCTCACGCCGTACGCCGACCGGTGGTGCTCCACCACGTCGACGGTGTTCGTCGGACCGGTCGAGCTCGTGCTCGGGATGCTGGCCCGCGCCACCGGCGACCTCGACGGCGCGGACCGCCACCTGGGGACGGCGCTCGACCAGGTCCGTCGGGTGGCGGCCCCTGCCTTCGAGGCTCTGGCGCTCACGGAGCGGGCGCACGCGCTCGTGCTCCTCGGCGCGACCGCTGAGGCCCACCGCGCCGCTGAGATGCTGACCGACGCCGCGGACCTCTGCGAGACGCTCGGCCTCCACGTGCTGGGTCGGCGGGTCGCCGCCCTCCGCGCCGGCTAGGACGGCACCACCGATTCTCAAGAACCGGGGAGCAGGACCACTGAGCGGAGGACCTCGCCTCGCTCCATCTTGTGGAAGGCCTCCTCGACGGCGTCGAGGCTGATGGTCTCGCTCACGAACTTCTCGAGCGGGAGCCGGCCTTGGAGGTGGAGGTCGATGAGCCGCGGGAAGTCGCGGCTCGGGAGGCAGTCGCCGTACCAGCTGGGCTTGAGCCGACCGCCCCGTCCGAAGAAGTCGATCATCGGGATCTCGATGCGCATCTCCGGGTTCGGCACGCCGACCTGCACGACGGTGCCGGCCAGGTCGCGCGCGTAGAACGCCTGCTCGAAGACCTTGGGGTTGCCGACCGCCTCGATGCACACATCGGCACCGTTCCCGTCGGTGAGCGCCTGGATGGCCGCGACAGGATCGCCGGTTGACGCGTCCACGGTGTGGGTGGCGCCGAACTGCTTGGCCAGCTCGAGCTTCCGGGCGTCGAGGTCGACCGCGATGATCGTCGCGGCGCCGGCGAGGCGAGCTCCGGCGATGGCGGCGTCGCCCACGCCGCCGCACCCGAACACGGCGACCGAGTCGCCCGGACCCACCTCGCCGGTGAGCATGGCGGCGCCGAGCCCGGCCATCACGCCGCACCCGAGCAGCCCCGCCACCTCCGGCTTCACCTCGGACGACACCTTGGTGCACTGACCGGCGGCGACGAGCGTCTTCTCGGCGAAGGCTCCGATGCCGAGCGCCGGCGAGAGCGGCACGCCGTCCAGGGTCATCTTCTGCGTGGCGTTGTGGGTGCTGAAGCAGTACCAGGGGCGCCCGCGCCGGCACGACCGGCACTCACCGCAGACCGCCCGCCAGTTCAGGATCACGAAGTCACCGGGGGCCACGTCGCGGACGTCGGGACCGACCGCCTCGACGATCCCAGCCGCCTCGTGGCCGAGCAGGAACGGGAACTCGTCGTTGATGCCGCCCTCTCGGTAGTGGAGGTCCGTGTGGCACACCCCGCACGCCTGCACCCGCACCAGCGCCTCGCCCGGGCCCGGATCGGGCACGTCGATCACCTCGACCGTCACCGGCTCCTTCACGGCCTTGGCCACCACCGCCCGAACCTGCTGCGCCACGGCAACGACCCCCTGATCGGCTGGACGGCTGACCGTACCGGACATGAACGTTGCGTTGCGGGGGCACCGCCCTGCGGTCGCCGCGGTGACGGCTGGATAGGGTCGGCCGGGATGAAGGCCCTCCGCAGCTTCACCGTCCGTCCCTCCTTGCCCCCTGAGCTGGCGGCGCTGGAGGAGCTGGCCATGAACCTCCGGTGGTCGTGGGACGCCCAGACCCGCGACCTGTTCAAGTGGGTCGACCCCGACGGATGGGACGCGTCGGTGCACGATCCGGTGCGCCTGCTGGGCGTGGTGCCCCGCGACCGGCTCGACGCGCTGGTCGAGGACGCCGGGTTCCGACGCTTCCTCGGCGACGTGCGCGACGAGCTCCAGCGGTACCTCGACGGCGATCGCTGGTTCCAGTCCCGCGAGAGCTCGCCGCTGCGATCGGTCGCCTACTTCTCGCCCGAGTTCGGCATCGCCGAGGCCCTGCCCCAGTACTCGGGCGGGCTCGGTGTGCTCGCCGGCGATCACCTCAAGGCGAGCAGCGACCTCGGTGTGCCGCTGGTGGGCGTCGGCCTCTTCTACCGCCACGGCTACTTCCGCCAGTCCCTGTCCACCGACGGATGGCAGCAGGAGCGCTACCCCGACCTCGATCCCCACGCCATGGCGATCACCTTGTGCGAGGGCGTGCGGGTGGAGGTCGACCTGGCCGGCTCGCCGCTGGCCGCACGGGTGTGGAAGGCCGAGGTGGGCCGCGTGCCGCTGTACCTCCTCGACACCGACGTCGACGAGAACCCGCCCGACCTCCGCGACATCACCGATCGCCTCTACGGCGGCGAGACCGAGCACCGGCTCCGGCAGGAGATCCTCCTCGGGATCGGCGGCGTCCGCGCCCTCGACGCCCTCGGGATCGACAGCCAGGTGTTCCACACCAACGAGGGCCACGCCGGCTTCCTCGGCCTCGAGCGCATCCGGCAGCTCGTGAAGGACCCCGGCCTGTCCTATCGCGAGGCCATCGAGGCGGTGCGCGCCGGCTGCATCTTCACCACCCACACCCCGGTGCCGGCCGGCATCGACCGCTTCCCGCGTGAGCTCATCGAGCGCTACTTCAGCGGCTGGGCGACCGAGGTGGGCATCACGATGGACGAGCTGATGGCCCTCGGCCACCGTCCTGGTGACACACCCGACGAGCGCTTCAACATGGCGGTGATGGGGCTGCGGCTCGCCGGTCGGTCGAACGCCGTCGCCAAGCTGCACGGCGAGGTCAGCCGCGAGATGTTCAGCGACCTGTGGCCCGAAGTCCCCGCCGACGAGGTGCCGATCACCTCGGTCACCAACGGCGTGCACGCCCACACGTGGGTCGCCCCCGACATGGCCGACCTCCTCACGCGCCACGTGCTGCCCGAGTGGCACGAGGCCGAGTCGGACCGCTGGGAGCGCCTCGACGAGGCCCGCGACGACGAGGTCTGGCGCGCCCGCGAGCAAGGTCGCGAGCATCTCGTCGCCTTCGTGCGCCAGCGGCTGCGCGACCAGCTCATGGCGCGCGGCCTGTCGTCGAGCGACGTCGAGTGGACCGAGGCAGTGCTCGACCCGCGGGCGCTCACCATCGGGTTCGCCGCGGCGGTTCGCCACCTACAAGCGCGCCACGCTGCTCCTCTCCCAGCCGGACCGGCTGAAGGCGATGCTGCTGTCGGGCGACCGGCCGGTGCAGCTGGTGTTCGCCGGCAAGTCCCACCCGGCCGACGACTCCGGCAAGGAGCTCATCCGCCAGGTCAGCGCCTTCGCCGCCGACCCCGCGGTGCGCCACCGGTTCGTGTTCGTGGACGACTATGACATCGCGGTGGCCCGCTCCCTCCTGCAGGGCGCCGACGTGTGGCTCAACAACCCGCGTCGCCCCCAGGAGGCGTGCGGCACGTCGGGCATGAAGTCAGCCCTCAACGGCGGCCTCAACCTGTCGATCCTCGACGGCTGGTGGGACGAGTGCTTCGACGGCGAGAACGGCTGGGCGATCTCGTCCGCCGAGCACGTCGACGACCTCGAGCGCCGCGACGAGGTGGAGGCCGGCTCCCTGTTCGAGCTCCTCGAGCGCCAGGTCGTCCCGCTCTTCTACGAGCGCTGGCAGGGTCCGGTGCCCCGCAAGTGGGTGCACCGCGTGAAGCGCTCGCTGATCACGCTCGGCCCGTTCGTGACCGCCGCCCGGATGGTCCGCGACTACACCGAGCAGCTCTACGAACCCACCGGGGCGCAGGCCGACACGCTGTCGGCCGACGGCCACGCGGAAGCCCGCCGGCTGGCGGCGTGGAAGGCGCACGTGGAGCTCGGGTGGAAGGGCGTGCACGTCGACCACGTGGAGCTCGATGACGCGGTGGCCGACCTCGGCGCGGAGCGCGGGGTCGAGGCGGTGGTGTCGCTGGGCGAGCTGGAGCCGACGGACGTCGAGGTGCAGCTGCTCCACGGCCCCGCCGGGCAGGGCGAGGAGCTGCTCTCCCCGCAGGTCGTGCCGCTCGAGCAGGCCGGTCCCGCCGACAACGGCCACCTGCGGTACCGAGGCAGCTTCACGTGCGACCGGGCGGGACGCTACGGCGTGACCGTCCGCGTCGTCCCGGCCCACCCCGCCCTCGTCAGCATCGCCGAGCTCGGCCGCATCGCCTGGGCCTAGGCCGCTCCGCGTTCTAGGTGGGCGGAGGTGGTGGGGGCGGTGGCGCGCCGGGCGGCGGTGGCACCTGGGGCCAGCTCGGAGTCGGTGGTGCCGCGGGGGGCGGAGGTGGGGGGAGGTTGCCCCAACCTGGGACGGCAGGAGGCGGGCCCGTGCTGCCGGCCACGGCGGCGTAGGCGGTGGTCTGCTTCTTGGTGAGGCTGCGCACCATGGCGATGCCGAGCAGGGCGGCGGGCACGAGGATGACGTGTCCGCTCGACGCGGAGCGGTCGCTGTCCGCCACCTCCTCCAGGTCAGAGATCGAGTCGACGACGATGTTGCCCTCTTCGTCGGAGGGGAGCAGCCCGCCGCTGCCGAGCAGCACGATGATGCCGAGGCCGAACACGATGGCCCACAGGACCACCAGCGCGCCGCCCTTGGGCTTGGTGCGCTGCTGGCGGGCGGTCAGGTCGGATGCCTTGCTGCTCTGCGAGATCTGCAGGGCGGGGAGCACGAAGTTGGCGAGCGGTATGAACCAACCGCCGATCGCCCACCCCGGTCCGAGGCCGCCGCGGGCGCCGAGCACCTCCGCGTTCTTGGCGTGACGGAACTGCCAGTTCATGAACACCACTGCGATCGCGATCAGCAGCAGCCAGTGGGCGATCGAGGCGGCCGCCACCGCGTTGTCGGCGTCGATCCCCTCCTGCTCGCCGACCGCGAAGGGCGTGGCGACGATCTCGTCGATCAGGTCGGCCCGGTTCGAGCGAGCCACCGCTCCGGCGGCCTGCGCCAGCGCGGACAGGATCAGCAGCACGAGCAGCGCCGTCGCCAGGCCCTTGAGCGGGCGCATGGCGGGCATCGGCATCGACGACGTGGCGTAGGGCCCGACGGGGTTCCAGCCACCGGCGCCCGCGCCCGGCGGCGGAGGGGGGAGATAGCTCATCGGGACCTCACGTTCCGGTGAAGGTGGCGTGTCCGGGGCCGTGCTCGAGGAACGACTGCACGCCGATGCGGGCGTCCTGGGTGGTGAAGACGTCGGCGAACAGCTGCTGTTCGAGGTCGAGGCCGCCGTTGAGGGTGATGTCGAGCCCGCGGTCGATGGCCCGCTTGGCCAGCCCCTGCGCCACCGTGGCGCCGCCGGCGAGGGCGGCCGCCTTGTCGAGAGCCCGGTCGAGCACCTCCTCGGGCGGGACCACCTCGTCCACGAGCCCGATGGCCAGGGCTTCATCGGCCCGCACCTGCCGGCCGGAGAAGATCAGGTCCTTGGCCCGCGCCGGGCCGATGAGGCGGGCGAGGCGCTGGGTGCCCCCGCCGCCGGGGATGATCCCCAGCAGGATCTCCGGCTGACCCAGCTTCGCCTTCTCGCTGGCGATGCGGAAGTCGCAGGCCAGGGCCAGCTCGCACCCGCCGCCGAGGGCGAAGCCCGAGATGGCGGCGATGGTGGCGCGCGGGATGTCGGCCACGGCGTTGAGGGCTCGCAGGAACAGCTGGCCGATGTGCTCGGCCTCCGCGCGGTGATGACCTCCGTGGGCTCTTCGGTGGAACGGAACTCGGAGATCTCCGCGCCGGCCGCGAAGATGCGGTCGCCGCCGGTGAAGACGACCGCGCCAGGTGGGTCGGCCCGCAGGCCGTCCGCCACGTCGGTCAGCTGGCGCAGCATCTCCTTCGAGAGCGCGTTCACCTTCGGGTTGTCGAGACGTACGACCGCGACTCCGTCGGCACGGCGATCGACGAGCACGAGCGGCGACGACATGCGCGGGGACGCTACTCCGGTGGGAGCAGCTGCTCGGCGGCCGTCCATGGATCGAGGGCGCGAGCCGCGACCGACGCGGCCAGCTCCTCGAGCTCGGGCCCGCCGGACGCCTGGGCTCGCTCGTGGAGCAGCGCGGCGAGGATGTGCACCAGCTCCTCCCCCACCCGCGCGGCCCGACGCGGCTCGAGCTGGGCGGTGTCGACGAGGTGCGCCCGGTGGCCCTCGATCGCCTGCCACAGCTCCGCTACCCCGTCGCCCGCGGTCGCGGTCGTGGCCAGCACGGGCGGCCGCCAGCCGTCGGTGGCGGTGAGGTCGAGCATCCGCTCGAGGTCGCGGCGCGTCTCGTCGGTGCCCGGCCGATCGGCCTTGTTGATCACGAACACGTCGGCGATCTCCAGCAGACCCGCCTTGTTGGCCTGGACGGCGTCGCCCCAACCCGGGTTCACCACCACGACGGTGGTGTCGGCGGCGCCGGCCACCTCCACCTCGACCTGGCCGACGCCGACCGTCTCGATCAGCACCCACGGCCAACCGGTGGCGTCGAGCGCGCGGACGGCTTCGAGGGTGGCGAGCGACAGGCCGCCGAGGTGGCCCCGGGTGGCCATCGAGCGGATGAACACCCCGTCGTCGGTGGCGTGGTCGGCCATGCGCACCCGGTCGCCCAGGATGGCGCCGCCGGTGAACGGCGACGACGGGTCGATGGCCAGGACGGCCACGCGCACGTCATCGGCCCGGATGTGGCGGATCAAGGCGTTGGTGAGCGTCGACTTCCCCGCGCCCGGGGCCCCCGTGATGCCGACGGTGTAGGCGTCGCCGCCGGCGGGATGGGTGAGACGGCCGACGTCCCGCGCCTCCGGCCCGCCCCGCTCGACGAGGGTCAGGAGCCGCGCCAGCGCCGCGCGATCGCCCTCGCGCGCACCGGCCAGCAGCTCACCAGGATCCTCAGCCATGCCCGCCAGACGTTACGGGCCGAGCCCACCCAGCAGCGAAGACCCGCGACGGTCAGTCCGTCGGGTAGGCCACGAGCAGCATCCACGTCGGCTCGCCGGGCCGCTCGACGATCCTGATCACGTACGTGCCGCCGTCGGACCACGCATCCGTGGTCAACGTGGCTCCGTCCCGCTCGAACGTGCGGACCTCGTTCGAGGTCTCTGGTCCGGATTGGTCGACGTACCGGTCGATCACGGACTCGGGATCATCGGTGACCTCGAACATGGTGGCCGTCCCCACTTCGTCGACACGGACCGAGTGCGCGAGGAGCGTCGAGCCTTCCTTCACCGTGAACGGTTCGTGCGGACGATCCGTCCAGAACTGATCACCTGATCGCGGCAGGTCCGGCCAAGGTGCCGGCACCTGACCGGGCTCGTCGTTGCGAGGCGGCTCCCTTGGGAGGAACGCGGTCGGGTCGTACGGCAGCGTCGCCATCGAGTGGAAGTCGATGACGAGGCTCGACACCGGTGGCCGACCACCCTCGCCAGGTTCCTGATGGAGCATGAACGACACGGACCGTTGACGCCCTGGGGTCCCGTCTCCACCGTCGGCGGAGCAGGTGAGTGAACCGTCGCGGCCTTCGCAGCGCACCGCACCCAGGATGGGGATGCCCTGCGCCTCGGCCTGGTCGACATAGCGATCGAAGACCGCTCGACCCGGCTCGTCGACGAGAAGGACGGCCTGCCATCCGTCGTCTTCGGAGCGATCCCCGTGCCCATCGTCGTAGAAGAGGTACGGCACCGTCGCTCCGAGTAGGTGGCTCCCGTCGGCGACGATGAACCCGCCTCCGAGCTCGGTACCGGGCGGCTGCACGACGTTGTCGCGCACCGGGATCACCCCACCCAGGAGCACCGGCTCGCCCGCGGCGGGGCCGTCATCACCCCTGGTCGCGACGAACACCCCGACGGCGACGACCAGCACGAGGCCGGCTGCGAGCGCCGGCTTGTGCACGCGGCGGAGTGGCGAACCCACCGCGACAGTGTCGTGCACTGACGGACCTCACGGGTGCGCGAGCGCACGACACCCAGGACCGGCGACTGTTCGATCTGCCGGTGCCGCGGACGGGTTTTGGTCGCTCAGGGACGAAATGCGCTCACGGAAGGGGTCAGAGGGAGACGGGGGTGCCGTCGAGGAGGGTCTCCCCGACGTTGACCACCTCGGTGACGCCTTCGACGCGGTCCTTGAGGATGCGCTCGATCCCGGCCTTGAGGGTGACCGTGGAGGCGGGGCAGCTCACGCAGGCTCCGACGAGCTCCACCTCGACCACACCGGTGTCGACGTCGACCCCGCGCAGGATCATGTCGCCACCGTCGGCCTGGATGGCCGGACGGATCGCTTCGATGGTCGTCTTGAGCTTCGCCTCGTCCAGCACGGACTCGCGCTCCTCGGGTGGGGGGATCCATGGTCGCACCGGCGGTAGCCGTCAGCCAACCTCACGCTGTCCAACACCGTGGTGCCGATCTGTGTTCCCAGGGGGCCGCCCCTACGATCCACGCCCATGTTCGCCCACACTGTGGGAGGTGGGGCCCTTCCCGCCCCGCCATGGCTCCTCAGCTACATCGGCGCTGCCTGCGTGCTGGGCACCGCCGCCGTGCTGCGGGCGACCTGGCCGTCCGCCCGGTTCCAGCGGGCGGAGGTCGAGGAGCCCGCTGAACCGACGTCCGGCGTCGGGAACCTCGTCGGTCTCCTGTTGCTGGGCGCCGCGCTGTACGCGGCCGTGGCGGGTCCCGACTCCGCCGCCGCCAACATCGCGCCGGTCGCCGTGCTGGTGGTCTGGTGGGTGGGCCTGCCCATCGTGTGCCTCCTCCTCGGCGACGTGATGCGCGCCGTCAACCCGTTCGTCGGCGTCGTCGGCCTGTTGCACCGCGTTCGCTCGCCCCTCGATCCCGAACCGGATGCCCCCACGTGGACGGCAGCCGCGTTCCTCGGGGCGTTCTCGTGGTTCTTCCTCGCCTACCACCGCCCCGGCTCGCCGCGGGCGCTCGCCACGTTCCTCGGCGCGTACGCGCTGGTGGCCGTCGGTGCCGGCCTCCGGTGGGGACGAGCGTGGCTGGCCACGGGTGAGGGCTTCGGTGGGCTCTCCGCGGCGGTGGCGCGCATCGGGCTGCGCCGTCCAGCCGGCCCCATGCCGAAGGGCACCGCCGCCCTCATGATCGTGTGGATCGGCGGCACCGCCTTCGACGCCTTCAGCAACACGCCGTTCTGGGTCGACATCCTCGGGACGAGCCGCGGCTGGTCCCGGACGCTCCTCAACTCCGTCGGCCTCATCTGGCTGACGGCCATCGTGGCCGGGGCCTACCTGCTGGTCGTGCGCGTGGCCGAGCGCGGCCGGGCGGACGGAGACGACCCGCGCCACCTCACGGTCCCGTTGGCCGCGGCCCTCGTCCCGCTCGCCACCGCCTGGTTCCTCGCCCACGACCTCACCCTGCTGACCTTCGAGGGCCAGAACTTCTACGCGCTCCTGTCCGACCCGCTCGGCCAGGGGTGGGACCTCTTCGGCACCTTCAACCACACGATCGACTACCGGATCGTGCAGTCGGACTGGGTCCGCTGGACGCAGCTGGGGGTCCTCGCGGTGGGTCACGTGACGGCCGTGGTCCTCCTCCACGACGCCGCCCTCGGGCAGCTCCGCCGCCGGTCCGCCATGTCCACGACCTGGGTGATGGCCGCCGTCACCGCCGGCTCGATCACCGCCGCCGCCCTATTGGTGCTCACGTGACCCACCTGGGACGCTGGCACCCTTGATCGCACTCGCCAGCGTGCTGGCCCACCAGGGCGGGTGGGACGAGCTCATCTTCGTGCTGCTCCCGATCGCCCTCTTCGCGGGACTCCTCGCCGTGGCCAACCGCCGAGCCACCCGCGCCCAGGCCGAGCGCGACGGCGAACCCAGCGACACCGACTAGTGCCCGTCCTCACGCGCTCGCTGCCACCGGACGAGGTGGCCCTGGCTCGCGTGCCGCGCGCCGACGTCGTGGTGGAGGAGCCGGCGGGCCCCGACCGGTTCGCGGCGGCCACGGGGCCGTTCGCACGGTACGAGCGGACCCTGACGCCCAGTGCCGACGACGGTGGCCTGGTCGAGACGATCGACTACCAGCTGGCGCCGATGATGTGGCCCTTCCTCTTCGCGCGGCTCTACCGCAGCGCGCTGCGCAAGCGGTCGGCCACCGGCAGGAAGCCGTGGTGGTCACCGCCGGAGACTCCCGACGCCCACGGTGCCACCTCGCTCGGCTCGCTGTGCGCGCTGGCCGTCGTGTTCGGCTACATCGGCACCCTCCTGACGCAGACGATCACCTTCGCCGCCGACGAGCTCTCCGCCAGCAAGACCGATCAGGGCGTCACCCTCGCCGCCGTGCGGATCGGTGTCCTCGGCGCCCTCGCGCTCTCGGCGCTGGCCGACCGCCGCGGGCGTCGACGCGTCCTGCTGGGCTGCGCCACCGCCGGCTGTGTGATCGCGGCGCTCAGCGGCCTGGCCCCCGATCTCGTGTGGCTCGGCCTCGGCCAGACGTTCGTGCGCGGACTCGCCACCGCCGGCGGCGTCCTCGTCGTGATCGTCGCCGCCGAGGAGATGCCGTCGGGCTCACGGGCGTTCGCCATCACCCTCATCAGCGCCGCCGGCGCGTTCGGTGCCGGTGCGTGCCTGGCCGCCCTGCCGCTCGCGGACATCGGCGAGCGCGGTTGGCGGATGGTGATGGTGGCCTCGCTCCTGCTGCTCCCCATCGTCCGGCTGGCCGCCCGTCACCTGCCCGAGAGCCGCCGGTACGACGCCGCCCACGCCGACGTGGGCATGGCCGGGCACGGCCGTCGCTTCTGGCTGCTGGCTTCGTCCGCCTTCCTGCTCTCTCTCTTCACGGCGCCGGCGTCGCAGCTGCTCAACGAGTTCCTCCGCGACGAGGAGGGGTTCTCGGCGCTGCGGATCACCCTCTTCAGCATCCTGACCAACACGCCGGGCGGCATCGGCCTCGTGGTCGGCGGCCGGCTGGCCGACACGCGGGGGCGGCGGATCGTCGGCGCGACCGGCCTCATCGGCGGCACGGTGCTGACCGTCGCCATGGTGCTGTTCGGCGGCTGGCCCATGTGGGGGCTGTCGGTGACCGCCGCCATGCTGGGCGCCATGGTGGTGCCCGCCCTCGGCGTCTACGGGCCCGAGCTGTTCCCCACCTCCCTCCGCGGCCGGGCCAACGGCATCATCGGGATCCTCGGGGTCACCGGCAGCGTGATCGGCCTGGGGGTCGCCGGCTACCTGTCCGACCGCTGGGACGGCCTCGGACCGGCCCTGGCGCTGCTGTCGGTGGGTCCGCTGCTCATGGCCGTCCTCGTGCTGGTCGCCTACCCGGAGACCGCGCACCGCGAGCTCGAGGAGCTCAACCCGGAGGACGAGGTGCGGTCCGTCGTCCCCGCGCTGCCCGCGTCGCCGACTGCGGCTGTCCCACCACTACATTGACCCTCGTGCCGCCGCCCGCCCCCGCGTTCCGACGCGCCACCCTCACCCTGCTCGCCGCCTTCGTCGTCCTGGTCGGGGCCTGCACGGGCGAGCGGCCCAAGCTCGCCGACGACCCCGTGGAGACGACCACCACCGCGGTCGAGACGACCACCACCACGACCCCCATCCCCGAGCCCGAGGCCTCGAAGGTGGCCACCGCCAAGGCGGCCAGCATCGACGTGTTCGAGAGCCAGGAGGCCCCCGCCGCGGCCCGCCAGATCGTGTCGGGGATCGACACCTCCGTCGACACGATCCCGATCGTGTTCCTGGTGAAGAGCGAGACCGAGGGCGCCGATCGCGTGGAGGTGTACCTGCCGGTGCGCCCCAACGGCAGCAGCGGGTGGGTGAACGCGAGCGACATCGTGCTGACGGAGGTGCCCTACCGGATCGAGGTCGCCATCTCCGAGCACCGCCTCCGCGTGTTCAACCTCGACGACGTGATCATGGATGAGCCGGTCGGTGTGGGCACCGCCGACCGCCCGACCCCCGGCGGCATCTACTACCTCAAGGAGCTCCTCGTGCCGCCGGGCGACAACAACGTGTACGGCACCTACGCCTACGGCCTCTCCGGCTTCTCCAACGTGCTGCAGAGCTTCAACGGCGGCGCCGGCGTGATCGGCCTGCACGGCACCAACGATCCGAGCTCGATCGGCGGCGACGTGTCGAGCGGATGCATCCGCATGCAGAACGACGTGATCGACCGCCTGGTGAACGAGATCAACCTCCCGCTCGGCACCCCCGTGGAGATCCTCCTGTGAGGCGCATCCGCGTCGGGCGCGTGGCGCTCGCCGTGCTGCTGGCCGCCGGACTCGCGGCGTGTGGCGACGACGACGGCGCGCAACCTGGGGTCACCGTCAACCCGGCCGGCGTCACCACGACCACGGCCGCCGACGGCGAGCTGCCCCCTCCCGGCGCCCTCGACCTCGAGCCGATCTACGGCGACGCGCTCGCGGAGCTCGGCCTCGAGCTCACCGACCGGGGCGGTCTGATCGATCGCAGCGGGGGCGGGTACGTCGCCTCCGCCAAGGGCAAGCACCTCGCGCTGTACGTCGAACCCATCGGCGACCGCAGCGTCGACGAGTACATCGACGGCATCGCCGGGGTGGCGTCCGTGTTCGGCGACGTGTTCGAGCGCTGGCCCGGCCTCGAGTCGTACGACGTCTGCCAGGAGCCCGAGGGCGACGACCCCGCCGACGGCACCGAGCCGCTGCCGGTCACCCAGATCGAGCTCACCAAGGCCGAGAACGCCGCCTTCGACTGGGACACCGTCACGGTCCTCGACCTCGTGCGGGCCTCCCTCGCCCGGCCGCCCGCCCTGGCGCTCCGCATCGGCACCGACCTGGCCGGCGAGCCCGCGTACCAGGCGATCGTGGCCGAGGCCTCCTAGCCAGCCGCGACGGCGCGTCGGGCGACGCGACCGTCCTCCCTAGGCTGACGGGATGCAGCGTCGGATTGCGAGGTGGGCCGCCGGCGTCAGTGCCGTCGCCCTGGTGGGCGCCTGGGTGCGCACGGTCGTGCTGCCCTCCCGCCCGGACGACGCCCGCCTCCCGATCCCCCGCCGCATCCCCGACGCCGATGCTCGGCCGTCACCCGACGGAGACGGGGTGCGCATCGTCGTGAACCCCTCATCAGGACCGGCCTGGAGCGCGTCACCCACAGACGCCCTGCGGCAAGGGCTGCCCGGCGCCGACATCCACGAGCTCAGCGAGGACGATGACCTCGCGGCGCGGCTCGCCGGTGATGACCTCCTGGCCGTCGGCGCGGCGGGCGGTGACGGCACGCTCAGCGCCGTCGCGTTGATCGCCGCCGACCGCGATCTGCCGTTCGTCGTCGTCCCTGCGGGCACGCGCAACCACCTGGCCCGCGACCTCGGCCTCGCGACGGTCGACGACGCGATCCGGGCGGTGCAGGCGGGCACCACCACGCGCATGGACATCGGTGTGGCGGGCGATCGCAGCTTCGTCAACACGCTGAGCTTCGGCGGCTACACCCAGGTCGTCGACGCCCGCGAGCGGATGGAGCGGCACCTCGGCAAGTGGCCGGCCCTCCTCGTGGCGCTGCTGCGGGAGCTCCCGAAGATGGAACCCCTGCAGGTCGAGCTCGATGGGCGTCGGATGCGGGTGTGGCTGGCGTGGATCGGGAACGGCAAGTACGACCCGACCGGCTTCGGACCGCTCTGGCGCGAGCGGCTCGACGACGGTCTGCTCGACGTGCGCATCGTCAACGGAGCCAAGCGGTTCTCCCGCACGAGGTTCGTCGTCGACGTCCTCACCGGCCGGCTGAGCTCCTGCCCGGTGTACGAGGAGCGGTCGGTGCCCTCGCTGTCGATCCGATCGCTCGAGGGTCCGCTGCGCCTGGCGGCGGACGGCGAGACCTACGACGGCCCGGCCGAGCTCGAGGTCACCAAGCGACGGCGGGCCCTCCAGGTGGCGGTGCCGCCTCAGGACCCGCGTGACGACGAGCCCGCCAGCGCCCGACCGGCGGCCACGGCCCCCACCACGAGAGCGAGCACGCCCGCGCCGGTCACCCAGACGCCGCCCTCCTCGTAGGCCTCCCCCAGTCCGAAGCCGAGGCCGACCACGAGCGCGAGGGACGTCAGCGCCCCGGCGGTGTCGGCGATGAGGAACTCCCGCCACGACATCCCCGCGGAGCCGGCGGCCGCGACCACCACCGGGAGCGAGACGTCCCCGTCCCGAGCCATGGCGGCGCGCACCACGACCAGCCCCAGGAAGAGCCCCTTGGCCGTCACCGGCGTATGGGCAAGGTCAGGTCGAGGAAGGGTCACCGCCGTGGACCACCTGTTGCCCGAACGGATCGCCAGCAGACTCGGGCCGTTGGCGCGCTACGAGGTGCGCGTGCTCCTGTTCGCGCTGGCGTTGGCGATCGTCGGCATCCCGTTCGGGCTCCTGCTCCACCAGGTCGCCACCCACGGGCCGCTGACCGGGTTCGACGAGGACGGCGCGCGCTGGCTGAACGATCGGCTCTACGACGAGGCCCTGATCATCCGGATCCTCCAGCTCGTCTCGTTCCTCGGCAAGCCGATCTTCCTGCTGTTCGCGGTGGGTTTGCCCGGGCTGTGGGTGCTGCGCCACGGCGGCCGGAAGCTGGCCGTGTTCCTGGCCGTCACCTGCCTCGGAGGCGGCGTGGTCGACACCATCGTCAAGGTCGCGGTCGGGCGCCCCCGCCCACGCGTCGACGAGCCGATCACGGTCGCGTTCGGGAACAGCTTCCCCTCGGGCCACTCCATGCAAGCCGTCGTCTGCTACGGCGCGCTGCTGCTCGTGTTCCTCCCGATGCTCCACGGCCGCGCCCGCACCGCGGCGATCGCCGCCACCGCCACCCTGATCCTCGCGATCGGGTTCTCGCGGCTCACGTTGGGCGTGCACTTCGTGTCCGACGTCCTGGGCGGGTATGCGCTCGGCGCCGCCTGGCTGATCGCGTCCGTCGCCGCCTTCGAGATCTGGCGCGAGGAGCGCGGCCGCCGACCCACCCGTCCGCTGGAAGAGGGCGTCGAGCCCGAGGAGGCTCGGGACCTCATCGAGGCCTGAGCCCGCCTACGCCAGCGCTCGGAACCAGGCGCTGACCTCGTCGGCCAGCCGCTGGTCTTGACCCTTGAGGTCGTGGCCCTTCCCCTCGATCCACACGTGCGTGACCTTGCCGTCGATGGCCTTGGTGTGGTGCTCCAGCTCATCTCGCGTGCCGAAGGCGTCGCGCGTGCCCGAGATGAAGAGGCACGGGACCTTCAGCGCGGGCAGGTGCTCGATGCGGAGCTTGTCGGGGCGCCCAGGTGGGTGCAGCGGGTAGCTGATGAGCACGAGGCCGGCGGCGGGCAGTCCGTCAGCCACGGCCATGGAGCAGATGCGCCCACCCATCGAGCGCCCGCCGAGCACGATCTGGTCGGGTGCGACCTTGGCGCGCGCCGCCAGCCCGGCGGCTTCCTCCACGACGCAGGCGAGCAGCTTCGGGGGTCGATCCGGTGCCCGACGGCCCTCGCGGCGGTAGGGGAAGTCGGCGCGGCTCACCGGAAGGGGCGCGAGGGCGGCGTCGATGGCGACGAGGCTCGAGTGATCGGACGAGCTGCCCGCTCCCGGGAAGAAGAGGGCGGCGCCGGGGGCCGGTGGGCGCTTCCGCGGGCTCATGAGGCCAGCAGGATGCGCCGGGCCTCCGTGAGCTCGGCGATGCGCTGGGCGGCAGCGTCGATGTCACCGCCGTGGTCCGGGTGGGCCACGCGGAGGAGGTCGCGGAACTGGCGTTGGATGTGGCCTCGGTCGGGCATGACGGCGGCGGTGCCGTCGACCAGCCCGAGCACGTCGAGCGCCCACTGCACGGGATCGCGGAAGGCGGCGGTCGTCCAGTCGCGGCTGCGTCCGAGTCCCGCGAGGTGTGACACGAAGCCGTGATCGAGCGGACCGGACCACCGCATGCCCTTGCGGATGGTGTCCATCACGCGCGCCCGAGCGGTGAGCGGCAGCTGTCCGGCCGCGTACACGGCCGCCAGGATGTGCTGGGCGGGCGCGCCCTTCTCCTCGAACTCGAAGGCCAGGTCCTCCCCCTCGCCCACGAGGCGGTGGATGCTGCGGGTGAGCCCGATGCGGTCCTGCTGGAAGCGGTGGCGAAGGCGGGGCTGCGGCACCCGCATGCCCTCTTGGAGCTGGAGCGTGAGCCGGTGCAGGTCGTCGAAGAAGTCGGGGTCGAGCTCCTCGATGTGGCCGGCCACGATGCCGCCGAGGAGGATGCCGCCGAAGCCGGGCGCGGGCGACACCGGGAGGTTGAGTCGACCGAGGGCAACGCGCCGCGTCGGCGCGATGGGGCGCGAGTGGAACACCTCGAGCTCGGCCAGGATCACCGGATCACGCTACTGGTCGAGGTGTCGCCGTCCCCAGCGGGTCAGATGTAGGGGCGGAGCTCGTTGCGGAGGCCGGCGGCGAGCTCGGTGACCTGCTCGGAGTCCGGGGTGGGCGACTCGACCAGGTCAGCCAGTGCACCGGCGCGCGCCACCACGCCGTCCCACCAGGCCGGCTCCATGCCGTAGGGGGCCGAGGCCCCGGCGGCGGCGCGCGCGCCCTTCACGAGGTCGGCGACCCCGCTCTTGTCGTCGGGGTCGTGCGAGAGCACGTCCGCGGCCACGAAGAGCTCGCTCATGGCCTCGAAGCTGGCGGGTCCGCCGACGGTGAGGGTGGCGCCCGGGGTGGTGATGGCACCGACGATCTCGTCGACGCGCGCCTCGTCGGCGGAGGCCACGAGCAGCTCGTCGTCGTCGAGGCCGTACGGGATCGTCTCGGCGGCGAGGGCGTCGAGCAGGCGCAGGCAGCTGTCGTCGTCCCACTCGGAGAGGTCGTAGGCGACCTGCTCGTCGTCCTCCTCCTCGAGGGCGGTCGACAGGTCCTCGTCGACCTGGTCCATGATCCGGTCCACCCAGGCCTCGTTGGCGGCCGCCACCACGAGCGTGGTGCCCTCCCAGCTGTGCGGCGCCCCCAGCGTCTCGAGGCGGTCGCGGAGCACGGCGCGATCCTGGTCGCTCCACTCGTCGAGCTCGAAGGTGATCTCGTCGCCGTCTCCCCCCTCGAGATCGTCCATCCCGGCGATGACGATCTGCCCCTCCCGCTCTTCCTCGTCGTCCTCACCGCGTGGCGTCAGCAAACCCATGGCCACAGCCTCGCGCGCCACGGACCACCGCCCGGCCGCATCGCGCAGGGGCTGTACCCTGCGCCCATGACCGAGAAGCAGCGCCCCGACAGGAACCTCGCGCTGGAGCTCGTGCGCGTCACCGAGGCGGCGGCGCTGGCGGCGAGCCGTTGGATGGGCCGGGGCGACAAGAACGGGGCCGACGGCGCGGCGGTCGACGCGATGCGGGTGGTGCTCGACACCGTGCCGATGGACGGCATCGTGGTCATCGGCGAGGGCGAGAAGGACGAAGCGCCGATGCTGTTCAACGGCGAGCGCATCGGCGACGGCACCCCGATGCTCACCGACATCGCCGTCGACCCCATCGACGGCACCACGCTCACGTCGCTGGGCCGCAGCGGCGCCATTGCCGTCATCGCGGTGTCCGAGCGGGGCACCATGTTCGATCCGGGCCCCTGCGTCTACATGGAGAAGATCGCGGTCGGGCCCGAGTGCGTCGGGGCCATCGACCTCAACAAGTCCGTCACCGCGAACCTCCAGGCGGTGGCGGAGTGCAAGGGCGAGTCCGTGCGAGACGTCACGGTCGTGATCCTCGACCGCCCCCGCCACGACGGGATCATCGCGGAGGTGCGCGAGGCGGGCGCCCGCATCCGGCTGATCCCCGACGGCGACGTGGCCGGCGCCATCTCCACCGCCTGGCCCGACTCCGGTGCCGACATCCTGCTGGGCATCGGCGGCACCCCCGAAGGTGTGATCACCGCCGCCGCGCTCAAGTGCATGGGCGGCGAGCAGCAAGGCCGGCTCTGGCCGCGTGACGACGCCGAGCGCGCCGCCGCCGTCGCCGCGGGCTACGACCTCACCAAGGTGCTGAGCACCGAAGACCTGGTGTCCGGCGACAACTGCTTCTTCGCCGCCACCGGCATCACCGACGGCGAGCTGCTCAAGGGCGTCCACTACGACGCTCGCGGCGCCTCCACCCAGTCGCTCGTCATGCGCTCCAAGTCCGGCACCGTCCGCTTGGTGAACGCCCGCCACCGCATCTCCAAGCTCAAGGACTACGCCTACATCGACTTCGAGTAGCCCCCCACCCCCCCACCGCGAACTTGTGTTGCCTGGTCACCGAAAGCGTCAACATCCAACACAGGCTCGCGCAATCAGGTGTCAGTGATGACGGCTTGGCGCTCCTCGACCTCGTGATCGGCGGTGGCGGTGGCCTGGAGGTTCGGCAGGGTGAGCCATGGACCGCCGTCGACCCGGTACTGCGGCACCAGGTCGATGACCGCCGAGATCGTGAACTCGCCGTCGGACTGGTGGGCGTGCTGGACCGTCGACTCGGCCGGATAGGCGCGACCGAGATCACCCTCGAGCGTCTCGCCGTCGCCGAAGTCCCAGGTGACGGTGCTCGATGACATGCGCACGTCGATGGTGAGACCGAAGGCGGTGATCGGCGGCGCCGTCACAGAGCCGCTGAAGCCCTCGACCCAGTACCACGACCGCAACCCGACCAGACCGCGGGCAGCCGGGTTCACGCCGATGTGGACGGTCGGGACTAAGACGTCCTCGATGTAGCGCTGCGCCTCGTCGCGGGCGACGTCATCAAGGTCGATGATGTCGTCCGGCGCCACCCAGATCGCCTGCACGATCTCGCCGTCGCACAGCAGCAGCGCGAACCGAGCATCCGGATGCGGCTTCGGCCCGGGCGACATGCCATAGGGCGTGTCCTCCAGCTCAGGCGTGAACACCACAGACCACGACACACCCAGAGTGCGCACCCAGTCGCCCCACCACTCACCGAATGCACTGTGTCGACCCCGCCCGATCTGATGATCGTCACATCGGACGGCGCCCGCGGATGACCGCCGCGCCGCCTTCGCTCACGGTCACTCTCCATCAGCAGGCACGCCGGCAGTGAGCAGAACGGAAAGGAGAGCAATGCGAACGATGAGGACTCAGCAGTCGCTTCATGCCAGACGCCTCCTAGATCAGAGTAGACCTTCCAGGCGCCGCCGATCAGCTTCAGCGTCGAACGTCATCGACCAGCTCTCGTTCGGATCTTCCTCGATCGGCTCCTTGCGTCTCTGGGTCCATCAGACCTGGTGATTCACGTAGCGTGTCGACGACCAGTGCCGTCGTCATCGCCGGTGACTCGATCCCGTACTCGTGCTCGACCACGACGTAGGCCGCTCGGCCCTCGTCGATGCGCTCGAGCTATCTCATTTCGTCGGTCCTCAAGGAGTCGCTCCGCGTAGACCTCTTCTAGGGCCTGTTCGTCTAGCTCGAGGTTGTAGACGGCTTCGGCGTAGACGTCCCAGCTCTTCAGGTAGGCGGCTTCGACGGCGCCTTCGACCGACTCGGGATCGAAGGCGGTGGTGGTGGTGCTCGACGGCCGTTCGGGGACCGTGGTGGCCGTCGACGTGGTGGTGTCGTCGGTGATGGTCGTGGTCGTGGACGAGGAGGACTGGCCGTCGTCGCTGCACGCCGTTGCACCGATCGCGAGGGCGATGCAGATCGTGACTCCCCGAGAGGTCACCTGGCCGACGCTAGTGAGAGCACCTCCTCGGTGCAATGGGTGTCGATGCCTTTCATGCCATCCCCACGGAGGCTCAGCCGGCCCGCCAGGCCTCGTTCTGACAGCTGGCGTTGGCGGCCGCCCGGCGGTTCGCGGCCTCGCTGGCGGGGTCCGGCCACGGCCCCCGATCTCGGTCGTCGAGGCGGCACTGCACGTCGGTGAGGAGCGGTCCGGAGGTCATCCCCAGGTCGAGCTCGCCGGACTGCGCGGCGTCCTCGGTGTCGGGGGCGGCGAGCGTCGTGCCCACCAGGCCGCCCGCGAGCTGGGCCGCCACGAGCACGACGAGCCAGCGCTGCGAGACCCGCGGCGACGCCCCGATGAGGAGCGCGAGGCACGCGATCACGGGCAGCAGGTGGAGGGGCTTGAACGGGAAGCGGTAGTAGAGGAGCTCGCTGAACACGATGGCGACGACGGCGAACCGGGCGACGACCGACTGGTGCCAACGCGTGAGCGACGCCAGCAGGTTCCGGACGCCGACGAGGAGCACCGTGCCCGCGAGCACGCCGACGACCGCCACGTTCTTCACGGCCCAGCGGCCCAGGTGCACGCGGGCGCCGACGAAGTCCAGCTCGTTGTCGAGGAACGACATCGAGCGACCCGCGTCGAGCCACGGCGGCACGAAGCACAGGACCCCGACGGCCAGCGCGGAGACGGCCGTGACGGCGGTGGCCCGCCAGGTGACGCGCGCGTCGCGGTCACCGGCGCCCTCGGCCAGCAGCCAGGCCACCACGAGCAGCGCCGACGAGGCCCGGCATCCGATGGCCAGGCCGAACAGCAGGCCGGCCACCAACCGCCGGTCACGGCGGCCTGCTACCGCACCCGCCAGCACGAGCCCGAGCGCCCACACGAAGTCACCCATCGAGGTGGCGGCGATCCAGAACCACGGGTTGGTCGCCAGCACGACGACCGTCCAGGCCGGCCAGCGCCCCCCGTCGCGCCGGATGAGCTCGTGCACGCACCACAGCGCCAGCGCCGCGAAGGCAACGCTGGCCAGGTTCACGAGCACCGATCCCCCGGCCCGGTCGAGGGCGGCGGTGGCCAGCTCGTGGACCGCCGCACCCGGTCCACGGGACAGCTCGTAGTCGCCGTCCTCGAGCCACGATCGGCCGGCGCGCAGCACGTTGGCGACATCGATGTCCGTGCCGAACCCGAGGAGCGTGAACGGCAGGTACGCGAGGACGCACAGGCCCACGACGAGCCCGGGTCGGTCGCGCGAGCGTGGGATCGAGCGGTCCGTCACTCGCCGGCCTCGACCGGCGCAAGGCGGTGCTCCCATCGGCGAGGCCCGGTTTCGCCCTGGTCGGTCGCGAGGGCCCGGTAGCCGGCGGCGGCGAGGAGGGCGGCCGGCGCACCGTCGCTCGACGCGCTGGTTCCCACCACCTCGCACCCGCGGCGCCGCGCCAGGTCCTCCACCGCCGCGATGAGGTGCCGCCCGATTCCCTGGCCGCGGTGCTCGACGGCGACGACGAGGTCCGCCACCTCCAACGCTCCGCGAGCCGACCATCCCCACGCGGCCGCCACCACCTGGTCCTCGCGGTAGGCGGTGACCGCGAACGGCTCGCCGGCGGTGGCCTCCTCGAAGGACAGGAGAGCGGCCGCCTCCACGTCGGGCCGGCCGGAGGTCACGAGGTCGAGCGGGAGGCTGCCGCGACCGATCGACGCCGGCTGCTCGCCGAGCAGTGCGTCGGCCACCGGTCGCCAGAGCCGCCCCGGGAGCTCAGCCAGCACGTGGACGCGATCGAACGTGACCTCGGCCGTGAAGTCGCCCATCACGCTCGCGACGTGCTCGAGGCGATCCTCGTCGAGGGTCTGCGCCACCGTGACGTGCGGGACGAACTCGTGCTCCGCCGTGCGCTCCAACGGGCCCTGCAGGCACCCCAGGCGCAGTCGGTCGAGGGCGTCGAGCACCTGGTCCTCACCGGTGACCCGCAGGTACGGCACGGGGTTCACCGGCGCGAACGTGGTGACGGGACCGAGCCGCAGCGCCAGCGGCGGCACCGTCTTCGCCGCCGCCCGCACGACCGAGAACGCCAAGGGCAGGTCCCGGTCGGCCACGTTCACGGGGTTCACCAAGGTGATGTGCGGGTCGACGCGCGCCGAAGGCGCCGTCGCCAAGCGCGCGCCGCACCCCGTCGACCTGCGTGGCCAGAGGCTGGGGCACCAGCAGGACGACACCGAGCCGCTGACGAGCCATCGCCGTGACGCTAGTGGTGAGCACCCCCGCCGCCCCGCAGGCGGTAGAGCAGGTAGCCGCCGCCCGTCCCGATGGCGATGATGCCCAGGACCAGCACGGCGACCAGACCCATGTTCGTGTCGTCGCTGGCCTGCTCGGCGGCGCGCTCCGTCGTGCTCGGTCCAGACGACTCCGTAGTCGTGCTCGCCTGCGTGGTGGTCGTCTCCGACGACGTGGTGGTGGAGGCCACGGTGGTGGTCGTCGACGAAGTGGTGGTCGATGACGTGGTGGTGGTCGGCCGTGCGGTGGTGGTCGGCGCGGGCGGGTCGCTGGCGGCGATGGTGACGGTGGCATCGGGACCCACGCTGTAGCCGCTACCCGAGCAGCCGCCCGGGTCGCTCAGGTGCAGCCGGAAGGTCTCGGCCGGCTCGTCCTTGGGGTCGTCGCTGACGGTGACGGTGAACGACTTCGACAGCGACTGGTTCGCAAAGGCCACGTTGGTGTCCAGGGCCGAGAAGTCCTGGCCGCTGGTCGCGCTGGCGGAGACCGTGGAGACCCGGACGTTCGAGTCCAGCTCGGCGTCGTTGCGCGTCACGGTCACCGTCACCTTCTTCCCCTCCTGGACCGTGGCGGGCGCCGCCGAGACCTGGAAGGCACCGCACGACGCGGCGGCCGGCCCGGCGGTGAGCGCCAACGTGGCCGCGGTGCCCACGAGGAGGGCAGCGAGGGCGCGCCGCAACGTCATGGAGGGGTTCTAGTGGACTCGCCCCTCGAAGGGGTCGCAGGCCGGTCTAGTGGGCGCCGACGTTGCCGCTGGCCGCCTCGAGGCGGGCCTTGGCGCGGCGGAGGGCAGCCTCGACCTCGACGGTGTTCTCGCCGCGGAGCTCGGCCTCGGCCCGCTGCTCGGCCGCTCGCGCCCGCTCGACGTCGATCTGGCTGGCCACCTCGGCCACGTCGGACAGGATCGTCACGCGGTTGTTGCTGACCTCGACGAAGCCGCCGTGCACCGCGATGACCTCGTCGGTGCCGTCCTCGGCGTGGACCACGACGAGCCCGATGTCGAGGGCACCCACGAACGGGGCGTGGTCGGTGAGGAACGCGATGTCGCCGCCGCTGATGGTGCGGGCGCGCACCCACTGCGCCTCACCCGTCCAGAGGATCCGCTCCGGCGAGACGACCTCGACGTGCAAGGTCATTACTTGGTGAGCTCGGCGGCCTTGGCCCGAGCGGAGTCGGCGCCGCCGACGTTGAGGAAGGCCTGCTCGGGCAGGTCGTCCAGGTCGCCCTGCACGAGCTGCTCGAAGCTGTCGACGGTCTCCTCCACGGGGGTGAAGACGCCGTCGAGGCCGGTGAAGTTCTTGGCCACGAACATCGGCTGCGACAGGAACCGCTGGATCTTGCGGGCTCGGGCGACCGTGATGCGGTCCTCCTCCGAGAGCTCGTCGAGCCCGAGGATGGCGATGATGTCCTGCAGCTCCTTGTAGCGCTGGAGGATCTCCTGCACGCGACGGGCCACGTTGTAGTGGCGCTCACCCACGACCTCGGGGGCGAGGATCGTGGAGGTGGACGCCAACGGGTCCACGGCCGGGTAGATGCCGAGGGCGGCGATGTCGCGGGACAGCTCGGTGGTGGCGTCGAGGTGCGTGAAGGTGGTGAACGGCGCCGGGTCGGTGTAGTCGTCGGCGGGCACGTACACGGCCTGCAGCGAGGTGATCGACCGGCCACGGGTGGAGGTGATGCGCTCCTGCAGCTCGCCCATCTCGTCGGCGAGGGTGGGCTGGTAGCCCACCGCTGACGGCATGCGGCCGAGGAGCGTGGACACCTCGGAGCCGGCCTGCACGAAGCGGAAGATGTTGTCGACGAAGAGCAGCACGTCCTGGTTCTTCACGTCGCGGAAGTACTCGGCGATGGTGAGGGCGGACAGGGCGACCCGCAGGCGCACGCCCGGCGGCTCGTCCATCTGGCCGAACACGAGGGCGGCCTTGTCGAGGACGCGGGTGACGCCGTCACCCATGATCGTCTCGCCCATCTCGAGGAAGAGGTCGGTGCCCTCCCGGGTGCGCTCCCCCACGCCGGCGAACACGGACACGCCGCCGAACTGGGAGGCGACCCGGTTGATCATCTCGGTGATGAGCACGGTCTTGCCGACGCCGGCGCCGCCGAACAGGCCGATCTTGCCGCCCTGGAGGTAGGGGGTGAGGAGGTCGATGACCTTGATGCCGGTCGGGAACACGATCTTCTGCGGCTCGAGCGAGTCGAAGTCGGGGGCGTGCCGGTGGATGTCCCAGTGGTCCTCGATCTTGGACTCGTCGAGGGAGTCCACGTCGAGCGGCTCACCGATGACGTTCACCACGTGGCCGAGCACCGCGTCGCCGACCGGCATCTGCATGCCATGGCCGGTGTTCTGGACGCTCGTGCCGCGCACCAGGCCGTCGGTGGGTCGGAGGCAGATGGCCCGCACGCGGGCATCACCGATCTGCTGGGCGACCTCCGCCTTCACGGACTGCGGCTTGCCATCGATGGTGATGTCGAAGCTCAGCATCATGTTGATGGCGGGAACCGCGTCGGGCGGGAACTCGACGTCGATCACCGGGCCGGCGATGGCGACGACGCGTCCGTCCTTCAGGGTGGGCTGGCTGTCGGTCACGGTCATGTCGGTGTCTCCGGGGATCAGGTGCGGGAATGGTCGGCGCGGCCCACGTGGGCCACGTCGAGGGCCTTGTCGGCGAGGAGGTCGGAGCCGCCGGTCTGGCCGGCGCGCAAGGCTTCGGCGCCGCTGACGATCTCCATGATCTCGGTGGTGATCGAGTCCTGACGGGCTCGGTTCATCACGCGGCTGAGCTTGGTGATGAGCTCCTCGGCGTTGTCGGTGGCCGACTTCATCGCCCGCTGCTGGGCGGCGAAGAAGGACGCGGAGCCTTCGAGGAGGGCGGCGTAGAGGCGGGCCTCGGCGTAACGCGGCAGGAGCCGCTCGAGGATCTCGTCGGGTCCGGGCTCGAACTCGTAGTCGGCGGTGGGGCCGTCGGACTTCTCTGCCGCGTCGAGCAGGTCGGTCTCGAGGGGGACGAAGCGCTTCAGCTGCACTCGCTGGACGCCGGCGGAGATGAACTGCGTGTAGGCGATCTCGACGGCGTCGTACTCGCCCGCTTCGAAGCGGGCGACCACGGCCTCCGCCACCTTGCGGGCGTCCTCGTAGGTGGGCTCCTCGGAGAAGCCGGTGAAGCTGTCGTCGATGTCGTAGCCACGGAACTTGAAGTAGCCGGTGCCGCGCTTGCCGATGGTGACGAGGCGGGTCTGCTTGCCCTCGGCCTTCAGCCGCTCCATCTCGCGCTCGGCCGTGCGGATGACGGTGGTGTTGTAGCCGCCGCACAGCCCGCGGTCCGCGGTGACCACCACGAAGGCGATCGTGCGGATCTCCTCGCGCTGCTCGAGCAGCGCCGAGCCTCGGCCCGCCCCGGCCGCGGCCAGGTTGCGGATGACCTCGGTGATCTGCTCGCTGTAGGGCCGCGCGGCGTTGACCCGCTGCTGGGCCTTGAGGATCCGACTGGCGGCGATCAGCTCCATCGCCTTGGTGATCTTCTTGGTCGACTGCACCGACTTGATGCGTCGGCGCAGGACCCGCTCGGCACCACCGGCCACTAGATCACTCCTCCGCAGCCTCGTCGTCGTCCGCCGCCAGCACGGCGTCGGCCGCCTTGACGGCGGGCACGTCGACCTCGGCGCTGGAGCCGTCGGAGGCCTGGAACTGGTCGGCGAAGCCCTTGAGCGCGGCTTCGAAGGCGTCGACGTCGGCGATGTCACCGGAGGTCTTGATGCCGTCGAGGACGGCGCCGTGGCGCGAGCGGAACCACTCGATGAGCTCGCGCTCGAAGCGGTTGACGTCGACGACCGGGACCGGGTCGAGATAGCCGTTGGTGGCGGCGTACAGCGACACGACCTGCTCTTCGACGGGCATCGGGCTGTTGAGGGGCTGCTTGAGCAGCTCGACGAGCCGGTAGCCACGGTCGAGGGCGCCCTGGGACACCTTGTCGAGCTCGGAGCCGAAGGCGGCGAACGCCTCGAGCTCACGGAACTGGGACAGGTCGCCCTTGAGCGTGCCCACGGCCTTCTTCATGGCCTTGATCTGCGCGGCACCACCCACGCGGGACACCGACTGGCCGGTGTCGAACGCCGGGCGCACACCGGACTTGAACAGGTCGTCCTGGAGGAACACCTGGCCGTCGGTGATCGAGATGACGTTCGTCGGGATGTAGGCCGAGATGTCGCCGGCCTTGGTCTCGATGATCGGGAGGGCGGTGAGGGAGCCGGCGCCGTTGTCGTCGGACAGCTTGGCGGCCCGCTCGAGAAGGCGGCTGTGCAGGTAGAACACGTCGCCGGGGTAGGCCTCGCGGCCCGGTGGGCGACGGAGCAGCAGCGACACCTGGCGGTAGGCCTCAGCCTGCTTGGAGAGATCGTCGTACACGATCAGGCCGTGCTCGCCGTTCTCCATCCAGTGCTGGCCCATGGCGCAGCCGGCGTACGGAGCGAGGTACTTGAAGGGCGCCGGGTCGGATGCGCCCGCGACGACCACGACGGTGAAGTCCATGGCGCCGTGCTGCTCGAGCGTGGCGACCGTGTTGGCGACCGTGGACTCCTTGAGCCCGATGGCCACGTAGATGCACTTCACGCCGAGCCCGCGCTGGTTGATGATCGTGTCGATGGCGACGGTGGTCTTGCCGGTCTTGCGGTCGCCGATGATCAGCTCGCGCTGACCGCGGCCGATCGGGGTCATCGAGTCGATGGCCTTGATGCCGGTCTGCAGCGGCTCGTGCACCGGCTTGCGACCGATGATGCCGGGCGCCTGGATCTCCATCCGGCGGTCCTGCACGTTGGTGAGCGGACCCTTCCCGTCGACCGGGATGCCGAGGGCGTCCACGACCCGGCCGAGGAGGCCGTCGCCGACGGGCACCGAGAGGATCTGGGCAGTGGCCTTCACGGTCGAGCCCTCGCGCACCGCGCCGCCGTCGCCGAGGATGACGGTGCCGATCGAGTCCTCGTCGAGGTTCAGGGCCAGGCCCCGCACGCCGCCTTCGAACTGGAGCAGCTCGTTGACGCCGACGCCGGGCAGGCCGGCGACGGTGGCGATGCCGTCGCCCACCTCGATGACACGGCCGACCTGGGCGGCCTCCATGTCGGGCGAGTAGCCCTCGAGGTTCTTCTTGAGCGCTGCGGCGATGTCAGCGGTGTTGATGGTCAGCTCTGCCATCTTCAGTGGGTTCCTTCGTGGTCGGATGCGATGCGGTTCAGAACGCGGACTTCAGCTGCTGCAGGCGGGTCTTGATCGAGCCGTCGATCACCGTGTCGCCCACCTGGGCGACGAGCCCGCCGAGCACCGTCGGGTCGATGATCACCTTGAGCTCGACCTTCTTGCCCGTCTTGGCCTCGAGGGCGGCGACCAGGCGCTGCTTCTGGTCGTCGCTGAGCTCGACGGCAGAGCGGACCTCGGCCAGCTCCTTGTTGTCCTCCGCCGCACTGAGCTTCACCAGCTCGTCGATGATGGCAGACAGGTCGCGAGCGCGTCCGGTGCCCACCACCAGCGACACCAACGCCGTGGTGACGGGGTTGGCCCGACCGCCGAGGAGGTCCTCGACGATCTGCTGGCGCCGGCTGGACGGCAGCTGGGCATCGGTGAGCGTGGTGCGGAGCTCGTCGTTGGCCTCGAGGAGGCGGGCGAACCGGAACAGCTCGTCCTCCACCTCGGCCACGTTGCCCTCAGACCGCGCGACCGCGAGCAGTGCCTCGGCGTAGGCGTGCGTGCGGTCATCGGTCATGAGCGGGTGCCGACCTGGTTGATGTAGTCCTCGATGAGCTGCGACTGGGCAGCCGGGTCGAGGTTCTTGTTGACGACCGCGGAGGCGGCTCCGACGGCCAGCGCGGCGAGCTCGCTGCGCAGGTCGGCGGTGGCCTGGGTCTTGGCGGCCTCGATGTCGGCCATGGCGCGGGTCCGGGTGTCGGCCAGCTCCGTCTGGAGGCGGGCCTCTTGATCCTTCTTCAGCGCATCGGCGGCCTGGCGAGCCTCTTCGATGATCCGTCCCGCCTCGGCCTTGGCGTCGGCGAGCTGGGCCTTGTACCCATCGAGCACGCCGACGGCCTCCGACTTGGCGCTCTCCGCCGCGTCGAGGTCACCACGGATGCGCTCGGCCCGGGCGTCCATGCCCTTCTTGATCGCCGGGTAGGCGAACTTCCGCATCACGATGACGAGGATGATGAAGGAGAGCGAGCCCCAGACCAGCTCGTCGGTGGCGGGCAGGATCGGGCTCGGTGCCTCGTGGCACTCGTCGACCGTGCCACCCTCACCGAGGATCTTGGCGCACTCGTAGTCGACAGCCTCAGCGCCGTCTTCCTTGAGCTGGTGCTCCAGCTCCTCGCCGAGCTCGACGGCATGGGACGGCTCGCCCTCCCCGTCCTCCTGAGCGGAGGCGTGGGGCGCGAACGCCATGACGCCGACGGCGAGCAGGCCGCTCGCCAGCATTGCGCGGGTGCGAAATCGCACGGTTGGCCTCCTCAGCCCGAGATGATGAACGAGAGGACGAAGCCGAACAGGGCGAGGGCTTCGGTGAAGGCGATGCCGAGGAACATGGTGGTTCGCACCATGCCGGCGGCCTCCGGCTGGCGGGCCATCGCAGTGATGGCGTTGCCCACCACGATGCCGATGCCGATGCCGGGGCCGATGGCGGCGCCGCCGTAGACGATGCCTCGGCCGACGGCGGTGAGGCCGGCCTCGAGCTCGCCCGGGTCCTGCTGTGCGAGGAAGTGCAGCACGAATGGTCTCCTTGTTCTTTCTCTTAGTGCTCGGGGTGCATGGCACCGCCGATGTACACGGCGGCGAGGATGGTGAAGATGTAGGCCTGGAGGAACGCCACCAGGACCTCGAAGAGCGTGAGGAACACGAGCAGCGCGAACGGGGCGATGGCGCCCACGTAGGTGGACTCGAAGAGCGCCTGGCTGAGGACGGCGAACGTCACGAGCAGCAGGTGGCCGGCGATCATGTTGGCGAAGAGCCGCACCGCCAGGCTGAGCGGCCGGGTGACGAGGATGCCCATCAGCTCGATGAAGAACACGAGCGGGAGGACGGCCTTCGGCACGCCCGGCGGGATGGTGGCCGACTTGAAGTACTTGATGGGCCCCTGCGACTTGATCCCGATGATGTGGTACGCGAACCACACCAGGATGGCCAGGAAGGCCGGCAGGGCGATCCGAGCGTTCACCGGCATCTGGATCCCGGGGACGAGACCCCAGATGTTGCAGGCGAGGATGAAGGTGAAGAGCGTGAGCAGGTAGGGCGTGTACTTCAGCCCGTCCGGCCCGATCGTCTCCATGATGATCCCGTCCTCGATGAACCCGACGGCGGACTCCGCGATGTTCTGCGTGCCGCTCGGGACGAGCGCCTGCTTGCGGCCGCCGAGGTACATCACGGTGAAGGCGATGAACGCGGACACCCACATCAGGATGACCACCTTGTTCACGGCGAACGGGCCATCTCCGAAGAGGGTGGGCCACTCCACGACGTGGGAGATGGGCGGGAACTCCAACCCGAGGATCACGAGACGACGGCCTCCTTGTCAGTGGTGGGCTTGAGGCCCGGGAAGGCGAGCGAAGCAGACACGTACCGCAGCTCCCAGAACAGGAGGCCGAGGTGGGTGACGATCACGGTGATGCCGAGCGCCGTCATGTGGACCCACGACGTGTTGCGCACCGCGAAGAGCACGGCGGTGACCAAGCCCATGCGCACAGCGAAGCCGCCGAGCGAGACGGCCATGATCGCGGTGAGGCTCACCTTGGCGGCCCAGGACAGCGCCAGGGCGGCCAGGACGAGGTTCACCGCGACGAGGGCGATGGCGACGGCCGCCGACGCGGTGCCGTCGCTCCCCCACACGATGGTGGCAATCACGAGGATGGCAGGGGCGAACCAGACGCCGCGCTTGAGCATGTCGAACGCGAGCTCACGTTCGACCTCGGGGGCCGGCGGCACCGGCGCCTGGCGATCGATCGCGTTCATGCCGTCCGCCGATCACGGGCGGAACCGAGGAGCTCCTGCTCCTGCTGCCCCATCCGAGCGGTGTAGCGGTGGTACTCGCGCCAGCTCACGTAGCCGATGGTGAAGACGAAGAAGAAGAGGAACACGAACGGGAACGTGCCGAGCCAGCGGTCGACCTGCCAGCCGACGAGTGCCATGAGGGCCGGGGTCACGGCCAGCTCCACGGCGGTCGACAGAGCGTTGCCGAAGCCGTTGTTGAGCTCACGCTTGGCGGAGAGATCGAACACCGTCGTCCAGGACCTCAGGACCCTCGAGCCCGCCTCGCGACGGGCGCTTGTGAATACATTCGCAATCTAGAACATCGGGCGCGGGCCCGGCAAATCCGTGCCCCCCATGGGCCAGCGGGGCACCTTAGCGGACTCGCGACTGAGAGTTCGAAGCCTCGCGAACCTGTCAGCCCGCCCCCGCCACGTCCACCCCGAAGGTGGCCTCGATCTCCCCGACGACGGTGTCGACGCCCGCCGCGAAGTCGTCCGCGGAGCCGTCGGCACCGACCACGGCGCGGAGCCCCTCGATGGCATCGTCGGTGGCGGCCCCCGCCCCATCCCCCAGCCAGATCGCTTCGGAGTAGGTCGCCCGGAGCTGCTCGTCGGCGCGGTCGATGGCGTCCTGCACGGTGTCGACGGACTCACCGCCTTCGCCGCCCAGCAGCTGCTCGTACTCGATGGGGATGCGCTGGAAGGCGGTGGCGGCGTCGACGGCGAGGTCTTGCACCTCGTCGACCTCGTCCTCCAGACCAGGCGCGGTGGCGCGCCCCGCGACGAACCCCGCCACGGCTCCGACGAGCAGGCCGGCGACGGCGATGAGGACAAGGCGACGGCGTCGAGCACCGGCGGGGACGTACAGGGCCATCGGTCAGAGCTCCTTCGTGAGCGGGACGGTGATCAACCGACGAGCACCACCGCGACGGCGGGCCCGAGGTCGAGGTCGGTGGCCGCCACCGCCTCGGCCAGGTCGGTGGCGGGCACCTGGGTGGCGCGGTTCCCCTGCACCAGCCAAGTGGTCGGCAGGGTGGTCATGGGGCCACGCCGTCGGGTGAGGCGATCGACGAGCGCGGCGGCGTCGGCCGCGTCCGCTGGTCCGGCGATGGCCAACGATCCGCCGTCACCGGCGACGACCTGGTCGCCGAAGCGGTCGAGCACCACCGTGCGGCGCCGGTCGACCCCGCCGTCGGCCCCACTCGTGGCGACCCAGAACCGGCCGACCGGCATGGCAGCGCCCGCCCCGAGCTCGGCCGCCACCTCAGCCGCCCCCGCCGCGTCGAGCGGCGAACGACCCGGCAGCGCGCCGGAGCGGAGACCCACCATCCCCGTGGCGATGGCACGCAGGGCGACGCGGTCCTCGTCGACTTCGACCCGGACGTCGACGGACGACACATCGGCGCCGGCCGCCACCGCCGCCTCCTCCGCCTCGCGAGCCAGCGCGGCGTGGTCAGCCGGGGTCGGGTTCGTCAGCGACCGCTCTCGCTCGACGCGCACCAGCGACAGCGCGTCTCCCACGGCCGAGATCACCTCGGCGAGGTCAGGGACGTGCAACGGCAGACCGAGCGCGTCGGCGACGTGGCGCCCGAGGCCACCGGCCCCGCCACCCACCGCGACGATCGTCGGGCGCTCGAGCTCGTACTCCCGCGCCACCTTCATCGCCAGCGCACCGACGGCCTCCGCCGCGGCGCCCAGCATCCGGCGGGCCAGCTCGTCGCCGTCGGCGCCCAGCATCCGGCCGGCGATCGCAAACGCCGCACGGGCCGCGACCGGATCAGCTCCCTCACCGGCGTGATCGCCGGGTTGGACGACACCGAGCGCCACCGCCGCACACGTGTTGGTGATCGCCGCCGACGAGCCATCGCCCAGGCGCAGCGCGACGTAGTCGTCAGGGTCGTCCGGTCGAGGCGCGAACGTGACCGCCTCGGCCCCCTCGAGCGCGGCCGCCGGCAGGTAGCAGCTGTAGGGCAGGCCCGCGATGTGCGCGCTGCGCGGACCCACGCCGTAGAGGCGGCCGCGACGGGCTCGGAGCATCGAGCCCCCGGCCACGCCGATCACCCGGACGTCGAGCGACCGCACCGCCGTCGCGTGGCTGGCGACCTGCACATAGGCGAGCGCCGGGCGGCCGTCCTTGATGGCAGCGACGTTGGTCGACGTGCCGCCGACCTCGATCACCACGCCCTCCGCCATCCGCGTGTGGCGCAGCACGCCGGCCACCGACGCCGCGGGTCCGGAGTACAGGGCCCGCGCCGGCTCCCGGCGCAGCCCGGCCGGATCCGTGGCGCCGCCGTCGCCGCGCATCACCATCACCGGGGCGTCGATCCCGGCGGTCGCCACCCCGGTCTCCACGTGCTCCTCGGTGCGGACCGCGATCGGCAGCACCGATGCGTTCAGCGCCGCCGTCACCGCGCGCAGCTCCAAGCCGTACAGGCCGGTCATCTCCGCCGACCCGCAGGCGGGCAGGCCCCGATCGATCGCCGCCTGCACCGCCCGGCGCTCGTCGGTGCCGCCGTCGGGCGCGAACGCCTCCGCCACGCAGATCGTCGTCGCGCCGGCCGCCTGCAGCCGGTCGAGGGCGGCGTCGAGCTGCGCGTCGTCGAGCCCGTTCGTGATGTCGAGGAACTCGCTCACGGTCGGGAGCCGCCGTCCCGGGGCCAGGTCCACCTTGTCGAGCCGGGTGCGCTTGGCGGCCTTGCGGAGGTCGGGTTGGCGGCCCATCCCGATCACGCCGACCACGGCCACGTCACCCTCGAGGAGCGCGTTCACCGCCTGCGTCGTCGAGTACGTGATCATCTCCACCTGATCGGCCCCGACGGCCGCCGCCACCGAGCTCACGACGTCGACCACGCCGGCGGCCGACCCCGCCGCGTGCTCGTGGGTGGTCAGGACCGCGGCGCGGGCCGCCAGCGCGCCCGTGGCCATGTCGATCCCGACGGCCTTCGTGAAGGTGCCGCCGACGTCGACCCCGATGCGCACACCCATGCGGGTGTTCTAGACGGAGACGGCGGTGGCGGCCGGCGACTCGGCGGGCGTGGACGGCGTCCGGTCACCGCGGCGCCGCTTCATGACCACGGTGGCGACGGCGCCGAGGACGTACACGACCAGCAAGATCCCTTGGGCGAGGACGCTCGGGAGCGTCGGGTAGTAGCCCGTCGCCTGCGCCAGGAAGATCGGCAGGCTCGGCCAGCTGTCGAGGAAGTGGAGATCGATGATCGCGGCCTCCTGCAGGGCGCGCATGGCGTTGCCGAGCACGGCGATCGACGTGAACATCACGATCACGAGCGCCACCGCGAGGAAGCGCTGCACCGGCAGCTTGCGTCCCATCTTGAGCACCGCCCAGGCGACGGCCGCCAGGATCATGATCGCCACCGCCATGCCGGCGAAGATCCAGGCCTGCAGGCCGTCGCCGAAGGAGAACAGGGCTTGGTAGAAGAGCACCGTCTCGAAGCCCTCGCGGTACACGGCGGTGAAGCCCACCAGCGCCAGCGAGGTGGCGGAGCCGACGGAGGCGGCCTTCCACACGCGCGCCTGAAGGAACTCCATGCGGCGCCGCTGGTCGAGGCGCGCCACCAGCCAGAACGACACGTAGAACAGCATCGCCACCGCGGAAAGCCCCACCACCGCCTCCAGCACCTCGCGGCCGAAGGGCAGCACCGAGAACAGGGCGTCGACGGCGAAGAACGTGATGACGGTGGCGACGATCGCCAGCCCGACGCCGTAGAGGATCGGCTTCTTGTGGCGCGCGTGCTCGCTCGACTCCAGGTAGGTGAGCAGCACGGACAGCAGGAGCACGGCCTCGAGGCCCTCGCGCAGCAGGAGGGTGAGCGACTGGCCGAAGGCGAGGGCGGGCGCGCCCACCCCCTTGGCCGTGAGGGCCCGCTCGCTCTCGTCGATGAGGCCGCGCAGCTGCACGATCCGTTCGCGGATCTCGCCACTCGGCGCCCCGGTGTCGATCAGCCCTCGCACCCGGGCGAAGATGTCCTCCACCTCGAAGCGGAAGTCCACGCCCGCCACGACGTCGAGGGGAGCCTCGACCGACTCGAAGCAGTCGAGGTACCCGGAACGGGCCTCCGCGAAGGCGGCCGTGCGGTCACCGGCGTCGAGCAGCCGCAGGGTGCGGTCGATCGACAGCCGTACCTCGTGCAGCTGGTCGATGGCCTCTTGCTTCGACAGGCTCCCTTGCGTGCACTCCGCCGCGGGAGCCGCGCCCGCCGGCGCTGTCCCGACCAGGGACGCCACCGCGCCGAGGCCCAGCACGAGGACCAGACCGGCCAGCAGGCGCCGGGCCACGGAGCGGGACGCGGGAGGCATCGGGATCAGCTGTTGCCCTCGATGAAGCTCTCGACGGCGGTCGCCTCGTCGGCCACCCCGGTGGCGACGCGGCCGGCGTCCTCGTTCTCGCCGCCGTCCTTGATCAGGCTCTGGGCGGTCTCGATGGCCTCGTAGATGTCGAGGTCGGTGTCCTTGATGGTGCCCTCGATGCCCTCCCAGATCTCGTGGACCTCCTCGTACGCCACGAGCACAGCGTCGAAGTCGCCCTCCGTGGCGGCCGCGTCGGCTTCCTCCGCGGCGGCGAGCATGTCGGGCAGCCCGGCCAACACCTCGGACATGGGCACCTTCACGTCTTCGGGGGAGGTCCCCTCGGTGGTGTCGGACCCGCCCGGGCTCGTCATCGCTGCAGGCGGCGAGCATCGGGGTGAGCCCGAACAGGGCGACGAGGGCGAGGCCGGCGGTGCGCCGGAGGGGGGTTGAGATCGACAAGGTCAGCACTCCCGTGGGTCGAGGTCGGCCACCGCCCAGAGGGTATGTGGCCTGCCTACGTGATGTTAGGTGACCCTATCTTGCGATGGGTCACGGTTCCGCATCGCGGCGGGAGCGGACCCCTGGCCCGAACATCGTGTAGAGCACCAGGGCGGCAGCGGCGATGGCCATGGGGACGTAGAGGTCCCCTCGGCCGCGGGTGTAGGTGGGGTACAGCGCGATGGCCGAGAGCAGCACGGTCCACGTCCAGAGGATCAGCACGCTGCGGCGCTGCCCGTGCCCGAGGCGCATCAGCCGGTGGTGCAGGTGGTCCTTGTCGGCCACGGTGACGTTGCCCCCGCGGCGGGCCCGGCGGACGATCGAGAAGGCGGCGTCGATGATCGGCACGCCGAGGATCACCAGTGGGATGAACAGCGGAGCGAAGAAGAAGAACGTCTGGCCCGAGAACGGCTGGTCGGTGTTGCCGCCGACGGTGATGGTGGCGGCGGCCATGAGCAGTCCGAGGAGCAGCGCACCGGAGTCGCCCATCATGATCCGGGCCGGGTGGAAGTTGTGGGGCAGGAAGCCGAGGCACGCCCCCAGCACCGCCGCCACGATGACCGGGCCGACGTTGTCGGTGCCGATGGCGCCCACGCCGTGGAGCCGCTCGCAGTACAGGAGCAGGGCCGCAGCCCCGATGGCGACGATCCCCGCGGCCAGGCCGTCGAGACCGTCGATGTAGTTGATCGCCGTCGTCATGCCGACCACCCAGACGACCGTCAGCAGGGCGGACATGTCGGGCGACAGGTTGATCAGCCCGGCGAACGGGATGCGGAAGAACAGGATCGACACACCGGCGATGGACAGCACGCTGGCGGCCAGCACCGTGCCGGCGAGCTTGGCGGGCGGCGACACCTCCCGCAGGTCGTCGATCTGCCCCACCGCGAAGATGGTGACGGCCCCCAACGCCACGCCCAGCGGCACGGTGGACCCGGCGAACACCGCGTCGAAGGTGCTCCCCTGCCAGGCGACGGCGAGGCCGGCGAGGAACCCGAGGAGGATGGCGGCGCCGCCGAGCACGGCCAGCGGACGGGTGTGCACACGCCGTTCGTCCGGCGCGACGACGGCACCCACGCGGAAGGACAGCCACCGGAACACCGGCGTGGTGAGCAGGGTCACGAGGGCGGACGCACCGATGATCGGGACGAACTCGTCCAGGTAGTCCCACACGCCGGACAGCCTGGCATGGCCGCGACGTCGCGATCGGCTCAGGGCCGGCTGGGCAGCTCCACCGTGTGGGCCTCGGCGTCGGGCCAGCGCACGGGACCGCTCCATCGGAGCTCACCGCTGGACCAGGAGGTCGGGCTGGCGCGCCCGCTGGGCTCGATCCGCAGCTCCGTCATGTTGGCCGGGAGCCGGAAGCGCGCGACCAGCTCCGACGTCGTGCCTCGAGGGATGTGCACCCAGGCCGCGATCGTGCGGTTGCGGCCGTCACCGCCGCCCACCGCGAGGTCCTCGACCCCCTCGAAGTGGCTGTTGCTGGCACCTTCCGGCAGGTTGAGCGTCACCAGCGTGAGGTACTCGCCGCGATCGAGTCCGCTGTTGGGGTAGGGGCCGACGACGTAGGCGGGCTCACCCGACTCGGGGGCGTCGTTGCGCACCCTGATGCGCACCTCCGCGTCGTAGCCATCGACGTCAGGCGTGATGCGGAGGTCGGCGGACGAGCTGACGAACCAGTCGAGCTTGTTGCCGGACCGGTTGATGAGCGACAGCTGGGCCGAGCCCGGACCGATCTGCCCGTCGACCCCGGCGGCCACCCAGCCGGCCTGCGTGTCGGGATCCGGTGACCAGACCAGCAGGTGGCGTCCGCGGGCGGCGTTCGCCAGCGCCTCCACGAACTCCGGCTCGACGGACGCGACGTTCTCGAGGTCGGTCAGCGCCTCGACCGCGATGTGCTCGAGCTGGTCGCGCCGCACCTCGTGGAAGGAGCCGTCCCCGCCCTGGTCGTCGAGGTAGCCCTGGTACTGGTCGTGCAGCGCGAACTTCACGACCGCGTTGGCGCTCACCTCGCCTGCGAGCGTCTCGACCGGACCGCTGGCCTCCATGATCGCCTTCAGGACGAACGGATCGACCACCATCACCCCGTCGACGGGGGGACGGCCGGCGCTCGCCCAGAGCTCGGTCGCGAGCTGCGCGGTGACCGGGAACCGGTGCGAGAGGCCGAGGTGGCGGAAGTCGTCGTTCGGGTCGAGCCATCCCCACCTCGCGGCCAGGTCGGGTTCGAGTGGGACCGGCGCGGCCGGGGTCGGGAACCGGGCGGTGGCCTCCATCGCGTCGAGGTCCATCTGGCCGTTCTCGACGTGGAGCACCCCGGCGGACAGGAACATGCCCTGGCCGTTCTGCATCTGCGCGTTGTTGGCGGCGAGCAGCAGGTAGTCGTGGGGTCCCTGGAAGAAGGTGGCGAGCCCGTCGCTCACGCGGACCGTTCTCGTGAGCAGGTCCAGGGCTTCGTCGCGGACCTCCACGATGCGATCGCGAGACTCCGCCAACGGGCCGATCAGGGCGTCGCCCGGTCCGAGGTCGAGGTCGGCGAACGCGGTGCGGCCGCGGATTGCCACCGCCTCGACCTGCCGCAAGGCCTCGACCCGGCCCGGTCCCGCCTTCATGCTGCTGTCGACGAGCGTCTCGAGCTCGGCACCGATGTCGACCGCCGTGCGGACCGCATCGACCGCCGCGTCCGCTTGGTGCGAGGCGGCGGACATCTGGCGGCCGGCGATCGGCAGCACGCGCAGCGGCGCGAGCAGGGGCGAGTCGAGGCGTTGGGCGATGTCGTCGAGCTCGGCCGCCGATCGGTCGAGCTCGTCGAGGCCGTCCCCGTCGAGCAACGACTGCACGTCGAGGTGGGCGCGGGTCGACTTGAGGTGCTGGTCGGCCGCCCGCGCGTCAGCGCGGACGCCCAAGAGCGTCCATGCCACCCACGCGACCCACACGGCGACCAACACCAGGCCACCGCGCACCAGCCTCGCTGGGCGACTGCGCTGTGTGCGACGCCGGGTCAGGCTGTGGCGCGGGCGGCGCGGCGCCGAGAGGCGACCACGGCCGTGGAACCGACGCCGACTGCAGCGGCGCCGATGACGACGAGCCCGATGACGTCGGAACCGGTGACGGGAAGCCCGCCCGGATCACGCTGGATCACGTTGCCCTTGACCTCAGTGCCGGGATCGACGCTGTCCGTGTTGGGTGACACACCGCCCGAGTGACCGTCGCCCGCCGAGGCCACGCCGGGCGCTCCGATGACGAGGATCGCTCCGACCGCGCCTGCCGCCGCCATCTGTCGCGCCCGCTTGGAAACCTGTGAGTTCAGCACCGCTCCGCCTCCTAGAAATGTCCGTTGCGGGCAGTATCGCTCAGGGTGGTGGCGCCGCGCCAGCGCTCTACGAAAGTCCTACTCAATGCGTTTCTGGCGCTACGAACCGTGTTGGAAACTGCCCAAATCGTCGTCGTTCAGCGCGCGCGACGCGCGCGACGTTCGTTGTGCCGCCCGTCACTCTCTGTAGCCAGCGTCGGGGTACGGAGCGAACTTCGAGCACAGCGCGAGCACCTCGTCCTTCACCGCGGCCAACTCGTTGGCGTCCTCGCGACCGACGAGCACGCGGTAGATCAGCGCGGCGATGGTCACCATCTCCGGCTCGCCCATCCCCTGCGTGGTGACGGCCGGCGAGCCGATGCGCAGACCCGACGTGATGTACGGCGGACGCGGGTCGTCGGGCACGGTGTTCTCGTTGAGGCTGATGCCAGCGCGGTCGAGCGCGAGCCGAGCCTTCTTGCCGGACAGGTCGGCGTCGAAGCTCCGCAGGTCGACGAGCATGAGGTGGTTGTCGGTGCCACCGGAGACCAGCCGGAGGCCGTGGCTGGCCAGGGCCTCGGCCAAGGCGCTGGCGTTCCGCACGATCTGGGCGGAGTACTCCTGGAACTCCGGCGTGGCCGCCTCCGCGAAGGCGAGCGCCTTGGCTGCGATCACGTGGTCGAGCGGGCCGCCCTGCAGGCCCGGGAACACGGACTTGTCGATCACCTCGGCCAGCTCGGCGGTGCAGAGGATGGCGCCGCCCCGGGGGCCTCGGAGCGTCTTGTGGGTGGTGAGCGTCATGATGTCGGCGCCGCTGTCCATCGGGTTCGGGTGCTGCCCTCCGGCGATGAGCCCCGCGATGTGTGCGGCGTCGAACATGAACAACGCGCCGACCTCGTCGGCGATGGCGCGGAACGGTGCGGAGTCGATGATCCGCGGGTAGGCGGTGGCGCCCGCCACGATGATCTTCGGGCGGTGCTCGAGGGCAGCATCCCGCACCTGGTCGAAGTCGATCCGTTCGTCGGACGGCGTGACGCCGTACGACACGAAGTCGTAGAGCTTGCCGCTCGCGTTCACCGGCGAGCCGTGGGTGAGGTGACCACCCTGGTCGAGGCGCAGGCCGAGCACGGTGTCGCCCGGCTGCAACAGCGCGAGGTAGACGGCCATGTTGGCGTTGGCACCGGCGTGCGGCTGCACGTTGGCGTGCGGCGCGCTGAACAGGGCCTTGGCGCGCTCGCGCGCGACGTCTTCGACCTCGTCGATGACCTCGTTGCCGCCGTAGTAGCGCTTGCCGGGATAGCCCTCGCTGTACTTGTTGGTGAGGACCGAACCGGTGGCGCGCAGGACGGCCGGCGACGTGAAGTTCTCGCTGGCGATCAGCTGGATGGTGGTGTTCTGCCGGTCGACCTCGCGTTCGATCAGCGCCAGGACCTCGTCATCGTTGTTGCTCGGCCAGCCCATCAACCTGCCTCCTGCTCTTCGTGCTCGATGTCGGCGATCTGCGCCACCCTGCGCTCGTGGCGGCCGCCCTCGAAGGGCGTGCCCAGCCACAGCTCGAGGATCTCCGACGCGAGGCCGGTGGCGACGATGCGTCCACCCATGGCCAGCACGTTGGCGTCGTTGTGCTCGCGGCTCAAGCGCGCGGTGTACAGGTCGTTGCACAGCGCCGCCCGGACGCCATGCACCTTGTTGGCGGCGATCTGCTCGCCCTGGCCTGAGCCGCCGAGGACGATCCCCCGTTCGGCGTCGCCGGCCACCACCGCTCGGCCGACGGCGGCACAGATGGGCGGGTAGTCGACCGAGTCGGTGCCGTGGGTGCCCAGATCGATGGGGTCGTGGCCCAGGCGCTGCAGCTCGGTCACGAGGTGCGCCTTCAGGTCGACACCAGCGTGGTCGGCCCCGATGGCCACCTTCACGCGGTCCTCTCCTGGGACCGGGCGCCGACCGGGAAGGCCAGTGCCACCACCCGGCCGAGGAGGTCGTCGAGCAGGTTGGCCGTGACCTCGTAGTCGGCGCGACCGCGCCCGATCGGGTCCTCGACGTCGAGCTCCTCGTCGTATCCGACGCCAAGGAGGGCGGCCGACTGACGAGCGCCGGCGAGGCGGGCCAGCCACGCGGCAAGGGGCTGGTCGGCGCGGCGCGGGCCGAGGTCGGATGCTTCGCGCACCAGCTCCTTCAGGGTGAAGGTGCGGGCGAGGGCATCGGGGTTGAGCACCGCGGCTTCGCGCACGTGCTCCCGCGCCATCCCGATGATCAGGTCGGCTTGGTCGAGCATCTCGCGGTCGAACTGGCGGCTCCGGTGGTCTTGCAGGTCGAGGCCACGCGCGGCCATGGCCTCGACGCCGTGGGCCGTGGCCGGCACCCCGCCCTCGTAGAGACCGGCCGAGGACACCGACGCGTCGACGCCCGCGTCGCTGAGGTGGCGGCGCAGCAGGACCTCGGCCATCGGCGAGCGGCACTGGTTGGCGGAGCAGAGGATGAGCACGTCGATGAGCGGATTGTAGGTGTGCCGGGGCCCGTCCCTAGAGTTGACCGCACGGTCAAGTAGTCGACGCTGGAGGAGCTCGTGGTCGATCCCCGCACACCGGTCCTGATCGGTGCTGGACAGCTGAGCAACCGGGTCGACAAGGGGGCCGACGCGCTCGAACCGGTCGATCTCATCGCCGAGGCGCTCCGCCGTGCCGCCGACGACAGCGGAGCCGGCCCGGCCGCCCTCATCGGTGCCGACACGATCCACATCGTGAGCCTGCTCTCGTGGCGCTACCGCGATCCGGGCCGGCTCGTCGCCGAGCGGATCGGTGCCGACCCACGGTCCACCACGGTGACGGGGATGGGCGGCAACAGCCCGCAGTCGCTGGTGAACATCGCGTGCCTGGCGATCCAGGCCGGCGAGGCCGACCTCGTGCTGTTGGGTGGCGCCGAAGCGTGGCGTACGCGCATGGGTGCCCGCTCGGCCGGCGTGGAGCTCGACTGGACCGCGCAGGGCGACGACGTGCCCGAGGCTCCCAAGTCGACCGCCGAGGTCCCGATGAGCGCGCCCGGCGAGCAGGCGCGGGGCGTGATGATGCCGGTGCAGGTGTACCCGCTGTTCGAGCAGGCCCACCGGATCAAGCTCGGGCGCGGCCTCGATGAGCACCTCGTCTCGATGTCCGAGCTGTGGTCCCGGTTCAGCCAGGTGGCCGCCAGCAACCCCCATGCGTGGATCCAGGAGGCGTACACGGCGGAGGAGATCCGCACGCCGTCGCCGGACAACCGCATGATCGGGTTCCCGTACACGAAGCGCCTGAACTCCAACAACGCGGTGGAGCAGGGCGCGGCGGTGATCCTCTGCTCGGCCGAGCGCGCCGAGGCGCTGGGGGTGCCGCGCGATCGATGGGTGTTCCCCCACAGCGGCACCGACGCGCACGACCACTACTTCGTCTCTGAGCGCGACGACCTCGGGGCGTCACCGGCCATGCGGCTCGGCGGCCGGGGGGCGCTGGCGCTGGCCGAGGTCGAAGTCGACGACCTGGCGCACGTGGATCTCTACTCGTGCTTCCCGTCGGCGGTGGAGATCGCCGCGACGGAGATCGGGCTCGACCTCGACCGTCCGCTGACCGTCACCGGCGGGCTCTCGTTCGCCGGCGGGCCGTGGAACAACTACGTGATGCACTCCATCGCCACGATGGCGGGGGTGCTGCGCGACGACCCCGGTGCGCGCGGCCTCGTCACCGCCAACGGCGGCTACATCACCAAGCACGCGTTCGGCGTGTACAGCACCGAACCGCCGACCCACGGCTTCCGCCACGCCGAGCCCCAAGCCGAGGTCGACGCCCTCCCCCGCCGCGTGCTGTGCGAGGAACCCGACGGCGAGATGCAGGTGGAGACGTGGACCGCCATGCACGACCGTGACGGCCAGCCGGAGACCGGCATCGTGGTCGGCCTGCTCGACGATGGCCGCCGCGCGCTGGGGACCACGAAGGACGACGCCGCGCTCAAGGCGCTCGTGACCGAGGACCTGGCCGGTCGCCGAGCTCGCATCGCGCCCGACGGCACCACAGAGCTGCTGTAGCGCAGCCTTCAGCGCTCTCGGTTCTCCTCGGCGCGGGACTCGAGCAGCTCGTAGATGTACTTCTGGGCCGTCGGCATCTCGTCGAGCAGCTTCTTGAACGAGGTGATGTTGAACGCGAGCAGGCGCATCGGCGTCTGTGCGATCACGCTGGCGTTGCGAGGCTTGTGGCCGATCAGAGCCATCTCGCCCACGACCGTGCCGGAGCCGATGGTGGCGACGTTCTGACCGCCCGCGAAGACCGCGGCTTCGCCTTCGAGCACCAGGAAGCACTCGATGCCGACGTCGCCCTGATCGATCAGCACGGCCCCGACCTCCGCATCCACCGGTTCCCCCAGCGCGGCGAAGCGGGCCAGCTCGGGCTCGGACATCCTCGCGAACAGGGCGATCTGGCGGAGATCGTCCACGGTCCCCTCGTTCTTCGACGGCATGGTGCGATTCCCCCCGAGTGTGGTGCGCAGGGTCAACCTACCCGGCGGCATCCCGAGCCGTCGCGAGGATCTCGGCCCCGTCGATCGGTCCCTCCCGGAGCACGCGCCACGGCGTCGTCGTCGCGTCGACCACGGTGGAGGATCGCGCCGCAAGGCGACCGCCATCGACGACCAGCGCCACGCCGTCGCCGAGCGCGAGGCGGGCCGCCGCTGCGGTCTCGGCAACGGGATGCCCGTGACGGTTGGCGCTCGTGGCGGCGATCGGGCCGACCCGCTCCGTGACGGCCCGCACGAGCTCGTGATCGGGCACGCGCAACCCGATCGTGGTGACGGGCGCCCCGAGGTGAAGGTCGACACCCGCTCGCCGCGCGACGACCAGCGTCAGCGGCCCGGGCCACCAGCGCTCGGCCACGGCCAACGCGGCGGGGTCATCCGGGATCGCGGTCAGTGAGAGCGCCTGCTCGGTCGACGTGCACAGCACGGCGAGCGGCACCTCCTCCATCCGCCGCTTGAGCGCGAAGAGCGAGCCCGTGGCCGAGGCGTCGCCAGGCAGCGCGATCAGTCCGTACACCGTGTCCGTCGGGAGCACGACGACACCTCCGCCGAGCAGCGCCTCGACCACTTCGTCGACGGTGGTCATCCGAGCTCATCGGGGTGGTCACGCAATCGCACGGTCGCCGACCCTAGGTGGCCGCGCGTCCGTGGCCGCCCGCGACGAGCGCTCGGTCGCGGCCCGCGAGATCCGGCATGACGTTCGCGATCGCGAAGCGGGCTGCGCCCGCCATCGCGAGCACCGCATCCCCCTGGTCTTCCCCGATCTCGACGACCAACGTGCCGGTCGGACTGAGCCACTCCGGCGCGCCGAACACGATCTGCTCGATGTCCTCCAGCCCAGTAGGACCGGGGACGAGGGCGGTCAGCGGTTCCCAATGCGCCACATCGTCGGGCAGCTGAGCGTCGGCCGGCACGTACGGCGGGTTCGAGACCACCACGTCGACGCGACCGCGCAGGTCGTCGGGCAGCGCGTCGTACCAGCTGCCCTCGAGCAGGCGGACGACCGCGGCGCGGCGGCCGAGGCCGGCCAGGTTGGCCCGAGCCACCGCCAGCGCGTCCGGCGACGCGTCCGTGGCCCAGACCTCGACGTGCGGCCACCGCTCGGCTGCGAGGGAGAGGGCGATCGCACCGGACCCGGTGCCGAGGTCGACCGCGACGCCTGGTCGGTCGAGGGCGGCCAGCGCGTCGACCGCGAGGCCGGCGACCACCTCCGTCTCCGGTCGCGGGATCAGCACGCGCCGGTCGACGAGGAGGTCGAGCGCGCGGAAGCCCCAGCGACCGAGGACGTACTGCAGCGGCTCGCCCACCGTCCGCCGAGCGAGCATCTCGTCGAAGGAGGTGACCTCCCGCTCGGTGACCAGGTCGTCGAGGGCCGACACCTGCTCGGAAGGCGTGCGGCCGCTGGCCCGCTCGATGATCCACCGCAGCTCCTGCTCCGCGTCATCGACGCCGGCCGCCACCAGCCGCGCCAGGCCCTCGCGGCGGAGCTCGCGCCAGCGGAGCGTCACCCGGACTCGCTGAGCCGCCGCGCTTGCTCAGCCGCGACGAGCGCATCCACCACGTCGTCGAGCTCACCGGCCAGCACCTTGTCGAGCTTGTAGAGCGTGAGCCCGATGCGGTGATCGGTGATGCGGTTCTCCTTGAAGTTGTACGTGCGGATCTTCTCGGAGCGACCCCCGCTGCCCGTCTGGCCCCGTCGCTCGGCGGACAGCTCGGCCGCCTGGCGATCCTGCTCCGCCTTCAGGAGCCGGCTGCGCAGCACGACCAACGCCTTGGCCCGGTTCTGGATCTGGCTCTTCTCGTCCTGCATGGCCACGACGAGCCCGGAGGGCTTGTGCGTGATGCGGACGGCGGAGTCGGTGGTGTTCACGCTCTGCCCGCCCGGACCGGATGACCGGTAGACGTCGATCTGCAGGTCGTTGGGGTCGATGTCGACCTCCACCTCCGCCGCCTCGGGGAGCACGGTGACGGTGGCCGACGAGGTGTGGATGCGGCCCTGGCTCTCGGTGACCGGCACTCGCTGCACGCGGTGCGGGCCACCCTCCTGGTTCATGCGCGGCCACACGCCGTCGCCCTTCAGCAGGAAGGTCATCTCGTTGTAGCCGCCCATGTCCGACGGATCGGAGCCGAGCACCTCGAGCTTCCAACCCATGCGGCCCGCGTAGCCCTGGTACATCTCGAAGAGGTCACGCGCGAAGAGGTTCGCTTCCTCACCGCCCTCCGCGCCCCGGATCTCGACGATGACGTTCTTGCCCTCGTTCGGGTCCTTCGGCAGGAGCAGCACGCGCAGCTCGGCTTCGAGGCGCTCGATGTCGGCCTCGGCCCCGACCACCTCGGCCCGCATGTCCTCTCGGTCGTCGCCGTCGGCCTCGCTGAGCATCTCCTTGGCGGTGTCGAGGTCGCCCTTGCGCTCGTGCAGCCGCTGGGCCGTCTCCACGATCGGCTTGAGCTCGCTGTAGCGACGGGCCACGTCCTGGTAGCGCGCCTGGTCCGCGAGCAGCTCGGGGTCGCCGAGGCGCGCCTCGGCATCGAGGTACTCCCGCTCGAGGTCGCGCAGTCGTTCCAGCACGAGTCGAGGCTACGACGACCCACTCGAACTCGGGTGCGAAGTGCCGCACGAACCGGCCGTTCGCACCCAGGTTCAGCCGCGCCAGTCGTCGGCGAGGGGGACGAGCTGGCCGGGGTGCTGCAGGCGCTCGGCTCAGGCGCCGCGTCACGGGGTGGGCGTCTCGCTGTGGCACCACCAGCAAGAGGCGCGCGTCAGGAGCGAGGCTGTGGCGGGCGTCGGCGGCGGCGGGGACCAGGTCGAGGTGGATCCCGACGGAGCAGGCGACCACGACCTCGGCACCGTCGGCATCCGCGCCGATGGCCATCGCGATGGCGGGGTCGCGCAGGTTGGGCCGTGGCACGGCGGGTGGAGCCGGGTGCAGCTCGGCGAGGCCGAGGCGCGCCGGATCGGTCACCAGGCGCGCCCGGAGCCACCGCTCGGGCGCCAGCTGGTTGAGCGGATGCCGCTCCGCCCCCGGACGACGGTGCTCGCGGACGATCTCGATCACCCGTGCGAGCTGGGCGGCCGGCGGGAGGTTGCCGTGGAGCATCCCGGTGAGCTCTCGATCCGCGTGCCCGACCCCGACCTCCAGCACGGGCTGGTCGATCGGCGTGCCGGCGGTGGTGGTGCCGTGGACGATGCGGGCCACCTCCAGCCCGAGGACCTCGCCGCGGACGATGCCGTCCTCCACCACCACCTCGATGTCGGCGTCCACGAGGAGCTCGGCCAGCTCCGCGGCGGGTGGGGCGGGCGGGGGCGGGGCGACGGGGGCGGCGGGGGCGGGGCGCAGGGCGGTGCCGTCCACCTCCCAGATCACCGGCGGGTCGGAGAAGAGGCCGGCCCGGCGCGCCACGATGCCGACGTCGGCCTCGACGAGCAGGTGCACCTCGGTGAGCTCCCGGCGCTCGGCCCACACCATGGCGGGGCCCAGGGACGCCAGCGGCAGGGGATCGAGCAGGAGCCACCCGATCGTGCCGTCGACCAGCGCGGCGCCGCCCGGGAAGTCGGCCGGTTCGCCGATGACGTCGCCCCAGAGGGCGCGCGCGAGGGCGCGGAGCTTCGCCGACAGGAGCGGCGCTCGGTCGATGCCCGTCACGGGCCCGAGGTCAGGAGGCGGATTCGGACTTGCGGCGCTTGCCGTAGCGGCGCTCGAAGCGGTCGATGCGACCGCCGGTGTCCACCAGCTTCTGCTTGCCGGTGTAGAAGGGATGGCACTCGCTGCACAGCTCCGACGTGAGGTTCGCCTTGGTGGAGCGGGTCTCGAAGGTGTTCCCACAGGAGCACTTCACGTGAGCGACCACGTACTCGGGGTGGATGTCGGCGCGCATGGCGATCTCCGTACTTCTACAAGGGGCTTGGCGAGTTTACCGGGGTCCAGCGGAGAACCGCTACCCGGCCGCCTTGCCGATCTCCGCCAGGAACTCGGCGTTGGTCTTGAAGGTCTTCATCCGGTCGGTCAGCAGCTCGAGCCCGGCCTTGGCGGTGCCGTCGTGGGCCATGCCCGACAGGACCCGGCGCAGCTTCCAGACCTGCTGGAGCTGGGTGCCGAGGAACAGGAGCTCCTCGTGGCGGGTGGAGGAGGCGTCGACGTCGATGGCCGGGTAGATCCGCTGCTCGGCCAGGCGGCGATCGAGGCGGAGCTCCATGTTCCCGGTGCCCTTGAACTCCTCGAAGATCACCTCGTCCATGCGGCTGCCCGTCTCGACGAGGGCGGTGGCCAGGATGGTGAGGCTGCCGCCCTCCTCGATGTTGCGGGCGGCGCCGAAGAACTTCTTGGGCGGGTAGAGGGCGGCGATGTCGATGCCACCCGACATCGCGCGACCGGACGCTGGCGCAGCCAGGTTGTACGCCCTGGAGAGGCGGGTGATGCCGTCGAGGATGATGACGACGTCCTGCTTCTCCTCCACCAGCCGCTTGGCCCGCTCGATGGTGAGCTCGGCCACGTGGATGTGCTCCTCGGTGGGCCGGTCGAAGGTGGACGCCACGACCGTGGAGCCCTCGTTCTTCAGCCACCGCTGCATGTCGGTGACCTCTTCGGGGCGCTCATCGACGAGCAGGACGAAGAGGTGCACCTCGGGGTTGTTCACCTCGATGGAGCGGGCGATCTGCTTCATCACCGTCGTCTTGCCGGCCTTCGGCGGCGACACGATGAGGCCGCGCTGGCCCTTCCCGATCGGCGCGATGAGATCGACGATGCGAGCCGTCATGTTCGTCGGGTCGCCGGGGTTCTCGAGCGTGAGCCGCGTGTCGGGGAACAGCGGCGTGAGGTCGTCGAAGCTCGGACGATCGCGGGCCTTGTCGGGGTCGTCGCCGTTCACGAGGTCGATCCGCAGCAGCGCGGGGTTCTTCTCGTTGCGGAGCGCGGGCCGGCTGGCGCCCTTCAGGTGGTCGCCCTTGCGCAGGCCGAACTGGCGGGCCTGCTTCACGGACACGTACACGTCGTCGCGGGACGGGAGGTAGCCGCGGATCCGGAGGAACCCGTAGCCCTCGTCGCGGAGGTCGAGGTAGCCCTCGACGTCGATCGGCTCGCCGGTGTACTCCTCGGGCTGGCCGCCGGGCGCGCCCTGGCCCTGGGCCCCGGGACCCTCGCCGGCGCGGTTGCGGCCCCGACGACGCCGGCGGCGGTTGCCACCCTCGTCTTCCTCGCCCTGCCCGCCGCCGCCGTTCTGCCCTTGGTCCTGGACCTGCCGGTCGCCGCCGTTACCTCGGTTCCCCCCGTTGCCCTGACCGCCACCGTTGCCCTGGTTGCCACCGTTGCCGCCGTTGCCCTGACGCCCGGACTGGCCGCCGCGGTCCTGCCGCCCCTGCTGCCCGTTCTGGCCACCACGATCCTGTCGGCCACTCGGCGCGCGGTCGTCGGCCGGCTGCTCGTCGGCCTCTTCGGTGGCGGCGGCCGCCGCGACCTCCCACTCGGCCGGAGGCTCGTCGGGCGGGCCCGACGTGACCGGCGCGACCGTGGACTTGCGGGCCCGAGTGGCTCGGGGCTTGGGAGCCTCCTCGACCTCGGCGGGAGCGTCGGGGGCGGCTTCGCCCTCGACACCGGTCAGCTGGAGGACGAGATCGACGATGTCAGCCTTCTTGGCTCGGGCCGGCGGCTTGCCGCCCAGCGCCTTGGCGATCGTCAACAGCTCGTCGCGGTCCTTGCGCTCCAGGGCGGAGCGTTCAAGGTCGGTTGCGTCCACGCTCATACGAGGGGTACCTCAGGTTGGAAGGGGAAGTTGCCGGTGGAGCGAGAGATCGCCTCCACATCGGGGCGGTTCGAGCCGCCGGCGCCGGGTTCCCGGTCGGTGTCGGTCCGCGGTTCGCCCCCGGCGGAACAGCGATGACTGTATCGCGGCCGCTCTCCGGGTCGAAACTCGCGAGCGACGGCACCCGCGACGGACAAGACTCCCGCCCCGGTGGGCAACGTCCTCGATGCTCAGGGCCTCCTGAAGGCCTTCGCCAAGGTCCGCGCCGTCGACGGCATCGACCTCTCCCTCGCCGCGGGCGAGCGCGTGGCGCTCCTCGGCCCGAACGGCGCCGGGAAGACCACGACCCTCCTCATGCTGCTCGGCGCCATCACCCCCGACGCCGGATCGATCACGTTGGTCGGCCATCACCTGCCCAAGGGCCGGTCGGCGGCCATGGGCGAGGTCGGCTTCGTGGCCGGCTACCTGCCGCTCCCCGATCGGCTCCGCGTGCACGAGGCGCTGTCGATCTTCGCGGGGTTCTACGGGATGCGGCGCAAGGCGGGCCAAGCCGCCGTCGAGAAGGGCCTCGAGCGCTTCAAGATCACCCACCTGGCCGACCGCATGTGCATGGAGCTGTCATCGGGGCAGCGCACCCTCGTGGGCATCGTGAAGGCGATCCTCCACGACCCGCAGCTGCTCGTCCTCGACGAGCCCACCGCCAGCCTCGATCCCGACGTCGCCTACCGCGTGCGCACCGGGTTGCTCGACGTGGCGGCCAACGACGGCACCGCCCTCCTCGTCACCAGCCACAACATGGCCGAGGTGGAACGCCTCTGCGAGCGGGTGGTGTTCCTCGCGGCCGGCAAGGTCGTGGCCGACGGCTCCCCCACCGAGGTGGCCGACGCCTTCGGGCACGGCGACCTCGAGGGCGTCTTCCTCCACCTCGCCGGCACGGTGATCGCCGAGGACCAGATCGAGGACCTCGGCCTCTTGAACGAGCAGGAGATGACGTCGTGACCGTCGTCGCCGAGGACCGCTCGCCGTTCTCGTGGCTGCGGGTGCGCACCGTCGTGCGCCGCCACGGCTACGTGCTGTTCCGCAGCCCGCACCGCTGGTTCGACATCGCGTTCTGGCCGGTGTTCGACGTGCTCCTCTGGGGCTCGCTCGGCGCGTTCGTGGCGCAGGAGAACGAGGTGAGCCAGGCCACCACGCCGTACCTGCTGGCCGGGATCATGCTGTTCCACGTCCTCTTCCAGAGCCAGATCGCGGTGGCCACCGGGTTCATGGAGGAGACGTGGACCCGCAACATCCTCAACGTGATGGTCACCCCGCTGCGCGAGTCCGAGTACGTCGTCGGGCTCGCCGCCATGGGCCTGCTGAAGCTCGTCGCCGCGATGGGCACGGTCAGCCTCACCGCGCTGGCGTTCTACAGCTTCGGGCTCGGCGAGGTCGGCTGGGGGCTCGTGCCGGTCATCGGCGTGCTGCTGCTCGTCGGATGGTGCACCGCCATGCTCGTGATCGGGCTCCTGCTGCGGTTCGGGCAGAGCGCCGAGATCCTGGCGTGGGCCACCACGTTCACGATCCTCGCGGTCTCCGGCGTGTTCAATCCCGTGGAGTCGATCCCTGGACCGATCCAGCCGATCGCCAAGATCCTGCCCACCACCTACGCCTTCAGCGCGGCCCGCGACCTGCTCGCCGGTGGCGGCGGGATCCCGTGGGGCGACCTCGGGTGGGCCGCCCTCGGCGCCTTCGTGCTCGCCGGCCTGTCCATGCTCTACGTGCTGCGCATGCTCAAGACGTTCCGAGCCCGCGGCTTCGTCACCCGGTACTCGTGATCCGCCACTGACGCTCGACGGCAGGCGATCCTGTCGGGGTGGACGACTACCGGCCTCGTCACCTCACGACCGGGACCCCGGACGGCACCGGGCCCGGGATCGTCCGCACGGTCGTGCTCGTGGCGCTGGCCGCCGCGACGCTGGTCGGCGGCGGGGTGGCGTACGCGATGTCCCGCGACACCGACAAGCAACCGGCGGTCGCGGCAGGCGACTCGAGCTCGTCGACGACCACGACCGAAGCCACCACCAGCTCGTCGTCGACCACCACGACCGCGCCACCGCTGCGCGAGGGCACGATGGCCTTCGCGGGAGACGTCCTGATCCACCAGGCCCTGTGGGAGAGCGCCGACACCGGAGCGGGGTATGACTTCGCGCCGATGCTGGCGCCCATCGCCACGCAGGTGTCGGCGGCCGACGTCGCCATCTGCCACCTCGAGGGGACGCTGGGTCGACCCGAGGATCCGCTGTCGGGCTACCCGCGGTTCCGAGCGCCTCCTGCGCTGGCCGAGAGCCTGGCCAGTGCGGGCTTCGACGGCTGCTCGCTGTCGTCGAACCATGCCCTCGACTTCGGGGAGCAAGGGGTCGTGGCGACGCTCACGGCGTTCGACGCCGCCGGCCTCAGGCATGCGGGCACGGCGCGCTCCCCGAGGAGGACGCCACGCCCGCCCTCTACGAGGTGGACGGCATCACCGTTGCGCAGCTCTCGTACGCGTACTGGTTCAACGGGTTCGTCGAGCCGACCGACAAGCCCTGGCTCGCCGACCAGATCGATCCGGCCGTGATCCTGGCCGACTCCCAAGCGGCGCGGGCGGCCGGAGCCGAGGTCGTCGTGGTCTCGATGCACTGGGGCAACGAGTACGCCCACGGCGTGGTGGAGGCGCAGCAGGAGGTGGCCGACGCGCTGGCGGCGGTGCCGGGGGCCGTCGACCTGATCGTCGGCCACCACGCCCACGTCGTGCAGCCGATCTCGAAGGTCGGTGACCTCTGGGTGGTGTGGGGGATGGGCAACATGCTGTCGAGCAACGCGCCGAGGTGCTGCCTCGACGAGGCGACGGACGGCGTGATCGTGACGGTCACGATCGGCGACCTGACGGCGGGCGGCGACGTCGGCGTCAAGGGCGTCGTGTTCACGCCCACGTGGAACGAGCGCGACACGTTCCGGGTGCTGCCGGCGGCGGAGACCCTCGCCGCGGGCGGGGGGACGGGTGACCTGGCCGCCGACCTGCGCGCCTCGTTCGAGCGCACGGCCGGGCACATCCTGTCCCTCGCGGGCGCGGACGTCGGCGTCGCCCCCGACCGGCCTCTCCCCTGAGCGAGCTCAGCCGCTCGCGACGAGGCGGGCCATGAGCTCGTGGCCCGGCACGGGCGAGCAAGCGGCCGTGGCCACCTCTGTGTACGCGCCACCGCGCCCGTCGACGTCGGAGTCGACCAGGAGGTAGGGCACCGAGTCCGTCGTGTGCGTCTTGAGCTCCACCGGCGTGGGGTGGTCCGGCAGCAGCAGCATGCGCCACGGTCCCATGGCGTCGAGGCCGACGACGAGGTCGGTGAGGATGCGGCGATCCCAGGCTTCGAGGGCCTTGACCTTCTCCTCGAGGTTGCCGGCGTGGCCCGCTTCGTCGGTGGCCTCGACGTGGATGAGGAAGAGGTCGGCGCCGGCCGCCAGCGAGCGGAGGGCGGCGTCGCGCTTGCCCTCGTAGTCGGTGTCGAACCAGCCGGTGGCGCCCGGCACCTCGACGCGATCGATGTCGGTGAGCACGCCGAGGCCACGGATCAGATCGACGGCGGTGACCAGCGCCGCCTGGCAGCCGGTCTGGTCGGCGAAGGTCGGCATCTGCGGCTGGAAGCCCTGGCCCCAGAGCCACACCTGGTTGGCCTGCAGGCCGAAGCCGCCGACCACCTCGCGGCTGGCGTCCATCACCGCCTGCACCTTGGCGGCGGCCGGGCCGGTGGGCCAGACGACCGGCTTGTCGGACAGGTCGTGGGGTGGGGTGCACTCTGCGTCGGCCCAGTCGGCGGGCGCCACCAGGATGTGCCGGTACTGCACCCCGGCGTGGAACTCGATGTCAGCGCCCGCGCCGCGACCGAGCTGGGCGTCGAGGGCGTCGATCACCTCACCGGCCTGCTCGGTGGTGGGGTGGCCGCCGGCGAAGTCGAGCATCACCCCGCCATCGCTGACGGTAGAGAGGTTGCAGCGGTAGGCCACCTGGTCGGGTCGCAGGCGGAGGCCCAGGGCGGCGGCCTCGATCGGCGCGCGGCCCGTGTGGAAGCGAGCCGGGTCGTACCCGAGGATGGACATGTTGCCGACGTCGCTGCCGGGCGGCATCCCGTCGGGGATGACCGCGGCGCGCCCGACCTCCGCGCGCGCGCCGCCAGCCGCGCCAGGGTGGGCATCGACGCCACCTCGAGCGGCGTCTTGCCTCCCAAGGCGGCCACCGGGAGATCCGCGCAGCCATCAGGCACGCACACGACGTACTTCACGCGGTCAGTCTGGCAGAGCCCCCGGACGCCCTGGCCAACTCAGGACAGGGTCTGCGTGCGGTGCTGTGCTCCGTAGATCGCGACGGCCGCGCCGCCGACGAGACGGGCGATCGAACCAGGTGACGGTGTCCGCACGTGTGTCATCTTGCACGCTGAGGCTCGCCGTCGTGTCGTGATCGGCAGCACTGTTCCAACGTCTGTGGTCGAAAACGCTCGCATGCCGACCGAAATCGACCACAGACGTTGTCGTCTCCGCCCGAAGTCGACGGGTCGCTGATCTCCGCCGTGGCTGCTCGTGGTACCCCGTCAGCCTGACGCAGGGTTCGCTACTAGCCGAGCGGGAGCTGGCTGGGGTTGAAGGCGACCGTGCCCGGGGCCAGCGCCACACCCTTGAAGCCCTTGCTGGCCGCGTAGTACAGCGCCTTGTTGAGGTCGCTGAACGAGTTGCTCGCCGGCAGGGGTGTGATGCCGATGGTGGAGAGCACGCCCGTGGCCCGACCGCTCGCGTCGAGCAGCCCCGAACCTGAGTCGCCCGGGATGCCCGGCGTGACCGTGTAGGCGACGTGCGACCAACCGCCCAAGTCCGGGCCGAGGCTCACCCCGGTCTTGGGCGACAGGAGCGCGAGGCCCTGGCGCAGGCCCGAGTTGCCGTACGTGTACAGGGAGCTGCCGTCCGCCGGGTTCTTGGTGTTGGTCCCGACCGGCCCGCCCCAGTGGGGCATCGACGGGTTCACGCGCCGGACGTCAGCGGGGTCGATCTTCACGAGGGCGAGGTCGTTGCCCTCGCAGGCATCGATGCTCGGCTCGTGCGCCTTCTGCATCGCCAGCCACGACGAGTAGACGAGGGTGCCCGGGCGGGTGGCCCCTCGGATCGTCACCTTGGTCCCGAGCGGCAGGCTGCCGGTGGTGCACCCGTTCGTGTCCGTGGACTCGCCCTTGCCGGCGCAGTGGGCGGCGTAGCCGAGGAGGACGTCAGCGCCACGGGTGAAGACGAAGTTGGAGGTGCACTGTGCGCCCGCCGTGACCATCTGCACGCCCGGATGGATCGTCGCCGTGGCGGCCGGCGCCCACACTGGCCCGGGGCTCGCGTGCGGTGTCAGTCCGAACCCGATCGCGCTCACCGCGACCACCAGCACCACGCGCCCGATCCGAGTCATGCGCATAGGTTCGCCAGAGCGCACGGAATCACCTGCGCGGGAGGGGACCTTCATTGGGCCCCTCCCGCCCTGGCAGGCGACTCGCTAGACGCCGAGCGGCAGCTTGCTGCCGTCGAAGGCGACGGTGCCGTTCTCGACGTTCAGACCGCTCTGGCCGTGGTCCCGGGCGTAGACCAGCTCGTGGTTCAGGTCGCCGAAGTTGTTGCTCAGCGGCAGCGGCGCGATGGCGAGGGTCGACAGGACGCCACTCGCGCGGCCCTGCGCGTCGAGCAGAGCCGAGCCGGAGTCACCCGGGATCCCGGGCGTCACCGTGTACGTCGGGTGCGACCAGCCGCTGCCAGTGGTGCCCAGGCTCACGCCCGTCTTGGGCGACAGCTGCGTGAGGCCGAGGCGCAGGCTCGAGTTGCCGTACGTGTAGACCCGCGCCAGCGCCGGGTTGCCGCTGGTGTTGAGTCCGGTCGGACCGCCCCAGTGCGGGATCGACGGGTTGACCTTGGCCACGTCGGCCGGCGCGATCTTCACGAGGGCGAAGTCGTTGTACGCGCACGTGTCGGCATCGGTCTCCCCACTCGCCTGCATGGCGACCCACGACGAGTACACGAGCGTGCCCGGCTGTGACGCGCCATCGATCTCCACGGAGGTACCGAGCCCGAGGGTCGGGGCGGTGCAGCCGTTGGTGTCGGTGGCACCGCCGAGGCCGGCGCAGTGGGCGGCGTAGCCGATGAGCACGTCCGCGCCGTTCGTGTAGATGAAGTTGGCGGTGCACTGCGCCCCGTCGGTGAACATCTGCACGCCGGGGTGGATGGTGGCGGTGGCGGCCGGTGCCCAACCGCCCGGGGGCGGGGCCGACCCGGCGACGGTGGCCGGGGCGACGGTGGCAACCACGGTGCCCATGGTGAGGGCGGTGACGGCGCAGATCCGCCGGACGAGGGTCGCTCGCACGTGGAGATCCTCCAGGTGTCTGGCCCGCCGAAGGCAAGGTTCCCCGTCGGTCGGCCAGATACCTGCCGGCCGGGTCGGAATCGTCAGGTCCCGACGGCCTCGACCACGTGGGCTCGCACGGCGTCCACGTCGTTGGGGAGCACGTCGTAGCGCTCCTCGCGCTCGAACACGTCCGCGAGGCGCTCGGGCAGCGGCGGCCGGATCCCGGTCGCCTGCTCCACCGCGTCCGGGAACTTGGCGGGATGGGCGGTGGCCAGCGCCACCATCGGCGTGTCGCCGCGTCGCCGCACGCGCGGGCCGCGCCGATGCCGACCGCGGTGTGCGGGTCGACGAGCATGCCGGTCGCGTCGTGGACGTCGCGGATCACCGCGAGCGTGGCTGCGTCATCGAGGCTCGCCGCCTCGAAGCGGCCGTTGTGCGGCGCTTCCACCGCGCCGATGCCGCGGAAGCGCGTCGAGCAGCTCAGCCGTCCTGGCGCCGTCCCGCCCGGACAGCTCGAACAGCAGCCGCTCGTGGTTGGACGACACCTGGATGTCCATGGACGGGCTGTACGTGGGGACCACGGGCTCGGCCACCAGCGACCCATCCGCCGCCCAGCGGGTGAGGATGTCGTTGCTGTTCGAGCCGATCACGAGCTGGTCGATGGGGAGCCCCATGCGCTCGGCGATCCAACCGGAGAACATGTTGCCGAAGTTCCCCGACGGCACCGCGAACGAGGAGCGACCGAGCCGCGCGACGGTGGTGACGTAGTAGACGACCTGCGCCATCACCCGGGCCCAGTTGATCGAGTTCATCGCCGACAGCCGCACCTTGTCGCGGAACGCGACGTCGGCGAACAGCGCCTTCACGAGGTCCTGGCAGTCGTCGAAGGTGCCCTCGACGGCGACGTTGTGGACGTTGGGTGCGTGCACGGTGGTCATCTGGCGGCGCTGCACGTCGCTCACCCGCCCGGCCGGGTGGAGCACGACGATGTCGAGCGTGGCCCGCCCCACGCACGCCTCGATGGCGGCCGACCCGGTGTCACCGGACGTCGCCACCACGATCGTCGCCCGCTGGTCCCGAGCGCGGAGCTCGTGGTCGAAGAGCCGACCGACGATCTGCAGGGCCACGTCCTTGAAGGCCAGCGTGGGCCCCCAGAACAGCTCCAGCAGGTGCAGGTCGCCGAGCTCCACCACGGGACAGACGTCGGGGTGCTCGAAGGCCGTGTACGCCTCCGTGACCATCGCGGCGAACGCGTCGCGATCGAGCGATCCCTCCACGTACGGCCACATCACGTCGACGGCGACCGCGTCGTACGGGCGCACCTCGGACCAGACCTCGGAGCGGAGCGCGGGCCACGCCTCCGGCACGTACAGGCCGCCGTCGGCCGCCAGCCCGGTGAGCAGCACGTCGCTGAAGCCGAGCGCCGGAGCGGCGCCCCGGGTGGACACGTACCTCATCAGACGTCGTCGCCGATGACCCGCAGCGCCGAGCCGATGCGGTCGACGGCCTCGAGCTCGCGGCAGGGTTCGCAGCGTGGTCTGCACGTCAGCCTCGCGGGCGCGGTGGGTGATGAAGATCAGCCGGGCCTCGCCACCGAGGCCCTCCTGCTCCATCGAGCGGATCGAGACGTCGTTGTCGCCGAAGACCCCGGCCACCTGCGCGAGCACGCCGGGCCGATCGAGCACCTCGACGTTGAGGTAGTACGCCGACTCGCCGTCGTCGATGGGGCGGATCACGGCCTTGCTCAGCTGGCCGACGGAGGCGTGGGATCCCTTGTGCCGGTTGACGGCCGCGTCGATCAGGTCCCCCAAGATGGCGCTGGCGGTGGGCGAGCCACCGGCACCGCGGCCGTAGAACATGAGGTCGCCGACGGCGGCACCCTCCACGAAGATGGCGTTGAAGCTCTCGCGGACGGCGGCCAGCGGATGCTCGAGCGGGACCATCGTCGGGTGCACCCGCACGCCGATGGCGCCGGCGTCGTTCTGCTCCGCGACGGCGAGGAGCTTGATCACGTAGCCCATCTTCCGAGCGAACGCGATGTCGACCTCCGCGATCGAGGTGATCCCCTCGTGGTGGACGTCGGCGGCGGTGACGGCGGCGCCGAAGGCGATGCTGGCGATGATGGCGGCCTTGGCGCCGGCGTCGTAGCCCTCGACGTCCGCAGTGGGATCGGCCTCGGCGAACCCGAGGTCCTGCGCCTCGGCCAGCGCGTCGGCGTACGACGCGCCCGCTTCGGTCATGCGCGTGAGGATGTAGTTGGTGGTGCCGTTGACGATGCCCATCACGCGAGTGATGCGCTCCCCCACCAAGGACTCGCGCAGCGGTCGGATGATCGGGATCCCGCCGGCGACGGCCGCCTCGAAGAGCAGGTCGACCCCGGCGCTCTCCGCGGCCTGGAAGAGCTCGGCACCGTGCTTGGCGAGCAGCTCCTTGTTGCCGGTGACCACGGGCTTGCCCGCCTTCAGGGCGGCCAGGATCAGCTCGCGGGCGGGCTCGACGCCGCCGATCAGCTCGACCACCAGGTCGACGTCGGGGTCGTCGACGAGCGAGCGGGCGTCGGTGGTGAGCAGCTCGGCGGGCAGCGAGATCGGCCGGGGCTTGGCGAGGTCGCGCACGGCGACGCGCGTGACCTCGAGGCGCAGGCCGGTGCGGGCCAGCACCGTCGGGCCTTGGGCCCCGATCAGCTCCACCAGGGGCGCGCCGACGTTGCCGCAGCCCAGCACCGCGACGCGCACCACTGCCCCGTCGTTCGCCTGGTCGCTCACGGGCGCCATCGTAGGTTGGCGCCTGAAGTCAACCCGCAACGGGTTGCCGGGGTCGGCTACAGCGTGGTGACGGGCCCGACATGGCGAAGCAGATCCCCGAGTCCTGCACGTTGGCGTACCTCGTGTGCCCGTCGGGCGCGAACCACACGCCGGTGAACTCCGACGTGCTGGCGGCAGCTCGCGACGAGTCAAGGACGTGGGGTGTCACTCCAGTGGTGCTGAACCCTCTACGCCGTCACAGCACGTCGTGGCGGAGCAGGTCGTCCAACGTCTCTCGTCGCACGACCTCGCGCGCTCGGCCGTCGGCCACGAACACGACGGCCGGGCGGAGCACCTTGTTGTAGTTGGAGCCCATGCTGTGGCCGTACGCGCCGGTGACAGGGGTGGCCAGCACGTCGCCGACCGTGATGTCCGCCGGCACCTGGGCCTCGCGCACGAGCACGTCGCCCGACTCGCAGTGCTTGCCCACGATCGTCACGCGCCGCGGCCGATCTGCATCGACGCGTCGGGGAAGGAAGGCCTCGTAGCCCGAGCCGTAGAGCACTGGGCGAGGGTTGTCTGACATCCCGCCGTCGACCGAGACGTAGGTGCGCACGTCGGGCACGTCCTTGATCGTGCCCACGGTGTAGAGGGTGACGGCGGCCTGGGCGACGATCGACCGTCCGGGCTCCGCCGAGACCCGCGCGTCGAGCCCGGCGTCTCGGCACGCCGACACGATGGCCGTCCCCCACTCGGCGATCGACGGCGCTTCCTCGCCTTCGATGTAGGCGACGCCGAGACCGCCACCGATGGACAGCTCGGGCAACCCCATCTCGCGCACGTACGGCGCGACCACCTCGACCGCTTGGTGGAAGAAGTCGGCGACGAACACCTGGCTGCCGATGTGCATGTGCACGCCGACGAGCTCGACTGCCGGGGAGTCCTGCGCCCTGGCCACCGCGCGGGCCGCGTCACCCGACGGGACCCCGAACCCGAACTTGGAGTCGAGCTGGCCCGTGCGCACGAACTCGTGGGTGTGGGCCTCGACGCCGGGGGTGGCCCGGATCAGGACCTTCGGTCGCAGCCCGTCCTCCGCGTGGAGGGCGGCGAGGCGCTCGAGCTCGTCGAAGCTGTCGACGACGATGCGTCCCACCCCGGCGGCGCGCGCCGACCGCAGCTCCTCGAGGGACTTGTTGTTGCCGTGGAGCACGATCCGCTCGGCGGGGACGTCGGCCGCCAGCGCCACGTGGAGCTCGCCCCCGGTCGCCACGTCGAGGTGCATGCCCTCCTCGTGGACGAGGCGGGCCATGGCCAGGCAGAGGAACGCCTTCGACGCGTACGCCACGCCGTCTCCGAAGGCGGCGACCGCTTCGCGGCAGCGCGACCGCAAGTGGCCCTCGTCGTAGACGAAGAGGGGCGTGCCGAACCGCTCGGCGAGCTCGAGCGCGTCGCATCCGCCGACCTGCAGGCGTCCGTCGTCGCCGACGGATGCGGTGTCGGGCAGCAGGCGGCGCGGCAGCGGGCCGGCCATGCGCGCTACATCGCCTCGGGAGCGGACACCCCGAGCAGGTCGAGCCCGATGGCCAAGCCGATGCGCGCGCCCTCCACGAGCCACAGGCGAGCCTGTGTGAGCTCCGGCGGCACATCACCGATCACGTAGCAGTCGTGGTAGAAGCCGTGGAACCGATCAGCGAGCTCCCGCACCCAAGTGGTGACCTTGTGCGGGGCCCGGTCGGCGCAGGCGAGCGCCACCACCTCGGGCAGCTCGTCGAGCTTCCGGAGGAGGTCGAGCTCGCGCTCGTGCACCAGCAGCGAGAGGTCGACCGACGCGAGGTCGCGGCGCTCGATCCCGGCCTCGGTGGCCTTGCGCCCGATCGAGTGGATGCGCGCGTTGGCGTACTGGACGTAGAAGACGGGGTTCTCGTTGGACTGCGACGTGATGAGGTCGAGGTCGATCGTCTGCCTGGTGTCGAGCGACTGCAGCAGGAACGTGAGCCGGGCGACGTCGGGGCCGACGGCGGCGACGAGATCGTCGAGGAGCACGAGGGTGCCGGCCCGCTTCGAGAGCCGCACCTCCTCGCCTCCCTTCACGAGCTGCACGAGCTGGCCGAGGATGATCTCGAGCTCGTCAGGGGCATGGCCGAGGGCCTGCACCCCCATCTTCAAGCGCGCGACGTACCCGTGGTGGTCGGCACCCCAGATGTCGATGAGCAGCTCGTGGCCGCGGGCGAACTTGTCCCGGTGGTACGCGAGGTCGGGGAGCAGGTAGGTGGGCTCGCCGTCGGACTTCACGACGACTCGATCCTTGTCGTCGCCGAAGTCGGTGGTGCGCAACCAGGTGGCACCGTCCTGCTCGAAGATGACGCCGTGCTCACGCAGGTCGGCGAGGGTGGCGTCGATCGCACCGGAGTCGTCGAGGCTCTGCTCGCTGAACCAAGTGTCGAACTCGACACCGATGCCCCGCAGGCTCTCGCGCAGGTCCTGCTTGACCCGGTCGTAGCCCCACTCGACCGGATCGACGCCGTCGGGCATCTCCGCCGCCCACTCACGGATGTACTCGCCCTGGTAGCCGTCCTCGGGGAGGTCGGTCCCGGCCTTGCGAGCCGCGAGGGATGCGCCGAACAGCCCCATCTGCACGCCTCGGTCGTTCAGGTAGTACTCGCGGTGCACGACGTGCCCGGTGCGCTCGAGGATCCGGGAGAGCGAGTCGCCGAACGCGGCCCAGCGACCGCCGCCAGCGTGCATCGGGCCGGTGGGGTTGGCGGAGACGAACTCGACGTTGACCTTCCGGCCCTGGCCGAGGTCCAGACGGGCGAAGCCGTCCTCCCCCGCCTCGAGGACCCCGCCCAGCACGTCGTGGAGCCACGTCTCCCGCAGGTGGAAGTTGACGAACCCGGGGCCGGCGATCTCCGCTCGTTCCACGTGGTCCGGCGGCGCGGCGTTGAGGCGGTCCACGAGGTCGCCGGCGAGCTCGCGCGGCACCCGGCCGTTGTTCTTGGCGGTGGCCATCGCCACGTTCGACGACCAGTCGCCGTGCTCGCGCCGGCTCGGCCGCTCGAGGTGGATCTCGGCGGGCGGCTCGATGCCCACCTCGGTGAGGGCAGCGCGCAGAGCGGTGGCGAGGGAATCGCGGATCACGGAAAGCCTTCTATCGGGAGAGCAGCGCGTTGACCCGGTCGACCAGGTCGAGGGGCTCGAAGGGCTTGGTGATGTAGTCGTCGGCGCCGGCCTCGATGCCCACCTTCAGGTCGTTGGTCTGGGCCTTGGCGGAGAGGAGGATGATCGGGATCCCCCGAGTGGCGTCATCGCCCTTGAGGGTGGTCACCAGCTCGAGCCCCGACGTCTTCGGCATCATGATGTCGGTGATGATCACGTCGGGCTTCTCTGCCCGCGCCAGCGCAATGCCCTCGGCCCCGTCGTGAGCGAGCAGCACGCCGAAGCCCTCGAGCTCGAAGTTCACCTCGAGCAGGCGCAGGATCACCGGATCGTCTTCGACGACGAGCACCGTGGGGGCGGGCATCGAGGCATGTTACGCAGGCTGCTCACATGCTCCCCAGGCTGTTCGGGTCGTTGGGGCCCTCCGAGGGGCCTCGGCTACGCTCACCGACCCACGCCCTCGTAGCTCAGCGGATAGAGCATCGGCCTCCGGAGCCGTGTGCGCAGGTTCGAGTCCTGCCGAGGGCGCTCCAACCCGGACGGTGTCCACGGACTCCTCTCAGCAGATGACCTGCAGGTGGAACCCTCGCTCCGCGCCGCTGCCGGCGATGTCATCCGTCGTGACGAACACACCGTTGGCGGAGGCGGCCGCACCGACCACCGTCACGAAGCCCCGCGCCGACGTGCCGCTCGCACCCGACAGGCCCAGCGTCGCGGTGTAGGAGCAGCTCCGCACGTCGCGGTCGAACTCCACGATGTAGGAGCCGGCGCCCGCGCTGTGGGTCACTGCGACGCCCTGGTTCTCACGAGCGAGGGAGCCGTCCGCATTCACGACCGCGAACAGGACCCTGGAGGCGAAGCCCGAGACCGTGCTGCCGCTGCCGGTCGGCTTCGCGACGGGTCCGCTGTTGTCCCCACCACCCGCCGACGCTCCGACCATCCCCGCCGCCGGCACGACCGCGAGCGCCGCGGCGACCACGGCTGCCGCCACCTTCGCACGCCCGCTCCCACGAAGCCCGCGACGCGGCCCGGATCCTGTTTCGATGTCCATGGCTGCCCTCCGGCGGTCGTCCGTGAGGTGCCGCCTTGGCCACTCTGCTCCGCCGAGTCGCTACTCTACGTGAGAATCCAACTACGTCTAGTGGCTTCTGGTCAGCCGCAGTCGACACCCTTGGGGGGTTCGCCCGTGGAGTAGCCGATCACCGTCGTGGTGGTCGTGGGCGGAACGGTGGTCGTGGTCGTCGTCTCCCCCGCCGAGGTGGTGGTGCTCGGCTTCGCCACGGTGGACGTGGTGGTGTGCTCGTAGTCGGCCGACCCCTTCGGCGCGGGCTGGTCGTGGATCGTGGTGAAGTCGCTGCCGATGACGACGGTCACCTCGGTCGGTTCGAGATCGTCGACCTCGACGAGGGCGGCGCCGCCGGAGATGTGGGCGGCGACGCGGCTCGCGGCACCCAGCCCGAAGGGCCCGTACAGCACGGTCGTGCGGGTGATGTCCGAGGTCTCGTACGAAGCGACGTCGACGATGTTGAAGTGCAGGGCGCCGAGCGCGCCGGCGGCGTCGGTGGCCCGTCCATCCACCGCGGTGCCGTTGAGGACCGTGACGTCCAGGCTCTCGGGGCTGAGCGTGCCCCGCGGCAGGCCGCGGAACACGTTGAGCGCCGTCTGCGCCTTGCGCATCAACGGCAGCTCCACCTGTGCGCCGGCTGACGTGGTCAGCGGCTCGGTGGGGATGCTGTACCCGACGAGGTCGTCGGAATCGAACTCCGCGAAGGCGCGCCCGATGCTGAGGAGGTCGCCGGCATCAAGCAGCTTGTCGAGGCTCACGTTGGCGACCCCGGCGGACACGAGATCGTTGAGCACGACGGGGTTGGAGAGCCCCTCGCCCACGGCCTTGGCGACGGCTCGGCGCACGAACACCTGCTGGCGGGTGATGCGACCGAGGTCGGCAGTCACGTCGCTGTGCCACTCGCCGTCCTCGCCTTGGTACTGGAGGTACCGCGAGCGCACGAACTTGCGGGCCTGCTCGCCGTCGAGCACCTGGCACTCGGCCTCGGGGATGTCGAGCCCGGTGTGGCGGTCGCGCACCGGTGCGTCGAACCACATCGGGACGCCGCCGACGGCATCGACCAGCTTCTCGAAGCCCACGAAGTCGATCTCGATGTAGTGGTGGATCGGGATGTCGAAGTTGTCCTGGATCGTGTCGATCAGCGTCTGCTCACCTTGGGCGTGGGCCGTGTTGATGCGCTGGGTCTCGCCGGTGCCGGAGATCGGGATGAAGAGGTCGCGGGGGAAGGAGAGGATGTAGGCCTCGCCCTCCTTCGGATCGACGCGCAGCACCATGATCGTGTCGGTGCACTCGCACCCGGTGTCGCCGAGGAAGCCACCGGCGTCGGGGTCGGCCGGGTCGAGTCCCTCGCGGCTGTCCGTGCCGACGAGCAGGAAGTTGGCGGGCTCGCCGGCGGCCTTCTCGGCGAGGCTGAGGTCGTCCACGCGATCGATCTGCCCGTACTTGACCCCGATGTAGCCAGCCACTCCCGCGGCGCCCACGCACACGGAGATGAGGAGGCATCCTGCCGCGAGGATGAGCCGCTGCGGCCAGGTGCGGCCGCGGGCGCGGAGTTGGTGAGCGGCCGGCATGGTCGAGCCACGCTACCGGTGCCCGGACGGGCCCGGACAGTCGCCCCCCACCGGCGGCTGGCACACTCTCGGGATGCGTCGCTCCGCTCGCCGGGCCCTCGGCCGGGGCGTCCTCGCCGTCCTCGGGCTGGCCGGCCTGGGCCTCCAGTCGCCCGCTCCGGCGGGCGCGACCGGGTGCACCAGCGCCTTCAGCTCGGCCTTCGCCACCGACCTCGCGCACCGCTATCCCGGCATCAAGGTCACCGCGGCCGTGTACGACACCCAGACCGGCTGCTGGCACCACCTGCACGCGGGGACGCAGGTCACCACCGCCTCCGTCATCAAGGCGCAGGTCCTCGGAGCCGTGCTGCTCAAGGCCCAGGACGAGGGACGCGGCCTCACCGTCTGGGAGCGCTCGCAGATCGGACCGATGATCCGGTACTCGTTCAACCCCGAGACCAGCGCGCTCTACGGGCACGTCGGGTCGGCGGCCGGGATGCACGCCACCGACCCGCGCTTCGGTGCCACCGCCACGTCCCACACCGCGGTGTTCGGGCTGACGCGCAGCACCGCCATCGACCGCAGTCGCGTCGCGCTGCGCCTCCTGCACGGTGGGGGTGACCTGCGCCAGGCGGGCCGCGAGGAGGCGTGGGCGTACATGACCAACGTGCACCCGTTGCAGCAGTGGGGCATCACGGCCGGGGTGCCAGCGGGGTGGACGGTGGCGCAGAAGAACGGCTTCTACCCGTCGACCGGCATCGGGTGGCGCGTCGGATCGAGCGGCTTCGTCCGTCGCGACGACGCCGACCAGGGCTACGCCATCACGGTCATGACCGAAGGCGGCAGCAGCCAGGCGACGGGCATCCGGCTCGTCGAGGAGGTGGCGCGTCGCGCGGCGGCCGCCCTCACCGTCGGACCGGGCTCGGCGAGGCCGATCGACCGCGCCCGCTGCGTCGGGACCAGCTCCGGCGAGTCCTGGACCGGCGTCACCGCACGCCTCGGGCTGCCGGCGAGCCGAGCCGGCGACGTGCGCACGGTGGCAGGCGGCAACACCTCGCCGCTCTCGGGTCAGCAGGCCTGCTCGCCTGACATCCCCGCCGAGCCGCGCTCACCGACGTCAGCAGTGAACGGCCGCTACCGGCCCGCCACCACCGACCTCGACTGCGACGGGCGCGCCGACCTCCTCTGGTACGCACCCGGTGCCACCGGCGACTACCGATGGGCGGGCCACCCCGACCGTCACTTCCGCCAGCACGGCATGGCCGCGAGCGGCGACCTGGTGCCCATCACCGGCGACTTCAACGGCGACGGCTGCGGTGACGTCCTCTGGTACGGCGCCGGCACGCGCGCCGGACGTGGTGTGGTCCGGCGGCTCGACCGTGGCCAGCACGCCGGTGATGGTCCAGGGCCTCGGCTACGCCCCCACCGCGGGTGACTTCGACGCCGACGGGCGCGACGACATCCTCTGGTACCGGCCCGGCGCGGAGGCCGACTACGTCTGGTACGGCACCAGCCTGCGGGGCGCGTTCTCCAGCCTCGCGGTGTCCGCCGACCTCGCCTACGTACCGGTCGTCGGCGACCTCGACGCCGACGGGGCTGACGACGTCTATTGGTACGCGCGCGGGGCCGCAGCCGAACGGCTCTGGCGCGGGGTCCCCGGCCACCACGCGTTCTCCGCCGCGGTGCCCGGCACCGTCAGCGGCGCCTACCGACCGGTGAGCGGGGATCTCGACGGCGACGGCGCGGACGAGATCCTCTGGTACGCGCCCGGCTCCGCCCCCGACCACCGCTGGGAGGGCCTCCCGTCCTCGCTGACGTCGAGGCAGGTCACGATCAACGGGGACTACCTCCCGCTCAGTGCGGACCTCGACGGCGACGGCCGTGACGACGTCGCGTGGTACGGCCCTGGCGGGCGCACCGACTGGATGTGGTGGGGCCGGGCCGACGGCAACGTCGACTCCGCCGCGATGTCGTTGGGCTGAGCTAGCCCTTCTCCGTCTTGGGCTCCTTGGGCAGCCCCAGCACCCGTTCGCCGACGATGTTCCGCTGGATCTGCGAGGTGCCGCCCCAGATCGTCTCCGACCGGCTGAAGAAGAAGGTCGACAGCATGGGGCTCACCTTGTAGGTGCCCTTGCCCTGGCCGCGGAGCGCCGCGGGCCACGATCCCGAGGCCGGCCCTGCCGCGGCCAGCATGGCGCGGGCCCCGAAGATGTCGAGCGCGAGCTCCATCGCCTCTTTGTGCATCTCCGACCACATCATCTTGTTCGTGGCGCCCAAGGCGGCGATCGACGGGTCCTTGCGGCCTGTGTAGGTGGCGGTGAGCGTGCGCAGACCGTTGATCCGGATGATCTGGACCTTGGTGTAGTACACGGCGAGGCGCTGGCGGATGACCGCGTCCTCGATGGCGCCGTTGGCGGTCGCCTCGGTCACCATCTGGTTCCACTCGTCCTGGAAGCGGCGGTAGCCGGTAGTGGCCGACTGGCCCCGCTCGAAGCCGAGCGTGGTGTTGGTGACCGCCCACCCGTTGTTCAGCCCGCCGACGACGTTCTCCTCCGGGCAGCGCGCGTCGGCGAAGAACACCTCGTTGAACTCAGCGGTGCCGTCGGGCTGCTTGATGGGCCGCACCTCGACGCCCGGCTGCTTCATGGGCACGAGCAGGTACGAGATCCCCGCGTGCTTGGGTGCGTTGGGATCCGTGCGGGCCAGGAGGAAGCAGTAGTCGGCGAACTGGGCCTGGGTGGTCCACACCTTCTGGCCGTTGATCACGAACTCGTGGCCGTCGAGGACCGCACTCGTCTTCAGGGAGGCGAGGTCAGACCCAGAGTCGGGCTCGCTGAAGCCCTGACACCAGCGCACCGTGCCCTGCATGATCCTCGGCAGGAACTCCTGCTTCTGCTCTTCGGTGCCCCACTGGAGGATCGTGGGACCCACCAGCGTGTCGCCGAAGAAGTCGGCGCGCAACGGCGCCTTGGCCCGCGCGAACTCCTCGGCCAGCACGACGCCCTGCATGAGCGACAGGCCCTTGCCTCCGTACTCCTTCGGCCACGTGGCGCAGATCCAGCCGCCCTCGTAGAGCTTCCGCGCCCACGCCTCGTTGAAGGCAGCGCGCTCCTCGGGCGACATCTCGAAGCCGTCGTCGAACCAGCCGTCAGGGAGGTTCTCCTCCAGCCACCCCCTGATCTCCGGGCGGAACTCCTCGGCCTCGGACGGGTACGTCAGATCCATGCCCGCATGTTGGCATGGGTAGGGTCGCACCATGTCCGTCACGGAGACCGACGCCACTCCCCCGTACGCGATGTCGGCGGGCAAGAAGGAGCGCTGGACGCTCCAGTGGAAGGAGCTCTACGACGAGGTCATCACGTCGGGGCTCTGCACCGGTTGCGCCGGCTGCGTGATCGCCTGCCCGCACGATGTCATCGGCTACGAGCACGCGCCCGGCGCCTACAAGCCGTTCCACCTCGAGGAGGAGCTGGGCCTCGACGACTGCATCCACGGGCAGAAGGGCTGCACCTCGTGCACGCGGGCGTGCCCGCGGTTCCGGTCGTGGGAGCCGGAAGCAGATGAGCACCTGTTCGCGCGGGTGCGGCAGGCCGACGAGCCGTCCGGGATCTACCAGGACATCCTCCTGACCCGCGCGAGCGACGACATGGTCCACCAGATGGGCCAGGACGGCGGGTTCGTGTCGGCGATGCTCATCTGGGCGCTCGACAAGGGCTACATCGACGCCGCCCTCACCTCCTACCTCGAGGGCGGGGCCGAGGAGGGCACGAGCAGCTGGAAGGCGATCCCCGGTGTGGCGACCAACAAGGAGGAGGTGCTGGCCGGCGCCGGCTCCCGCTACACCTACTCGGCCAACACGCTCGCGCTGCCCGAGGCGCTCGAGCGCGGGTTCACGAAGCTGGCCCTCGTCGGCATGAGCTGCCAGTCGTCGGTGCCGCCGGTGATGTGGAGCCGCAAGATCGGCAAGATCGGCAAGCCGATCGTCTTCAACATCGGGCTCCTCTGCTCGAAGAGCTTCGACGACTCGATCTTCGAGGAGCTGTTCCTCACCAAGTACGGCTTGGCGAAGGAAGAGATGACGAAGATGAACATCAAGGGGGTCTTCCAGATCTGGATGCGCGACGGCAGCTACCACGAGATCAGCCTGAAGGAGTGCCACGCCTGGACGCGCGAGGGCTGCAACCACTGCCCCGACTTCGCGGCCGAGCACGCCGACATCTCCACCGGCGGCATCGGGGAGAACAACGACTGGACGCTCACCATCGTCCGCACCGATCTCGGGCGCGAGATCATCAGCCGCATGATCGCGGACGGGTCGATCGAAGCTCGGCCTGGCGATGACGATCCTGGCGCCATCGCCTTGATGCACAAGCTGTCGGCGAAGAGCCGAGAGCGCTGGCCCGCGACGGCGATCGACTTCCCGAAGAACCCGGCGAAGGTCTAGTAGACGGCTTCGAGCAAGGGCGGGGACAGCGCTGCAACGAGGCGGGCTCGGTGCAGCGCGTCCCACAGGCCCTGGGCCGGTCCGACCGGCAGGCGGGTGGCGTTGTACGGCCGGACCGCGTCCTGCACCCAGGGCACGTATGCCAACCGCGTGGACGTGACCACGGGGTTCCCGATCAGCTCGTAGCTGTCGAGGACGTCGAGGCGGTGGCGGTGCATGCACTGAGAGTGACACTTTGACCACGTTCAGGGAATGGCTCGCCAACCTCATTTCGTCGCAGCCCGAAATGGCCATGCGCGCCTAGTCACTCCGGGCGAAGCGCGTGGCCCGACGCACGGGTCGGCTAGACACCCGGGCGTATGGACGTCGGACCCCTCCGCGACCTCCTCACCGTCGTGCTGGGCGTCGGAACCGGCGTGTTGTCGGGGTTGTTCGGGGTCGGCGGCGGCGTGATCTCGCAGCCCGGCATGCGCCTGCTGGGGCTCGAACCGCTGATGGCCATCGGCACTGCGCTGCCCGTCATCATCCCCGGCGCCGCGAGCGGCGCGGTGCGCTACGTGCGCGAAGAGCTCATCCACTGGCCCGCGGTGGCGGCCACCGTCCCCACCGGCCTGGCGGCAGCGGTGGTGGGCAGCCTGCTGGCCGAACAGGTGCCCGGCGACGGACACCTCCTCCAGCTGGCGACGGCCGGGCTGCTCGGCCTGTCGTCCTATCGGATGGGACGGTCCCCCGCTCCCCTGCCGCCCGACGAGCCGCTGGCGGAGACCGACGCACCGGAGGCGCCCGCGGGCCCGCCCGAGGGCGAGGCGACCGTGGCGCGGTACGCGTCGATCGGCGTGGTGGCCGGCACGCTCTCGGGCCTGCTCGGCATCGGCGGTGGCGTGATCATGGTCCCCGCCTTCGTGCAGTTCGCCCGCATGGAGGTGAAGGCGGCCATCGCCACGTCCCTCGTGTGCGTCGGCGCCTACGCAGTCCCCGGCACCATCACCCACGCCCTGCTCGACCACATCGACGGCCGCGTGGCGTTCGCGCTCGTGCTCGGGGCCGTCCCCGGCGCCCGCATCGGCGCGGCGCTGACCATCCGCGCCACCGACCGTCGCCTTCGCGTCACCGTCGCCAGCTTCCTCGGCTTCACCGCCGTGCTCTACGCCGCCGGCGAGCTCGCCGCCCTCCTCGGGTAGCCGCCGCAGGGTCAAGGGCGCGGCGAGGCGGCGCCCTTGCTCCCCTGCCCGATCGCCGGCTTCAGCGCTCGCTGAGCTCGCGGGCCCGTTGGAAGACCTGGTCGAGCATCTCCTCGGTGAGCTTGCCGGTGAAGGTGTTCTGCTGGCTGACGTGGTAGCTGCCGACGATCCAGCGACCGTCGCCGAGGGGCACCTCGACCCCGTGGGTGAACGGGGGCGCGGCCGCACGCCGAGGATGCCGCACAGGCCTTGGTATGCGAACGCGCCGAGCGGGACGAACACCCGCGGGCTGAGCAGCGCGAGCTCGCGCTCCAGGAACGGGAGGCACGTGTCGCGCTCCTCGATGGTCGGCTTGTTGGCCGGGGGCGCGCACCGAACCGGCGCGGTGATCCACGCGCCGGTGAGGCGCAAGCCATCGTCTCGCGCCACGCTCGTCGGCTGGTTGGCGTACCCGGCGCGGTGGAGCGATGCGTAGAGGAAGTCGCCTGACCGGTCGCCGGTGAACATCCGGCCGGTGCGGTTGGCTCCGTGGGCTGCGGGAGCGAGGCCGACGATCACCACGGATGCGTCGGGGTCACCGAAGGCCGGGACGGGTCGCCCCCAGTACTCCTCGTCGCGGAACGCCGCCCGCTTCTCGACCGCGACCCGCTCGCGCCACTCCACCAGGCGGGGACAGGCGACACACCCCACGACCTCGGCCTGGAGCTCTCGGAGGGCGCTCGCACGGGCCGGATCCACGGGAGGCAACGATAGGTTGGCGCCCGACCATGGCTCGTGCGACCACCCTTCCGCCGCCGACGCTCGTGCTGCTCGTCCGCCACGGGCAGACACCCACCACCGGCAAGGTGCTGCCCGGCCGCGCGGCGGGCCTGCACCTCGCGGACAAGGGTCGCCAGCAGGCGGACACCGTCGCGCAGCGCATCGCGTCGCTGCAGACCGACGCTCGCAAGGTCGCCGCGGTCTACGCCTCGCCGCTCGAGCGCACCCAGGAGACCGCTGCCCCGATCGCCAAGGCGCTGGGGCTGCGGGTGCGACGCAACCAGGGCCTGCTGGAGGCGGACTTCGGCGACTGGACCGGTGCCGAGCTCAAGAAGCTCTACAAGCTGCCCGAGTGGCGGACCGTGCAGCGCAACCCCAGCGGCTTCCGGTTCCCGAACGGTGAGTCGTTCATCGAGATGCAGACCCGGATCTGCGGCGCGATCGGCAAGCTGCGCGTCGCTCACCCGGGTCAGACCATCGTCGCGGTGTCGCACGCCGACCCGATCAAGGCGGCAGTAGCCCATGCGATGGGCACGCACCTCGACCTGTTCCAGCGGATCGTGGTGTCACCTTGCTCCGTCTCAGCCGTCCTCTACAGCGTCGACGGGCCGGTGGTGCTGGCGGTCAACTCCACTGGCGACCTCTCCGCCCTCGTGCCGTCATGAGCTCGTTCGACCTTCCCGCGCCCGATGTGTTCACCACGGGCACCCTCGGCCCGCCGGGAGAGCGTGTGTTCTACCTCCAGGCCAGGGACGGCGACCTCGTCGTCACCGTGCGGTGCGAGAAGCAGCAGGTGGCCGCGCTGGCGGACTACTTCGCCGGGCTGCTCGACGACCTCGAGCCGGCTCCGTACGGCGTGGCGACCGGCGGCCTCCAGCTCACCGAACCCTTCGAGGAGATCTGGACGGTGGGCCCCATCGGGGTCGCCTACGACGAGCCCGGCGACCGCATCGTCGTCGTGCTCGAGGAGCTGGTCGACGAGGAGGTGGACGAGGGCGCCTCGGTGAAGGTGCGCCTCAACCGTGCGCAGGTCTCCGCCTTCGTCGGCCACGCCGCGCTCGATCGTGTCCGCCGGCCGGCCGCCCTGTCGCTTCTGCGGACTCCCGCTCGATGCCGAGGGCCACGCGTGCCCGCGGATGAACTAGCGACCCGAGGCTGAGTGGACGAGGTCGCCGCCGCCAACGCGCTGCGCCATGGTGAGGTGGAGGTGCTCGGCCGCATGCCGTGGAGCTCCAACGCCACCTACCTCTGCGAGGTGACCTGCGGAGAGGACGTCGTCCGCGCGATCTACAAGCCCCGTCGCGGCGAGCGCCCGCTGTGGGACTTCCCGTCCGGGCTCGACCATCGAGAGGTCGCCGCCTACGAGCTGTCCGAGGCACTCGGCTGGGACCTCGTGCCGCTCACGATCCTCCGCGACGGGCCGCTCGGGATGGGGTCGGTCCAGCAGTTCGTGGACGCCGACTTCGAACAGCACTACTTCACCCTCTTCGAGGACGAGGCCAACCACGACCAGCTGCGCGCCATGTGCGCCTTCGACCTCGTCGGCAACAACACGGACCGCAAGAGCGGCCACTGCCTGCTGCGGCTCGACGGGCGCATCCAGGGCATCGACCACGGCTTGATGTTCCACCACGAGTTCAAGCTCCGGACGGTGATCTGGGAGTTCGGCGGCGAACCCGTCCCGGAGGCCCTGCTCGAGGACATCGACGCGCTGGCGGGCGCGGAGCTGCCCGATCCGCTCGCTGCCCTGCTCGATCCCTTCGAGCGCGATGCCGTCCGCGCCCGCGCACGAGCCCTCGTGCGAGCTGGCGCCTTCCCGATCGACGAGACCGGCCGCCGCTACCCCTGGCCCCTGGTCTGAGCTGCCCTAGGTCGGGTCGTCGCCGGACGCGGCCCGGCGCTGCTGACGGTTGAAGAGGACGACCTCTTCACCGCGGTCGATCCGCCGCACCGGCTGGCGGGCGAGCCACAGCGTGAACTGCTCAGCAGGGATGGGCCGGCTGAACAGGTAGCCCTGCCCCTCGTCGCAGCCGTACTCCCGCAGCATGGTCTGGGCGTCCGGGCTCTCGACGCCCTCGGCCACCGTCTTCAGGCCCAGGCTGCGACCGAGGTCCACCAGTGTGCGCACGATGACGGCGTCCTGGTCGTTCACGGTCATCGTCATCACGAACGACTTGTCGATCTTCAGCTCGCTCACCGGCAGGCTCCGCAGGTGGGTCAGCGACGAGTAGCCGGTGCCGAAGTCGTCCACCGAGAGCTGCAGCCCGAGACGGCGCAGTCCCTCGAGCACGGCCATGGACCGGTGGGTCTCGCCCATGACGGTCGACTCGGTGAGCTCGAGCGTCAGCGCGGACGCCGGGACCCCTGCGTCTGCGATGGCCTCGCCGATGTCCTCGACCAGGTGCGAGTCGAAGAGGTTCCGACCCGAGAGGTTCACGGAGATGCTGAGGTCGAGGCCGGCATCGCGCCACGTGCGGCACTGGGCCAGCGCGCCGCGGACGACGTAGAGCGTGAGCTGGCGGATCACGCCGGTGTGCTCGGCCGCCGGGATGAACTGATCGGGTGACAGCGGACCGAGGCGGGGGTGGGTCCACCGAACGAGCGCCTCGGCTCCGACGACCATCCCGTCGCTGAGCGAGATCTTCGGCTGGACGTACACGTCGACCTCGTCGCGCTCCAGCGCCTCCCGCAGGTCGGCGGCGAGGGCCAGGCGACGGGGTGCGTAGGGGTCGGTCTCGGCGGCGTACACCTCGATGCCCGAGCCCTCCTGCCTGGCGCGGTAGGTGGCCGCATCGGCTCGCTGCAGGAGCAGGTCCGCTGTGGGCGCATGGTCCGGGTAGAGGGCCACACCGATGTCGGCGCCCAGCACCAGCGACACGTCGTCGGCGGTGAACGGCGTGTCGAACTCCGCGATCACCGTGTCCGCCAGGCCCATGACGAGATCAGGATCGGATACGTCCTTCACGAGCACCGCGAACTGGTCACCGGTGAACCGGGCGAGCTGGGCCTGCGGGGGAAGGAGCGCCTCGATGCGTTCGCGCACCTCGACGAGCAGCCGGTCACCGGTGGCGGTGCCCAGGGTGTCGTTGACCTCCTTGAAGGTCACGAGGTCGACGAACAGGAGCGCCACCCCGAGCTCGGTCGGCCGAGCCTCAGTGATGGCGGCCGACAGGATCTCGGTGAGCATCGTGCGGTTCGGAAGCCCCGTCACCGGGTCGTGGAGGGCCTGGTGCGCCTTCTCCTGCGCATCGTGCTGCAGCGTGGCAACAAGACGGCCGTTGGCCGAGGCGACGTTGGCGTGGTTGGCGAGTGTCTCGAAGCAGCCAGCAGGTCATCCTCGACGAAGGAGCTGACCTCGGTCAGACGGTTCGTCACCACCATGGCGCCCGTCGACACACCATCGGTCGTCAGCGGCACGATGGCCGCGTCCTTCACGCCCACCTCGCCAACCACCCGGGAATGCGGCTCGCCGCGGCTCGATGACAACCGAGCCATCTGTCCGGCAGCAGCAGCTCGATGTCTCGGTCAGTTCGTTGACCGAATGGCTGGATCGATATGTTGTCCACGCAGATCAGCAACCGCACAGCGGGCAGCCGCGGGCGCACAGGCGGAAGCAACAGTGCGACGTGCTCCGCTCGGAGGATCTCGCGAGCGCCCTGCGACGGCTCGCTCCAGGTCCGGGAGCTCGACTTGCATCGCCGAGCACCTCGTGAAGTCGTGCAGCGTCTCCAAGTCCTTGTGCCGCTCACCCAGGCGAGTGTAGGCGCGGTTCAGGAGGAAGACACACCGACGACGCCGAGCCCCGAACAATAGCCGAGTCGTCGACTGCTGTCCACAGAGAGAGCCGACGAGTACGAGGCCGATGGCCGTGTTCGCGAGCGCTACGACGCCTCCGATCCAGAATCACCGCGAACGAGCACCTGCCGACCGAGGCCAACCGTTGAGCGACGGCGATGGCAACCGACACGACCGATGGAGCGACACGACGTACGCCGAGTCGACAGCCACGAAGACGCACGAGCCAGCCGGCACGGCTCAACAGGCGAAGCATGACGCCGATGAGTGTGAAGAACAGGCAGCAAGTCGGCGGCACTCGGCCGACGTCATCGCCCACGTTGACCAGCGAGCTTGTGGAGCGACTGGCGCTCGACCACGCCCATGACGATGACGCCGCCAGGCCGGGCGGCACCATGCGCGAGCGGTGAACCGAGAACGAGGCCCAGCGCGTAGACCAACTCCACGAAGTTGATCGATGAGCCTGTTCGCGAGACTCGAGCTGACCGCCAACGACTCGCTGGCCACGAACGCCAAGCAGGAGCGCCCAGAACGGAAGCTCGAACGGGGCCCCGCCAGGGCTCCCGATCGGCAAGCCGGACCAGCAGCCGACGAGCCCCGCCAAGGCCAGCCACAGCGGCGATCACGAGCAGCAGCGAACCCGCTCTGACCACGGGACTGGTCCGAGGGAGGACCGCATGACGAAGCCCGTACCCAATTGGCACCCGTGAAGGCAACCCCGCCCTGACCGTCCGTGTCAACGTCCCCAAACAGCAAGAGGAGCCCAGCCCAGACCGGCGTCGCTCCTCATGAGAACTGGACTCAGCATAGCGGCGGAACTGCTACGCGGAGGTCGACACCACGAATGGCGACGCCACGGATGGCACACGCCACGGATGGCAACACCGCGGCCACCCCACTCGACACCACGGCCACCCCACTCGACACCGGTCTTCTTCATGGCTTGATCCTCCAGGATCGTTGTCCCGCTACCCGAATATGTTGACCGCGTTGCGTGAGTTCTCGGATGGATTCCGAGCGCACATTTACCGACATCTGCGGCTCACTGAACGTGACCATACGACGACGCCCTGACCATGACAAGTGCGCATTTGGCCTGGTCACTGCACATAACGGAGGGTGCCGAAGTGACTACTCAGAGTGGTGCGAGGTGTATATAGCCGAACGTGAACTGGCGACCACTCAGAGTGGTATTTAGGTGTCGAAACCGGAGAAACCCGTAGGTCGAACGACCTACCGCGGCTGACTCAGCGCCCTACGTGATGACGGGTCCGAGCACGCGCTCGAGGTATTGGTTCGTGAACCTTCCATCGGGATCGAGGCGGCGGCGCACCGCCTGGAACTCGTCCCACCTCGGGTAGCGCTCCGCGAGGGTCTCGTGGCGCTGGAAGTGCATCTTCCCCCAGTGGGGCCGACCGTCGTAGCTGTCCATGATCCGCTCGACGCCCTGGAAGTACGCGTCGTACGCGGTCCCCTGGTACACGTGGACCGCGATGTACCCCGTGGCTCGGCCCTGAGCGGTCGACAGCGGGATGTCATCGGGGGCGACGACCCGCACCTCCACCGGGAAGCTCAGCTGGATGCCGGCCTCGTCCACGAGCGTGCGGACCCGGTTGAGCGCCTCCGGGATCGCGTCCCGCGGGATGGCGTACTCCATCTCGTAGAACTTGACCTTGCGGGGGCTGGTGAACACCCGGTCGCTGCGGTCCGTGTACTCGACCGCGGCCGGTGGACGGCAGGATCTTGGCCATGCGGGGGATCCAGCTCGGCTTGCGGCGACCGATCCTGCACAGCGTCCCGAAGCCGACGTTGGTGAGGAGCAGGTCGTTGACGACCTCCTTCACCTTGCCGCGGGGCTGCGCCGGCTCGTCCGTGCGGCGGTTCCGCTTGGTGAGCGCCCAGGCGGTGTGGGGCACCCAGTAGAACTCGACGTGGTCGGCGCTGGACATGTAGCCGTCGAAGTCGGAGAGGACCTCGTCCACCCGGATCGCTTCCTCGATGGCGTGGAGGCGGAAGGCCTTCACCGCCTGGAGCGTCACCGTCGACACGATCCCGAGGGCGCCGACGCCGACCCGGGCCGCAGCGAGCACGTCGGGGTTCTCGTCGGCGGTCGCATCCACGATCGACCCGTCGCCCGCGATCAGCCGCAGGCCGACGATGCGGCTCGAGATGTTGCCGAAGTGCCAACCGGTGCCGTGGGTGGCGGTGGCGGTGGCGCCGGCGATCGACTGGTAGGCGATGTCGCCCATGTTCTCGAGGGCAAGACCACGCTGGTCGAGCTCGTCGCACAGCTTGCTGAGGGGGATGCCGGCCTGGACGGTGACCGTGCGGGCTTCGACGTCGTGCCCCAGCACGCGGTCGTAGCCCGATAGGTCGACGAGGACGCCGTCTGTGCACGCGATCGGCGTGAAGCTGTGGCCGGCGCCGACGCACTTCACGCGGGTGCCGGCGGCGGCCGCCTCCTTCACGATTCCGACGAGCTCGCCCTCGGAGGTCGGACGACGGATGGCGGTGGGCGCACAGGACTGGTTGCCCGCCCAGTTCGTCCACGAGGTGCGGTCCTTCATGCTCACGCTCGCAACCTAGCGGTGGGGCTGGCACCACCTCCGCCGACCTGCCTGCGCCCTGGCGCCTGCCGCCGAATTCGACTCGGATGAGCGCATGGTGGCGAGCTGGGCGTGGGTGCGGAGTGACCTCCGACGGCATTGGCGCGACGTCGTGGCCCTCGTCCTGCTCATCGGGTTGAGCGGTGCCGTCGTGCTCACCTCTGCAGCCGGAGCGCGACGCACGGACACCGCGTTCGACCGGCTGCGTAGTGCCACAGCGGCCGCCGATGTCCGCGTGCAGTACTCGACCGAGGACGACGATGCGGAGGTCGTGCGCCGCCTCCGGGCCCACCCAGACGTCGAGCTGGTGGCGCCGGTGCACTTCACGTTCGCCGTCGCCGAAGACGTCCCGTACGACCTGGCGGTGTTCTCTGGTCCGGACGCCGCGCTCCTGCGTGATGTCGATCGGCTCCGGGTCATCGACGGGCGCGATCCGGCACCCGGCCGGCCCGACGAGGTCCTGGTGAACCCGTTCACCGCCGCCGCCTTCGGCGCGGGTGTCGGGGACACGATCCGCCTGTTCACGTTCAGCCCGGCGCAGCTCGAGGCGTTCGACTTCACCTCGCCTCCGGCTGGTCCCGAACTGGAGCTCAGGATCGTGGGCATCGGTCGCCTGCCCGACGACGTTGCGTCCAAGGACTTCGCCGGGATCTTCGGCACCCCCGCCTTCTTCGAGGCGTACAACGACCAGGCGGGCGGCTTCGGCCCCTCGCTCGAGGTGCTCCTTCGTGACGGCGCGGACCCCATCGGTACGGTGGAATCCGCCCTCGCCGACCTGTCCTTCGACGAGCTGATCATCGACGACGGTGCCGAGATCAGCGACCGCATGGCGGAAAGCACTCGCGTGCTGGTCGTCGGTCTGCTCGCCTTCGCCGCCGTGGCCGCCATCGCGGCCTTGGTGGTCTGCGGTCAGGCGATCCATCGCCGCCTCACCTCCCTCGCCCACGACCAGTCGGCTCTCCGAGCCATGGGCGTCACCCCGAGGGAGCGGCAGGCGGCGATGGCCGCTTCGCTCCTTCCCGTGGCGATCGGCAGCGGGCTCCTGGCCGCCAGCCTCGCCATCCCCGCCTCGACCCTGATGCCGATCGGCCGAGCACGGGTGGCCGAGCCGCACCCCGGGGCATCCGTCGACGTCGCTGTCCTCGCCATCGGTGCGCTGACGGTGACGGCCGCCGTGCTGCTGGTCGGGTTCCTGAGCGCCGGAGGGGTGACCGCGATCGGCGCGGAGCGGACGACGCCGGCCGGCCGGCCGTCGCGAGTCCTGGAGGCGTTGCGCAGACGTTCATCGCCGGCGACTCAGATCGGGCTCACGCGGGGCCTCGGCCAGGGACGCGCGTCCGGCCAGCATCCCCGTTCGCTCTGCGCTGGCGGGAGCGGTGGCCGGCGTGGCCGGCGTGGCCGGCGCGCTCACCTTCGCCGCCAGCCTCGACGCCCTCGTGGACGATCCCGGCTCGATACGGCTGGAACTGGACCTTTGCCCCTGACGTCGCATCCGATGAGCTGGGCCGCCTGGCGTCGCTCCCCGGAGTCCGCCACGTCGGGACGGTGGACCTGCGGGAGGTCGTCGTCGAAGGCGAGCAGCTCCTGGCCATGTCGATGACGCCGATCTCCGGCGACCCCTCCCTGACCATCCTCGAGGGACGCATGCCGGCGAAGCCCGAGGAGATCGTGCTCGGTCCCGAAGCGGATGGACCGGCTCGACGTCGACCTCCAAGACACCGTTGAGGTGCAGACTGGCCGCAACGGGGGAAGCCCGCACCTTCACCGTCGTGGGCGAAGGCCTCGTCCCCTCGTTCGACGACGCGACCTTCAACGACAGCGTCGCAGTCACCGCAGGAGGCCCTCGAGGAGGTGGCGGTGACCGACGGTGAGGAAAACGGCCGCGTGGTGGTGCAGTTCGACCCCGAGCGTGGCGGACGAGGTCGCCGAGCGATCGTTTGCTCGCAGGCGTTCCCGGACTCCCTGTCGGTCTACGCCTACCCCTCGCCACCCGGGGACGTCGACAACCTGGACGACGTACGGGCCGTGCCGAGCGCGCTCGCCGGGTTCCTCGTGCTCCTCGCTCTGGCCGCCGTGGGCCACGCAGTGGCCACAAGCGTCCGCCGGAGACGGCATGAGGTCGGAGTGGTGCGCTCGCTGGGCTTCACCCGGGGCGACGTGCAGGCGATGATCACGGTGCAAACCGCCATCATGACCGTCGTGGGGGTCGTCTTCGGATTGCCGCTCGGGATCGTGCTCGGTCGGGTGTCGTGGAGCCTGGTCGCCGACGGCTTGGGTGTCGCCGTGCTGCCCGCCGTGCCGCTGCGTCCCGATCCTCGCCTGCTCGCTGCCGTCAGCCGCCGCCACGCTTGGCCCTCGCCGCGCCGAGCGCGCGCACGCGGCGGTGCGCGTCCGCGCCGCCGACGCCCTGCGAACGGAGTGACGGCGCGCACAGCGCACGCGGTTGGCTGAAGCCCGCTGGCGCAGGGCATACGGTTCGGACATGGTCAAGTTCCGGAACCAGGGCGGGCTCAGCGAGAACCTCGAAGACCGGCGGGCCATGGGCGGCAAGGGCCTCGCCGCCGGTGGCGGGGTCGTCGGCATCGTGGTCGTCGTGCTCATGCAGCTCCTCGGCGGGGGTGGAGGAGGCGACGGCAGCGGCGTCGACATCACCGACATCTTCGAGCAGATCAACACGGGTGGTGGCTCATCCGGCACCGTCGACCCGGCCGACCAGCCGCTCGTGCAGGAGATGTCCGACGCCCTCGACGACATCCAGATGTTCTGGGCGACAGTGGCGAGGGCTCGGGACGACTACGTCGGACGCCAAGCTCGTGCTGTTCACCGGCGGCGTGAGCACGGGCGGTTGCGGCAACGCACCGTCGTCGGTCGGGCCCTTCTACTGCCCGGCGGACCAGCAGGCGTACATCGACCTCTCCTTCTTCAAGCAGCTCCAGAGCCAGTTCGGCGCGCCGGGTGACTTCGCCCGCGTCTACGTGCTCGCCCACGAGCTCGGCCACCACGTGCAGAACCTCCAGGGCACCAGCGATGAGGTCCGCCGGCAGCAGCAGTCAGGCGGCGATGCGAACGAGCTGTCCGTGCCGATCGAGCTCCAGGCCGACTGCTACGCCGGCATCTGGGGTCACTCCGCCCAGGACCGGGGCCTGATCGAGCCTGGCGACATCGACGAGGGGCTCGATGCCGCCGCGGCGGTGGGCGACGACGCGCTCGGCAACGGCAACCAGGAGTCGTGGACCCACGGCTCGTCCGAGTCGCGGCAGCGGTGGTTCCGCGCCGGGTTCGACTCTGGCGACCTGGACGCGTGCGACACGTTCTCCGTCCCCGCCGACCAGCTCTGAGCACCAGGGACCGACTGGGCTGACGTGCTGGAGCTCCCCACCCGCGCCAAGCTCCTGGTCATCGGCTCGGTCCTGCGGGCCAGCGTGATCTGGGCATGCTGCCGTGGTCGGCTTGCCGTCACCTCGCCGTGGATCCTGCTCGGCTTCTCGTTCTGGTCGTGGCGCCTCTTCGCGGCCGCGCTGGTCGTGCCCACGTTGCTCGTGGCCGCCCTCTGCCTCGCCTTCCCGCACGAGCGCTACGGCGACATGGTCGTGCGCCGCATCCGCAACGCCGGCGGGACACCCACCGACCGATCGTTGAACCTGGCCGACCAGCTCGGCATCGCCACCGGCTCGTACCGCCACCGCGTGATCGTCGTGCAGAGCCCGGTCCCGAACGTGGCCGCCATCCCCGGGCGCGACGCCACGTCCGTCGTCGTCACCGCGGGCGCCGAAGCCCAGCTGCCGCGCGACGACCTCGAGGCGCTCATGGCCACCCAGGTGGTGGTGGCATCGGACCCGTGGGTGCGAGTGGCATCGACTGCACAGCTGATCGCCTCCCCCCGGTTCGCGCTGCTCTTCGGGTGCGGGTTCTTCAACCCCATCCTGATCCCGTTCGCGTTCCTCGCGTTCTTCGGCCACCGACGCGGCGACACCGTCCGCGACATGGTGGCCGACTCCGCCGCGCTGCGAGCCACGCGCCACCCTGAGCCGTTGGCCCGAGCCCTCTACGGGCTGCGCCCCGCCGCCCCACTCGCCAACAAGCTCAAGGTCGGGCTGCCCGGCTTCATGGTCGACCAGTATTGGGTGCTCTCGCGGCGCATCACGGTGACCACGACGGTCTCGGGCATGGGCCCGACTCGGCAGTGGAGCACCGGCGACGAGATCGCGGCCGAGATGGCGATGCGATCCGACCGCGATGCTGCGCGGGTCCCGGGGCGAGCTCGACGCCCTGTTCGACCTGAAGAGCTGGCGCCGAGCGGTGCGCGGGCTCGGCACGGCCAGCACCTCACCGGCCGGCCTGCCGATCGCGCTCGACGCCGCAGGAGCAGCTGGTGACCGAGCAGATCCGCGCGGCGCTCGGCTGACCACCGCCGCCCCGGAGCGACGCGCAGCGACCGGGGCCGAAGCCCCGGTCGCGGGTCAGAGCCGAGCTCGACGGCGACTACTGCACGTAGGCCGTGATGTCGATGATGATGTGGGTGCTGCCTCCACCGCCGCCGGACTTGCGGGGGCCGACGTTGACCTTGCCGAGGTTGGCACCGGCCGTGCCGAGGCCCACGAAGAAGAAGTTCGCGACGGTCTGACCCGACAGGAAGTTGATGGCTCGACGTGATCGGCTCGGCGACGCCGGCCGGGCCAGATGTTCACCCAGCCTCCGTAGCTCGGGCCCGTGACCGTGAGGTTCCCGAAGATCGCGATGGCGTCGTCGGGGATGTTGGCGTGGCCGCGCGACGTCGAGCGTCGTGGTGGAGCCGACCGCCTTCGGAGCGCCGCTGCGTGCTGTCGAAGAACCGGAACGGCGTGAAGGCCGAGCCGTTGCCGTTGGGGTTGTCGACGCGCACAGCGTTGATGCGCTTCCACGTCCTGGAGTCGCTGAACAGCGCCCCGGTGCCAGACCACAGGGCGCCGGAGTTCGACTTGACGAGGTCCTGGAGGTTCGGCAGGAACGAGGGCTGTGCGTTGCCGGACAGCGAACCGCCCATGCCCAGGCGGCCCGAGCCGACCATCTTGATGTCCATCCCGGTTCCGCTGGCGGCCGACAGTGCGGTGGTGTCTTCGGTGAGCCCGGTGATGCCCACTGACAGGCTGGCAAGCGTCGTTGCGTTGAGGCCGGTGAGGTCTCCACCACTGCTGTTGTTGGCGTTACCCATCAGCAAGGGCCCTTCGTCGGCCGCACTGGCGGGGCCGGCGCCCGCGATCACCAGTCCGGCGCCGCCCACAGCAGCGGCGCCCGCCAGGCCAAGCAGCTGGCGACGGGTGCGGGGCCTGTTCTGCGGTTCCTGCGCCTCGGTGGGCTCGTCGTTCGTCGTCATCTGGGGTTTGCCTCCTGTGCCATCCGCCGTCGGGTCGGGCGTTCGGCCCGCAAGATAACACCGCGCCCGGTGCCGCGGTGTCGCTTTCGCGCCTTGTGGTCCGGACGGCCGCGGCTACCGCTTCGAGCGGGGGAACGTGCGTTCCAGGATGCCGTCGAGCTGGGCACGGTCGTACGAGTACACGAGCACGTCCCAGAACCGTCCGGCCACGTAGGCATGCGACCGCAGCCGAGCGGCTGGCCTCGAGACCTACGCCGGCGAAGACCCGCTGGATCGGCTTGTTCATCTCGAGGACCTCGTGGTGGACGAGGCGCGATCCCTGCTCGAACACGTGGAGCACGAAGCGGCCGTAGGCCTCGAGCGCGAGGCCGCCGCGGGCATGAGCCTCGTCTGTGTACATGCTCACGTTGGCCACGCCCGGGTAGCCCGGGAGCTCCCGCGAGTCGAGCACCCCAATGACGCGCCCCGTCTCGCGGGCGCGCACGACGCGGGTCGTGTCGCCGTCACGGCGCTGGCTCGCCAGGGGTCCGGCCATGACGGGGTGCAGCGACCGGAGCCAGTCGAGCTCGCGGAGGCTGTCGTCATGGTCGGCGGTCAGCGCCTCGAGGCTGACCATGATCCCGTCGATCGCCGCGACGACAGGAGTGATCGCCCCACTCATGCGAACGCGAGGCGCGGCTCGTGCTCCGCGCTCCAAGCTTCGAAGTCGGTTCGCAACAGGCCGAGCGCCACCACGTCGAAGGTCTGACCACCGATGTTGGCGTGCTCGAGGAGACGGCCCTCGACCACGAAGCCGACGGACTGCAGGAGGTCGATGTACTCGCGTGTGAGGTCGAGCTCCGGGACCTGCGTGTGCAGGCGGCGAAGGGGGAAGCTCCAGAACACGTGCCGGAGGTACATGGCCAACGGCGTGCGGCCCTCGGCCGGGTCGACGAACAGGGCGGCGACACTGGCGTGCAAGGCCTGCAGGTTCGGCAGCGCGGTGGTGCCGAACCCGGCGAGATCCTCACCCTTGAGGATCGCGATCGGCATCGACCAGGGCTGCTTGCTCAGGCCGCCGATGATGGTGCGGAGCGAGTCCTCGTCCGTCGGCACCTCCAGCAGGTACCGATGGCCGCGCTGGTGCAGCAGCTGGGAGAGCAGAGGGATGTCGTCCATCCTGAACGCATCGATGCGCCAGTCGTCGAGCGCGGCGATCGCCGGCGGAGCATCGGTGGCACGGGGAGCGGTCAAGCGCGGGACTGTATCCGGGGCGGCGTCACCCGAAGTCGAGATCGAGGAGATCGTCCGGCAGCTCCGCCTCGCCCCGTGCCACCGCAGCGAGGAACGCCGCGAGGTCAGTGATCGTGCCGTGGTCCCAGAGCACGACCGGGGAGACCGGCTGCCCCATCAGCTCGGAGAGGTCGACCATCAGCAGCACCGCGTCCGACGACGCCACGCCGTGGTCCTCGAGGAGGACGTCGGGGTTGATCGTCCCGGGGTCGACCTCCAGGAGGCGTGCCACCCGCTGGACCAGCCAGGCCGTGAGGGTCGGCGCGTCGAGCTCGGGTGCCGGGTGATCTTCCATCGCCGGGAGTGCCTACCAGACCGCCAGCCCGGCGATGGACGGCAGGTACGGTCTGCCGCATCGACCAGACCGCGCTCGAGCAGGACATCCGCCGTTCGGCCGGTGTCGAGGACGTACGCATCGCGACCGACGCGTCGGGACGGCTGCGGTGTGACGTCGCGCCGAAGGATCCCAGTCCCGCGCTCGCTCGCTACCTGGCGGCGTGCGCCGGACCCGACCAGCTCTGGTCGCTGCCGGACGGCGCCCCCGTGTTCGCGATGAACGGGCACGAGCTTGCCTACATGGCCTGGGAGCAGTCGACGTGGGACACGTACCGGTTGGCCGACCTCGACCGCGACGACGCGGTGGTGGTGGATGCGGGCGCCAACATCGGGCTGTTCAGCGTGCTCGCCGCGTCGAGGTCTGCGACATCGCGGGTGCTCGCCATCGAACCGATGCCGGCGCTCGTGTCCTTGGTGGAGCGCACGATCGACCTGCACGGTTGCGGGGACCGCGTGGCCGTTCGACGGCTGGCCCTCGGGTCCCAGCCGGAGACCGCCCGGTTCACCTTCGCGCCGTTCTTCGCCGCGCTCTCGAGCCGCCACGAGGCCGAGCGGGCCGACATCTGCCGGCGACTGGTGCTGGCGATCCGGTTCCTGCTCCCCCGCCTGGCTCGCAGCTCGGGCCTCGACCTGGAGCGGGCGAAGGAGTGGATCAACGAGTCCCTCCGCGAGACCGAGGTCGAGGTCCCCGTCGTCCGGCTCCCCGATCTGCTCCGCGAGGAGGCGATCGATCGGGTGGACCTGCTCAAGGTCGACGTCGAGGGCAGCGAGCTCGCGGTGCTCGACGGGATCGACGCGGAGACCTGGGCTCGCATCGACCGCCTCGCCATCGAGGTCAACGACATCGACGGCCGCATCGACGTGGTCGAGCGACGACTCCGCGAGCACGCGTACGACGTGGTGGTCGAGGACGACCCGAGCGCGAGCCGGGTGGTCCCCCGCCGCATCGCCATCGTGCACGCCAGCCGACGGCCGCTCGGCCCAAGGGCGGCCGATGACGCTCCCCGCTCGCTCGAGACCGAGACGTCCATGGCCCGCGAGGCTGCAGTGCTCGCCGCCGCCGTGCACGGAGTGCTCCGCGACGCGGGTGTCGACGCTGTCATCCGCGTCTGCGAGGACGTCACCGCCTCACCCTCCGACGAACGAGCTGACGCCACGTTCCTCGAAGGCCTGTCGGGGCACCTCGCGGAGCTGTTGGGCGTCCCCGCGCTGTCCGTCGCGGATGGGTGGCGCCACGGCGGCGCGATCGGCCGATCGTGACCGACGCGCTCCTCGACCTCCTCGCGGATGGCACCCACGCCAACAGCCGCGTTCGCTTCCTCCCCGCGCTCGGTGCGCTCGCCGAGCCGCTGGCGGGGGTGTGGTCGAGCTCGGAGCGGGCGGCCGGTTGGGTCCACCGGCAGCACGGCACCGGAGCTGTCGTCGCCACCACGCTCCACGCCTCGCACGACAGCCTGGCCTGCCTCATCGGCACCTGGCGGGCCGGCGGTCGGCTCGTCTCGTTCCCCGCCCGGGCACGGGGTCAGGACCTGCAGGGCTACCGCAGCCAGCTGATCGAGGCGTGCGAGGCGACCGCGGCGCAGGTCCTCGTCGTCGCCGACCCCGCTGACGAGGCCTACGCCGAGCTGCCGCTGCCCGTCGAGGCATTGGCATCGCTCGCCAGCGGCCCGCCCCTGACCGAGCTGCTCCCCGGAGGCGATCTGGTGCAGTTCTCGTCCGGGACCACCGCCGCGCCGAAGGGCATCATCCTCTCGCTCGACGCGGTCGGCGCCAACGTCGCGGCCATCCTCGACCGCCTCGACCTGCCGGGCCCGGGCGTCTCGTGCTCGTGGCTCCCCCTGTCCCACGACATGGGGCTCATCGGCATGTGCCTGGTGCCGTGGGCCGCCTTCGGTCCGCGGTGGCAGGACGCGGGTGAGATGGTCCTCATCCCCACCGACGCGTTCGTGCGCAACCCGTCGATCTGGCTCCGTGCCTGTGCCGAGCACCGCGCCACCGTCACCACGGCACCGACGTTCGGCTACGAGCTGGCGGCTCGCCGGCTCAGCCCCACTCGGCCGCTCGACCTCGGCAGCCTGCGGGCGTGCATCGTCGGCGCCGAGCCGGTCACCAAGGACGTCCTCGAGGGCTTCGCGGCCGCCGCCGAGCCGTTCGGGCTCGACCCCGATTCGCTCTGTCCGGCGTATGGCCTCGCGGAGGCCGCCCTCGCCGTGGCCCTGCACGCGCCCGGGACGGCTTGGCATGCGGAGGTCGTCGGCGAGACCGAGGGCCGGCAACGACCGCTCGTGTCGTGCGGCACGGCGCTCGACTGCGTGCAGGTCGACGTCGTGGACGAGGACGACGGCATCGGACGCCTCGTGGTGCGAGGCCCGTCGCTCTTCGACGGCTACGTCGGCCAAGCGCCGATCGTCCCCGAGGAGGGCCACGACACCGGGGACCTGGGGGCGGTGCGCGATGGCGAGGTGTTCGTGTCGGGGCGCGTGCAGGACCTCTTGTTCATCGGCGGCACCAAGCTCGGCGCTGCCGAGGTCGAGCTCGCCGCGCAGCGCGCCAGCGGGCTGCGCCCGGACGGGGCGGCCGCGGTGCAGGTGAGCAGCACGGGCTACGCGGTGGTCGTGGAGCGCCGCAAGGGCGGTTCGGCCCGAGCGGGGGCGTCCGACCTGGGCCACCTCGTGCGTCGCGAGGTCGTGGCGACGTTCGGACGTGGGCCAGCCGAGGTGGTGGTCGTGGCGCCGGGCACGCTCCCACGCACGCCGAGCGGCAAGATCCAGCGTCACCGCGTCCGCGATCTCCTGGCGGACGATGCGCTGGAGGTCGACGCCCGGGTGGTGTTCCAGGCGAACCGTCAGGCGGCGAAGACCGACCCGTAGAGCTCGCGGAGGGTCGTCTCGTCGTCGATGCTCTGCAGCGCAGCCTCGTCCACCTCGACCGCGTGGTCCTCGACGAGGGCGTACAACCACTCGAGCAGGTCCATCGAGTCGATCTCGAGGTCGCCCAACGAGCGGTCCGCGTCGATCGTTGCGCTGGGGAACATGGTGCGGAGCGAGGACAGCACCTCGTCGAGGGTCGGGGAGGCCACGGCGGGCATTCTGGCTGGCGCGGGCCCCCGAGACGCGATCAGCCCGGCGGTAGGGTGCCGCCGTGGGGAACCAGGCTGCCGACCACGATCTGGTGCCCCTTCCCCGGACCCTGGCGGCGCTGGAGGCCGGCCGGGAGCGCGGGCTGCACGACGCCGCCCAGGTGCACGTCCGCCTCGGCGCGGACCGCTCGCTCTCCGTCAGCGTGGGCAAGACGGGCACGGGGCGGCTCGTCGACGAGACGACCGCGTTCCCCTGGACGTGCGCCACGAAGCCCGTCTTGGCGATCGGCCTCGGTGTGCTCGCCGATCGGGGCGTCCTGGAGCTCGACGAACCGCTGGCGCGCCGCATCCCGGAGGCTCCGGGCCACTGGGGGCCGATCTCCCTCACCCATCTGCTGACGCACACGGTCGGCTGGGTCGGTGACCCGGGTTCGGTCGCGTCCCTCACCGACTGGGACGACGCCGTCTCGCGCGTGCTCGCGCACGGGCAGGTGCAGGAGGGCTGGGCTCCCGGCGATCGAGCCGCGTACAGCGTGTGGACCGGGTGGCTCCTGCTCGGCGAGGTGTTGCGCCGGGCCGCCGGCGAAGACGTGGCGGCGTGGCTGAGGCGGGAGGTCCTGGATCCGGCGGGGCTCGCCGAGACGACCCTCGTGCTCTCGCCGGCGGACTACGCGACCCGCCTCCCCAACCTCGCGCGCCTCCAGCACCGGACGCGCGAGTCGCACCCGTACCTCTTCGACGGACCCGAGTACGCGCACCGATGCTGGCCGGGCCTGAGCGCCCGCGGACCGACGGCGGACCTGGTGCGCCTGTTCGAGGCGCTGCTGCTCGACGGTCGCGGCGGGGGGCCGGGCGTCCTTCGCCAGGAGACGGCGGCGCGCCTCGTGCGGGTCGCTCGCCACGGTCTCATCGACGAGACCAGTGGCCTGGCGCACGACTGGGGCCTGGGCGTCGCGGTGGACCGTCGAGCGGTCCATCCGAAGGCGGCGGCGGGCACGTTCAGCCACGCGGGCATCGGCAGCTCGGCCTTCGTCTTCGCCGACCCCGACCGTGCGCTGGTCGCTGCCTACGCGACGGACGGCATCCCCGGCGGCGTGCCGGCCATGGCCCGTCGCTTCGGCCTGGTCCAGGCGATCTACGCCGATGCCGTCGCTCATCTCGCCGGGGTGCACTCCTGACCGGTCTCCACTTCTTCTCCAGCCGCTTGCGCGCAGATCCGTACGCGACCTACGCGGATCTCCGGGCCGAGCCCGGCCTGCACCTCACCCCGGTGGGCACCTGGGTGGCGGGCCGTCATGACGACGTCCGCACGATCCTCACCGTCCCCGACGTCGAGCAGCCGGGTCTGGACGCTCGGAGAGGAGGCCGACCCCGATGCGCCGCGAGCGCTGTTCGATCCTCCCCGGGGGGACGACGTGCGAGGGCGCGTGGCCCAGCTCATGCGGGCCTGGCTCCCGTTCACCGATCCCCCCCACCAGACGGCGCTGCGCCGCGCGCTCGCCGGTCCGCTCCGCACGCAGCTCACGAACCGCCTCCGCCCCGAGATCGAGGGGATCGTCGCAGAGGTCGTGCACGCCCTGCCCGCGGGTTCACCGATCGACGTCGTCGATGCGTTCGCACGCGTCGTGCCTCAGCGGGTGGCCGGCACGCTGCTCGACATCAGCGCCGACGAGGCGGCCGCCGTCGCCGCGTGGGCCACCGACGTCGGTAGATCCCTGTCGCCGTTCCTCGGTCGCGCCGACCTCGCGCGGATCGAGGGCAGCATCGTCGCCCTCACCGCCTTCGTCGAGCGACTCATCGACGCCCGCAGGGCGTCGCCCGGCGCAGACATCGTCAGCGACCTGATCGAGGCGCAGACGACGCTCGACCTCACCGATGCCGACCTCGTGGGCCTCGTCCTCTTCACCCTGGCGGCCAGCCAGGAGACGTCGACCGCCGTCCTGGCGGCTGCCGTGCACCTCCTGGCCCACCACCCGGAGCAGCTGGAGCAGGCGCGAGCGGCGGGCGCGTGGCGCCAGGTCGCCGACGAGGCCATGCGACTCGAGAGCCCGGTACAGATGACGATGCGGCGTGCGACGGAGGACCAGGAGGTCGGCGGCGCCCGGTTGCCCGCCGGTTCGCACGTGCTCGTCGTCCTCGGCGCGGCCAACCGCGACGAGGCCGCGTTCGAGCAGACGGATCAGTTCGTGGTCGACCGGCCGGAGAACCCCCACCTTGCCTTCGGGGCGGGACCGCACACGTGCCCCGGCGCCGCGATCGCCCACACGGAGCTGCAGGCCGCGCTCGAGGCGCTGTTCGATCGCTTCCACGAGGTCACGGCCGCCGGCGAGCCGACCTGGGAGTCCTCGCTCACCCTGCGGTCGATGCGCTCGCTGCCCGTCCGCCTGGAGGAGTAGCGGTGGCCCGGATCGTGCTCACGGCCGTCGGATCCGGGGGTGACGTCTACCCGCTCATACCGATCCGCGACGAGCTGGCTCAGCGAGGGCACGAGGCGGTGCTCGCGCTTCCGCCGGCCCACGTCCACCTGCTCGACGACGGGCAGCGGGAGCTCTTGCCCATCGGACCGTTCCAGGCCCGCGCCGCGGCGCGCCGCGCCCAGACCTTCGAGACCGGACGGAGCGCGGCACGCGGCGTCGACGGGTTCTGGACCCTGGTCCTGGAGGGACTCGAGCGCACCGTCGCCGACCTGCGCCGCGGCCGTCGCCGGGGCCGATCTCGTGCTGGCCCACGCCTTCCACCTCGCGGCGCCGATCGCGACGGCCGCCGAGGGCATCCCTCTGGCGGCCCTCGATCTGCACCCGGCCTACCGCCCCTCGAGCCGACGGCCAATCCCGGGCGCCGCCTCGTGGGGGCCCGCGAACCGGGTCGCGTGGTGGCGGCTGCAGCGCCGGTGGGAGCGACTCGTCGATCCGGAGGTGAACCGCGTGCGGTCCGTGGCGGGCCTGCCGCCCACGACGGGAGCCGCCCTCCGGGACGGCCGCGACGTCCAGCTCCGCTTCGATCTCGTCGAGCCCTGGTACGACCCGGACGAGCGAGCCGACCAGGGCGCCGGCGTGGCGGTGGGCTACCCCTACTGGGATCGACCCACCAAGCTCGCGGGCGCCGCACCTGCAGACGGCTGGGGCCCCCGGGGCGACGACCCTCTCGTCGTGTACACACTCGGCACCGCGGTCACCCTGGACCCGGGCTCGTTCTACGAGGTGATCACGGACGTCCTCGCACGCGTCCCGCACCGCGCCCTCGTGCTCGGCGCCCGCGACCTCCCGCCCGCGCCGCCCGATCGGATGGTGGTGCATCCGTACGCGCCCCTCTCGGACGTGCTCCCCCACGCGGCCGCGGTGGTGCATCACGGGGGAGCGGGCACGACCCAAGCCCGCGCTGCGCCACGGTTGCCCGTCGATCGCGGTCCCGCGGTCCGTCGACCAGCCGTACCACGCGGCGCGACTGGTCGCCCTCGACGCCGGACGAGCACTGCCCTGGGCCAAGCTCACGCCCAGCACCCTGGCGGCCGAGCTGCGAGCGGTGCTCCACGACGGCGCCGGTCGGACCGGCGCTCGGGACGCCGCCACGCGCATCACGAGCGCCGCCCCGGCCGCCAACCTCGTGGCCAACGCCGTCGACGAGCTGATGGTCCGCACGTGACGCGCCCGGTCGCACCGAACGCGCTGCTCGCCGCCGGGCCTGACGGGCCGACAGCCCTGCTCGACTCCATCGGGGAGGAGCAGCTCGCCAACCTCGACCCGATCTGGTTCGCCGTCCTGGAGGCGCTGCTCCACACGAGCGACCTCGCAGAGGCCCAACGGACCGCGGTCGCGACAGCCGGGCACGTCCCGGCGTCCGACGACCGCTTCACACGCGCGTCAGCGGCCGTGGCCGCGGGCGGTCTCGTCCTTGTCTCGACGCGCGGTCTGCGGGTGCTCCCCGATGGCCTCCTCGGCGGTGAGGGGCACATCACGCTCACCCGGCTCAGCGCCACCACGGGCGGGGTGCTCCCGGCGCTGCTGGGGGCGACCCGTCCGGCGGCGACCGAGCTGGCACCGAGCCGCGTTCGACGCCGCGGCCCGCGAGCTGGTCGAGCTCGGCATGCTCGTTCCTCCGTTCGGGCAGCTCGAGTGGGGGGATGTGCGACGTCGCCGTCCGGTCTGCCAGGTGTTCGGCGCTGGCCGAGGCACGCCGATCGATCGGCACTACCTCAGTGCGTTCGTCGACTCCGTGCGGTCCCAGATCACGGGCGATGTCCTCGACATCGGAGGTCATCGAGCGGATCGCGTGCACTTCCGCCTCGGCGACCTGCGCTCGTTCCGCGTGGCCGACGTGGAGGCGCGACCCCACGTCGATGTCGTCGGTGACGTCCACGACGCCGCGCTCGTCCCAGCGGACTCGGTCGACAGCATCCTGTTGTTCAACGTGCTGGAGCACTGCCGTGACCCGCACCTGGTCGCGCGCAACGCCCATCGCTGGCTCCGACCCGGGGGCCGTTGCTTCGTCATGGTCCCCAACGCGCAGCGGCTCCACCACGCGGCCGAGGACCACTGGCGCTTCAGCGCCAGTGGTCTGCGCGTGGTGCTCGAGGCGTTCGAGGACGTCACGACCCAGAGCTACGGCAGCTTCACCACGGTGCTCGCGAGCTACGCCGGTGCCGCGGCCGAGGAGCTGACCCAGGGCGAGCTGGACGCGCACCAGCTCGACCATCCCGTGGCCACCTGCGCGGTGGCCACCAAGTGACCAGACGGCTGGCCGGCGCGGCGATCGTCGTCGTCGTCCTGGTCGCTGGGGCATGGGTGGTGGCCGTTCGGAGCGACGGCGACGGCGAAGTGCCGTCGCCGCTCTTCGGCGACGTGGAGCAGCTGACGCCCACCTCGCTGCCCGACGGATGGGCGCGCTGCGGGGGCGGTCCTTCGACCCGATCCGACGCGAAGGACCGCTGGTGGGCGCAGACCTTCGGTCCGGACGTAGACGGTGAGTGCACCCCGCTCGTCACAGTGATCCAGGTCCCGCCTGACGATCCGGTGAAGAAGCCCGCCGGCACCACGAACGGCGGCATCGGCGAGGAACCCGGACGGACCGGTGCTCAGCACTGGTCCGACGAGGAAGCGGGGTCGCGCGGCCTCTACACGACCGGCTCGGGGGGTCTCCAGCGCCTGGTGATCGAGGGATGTTGCGACCCCGAGGCAACCGACGACGACTTCCTCCACGTCGCCGAGGCGGCCCGCGATGCCACGCGCGAGGACGAACCGGCTCGGTGCACGGCACTCGAGTCCGATCTCGACCAGGAGTCCTTCATCGACAACTACTTCGGCCGGTTGGACCGCGTCTACGACGAGGAAGGCTGCCCGCTCCGCCGGGACATCGTCTCGTGGCGCACCGAGCCCCCCACGGCGCACTGCTTCGCCGGGACCACGTTCTTGACGGTCGGCACGCCGGTGGGCGCGCCCGTCCCCGAGGGCGGCGGTCGCCACTTCGTACGAGATCCCAGCGAAGCCCTGGACTTCGATGCCGAGCTGCCACCGTCCGCGATCGACACCGGCTACCGGAAGGACGGCGCGAGCCTGTGGGTCGATCGGTCCGACGACAGCCGCGTCTACATCGTGGAGGGCGACGACGTCGAGGCTTGGCTGCCCCCCAGCAGGATGTACGCGTGCGCCTGAGCGCGATGGGCTCAGCGAGCCTGCAGTGCTTCGATGAGCTTGGGAAGCACCTTGTGGACGTCGCCGATGATGCCGAGGTCGGCGACCGAGAAGATCGGGGCCTCCGGGTCCTTGTTGATGGCGATGATGTTCTTCGAGCCCTTCATGCCCACGAGGTGCTGGGTGGCGCCTGAGATGCCGGCCGCGATGTACACGGTGGGCTTCACGACCTTGCCCGTCTGGCCCACCTGGTAGCTGTACGGCACCCAGCCGGCGTCGACGATGGCCCGAGACGCGCCCGGAGCCGCCTTGAGCAGCTTGGCGAGGGTCTCGATCATCTCGTACTTGTCCTTCTCACCGAGGCCGCGACCGCCGGAGACGACGATGTTGGCCTCGTCGAGCTTGGGCCCGGTGGCCTCCTCGACGTGGCGGTTGGTGACCTTGGCGGTGCCCGGCTCGGTGACCTCGAGGGACGCGACCTCGGCGGCGCCGCCGCCGGCCTCCTCGGGCACGAAGGACTTCGGGCGGAACAGCGCGATGTGCGGGCCACCGGCGGTGAACTTCGTCTTCACGAGCTTGGTGCCGCCGAAGATCGGCTCGGTGACGATGACGTCGTCGCCCGACACCTCGAGGTCGGTGTTGTTGGTGAGCACCGGCTTGTCGATGGCGACCGACAGGCGAGCGGCGATGTCGCGGCCCTCGTAGGTGGTGCCGAGCATGAGCAGGTCGGGGCCGTTGCCGTCGGCGATCGCCTTGGCGATGGCGGACGCCACCGGCACCCCGGCGAGCGAGCCGCCCAGGTCGCCGACGCTGTGGACCTTGGTGGCGCCGTGGGCCCCGAGCGGGCCGGCCACGGCGTCGGCGTCATCGCCGGCGTAGACGGTCTCGACGGTGCCGCCGAGCGCGCGGGCCTTGGCCAGCAGCTCGAGCGTGAGGGGGCTGACCTTGCCGTCAGTCGCCTCGGCGTACACCCAGATGCGGTTCAGAGCCATGTGTGCGTTCTCCTCGAATCGATCCGGGCTCAGATGACCTTGAGGCCATCGAGGAAGCTGACGATCTTGGTGAAGGCCTCGCCGTCGTCCTCGATGATCTCGCCGGCCTCGCGGGCGGGCGCATCCTCAACAGCGATGATCTCCTGGCCGGCGCCACCGGCGCCCACCTGGGCGGCGTCGAGGCCGAGGCCGGAGACCGTCTGCTCTTCGACCGGCTTGGACTTGGCCGCCATGATCCCCTTGAAGGAGGGGTAGCGGGGCTCCACCACACCAGCGGTGACGGACACCACGGCCGGGAGCGGGCACGTGACCTCGTCGTACCCGGCCTCGGTCTGGCGCTGGACCTTCACGGTCTCGCCCTCGAGGTGGATCTCCTTGGCGAAGGTGATCGACGGGAGGCCCAGCAGGGCGGCGATCTGCTCTGGCACCGTGCCCGTGTAGCCGTCGCTCGACTCGGTGGCGGCGAGGACGAGATCGGGCGACGCCGTCTTGATGGCGGCGGCCAGCACCTTGGCGGTGTCCAGCGCACCGGCGCCCGAGAGGGCGTCGTCGGAGATGAGGATGGCCTTGGCCGCGCCCATCGCCAGGGCGGTGCGGAGGCCGCTGGTCTCGCCGTTCGGGGCCATGGACACGAGGGTGACCTCGCCATCGCCGGCCTTGTCGACCAGCTGGAGGGCCATCTCGACGCCGTAGCTGTCGGACTCGTCGAGGATGAGCTTTCCGCTGCGGTCCAGCGTGTTGTCACCTTCGAGCTTGCCGGGCTCGGCGGGGTCAGGGATCTGCTTCACACAGACGACGACGTGCATGGGCGGCATCGTCGCACGATCCCGCGCCCGGCTTCCAACCCGGCTCGTATGGTGTCGGCGCCATGAAGGTGCTGCTGCTGGTGAACTCGTCGGCGTCGTCCGTCACCGCCCGCGGCCGGGTCGTGATCCAGAAGGCGCTGTCCGCCGACCACGACGTGACGGTGGCCGAGACGAGCCGGCGGGGCCATGCCACGCGCCTGGCGCAGGGCGCGGCGGCCACCGGCACGGAGGTCGTGGTGGTGCTCGGCGGCGATGGCACGCTCAACGAGGCCGCCAACGGCCTCGCTGGCACCTCGTGCGCGCTGGCGCCGCTGCCGGGCGGGTCGACGAACGTCTTCGCTCGCACCATCGGGTTGCCCAACGACCCGATCGAGGCCACCGGCGACCTGCTCGACGCCCTCGCGCACAGCAGCATCCATCGCGTCGGTCTCGGCTCGGTGAACGGCCGCTACTTCCTGTTCCACGTGGGGATGGGCTTCGACGCTGCCGTGGTCGCCCAGGTGGAGCGGCGGTCCGGCCTCAAGCGCTACGCCGGCCACCCACTGTTCGTGTACGCGGGCTTCGACACCTGGATCCGCCACTACGACCGCAGCCGCCCGCGGTTCTCCGTGCGGTTCCCCGACGGTTCGGTGGTCGACGACGGCTACCTCTGCATCTGCCTCAACACGAACCCGTACACCTATCTGGGCAACCGACCGCTGAACCTGGCCCACGAAGCCACCCTCGAGCGCGGCCTGGCCGTGGTCACCCTGCGCACGCTGGCCTTCGCGAAGACGATGCGGATCATCGGTTCCGCTCTCGGCGCGGGCAAGCACCTGCGCAGCTCGCGCTGGACCGACCACCGCACCGACCTCAAGGGCCTCGTCGTCACCGGCTACGGCCCGTTCCCGTACCAGGTGGACGGCGACCACCTCGGCGACACCGAGTCGCTGCGCATCGAGCACGTCGAGGACGTGCTCGACCTCGTGACACCAGTCGGTCGCTAGGCACAGGTGAAGAGCAAGGGCGCGACGAGGCCAGCGGTCGACGAGGTTCGGGGCACTCAGCGTTGCTTGCCGACGCCCGATGCCCTGAACCTGACCGAGTGGCGGGGTTGGGGGCACGAAGCGTCGCCTTCCGGCGCCGCATGCCCCGAACGTGCGAAGGACGACCGACCGACCGACGGCTGCCTCGCCGCCGCCCTTGCCTATCGCCCCAGCGCGGCCAGCGCGATGTCGGGGATGTTCGTCACCAGCCCGTCGACGCCGAGGTCGGCGAGCCACTTGATGCGGTCGGGTTCGTCGCACGTCCAGGTGTTGACCTGGAGGCCGGCGTCGTGGGCCCGGCGCACGAAGTCGTCGTTCACGAAGGCGTGGTGGGGGTGGACGGCGACGTGGCCACGCGCCGCCGCCTTGTCGACCAGCGCGCCAGCGTCCGCTACGAGGCCGAGCAGCCACGCAGTGGGCAGACCCGGCGCCAGCTCGTGCACGCGGTCGACGGTGGGCAGGTGGAAGCCAGAGATGAGGTTGCGACCGTCGTCGAGCTCACCCCGGGCCGCCAGCAGCGCCACCACGTCGGCGGCGAGCTGCTCGGTGGGATCGAAGTCCTTGTCCTCGGGCCAGTTCTTGATCTCGATGTTCACGACGGCCAGCGGGGCGCACACGTCGAGGGCGTGGGCCAGATCGATGAGGTCGTCGGGCAGATCGGCGAACGGCGTGTCCACCAGCACCGTGCCGTCGGCAAGGGTGTCGTCGTGGCTGACGGCGAGCCGTCCGTCGGCCGTCCGGCGCACATCGAGCTCCACACCGTCGGCCCCCTGGGCCACTGCCCCGACAAAGGCGGCTTCCGTGTTCTCCGGGAACGACCCCGATGCACCTCTGTGCGCGATCACGAGCATGGCAAATGTCACCTTCGATGCAACAAAAAGTGCTTGCAGCCGTTAGCGCATCGGCGCTACCGTGTCCAACGCAGCCGCACACGTTTTCCTTGTGTTCATCGTATCGTGGCGGCATGTGAAACTGGTCACGAACCCCGTCGTGACCCAGCTACCGCCGCGGAGGAACCTCGTGGCCCTCGCCCAATACCGCCCCCTCCAGCTCACCATCGAACGCGACGACTGGCGCGACGTCGCCCTGTGTCGCGACACCGATCCGGACCTGTTCTTCCCGGTCGGCACCACCGGCCCGGCGATCGAGCAGATCGAGAACGCCAAGGCCGTGTGCCGGCAGTGCGAGGCCCAGGCCCCGTGCCTCGAGTACGCCCTCGCCACCAACCAGGACTCCGGCGTGTGGGGTGGCACCTCTGAAGAGGAACGCCGCCAGCTGCGCAAGCAGTACGTCGCTCGCCAGCGCCGCTCCGCCTGATCTCCAGCTTCCTGTCCCACCGACCTCCTGCTCCGGCAGGAGGTCGGTGCGCGTTCGGCACCGGCCTACTCGCGCTCGGCGACGGGGACGTCGAGGCGCACGACCGTCCCGGGCCGTTCCCCGTCGCCGCTCCCCCGCTCGAGCGAGATCGTGCCCGTCAGCTCGGAGGTCACGAGCGTCCGCACGATCGACAACCCAAGGCCGGTGACGGCGTCGAGGTCGAAGTCCACGGGGATCCCCACGCCGTCGTCGACGACGGTGGCCTGCAGGCGCTCCCCGTCGTTGGCGAGCTGCACCACGACCCGCCCGGGCGCGGCCTGCAGGTCGAGCTCCGTCGGGAATGCGTGGTCGATGGCGTTCTGCAACAGCTCGTTCAGCACCACTGACAACGGCGTGGCCACCGTGGCCGGGAGGAACCCCGCGTCGCCCTCCACCGAGAAGCTCACGGGCCGGTCCTCCGACGACATCCCCTCCTCCACCATGCGCAGGAGGGGTCGCACGATCTCCACGAAGGCGACGTCGTCGCCCGCCTCGCGCGACAGGGTCTCGTGCACCAGCGCGATGGCCCGGATGCGTCGCACCGACTCCTCGATGGCCTGCTTGGCCTCGGGCGAGCTGAACCGGCGCCCCTGCAGGCGCAGCAATGACGAGATCGTCTGCAGGTTGTTCTTCACCCGGTGGTGGATCTCGCGGATGGTGGCGTCCTTGGAGAGCAGCAAGCGGTCACGGCGGCGCAGCTCGGAGACGTCGCGGGTGAGCACCACCGCTCCGGACACCGCCCCGTGGTCGATCAGCGGGATGCATCGGATGAGCACCGACACGTCCGCCTGACCCTCCAGCTCCTCGGTGACGGGCGCCGCGATGGAGAACGCGGTCTTCACGAGGCTGTCGTCGAGGCCGAGCTCACCCAGGCGGAGCCCTTCGCTGTTGGCATGCACACCGACCCGGTGCAGGGCCGACACACCGTTGGGGGACGTGTACTCCACCCGTTCGGCGGCATCCAGGAGGATCACGCCATCGCCGACCCGCGGGGCCTCCTCGGTCTCGGCGTCCTGCGCGTCGAACGGGAAGTCGCCGGCCGCGATCATCCGCGCGAACCGGTTGAAGATGTCGACGTAGGTCCGCTCGAGCTCCCCCGGCTGGCGACCGAACGACGGTGCCGACTCCCGGGTGAGGACGCCGATGACGTCTCCCCGACACCGGATGGGGATGCACAGCACGCGCACGCGCTCCTTGAGGGCGGCGACGGTCGCCTCGCCCTCGATGATCTCGCCGAGGCGGAATGCCCTCGCCACGAGCGGCCGCTCCTCCTCGTCCACCACGGTGCCGATCCAGTCGGCCCGGTAGACGGTCTGTGACGTGGAGGGCCGCACCTGCGAGAGGACGAGGAACCGCTCGCCGTCCTGGGCGTCGACGGTGGGAGCGAACAGCAGGAGGTCGGCGAAGCAGAAGTCGGCGAGGAGGCCCCAGCCGGCGACCAGGCGCTGCAGGTGGTTGACGCCCCGACCGTCGAGCGCGGTGTGGAAGCGAGCGAGCTCGGTGAGCGTGGCCATGGCCCGCTCAGGCTAGGGGTCGAGCGGGATCAGACGGTGAAGGCGTCGCTGGAGTCGTCGGCCCCGACCTCGGCCCGCGTGACCTCGTACTTCGTGAAGCAATCGATGCAGTGCAGGAACATGATCTCGCGGTACGGATCGATGTGGTCGAGGTAGCCCCGGCCGTTGCACGACGGACATGGCACCGGCGAGCCCCACTTCGGCTTGGCGGGCTCCTCGTCACGGAGGTCGATGACCGGCGCCGGCACCTCTTCCTTCTTGCGGCTGAACAGTGCCATGGGTGACTCCTCGCCTTGCGGGCAGACGCACCCGCACGTCCCTTGCAGCATAGGCCCGATGGCCTAGGCGCGGGAAGGCACCCCGAGCTGGGCCGCCCCGCCTCGCCGGGGGTCCGCGGCGGCCGCCCGGCCTGGGACGACGGCGTGGACGCCGCCGAAGTACAGGTCGGGCTGCGGCCAGCGGGTGAGGGGCCAACGAGCCTCCAGCGCGGCCAGCGCGTCGTCGGGCCAACCGGGCTCCGCGTGCAGCTGCGACCCGTCCCAGTGGAGCCGCGGGGCGCCGACCGCGTCCGCGAGGTCGCGGCCCTGGTCGATGGCGGCCACCAGGACCTGCGTGAGGGCGGTGCGGATCCGCTTGGAGCCGCCGCTGCCGATGGCGAGGGCCACCTCGCCGTCCGGTCCCACGGCCATCGACGGGGCCATCATCGACGCCACCCGCACGCCGGGGACGGTCATGTGGAAGCCGCCCGGGAAGAGGTCGTCCTCGCCCAGCATGTTGTTGGCCATCACACCAGTGCCCGGCAGCAGCCAGCCCGATCCCTCACCGTTGGACGTGGTCATGCTGGCGGCGTTGCCCTCGTGGTCGCTCACGCTGACGTGCGTCGTGCCGCCCGTGGAACGGCGACGGGCCAGCTCCGCGGACACCGCGCCCGCCGCCCGCACCTCCTCCGTCGCGATCATGGCCTCGGCGAGCGCGATGGCGTGCTCGGGCGAGCCCGCGGGGGCCGGCCATCCCGCCCGCCGCTCGAGCTCGAGGAGCCCGAGGGCCACCAGCTCGCCCCCGAACGCGGGTGGCGGGTTGGTGAGCAACCGGTGGTCGCGCCACTGCACCGCCAGCGGCGTTCGCTCGACCACCTCGAAGGCCATGAGGTCGCGGGCGGTGAGGAGCCCGCCGCCCGCCGCCATGGCCTGGCCGACCGCCTCCGCGAGCGCAGGGGCGGCGAACCCGCGGTCGTCGAGCCCGTCGAGGAAGGCGGCGAGGGCCGGGTTGACGAGGCGGTCGCCGCGGCCGAGCGGAGTGCCGCCGGGGGAGACGATGGCGGCGGCCTCGGGGGTGCGCGTGAGGATCGGCTCGAGGAGGCGGAGGAGGTAGGCCTGCTGGTCGTTGATCTCCACCCCTGTCGCGGCCAGGCGGCACGCCGGTGCCGTCACCTGGTCCAGCGGGAGCCGGCCGAGCCGGCGGTGGACGTGCAGCCACCCGGCGAGGCAGCCGGGGACCGCCACCGAGCCAAGGCCCACGTGGAAGCCCTGGTCGGCACCGCTGAAGCTGACCACCACCTCCTCGAAGTCGAGGGAGTCGGCCGACGGCACGGGGTCGAGCCCGCGGCCAGGGGTGTCGACGAAGAAGTCGAACACCACCTCTTCGCGGGCGGCGGTGCGAGCGAGGAGGAACCCGCCGCCACCCAGGCTGGTGAGCGTCGGCTCGGCCACGGCGGCGGCGAACCCGGCGGCGACGCACGCGTCGAACGCGTTGCCACCCGCCGCCAGCACCTCGATCGCCGCGGCGGTGGTGGCCGGATGGCCCGAGGCCACCGCGACCTCGACCTCCGTGCTCACCGCCAGATCTGCTGGCCGAGCTCGAGGAGCCCAGCGAGGTCGGTGATGTCACGGTCGAAGTAGGGCACGGAGGCCACCACCTCCGGCGCGGCGCTGAGCTCGGCGCGGATCTCGGCCTCTCGCTTCGCCACCACCTGGAAGTTGAGGAAGCTCTCCCCCACCTCCTGGAGGACGCGTGCCACTTGGTCGGGCGCCCCCAGCGACGACGGGAGCTCCGCCGCGAGGGCCTCCGACCGCGCGCACAGCGCCTTGGCGACCTGGGTGGCGTCCTTGTCGAGGAACCAGCCGGGCAGCACCTTGTTGAGCACCACCGCCCCGAGGTGGAGGCCCCGGTCCTCGAGGGCAGCGATGAAGTACTCGGCCTCGCGCACGGGGGCCGACTCGAGCGTCGACACCACGACGAAGGTGGTGCGCTTGTCGGCCAGGGTGCGGGCCACGGCCTCGGCCCGATCGACGAAGCCGGCATACATCGTCTGGAAGAGGAGGAAGAACTCGGCGATGTCCTCCAGGAACTTCGAGCCGAGGATGCGATCGGCCACCGAGTAGAAGGGCTTCGACGCCATGTTGAGCACGCGGCTGCGAGCCGGCACGGTGAGCCAGCGCAGGAGCCGGCTCGAGAAGAAGTCAGCCATGCGCTCTGGGGCTTCGAGGAAGTCGATGGCGTTGCGCGTCGGCGGGGTGTCCACGACGATCAGGTCGTAGGTGCCGGAGGCGTGGATCTCGTACAGCCGCTCCATGGCGATGTAGTCGTGGCTCTGCACGAAGCGCCCGGTGATGTTCTTGTAGAGCGGGTTGGCCAGGATCGCGTCGCGCGTGGCGGGGTCAGGCGCGTGGCGGCGCACGAGGTCGTCCCAGCTCTGCTTCGTGTCGAGCATGGCCGCCCACAGCTCGCCACGCGGCTCGACCCCCGCCGCCGCGAACGCCTCCGGCGACACCTGCGTCTCGACGTTCCCGAACATCTCGAGCCCCAGCGCGTTCGCCAACCGCTTGGCCGGGTCGACCGTGAGCACGAGCACCTTGCCGCCGTGGTGGACCGCCGCCATCGCGGCCGCCGCCGCCGCGGTGGTGGTCTTGCCCACCCCGCCGGATCCGCAGTGGATCACGATCTCCTTGGCCGCCAGCAGCTGCTCGATCGAGCCGGTGGAGGCAGCCTGGCGCCGCTTGACGGCCATCAGCAGCCGTCCTGAGTGCGCAGGCCGCTCCGGCGCCGCCGTGTCGGCCGGAGCGCGGCGAGCCCGGCGGCGAACCTCTGGTTCGACGTCGAGACCATCAGTACCCGAGCTCCTCGCTGAGGTGCTCGGCCACCTGGTGGGTGGCGCGGGCCCCGTGGCTGCGCTGGAACAGGTACGGCACGTAGAGCAGAGGTGTCCCGGCGGGCAGCTCGTCGCGCAGGCGCGCGAGGTGCACGCCGCGCGTGCGTCGCAGGGTGACAGCCAGCTGGGCGCCGTCGAGGATCGGCCGCACGGACGTGCCCAGCGCGGCGCTGAGGACCTGCTCGTTGGCGGGGTCGTCGAGCTGCTCGAAGACCTCCTCCTCACCGCGACCGAACAGCTCGGGGAGCACCCGGTTGGCCACCACCGCCGCCAGGTCGACCACCGTCTCCGCCGCCAGCTTGTCAACCAGGTCGAGCGTCTCGTTGACCGGCATCTCCTCCGGTGCCGCCACGATCACCACGCCGGTCTGGTCGGCGTCGCCGAGCATGTCGATCATCCAGCCGGTCTGGTCGCGCACCATGCCCACTTGCACGAGCTCCTGGATCGCCTGCGGCGCCGCCAGCTGGCCGGTGATGTGACCGGTGGCCACGGCGTCCACGACGACGAGGTCATAGCTGCGCTCGCGGACCTCCCACAGGAACTTGCCGATGGTGAGGATCTCCTTCACCCCCGGCGCCGCGTTGGCCACGAAGTCGAACGTGCGGGCGAGCGGCCCGAGCCGGGCGACGAACGGGATCTTCAGCTGGAGGCTCAGGTACTCCTTGAGCGACTCCTCGGTGTTCATCGACATGGCGAAGAGCCCCGGCGACACCTCCCGCTCCTTGAACGACGTGCGGCCGACCTCGAAGAAGTCGGCCAGGTTGCCCTTGGCATCGACCTCCCCGACCAGCGTGCGCTTGCCGTGCTCCGCGGCGAGCAGCGCGAGCGACGCCGCGATGGTGGTCTTGCCGACGCCGCCCTTCCCCGTGACGAAGAGCAGCTTGCGGTCGAGCAGGTCGACGGGCATCCCCGGTCACCTCCCCGGCCGGGGAGGCTCAGCCTCCGAAGCCGATGCGGCGGGCGTCGTCAGGGCTGCCGATCTCGACGTACGCGAGCTTCGCCGCCGGCACCCCCACCTGCCGCCCCTTGCGGTCGGTGAGCCAGAGCGTGCTCCCGGCCGCCAGCGCGGCGTCCACCTGCTGCCGAAGGGCACCCGCGTCGGCGTCGTCGTCGAGCTGGACCTCGAGCTCCTTGGGGGTCTGGGTCAGACCGATGCGGACGTCCACGGGATCTCCTCAGATTGGGGCGTCGGTCATCCTATGGGCGCGTCAGGGGCATCCGGAACCTGGGGCTCCGGCGTGCTGGCCGCCTGCACCTCGGCCCACCACCGGGGGTGGCGGCGCTCAGCGTGACGAGCCGGGACGGTGCCCCCGACCATGGCCCGGAGGGACACCGGCTCGGCCAGCGCCTTGCCGATGTGACCGACGATGACCGCCAGGAGGAGGAGCGCGATCCAGTCGTGCACGAACGTGGCTCCGGTGCGCCACGCAAGTGGGAACGGGTCGAACCACCGCATGACCCCGCCCGTCGCCAGCATCACCGGGATGCTGCCGGCCACGAAGACGGCGTTGAGCTTCTGCCCGGCGTTGAACTTGCCCATGCGCGGCTTGCCCCGTCGACCGAAGCTGGTGAGCCAGCGACGATCGTCCACCGACCAGCGCGCCAGGCGGCGGACGTCGCGCCGCACCGCGTCGCGCCAGTGGCCGGCGTAGGCGAGCAGGAGCGGCACCGGCAGGAGGAGGCCGCTGTAGACGTGGATGTCCTTCACCAGCACGCGCCGCCCGACCAGGCGGGTGAGCCCGGGCACGTAGAGCGTCATGCCCGTGGCGAGCAGCACCAGGAACAAGGTGGCGTTGCTCCAGTGGAGCCATCGTTCGGCGCGGGTGAAGCGCACGACGCGATCGCCGCGCAGGGTGTCCACGGGGGCGGTGACGGTGGCGGTCACGTGGGCGGGTCGTCGAGCCCGTTGGAGCGCCCGACCCAGGCGTCGACGTCGTAGCCGAGGTTCTCCCAGTAGCCGGGGTCCGTGGGGTCGTCGAGGGCGCTGACCACCTCGATCCGCTCGAGCCACTTGAGCGACTTGTAGCCGTACATCGGGGCCACGTAGAGGCGGACGGGGCCGCCGTGCTCCCGGGTGACGGGCTTGCCCAGCATGTGGTGGGCGACGAGCACGTCGTCACGCTCCGCCTGCTCGAGGGTGAGCGTCTCCGTGTAGGCGCCGTCGAACGACCAGAACCGCACGTGGGTGGCCCCGGGCCGGACGCCGGCCCGGCTGAGGAGATCCGCGAGCTTGACGCCCCGCCAGGGCACGTCTTCGACGCGCCACCCGGTGACGCACTGGAAGTCCCGCGTGAGCGACGTCTGCGGGAGGCGGTCCCGGAGGTCGGCCAGGTCAAGGGTGACGGGGCGCTCGACCTCGCCCGTCACCTCCAGCTTGTACGCGGCCTCGCTCCGCCCCGGCAGGCTGCCCGTGACCGTGTAGATGCGGAAGCGACCCGTCGACGGCAGGTATGAGGAGAGGCCGGTCTGGTCGTTGACGGTGAGCGGCTGCAGGACATCTTCCATCCAGGACTGGGCCTTGGCCCCCCACAGGATGCCGACCCCACCCAGCCCGACCATCCCCAGCACCACGCGCCGCCCGACCCGCCGGTCCTCAGGCGGGTAGGACACCTCGGGAGTGGTGACGGGGTCCACGACACCGAGGGTACGGGAGTGCACCCGCCGCCGGATGGCGGGCCCGGCCTAAGGTGCACCCGGCATGGGCGAGGTGCACCCCGACCAGGACGTGGTAGCCGCGCTGGAGGCGCTCGATCTCGCGCGGCGGAGGTTCGTGAACGTCGTGGGCCACGAGCTCCGCACCCCCGTGACCACCCTGCGAGGGCTCAGCGAGGAGCTGCGTCAACGCCGACGAATCCGAGCTCCAGGAGCTGGCCCCGGCCATCGTGCGCAGCGCTCGGCGCGTGGAGACGCTGCTCGACGATCTGCTCCTCGCCACCGACATCACCACGGCCCTGCCGGTCGGCGACCCCGAGCCGGTCGATCTGGTGGCCTCCGCCCAGGCCACGTGGGACGCGCTGGACACCACCGACGACCTCACCCTCTCAGGGGTCACCGAGGCGCTGGCGGCCATGCGCCCTGGGGCGGCCGACACCATGCTCGAGCGGGTCCTCGACAACGCCCGCCGCTACGGCCACGCCCCTTACGCACTCGACGCGAACGTCACTGACGGGCGGGTGCGGCTCAAGGTGTCGAGCGAGGGCGCCGAACTCAAACCAGATGAAGTGCACCTCGCGTTCGAGCTGTTCTACAGGGGAGAAGGGGCCGTCACGTCGGCTCCTGGCTTCGGTTTGGGCCTCCCCGTGGCCCGCGCGCTGGCACGCCAGCACGACGGCGATCTGCACATCGAGCCCCGACAAGGGGGCGGACTCGACGTGATCATCGATCTCCCGGCGGCGGGGTGAGCAACCCCGACCACCGCGACGAGGCGTCGCTGCGCGTGCTGGTGGCTGATGACGAGCCAGACGTGCGCCTCTTGCTGCGCCTCGGGCTCCGTCACCACGACATCGCGGTCGTGGGCGAGGCGGCCGACGGCTTCGAGGTGCTCGCGGCCTGCGGCGAGCAGCCGGTCGACGCCATCGTCCTCGACCTGCTGATGCCGAAGATGAACGGGTTCGAGGTGATCCCCGAGCTTCAACGCGACCACCCGGAGATCGGGATCGTCGCCTACACCGCGGTCGCCGGGGACTTCGTGCGACGCGAGATGGCACGACTCAACATCCCCCTGCTCCTCAAGAGCGGCGACGCCGCCCCGCTCGCCGAAGCCCTCCACCGCGCGTCCGCCGACGCTCGCGCCCTGTCCTGACGGCCGGAGCACGCGTCGTCACAGGAGCTTGAGCTCCTTGCGGTAGCGACGGGTGGGCGCGAGCTCGACCTCGATCTGCTCCGCGATGCGCGGCGAACGCCTGGGCGGCGTCACCCTCAGGATCGGTGAGCACGATCGGATGGCCCGAGTCGCCTCCCGCGCGCAGCTCGGTGACCAGCGGGATCTGACCGAGCATCGGCACGTCGAGCACGTCGGCCAGCGCATCGCCGCCACCGGCACCGAAGAGCTCGTAGCGCTTGCCGTCGTCGCCGGTGAACCAGCTCATGTTCTCGATGACGCCCTTCACCTCGAGGTTCACCTTCTGGGCCATGAACCCAGCTCGCTGCGCCACCTTCTGGGCGGCCGGCTGCGGGGTGGTGACCACGTAGACCTCGGCGCGCGGCACGAACTGGGCGAGCGACAGGGCGATGTCACCCGTGCCCGGTGGCAGGTCGACGAGCAGGAAGTCGGGTTCGTCCCAGAAGACGTCGGTGAGGAACTGCTCGAGCGCCTTGTGCAGCATCGGGCCCCGCCAGATGACCGGCTGGTCCTCCTTGGCGAAGAACCCCATCGAGATGCAGCGCACGCCACCGGCGCCGGTGGGCGGCACGAGCATCGAGTCGATCACGACCGGCGGGTGCTGGACGCCGAGCATGCGCGGGATGGAGAAGCCCCACACGTCCGCGTCGATGACGGCCACGTTCTGCCCGCGCTGGGCGAGGGACACGGCGAGGTTGGTGGTGACCGACGACTTGCCCACCCCGCCCTTCCCGGAGGCGATCAGCAGCACGCGGGTCGTGCTCTCGGCGTCGGCGAACGGGATCTCGCGACCTTCAGCGTGACCGTGCGCCGGCTGGCTGCCCGCAGTGGCGCCCGGATTGCCCTGCATCTTCTCCCGCACGGCCGCCCGCTGCTCGTCGGTCATCACCCCGAACGAGAGGTCGACCGACACGACGCCGATCTCCGTGAGCGCCTCGGTGACGCGGCTCTGGATCTCGTTGCGGAGCGGGCACCCGGCGATCGTGAGGGTGACTTCGAGGGCGACCGTGTCGCCATCGATGCGCACGTCGCGGACCATGTCCAGGTCGACGATGGAGCGGTGGAGCTCCGGGTCCTGGACAGGTCGCAGAGCGGCGATGACGTCGTCGACGGTGACGGGCATGGGATGGGGGCTCCGGGGTTCGGGGGATTTCCACTACGGCCATAGGTAGAATACCGGCCGATGTCGACCGGCCTCACCCCGACGGAGTTCTCCTCCGCCGTCACTGCGATCACCTCGGCGTTCGGTGATCCGACCCGCCGGGAGATCTACCTCTTCGTGCACGAGCGCAGCGAGGTCGTCGGCGAGGAGGACGAGCCCGTCGCCGGCGTCACCGCCGCCGAGGTCGCCGACCGCTTCGAGCTCCACCCGAACGTGGCCCGTCACCACCTCGACAAGCTGGCCGGCGGTGGGTACGTCGAGGTGGCCACCGGCCGCAGCGGCGCCGGCGCGGGTCGGCCGTCGAAGCGCTACAAGGTCACCTCTCCCGAGATGACGCTCGAGGTCCCGGTGCGCCACGACGACCTCCTCGTCACGCTGCTGGGCAAGGCGCTCTCGCTCCTCCCCGACGACGCCGCTGAGGCGATGGCCGAGGAGGTGGGCCTGAAGTACGGCCAAGCGATGGCGGCCGCCATGGGCCCAAGTGCCACCGCGCTGTCCGGCACGCCGGCGGCCGGCGCGGTGCAGCGGTCCTTCCGCACCGCCCTGCACGCGGTGGCCGATGCGCTCACCGCCCACGGCTTCGCCGCCCACGCCGAGCGGCACGGCGACGGGCTGCGCATCGTTTCCGACCACTGCCCCTTCGGCGGAGCGGCGATCGAGCACCCGGTGATCTGCGCGGTCGACCGGGGCCTCGTGCGCGGGATGCTGGGCGCGCTCTACGGCGAGGCCGACGCGTCGACGTCGAAGAGCCGCCCGATGGGCGACGACCACTGCATCACCTCGATCACCGGCTGAGGCACCACCAGTGCCCCGCCACTACCTCGACCACGCGTCGACGTCACCCGCTCGGCCCGAGGCCGTCGCCGCGGTCACCGAGTGGCTCGCCACGCCGGGCGGCGACCCAGGACGGATCCACGCCGAGGGCTTGGCGGCGCGAGTCGCCGTCGAGACCGCCCGCGAGCAGGTCGCCGCGCTCCTCGGCGCCCGGCCACGGTCGGTGGTGTTCACCAGCGGGGCCACCGAGGCGATCGCGGCCGCGTGCTGGGGGGCGGCCGAACGTGGCGGCCACCAGGTCCTGGCCGCCGTCGAGCACTCGGCGGTGCGACTCGCCGCCGAGCTCCATGGCGAGGTGACCATCGTCGGCGTCGATGGGCACGGCCGCATCGACCCGGACGAGCTGCTGGGTGCGGTGCGCGACGACACGTCGGTCGTGCACGTGCAGTGGGGCAACCACGAGGTGGGGACGCGCCAGCCGGTGGCCGAGGTGGTGGCGGCGTGCCGCGGCACCGGCGTGCTCGTGCACGTCGACGCCGCGCAGGGGGCCGGGCACGACGCGATCGCGTTCGACGACCTCGGTGCCGACCTCCTCTCCGTGTCGGCCCACAAGCTCGGTGGTCCCAGCGGCGTCGGCGCGCTCCTCGTGCGACGCGGCCTCCGACTGCGACCGATGCTCGTCGGCGGCGACCAGGAGCGCGCGCGACGAGCCGGGCTGGAACCGGTCGCCGCCATCGCCGGCTTCGGTGCCGCCGCGTCGGCCATCGATGTCGACCAGGAGGCCGCCGCGCAGCGATCGCTCACCGAGCGAGTGCTGGCGGCGGTGCCGGCGCTCGACGGCGTCCACGTCTACGGCGATCCGGTCGACCGACTCCCCCACCTCGTCTGCCTCGGCATCGACGGCATCGAGCCGCAAGCCGTCCTCCTCGGCCTCGACCGCGCCGGGGTGGCCGCGCACTCCGGGTCGGCGTGCTCGTCGGAGGCGCTGGAGCCATCGCCGGTCCTCGAGGCGATGGGCGTCGACGCCCATCGCAGCCTTCGCCTCTCGGTCGGCTGGTCATCGACGGTCGAAGACGTCGACGCCGCCCTCGAGGCGCTGCCACCGATCCTCGCGCAGCTCCGCGCCTTGCGGTAGCGACGGGCGCGGCGAGCGCACCCGCCGGACGTTGGGGGCACGAGGCGTCGCCTCCCGACGGCTGACGCCCCCAACCTCAGTCGCCGCCGAGGATCGGGGCGGCGCTCGCCGCGCGCTTGACCTAGTCGCCGGTGACGGAGTCGACGTGGCCGAAGAGCTTGTCGAGGCGCTGGCGGTGGTCGGCCGGGAGCGGCAGGCCGTTGATGGCGGCGACGTTCTCGGCGAGGTGGTCGACCGAGCCGGTGCCCGTGAGCACGACGTGGCAGCCCGCCTCATGGCGGGCGAAGCGGTAGGCGGCCTCCGTCAGCGACGCCGCGCCCCCTTCACCGAGCAGGAAGCCGAGCGGGTCGTCGGCGTCGACCACCGCGGGATCGAGCTCGCCGCGCTCGATCAGGCCGGCGACCACACGCCGCACGCCGTCGGGTGAGGCGAGGGCCTTGCGGACGGCGAACATCACGAGGATGCCGATGTCGCGATCCTCGGTGGCTGCGAACACGCGATCGCGCGCGGAGGGGTTGAACGGGTTGTGCCCGACCATCAGCACGTCGTACCAGTCGTCATCCGCGTCGAGGCTCTGACCCAGCGCGTCGTGGCCGTTGTCCGACGCGAACGCCTCGCTCGCCGCGAGGAAGCGGATCTTCCCCGCCTGCTGCAGCGACCGGAGCTCCGGCACGATCACCTCCCGCGTGTGGTGCATGTCGCGCAGCCTCATGCCGTGCACGAAGAACAGGTCGATGCGATCGGTGCGCAGGCGCTTGAGGCTCTTCTCCACTGAGTTGCGGAGGCGCTTGGCCTTCAGCGGTCGGTCCTTGTGCATGGGGAGCGCCTTCGTCGAGAGCACGACGCGCTCGCGGCGTCCCTTGAGGGCGCGGCCCACGATCTCCTCGGTGCCGTAGACCTGGGCGGTGTCGATGAGGTTGATGCCGAGGTCGAGGGCGCGGTGGACGACGGCGATCGACTCCGCCTCCGTCGCCCCGTACGACTGGCCAAGGCGGCTGTGACCACCACACCCCAGCCCGGCGACCGAGACGTCGAGGCCCGTGCGCCCGAGTCTCACCTGCTGCATCACGAGCGTCGCCCGGTGCGTCCCACGGCCAGGCAGCGTAGGGCGGCGCACCCACTAGCGTCACCGCCGTGCAGAAGCTGTACGTCGTGCGGCATGCCGATGCTGGCCACCGGAGCGGCCACCACGACCCGGACGACCGGCGCGAGCTGTCCGAGCGGGGGCGCCGCCAGGCCGAGGGGCTGCGCGACCGGCTCGCGGACGCCGGGGTCACCCGGCTGCTGGCCAGCCCCTTCGTGCGCTGCGTGCAGACGCTGGAGCCGCTGGCCGATGTGCTGGGCCTGAAGGTGGAGCCCGACCCGCGGCTCTCGGAGGGCCAGGGCTCGGCGGGGCCGCTGTCGGTCGCCAAAGAGGTGCGCGACACCAGCGCGGTGCTCTGCAGCCACGGCGACGTGATCCCCGATCTGCTCGAGGCGCTGCTGGCCAGCGGCACGAGGATCAAGGACGAGCTGCGGTGGCAGAAGGCGTCGACCTGGGTGCTCACCTGGGACGGCGACCAGCTCGCCAAGGGCAAGTACCTCCCGCCGCCGAGCTGACCCGCGGCGGGTTCTGGCCCGCCGCGGTGGCACCAGCGCCCGAGCATCCCGGGCCAGATCGCGTGGGGTCAGGGGCTGGTCGTGGTGGCGGTCTTGGCGAGGGCGGCGTCGACCTCGTCACGCAGGGCATCGGTGAGCTCGAGGATGGCCGGCGGGGGGTCGAGGGCGTCGAGCCGATCGAGCTCGCGGTCCGCTTGCTCGACGAGACCGCTGCGGAAGAAGACGACCGCGAGGAAGGCGTGCACGTCGGGGTAGTCCGGATGGGCGGTGGCGGCGTCGAGGAGGGAGCTGAGGGCCTCCTCGTCGTCGCCGATGAGGATGTAGAGGGTCCACCCCTTGTACGCGAGCGCCTCGGCGTTGGTCGGTTGGTCCTCCAGCACCTCGTCGTAGAGCGCGACGGCGCCGGGACCATCCCCGTCGCCGAGGAGCTGCTGGGCCTCGTTCAGCTTCTCGGTGACCGACTGCCGGATGCCCCCCGACCCGACCTCTCCGGCGTCGCGCCGTCCAGACGCCTGGGCGACGAGCAGCCCTGCGACGCCAGCGAACGCCAGCACGCCGACGACCACCACCGCGCGGCGGCCGACCGGCCGCGGTCGGCGTGAGCGCGGCGGTCGGGCTCCGGCCTCGATGGCGCGCAGGGCAGCGGCCGCTCGGGCGGTGTAGTCGTCCTTGAGGGCGGCGTAGTCGAGCTCGTCGACGTCACCGGCCTCGTGCTCGCGCTCGAGGTCCTCCAGGGACCGCAGGAGGAAGTCGCGCTGGTCTTCGAGCGGGGTCGTGCCGGGCGCGCCGTCGGTCATCGGTCGCGCAGCGCCTGGTCGACAAGGGCCCGGTCCGCGTCCGTGGTGGCCTGCTCAGGCGTGCGCCGCCAGCGGGCGAAGGCCGCCGAGAGTGCCGCCAGCGCGGCGACCAGCGCCACCACCGGCAGGATCCACACGAGGCCGGCGAACCCGGACGACGGCGGGATCAGCTGCACGTCGTCGGAGTAGGTGCTGGCGATGTCAGCGCGGATCTCCGAGCTGCTGCGGCCTTCCTCGAGGAGCTCGGCGATGCGAAGGCGGATGGCGCGGGCGGCGGCGACATCCGAGTACGCCACCGACTGGCTCTTGCACACGGGGCACTTCAGCGTGTTGGCGATCGCCCGCACCTGCTCCTCGGTGGTGCGCGGCGGCCCGTCGTCGAGCACGGCGCGCCCGAGCGACACCAGCACCAGCGCGCCGATGACGATCCAGCTGCCACGACGGAACGCCTGAGCGCGCAGCCGGCTCACTGGCTCGGCTCCTCGTAGGCGGCGATCAGGTCGTCGAGATCCGCGCGGGTGACCCCACCGGCAAAGCGCTGCACCACGGTGCCGTTGGGCGCGATCACGAACGACTCCGGCACCTGAGCCACGCCGTAGGCGACGCCGATGCTGTTCTCGGGGTCGTCGATCACCGGCCAGTCGCCGCCGTTGTCGTCGAAGAACTCGCGAGCATCCTCGGTGGTGTCGTCGAACGTGACCCCGATGAGCACCGCGTCGCCCGTCGCCCGGTGGGCGGCATCGAAGGCGGCCAGCTCGGGGTGCTCCTCGATGCACGGCGTGCACCAATCCGCGAAGAAGTTCACGACCACCCACCGGCCGCGGTAGTCGTCGATCGACACTTCGTCGCCGTCGAGGGTCGTGCCACCCGTCGCCGGCGCGAGGCGGCCGATCAACGGGCTCTGGCTGGCGCGCTCGGTGCTCGGATCGCGCGTGGCGAGCACCGCGATGATGAGGGCGACCAGCACGGCGATGACCACCGATGCCACCAGCGCGGCACGCGGTCCGCCGGTCGGCTCGTCGACGACCTCGTCGTCGCGCTCGTCGTCGCTCATGGCGCCGCCGCCGGCTGGAGGGTGGGCTCGGGGGTGTCATCCACCGTCGGCACGGGCGCGGACACCGGATCGGTGGGGCGACGGCGACGGCCCGGCCAGGCCGCCAGCAGGGTGCCGAAGGCCATCGTCCCTCCGCCGACCCAGAGCCACAGGGCCATCGGCTGGATGATCACGCGGAGGGTGACCTCGTCGCTCCCCTCGCCCGGGAGTCGGGTCACGGTGAGGTACACGTCCTCGCGGAGCCCGGTCTTCACCGATGGCGTGCCGATCAGCGTCCCGAAGCCCGCGTACTGCGAGAGCGCGGGCTCGTACACCTGGCCCCCGTCGACCTGCACGCTCACCTTGCTGGCCGTGCGGTTGCGCTCCTCCACCACGTCGGTGCGCAGGTACGTGATCTCGTGGCCGCCGACGACGCGGGTCTGACCCGGCGCGTACCTGGCTTCCACCTCGCGCAGGTAGTGGCCGTTGGTGGCGATGGCGACCGCCACGATCACGACACCCATGTGCACGACCATGCCGCCGTTCGTCCGACCGACGAGACCCCGCCAGCCCTGCCGGCGCGTCGCCAGCGCCACCTGTCGGACGGCGGCGCCGCCGGCGAAGGCTCCGAGACCGAAGGTGAGGACCGTCCCGAGACCGCGAGCACCGAGCGCGACCGTCACGACCACCGCGAGGGCCGCGGCCCAGGCCGGCCAGAGGAGGCGCTGCGAGAGCAGCTCACCCGACGCCTTCCGCCAGGGCAGCACCGGCGCCACGGCCATGATGAACAGGAGGGCGATGCCGATCGGCACCGTCATGCGGTTGAAGTACGGCGGGCCCACCGTGACGGCGCGGTCGTTGAGCGCCTCGGCCACCAGGGGGAACACCGTGCCGAGGAGCACCACGAAGGCGAAGCCGGCGAACAGCACGTTGTTGGCGAGGAAGGCGCCCTCGCGGGAGAGCGGTGAGTCGATGCGACCCGGCGCGCGGAGCCGGTCACCGCGCCAGGCGATGAGGCCGAGGGTGACGGCGACGGTGAGCGCGAAGAAGGACAGGAGCCAGGCGCCGATGTCGCTGTCGCTGAAGGCGTGGACCGACTCGAGCACGCCGGAGCGCGTGAGGAACGTGCCGAGGATCGTCAGGCTGAAGGTGGCGCACAGCAGCGACAGGTTCCACACGCGCAGCATCCCGCGGCGCTCCTGCACCATCACCGAGTGCAGGTAGGCGGTGCCCGTCAGCCACGGGAGGAGCGAGGCGTTCTCGACCGGGTCCCAGCCCCAGTAGCCACCCCAGCCGAGCACCTCGTAGCTCCACCACGCTCCGAGCGCGATGCCGATGGTGAGGAAGCCCCACGCCATCAGGGTGGCGCGGCGGGTTTCCACCAGCCAGCCCTCGCCGAGACGACCGGTGGCGAGCGCGGCGATGGCGAAGGCGAACGGCACCGTGAACCCGACGTACCCGAGGTAGAGCATCGGCGGGTGGATCGCCATGAGGATGTGCTCCTGCAGGAGCGGGTTCGGCCCCGGGCCGTCGTACCCCGCCGCCACGGAGACGGTCGAGAACGGGTTGGCCGGCCCGAGCATCAGCAGGAAGAAGAAGAGGCAGACCACCAGCATCGTGAGCAGGGCCACGCCCACCAGCGGGTCGGCGAGGCGCTGGCGGAACTTGCGCGCCACGTGGGCCGTGAAGCCCGCGAGGATCAGCGCCCACAGCAGGATCGAGCCCTCGAGGGCCGACCACATCGTCGCCACGTTGAAGAGCGGCGGCGTGCGGCTCGAACCGTGGTCGTGGACGAAGCCCACGGAGAAGTCGCGCGTGATGAGCGCGCGCTGCATGGCCACGACGGCCACGACCGCGCCGAGCAGCACCAGCAGGCTGTAGCTCCACCCGGTCTCCAAGAGCTGTGGGCGCTTCTGCTTCAGGCCGACGGACAGCGTGATGATCCCGAGCAACGACGCCGCGACGCCGAGGACCACACCGGCCGTGCCGAGCGTGGCGTTCACGGGGTGGAGGGTTCGCCGGACTCAGCGTCCTTGGCGTCGTCGAGCCGGTCCTGGTTGTCGGCCTCGTACGAAGGATCGTGCTTCACGATGATGCGGTCGCTGGCGAAGAAGTCACCGGACGGGTCCCATCGACCTTCGAGGACGACGGGGATGCCCGGCTGGAACAGCTCCGGCGGATCACCCTCCGCGTGGACCACCGGCACCTCGACGTCGTTGAACCGCACCGTGAACGTCACCCCGCGGGCGGAGGTGGACTCGACGTCGTCCAGCACGGAGCCCTGCAGGCGGAAGTGCTTGTCGGCGAGATCGGCCTTCTGCTCGACGGCTTCGTCGGCGTTGTAGAAGTAGAGCGAGGCGGACGTGAGGGCCTGGTACGCGACCACCCCGACCCCGACGAGGACGAGCACCAAGGCGCCGTAGGCCCACGGGCTGCGGCGACGTCTGGGCGCCACCGCCCCCGGCGCGCCGGACGCGGTGCGAGGGCTCAGCTCCACCGACGCTCCTCCGGCGGCACCCGAGCCGCCAGCGATCGGCCGCGGCGGACGGTGCGCAGTGCGTAGAGGCCGAGGGTGACGAGGGAGATCCCCCAACCGGCGGCGACGTACCCGACGTGCGTCATGGCGATCATGCGGAGCCGCCAGTCGTGACAGCGACGCCCGCTTCAGCGCGCCGGTCGATGAGGGCCTGGTCGAGATCGGTGGCCTCGGCCCGCTCTTCGAGCCAGCCGAGCCGGAAGCGGTGCACGAGCAACCAGGCGAACACGAGGCCGAACACGACGATGCCGAGCATGAGGGTGAACAGCATCGTGCCCTCGATGGTCGGATCCAACCGAGTGATGGTGGCGGTCTGGTGGAGCGAGCGCCACCAGTCCACGGAGTAGTGCACGATCATCACGTTGGGGAACAAGAGCAGTCCGACGATGGCAGCCCGCATCCCACGCGGCGCGGCGTCGCCGGCCTCGTTGTCGATCCGGCGCAGGGCCAGGTAGCCGACCAGCAGCATGAACAGCAGCGTGGTGGACGTGATGCGCGGGTCCCAGTCCCAGTAGGTGCCCCACGTGATGCGCCCCCAGATCGACCCGGTGGCCAGGCAGATGGCGGTGAACACGACTCCCACCTCCGCGGCGGCTCCGCCCAGCACCCACCACCCGTCGCTGCGTCGACGCAACCACATCGCGGACGCCAACGTGGTGATGAGGCACGCGGTGAAGGCGAGGATCGCGGTGGGCACGTGCACGTACATCAGGCGCACGGCATCCTTCTGCTTGACGTCGGCCGGGCTCCACACGAGCGCGTAGCCGAGCAGCACCGCCAACCCGGCGAGCGCCAGGACGCCGAGGATGCGGGTGCCGGGCGATGAGGTGCTGGCCGGTGGGTGGGGGGTGTTCAGGATTCCTCCAGGAGGGTGCCGAAGGCGAGGGTGCCAAAGGTCGTGTAGAGCAGGGCAAAGGTGACGAGGAGGCCGCACCACGGCCACCCGTCGGCGGCGGCGCCCCCCAGCGCCGCCTCGAACGCCTTGGTGGCGCCGATGAGCACCGGTGCGAGCACCGGCAGGAGCAGGATCGGGAGCAGCGTCTCGCGGACGCGGAGACCGGCGGCGAGCACGCCGTACAGCGTGCCAGCGGCGGCGAGCCCCGCGGTCGCGGCCACGCACGTGGCGAGGAGCAACGGGACACCGGTGACCTCGGTGCCGTACATGACGACCACGCCCACCGCGAGGACGACCTCGAGGGCAGCGAGCTGCACGAAGATGGCGGCGGCCTTGCCGAGGAAGATCCCCGCGGGGTCGAGGCCCGAGAGGCGCAGCGCGTCGCGGCCGCCGTCGGCCGCCTCGATGGTGAAGGCCCGCTGGATCGCCAGCAGGCTGCAGAGCAGGACCGCCACCCAGAACAGGCCGGAGCTGGCCCGGGCGAGGATGCCGCGATCGGGGTCGAGCGCGACGCCGAACAGGATCAGCACGAGGATGGCGAACGGCGCGACCTGCTGCGTGGTGACCTGCGAGCGCAGCTCCACGCGAAGGTCCTTGCCGGCGACCAGGGTGGCGTCACGGAACAAGGACGGGCTCCCCGGCTCGGGGTGCGACGGGCGGCGCGACGTCGGTCGTGCCGCCGACGATGGTGACGACCCGATGGGCGAGGGCATCGGCCCGGTCCAGCTCGTGGGACGACAGCAGCACCGTCGCGCCGGACGCCACCGCCTGACGGACCATGGCGTCGACGAGGTCGCGACCCTCCTGGTCGAGGCCGGCGTGCGGCTCGTCGAGGAGCCAGAGCTCGGGACGCCGGGCGAGGAGGCAGGCCAGCGAGGTCCGCCGCCTCTGGCCGGCCGACAGCGTGGCGACGCGGAGGTCGGCGAGGCGACCATCGAGACCGCAGGCGACGACGGCGGCCGCGATGTCGTCGGGCGCCGCCCCGGCTGCCCGGCCCCAGAACCGCACGTTGTCCGACACCGTGAGCTCGTCGTAGAGCCCGGTGGCGTGGCCCAGCAGGCCGACGCGCCGTCGCACGGCGCGGGCCTGGCGGCGATCGGTGAGATCGTGCCCGAGCACCACGACGTCGCCGCGGGCCACGGGCAGCAGGCCGGCACACAGGCGCAGGAGGGTGGTCTTGCCGGCCCCGTTCGGGCCGCGGAGCAGCACGATCTCGCCGGCAGCGACCTCCAGGTCGATCCCGGCCAGTGCGGGGAACCGGCCCAGGAGCGTCACCGCGCCGTGGAGCTTGACGACGGGTTCCATGGAGCCAGGGAAGTCTAGGGATGGCCCTCTGATGCGACCAAGGCGGCCCCGACCCTCCGGTTAGCCTCCCCCGGATGCGCTTGGCCAGGTTCCTCGGGGCGGTGGGGCGCACCTGCATCACGGCCGGCACGCTGATCCTGCTGTTCGTCTTGTACCAGCTCTGGGGCACCGGCATCCGAGAGGCGCAGGCGCAGAACCGGCTCGAGGACGACTTCGCCGAGGTGCTCGAAGACGCCCAGCGGACGACCACGACCACGGCGACGACCCTGCCGGACGAACCCCCGACGACCGAGACGGCCCCGCCCATCGACCCGGTACCCGAGGGCGAACCGACCGCCCACATCCGCATCCCGGCCATCGGGGTCGACAAGATCGTGGTCGAGGGTGTGGCCCTGCACGATCTCAAGAAGGGGCCCGGGCACTACCCGGAGACCCCGCTGCCCGGCCAGGAGGGCAACGCCGCCATCGCCGGGCACCGCACCACCTACGGCGCGCCGTTCAACCGGGTCGACGAGCTCGAGAAGGGTGACGAGATCCACATCGAGACCCTCCAGGGCGAGTTCACGTACCTCGTCGACGAGACCCTGATCGTCTCGCCCAAGGCGGTCGAGGTGCTGGACGACAAGGGGGACAACCGGCTCACCCTCAGCGCCTGCCACCCGAAGTACAGCGCCCGGGAGCGCATCGTCATCGTGGCCAAGCTGGCGCCGGACGAGGTGGCCCTGCCGCGCCCGCTGCGGGGCGAAGAGGCGGCGGGGCCGCGACCCACGTTGGAGGACATCGACGGGGCGGGCGCGCCCGCCTGGCCCGCCATCCTCCTCGGCGTGGTGTGCGCCCTGATCTGGCTGCTGGCGTGGTGGATCGGGCGGCGTTGGCGCAAGTGGCCGTCCTACGCGCTGGGCTTCCCGTTCTTCATGGTGACGCTGTTCTTCTTCTTCGAGGAGTTCAGCCGGCTGCTGCCGTCGAACTTCTGAGGCCGGTCCGTCAGCGGCCGTGGAAGACGGGCCGCCGGCGCTCCCGGAAGGCGGCCATCCCCTCTTGCAGGTCCTCGCTCGTCCAGGCCCGTGACCAGGCGTCGAGCACGTCAGGGTCGTCGCCGCGACCCACGGGCATCTCGAGCCGGTTGAGGGCCAGCTTCAGCCCGGCCAGCGTGAGCGGGGCGAGGGCCGCGATCTCGTCGGCCCAACCGAGCGCGGCGTCCAGGTCGCCCACGCGCTGCACGAACCCGAGGCGCTCCGCGTCCTCGCCGCTGTAGGTCTCCGCCCCGAGCAGCATGGCCCGCGTCGGCCCAGCGCCCGCGAGGAGGGACAGGCGTTCGACCGTCCAGTGGTCCACCATGAGTCCCAGCCGGGCGGCAGGGATGCCGAAGCGGGCCCCGGGCGTCCCCACCCGCAGGTCGCAGGCGATGGCCAGCTGGGTGCCGGCCCCGAGGGCCGCCCCGTCCACCGCGGCGATGAACGGGCGGGGATCGTCTCGCAGCGCGGCCAGGACCTGCCGCAACAGGTCGGTGAAGCCCTCGTCCTCCACCCCCGTGAGGTCGGCACCGGCGCAGAAGTGCCCGCCGGCCCCGGTGAGGACGACCACCCGCGCCGCCGACGTCGCCGCCAGCGCCTCCAGCAGCTGCCCGAGGGCCTCGTGATCGACGGCGTTGCGGCGCTCGGCTCGGTCGATCGTGAGCACCGCGACGGGTCCTCGGTCCTCGAGGTGGATCATGCGAGGAACCTACCCACTGGGTTCTGGTGGCGGCACGGTGGCGGGACGCGGTGGCCAGGATCGCCACCTATGCTCCGCTCGTCCTGATCGACCCCGGCAGACAAGGCGGAACGCAGTGCGACGTAGATCCCTCCTTGGCGCGGCAACGGCGCTGTTGCTGCTCCTCGCGCCCGCCGGGTGCGGCAGCAAGGAAGGCGACAGCGAGGCCGACATCAAGAGGGAGATCTCCGAGACCCTGCGGCAGGAGAACGACAAGTACGACAAGGCGGCGGCCGACTGCCACGCGGAGCTCATCATCGACGAGGTCGGTCTCGAGGAGCTCAAGGACGTCGACCTGTCCGATGACGAACCCCCGGCCGAGCTGGCGGAGCAGCTCGCGACGGCGGCCTTCCGGGCCATCGACGACTGCGATCTGGCTGCCGACGGCGGCTGACACGACCGAGGAGAGGACCAACCCATGAGCGACACCAACCCCGGCTGGCAGACCGATCCCACCGGCAAGCACGACCACCGGTACTGGGACGGCTCGCAGTGGACCGAGAACGTCTCCGACGCCGGCGTGGCGAGCACCGACCCCTACGACCCTGGCGCGACCGCCGCCCCCGATGCCACCGCGGCCGACACCCCGGTGGTGGCCGCCGAGGCGCCCGCGTCCCCCGAGCCACCGGCGCCGGTCGACCCCACCGTGGTCGAGCCGGCCCCGCCCGCGCCTGACGCCACGGCCGCATGGCCTACGGCCGCCCCGCCGGCGTGGCCGGCCGCAGGCGCCGCGCCCGTCGGACCGACGCCGCCCCCGCCCTACGTGCCCGCCACCGCGGCGGGTTCCGGAGGCGGCGGCTCGAAGCGCGGCCTCCTGGTCGGCGGCGGGATCCTCGCGGCCGTGGCCATCGCCGTGGTGGCCTTCCTCGCCATGGGTGGGGATGACGACGAGAGCAACATCCGGACGCAGCTCGCCTCCAAGCTCCAGGAGGAGAGCAACGGCCTCCTCACCGACTCCCAGGCGGAGTGCGTGGCCGACTTCTTCGTCGACGATCTCGGCGAGGACACCTTCAAGGACGTCGACTTCGATGCGGCTGACCCGCCCGAGGAGCTCCAGGACGCCTTCATCGAATCCGGGACCAAGGCCGTCGAGGCATGTGACATCGACGAGTCGGCGTTCGGCACGGATGGCAGCACCGACGGCGACACCGACGAGTCGACCGACGGCAGCGGCGAGGAGGGCACGTACGGCAGCGATCCCGAGATGGACGCCCTCTACGACGCCTGCGAGGGTGGCGACTACGAGGCCTGCGACGAGCTGTACAACAAGAGCCCGAGCGGGTCCGAGTACGAGGACTTCGGCGACACCTGCGGCGGCCGCAACGAGCCCAGCGGGTACTGCGTCGACGTGTACGAGGACGACGGCGGCGACACCGGCGGCCTCACGGACAGCGCCGGGCTGCCCGAGGACTTCGCGGAGTCGCTCGCCGACACCTACGAGGAGATGTTCGACCTCAGCCGTGACCAGGCCGAGTGCCTGGCGGGGAAGCTGGAGGACGCGGTCAACAGTGGCGAGCTCGACCAGGAGGAGGTCACCTCGGAGTTCTTCGACTACCTCTCCGCCTGCGACATCAGCATGGAGGAGATCGGCGCCAACTAGCGATCGGTGCGAGGGCGGCGGCTTCGGTCGCCGCCCTCATCGCGCCGGGCCTAGCGGCCCTTCCACTCCGGGTCGCGCTTCTCGTTGAACGCCGCGATGCCCTCGGCCGCGTCCTCGGTGCTCGCCGTGATCGTCAGCAACGCGTGGAGCAGCGGGAGGCTGGTCTCGACGTCCTGATCCCACACCGCATAGAAGGACTCCAGGCCCTGCCGCAGCGTGAGGGGTGACCGGCGGGCCAGCCCCGCCGCCAGCTCGTCGACGGTGGCGTCGAGCTCATCCACCGGGACGACGCGCGTGACGAACCCGATCCGCTCGGCTTCGTGGGCCTCGACTCGCCGGCCGGTCAGCATCAGCTCGAGCGCCCGCTTCGGGGTCATGGAGCGCAGCAGCGGGACGGTGATCATGTGCGGCCACAGGCCGAGGCCCACCTCCGGCGTGCCGAACACCGCGTCGTCGGCGGCCACCACCAGGTCGCAGGCGAGGGCGACGCCGAACCCGCCGGCCAGCGCGTAGCCGCGCACGCGGGCGATCGACGGCTTGCCGAGGTCGTAGAGGTCGCGGAAGAACCCCGCCAGCTCACCTCGCCCGTCGTGCAGATCCGCGAATCCAGCGCCGTCGGCCATGCCGTCGAGGTCGGCGCCGGCGCAGAACGCCTTCGTGCCCGCCCCCGTGAGCACGACGACGCGCACCTCGTCGTCCGCCTTCGCCTCCGCCAGCGTGCGCCGGAGCTCTCGCACGACCGTCCACGACAGCGCGTTGCGCCGGTCCTCGCGGTCGATGGTGATGCGCGCCACGTGGTCGCGCACCTCGTACAGCAGCGCCTCGAAGATCGTCCCGGCCATGCCCGGGACGGTAGTGGTCCACTCTCCGCGCCGGAGGGCTCGGTACCTTCGAGGCCGTGGCCGTGCTCGCTGTCGCCATCCTGATCGGGTTGGCACTGGGTGTCGGCCGACGCCCCGCCGGTGCGCACGCCCCGCGCCCGCACGTCGAGCACATCCCGCTCCTGGGCGTCGGTGCCGTCCTCAACGCCATCGCCGCACTCCTCGACGGCTCGGCCGCGGCCATCGCGCTGGCGGCGTCGCTCGCCGTCCTCATCGCCGTCGCGGCCGCCAACCGGCACATCACGGGCGTCGCCGTGGTGGGGGTCGGGCTGCTCGTGAACCTGGCGTCCGTGGCGGTCAACGAGGGCATGCCCGTCCGGGCCGGCGCGCTGGTGCGGGCGGGCGTCGTCGCCGAGGATGCGATCGCCACCACCACCTTCGACGGCGCTCGCCACCTCGAGTCCGACCGTGACGCGCTCGGTGTGCTGGGGGACGTCCTCCCCATCCCGATCGCGCACGAGGTGATGTCGTTCGGCGATCTGATCGTGGTGCTCGGTGCCGCCGACGCGGTGCGGGAGCTCAGCCGACGCCGCGCCCGCGTGCCGGTCGTCGTCCAGCGCACCGACTACGCGAGGACGGCGGAGAGAGCGCTCCAGCTCTGGGGTCTCGCCCCGAGCCCCTCGCCGGTGTCCGCCACCCAGTGCTCCGCGAACCCCGACGTGGCCGCACCGACCACCATCGACCTCGACAAGGAAGCCGCGGCGGCTTCGTCGCCCGAGCTCGTGGCGGCCAGCCACACCAGGTAGGTGAGCTGCGGCCAGGCCGAGCCGCGCCAGTAGGTGCCGGGCTCGTAGGTCGCCTCGGCGGCGTGCACGCCGCGGGGGCCGCAGACCGCCCCGAACGCGGCGGGGTCGAGGAGCACGGCGAACGCTTCCGGGCGTGGGCTGACGAGCACCGGCAGCAGCGCGTCGAGCGTGCGGATGCGGCCCGAGCCACCCGACAGGGGGCCGTCGTCGGCCCACGTGGCGAGGGACGGATCCCACCGCGCGTCGACCGCCTCGGCCAGCTCGTCGGCACGACGCCGAAGGTCGTCGTCACCCGTGACGCCGGCGAGGGCGCGGCCGTTCCACGCGACGAGGGCGGAGAAGCCGGCCGAGCCGACCGGGAACGCCGGGTTGTGCAGCGGCGCGCCAGTCGACGACCGCTCGATGCTCCCCACCAGCTCGCCCTTCAGCGCGAACCACGCGTCCAGCGACCGCCCCTCCGTCATCGCGTCGTCCCACCTCGGGCTGTCGTCGCAGCCCGACTCCCACGGATGGCACAGCTCCACGAGGCCGCCGGGCGACCGTCGCCGGCGTTCGAGCAGGAACCGCAGCCCCCGGGTGGCCCGGTCGACGACCTCGTCCTCGACATCGGCGCCGAGCCGCGCCAGCTCGGCCACGGCATGGCCGTACATGGGTGGTTGGGTGATCGTCGACGCCTCCGCCCGGCCCCACAGCCCGGTGTGCGGGTAGGGCCCGGCGCCGTACCGGAGGTGCGGCACGAACCCGTCGTCGTCCTGGGCACGCAGCGCCGTGCGCAGCTCCAGCGCAGCCCGATCGTCGCCGAGGTGCGCCCACACCACCGCGTGGAAGCAGCTGTCCCACAGCCACTGCCACGGATAGGTGGTGGCGTTCGGCACGCAGAACCCGCCGTCGTCGTCGGTGCGCCAGGCGTCCTCCAGGATGCGCCGGGCGTGGGCGGCCAGCGCATCGCGCGTGGGTAGCGTTCCACGATGCCCAGCGTCGCCTTCGTGTCGTTCCGACTCGGTCGTCACGACGGGGTGTCCGTGGTCGCCGCCACGTGGGCGCGGGTGTTCGACGACCTGGGGTGGTCGATCCGCTCGGTGGCCGGCGATGGGCCGGTGGACCAGCTGCTCCCGGGCCTCGCGGCGGATGCCAGCTCGCCGCCGACCCCTGCGGAGGTGGACGCGGCGTTGGCGGGTGCCGACCTCGTGGTGGTGGAGAACCTCTGCACGATCCCGCTGAACCTACCGGCGGCGCGCGTGGTGGCCGGCTGCCTCCGAGGTCGCCCCGCCCTGCTGCACCACCACGATCCCCCCTGGCAGCGACCGGCGTGGGCGGACGTCAGGGAGCTGCCCCCGCTCGACGCCGCATGGCGCCACGTCACCATCAACGTCCTCACGCAGGTGCAGATGGCCGACCGCGGCATCGAAGCCACCACGATCTACAACGCCTTCGACGCGGACGAGCCGCCTGGCGATCGCGAGGCCACCCGGGCGGAGCTGGGCGTCGCCCCGCACGAGCGCGTGCTCGTGCACCCGGTGCGGGCCATCGAGCGCAAGGCGGTGCCCGCCGCCATCGCCCTCGCGGATGCGCTCGAGGCCACCTACTGGTTGGTGGGGCCGGCCGAGGACGGCTATGCGGACACCCTGGCCGAGCTGCTCCTCCACGCCCCGTGCCGAGTGATCCACCGCCCCTCGCCGGGGACGATGGCCGACGTCTACGCCGCGTGCGACGCGGTCGCCTTCCCGTCGACGTGGGAGGGCTTCGGGAACCCGCCGATCGAGGCGGCCATCCACCGGCGTCCCGTCGCGGTGGGGCCGTACCCGGTGGCTGACGAGCTGCGGGCCCTCGGGTTCCGGTGGTTCGACCCTGCTCGCCCCAAGGATCTCGACGACGAGCTGCGCACGCCCGACCCCGCGCTGCACGACCACAACGCGGCGCTGGCGCGCGCCCACTTCGGACTCGACCGGTTGCGGGGCGACCTGCAGCGCCTCCTCCGTGAGGCAGGCTGGGCTGCATGACCGACGCACCGTCCAACGATCCCGTGCGCGCCCGGCGAGCTCGCATCGCCAAGCTCGTACAGGTCGGGCAGCGCGCTGGGTACAGCCTGTTCCTCGGCGCGATGGTGCTGTTCGTCGTCGGGTTCGCGTCGGGGTTCGACGGCATCGTGGGATCGACGATCGTCGGTTGCCTGGTCGGCGGGTCGCTGGTGCTGGCCCCCGCCATCGTGTTCGGCTACGCCGTCAAGGCCGCCGAGCGGGACGACCGCGAGCGCGGCTTCTAGCCCGTTCGGTTTGCCGCGCCTCCGGCGGGATGGCACGCTCGATCACACTCGTTATCGACCCAGGGGGATCCAATGGTCACCGCAGCAGTGCTGAAGGGCGTCGGCGAAGACGTCCACGTCCACGACGACATCGAGATCGCCCCGCCCGGGCCCGGTGAGGCCAAGGTCAAGATCGTGGCCTCCGGGGTGTGCCACTCCGACCTGTCCGTGCAGAACGGCACCATCCCGCTCCCGCCGCCCATCGTCTTGGGCCACGAGGGCGCCGGGATCGTGGAGGAGATCGGCGAGGGCGTCACGTCGCTCGAGCCGGGCGACCACGTCGTCCTCTCCTTCGTCCCCGCCTGCGGATCCTGCTACTACTGCGACCGCGGCCAGGGCTTCCTCTGCGAGAAGAGCGCCATGGCGGCGGCCGGCGGCATGCTCGACGGCTCCACCCGGCTCACGCTCGACGGCCAGCCGCTCCGCCAGATGGCGATGTGCGGCACGTTCGGCAACTACGCCATCGTCCCCGAGATGTCCTTGGTGAAGATCGACGACGACGTCGATCTGCGCTACGCCGCCCTCATCGGGTGCGGCGTGCTCACCGGCGTGGGCGCCGCCCTCAACACGGCCAACATCCGCAAGGGCGACTCGGTCGCGGTCGTGGGCTGCGGCGGTGTCGGCCTCAACGTCATCCAGGGCGCCAAGATCGCCGGGGCCGAGAAGATCATCGCTGTCGACATGTTCGAGTCGAAGCTCAAGATGGCCGAGCAGTTCGGCGCCACCGATCTGGTGAAGGCCGACGAGGGCGACGCCGTCACCAACGTCACCCAGCTCACCGGTGGCCGCGGCGTCGACGTGGCCTTCGAGGTCATCGGCCTCGGGCCCACCATCGAGCAGACGATCAACATGACGCGCAACGGCGGCGAGGCGATCCTCGTCGGCGTGCCGCGCATGGACGTGATGCTGAACCTGAACGCCGCCTTCACGTTCCTCTACCTGGCCAAGACGGTGAAGGGCTGCTGGTACGGCTCGTCCAACGTCCGCGAGGACGTGCCGAAGCTGATCCAGCTGTACAAGGACGGCAAGCTCATGCTCGAGGAGCTCGTGTCCCGCGAGATCGGCGTCGATGGCGTCAACGAGGCGTTCGCCGCCATGCAGAGCGGCGAGGTCGCGCGGAGCCTGATCAACCACACGCACTGACCCCTGTACGCGACGGAGGACCGGCCCCCAGCGGCCGGTCCTCCCTCACGACAGGAAGCCATCAGCCCAGGGGGCTCACCAGCCTCCGCACTCTCCCGCACGCGGCGGGAGCGAGCTCGAGAAGCGACGTCGGCGCGCTTGCACCGACAGCAGGCTCACCCCGAGCTTCCGGGCCGGGATCGGCCGGAACGGCTCCGGCGGGCGCCGGGCGGTCATCGCAGGGGTCTGCTTGGGGGGTCGCACGACAAGGTGTTCCACACGCGCGTCCCGGTCTCCTGCTGGGTTCTCGGCCTACGCTCAGCGGGTGTCCAGCCGCCCCCACGCCGCCCGGCTCCCGGCCGCCCGGCGACGCCAGCAGCTGCTCGACGTGGCCCTGGCCGTGTTCGGTGAGCAGGGCTTTCACCCGGCCTCGATGAACGACGTGGCCGAGGCGGCCGGAGTCACCAAACCCGTCCTGTACCAGCACTTCCGGTCAAAGCGGGATCTCTACCGCGAAGTGCTCACCGACGTGGGCGCCCACCTGCTCGACGCCATCACCAAGGCCACCACGGCGGCGCAGTCGCCTCACGAACAGGTGGAGCTCGGGTTCATCGCCTACTTCACCTTCGTCGAGGCGAACGAGGCGGCGTTCCGCGTGCTGTTCGGCGGGGGCACCCGGCGCGACGAGGAGTTCGCGGCGCAGGTCGCCGCGGTCGAGGGCGCCATCGCCGAGGCGATCGCCACCCTCATCGACGTCGAAGGGCTCACCGGCGCGCAGCGGCGACAGCTCGCGCACGGGTTGGTGGGTCTGGCCGAGGGCACCAGCCGCGTCTGGATGGCCGAGGGCGCCGAGGAGCCCGCCGAAGACCTCGCGCGCTTGCTCGCCGACCTCGCGTGGCGGGGCCTGCGCGGCATCCGCGGCGTCTGACCATGGCGAGCGGAATCGACGAGCTGGCAGAGGCGACACCCGCCACGCGCGACCGCTACGTCGACTTCCTCCGGGCGACCAGCATCGTCGTGGTGGTCGTCGGGCACTGGACGATCGCGATCATCTCGTGGGACGGCGGCTTGATCCGCGCCACGAGCGCGGTCGGCAAGGCCCCGGGGCTGTGGCTCGCCACGTGGGTGTGCCAGGTCATGCCCGTGTTCTTCTTCGTGGGCGGCTATGCCAACCTCGTCGCCTACGACTCCGCCCGTCGGCGCGGCGCCTCCACGTTGGCGTTCATGCGCGACCGAGCCGGCCGCCTGCTCCTCCCGGCGTCCGCCCTCCTCGGCGTGTGGGCGGTGGTGCAGGTCGGCCTCCACCTCACCGACACCGGCGCGTCGTCAGGTCCGAGCATCGCCGGGGTCGACCTCCTGCGCGGCGTGCGCCCGCCGGGTCAGACGATCCCGTTCGGGCCGCTGTGGTTCCTCGCCGTGTACCTGGTGGTCGTGTGCATCAGCCCGCTCACGATCGCGTTGCACCGGCGCTTCCGCTGGCTGGTGCCGATCGTGATGGTCGTCGGCACGATCGTGTGCGACGCGATCGGCTTCCTGGGCGAGCAGGACGGCATCCGCTACTTCAACGTCGTGTTCGTGCTGCTGCTCCCCCATCAGCTCGGCCACTTCTACGCCGACGGCTCCGTCGACCGCTGGCCCCGGCGCGCACTGTGGTCGATGGTCGTCGTCGGCCTCGGCGGGCTGGTGCTGGCGACCAACCCGTGGCTCTGGCGGAGCGCCGGCGACGAGCGCTTCACCTGGTTCCCCGGCATCGGCCACTACCCGCGGAGCCTGCTGGGCACCGACGTGGAGAGCGTCTCGAACGCCTATCCGCCCACGATCTGCTTCATGCTCGTCGGCTTCTGGCTGATCGGCCTCGTCCTGCTGCTGCGGCCGCGCGTCACGGCCTGGCTCCAGAAGCCTGGGCCGTGGAAGGCCACCATCGCCGGCAACGCCTGGATCATGACGCTGTTCCTCTGGCACATGACCGCCTACCTGCTGGCGATCCTCGTCCTGTGGCCGCTCGGCTTCGGGCAGGAGACCGAGCCCAGCGGCCGCTGGTGGCTGGAACGCCCGCTCTGGATCCTGGCTCCCGGCGCGATCCTCGCCGGCCTGGTGACCATCTTCGGCCGCATCGAGCGAGGCCGCCGCCGGACCTGACGACGTCGGTGAGGGATCTCAGAGGCGCGCGGCTCGCAGGGCCGAGCGGCGCACCTTGCCGGCGTCGTCGCGGAGGGGTTCGTCGACGAGCTCGATCGTGCGCGGGAGCTTGTAGCGAGCCAGGCGCTCGCCGAGGTACTGGAGGACCTCCGCGGTGTCGAGCGACGCGTCGGCCTCCACGATGGCGTGCACCACGCTGCCGAGGTCGTCATCGGGCAGGCCGATCACCGCGCACGACCGCACGGCGGGGTGCTCCTGAAGGGCGGCTTCGACCTCCGCCGGGTAGATGTTGGCGCCGCCGCTCAGGATCATGTCCGTGAGGCGGTCGCCGAGGTAGAGGAAGCCGTCGGCGTCGAGCCAGCCGACGTCGCCCAGCGACTCCCACCCGCCCTCGAGCGTGCGGGCCTCCGCGCCCACGTACCGGTAGGTCGGCGTGTCACGGGCGATGGACCGCAACCACACCTCCCCCTGCTCCCCCACCGGCACCTCGTGGCCGTCCTCGTCGGCGATGAGGACGCTGCCCTCCGCCGGCCGGCCGACCGAGCCGCGGTGCTCGAGCCACTCGGTGCCGGTGATGATCGTCGCGGCCTGGGCTTCGGTGCCCGCGTAGAGCTCCCAGATGCGCTCGGGGCCGAGCCAGCCGATCCACGCCTCCTTGAGCCATGCCGGGCAGGGCTCGGCGAGGTGCCACACGACCTGGAGCGACGAGAGGTCGTAGCGCTCCCGAACGTCGGTCGGGAGCCGCCAGATGCGCTTCATCATCGTCGGCACGAGGTAGACGACCTGGGCGGAGCTGGTCTCGATGGCGGCCAGCGTCCCCTCGGCGTCGAACCGTGGGAGCACGACGAGGTGGGCGGCGGCGAGCAGCGCCGCGCACGACCAGACCACGGGACCGTTGTGGTACAGCGGGCCCGGCATCACGAGGCAACCGCCGTCGCCGATGCCGAGCGGAGACGGCACGTCGGGATCGAGCGTGGCGGGGTCGCCGGACACGATCAGCTTCGGCCGACCCGTCGAACCGCCGGAGGTCGGTGCCTTCCATGCGGGCGAGATGGCGTCGGCCAGCGGCCCATCCTCGATCGACGGATGGGGCACGTGCCCGACCGGCAGGCACCGGCGGCTGGGGAGCACGTCGGGTTCCACGCCGACGACGACCTTGGCGTCGGCCAGGGCCACGATGGCCTCGAGCTCGACGGTCGGGAGCCGGTAGGAGACGGGCTGCGGGATGGCGCCGAGCTTCCAGCACGCGGCCGCCGTCACGAACCACGCGATCGAGTTGGGCAGCGCGATCGTCACCATGTCGCCGAGCTCCACGCCACGGCCTTGCAGATCGCGGGCCAGCCGGTTGGCGGCCGACTCGAACCCGGCGCGGGTGATGGTGTCGTCCCCGCAGGTGATCATCACGCAGTCGGGATCGGCGGCCGCCAGATCGGTGATCCGCTGCGCGTAGGAGATCAAGGCCATAGGGGCCGGACCGTAGCGCCGGACTACGACGCCGACGCCTCCGACTCGTCAGCCGAGGACGGGGGTAGACGGGTCGGATGTCCACCCCCGGTGATGCCCCCGATGTCTTTGCCCACGCCGTGGCATCCTTCGAGCCCACCGCCTGGGGCGTGCTGCTGTGGACCCGGCTCAGTGGGGGTCACGCGACGGCGGACTGGGTGGTGGCGACGGATCCGTCGATCACCGACCTCGTCGCCAGCGGGACCGCGACCACGTCGGCGAACCACGATCACACCATCGTCATCGACGTAGGCGGCCTCGAGCCGGCGACGACCTACTGGTACCGCTTTCAGACTGGCGCGAGCACGTCGCCCATCGGACGCACCCGCACTCTGCCGGCGACCGGAACCGATGCGTTCCGGCTGGCCACCGTCTGCTGCGCCCGCTACTCGGTCGCGCCGCTCGGGGTGTACCGCGCCGTCGCCGAACGCGAGGTGGACCTCGTCATCCACCTCGGCGACTACATCTACGAGGACGACGGCTCGGACGGACCCCGCGCCCACGATCCTCCCCACGTCGCCACCACCCTCGACGACTACCGGCGCCGCATCGCGCAGATCCGCCGCGACCCAGACGCCCAGGCGCTCCACCTGCGCCACCCCATGGTGACGATCTGGGACGACCACGACCTGGCCGACAACGCGTGGCGCGACGGCGCCAAGAAGCACGACCCGGACACGCACGGCCCGTGGCCCGACCGGGCGGGAGCCGCCGCCCGAGCACGGCAGGAGTGGCTCCCCGCCCGGCTGCAGGAACCCGACGATCCCCTCACGACGTGGCGCTCCCTGACGGTCGGAGACCTGGCCGAGCTGCTCCTCCTCGACACCCGGCTGCGCGGTCGCGATCGGCAGGCTGGTGACGACGAGTCACCGGACCTCGACGACCCCGATCGCTCCCTGCTGGGCGACGAGCAGCGAGCTTGGCTCCACGACCGGCTGGCCGATCCGAGCCGCCCGTGGGCGATCGTCGCCAGCGGGGTCGTCGTCAACGAGCTCGAGCTGGCGTGGCCGCGACCCCTCCGATGGATCAACGGACTGCTCCCCAGCGGCTACGCGGTCCTCGATGGGCGCGTGCTGCACGACGACCAGTGGGACGGCTACCCGGCGGAGCGGGCACGGCTGGCGACCTGGATGGGCCAGCGAGGCCGGGCCGGCGGACGCACGGTGGTCCTCTCGGGAGACGTCCACTCGTCATGGGCCTTCGCCGGGCCGTGCGAACCGGGTTCCCAAGAGCCCGTGGCCGTGGAGGTGACCACCCCTGCCGTTTCATCGGCCGCCATGGGACGCGCGCACTACCCCGGGATGTGGCGGCTCCTCGACCGGGTCGCCAACGACCTCGACCACGTCTGCTGGGCCGACGTGACCGAGCGCGGCTTCTGCGAGGTCACCCTGACCCACGAGGCCGCCACGGCTACCTGGTGGTTCATCCATCCCTATGCGGACGATCCGGCGGCGGACGCCTTGCCGGCCGCCACCTTCCGCTCCACCCGTGGGCCGTGGCCGCCGCGCCTGGAGCGCATCGACGAGGTGGCCCCCGTGCTCCAACGCCCGTCGGACGCGCCGTCACCTCCACTTCCGGCGCGCCCCGCCGACCTTCGGCGGCTCCGGATCCGGCGTCGGTTCCGGATCGGCGCGGAGTCCGCCGGGCTCGGCAGCCTGCTGCTTGCCCCGCTCGCCCTGCTCCTGCGACGACGGCGTGGCTCTACCCGTGGGAGGTGAGGACCTCTTGCCAGCGCTTGGGCGAGACGCTCGCGGGCTTCGTGGTGGTGAGGAAGTCGCGCAGCAGGCGGTCGAGGAGCTCCGGGCGCTCGATCGGGAGGAAGTGCCCCGCGCCTTCGACGATCTCGAGGCGGCTGCCGGGCATCAGCTCATGGGCGATGTGGCCATGGGCCACCGGGATGACCTGGTCGCGGTCGCCCCACACGATCATCGTGGGCACCTCGTTGGCGAGGTAGAGCCGGTCGCGGGCGCTGACGCGCTGGCCGGCCACGTCGATGACGGCGCGGATCGTGTGGATGAACGCCCGCTGGGCTCGCACGTCGGTGAGGCGCGTCCATGCGTTCCACACCTCGCCGAGGAACGGGTCGGCCCGCAGCCCGAACCGGCCGAACACGCTGCCCAGCGCGCCCACCAGGTCGTGGATCTGCGGCGCCAGCACCACCGGGAGCAGGTACTCGGTTCCGGGCACGCTCAGCGCGCGCAGCAGCGGGCTGACCTCCTTGCCGAGGCCGCCGCTGCCGACCAGAACGAGCCGCTCGGCCATCTGCGGGAACTGGTAGGCGAACTGCATGGCGATGCCACCGCCGAGGCTGTGGCCGACGATGGTCGCTCGCTCGTGGCCGAGCACGCCGAGCAGGTCGCGGATGCCGGAGGCGTAGGCGCCGAGGCTGTAGTCGCCGCGCGGCTTGGCCGACTCGCCGTGCCCGAGCAGGTCGGGCGCGATCACGGTGTAGTGCTCGGCGAGCAGCGGCATGACCGGGACCCAGGTGCCCGAGCTCCCCGCGATGCCGTGGATCATCACCAGCACGGGGCCCGTGCCGGCCTGCCGGTACGCCACGTCGTGGCCGTGCACCTTGGTCCAGCGCGTGGTGGCCGCCTCGCGCGCCAGCTCGCTGTGGCTGGCGCCGAGCCCCGGCAGGGGCAGCACCTTGGCCTTGGGTCGGAGGTCGGTGGGGTGGCGGGATCGGCTCGTGCCCATGGCGGATCAGGCTAGGTGGGGGCGCAGGGGTCACCCAACCGTGGGTTGGGTGACCCCTGGCACGCCCCCAGCGACGACCGCTACGGGACCTCCCTCACCGGCCGGACGAGGGGCGGGAGGACCCGGACGTCCGTCGTGACCACGGTGACGCCGGGCACGCCGCTGGCGACCATGTCGGTTCGGACGGGCTGCACGCCGACCACGTTGCCTCGGGCCGTGAGGTCGTAGGCCACGCTCGCGCCAGGCGTGAACGCGGTCGACGCCACCCGGAGGTCGGCGCTCGGGAGCACCGCCTCCATGTCGCCCTGGCCGAGCTGGTTCTCGGCCCCGACCAGGAAGTCCTGGCCGGACGGGTCGGCCTGGGCGGCCGAGTAGGCGAAGGTGATGTCTTCGCTGTCGTCGTCGTCGAACTCGCTGTTGTCCCCGATCCAGACCTGGAACCGGCGCTCGTCGTTGGTGCCGAACACGTCGAGTCGGAACTCGACGACCAGCCATTCGTCTGTGGCGTTGCCGAGGAACCCGACGAGGATCCCCGGCGCCGTCGCCCCGTCCAGGTCGGTCCAGAACGGCGCCAGGACGTTGTTCGGCCGGGCGGGATCGGGGCCGGCCGGCAGGCTGCAGCAGTTGTTGTCCTCGGCGGTGCCACCACCCAGGACGACGTAGCCGTTGGAGTCGACGCCGATCCGGTCCCAGGACTGCCCGGCGAACTCCAGCAGCGCACCGGTGACGTCGAAGTTGACCATCGTCTCGTCACCGACCGGGGTGACAGGCACCCCGAAGGAGTCGAGCGGGATGTAGCCAGGGCTCGCTCCCGGAGTGACCGCCGGCACCCCCGGCTCCGCTCCGGACAGGTCGACGTCATGGAGCTGCACGTGGTGCGGGTCGACCACCGTGGCGCCGTCGGCGCTCAGCACCTTCAGCTTGGAGGTGGACGTGTCGAGGTCGACGATCTGATCGTCGAACGACTCGTTGGCCGCTTCGACGGAGCAGACCGTCTTGCCCGTGCGCTGGATCGTCTGCGGCGAGCACGCCTGGACCAGGCTGACCGTGCCCTGCGTGTGGATGAAGGCCACCGGCAGGTGCAGAGGGGCGCCGGACTGGGGATCGAGCTGCACCTCTCCGAACTGCTGTTCACCGATTTCCGCGGTCGACGCGATGGTGATCGTCACCGTCGCAGACCCGCCGGCGGGCACGGTGAGGTGCCTCGGCGAGACCGTGATGGTGGATCCCGTCGGCGCGGTGGCCGTGACGTCGAACCGCTCCGTCACACCGCTCGCGTTCGTGGCGACCCGCGTGGTGACCAGCCGGCCAGGCATCACGGGTGCGTTGATCGACGGCAGGTTCAGGTGCACGGCCTGCGCTGGGTCGCCGCCCATGGCTGCGAAGCCGGCCGGCGACTCGTCGAACGTGATCGGGGCGTACACCGATGCACCCACGTCGATCCGGCCTGCTCCCAGGTCGAACGGGTCGGCGGGGGTGACGCCGTCTTCCTTCACGACGTCGGTGATGGCCGTCGTCATGAGGGCGGACCGGATCTGCCCGGGTGTCCAGTCGGGGTGCACCGCACGCGCGAGGATCCCGGCGCCAGCCACGTGAGGTGACGACATCGACGTGCCGGCGATCGCCTGGTACAGCTCACCGGGCGGGCTCCCACCGGCGACCTTGCTGGGCGGCGTCGGCGGCGTGGGCGACGCCCCGGCGAGGATCTGCACACCGGGCGCGGTGAGGTCGGGCTTGATGAACAGCCCCGCGGGCCCCCGCGACGAGAAGGCGGCCATCACGTCACCCTCGCCCTCACGGGCCTCCCCGGCCGCGAACGAGCCGATGACCTCGTCATGGCTCTTCATGAAGGCGACGAACGCGGTGCCGTCGGCGAGGTGGGCCGTGGGCAGCCAGTGGTTGTCGGTCTCGTTGTCGGCGAGGGCAGGGTTGTAGAGGATCATGCCGGCCGCGTCGCCGGAGAAGGCGACGAAGCTCTTCCACACCCGAGCCTGGCCGCCCCGCTGGCAGGCCACGATGATGGGCTCGCCATCGACGATGAAGTCGCCCGGGTCGGCCTTGCGGCCGCAGTCCTTGTTCCCGTCGTAGGCGGGCACGTCCTCGGCCAACATCACCCGCGCCGGGCCTGCGCCGTCGGTGATCGACGCACCGTCGGCCTCGAAGGTGTCGGTGTTGGAGGCCGTGAGGCTCACCGTGGTGGCGAACTCGCGCGTCTGGGTGGACGCGGCGACCGAGGTCGTCCAGGGCGAGAGGTGGTTGGCAGTGCCCGCGCCCGGGCCCTCGTTGCCGGCGGACGTCGACACGAAGACGTTGGCCGCGTAGGCATCGAGGAAGGCCAGCTCCACGGGGTCCGTGAAGGGCTGCTCCCCACCGGAGATCGAGAAGTTGATCACGTCGACGCCGTCGAGGATCGCCTGTCCGACGGCGGCCGAGGAGTCGGAGGCAAAGCAGCCCAGCGGGCCACACACCTTGTACTCCATCACCCATGCCCCTGGGGCGAGGCCGTGGATCGGGCCACGGTCGACGCCGAACACCTCGGCTTCGTCGACGATGTTCCCGGCCGAGGTCGAGGAGGTGTGGGTGCCGTGGCCGTCTCCGTCGCGCGCGGTGCCCTCGTACTTGTCGTCGCCCTCGAAGAAGTCGTAGTCGTCCGTGAAGTGCGCGCCGCCGATCAGCTTGTTCTGGCACGCGAACACGTCAGTGGCCGGGGTGAGCGGGTTGTCCCCGAAGTTGCACTCCCGCGCGGGCCCGGGCGGGGCCGCGAGGTTGCCGAGGTCGGCGAAGGACGGGTGCTCGGGCCAGAGACCCGTGTCGAGGTTGCCGTAGATGACACCTGCGCCCGCGTCGGCTGTCGAGCCGAGCACGTCGTACACGGGCGGTGCGTTCACGAAGTCGGTGCTGCTGTCGGTGAGCGGTTGCCGCAGATCGTTCTGCTGGACGGCCACGACGCCATCGATGGCCAGCACCTTGCTCACAGCGTTGGCGGGGATCGTCGCCGACACGCCGCCGTAGACGACGCGCAGGCTGCGACCGATGGCAGCCTGGGGCACCTGCCGCTGGATCGCGGCCACCACCGCCCGCTCCTTGGCGGCGATGTGGGCGTCGTAGGAGCGCTCGGCCGCCGACCGCCCGGTCAGCGGCTGGCCCGTCACCGACGGGCTCGTCGGGGCGAGGTGGGCCGCCCCGCCCGAGTAGCTGGCCACAGAGTCGTAGTCGAGCTTGATCATGACGCGCACCGGCGCGGCGTCCGTGCGGCTCGTGAGCGCGGGGTCGGTCTGGGCCAGGCGACTGGTGGGCGCCTTGGTGGCCTCGACCCGATCCGCCTCGGCGACCGGGCGCGTCCGTGTCGGCTCGCCCCCGGCACCCGCCCCCGCGGCCTGCGTGGCCGACGCGGCCGTCGCAGCGATCAACAGCGCGGCCATCCCGGCACGCGTTCCCCGTGCTCGCATCATTGCTTCCCCTTGGAGCTGGGCCCGCCGTGCCACTGCCAGAGGTCGTGACATCCGGAGACTAAGACGCGAACCGTGAGCCCGCCACTGGGACTTCCGCGCGGCGTCGCCACCGGGGCGGCGAAGGCTCAGGCGCGCCCCGCGCTGGCTCTGCCCCGCCTCGACACCGCGTCGATCGTGGCCGCGGCCAGGAGCACCGAGCCCGTCACGATGAAGCGCATGTCGGACGCGATGCTCAGCAACGTCATGCCGTTGAGGATCGAGCCGATCACGAGCGCGCCGAGGAGGGCGGACCACGCCGTCCCCCGGCCGCCGAACAAGCTCGTGCCGCCGATCACCGCGCCGGCGATGGAGTAGAGGAGCACGTCGTTGCCCCCCGACGACTGGCTCACGGCGAGGCTGCGACTGGCCGCCAGCACGCCACCCATGGCGGCGAGCGTCGACGCCAGCACGAAGACCATCAGGCGCACCCGCTCGACGTTGATGCCGGCTCTGCGGGCGGCCTCGATGTTGCCCCCCACCGCGTACACGTGCCGGCCGAAGCGCGTCCGGCGCAGCAGCAGGTCGACGGCGACCACCAGCCCGACGCAGATGCAGACCGCCAGCGGCAGACCTCGGTTGGACTCGAACACGAGCGCGAGGCCCACCACGCACACGACGATGAAGCCGAGCGACAGGGCGGTGCGCCACGCGGGGTCGAGCGGCAGGCCCGCGGCCGCGCGCCGGCGGCGGCCCAGCAGCATCGACAGCGCGGTCAGCGCGATGGTGCCCGCCGCCACGGTCCACGTCACCGTCGAGCCGTAGAAGGTGTTGGCGACGTCGACGATCCCGTCGTCGGTGATGTTGATGCTCCCCTGGCGGCCGAGCACGCGCAGCAGCGCGCCCTGCCACGCGAGGAGACCCGCGAGCGTGACGAGGAACGCAGGGACGCGGAAGCGCGTCACCCAGAACCCGTTCAACGCGCCGACGGCGGCGCCGACGACCAGCGCTCCTGCGATGGACGCCGCCGCCCCGTGGCCGTGGCGCGTGTTCATCACCGCCATCACCGCGGCGGCGAACCCGCTCGTCGCCCCGACCGAGAGGTCGATCTCGCCGAGCAGGAGCACGAGCACCACGCCCACGGAGATGGTCCCCACCGCGGCGATCTGGAGCGTGAGGTTCGTCAGGTTGGCCGCGGACAGGAAGCGATCGTTCTGGGCCTGGAAGTAGCCGCCCACGGCCAGCAACCCGACGAGCACGGGCAGGCTCCCGAGGTCGCCCTGGGCCAGGCGGCGACGGAAGTCCTCGAAGGCTCCGGCCAGGCCGGTCTTGCCGACGAACAGCCGCGGATCGGCGGGGCCTGCGCTCATGGTCGCTCCTCGTGGGGCAGCTGGACGTCCGCGCCGGTGATCGCCGACACCACGCCCTCGGTGGTGGCGTCGGCCGTCTGGAAGGTGGCGACGCGGCGACCGAGGCGGAGCACGATGATCCGATCGCTCACCGCGAACACGTCGTTGAGGCTGTGGCTGATGATGACCACCCCGAGCCCCTGCTCCCGCAGGGCGACGATGAGCTCGAGGACCTGCGCGGTCTGGGCCACCCCGAGGGCGGCCGTGGGCTCGTCCAGCAGGACGACCCGCGGCGCACCCATGGCGGCCCGGGCCACGGCGATCGACTGGCGCTGACCCCCGGAGAGCGACGCGACCGGTGTCCGGACGCTGGGGATCTGGATCGACAGGCGATCGAGGAGCTGCTGCGACTCCGTCTCCATGGCGAGCTCGTCCAACGTGGGCACCCGACCGCGGGGCTCGCGCCCGAGGAACAGGTTCGCCACGACGTCGAGGTTGTCGCAGAGCGCCAGGTCTTGGTACACGGTGGCGATCCCGAGGTCGCTCGCATCCGACGGTCCGTGCAGGTGGACGGGCCGTCCGTCGAACACGATGCGACCCTCATCCGGGATCAGGGTGCCGGCCATGGACTTGGCCAGCGTCGACTTGCCGGCGCCGTTGTCTCCCACGAGGGCCACCACCTCCCCCGCGTGCACCTCGAAGTCGACCTCGGTGAGCGCTTGCACAGCGCCGAAGCGCTTGCTCACCTTCTCGAGCTGCAGGAGCGGGGTCGGTGATGGCCGGGCGGCAACGGCGACGTCGCCGTCCGTCTGGGTCATTCGATCCCGGCGGCCGCGCAGGCGTCGGCGAAGTCACCGGTGCAGATGTCCTCGACGGTCCAGAACCCATCCGCGATGACCGTGTCGGCCACGTTCTCGGCCGTGACCGGCACCGGCTCGAGCAGGATCGAGGGCACGTCGATGGCACCGTTGTCGACGGTGTCGTCGACCCCGGCCGGCTCCTCACCCCGGAGCATCGCCACTGCGGCCTCGGCGGCGGCCTCGGCCTCCAGCTTGATGGCCTTGTAGACGGTCATGTACTGCTCGCCGGCGAGGATCCGCTGGATGGCGGCGACCTCGGCGTCTTGACCCGTGATCGGCGGGAGCGGGTCGATGCCCGCCGCCTTCATGGCGGCGATGGCTCCGCCGGCGGTCCCGTCGTTGGCGGCGTACACGCCCACGATGTTGTCAGCCCCGACGGTGGTGATGTGGCCATCCATGTCGTCCTGCGCGTTGTCGGGCTTCCACTCGACGGTGTCCGACTCGGCGGCCACGGTGAAGTCGGTGGCGTCGATCACGCTGTGCGCGCCCTCCTTGAACAGGGTGGCGTTGTTGTCGGTCGGTGACCCGTTGATCATGATCAGGTCGCCCTCGGTGACGCCGTCGGCGTCGAGCTTGTCGACCAGCGCGGTCGCCTGGAGCTCGCCGACCTTCTCGTTGTCGAACGAGATGTACAGGTCGACCTCGGAGTCGAGGATGAGGCGGTCGTAGCTGATCACCGGGACGTCCTGGGCGGCGGCCTGGGCGACGATGGCACCGGCCGCTTCGCCGTCGACCGGGTCGAGCACGAGCACCTCGGCGCCGTTCGTGAGGGCGGCCTCGGCCTGGCTCAGCTGCTTGGCCGCATCCTGGTCGGCGTTCGAGTAGAGCACCTCGCAGTCGGGGCACAGCTCGTCGACCTTGGCCTCGAAGAGGGGCCGATCCTGGGTCTCGTAGCGGGCGGTCTGCGACTCGGGCAGGAGCAACGCGATCGTGCCGCTGACCTCTTCGCCGCCGTCCGTGCCGCCGTCATCGGCGGCCGTCGTGCCCGTGGTGTCCGGATCGTCGTCATCGCCGCACGCAGACATCACCAGTGCGGCGACAGCCACCAGCGCGATGGCCCGGCCTCGGAATCGATTGCGCATGCTTCCCCCTGGGTTCAGGTGCGGGCGCGGTCGCGCGCACCGACTCTGTGAACTCTCGGTTCGAACCTACGAAAGGGAGCGTGAACGAAAAGTGCATATCGGCTGACGGGCGTGAACGAGTTGTGAACAGCCCCGTCAGCCGACGAAGCGGTAGCCGATGCGGTGCTCCGTGACGATGAGCGGTGTGGAGCCCGCGGGTTCGAGCTTCGCTCGCAGCCGCCGTACGTAGACGCGGGTGTACTCGGTCTCAGTCGCATAGCCGGGCCCCCAGACCCGGCCCAGCAGGGTGGCGTGCGACACGACCGTGCCCGCGTGCAGCGCCAGCTCGCGCAGCAGCGCGAACTCCGTCGGCGTCAAGCGCACCACCTCCCCCGCCAGCGTCACGAGCTGGGCGTCGAGGTCGATCTCGACGTCACCCGCTCGGATGATCGGCTGCGGCTCGACCGCGGACGGCGCCGGGCGACTGCGCCGGAGCGTGGCATGGATCCGGGCCAGCAGCTCGTCGATGCCGAACGGCTTCGTGAGGTAGTCGTCGGCGCCGAGGTTGAGGGCCCGCACCTTGTCGGTCTCACCGCCGCGAGCCGACAGCACGATGATGCCGATCGTCGAGCTGGCGCGGAGCTGCTGGCACAGCTCGAACCCGTCGGCCTTGGGCAGCATGAGGTCGAGGAGGGCGAGGTCGGGCTGTGACTGCTCGAACAGGGCGAGGGCGTCTTCCCCGGTGGTGGACACGACGACCCGGAAGCCCCGCACGAGCAGGTTCGACCGCAGGAGGTCGACGAGGTTGGGGTCGTCCTCGACGACGAGCACGCACGTGGCATCGTCACCAGGCATGTTCGACCGTGGCCTCCACGTCAGGGTGCGGCTCGGCGGGGATGGTGACGCGGACGCACGTGCCCGACCGGACAGGCTCGACGGCGATCTGACCCCCGTGGGCCTCGATGATCCCTCGGCAGATCGTCAAGCCGAGCCCCGCGCCCTGGGTCGCGGTGGTGCCGCGCACGTACGGCTCGAAGATCCGCGCGGCAAGCGCGGGCGACAGACCCGGACCGTGGTCGATCACCCGGATCGACACCGTCGTGTCGTCCGTCGACGCCGCGACCTCCACCGGTCCGCCGGCCGGCCCGTGGCGCAGCGCGTTGTCGATGAGGTTCACGAGCACCTGCTCGAGTCGGTCGTGGTCGACCCAGACGTTGGGCAGGTCAGCCGCCACGTCGACCGTCACGGCGGCGTGGCCGCCGGACACGCAGCCCACCGCCGCCTCGATCGCCAGCCCGAGATCGCACCAGTGCGGATCCAGCCGCAGCCCGCCTGCCTCCATGGTGGAGGAGTCGAGCATGTCGGCGACGAGGCGACCCATCCGGGCGGACTCGCCTTCGATGAGCCCGAGGAACCGCTCCTCCGACGCCGCGTCCCAGGTCACGTCGGGCTGTCGCAGCGTGGACGCGTAGCCGTGGATGGCCGTGAGCGGGGTGCGCAGCTCGTGGGACAGGTGGGAGAGGAACTCGCGCTGCAACCGTTGCGAGCGGCGGAGGGTGGCCGCCTCGGCCTGGGCCGACTCCACCTCCTCGCGCTCCACCGCGAGCGACAGGGACCGGGCGGCATCGTCGAGGAGGTCCAAGGCGTCGTTGCCGATGCTGGCGGGCGAGCTCCACCACGCGGCCAGGACGAGCCGCCCCTGTGGCGACAAGACCGGCGCGCCGACCACCCGTTCCCCGATCAGACGTGCGCGGTCCAGGCCCGCGGGACCGGCGAGCAGCACGCCCGCTGCCGCCGTGAGATCCGCGATGGCGGTGGGCGAGGGTGCCGCGCTGCTGGAGCCGGTGGCGGCCCGGACCGCGGGCGCCTCCTCGTCGACGTCCGGGGGGCACAGGAGCGCGACCGCGTCGGCGGTCAGGCCCTCGCACAGCGCGCTGAGCGCCGGCGCCATGCCGTCGTGGGCGGCCAGCGGTCCGGTGAGCGTCTCCAACATGCCGCGCATGGCCTCCAGGATGCGGTTGCGGCGTGTGACCTCGCCCAGCAAGCGCTCGCGACCGATCGCGGCGGCGGCGAGGTTCGTGTAGAGCGCGACCAGCTCCAGCGCGGCCGGCTGCGGCGACCCGACGGCGTGGGCGTACGCGGAGATGACGCCGAGCACGCCGTCGGCGTCCTGGATGGGCATGGCCCACGCCGACTGCACGCCGGCCGCTTCCGCCGCGGCGCGGAGGCCTGCCCAGGCGGGGTGGCGGCTGACGTCCTCTGTCACCACGACCTCCTGTCCCTCCGCCGCCAAGCCGACCAGGCCGCCGTCCGCGCCCATCGGCAGCACCTCGTTGACGTCGAGGAGGGGTTGCGGCACGCCGACGGCCACGCGGCGGGTGAGCACCCGGGGCTCGTCCGGCCCGGCGGCCGGGCCGAGCAGGTGCACGCACAGCTGGTCCACCCCGAGCGCCGATGAGAGCGCCGACATGATGAGCGGGATCGACGCCGACGGTTCCTCCTCCGCGAGCTGGTCGACGAGGCTGCGCAACCGCTGGATCTGCCGACGGGCGCTCGTGTCCGCGTCGACGCCCGCCATCAGCGCGATCACGTCGTCCGGGTGCAGCTCCGCGGTGGCGCGGTTCGCGGCCACCCGGCCGTGCCGGAGCACGACGACCCTGTCGGCGATGCGGAACACCTGCTCGATCCGGTGCGAGATCAGCAGGACGCCGCACCCGCTGCCCCGCAGCTCTCGCACGAGGCGCTCCACCATGCGGGTCTCGGCGACCCCCAACGCCGCCGTCGGCTCGTCGAGCACCAGCAGGCGGGAGCGACCGAGCAGGGCCCGCGCGATGGCGAGCGTCTGGCGCTGTCCGCCGGAGAGCTGACTGGCCGGGCGACGCAGGTCGTCGATCTCGACCCCGAGCTCGTCGAGCAGCGCTTGGGCAGCGACGTGCATCTCTGCGTCGGAGAGCCAAAGGCCGCTGCCGAGCTCGCGTCCGAGGAACAGGTTGGCGACCGCGTCGAGGTTCTCGCAGAGGGCAAGGTCTTGCCACACGACACCGACGTCCGAGCGGCCGCCGGCGAGGTGCACCTCGCCCGCATCCGGCGCCAGCGCGCCGGCGACGCACTGCACGAGCGTCGACTTGCCGGCTCCGTTCTCCCCCACCAGGGCGACGAGCTCACCGGAGTGGACGACCAGGTCGACGCCATCGAGCACGACGTGACGACCGAAGCGCTTCGACAGGCCGCGGACCTCGAGGAGTGGAGAGGGTGCGCTCGGCGACGCGGTAGCGACCATCAGCGACGGACGGTACCTCGGACCTGCGCAGCGACGGGCGGCTCGAATCGGCCACCGGCCACCTTCGCGCCAGGGCACCGCTCGGTAGTCCGCTACGAGATCCGCCTCGTCGGCGAGGTGACCGTCCTCCAGGACGGTGACGAAGCCGGCTGCGGCGCCTTCGAGCCAGACCAGCGCGTGGGGCCGCCCGAGCGTGCTCACCGACAGAGCGAACGTGCAGCCAGGCCCCGCCTCCGCCGCGCAGGTTGTCCAGCGCCCTCATCTTGATCCATCAATTGAAACTGATGTATTGTCCGGGGCGTGGTTGCTGCCCATCCAGACCCCTCCCCGATCGAGTTCCTCCAGCTGGTGGCCGATCCGGTCCGCTGGGAGCTGCTGCAGGAGCTCGCCGCGCAGCGACCGACGCGTGCACGAGCTCACGGCCGCTTCTGGCAAGCCGCAGAACCTGGTCTCGTACCACCTGCGGGCGCTGCGGACGGCGGGCTTGGTGTCGGCGAGGCGAAGCTCGGCCGACGGCCGCGACACCTACTACCGCGTCGACCTCGCCCGCTGCGCACGTCTGTTCTGCGCCGCTGGTGCCGCCCTGGAGCCGGGGCTGCGACTTGGGATCCTTCCGGCGGACACCCAGCGGGCGGTGGGGCGCGTGCGTTCGCCGCGCGTGCTGTTCCTGTGCACCGGCAACAGCGCCCGCTCGCAGATGGCGGAGGCGCTCTTGCACGAGCTGTCGGGCCACACGGTCGAGGCTCGCAGCGCGGGGAGCCATCCGAAGGTGCTCCATCCCAATGCGGTGCGGGTGATGGCCGAGCGCGGCATCGACATCTCCGGCCGACCGACCAAGCACCTCCGCCGCTTCTCGCGCTCGCACTTCGATCACGTGATCACCCTGTGCGACCGCGTCCGCGAGGTCTGCCCGGAGTTCCCGAGGGATCCGGTGCTCGCCCACTGGAGCATCCCCGACCCCGCCCTCGACGGCGATGCCGACGACGCCTCCTATCCAGCGTTCGAGCGGACGGCGCAGGAGCTCGAGTCCCGCATCGGGTTCCTCCTGCCGCAGCTCATGCCATCCGCACCACAAGAGGAGACAGCCCATGCCTGACGAGACGGTCAACGTCCGCTACCTGGTGGACGACGTCGCCGCGTGCGTCGACTACTACACCCGCCACTTCGGCTTCACCGTCGGCATCTCGGTGCCGGCGTTCGCGGACGTCACCCGAGGGAACCTGCGGCTCCTGCTGTCCGGGCCCCAGAGCTCCGCCGGGAGGGCGATGGCCGACGGGGAACGACCGGTCCCCGGAGGTTGGAACCGCATCCACCTCATCGTCGACGACGTGGAGCGCGAGGTCGCCCGCCTCACGGAGGAGGGAGTCCCGTTCCGGAACGAGATCGTGACCGGTCCCGGCGGCGCACAGGTGCTCGCCGTGGACCCCTCGGGGAACCTGGTCGAGCTGTTCCAGCCGGCGGGGTGACCCCGGCGACGACCGAGCCGGACACCAGGCTCTCGCGCCGCCTGGACCTCAGGGACACGGTCGTCATCGGCCTCGGGTCGATGATCGGCGCTGGTGTCTTCGCGGCGATCGGTCCGGCGGCCCGCGTCGCCGGCTCCGGCCTGCTGGTCGGGCTCGCCTGGCCGCCTCCGTGGCGTACACCCTCGTCGTCTGCGTCCTGGTCGCGATCAGCGCGCTCGCCGCTGTCGGGCCAGCGGCGCTCGCTGACTCACACATGCCGTTGGCCACCGCCGTGCGAGCCGGCCACCTCGACGCGCTCGCGCCCGTCGTGCGCGTCGGCGCTGCCATCGCGGCCCTCGGGGTCCTCCTGTCGCTCATCGCCGGCGTCAGCCGCACCGTGTTCGCCATGGCCGCCGACGGCGAGCTCCCTCGATGGCTCGATGCCGTCCACCCCACGCTCAAGGTGCCGCACCGCGCCGACCTCGTCATCGGTGCCCTTGTCACCCTCCTCGTCTGCCTCACCGACCTTCGCCGCGGGCGTCGTCGGCTGCGTCACGCTTGCCTGCACCCTGCCCGCCCGGAGCGCGCTGAGCGGTGCCGGCGTGCTCGCCATCGGGGCCGTGATCTGGGCGACGAGACACGGAGGCTCACGAAGCTGAGCTGCGTCCAGCCCTGAAGCGAGACGGCCCCGTCCCTCGTTAGCCTCGGGTCGTGGCACGGCTCGAGTCGTCGGAACGCACTGACCTCCCCGATCGAGCGTTCGCCTACGTCGACTCCCGTGGCCGTCGACGGCTTCCGATCCATGACCCCGCCCACGTGCGGAACGCGCTCGCTCGGTTCAACCAGGTCCACTTCGACGACGACGCGGCTCGTGAGCGGGCGCGGAACCGGCTGCTCAACGCCGCCAAGAAGCACCGGATCGTGCCCCTCGGCTTCATCGCGAGCCAGCTCGACTCGGAGCGCGCCTTCGGGGAGCGCCTCGCCCGCGAACCGGCCGCGCTGCCAACCGGGTTCCTCACCATGCTGATGACCGACGTCGAGGATTCAACCGGCCACGTCGATCGGCTGGGCGAGCGGTACCGCGAGCTGATCGGTGACGTGCGAACGCTGCTTCGGGACGCGGTGGTGGCGTTCGCCGGCCAACCCGTGGAGACGCGAGCTGACGAGTTCTTCGCCGTCTTCGAGAGCCCTGGCGCCGCGCTGCACGCCGCCATCACCACCCAGCGCAACCTTCGAGGGCAGACCTGGGCAGACGGCGTCGAGGCCAGGGTCCGCATCGGGATCCACAGCGGCTATCCAACGCTCGACGAGGTCAACTACATCGGGCTCGCCATCCACACCACCGCCCGGATCTGCGGCGCGGCCCACGGCGGCCAGGTGATCGTGTCCGGCGACACGAAGGAGGCGAGCCAGGGTCAGCGACCCGCCGGCCTTCGGTTCGTGAGCCTCGGCGACCATCGCCTGAAGGGGATCCCCACCGCGGTGCCGTTGTTCCAAGCCGCGGCGAAGGGCTTGCTCTCCCGGTTCCCACCCCTCCGCGCAGCAGCTCCACGCTGACGTCCCCCCATGCACGCGACCGACACCGCGACCGACCTGGCGGCGGCCATCCGTCGCCGCGAGCTGGGATCGGTCGGGCTCCTCGAGCTCTTCCTCGATCGCATCGACCGGCTCGATGGTACCGAGTGCCCACGGGGTTCTCGCCAGCCAGCGCTCGACCGCGGCCCGGCGCCCGTCCGCCGCTCATGGCTGCATCCTCGGATCCTGCGTGGGGTCGGCGTACCGGTGCGGGCAGCCATGGTCGACGGCGTCGGGGCGCAGCTCGAAGTGCCAGGGCTCGTTGTCGTAGGTCTGGCACAACCCGTAGCCGGCGCCATGCCGAGACAACCAGGTGGTGGCGGCGGAGCCCCCGATGTCGATGGCGTCCCCCGAGACGTGCGCCGAGGTGTCCGCGGTGGACACCCACCGGGCCGCCTCCTCCGCGGACCCGTACTCCGAGATCGCCTCACGGTGCAGCTGCTCCTGGTACGCCCGGGAGCGCCAGCCGCTGTTGACGTGGAGCCGGACCTCATCGGCCGCCGCATCCGACCCGGCGCGGCGAAGCGCCGCGAGGAGGGCGGCATCGAGGTTGGCCACCGCCGGGACCTCGTCGTCGAAGACCGTCACGCCGTCGGGGACGGCGCCGTCCGCCACACCGAGCACGTCGCTCGAATCGCCCGGACCACGGAGCGGCGGGGCCGGTCCGGGTGGCGCTTCGGGGACGGGCGAGGTCCCCGCCGTGGGCGAGGTTGCGCTCGAGGGCGTCGACGGCAGCCGCGGCGGTTGCGCAGATGACTCGGACGCCGGCCCCGGGGACGAGGGCTCCAGCGACTGGTAGCCCAGGGCGCCGACGATCGCGACGCCCGCCACCGCCATGGCCCGCCCCGCGACCGATCGCCGGGATCGGTCGGGTCTTCGAGATGTCCACGACACGGTCAGACGGGCTCCGGCGCGCGACCCTCGACCACACAGCGACGCATGGCTCGCCGCTGGGGGAAGTGGTCGCCGAGCGCCCGATGGCAGGTGGCCGCCTCGTCCCAGATGGCCACGTCGCCTTCCCGCCAGCGCCAGCGCACCTGCACGAGCGGATCGTCGAGGAGCCGCTCCAGCTCGAGGAGCATGCGCTCGCCGCGTCGGCGGTCGACCCCGATGATCCGGTGCAGGTAGAGCGGCGAGAGGAACAGCAGGGCCTCGCCGGTCTCTGGGTGGCGGCGCACCAGCGGATGGGACACGCCCGGGTGGGCGCGACGGAGGCGGATCGCGCGCTCGCCGCCGTGGTTGCGCTCCACCGAGGCGAGCAGCGACGCATCGGGGGCGTGGGCGCCGCGCAGCTGTGCGCACTCGAGCTGGCGCGACGGCGACAGGGCCGCGAACGCTCCGGCGAGGCTCGCCCAGATCGTGTCACCGCCGAACGGCGGGATCTCGAGCGCCTGGAGGAAGCCGAAGGCGGGCGGCACGGCGGTCCAGCTGAGGTCGGTGTGCCAGTCGAAGCTGGCCGGCGGCCGTTGCTCGTCGTCCTCGATGACCGACACCTTCCGGCCGGTGCCGAGCAGGGTGTGCAGCGGGGACACGGCGAGCCGACCGAAGCGGGCGCCCAGGGCTTGGAGGTCCTCCGCCCCGAAGTGCTGGTCGCGGAGGAACACCACCTTGTGGCGGAGGACGGCGGCCCGCAGCTGGGCGACCGCATCGTCGTCGAGCGGGCCACGGAGGTCGACGCCGTCGACGGTGGCGCCGATGGCCCGCGTGAGGGGGGTGGTGCGCAGGTCGATGCGGGTGGCGGTGAGCAGGGTCACGGGAGCTCCAGGGAGTGGGGGTTCGGGATCAAGCGAGGGCGAGGCCGCGGGAAGCCACGACCACGACGGCGGCGACGGGGACGGCGAGCAAGAGGACGCAGGTCGACGCCACGAAGCCAGCGGGCCGGCCCCGGGTGAGGACGACCGGTAGGGCGAGGCCGGCGACGACCAGCCATCCCGAGCCGAGGCGATGCAGATGGCCGGCGGCGTGGAACCAGCCGAAGTCGAGGCGACCGATCCCCTCGGCGACCAGCGCGAGGCCGAGCGCTCCAGCGGCCGCGGCCTCCACGGCCCCACCGGGCCGGGCCCGCCACGCCGCGCCGGCGAGACCCGCCGCTCCGCCGACCATGATCCCGGCGGTCGCCCAGAACATCGCCGAGGGAGACGAGGCGTCGCCGTAGTAGCTGAACGACGCGACCACCATCGTGGCGGCGCCCGCCAGGCCGCCGAGGGCGATCCCGGCTCGCTCGACGGCGGGATCGGCCGATGGTCGGGCGGCGACGATGGCACCGGCCGCGAACGCAACCACCACCCACGGCGCCCCGAGCTGCCCGAGGAGGACCCCGATGGGCCCGGCGATGCCGTCGACGAACGAGCGGCACCAGTAGCCCAGCGCCAGGCCCAGCACCCCGGTGCACAGGGTCGCACGGCCGACGAGGCTGGGGATGTCGTCTTCGGCGGAGGAGCGGGTCGGGACGTGAGCGGTGGTCGCCATCGGTCCATCGTGCGGATCGCGCCGTGCCCCGGCATCGGCTGTCCGGGCATTCCGCATCGGCCGTTCGGCCGATGCTGGCAGAGCTCCTGATCGGTAGCCTCGACCGATGGCCGACGAGCGGGACGCCGCGGCGGCCGGCATGAGCACCTGGCCGATGGCGGCCTCCACGGCCGGGGTCGCCGGCCTCCTGCTCGTCGACCTCGCGGTCAGCCGCATCTACTTCGGGCTGAACCCACCCGCGCTCGTCGCCGGTGCCGTCGTGGGCCTGTGCCTCCTGCTGGCGTCGCGGCAGCTGCTCCCCGCCGCGCTCCTCGCCGCCGGGGCCAGCCTCCTCATCACGTGGATCGTGTACCGGGTCGACCCGCGGTTCCCCCGGTACGAGCTGTGGGGCCGCGACCTGCTGGGCCGCCGCGGGTGGCCCGGCCTGGCCGAGAGCGGCGGCCTCCTGGTGCTCGTGTGCTGGTCCCTTCGCGCGCTGGCCCCTGCGCAGGCGGCGGCCGCCGTGGGCGCGCTGATCGCGGCGGGCCTCGCCATCGTCCGGATGCGCGCCTCGATCGGCTTCGAGCCGCTGATGACCGTCGTGTTCGGGCTCGGCGTCGCCGTCGCCGCCGGGGTCGGCCTCTACCTCCGCTGGATCGACGCGGATCGGCGGCGCGACCTCGACAGCGTGCGCCAGGACGAGCGGTTGGCGATCGCCCGCGAGCTGCACGACGTCGTGGCGCACTACGTCACGGGGATCGTCGTGCAGGCGCAGGCCGCGCAGGAGGTGTGGGCGGACCAGCCGGACAAGGCCCGGGAGGCCCTCGTGCAGATCGAGGCCGCCGGCGGGGAGGCGCTCGGCTCGATGCGCCGATTGGTCGGCTCCCTCCGTGGCGGGGAGGACGGCCCGCTGGCACCGGCGGCCACGATCGACGACCTCCGATCGCTCGCTGCCCGCAGCACCGCGGTCGGGCTGCCGGTCCGGCTGCACCTCGACGGGCTCGACGAGCTGCCCGCCGAGGTGGCGCCTTCGATCCACCGGGTGGTCGGCGAGGCCATCGCCAACGCGCAGCGCCACGCCACCGGGGCGACCGGCGTGGACGTACGCCTCACCGCGCAGGACGACGAGCTCACGGTCACCGTCGACGACGACGGCACCGCCGCGCGCGCCCCTCGCTCCGGTGGCCCCGGCTACGGCCTGATCGGCATGGCCGAGCGGACCGAGGCGCTGGGTGGCCACTTCGAGGCCGGCCCGGTCGGCGGCGGCGGCTGGCGCATCGAAGCGCGGCTCCCGCTGAGGCCGGCGACGTGACCGAGGCGCTCCGCGTCGTGATCGCGGACGACCAGGAGATGGTGCGATCGGGCTTCCGCCTCATCCTCGAGGCCAAGGGCATCGAGGTGCTCGGCGAGGCGACCAATGGACGCGAGGCGGTGGAGCTCGCCCAGCGGCTCCGCCCGGACGTGTGCCTGCTCGACATACGGATGCCGGAGCTCGACGGACTCGCGGCCACCCGCCTCCTGGCCGGGCCCGACGTCGTCAACCCGATCCCCGTGGTCGTCGTCACCACGTTCGACCTCGACGAGTACGTCCGCACCGCGATCGCCAACGGGGCCAGCGGCTTCCTCCTGAAGGACGCCGGTGCCGCCCTTCTCGTGGAAGCCGTCCGGGCCGCGGCGGTGGGCGACGCGCTCGTGTCGCCGTCCATCACCGTCCGCTTCCTCGCCCACTTCGGTGGCGTCCGGACGGACCCGGCGCAACCGCCGGTCACCCCGCTGACCGAGCGCGAAGAGGACGTGCTCCTGTCGCTCGCGCGCGGCCGCACCAACGCGGAGATCGGCGCCGAGCTGCACATCTCCCTCAGCACCGTGAAGACCCACCTCGGCAGCATCCAAGCCAAGCTCGGAGCAAGGAACCGCGTGGAGTGCGCGGCGTGGGCCTGGCAGACCGGACGGGTCGAGGCTCGCTAGGCCTGCCCGACGGTCGGGTCATCCGCGAACAAAAACCGGCGCCGGAAACCCTCCATGCGTTTTACGGCGTCGTATACTCTGCCCATGAGCGCCGCCCACGACGCCTCCCGCCGCCCGGGCCGGCCGGCCATCGGCGTGCGCGTACCGGTGCGGCTGCCCGACGACCTCCTCAGCGAGGTCGATCAGCGAGCCCGCATCCTCGGCCGCTCCCGCGCTTCGGTCATCCGGTCGCTGCTCCTCAGTGCGCTCGGCCACGAGACCCCCGACCACGGCGTCGATCGGGCACAGATCCGTCGCTCGCTCGCCCTCGCGCCCAGGGAGCGCCTGGCGCACATGACCGCGGTCCAGGCCCAACAAGCACGCCTCCGAGGGAAGGCTCGTCAACGGAAGGGATGAGCTTGGACTTCGATCGCATCGTCTCGACGTTGTCCCGCCACGGCGTCGCCTACGTCCTGATCGGAGGGGCCGCCGCGCTCGCTCACGGCTCGACGCTGGCCACGGAAGACGTCGACCTTGCCCCCGCCCGAGACCAACGGAACCTCGACCGGCTCGGCGAAGCGCTGCTCGAGCTACGGGCCCGACTGCGGACGGCGAACGAACCAGAGGGTGTCGAGTTCCCGTGCAACGGCCGCTTCCTCTTCGCGATGCCGACGATGCTGAACCTCACCACGGACGCAGGAGACATCGACGTCGCCCTTGCACCGTCCGGTTTTGCGGAGGGCTACGACGCGCTCGCACCGCGGGCCATCGAGGTCGACTTCGGGGGCGGGACGACCGTCCTCGTCGCCGCGCTCGACGACATCATCACCTCGAAACGCGCCGCCGATCGGCCGAAGGACCGAGCTGCCCTCCCCTACCTCGAGGCCTTGGCCGACGAGATCGCGCGAGGCAGCTGACGTTGTGCTGAGAGCTCAGGCTCCGGCGAGGCGTGTCTGTCGGGCGACCGCGAGGACTCGACCGTCGGGTGCCCACATCGTGGCGTCCTCGACGGCGAAGCCCTCGTTCGACAGCGGTGAGCGGCAGCAGAGGTAGACGTACTCGCCGCTCGGCACGGAAGGTTGGTCGGTGGCGAGGTGCACGACGTACTCGATCGTCGCCGCCTTGACGGGGCCGGTCGTGCGGCTGAAGACCGCGGGCGGGAGCAGGTCGCACATCGTGACGAGCCAGGCCGTGTCGATCGGTTCGCCCTGCAGGGGCCGTAGCCATGCCGCTACACGCGCTTCCTCTCCGCCACCGAACAGGGTGATGTCTGGGTCGAGCCGCACGTCGGCGTTCTGGAAGTGCCCGACGCCCCCAGAGGACGCGAACCGCGGTGCGTCGCCGGGGTCAGCGTCGCGGGGGCGGACGTGGTCGTCGTAGGCGAGCCCGGGCCGATTCGTCGTGCTCGCGGCGTGGGCGATCTGCAGCACCCGTCCGTCCTGGAGCAGGCGGGCGCTGGTGGTGGTCATCGACTTGCCGGTGCGTTCGACGGTGACCTCGATGTCCACCGGTCCTGGGTGAGGGATGGAGGCGAACTGTGTGGCGAAGCTGCGAAGGGTGCGCGAGGGGTCATCGACTGCGACGGTCATGGCGTGAGCGACGATGGCGGCGGTGTAGCCGCCGTGGATGCCCACCAGGGAAGACCATCGCTCGTGCAGCTCGGCGGTGAAGCGGTCAGGTCCGACTCGGGTGACGGCGGTGTCAGCGGAGAAGCTCACGGTGCGCCTCGGCGCTCGAGCACCGCGACGGGGGTCTGCCGGTTCGGGTAGCCGGCGAAACCTGTCATCGACTGACCGCCACTGCATCCCATCGCGCCTGCAGGGTCGGATAGAGCTCGGTGAGGTCGTTGGACAACGAGGCCTTGACCAGCTCGCTGGTGGCGTCGGCGAGCACCTCCTCGGCGTCGGCTTCGATGGCGGCGACGATCTGGGACGCCACCGACTCGGGGCTGACCTTCTCGGCGTCGATGCCGGCGGCCATGTCCGTGTCGATGAACCCGGCGTGCACAGCGACGACGAGGGTCCCTTGGCGGCGGAGCTCCATGCGGAGGCCGTTGGTGAGGGACCATGCGGCGGCCTTCGACGCGCTGTAGGTCGCCGCCTGTGGCATGGAGACGAAGGAAAGCACCGACAGGATGTTGACCAGCGCACCGCCGCCGTTCTCGCGCAGGACTGGGGCGAACGCCTGCGCCATGCGCATGGGGCCGAAGTAGTTCGTCTCCAGCTCGGCTCGCGCCGCGTCAACGGCGTCCGGCGCGAGCGAGGTGGAGCTGCGGCCGATGCCAGCGTTGTTGACGACGATGGAGACGTCACCGCAGGTGCGCGCCGCATTGGCCATGTCATCGGTGCTGGTCACGTCGAGGAGGACCGGGATGACGTCCGCGTTGGTGATGGTCGTGGCGTCGCGGGCGGCGCCGTAGACCTTGGCACCGGCGTCGACGAGCGCTCGTGCGATGGCGGCGCCGAGCCCGCGGTTGGCGCCGGTGACGAGCGCGGCTGCACCTTCGACGTTCACGAGCTCTCCCCGAGGAAGGCGAGGGCGCGCTCGACGAAGCGCTCGTGGAACTGGAAGATGCCGCCGTGGCCGGCGTCGGGATAGATCACCAGCTCCGGGTCCGGCAGCCGCTCGGCCAGATCGACCGAGTTCCTCGTCGGCACCATCCGGTCGGTCTCGCCGTTGGCGACGAGGACCGGCTGGTGGATGACCGAGAGGTCGGCGGGCGGCTGCTGGCCCCAGCGATGGATGGCCGTCAGCTGAGCGCCGTAGGACCGCAACGAGATGCGCTGGTCGCGGCTGGCGGTGCGCTCCTTCAAGCGGGCCAGGAACTCCCTGCCGGCTCGACGCCCGACAGGTGTCCGGGTGAAGAAGAGGAACTGCTTCGGGTCCTGCAAGGTGAGCAGTCCGCGCAGCGTGTCGAAGTGCGCGATCCGGGTCACGTTCGTGATCCCGTCGCCGCCGGCGGGACCCGTGCCGGCGAGGATGACCTTGCGCACGAGCTGCGGTTCATCCGCGGCGATCACCTGGGCGATCATGCCGCCCATCGAGAAGCCGAACAGGTCGACCTCGTCGAGACCCAGCGCCCGGACGAACGCGACCGCGTCCTTGGCCATCGCCTCGATGGTGTCGGGCGTGGACCCGCCAGACGCTCCGACGCCCCGGTTGTCGAAGGCGATGACCCGGTGCCGCGCGGCGATGCCGTCGACGACTCGGGGATCCCAGTTGTCCAGGACGGCCGCCAGGTGGGTGAGGAAGACCACCGGCACTCCAGTCCTCGGGCCGAGCTCTCGGTAGGCGAAGTCGACGCCGCCGACGGAGATCGTGCGGGTCGGAGCCGCTGCCCACGACGTGCTCACGCCGCCGGCTCCTTCCTGGTCGGACCTGGTGGTCGTCGCTGTCATCGTGGGCTCCTCACCATTGAAGTATGGACGTACTATAATGATCTGAGGAGCGAAGGCAATGTGTCGTCGGACACCAGGAGGAGCTAGTGGCCCGGTACGGCAAGGAGCACAAGGAAGCGACCAGGCGGCGCATCGTCGAGGCCGCCGGTCGGCGCTTCAAGCGCAACGGCATCGACGGATCCGGCATCGCCACGCTCATGGCGGACGCAGGGCTGACCAACGGCGCCTTCTATGCCCACTTCGAATCCAAGGACGACCTCGTCGCCACCACAGTCGCCGATCAGCTGCGCGACCAGCGCGAGACCTACTGGCAGCGGCCGGGCGCCAGCGTCGAGCAGCTCGTGCGCGAGTACCTCTCGATCAGGCACCGCGACGACCCCGAACACGGGTGCCCGTCAGCCGCCCTGCTGGATGAGATCAGTCGCTGCCCGACCTCCACGAGACAGGCCTACACCGAGGGCGTGCTGTCGATCGCCGACGAGATCGCCTCTCGGCTGGCCCCGGACGACCGCCAGAGGGCCCGCGCCACGACCCTCAGCCTCTTTGCGCTGCTGATCGGCACCCTGCAGATCTCGCGCGCCCTCGCCGACCGGCAGCTCGCCGACGAGGTGCTCGAGCGCGGCATCGAGAACGCGCTGGCCCTCCTCCGCCGCGAGCCGCGCTGGTAGCGCAGCTACTCGATCCGAAGACCCCTGGGGGAACGCGTCCGACCATTGCGCGTGCGTCCGTGACCTGCGACTCCGTCCGCCCCGGTCCGTCGAGTCCGCCCGATTCCGGCAAGTTCGTACCAGGAGCAGTACCAACTCCCCGACGGTCTGTCTTCACGACGCCCGTGCTGCCGACGTGCCCCACGAGTGATCCTTGCAGGGTTGTCCTGGCGCGGTCGGTGGAGCCACCCTCTCTCCGGCCGGGCGCGCGGCAACCCCCGTGGCCTGAGGCGTCCGGGGGTTGCCGCGAAGCAGGCGTTGCGGGGAGAGGCCGCGGTCAGCCGGCTCCACTCGTGTCGTCCTCGGCCGCCTCGTTCTCGGCGGCGTGGTCGAGGGCGGCGATGCTTCCTCGGTCGGCGGACACGTCGGCCTGCGATCGTGATGCCGCGGTTGCGGCATCGATCGCCGAGATGCCCCCGTGCTCCGCCGAGTACCACTGGCGAGCCGCCGACGGAGTCGCAGCCGCGTGGTCGATGGCGGTGATGCTGCCGCGATTGGCGACCTCGGCCGCCTCGGCTGCGTGGTCGATCGCCGCGATGCTGCCGCGCTCGACGGAGTACCACGGCTTCGGCACGGCTGAGTCGTCGCCACCCGTCAGCACGAGGGCGGCCAGCGCGGTCGCGGTCACAAGGGCGACGGCCACCACGAACCAGCCGAACGGGCCCTGACGGCCGGTCGGGGGCTCCACTGTCGGAGGCGCGGGGGCAGGGCTCTGGAGGTCTCTGGGGAGGGTGGTCATCGCCATGGTCGTGGCTCCTTCGGGTCCGGGCTGTGGAGTCAGCCGCTGGATCGAAGGTGCGCCAGGCCCGTGGCGTCGGGGTGTCGGAGGCGTGGCAGATCTGTGGCAGGGCCTTCCCAGCCGATCACCGGGTCGGGCAGGCCTCCAGGTGGAGCCACTGACGGCACTCGTCGTCGTCGAGCGACCGGGTGAGCTTTCCCCTGGCGATCTCGATCAGCTCATCGAGGCCGAGCACCCAGAGCCGCAGGACCCCATCCGCGCCCATGGAGGCCAGTCGGCTGCCGTCGGGGCTGAACGAGATGTGCCCGATCGACGACTGGCTGCCCCGCAGCACGAGCTGCTGCTCACCCGTGTCCGGATCGCCGAGTCCGATGGTGCCGTCGGCGCCGGCGAACGCGAGCTGCTGACCGTCGGGGCGGAAGGCCACGGCGAGGAGCGAGCCCGAGCTGCGGAAGGTGGCAGTCGGCTCGTCGCGATCGAGGTCCCACACCTCAGCGGAGCCATCGATCTCGTCGACGGCCGCCACCCGCGGGTGGACCGGATCGGCATCGATGTCGATGGGGTTGGCCCGCACCTCGCCCTCGAACTCCCCCTCGCGCCAGTCCCACACGCCGAACCCCGAGCTGGCGGGGTCGCGGCGGTCGGAGACCTGTGACGTCACGATCGATCGCCCATCGCCGGTGAACCTCGCCGAGTCGATGTAGACGTCGGGTGCCTCGACCAGGCGGCTCACCTCCGTGCCCTTGCGGTCGACGACGACGGTGGTGCCCAGCGTGTCGTCGGGGGTGTCGAAGAGGTAGAGCCCCAAGGCGAGGTGCTCGCCGTCGGGGCTCCAGCTTAGATCGACGACGAACGCGTCAAGCCCCTTCGGCGCGACCGTCCCGAGGTGCTCGCCCGTCGCCACGTCCCACAGCTCGACCGGGAGCTCACCCGACGCCGTGGCGAGCAGCTCACCGTCGGGGCTGAGCGCCATCGCATAGACGTCGTCGTGGCCGTCGTCGGCGCCTACGGAACGGGTGTCGATCTCCAGCCGCGGCGACGTTTCCTCCAGGTCCCAGACCGCCACCCCACCGCCGGGTGCGCTCACCAGCAGGTCCCCCTCCGGCGTGAAGGTCCCAGAGCCCCGCGAGCCGGACACGCTCCGGAAGTTGGCCAGCTCCGCACCGCCGAGCGGGCCCACGTCCCACACCGTGACCGCCGTGATCGAGACGTCGCCCGTCATCAGGCGGCCGCCATCGGGCGAGAAGGCCACCCCGTTCAGCCCGTTGCGGCTGTCTCGGCTGGACAGGGTGAGCGCCTCGCGCGCGCCGCCCTCGATCAGCTCGACGACCCGTGCCGTGCCGTCCGCGCCGACGGTCGCGAAGCGAGTGCTGTCGGGCGCCCAGTCCAACGCCCAGACGAGCGAGGTGTGCCCGCGGAAGGTGTCCAAGAGGTCCCCGTTCGTGGCACCCCAGATCCGCACCGTTCCCTCGTCATGGGCGGTCGCCAGCCAGCGGCCATCGGGGCTGAACCTCAAGTCGCTCACGTAGTCGCCCCCGTCGTCGAGCTCGAGCAGCGGCTCGCCCGTCTCGACGTCGGCCACGACGATGCCGACGTCGGGGATGTTCGGCACGACGATCCGCGTTCCGTCCGAGCTGAACGCCGCCGTGAGGGCGTCGTTGTCACGGAAGCTCGACACCAGCTGCCCGGTCTCGACGTCGAAGACACGGATGCCGTTGCCGTCCTGCCAGCCCGCGGCCACCCGTGAGCCGTCGGGGCTGAACGACGGGCCCTTGGCGGGTGCCACGGGGTCACCGAGCTTGGCGAGCTCCTCTCCGGTGCGTGCGTCGAAGACGCGCAGGTAGCCCTCATCACCCGCGACCGCGAGCTGGCGGCTGTCGGCACTGAAGGCGACGCCGTTGATGTCGACCTCATCGCCCTGGAAGGTGAGCATCGACTCACCCGTTGCGGCATCGCGGATGTCGATGATGCCCGACTCCTCGACGCCTTCGGTGACGAACATGGAGCCGTCCGGGCTCCAGTCGACCGCTCCCCCGACGCCCGGCACGCGCTGGAGCACCCGGTTGGCGGTGATCGCCTGGTGAAGCGCCTCGACGGCTTCGGGACGCACGGCTTCGCCGTGGGCCTTCGTCGTGTCGATCGCCTCCAGCGCCAGCAGGATGCTCAGCTCAGGGTCATCGGCGAGGTTCGCCACGGACGCCGAGGCCAGCTCCCGAGCGGTGGCGATGCGGCGCTCGTGCTCGGCTTGACCGCGCTGGTCCAGCGCGACGACCCCGCCGACCAGTGCGATCACCAGCGCCAATGCGATCGCCACGAGCTGCGCGCGCAGCCGTCGGTTGACCCGCACCTGGCGCGCCGCGGCCGCCGCGACCGCATCCTCCTCCTCGTGGCGCGCCGCACAGCTGGCGTCGAGGAACTCGCGCTCGGCAGGGGCCAGCGCCCCGGCACGGTCGGCGGTGGCGTCGAGCGCCACCTGCAGCCGGGCGCCCCGATAGAGGGCGCCCGGGTCGCGATCGACGGCTGTCCAGCCGGCGGCCGCCTCGCGCAGCTGTCCGAGCGCGATCAGCACGTCGCGGTCCTCGTCGATCCAACGCCGCAGGCGGGGCCACTCGCGCAGCAGCGCCTCGTGGGCCACCTCGACCGTGGGCTCACGGGTCAGCCGGTGTCGGTCGAGGCTGAGGAGCCTCGCATCCGCCCACCGGTCGATCACCGCGCCGAGCGAGGCGGCGTCCTCATCGCGGACCAGCTCGGCGCGAACGGCGGGGCGGCGGGTCGGCTCGCCATCCGGATGGATCACCACCAACTGCTCGAAGACGCGCCGCACGGCTGCTCGTTCGTCGTCCTCTAGGGACCGGTAGAGCTGCTCGGCGCGGGAGGTGATCGCACCGGTCACGCCCCCGAGCTCGTGGTAGGCCGCCAGGGTGAGGTCCCCAGATCTGGCCTCGGCCAGCTCGAACAGCGTGAACTGCAGCGACGGCAGCGCGGCCGGCTCGTGGGCGACGGCGTCGACGAGCTCGGCCACCAGCGCGCCTTCGACGACCCGCCCTGCTCGCCGGGCGGGCTCGACGATCGCGGCCTCGAGCTCGGCTGGAGACATCACCGGGATGGTGACGGTGGCCTCGCTCACCGCCGCGCCGAAGCCCTGCACGCCCAGCGGCCGATCGAAGAAGTCGGCGCGCAACGTGCACACGACGCGAAGACGGCTGTCGGGTGCCTCGATCGCCACTACCAGGCCCTCGAGGAACGCGCGCTGGTCGGCTTCGGACGACGTCGTGAAGAGCTCTTCGAGCTGGTCGACGACCAGGAGCAGCTGTGCGCCGGGGGGCAGCAGCCGTCGCAGCACGTCGTCGATGCCCCCGGGGCACGAGCGCGTCGACGAGGTGGGGCTCCACCTCGACGGCGACGTGCTCGAGGCTCTCGGCGAGCTCCTTGAACGGGGCGGGCCCCGGGAGCATCGTGGCCACGTACCAGTCGCGGGCGCGGGGGATGGCGCCAGCCCGCAGCCGCGGGAGCAGGCCGGCACGTACGACGCTCGACTTCCCCGTCCCGGAGCCACCGACGACCAGCACGAGCCGGTTGGTGACGTCCTCGCCGTCGAGGCGGTGGAGGACCTCCTCCACGACGGCGTCGCGCCCGAAGAAGTCGGCGGCGTCGGCCTCGTCGAAGGCACGGAGACCCTTGTAGGGGTTCGTCGCGCCGAGCGGTTCACGAGCACCGTCGGATGCGAGCACGTCCATCACCGCCGCCACCAGCTCCGCCATCGAACCGGTGACCGCCGCCGCGGCGGCGTCTCGGACATCGGCGCGCTGTGTCGCCGACGACAGCAGCGCCGCCAGCGCCCGCACATCGTCGGCGGACGAGGAGCCCCCCGGCACCAGCGCGAAGTCCGAGAGGAACGGACGGCCCTCGTCGTCGTAGAGCACGCTGTTCGAGCACACGCGCCCGTGGACCAGCCCGACTTCAGCGGCGGAGACCAGAGCGGAACCGACCCGGCGCGTGAGCTCCACGAGCTCGTCGTCTCGGAGGCGACCGCGGCCGAGGCGATCGGCGAGCGACCCGCCGCGCACGCGTCGCATCACCACGTAGGCGCCGCCCGGCTCCCGCCAGTAGTCGACGATCGGCACGATGGCCTCGTGTCGGAGCGCCGCCACCCGCTGCGTGTTCGATTCGAAATCCCGGACGAAGTCGGGGTCGTCGGCCACCTCGGCCCGGACGACCCGGATCACGATCTCCCGTTCGACCCCGGGGAGGTGCGCGACGGACACGGTTCCGTCGTGTCCCCTGCCCAACCGCTCGCCCAGCCGGTAGCCACGCAGCGGGGTGCCGATCGGCTCGTCCAGGAGCAGCCCAGGGTCCTGGGCGAGGATCCGCTCCTCGAGCTCCCGCAGCGACGGCCCAGGGTCGAGGCCGAGCTCCTCCACCAGCGCCCCCCTGTGCTCCTGGAACGCCCGAAGCGCGTCGGCCTGCCGGCCCGCCCGGTAGAGGGCGAGCATGAGCAGGGACCAGACCCGCTCGCGCAGCGGGTGCTGGCGCGCCAGGGACTCGATCTCGGGGACGAGGTCAGCCGCCCTCCCGCAGCTCAGCTCGGCGTCGAACAGCTCCTCGTGCGCAGCGAGCCGGAGCTCACCGAGCCGTTGCGCCTCCGGCTGCGCCCACTCCTCGTCCGCAAACTCCGCATAGGCGTCCCCGCGCCACTCGCCGAGGGCCAGCCGCAGCACCGAGGTAGCTCCGATCGCATCGCCGTGGGCCGAGAGCCCCCGCGCCTCACCGACCATCGTCTCGAACCGGGCTACGTCGAAGGCGTGATCGGGCAGCTGCAGTCGGTAGCCAGGCGCCTGGGTCACCACGCCGATCCCGTCGGCACTGTCGATCACGCGCCGGACCCTGGCGACATAGCTGCGCAGGGTGGTGCTCGCGGCCGGCGTCGGCTCGCCGTCGAACACGACGTCGGCAAGCCGGTCGGTGGACACGACGGAGTTGCGGTGGACGAGGAGCACTGCGAGGAGGCGCCGCTGCCGGGGCCCGCCGACCGCCAGCTCGCGGTCGTCGTCCGTGATCGTGACGCTGCCTAGCGCGCGGAACGTGACCATGCCGCCCACCCCTTCGATCGGGACGCTACTGCCTGTTGCAGCATCTAGGGAGCGTGTGGCAATGCCGTGGCAGGGCCCTGAGCAGGGCTATTCGATGCGCAGGCCGGAGATCGCTCGCGAGATCACCAGCTGCTGGATCTGCTCGGTGCCGGACTCCGTAGCAAGGGCGCCTCCATCGAGGGCTAGCTCGGGCAGGGGGCCATCTCACTCACTCGAGCGGCGAAAACCAGTACTGGACTAGGACACGGCCGTTCTGCGAGAGGGCCGCCTCAGCCCTCGGCGTGGCCGCCCGGGGTCGCGTTTGCCCAGGTCAGCTACTCAATTCGCAGACCGCTGATGGCTCGGCTGATCACGAGCTGCTGGATCTGCTCGGTGCCCTCGAAGATGTCCATGATCTTGGCGTCGCGGTGGAACCGCTCCACCGGGTACTCGCGGACGTAGCCGTAGCCGCCGAGGATCTGGATCGCTCGCTCGGTGACCCAGGTGGCGGTGCGGCCAGCCTTGAGCTTGCACATCGAGCCCTCGGCGTTGACGTAGCCGCCGTTGTTGGCGAGCCACGCCGCCCGCCACACGAGGAGGCGTGACGCGTCGATCTCGGTGGCCATGTCGGCGAGCATGAACGCGATGGCTTGGTTCATGATGATCGGCTTGCCGAACGCCTGGCGCTCCTTGGCGTAGCCGAGGGCGTATTCGTAGGCGGCCCGGGCGATGCCGATGGCCATCGCCGCCACGGCCGGCCGGGTCGACTCGAAGGTGGCCATGGCCGGCTGCTTCTCACCGCTGTGGCCCGCCTCGCGCGCCTTGGCCAGCTTGGCGTCGAGCTTCTCCTTGCCGCCGAGCAGGCACGAGCCGGGCACGCGCACGTCCTCGAGCACGACCTCCGCGGTGTGCGACGCGCGGATGCCGTGCTTCTTGTACTTCTGGCCCTGCGAGAGCCCCTTGGTGCCGGGCGGCACGATGAAGCTGGCCTGCCCTCGACCCTTCAGCTCCGGATCGACCGACGCGACCACCACGTGGATGTTGGCGATGCCGCCGTTGGTGATCCACGCCTTGGTGCCGTTGATCACCCACTCGTCCTTGGCCTCGTCGTACACGGCGCGGGTGCGCAGGGAGCTCACGTCGGAGCCGGCGTCGGGCTCGGACACGCAGTACGCGCCGAGCTTGACGTCATCGGCGTCGCCGTAGCACTGCGGCACCCACTCGAAGACCTGCTCGGGGGTGCCGGTGCCGGCGATGCCCGCGGCGGCCAACCCCGAGCCGAAGATCGACAGCGCGATCCCGGCGTCGCCCCAGAAGAGCTCCTCCATGGTCACGGGAAGCGTGAGCCCGGTGGGGTCGCCCATCATCGCCTGGGCCATGAAGTCCATCCCGTAGAGGCCGATCTTGGCGGCCTCCTGGATGATCGGCCAGGGGGTCTCCTCCCGCTCGTCCCACTCCTCGCCCGCCGGGCGGACGACGGTGTCGGCGAACTCGTGGACCCAGCTCTGGAGCTGCTTCTGGTCGTCGTTGAGCTGGAGGGAGAACTCAGCCATGGGACACCTCGGTGGGGCGGCGGCAAGTTACCGGTCGGTAACAACCGTGACGATACCCACTTCGCGCCCTGCTGGCCCAAGTCCTCGGGGAGGAAGGGTGCACGAACAGGGCGAATCGGTCATCATGACCACCGTGCGCGGGTCGGAGGCAGCGGAGGAGCGGAGCCTGACGGAGCGCGCGCGGCGCGGCGACCGGGCCGCGTTCTGGGCCCTCTACGATGCCCACGCCGCGTCCGCCTGGCGGCTGGCGCTGGCGCTCCGGGCGGATCCGGTGGCCGCCGGCGAGGCGCTGGTCGACGCCTTCGCCGCCGTCCTCGGGCCCGGCGATCAGCCCGGACGAGGCTTCCCGACCCCGCTGCGCGTGCAGCTGCTGGCCGCGACGCGTGGGGCGGTCATCGCTGGCGACGGCGTGCACCGGCCTGCCCACCTGGCGCCCACCGACGTCGTCGCCATCGGAACCTCACTGTCGGCCGAGCGGGAGCGGGCCGCCCGCGGCTTCGAGCGGCTTCCCGAGCGTTGGCGCACCGTCCTGTGGCTCACCGAGGTCGAGCAGCTCGCCCATCGGGACGCCGGGATCGTGCTCGGGACCTCGACCCAGAGCACCGCGCAGCTCGCCGACCGAGCCCAGGCCGGGATCCGCGAGCAGCTCGCCCAGGCTCAGGTGCAGGAGGCTTCGCAGCCCGACTGCCAGCGAACCGCACGGCGCCTCGGCGGGTACGTCGCCAACGCACTGTCAGCGCGCGACGCCATCCGCGTCCGCCGTCACCTCGACCAGTGTGCCGCGTGTCGCGAGCGGCTCGATGAGGTCGACGACCTCGCCCCGCGCCTGCGTCGAGCCGTCCCGGTGCTGCCGATCGCGGTGGGTGGCGCGGCGGAGCAAGCGTGGGCCGCCGGCACCTCGCGGGTCGCGGGACCGCTGGGCCTCACCCTGCCGGGTGGCCGGCCGATCCCGCAATGGGCGGAGCGCGCGCTGACCGGCGCCACCGCCGCGGTCATCACGCTCGGGATCACCGGCGCGCTCCTCGCGGGCGGCAAGGGCGGCGGCGGTCGCGACGTCGGCCCACTGGCTCGCGAGCGCACCGAGCAGCCGCTGGGCGCCGGCGACGGGGAGAGCGCGCTCGGCACGGGAGTCGACGAGACCAGCGGCCCCGTCGAGGACGACGACGCTCCGGTCGGCGACCAGCCCACCCACGCGCCGCCGGCCGCACCGTCGATCGCCGATCCGGCCGCGGTCCCGAACAAGGACGCCGCCCCGCCCAGCGGCGCCCCTCCGACGACGCCCACCCCACCGACGACACCTCCCGCCGGCCCGGGCGGTCCCGGCCCGACCGTGCCGCCCCCGGCGCCTCCGGGCTCCCCGCCGCCGCTCCTGTCCATCCGGCTGGACGACGGCACGGGCGTGAGCGTGGGCGGGGACTGCACCGGTCTCGAGGTGCTCGAGATCGTGATCGGCTGCGATCCGCCCGCCGGCACCGAGATCCTGCCCCCGCGGCTCGGCGGACTGGGCCTCTAGCGCCGCCACGCGGCGCGCATCAGCGGCGTCGCCACGTCGGACCCGTCGGGGTGTCGACGAGCTCGATCCCCTCGGCCGCCAGCTCGTCGCGGATGCGGTCCGAGGTGGCGAAGTCCTTGGCCTCCCGTGCCGCCTGCCGCTCCGCGACCAGCGCGTCGATCCGAGCGTCGGTGCCGCTCTCGTCGGCCTCCGGAGCCTCCGCGTCGGCGAGCCCGAAGCCGAGGGCGCGATCCGCGTCGGCGAGGAACGCCCACCGATCCGCGGGGGTGAGGTCGGTGGCGCGCAACGCATCCCAGACGGCCGCGAGGGCTTGGGGGGCGTTGAGGTCGTCGGCCAGCGCCGACCAGAAGCGCTGCAGGTGTGGCGCGACGCGGGCCCGGTCCGCGTCTCCCCCAGCGTCGCGGGCGGCGACCGCCAGGCGCACCAGCCGCCGGTAGGTGGTGGCGGCGGCCTCCATCGCCTCCCACGTGAACGCCTGCTGCTGCCGGTAGTGCGCCTGGAAGAAGAAGTAGCGGAAGGCCAGCGGGCGGGATGCCGCGCTCCACGAGGGTGTCGACGAGGAGCACGTGACCGAGCGACTTGGAGATCTTCTCGCTCGCCGAGGTCGAGGAACTCGTTGTGCATCCACGTGGAGACCCACGGGTGGACGTGAGCACGACTCGCTCTGCGCCACCTCGTTGGTGTGGTGGATGCGCACGTGGTCGATGCCGCCCGTGTGGATGTCGAACCGCTCGCCGAGGTACTTCGTGGCCATCGCGGAGCACTCGATGTGCCAGCCGGGGAAGCCCTTCCCCCACGGCGAGTCCCACTCCTGCTGGCGCTGGACGCCGGCTGGCGTCAGCTTCCAGAGCGCGAAGTCGGCGGGGTGCCGCTTGTCCTCCATGTGTTCGACGCGCCCGGACGTCGCCAGCTCGTCGAGGTCCAGGTGGGCGAACTCGGCGTAGCGGGGGAACGTGGAGACGTCGAAGTAGACGCCGTCGTCGATCACGTAGGTGTGGCCGCCCTCCTCGAGCGCCTGCACCATCGCGATCTGCTCGTCGATGTGCGACGCCGCCTTCGGCACGAGGTCGGGCTCGAGGCACCCGAGGCGCTGGCGGTCATCGATCCACTGCTCGGTGTACAGGGCGGCGATCTCGGCGGCGGTCTTCCCGCTGGCCTCCGCCGCCAGCTCCATCTTGTCGTCGGTGTCGTCCCGGTCGGCCACGAGGTGGCCGACGTCGGTGATGTTGGTGACGTAGGTGACGTCGTACCCGGCCACTCGCAGCACGCGCCGCAGCAGGTCGGGGAACAGCTGGCTGCGCATGTTGCCGAGGTGCTGCGGGGCGTACACCGTCGGCCCGCAGGTGTAGATGCCGACCTTCGGGGGGTCCAGCGGTGCGAACGGCTGCACGCTCCGGGTGCGCGTGTCGTACAGGCGCAGCCCGTCGAGCCCAGGCGTCGGTCCCTCGTCGGTCACCCGGGAATCATGGTCGATGGTCGCCGGCCGACCGAACCCCTTACGAGGCGGCGACGTGGACGGCTCGGTAGCCGCGCAGCACGAAGTGCTCGCGGTGCACAGGCTCCTCGGTGAGCTCGAGCGTGGGGAAGCGCTGGCTGAGGGCCTTGAACACCTCTTGGCCCTCGATCCGGGCCAACGCGGCGCCCAGGCAGTAGTGCGCTCCCTGGCTGAAGGTGAGGTGGTGGTTGTCGGGGCGGGTGATGTCGAGCCGGTCCGGGTCGGGGAAGCGCTCTGGATCGCGGTTGGCGGCGGCGAGCAGCGTGACCAGGCCCTGGCCGGGCTCGACGGTCACCTCGCCGATCGTCGTCTCGACCGTGGCGGTGCGGCCGGTGAGGTGGACCGGCCCGTCGAACCGCAGCACCTCCTCCACCGCTCCAGGGGCCAGCGAGGGGTCAGCGACCAACCGCTCCCACTGGTCGCGCTGGCGAAGCATGGCGACCGTCCCGTTGCCGATGAGGTTCATCGTGGTCTCGTGGCCGGCGACGAACAGCAGCATGACGGTGGAGCGGAGCTCCTCCTCGGAGAGGCGGTCGCCGGCCTCCTCGGCGGCGAGCAGGCCCGACAGCAGGTCGTCGCGGGGGTTCGCGCGCCGCTCCTCGAAGATGCCGTTCAGGTAGTTCACGAGCTGCATGAACGCCAGGATCCCGCGCTGGATGGTCGCCTCGTCGAGGTCGGCGTCGAGCATGCGCGACGCGTCGGAGCTCCAGGGCCCGAACTGGTGCTGGTCCTCCGCGGGGATGCCGAGCAGCTCGCAGATCACGGTGACGGGCAGCGGGAACCCGAGGCTGGAGATCACGTCGAACCCGGCCGGATCGACCTCGTCGAGCATGGTCTGCGCCAGCTCGGCCACGTGCGAGCGGAGCTGCTCCATCGTGCGCGGCGTGAAGGCCTTGCTCACCAGCTTCCGCAGGCGCGTGTGGTCGGGCGCGTCCATCAGGAGCATCGTCCTGGGGCGCCCCATGCCCTCGCCGAACTCCATGAACGGGATCTCCAGGCGGCGGGTCTCGGGGTCGGAGCTCATCGTGGGGTCCCGCAGGATCCGCTCGCAGTCAGCCCACCGCGTGAACACGTACTCGTCCCACTCGGGGACCGGCATGATCGGCGTGGCGGTGCGCATCCGGTGGTAGTGCGGGTGCGGGTCGGACCACTCCTCCGGCGGCACGAGCGGCGGCGGCGCCGCCGTCGCTCGCGGGGTCCCCTCCACGATGTCAGCCATGCGGGCGACGTTACCCCTGGTATGGAGTTCGGACCCCGTGACACGCGCCACTACCCTGCGCCCTCGTGACGACCATCCCGGAGAAGCCGTCGCTGGATGGCCTGGAGGCCAAGTGGCGTGCGCGTTGGGAGGCCGACGGCACCTACCGCTTCGACCGCACGAAGACGCGCGCCGAGGTGTTCTCGATCGACACCCCGCCTCCGACGGTGAGCGGATCGCTGCACATCGGGCACGTGATGTCGTACTCGCACACCGACCTCACGGCCCGCTACCAGCGGATGCGCGGCAAGGAGGTCTTCTACCCGATGGGGTGGGACGACAACGGCCTCAACGTGGAGCGCCGCGTCCAGCTGGTCACCGGCACGATCGTCGACCCGACCCTCCCCTACGACCCGGACTTCCAGCGGCCCGAGAAGGTCGACCCCAAGGCCCGAGCCATCCCGGTCAGCCGGCCGAACTTCATCGACCTCTGCGAGCAGGTGGTCCCGCAGTTCGAAGCGGAGTACCACGAGCTGTGGGCCACCCTCGGGCTCTCGGTCGACTGGGACCACACCTACACCTCGATCGGTCCCAAGGCCGCCCGCACCTCGCAGCGCGGGTTCCTGCGCCTCGTGGGCCGCGACCTCGCCTACCGGAGCGAGTCGCCCACGCTGTGGGACGTCGACATGCGCACGTCCGTCGCCCAGGCCGAGCTCGACGACCGCGAGATCGCCGGGGCGTACCACAAGATGGTGTTCACGGGACCCGACGGTCCCCTGCTGATCGACACGACCCGGCCCGAGCTCCTCGCCGCGTGCGTGGCCGTGGTCGCCCACCCTGACGACGAGCGGTACCAGGCGATGTTCGGTCAGCCAGTCACCACCCCGCTCTTCGGGGTGTCCGTCCCCTTCGTCGCCCACGCACTGGCCGACCCCGAGAAGGGCACCGGTGTGGCGATGATCTGCACGTTCGGCGACACCACCGACGTCACGTGGTGGCGGGAGCTGTCGCTGCCGGTCCGCGCCATCGTCCAGCGCGACGGTCGCCTGCGGCCGATCACCTGGGGCGAGGCGGGCTGGGAGTCGACCGACCCGGCCGCCGCCCAGACCGCCTACGACGAGCTGGCCGGCAAGACCGCCAAGCAGGCCCAGGCCCGCATCGCCGAGCTGCTGGCCGACGCCGGGATGCTCGACGGTGAGATCCGGCCGATCACCCACTCGGTGAAGTTCTGGGAGAACGGCACCCGCCCGCTCGAGATCGTCACCAGCCAGCAGTGGTTCATCCGCTACCCGCCGAAGGACGAGATGCTGGCCCGCGGCAAGGAGCTGGCGTGGTGGCCGGACTTCATGCGGGTCCGCTACGAGAACTGGGTGAACGGCCTCATCGGCGACTGGAACATCACCCGGCAGCGGTTCTTCGGGGTGCCGTTCCCCGTCTGGTACCCGATCGACGCCGACGGCGTCACCGACTTCTTGTCGCCGATCCTGGCCGACGAGGCCGACCTGCCGATCGACCCCACCACCGCGGTGCCGTCCGGCTACGCCGAGTCGCAGCGCAACCAACCCGGCGGCTTCGCGGCCGACCCGGACGTGATGGACACCTGGGCCACGTCATCGCTCACCCCCCAGATCGTCTGCGGCTGGGTCGACGACGAGGACCTGTTCGCAGCGGACGTTCCCGATGGACCTGCGCCCCCAGGCGCACGAGATCATCCGCACCTGGCTCTTCTCCTCGGTGGTGCGCAGCCACTACGAGCACGACTGCCTGCCGTGGGCCAACGCCGCCATCTCCGGGTTCGTGTACGACCCCGATCGGAAGAAGCTGTCGAAGTCCGCGGGGAACTCGCCCGACGAGCCGATGGCGGCGCTCGCCCAGCACGGGGCCGACGCGATCCGCTACTGGGCCGCCAACGCGCGCCCCGGCATGGACATCGCAGTCGACCACGGCCAGATGAAGGTCGGCCGCCGCCTGTCCATCAAGGTGCTCAACGCATCCAAGTTCGCGCTCGGCTTCGGAGCGGCCGCCGGCGAGGTCACCGAGCCGCTCGACCAGGCGATGCTCACCGAGCTGGCCCACCTCGTCGACGAGGCCACCGCCGCCTTCGATCACTTCGACTACGCCCGCGCCCTCGAGCGCACTGAAGCGCACTTCTGGTCCTTCTGCGACGACTACCTCGAGCTCGTGAAGAACCGGGCCTACGGAGACGGGCCAGGCGCCGAGTCCGGCAAGGCCGCCCTCGGCCTGGCGCTCGACGCGCTCCTGAAGCTGTTCGCGCCCTTCCTCCCCTACGTCACCGAGGAGGTCTGGTCGTGGTGGCAGGAGGGCAGCATCCACCGCTCGACCTGGCCCGACGGGGACAGGCTGCGCACGGCAGCGGCGGGCCGGGATCCGCTCCCCCTGCGGGTCGCGGCCGACGTGCTGACGGAGGTCCGCCGGGCCAAGTCCGAGGCCAAGCAGTCGATGCGCGCGGCGATCGCCCGCGTCGTCGTGATCGACACCGCCGAGCGGCTCACCGCGCTCGCCCTCGTGGTGGACGACCTCAAGGACGCCGGCGTCGTCGCCGAGCTCGACACCCAGGAAGGCGACGCGCTCCGCGTCGAGGTCACCCTGGCGCCGCCGGCCTGAGGCCGTGGCTCACGCGCCGTCGTCGGTGGGCACCGGGGCGGGAGCCACGGGGTCCCGCTGCACCATCAGCGTCCGCTGCGAGGACGCGATCTCGATGCCGGCCGCGTCGAGGGCGCCCTTGATGCGACCCCGGAGCTCGCGCAGCACCTTGAACTGCTCCGCCGGCTGCGTCTTCACCACGAGCCGGATCGTGACCCCTTCAGGAGCCAGGTTCTCCACGCCCCACATCTCGGGCTCCTCCAGGATCTGGCCGGCGAACTTGGCGTCCTGCCACACCGCATCGGCCGCCTCCTTGATCACCGCCTGCGCCCGATCGAGGTCGGAGCCGTAGACCACCGAGAGATCGAGCAGGGCGCGCGCCCACTGCTGGCTCATGTTGCCGACCCGCAGGATCGTGCCGTTCGGGACGTGCCACACGGTGCCGTTCGTCGACCGCAGCCGCGTGGCGCGCAGCGACACCGACTCGACGACGCCGCTCACCAGGGTGCCGCTCACGTCGCCGACGTCGATGATGTCGCCGACGCCGTACTGGTCCTCCACGATGATGAAGATCCCGGCGAGGAAGTCCTTCACCAGGCTCTGGGCCCCGAAGCCGAGCGCCACACCGGCGATCCCGGCCCCGGCGACGAGCGGACCGAGGGCGATGCCGACCTCGCCGAGCACGGTGATGGCGGCGATCGTCCACACGGCGAACGCCGAGATCGATCGCAGCACGTGGCCCAGCGTCTCGGCCCGGGCGGCGGCGCGAATCGACACCGTCCCTGCCGCCAGGACGCTGTCAGGCAGCGTGTGGGCGACGAGCGGCGCCCGGCGCAGCGTGCGCTTGATGCGGCGACCCGGCTGACCCTGACCGGACAGCGTGGCCACGAACTGGTCGATGATCCGGTGCAAGGTCCCGACCACGACCCACGCCACCAGCAGGACGATGGCGATCTTCAGTGGCTTGGCAAAGAGGATGTCGGCGGCCTCGGCCATGCCTCGCGAGTCGGTTCGCTCGAACACCCATCGGCACACGAACGACGGGTCACCCCCGCACACGTCCTCGAGACGATCCGGGTCGACCTGTCCGTACAGCACGGGGATCGACCCTACCGGCGAGGGACGGGTCAGCCTCCCCGTAGGCTCCTGACCCGATGGCTACCGAAACCGGCATCGAGGTGAAGACGGACCCGCCGATCGCGGGCTCGTCCTTCCGACCCCCGGCCCCGTTGACAGGTGGCTCGACCATCCCGATGCCACCCGACAGCCTCGGATATCGCCTGAAGCGCAAGGTCCTCGGCCCACCGCTGCACAGCGACGAGCTCGAGCACCAGCGGCTCGGCAAGCCCACCGCCCTGGCCGTGTTCGCATCAGACAACCTCTCGTCGAGCGCCTACGCCACCGAGGAGATCCTCCACGCCCTGGTGCCGGTCGTCGGCCTGCTCGCCTTCTCCTTGGTGATGCCGATCACCGGCGCGCTGCTGGTGATGCTCGCCCTGCTGATCCTGTCGTACCGCCAGACCATCAAGGCGTACCCGTCGGCCGGCGGCGCCTACCTCGTCACGCGCGACAACTTCGGCATCGTCCCGGCCCAGGTGGCCGGGGCCGCGCTGCTGGTCGGGTACATCCTCACCGTGTCGGTCTCCGTGTCTGCCGGCACCGCCGCGCTGATCTCGTCGTTCGACGCCCTCAGCCCCTACCGCGTGCCGATCTCCCTCGCCTTCATCGCCATCGTCATGTACGGCAACCTGCGCGGCGTCAAGGAGAGCGGCAAGGTGTTCGCCGTTCCGACCTACTTCTTCATGCTGAACATGGGCGTGCTGCTCGCCTACGGCTTGTACAAGTTCGCGGGCGGCGACCTCACCACGGTCACCGAGTACGCGGAGGGCACCATCCACCTCCCGTCGACGGGCGTCAGTGCCAACGACGGCTTGTTCTACGGCGCCACCGCCTACCTGCTGGCCAAGGCCTTCGCCTCCGGCGGCGCGGCCGTCACCGGCGTGGAGGCCATCTCCAACGGCATCCCCGCGTTCCGCGAGCCGGCCTGGAGGAACGCCCGCCAGACGCTCGTCGTGATGGGCGCTGGTCTCGGCGTCATGTTCCTCGGCCTGTCCCTGCTGGCCAGCAAGGTGAAGGTGCTCCCGTTCGAAGAGGGCACGCCCACGGTCTTGGCCCAGATCGGCGAGGCGGTCTACGGCACGGGCGCCGCCGGACAGGCGCTCAGCTACTCGCTCCAAGCGGCCACGATGCTCATCCTCGTGCTGGCCGCCAACACGGGGTTCGCTGACTTCCCCCGGCTGGCCAGCTTCCAGGCGGGCGACAGCTTCCTGCCGCGCCAGCTCACGAAGCGCGGCCATCGGCTCGTGTTCTCCAACGGCATCATCGCCCTGGCGGGGACGGCTGGGCTCCTCGTGGTGATCACGAACGCGGCCGTCACCCGCCTCATCCCGCTCTACGCCATCGGCGTCTTCGTCGGCTTCACCTTGTCGCAGGCCGGCATGACGAAGCACCACCTGCGCCTCAAGGAGACGGGCTGGCGCACCGGGCTGCTGGTGAACGGCATCGGTGCCGTCCTCTCCGCCGGCGTCGTGATGGTCGTGCTGCTGACGCGCTTCGACGACGCGTGGATCATGTTGATCCTGATGCCGCTGTTCGTGGTGATGCTGCTTCGGCTCAACCGTCAGTACGAACGAGAGGCGGTCTCACTGGAGCACGACGTGCCAGCGGCGGCGACCGCGCCGATCCTGCGCCGCCACGTCGTGCTCGTGTTCGTCGACCGGCTCGACATGGCCGCCGCCCGTGCGATCCAGTACGCGCGCACCCTCACCCCCGATGAGATGCGCGCCGTGCACTTCGTCCTCGACGAGGAGCGGGCGCAGGAGCTGGCGGACGAGTGGGCCCGCACGGGGCTGCACCGGATCCCGCTGGAGCTGGTCGAGTGCCCGGACCGGCGGCTCACGCGAGCCGCGGTGGAGTGCGTCGTGCGCGAGCTCGCCGATGGCGAGACCGAGGTCTCCGTGCTGCTCCCCGATCGCAAGTACCGAGGCATCTGGCACCGAGTGCTCCACGACAAGACGGCCGACTCGATCCTCGAGGAGCTCTCGCGCCTCCCGCACGCCAACGTCACCGCGGTGCCGTTTCACCTGGACTCGCTCGAGAAGGAGCGGGTCCCGCTGTCGGCCATCGTGTCTCGCCAGGCGCCACCGGCCGGCGAGAGCCGGGGGGCACCGACACCACGACCGGCCATGCACGAAGCCGAACCGACCGAGATCGCGCTGGTGCCAGGGTGCATCCCCATCGCCGACGCCAAGTGGCGCAAGCGCGTCCGGGTCGCGGGTCGGGTTCGATCCGTTCGCGTCGCGCCGCAGCACGACGCCCCCACGGTCGAGCTCATCCTGGTCGACGGCACCGCGTCCATCTCGGTGATCTTCCTCGGTCGTCGCGGCATCGCGGGGATCGGCGTCGGGACGAAGATGGTGGTGGAGGGGACCGTCGGGATCCACAAGACGCGGCTGGCCATCCTCAACCCGAGCTACCAGCTCCTCGGCTGATCAGACCTGCTCGTCAGCGGTGCACTGACACGGCGAGGTGGAAGCCCCGGTCCAGGAGGGCGTCGGCGAGCTCGACGGCCTTCGTGCCGAGGCCGTCGGTGACGCAGCTCAGCACCATCTGCCGCGGTGAGGTCGGCCACCTCCTCTTGGCCGTAGCGGACCTGCGCCATGACGTCGACCGGATCGACGGGGTCCCACCCTCGCGACGCCGGATCGAGGCCGGGATCGCTGCGGTACCACCCTCCCCCGCGGTTCGGGATCGACGGCACCGCGACCCAGCTCTCGTCAGACGCGACCGGCAGGAACCAGCGGTCGCCGTCCTTGCTCCGCAGCAGGTCGACGCGACCCGGCCCGATGACGGGCGGGCTCGTGATCGTCGCCTCGTACCGGCGGATGCGCTCCTCGAGAGCGGTGAGCGGCTCACGCATGGCAGTCCCCCAATCCGTGTGCCACCGGGGGGCAGCGACGGCCGGGGTCTGGGACCGTGCTACGCGTTACCAACGGTAGGGCGTGACGCCGCGCCGCGCAACGGGTTCGTGGTCGGGGCGGGCGGCGTCAGTCGCCGACGCGGCGGGCGTCTTCCACGAGGTTGATCTGGTAGAGGACCTCGTCGAGCTTGTCGCCGGCCTCGATGGCGCCGAAGCGCTGCGGGGTGGCGGGGGTGCAGCACGACGGGCAGCGGCGACAGGATCGTCCACGGGGTGGGGTGGCAGAACTGCACGACGCTGTAGCGCTCGCCGCCGAAGGACGGATCCGCCACCACGCGGTGGATCCCCGGCGGGATCACGCCGTTGGAGAGGACCTCCAGCATCATCCCGGTGTTGATGATCACCTTGCCCTCGGGGGCGACCGCGTCGACCCATCCCTCGTCGGTCTTCACCTGCAGCCCAGGCGCGGTGGCGCGCGGCAGGGCCGTGATGAGGTTGATGTCGGCGTGCTCACCGGCCCACACGTGCTGCTCACCGGTCGGCGCCTCCGGCATCGGCGGGTAGCGGAGGGCGCGGGTGAGGGTGGACCCGTACGGCAGCATCGACTCGAAGAGATGCTCGTCGGCACCGAGGCCGACCGCGATGACCCGCAGGAACCGGCGCTGGAGGTCGTAGATGCGCTCGTGGAACAGCATCAGCACCTTGGTGATGCCCGGGACCGCCGCCTCGGGGAGCACCTGGTCCATGTACCGGTGGGGGTACTTGCGCCGCAGCGGGTGGCCGGCCGGCGGCTCGTCGCTCCAGTTGAGCATCTCCTTCCAGTCGGGCACGTCGGCGGAGGCGGCGGTCTCGACGAGGAGGCCCGTGTAGCCGGTCTGCCCGTGGGAGCCGGGCGCCACGAACTGGCTCTTCGTGTCCTGGTCCATCGAGAAGAACTCGGCCAGCTTGGCGTAGGCCTCGTCGATCACGTCTTCGGGCAGGTCGTGGCTCGTGTAGACGAAACCGGTGGCCAGGCTGCGCCGGACCCCGTCGACCACCGCGCTCCGGGCGGCGGCGTCACCCTGTTCGAACTGCAGGAGGTCCACCTCGAGGATCTCAGCCATGCGCCGAACCTACCCCTGGCGGCTCGGGAGTGAACCGGTGACGTCCCAGATGTGGTGCTCGATGTCGTGCAGGTAGTAGCGACCGATCGAGTCGACCGTGAACGAGGCGCCGTCACTGCGCTTGCCGGTGCGATCCCACTGCCCATCGTCGAGGCCCGCCAGGAGGCCCATGACGCGCTCGGCCGCCTCTCGCAGCTCGACCGCCACCACGTTCGGGTCCTGCTCGCGATACGCCTGCTCGATCGCGGTGACGTCCTGATCCCAGTTCTCGTAGTGCGGATCGTCCTCGTCGAGCATGCGGGAGATCCGCCCGGCGTAGATCCCGTGGACGTCGCGCACGTGGCACGCGTACTCGAGGGGCGACCACGTGTCGCCGTCGGGTCGGTCAGGGACCGTCGGCTGACCGAGGATGGCCTCCCAGGCGTCGGACGTCGTGCGGATGCGGTTCGGCAGCTCGGCTCGGTCGATGTCCGTGGTCTCGAAGCCGCACTCCGGGCACACCCGCTCGAGCACCCAGGTCCAGTCCTTCGCGTCCGGCACGATCGGCATGGGCCGAACGTAGCCAGCCGCGGCTCTCGGCTCCGCCGCGTTTCGCCGTAGCCTCGGACCATGCCAGGGGGTCCCGAGCTGCACGTGCCGACGAACCCCGTCCGCATCGTCACGGCCGCCAGCTTGTTCGACGGGCACGACGCCGCCATCAACATCATGCGGCGGATCCTCCAGTCGCAGGGGTGTGAGGTGATCCACCTCGGCCACAACCGCTCGGTGCAGGAGGTGCTCACCGCCGTCGTGCAGGAGGACGCCCAAGGCGTGGCGGTGTCCTCGTACCAAGGCGGGCACAACGAGTACTTCCGCTACCTGGTCGACGAGCTGCGCGCCCGCGGGTTGGGGCACGTCCAGATCTTCGGTGGTGGCGGCGGCGTGATCATCCCGAGCGAGATCGCGGAGCTCCAGGCCTACGGGGTGAGGCGCATCTTCTCGCCAGAGGACGGCCAGCAGCTCGGGCTGGGTCCCATGATCAACACGATCGTGGAGGCGTGCGACGTGGACCCGATGGTCCGGCCGATCACGTCGGTGGACGAGGTGCTGGCCGGCGACCAGGGCGCACTGGCGCAGGTGATCACCGCCCTCGAGCTCGGCCGCCTCGACGCCGCGCTCCTCGACCAGCTCCGCACCGCGGCGAGCGGTCGCACGGCGCCGGTCCTCGGCATCACTGGCACGGGTGGCTCGGGGAAGTCGTCGCTCACCGACGAGCTGGTGCGGCGGTTCCGGCTCGACCAGGAGGACAAGCTCCGCATCGCGGTGCTGGCCATCGATCCCACCCGCCGGCGCGGCGGGGCGCGCTGCTGGGTGACCGCATCCGGATGAACGCCATCGACCCGCCCCAGGTGCTGTTCCGCTCGCTCGCCACGCGGGGCGCCAGCGAGCTGCCGGAGAGCCTCGACGACATCGTCACGGCGTGCCGGGCCGCCGGCTACGACCTCGTCATCGTCGAGACGCCGGGCATCGGGCAGGGCGACGCGGGGATCGTCGACCACGTCGACCTCCCGATCTACGTCATGACCCCGGAGTTCGGCGCGGCCAGCCAGCTCGAGAAGATCGACATGCTCGACTTCGCCGAGGCCGTCGTCATCAACAAGTTCGAACGGCGGGGCGCCGAGGACGCCCTGCGCGACGTGCGCCGGCAGATGGCGCGCAACCGGGAGCGCTTCGACGTCGATCCCTCCGAGCTCCCGGTGTTCGGCACCATCGCGTCACGGTTCAACGACGACGGCGCCACCGCGCTCTACCTGCACCTCCGGGATCGCCTCGCCGAGCGCGGCCTCACGGTGTCGGAGGGGACCCTGCCGGCGGTGACGGGCCGCGTCAGCACCAAGATCCACGCCATCGTCCCGCCCGAGCGATCCCGCTACCTCGCCGAGATCGCCGAAGCCGTGCGCGGCTACCACGCCACCACCGACGCGCAGGTGGCAGCCGTGCGCGCCGTCGGCAACATCCTCGGCACCAAGGACCTGCTGGCCGCGCAGGGCCGCGGCATCGGCGACCTCGACGCCGCGCTGGCCGAGGCGTTCGAGCAGGTCGACGAGTCGAACCGCGCCCTCCTCGACAGCTGGCCGGCACTCGTCGAGGAGCTCTCCGGTGCCACGCACGCGAGCGGCGCGCCCCTGCAGCGGGAGACCCTGTCGGGTTCCTTGGTGCCGCGCGTGGCGGTCCCTCGCTACGACGACGCCGGGCAGCTCCTGCGGTTCCTGCGATCGGAGCACCTGCCGGGCCGCTTCCCGTTCACGGCCGGGGTGTTCCCGCTCAAGCGGGAGGGCGAGGACCCCGCCCGCATGTTCGCCGGCGAGGGCGACGCCTTCCGCACCAACCGCCGGTTCCACCTCCTCGCCGAGGGGCAGCCGGCCACGCGCCTCTCCACCGCCTTCGACTCCGTCACGCTGTACGGCTTCGACCCGGACGAGCGCCCCGACATCTACGGCAAGGTCGGCAACGCCGGCGTTTCGATCGCCACCCTCGACGACATGAAGGCGCTCTACGACGGGTTCGAGCTGTGCGAGCCGTCGACGTCGGTGTCGATGACGATCAACGGGCCGGCCCCCACGATCCTCGCCATGTTCCTCAACACCGCCATCGACCAGCACCCCGAGCTGGAGCCGGCCGAGGTGCTCCGCCGGGTGCGCGGCACCGTGCAGGCCGACATCCTCAAGGAGGACCAGGGGCAGAACACCTGCATCTTCTCCACCGAGTTCAGCCTCGGGGTCATGGCCGACATCCAGGCGTGGTTCGTGGAGCACGAGGTCCGCAACTTCTACAGCGTGTCGATCTCCGGCTACCACATCGCCGAAGCCGGCGCGAACCCCCTCTCGCAGCTCGCGTTCACGCTCGCCAACGGCTTCACCTACGTCGAGAGCTACCTCGCGCGCGGCCTCGACATCGACGAGTTCGCCCCCAACCTGTCGTTCTTCTTCTCCAACGGGATGGACGCGGAGTACGCCGTCCTCGGCCGCGTCGCCCGCCGCATCTGGGCTGTCACGATGCGCGACCGCTACGGCGCCGACGAGCGCAGCCAGCGCCTCAAGTACCACGTGCAGACGTCAGGGCGGTCGCTGCACGCGCAGGAGATGGACTTCAACGACATCCGCACCACGCTCCAGGCCCTCGTCGCGCTCTACGACAACGCCAACAGCCTCCACACCAACGCGTACGACGAAGCCGTCACGACCCCCACCGCCGAGTCCGTGCGCCGGGCGCTCGCCATCCAGCTGATCATCAACCGGGAGTGGGGGCTCTCGATGAACGAGAACCCGAACCAGGGCAGCTTCGTCATCGAGCAGCTCACCGACCTCGTGGAGGAGGCGGTGCTCGCCGAGCTCGAGCGGATCTCGGAGCGGGGCGGCGTGCTCGGTGCCATGGAGACCGGCTACCAGCGCGGACGCATCCAGGACGAGTCGATGAAGTACGAGCACCGCAAGCACGACGGCACGCTGCCGATCATCGGCGTCAACACGTTCATCGCCCCCGGCCACCACGCCGGCGAGACGCCGCCGGTCATCGAGCTGGCCCGCTCCACCGAGGCGGAGAAGGAGAGCCAGCTCACCCGCCTCCGCGCCTTCCACGCCGCGCACGCCGACGAGGCGCCCGCCATGCTCGCCCGCCTCCGCGACGCGGCGCTGGCCGGCGACAACCTCTTCGCCGTGCTCATGGACGCGGTGCGCGTCCTCAGCCTCGGCCAGATCACCGACGCCCTCTTCGAGATCGGCGGCCGCTACCGCCGCAACGTCTGAACCCCCAACGTCTGTTCACAACCCCAGCAGCTCGGCGCCGTTGCGCCAGAAGAAGCGCTCGCGGGTGTCCTCGAACGGGAACGGCGTGAAGCGCACCTGGCGGCGGAGGTACTCCGACGGGAGCAGGGGCAGATCGTGGAACGCCGGCTCGTGCCGGGCGAACGAGCGGTGGGCGTGATCGAGGTTGCGGAGCATGGCCGGCACCCAGGAGGCGCCGAGCTCGATCGCTCCGCCGCGCAGCCCGGGATGCCGCTCGAACACGCCGTCGATGGTGAGACAGGCGAGGAAGCGCTCGGGTGAGTGGTGCAGCACCGGGAAGTCCTTGGCCCGCATGTTCTCGCCACCGCCCAGGAAGTCCTTGGGGCGAGGCAGCCCGTTGTTGTGGAACGACTTGGGCAGGAGCTTGTGAGATCGGTCGCCAGGCCGCCCAGCTCCTCACCACCGCCGGGCCGGACCTGCCCGCTCGCCACGTGGTGCTCCCACCCGCCCTACGGGTGCGCGAGAGCTCCATCCGACGCTGAGCCTGCGCTCAGTCGACGGAGATGCGGGCCATGAGGTCCGCCTTCTGCTCCTCGAAGTCCTCGAAGCTGATCTTCTTGTCGTCGAAGAGCCGGTGGATCTCCTCGACCCGCTTCAGCAGCTCACCAGCGGACAGCTCGATGCCGGGCTCGGCGGGGGCCAGGGGCTCCAGCTCGTCGCTCTCGACCTCGGTGCCCTTCTCGAGGCGCTTCTCCCGCTTGGCCGCCTGCTTGGCCTTCTTCGCTCGGTCGCGCTGGAGCTTCTCGAAGCTCGTTCTCTGTGCGGCCATCGGGTACTTCCTTTCCTAACGACCCCCGGGCACCTGGCATGACGGAGCCGCCGGCACGAGTGCCGGCGGCTCCCTCAAAGAAGATTCGGGACTAGATGACCCGGACGTTCTGGGCTTCCTCGCCCTTGCGACCCGGCGCCACGTCGAACTCGACGCGCTGACCCTCGTCGAGGGTCTTGTAGCCAGACCCCTGGATGTTGGAGAAGTGGACGAACACGTCGTCGCCCTGCTCACGGGAGATGAAGCCGAAGCCCTTCTCGTTGTTGAAGAACTTCACGGTTCCAGTTGCCACGTTTCTCTACCTATCTGCATTGCAAGCAAGTCCGACTGACTTCCCTGTTCGAGGCTCCAGCCTAGAGCCTGGGCGGGGCAAAGGCGACATCTTCGCCTGGCAGACTGGCCAGGATGCCCACCACGCCTGCGCTGCTCCGGACGCGGGGGCTCACCAAGAAGTACCCGTCCGTGACGGCGGTCGACGGACCTCGATCTCGACATCCCGGCCGGCCGGGTGGGCCTGGTGGGGGCCAACGGAGCCGGCAAGACGACCCTGTTCCGCATGATGCTCGGCCTCAGCCACCCCACCTCCGGCAGCCTCGAGGTGTGCGGCATCGACGTGGCCGCCGACCCCCTCGGCGTCCGCAGCCAGCTCGGCTACATGCCCGAGCACGACTGCCTGCCGCTCGACCAGACCGCGGCCGACGTGGTGGCCACCTTCGGCGAGCTCAGCGGCCTGCCGCCGCGCGCTGCCCGGCAGCGAGCCTCCGACGTGCTCGACCTCGTCGGGCTCGACGAAGCGCGCTTCCGGCCCGTCGGCGGGTTCTCCACCGGCATGCGCCAGCGCACGAAGCTGGCCCAGGCCATCGTCGCCGACCCCCAGCTCGTGCTGCTCGACGAGCCCACCGCCGGCCTCGACCCGATGGGCCGCGAGGAGATGCTCACCCTCGTCGCCCGGCTCGGCAGCTTCGGGATCTCGGTCCTGCTCGCCACCCACCTCCTCGACGACGTGCAGCAGGTGTGCGACCACGTGGTGATGCTCGACGGCGGGCACCTCGTGGTGTCCGGAGCCACCGGGCTCGCTCCTCGAGCGCACCGGCCTGCTCACCGTCGACGTCGGCGTCGAGCGGGACGGGCCTCATCGCCCGCCTGGCCGACGCGGGGTCTGACGGCGGTCGTCGACGACGGGCTCGTCGAGGTGCAGGTGCAGGGCGACGACGACATCGACACCGTCCGCGACGCGGTGGCCGAGCTCGGCCTTCCGCTGCACCGGATGACCACCCGGCTCACCTCCCTCGACGAGGTGTTCCTCGACCGGGCGGGGCAGGGCTGATGGTCGGCGCCGTCTACGACCGGGGGTACCGGCCCTACGAGGGCCAGCGTGGGGGCCGGTCGGCCGCCCGGGCCGCGCTGTTCCGCGCGCACGGTGCGGCGAGCGCTCGGGCATCCGGCGACCGTGGCGCCAGAAGGTCGCCGTTCGCGTTGCTGCTCGGCATCGGCGTGATCCCGGCGATCGTCAACGTCGGGGTGAGCTACCTCACCCGCGACACGATCGCCGACCGCATCGAGTTCATCACCTATCGCGAGTACATCGGCGTCTCCAACGCGCTGCTCGTGTTCGTGGCCCTCACCGCCCCCGACATCATGTGCCCCGACCGCCGCCAGCGGGTGCTGCCGCTCCTGTTCGCCCGGCCGCTCACGGGCGTCGACTACGTGATCGCCAAGGTCGGCGCCATGTTCGCCATCCTGTTCGCGTTCTCGTTCGTCCCCCAGGTGGTGCTGTTCGTCGGCCAGATGCTCGTGAGCGAGGACGGCGCCCTGAACTACGTCCGCGAGAACGCGGAGGTGATCTGGCAGGTGCCCATCGCGGTGGCGTTCCTGGCGATCTTCTACGCCGCCATCGGGGTGGCGGTGGCGTCGCTCACGTCGCGCCGGATCATCGCGGGGGCGTCGATCGTCGGGCTGTTCCTGGTGACGTCGATCGTGTCGGGCGTCCTCGTCGGCGACCGAGACGTGACGGTCAGGCAGGAGGGCGAGAGCTTCTCCGGCCCGCCGGCGACCACCACCTCGCCGGACGGCGATGTCATCGTGCTCCCGCCCGAGCTGAGCGGCGACGTCGAGTTCGTGGTCGTGACGAAGACCCCACCGCCGCCCCGCTCTTCGACCTGCTCATGCTCCCGCTGATCCTCCGCGACCTCGTCTTCCTCGGGCACGTCGAGGGCATCCACCCGATGTCGGGCCTGGCCAACGGTGGGCCTGTACGCGGTCGCTCGTCTTCGTCGCAGTGGTGCTCGTCGGCGCTCCTCGCTCCTTACAAGCGGTACGACGAGGTGGAGCGGTGACCGAGCCCTCTCCTCTCCCGCCGCCGCCCCGCGCCACCGGCGGCGCTCGATCCCGCCTTCGTGGCCGACGCCACGGTCACCGCCAACGACGTGTCCGTGTGGTTCGGCCAGAAGGTGGCCCTGTCCGAGCTGAGCTGCTCGTTCGGTCCTGGCGTCACCGGCCTGCTCGGCCCGAACGGCGCCGGCAAGACCACCCTGATGCGGACCATCACCGGCCTGATCCCGGTCAACCAGGGCCAGGTCGACGGTCGCCGGCCGGACGCCGCGCGCTGACCGCGAGGTGTACCGCACCCTTGCGCTCGTCCCGGAGGACGAGGCGGTGCCGCGCGGGCTCAGCCCGCGCCAGCTGTGCACGTACGTGGCCGACCTCCACGGGCTCGCCGACCGCGCCGTGGTCGAGTGGGCGCTCGACACGGTCGAGATGACGCCGGTGGCCGACCGCAGCATGGACGGCTTCAGCAAGGGCATGCGCCAGCGGAGCAAGGTGGCCGCCGCCCTGGTGAAGAACCCGCTCGTGCTCGTGCTCGACGAGCCGCTCAACGGCGCCGACCCCGTGCAGCGCCTCCACCTCATCACGCTCTTCAAGCGCCTCGGCGCCGACGGGCGCACGGTCATCGTCAGCTCGCACGTGCTCAACGAGGTCGAAGTCGATGGCCGAGCGGGTGATCGTGATCGTGCGAGGACGGCTGGCGGCCGCCGGCGGGCACCGCGCGATCCGCGACGCCATGGACGACGTGCCACGGCAGGTGCTGGTCCGCGCGCAGGGCGGCCGGCGGCTCGCGGCCGCCCTGCTCGGCAGCGACGTGGTGGCCGGCGTGCACCGTCGACGGCGACGACATCGTCATCTCGTCCACCCGGGCCAAGGAGCTGGCCGTGCTCCTCCCCCGGGCCGCCCGCGACCTCGGTGTGCACCTCACCGAGGTCCGCCCCCTCGACGACTCGCTCGAGGCCCTCTTCCGCGAGCTCGTGCGATGACCGCCACGACCGCCTCCCGGGCGCGCCCCGTGCTGCCGGCCCTCGTCGGCTACACGCTGCGGAGCTGCCTGCCCGGCCGGCGTTGGGTCGGCGCCCTCATCCCCGCGGCCGCGTCGCTGCTGTTCGGCGCTCATCGCCTCGACCATCGACGACACGGCCGTGCGGCGCCTTCGCGGCCATGGCGTCGCAACGCGCTCTTCGGGCTGGTCATGCCCGTGACGTGCCTCGTGATCGGCGACGCCGTGCTCGGCGCCGAGGTGCGATCGGGACGCTCAGCTTCACGTGGATGTCCCCCGTCCCGACCTGGCAGATCGCCGTGGGCCGCTGGCTGGGCGGCATCGCTCGCCGCCGCCGGCACCTTGGCGGTCGCGTTCGCGCTCGCCGCCGTCGTCGCCGGCGCGCCGGAGGTGGCGGACGCGGTGGCCATCGCGGCCGCGTTCGGCGCCCAGGCCTACGTGGCCGTGTTCCTCGCCATCGGCTGCATCACCAAACGAGCCGCGGTGTGGTCGCTGGCGTTCGTGTTCCTCGTCGAGCGCCTGCTCGGCGCCGGCGCTGGCGGGCATCGCCCAGCTCAGCCCGACCTGGGAGGCACGGGCCGCCTTCGTCGGCCTCAGCCGACGCGCGGGACGACTTCGTCCGCGAGGGCATCCCCCACGGCAACGCGGCCCTCGTCCGCCTGAGCCTCATCACGCTCGTCACCCTCGCCCTCGCCACGTCCCGCCTCCGCCGCCTCAAGCTCACCGGCTCCGCCGACTGACCAAGGTCCCAACGTCTGCGGTCGAAAACGCTCGGATACCGAGCGAAATCGACCACAGACGTTGTTTCAACCGCGCTCTTGGCGGCTGGCGAGGGCGGCGCCGACGATCACGAGGGCGACGCCGGCCAGGGCGAGGACGGCGACGTGGTCGTCCTTGAAGACGACGCCGAGGACGAGCGAGACGACCGGGATCAGGTAGGTGATGAAGCGACGCGCGGGTGGGGCCGACCCGGCCGACGAGCGTGCCCATCAGCAGGTAGGCGAGGCCGGTGCCGACGATGCCGAGCACCACGACGGCCAGGATCGGCCGCAGCTCGACGTGCGAGTCGGGGATGCTGACGAACGCCGAAGGGCAGGGTCCAGATCGTGGCGAGGGCCAGCATGCGGGCCATCACGGCCGCGGGAGCCGTACCGGGCCTGGAGCGGCGCGGCCAGGTTGGTCGCCAGTCCGTAGCACGCCGTGGCGAGGAGCGACGAGGCCCACACCCGAGCGCCTGCGACGAGCCCTCGCTCAGGCTCGGGCAGGCTGATCAGCACGACCCCGCCCAGGCCCACGGCCAGCCCGAGCAGCTGCGGGCCCGTTGGTGCGCCGGCCGAAGAACAGCAGCCCGAAGGTGGCGGTGAACATCGGGACGGCGCCGTTGAGGAGCCCGGTGACGGCGGAGTTGATGTGCTGCTCGGCGAGCGGGAACAGCGTGAACGGGATGCCGACCCAGATGATCGACAGCGCAACCATGCGGGACCGATCCTCCGGCTGCAGCCGCATCCGCGAGCCCGGGAGCAGCGCGAGGGCGAGCGCGCCGAGGCTCACGCGCAGCGAGGTGATCAAGCCCGGCTCGAGGCTGTCGAGCCCGATGGCGATGAAGCAGGAACGACGCGCCCCAGATCAGGCCGATCGAGGTGAAGATCGCCCAGTCGCTGGTCGAGAAGGCGGCCGTCGTGGTGGCCGCCGCCGGGGCGACGAGCGGGCGGGGCGGTGGTCACGCCCCTTCTCTAGCGCGGTGACGGCACCGATGCGACGCGAGTTACGCGTGCGGTTCGAGCAGGGCCGTGAGGATCCGCGTGACGCTGGTGGCCGCGCGGCTCGCCGAGACGCCCTGGGCCGACCGCAGCTGATCCCAGGCCTCGAACGACAGCGCCAGCTCCACCGCGGCGGCCGTGTCCCGCCCGGCGTCGGCCAGCTCGTCGGCGAACACCCGCTCCACCTCGGCTCGGACCCAGATGCGGGCCCGGTCGAGCTGCTCCTGGAGCGCCGGCGACTCGGGGGCGGCCCGCAGCGCGGCTCGGCGGATCGGGGCGATCGACTCGTAGAGGCGGCTGTTGATCGACACGATCTCGGCCACCCGGTCGGCCAGGCTGCCGGTGGCGAGCACGTCGACGAACAGGTGGCGAACCCGGCTCAGCTGCCGGGCGGCGGCGGCGGCGTTGAGGGACTCCACGTCGTCGAAGATGCGGAAGATCGACCGCAGCGAGACCCCGGAGCGCTCGGCCACCTGCTGCGCGGTGGGGCGCAGCACGCCCTCGCCCAGCAGGTCGAGCAGCGCGTCGACGGCGAGGTCGCGGCTGCGGTGTCGACGGGCGCGCCGGCCGTCGACGGTGGGCTCGGCAGGCATCGGAGCGGTCACGACATCCGACCATAGCGGGCAAACGGTCTCCTTCCGGGCGACCTAGTGTTCGTCTTCGCAGAGGCCGGCACGAGGGGGACGACCGATGGACGACGCACCCGTGGTGCGCACGCGCGAAGGCACCGTGCGGGGCGCCCGAGACGAGGGCATCGCGGTGTTCCGCGGCATCCCGTACGCGACCGTGGACCGGTTCGCGCCACCCGTGCCGCCGGCCAGCTGGAGCGGTGCGCGCGACGCCGACGACTTCGGCCCCATCGCCCCCCAGGTGGCCGGGGCCCAGTTCCAGCGGGCGGACCTTCTCCAGGACGAGCAGTGCCTGTCCCTCAACGTCTGGACCCCGGGCCTCGACGATGCCGCCCGGCCGGTGATGGTCTGGATCCACGGCGGGTCCTTCCGCACCGGTTCGGGGGCCAGCCCGCTCTACGAGGGCACGACCCTCGCGACACGCGGCGACGTGGTGGTGATCACGATCAACTACCGCCTCGGTGCGCTGGGCTTCCTCGCCCACCCGTCCTTGGCCGAGGACGGCGAGCCGACCGGCAACTGGGGGTTGCTCGACTGCGTCGAGGCGCTCCGGTGGGTCCAGGCCAACGCGGCCGCCTTCGGCGGCGACCCCGGCAACGTCACCGTGTTCGGCGAGTCCGCGGGGGCGGCGGCCGTCTCGCTGCTGTGCGTCATGCCGTCGGCCCGCGGGCTCTTCCACAAGGCCATCGTGCAGAGCGGTGCCCCGCTGGCCGCCAAGATCGCGACCGCGTCGGAGCTGGCGGAGGAGACCGCCGCGGTCGTCGGCGTGGACCAGGTGACCGACCTGCGCGACGTCCCGGTCGCCGACCTGCTGCGAGCGCAGGCGCAGATCGAGCAGCGCGTCGACCGCGCGTTCATCCCGGTGGTCGAGGGGGTCACGATCCCGCTCAAGCGCCCGGTCACGATCCTCGCGGAGGGGAGCGCCGCCGGCGTCCCCACGATCATCGGCACCAACGTCGACGAGTGGAAGCTGTGGGCGGCCGCCGATCCCCACAGCCGCGACCTCGACGAGGACGGCCTCCAGCGCCGGCTCGAGCGGGTCCTCCCGACTGGCACCGCCGACGACGTCATCGGCGCCGTGCGAGCGGCCCGCGAGGACCGAGGCGAGCCGGCGGCGCCCAACGACCTCTTCTACGCGGTGGAGTCCGAACGGTCCTTCCGCGTGCACGGCGTGCGGATGGCCGAGGCGCAGGGACCCCATGCCCCGACGTTCGTCTACCTGTTCGAGTGGGGTTCGCCCGCCATGGGCGGGTGGCTGGGCGCCTGCCACGGCCTCGAGATCGCCTTCGCCTTCGGCAACCAGGGCCGCGGGGAGCTGGCGGCCTTCACGGGGAGCGGCCCGGAGGCCGATGCGCTCGCCGAGCACATGATGGATGCGTGGCTGGCCTTCGCTCGCACGGGTGACCCCTCGACGCCCGCTCTCGCGTGGCCGACCTACGACCCCGCCACCCGTCCGACGATGGTGCTCGGGCGCACGGCGCGGGTGGAGGAGGCGCCGCGCGAGCCCGATCGAGCCGCGGTGCACGCCGCCATGTTCGGCTAGCGCGGCTGCTCACCGGAACATCGGGGTAGGCCGGGGTGTATGCCATCCGAATCGAGCAACGGTAGCGTTCGGGGCATCGAGCGTGGGCGACGATTCGACCCGGTGCCACAGAACGTGCGGGTGGCCCGAGAGTTCGTCGCTGACGCGCTCCAGGACGAGGGCTACTCGGGGGACACCGAAACCGTCCTCCTCCTCGTGAGCGAGCTGGTCACCAACGCCGTGCGCCATGCGGCCACGCCGTTCGAGATCGTGGTGGACGTGCAGGACCCGGCGGTCCGGGTCGCCGTCATCGACGACGACGTCGCCCACCCCCCGCAGGTGCGCCAGCCCCGCCCCGATGACACGAACGGCCGGGGCCTCCTGATCGTCGACCAGCTCTCCGCCGGCTGGGGAAGCAACGAGGTCGACGACCGCAGCAAGGCCGTGTGGTTCACCCTCACCTGACGGCGGTGCCGACGAACCCAGGTCACCTCGCTACCCTGGCGCCCGCACGCCCATCGCGGAGGAACAGGTCGCACCCACGGATGCCCGAAGCTGAACACCGCGATGACAGGGAGATCGAGCAGGAGCAGTTCGCCGATCCTCCGACGTACCGCTGATCCCGCCCTCCGGGACGAGCTGATCGAGGAGCACCTGTGGCTGGCGCGGCACTGCGCCCGCCGCTTCGCCGGCCGCGGCGAGTCGCCCGACGACCTCCTCCAGGTGGCCAACCTGGCCCTCGTCAACGCCGTCGACCGCTTCGACCCCACGTTCAGGGTGCGGTTCGCCACCTTTGCCGTCCCCACGATCGTTGGCGAGCTCCGTCGCCACTTCCGCGATCGCACCTGGTCGGTCCGGGTCAGCCGTCGCCTCAAGGACCTGCACCTCGAGCTGAAGGCCGCCAGCGAGCAGCTCGCCCACGACCTCGGCCGCATCGGCCACCGTCGACGAGCTGGCCGACGCCCTCGACTGCACGCCGGAGCAGGTGCTGGAAGCGCTCGAAGCGGGGGCCGCCTACCGGTCGACGAGCCTCAGCGCCGGCGTCGGCGGTGACGAGAACGAGGAGATCGTCCCCGGCGAAGACGATGACGACCTGGTGGAGACCAGCGTGCGCGTCGTCGTGCAGCAGGCCCTCAACACGCTCCCGGAGCGGGAGCGCCGCGTCGTGTACCTCCGCTTCTACCTCGGCCTCACCCAGAGCGAGATCGCCGAGGAGATCGGCGTGAGCCAGGTCCACGTCTCGCGGATCCTGCGCTCCACCCTCTCCCAGCTGGGCGAGGAGCTGGGCGAGGACGTAGCCGAGCTCCTCGAACCCGGCGTGTAGCCTCCCGTGGCCCAGCGAGCGCTGCCTCCATCGAATCGACCCAACGGAGACCCAGATGTCATCGCCGCAAGGCTTCGCAGTCGAGGTCAGGCGATCCCGCCGACGGCCTCGTCGCGCGTGGAGGTGCGGGGCGAGCTCGACATGGCCGCGGCCCCCGATCTCGCCGACTCGATCATGAAGGCCTGTGGCCGCGCCGCCACCGTGCTGCTCGACCTCACGAAGGTCACGTTCCTCGACTCGTCCGCCATCGGTGCGCTGGTGGCCGCCGGCCGGGAGGTGGTCGAGGCGGGCGGGCGCCTGCAGATCGGCCCCCGCTCCGACGTCGTCAACCGTGTCCTCGAGATCACCGGGCTGCACGAGCCGTCGGAAGCCTTCGACGTCCTGCCCGAGAACGGCTGAGCGATGGCCGACCCCGAGGCCACCACGCTCCAGCTCGTGCTGCCGCCAGATCCCCGGCTGCTCCGAGTGCTGCGGCTCGTCGCCAGCGGCGTGGCGTCCCTCGGCGAGTTCGACCTCGCGGCCGTGGAAGAGGTGCGGGTGGCGGTCGACGAGCTCGGCTCCACCCTCATCGGCGTCAGCTCCGGCGAGCCCATCGAGATCACGTTCGAGCTGCGGGGCACGAGCTTCTTCGTCGAGGGACGCACGCCCCTCGGCGACGGCACCGACCTCGAGGTCGACCCGCTCACCGACCGCATCCTCGATGTGGTGGCCACGAGCCACGAGTGGAGCAGCGGCGGCGGCTTCGCCCACGGCCGCATCGAGAAGGACGCGACGCCGGTTGCCGTCCGCTAGGCGCGGCGCTCAGCTGTAGGCGCGCTTGGCCAGCTCGACGCCCTCGATCACCTGCGGGCCGTAGCCGAGCGTCCCCTGCTCGAGGAGCTCCCGCGCGGCGGTGGCCACCGCCGCGACGGCGACGTAGCTGAACGAGCCACCGACCGAGATCCGGGCCACCCCTGCAGCCGCCAGCTCGGGCACGGTCGGCCCGCCGGGGCCGGCGAGCACGTTGAGGGGACGGTCAACGGCCCGCACGACCGTCTCGATGTCGGCGACGGTGCGGAGGCCAGGAGCGAAGAGCACGTCGGCGCCCGCCGATTGGTACGCCTGGAGCCGGGCGATGGTGTCGGGCAGGTCGGCGTGACCCCGGATCAGGTTCTCGGCCCTGGCCGTGAGCACGAAGCCGACGGGTCCGGCGTGCGCGGCCTCGGCGGCAGCGGTGACGCGCTCGGTGGCCAGCCCGAGGTCGTAGATGCGGTCGCCGTCATGCCCTGAGTAGTCCTCGATCGAGCCGCCGGCCAGCCCGGTGGCGGTGGCGAGGCGGATGGTCTCGGCCACCGCGTCGGGGTCGTCGCCGAACCCGTTCTCGAGGTCGGCGCTCAGAGGCACGTCCACCGCGGCCGAGAGCAGCTCGCCGTGGGCCAGCGCCTCGTCGCGGGTCACGCGGCCGTCCCGCCGGCCGAGGGTGCCGGCGAACCCGCTGCTGGTGGTGGCCAGCGCCGCGAAGCCCAGCGACGCCAGCAGCTTGGCGGACCCGGCGTCCCACGGGTTCGGCATGAGCAGCGGGTGATCGCCACCGTGCAGTGCGAGGAAGTGAGCGGCCCGGTCAGCAACGATCGTCATGGCCCGAACCTAGGACCGCTCGCCCGACGCGGCGCGTCAGATCCGGACACGCTCCCGGCGTGCGACGGTCAGCAGCCGGTGGGGACGTCTTCGTCGCCGGCGAGGCGGGCGTCGATCCACTCGAGCATGTCGTCGAGCGAGGCGGCGATCACGCCGGAGTGGGTCTGGTCGGGGTACGTGCGACGCTCCACGACCTGACCGATGCCGCACATGCGGGTGAGCAGCAGCTCGGAGCTGACGAGCGGGATCTGCTCGTCGTCCTCCCCGTGGATGATGAGGATCGGCGACTCCCCGACCACGAAGCCAGGGTCGTTCTCCACGAGCAGGGTCGCCCACGGCTCGACGTCCTTCGGATCCGCGGTGACGAGGTCCTCGTAGGGGACGTCGCTCCACGCCGACGCCAGCTCCTCGGTGCACCCCTCGTCGACCAGGTGGAGCGTGTCGAGGCCTAGCTGTGACAGGACGAGCGAGGGATCGGCCTCCGGGTAGGCCGCCTCCCAGCCCGCCGCCGCCATGCCGAGGTAGAAGCGGTACGGGCTGTTGCGGAGCGCGACCGCGATCAGCGGGAGCTGGGATGGCGGCGCGCCGGCCACCGTGCCGACCACGTCGAGGTCGGGCGCCCAGTCCTCGGCGATCTGGTTCGCGAACAGGGCGGCGTGGCCGCCCTGCGAGTGGCCCCACACCACGACGGTGTTCGACGCCCCGATGCGACCGCCCAGGTTCTGCGCCGCCTTCACGATGTCGAGGGTGCCGCGCCCCTCGCTCTCGCCCACCACGTACGGATGGCGGCCGGGCGTGCCGAGGCCCTCGTAGTCGGTGGCGGCGAACACCATGCCGCGCTCGAGGAACGGCTCCACGAGCCCGATCCCGTTCGCCGCCGGGTCCTTGCTCGGCGCGCACTGGTCGGCGATGCCCGTGGTGCCATGCGCCCACGCGAGCACGGGGCGGCCGCCGTCGGGCACCTCGCCGGAGGGCACGACGATGATCCCGCTGACGGCGATGTCCTCACCTTGGATCGACTCCGAGTGGTACAGGACGCGGAGCACGCTGCCGTCGACGTCGACGCCCTCGACCTCTTGCACGGCGATGATCTCGCCCGGTTCGCCCGGGTCCAGGTCCTCGGCCAGCGCGTACAGGTCTTCGTCTGCCGCCAGCTCCTGGAGCGCGGCGGATGGTCGTGGTGGCGGCGTCGGGCGTGGCGGTGTCGTCGTCGCTGCAGCCCACCACCCCGACGAGGAGGAGGCCCACCAGCCAGGGTGCGCGACGGCTCATCCGGTGGCGTCGGCGCGCCTGGACGCCTTCCACCACGTCTTCGGTGGTGCCTCCGCCGAGCCGGAAGCCCTCGGGCTTGTCGTCGTCGGTGAGCACGCTCGGTCTCGAGCCACAGGCGCTTGAGGTGGCGGACGCGTCCGTTCGGACGGTCGTCCGTGTACGCGTCCCGGGCGTGGAGCACGTGGTAGTTGTTCACGAACTGCATGTCGCCCGGCTGGAGCTGCATCGACAGCGTGGAAGTCGGGGTCGGCGCACATCGCGTCGACCCGGTCCATGGCCGCGACGGCCAGCGTCCGACGGCGCCGGCGCGTCGGCGTGGCGACGCGCCGAGAGGATGTACGGCCGGATGTAGCGGACGAAGAGACGGCCGTTGCGCTCGGTGAACAGCGGCATCAGGTACCAGGGCCGGCTGCCCGGCCTTCTGCTCGCCGCGGAAGTCGTAGGCGAACTCGTCGTAGAGGGCGGCGGCCAGCTCGGGTTCGCGTGCGCACCAGCTCGTTGTGGATGCTGACCGCGTTGGCCACGAGGCTGGCGCCGCCGCCCGCCCCGGCGTCGAGGCAGAACAGGCCGACGAGATCCGAGCCGTCGGAGTGGAACGGGAACGCCACGCCGCCGATCTCGTTGCCGCGGCTGGTGGGGTCGGCCCCGGACTTGCCCTGGTCGGTGACGTCGCCGAGCAGGTGGCCCTTGTGGTTCTGCGGCCACGGGCGCCCGAGGTGGCGACCCATCCCCCAGTAGACGGCCGACGCGCGGTCGGGGCCGAGCCGATCGACCGGCACGCCGCGGATCAGCACGACGCCCGCGGCCCTCGATGAGCTCGCGGGCGGCCTCGGCCAGCTTCGGGCCGAGCGTGCGGGAGCGGGAAGTCGTCGGCGGTGATGTCGAGGGTGTGCTCGGTGCGGGCCTCGGCGTGCTCGAGGGCGGCGTCGAGCTCGGCGCGGTCGTCGTCGGTGAGCTCCCAGACGTAGGAGTCGCCCACCTCCGTCGCGGCGCCACGCGCAGCGCTCCTCGAGGGGTCGCACCTCGGCCGGGCCGAGCAGCGTCATCGCGACCGGCGCCTTCGTGCGCGCCCGCCGGATCAGCCGACCCGGGAGGGCGTCGGTGGGCTCGCCGGCCTGGTAGGTGACCTGCCCCTTGACGATGGTGGTGACGTAGCCGTCGGCCCGCTGGAGGAGCCGCTTGCCGCCGGCGGGCAGGTCGTGGCGCATCTCCGGGCGACGGGCGACGCAGCGCGTCGAAGTCGATGAGGTTGACGTCGGCGCGGTAGCCCGGCGCCAGCACGCCACGGTCGAGCAGCCCGACCGTCTCGGCCGTGTCCTTGGTGTGCTGGCGCACGAGGTAGGCGAGGTCCATGCGACCGGCGTCGCGGTCGCGGCCCCAGTAGGAGAGGAACGTGGTGGGGAAGCTGGCGTCGCAGATCGTGCCGACGTGGGCGCCGCCGTCCGACAGGCCCGGGACGGTGTGCTCGTGGGCGAGCATCTCGCCCACCGCATCGAGGTTGCCGTCGAACCAGTTGATGATCGGCACGTACAGGAACGTGCGGCCCTCGTCCTGGAGCAGCAGGTCGTAGGCGAGCTCGAGGGCGTCGCGGCCCTCCCGCGCGGCACGGGCCGCGACGCTGGTGGACGGCGTCGGGCTCGTAGTCGGGCGGGTCGCCCAGCTCGAACATGCGGTCGAAGCCGCCGAGCGCTCCGCGCCCGGCGCCGGCGGCGTCGAGCACCCGCTGCCTTGAAGGCCGGATCGGACATGCACCCGCACCTGCTCCGCGACCGGCAGGGCGGCGATCTCCTGCCACACCGGGTTGGCGAGCAGCGGGTTGAGCGTGCACTGGAGGCCGAGCAGGATGCCGATGGCGCGGGCGGCGGCCTGGCCGCGCATGCGCACCCCGTCGGCGTTGGCCTGCGTCGAGCAGCTCCAGCTGGCGGCGCCAGCTCTCGCTCGCGCGACGCCGGCGAGCGAGAAGGACAGCGGCCGACCCGACGCCTCGGCCATCGACCGGAACAAGCGCGAACTCGGCGTCGACGTCGTCGAAGTCGGACACCGCTTGGAGCACGCCGGTGCCGGTGGCGCCGATGGCGCGGGCGATGCCGAGCAGCTCGTCGGCGTCGGCGGTGAGGGTGGGGGTGAGCTCGCCGTTGGAGCTGCGGTGGTTGCGGGTGCGCGAGGTGCTGAAGCCGATGGCGCCCGCCTCGACGGCTTGGCGGGCCAGCCCGGCCATGGCCTCGATGTCCTCGGGCGTGGCCATCTCGCGCTGTGCGCCCCGCTCGCCCATGACGTGGAGACGCAGGGCGCCGTGGGGCACGTGGGTGGCGAGGTCGACGTCGAACGACGCGCCCGTCGAGCGCGTCGAGGAACTCGGGGAACGACTGCCAGTTCCACGGCAGGCCCTCGTGGAGCGCGGCGCCGGGGATGTCCTCCACGCCCTCCATCAGCTCGATCAGCCGGTCGTGGTCGGCCGGGCGCACTGGCGCGAAGCCGACGCCGCAGTTGCCGGCCACGACGGTGGTCACGCCGTGCCAGGCCGACGGGATCAGGCGCGTCGTCCCACGTGGCCTGGCCGTCGTAGTGCACGTGGATGTCGACGAGGCCCGGCGTGACGAGCAGGCCGTCGGCGTCGAGCTCCTGGGTGGCGGTGCCGTCCACCTGCCCGACCTCGGTGACGATGCCGTCCGTGACGGCGACGTCGGCGGTGCGGGCGGGGGCGCCGGTGCCGTCGAGCACCGTCCCACCTCGGATGATCAGGTCGTGTGCTGGCCATCGGTCCCCCCGGACGCTGGCGTGGCTCAGACGATGATGCGCTCGTGCGGCGGCTGACGCCAACCACGGCCATGGCGCGGCCCAAGCCGAGGAACATCCCGCAGCAGATGATGAGGTCGGCGACCTCGTCGTCGGCGAAGGCGGCGTGCAACCGCTGCCCAGAACTCGTCGTCCATGGCCTGGTGGTCGAGGGCGAAGCGCTGCGCGAACTCGGCGGCGAGCTTCTCGCGGACCGTGAGGGCGTCGGTGGTGGCCCACGAGGCGACGTCGGCGTAGAAGCCCTCGTCGACGTCGTGGAGGTGCGGCGTCCTTGGCACGCGTGTCCTGGCAGACGACGCAGTCGTTGATCAGCGCGATCGTCCAGCGGGCCGCCTCCCGCTCTCGCAGGGCGAGCTTCGTGTTGCCGTAGACGGCTTCGGAGAACTTGCCCATGCCGATCGCCATCTCGGTGCGGTGCAGCGCCCAGTCGACGTGCTCTCCCATGCCGGACTCGGAGGCGAGGCGAGATGCGTGCCATGCCGAGACCTTACGTCGTGGCCTCGATCTCCTCCGGGGGGCGGACGTCGTGGAACATCCGGAGCAACGTGAGGTCGTAGGCGATCTTGAGGACGCCCCCGACGATCAGGGGCCAGCCGAAGCTCGAGTGCTCGAGCATCCACCCGGCGGCGAGCGGGGGGAGGGCCGAGGCCAGGCTGCGCGGCACGTTGGTGATGGCGGCCGCGGCGGTGCGCTCCTCCGGGTCGACCACCGCCATCACGTAGCTCGACGCGCGCGGGGACGTCCATCTGCGACAGCAGCGACCGAGCCAGGAGGCACGCGACGGCAGGTCCCGCTGACGGCATCAGCGCCGCTGACATCAGCAGCAGGTTGGCGGGCACGTGGGTGAACACCATCGTGCGGATCAACCCGATCCGCTGCGCGAGCCTCGGCGCCAGCAGCGCCGAGCTCGCCGTCAGCAGCTCCGCTCCAGAAGAACACGGCTCCTGCCGTCGCCGTCGACAGGTCGTGGCGGAGCGACAGCCACAGCACGAGGATCGACTGGACCACGAAGCCGCCACCGAACGCGTCGACGCTGAACAGCGCCGACAGCCGCAGCACGATCGCCTTCGAGCGCCCGAGCCCGCTGCGGCCGAGGCCCTCGACGGCGACGGTCGGCCGCGGCGCCAGCTGCCGGTAGGACAGGAGCAGTCCGACGCCGACCAGGGCGTAGAAGACGAAGACGCCGCGCTGCGCGTCCAGCTCGGAGACGTCGGTGTGCTCGGCCACCCACCCCGGGACGCCAGCCGCGAGCGCGCCGAACGCGCCCGCCAGCGACGCCACGAGGCTGTAGCGGGCGAAGACGTGGGTGCGCTTCTCCGGGCGCACCGTGTCGGGGAGCAGCGCCTGCTCGATCGGCAGGAAGGCGCTCACGTCGCCGAAGGACGGGTTGATCGTGCCCACCGCGGCGACGACCAGGAGCGCCCCGAAGGCGGCCACCATCCCGAAGGCCAGGCCCGTCACGATCATCAGGAGCGCCATCAGCTGCAGGAGGTGCACCCGGTCGAAGCGACCGCCGCGCAACGCCATCGTCAGGGTGACGGCGGCCGATCCCGAGCAACGTCGCGGTGATGACCGCGCCCACCTGCGTGGGGCTGAGCCCCCGCGCCAGCAGGTAGGTCGGCAGCACCACCGCCACCAACCCGTCGACGAACGCCCGCAACCCGCGCGTGCGCAGCAAGCGGCGCCGCATCAAGGCTGGTGTCCGAGGCCGCCATGGAGGCGTCAGCCTCGCACGACCCCAGCCGATCTGAGACCTAGACGGTGATGAGCTCTCGGTCGGACTCGGGCTCGCCGTCGTCGTCGACCTCGGAGACCTCGTCGGGGCTTCCCTCGACGTTGATGTTCGGCAGGATCCGGTCGAGCCACTTGGGCAGCCACCAGTTCCGATCGCCGAGCAGCTCCATGGTGGCCGGCACGAGCAGCATCCGGACGACGGTGGCGTCGAGGAAGATCGCCGTGGCCAGACCGACGCCGAAGAGCTTGAACGTGCGGTCGTTCTCCAGCAGGAAGCTGCCGAAGACGAACACCATGATGGCGGCGGCGGCCGTGATGACCCGGGCCGTGGTGGCCAGGCCGTTGGCCACGGAGAGGTGGCTGTCGCCGGTGCGGCGCCACTCCTCCTTCACCCTCGACAGGAGGAACACCTCGTAGTCCATCGACAGGCCGAACACGATGGCGAAGAACATCATGGGCGCGAACGTCTCGATGGGCCCCGGCGTGAGGCCGGTGATGTCGCTGAGCCAACCCCACTGCACGATCGCCACCGTGATGCCGTAGGAGGCCCCGATCGACAGCAGGTTCATGATCACGGCCTTGAGCGGCACGAGGACCGACCGGAACACCGCCATCATCAGCAGGAACGACACGAGCAGCACGGCGATGAAGAAGTACGGCATGCGGTCAGCCAGCAGGTCGGAGAAGTCGACGGTGCCGGGAACCTGACCGGTGACCGCGATCTCGGTGCCGAGGGCGTCTTCGCCCTCCACCAGCACGTCGTCGCGGAGACGGTTGACCAGCTTGGTGGTGTCGGCGTCCTGCGGGGTGGTGCTCGGGACGATGAACCACCGGTAGGCGGTGGGCGCGTCGGGGTCGTTGGGCTGGGCCGGCGACACGAACACCACGCCGGGGTCGGCGCCGACGGCCTCGGACACGCCCGCGAGCGCAGCCGGGTCGGCGGCACCTTCGACGCGGGCGGCGAGGAAGAACGGCCCGTTGAAGCCCGGCCCGAACCCGTCGGCGAGGAGGTCATAGGCCTGGCGGGTGGTGGTGTCCTCCTCGAAGTTGCTCTCGTCGGAGAACCCGAGGCGGAGGCCGAACACCGGGACGGCGAGCACGATGAGGACGACCGCACCCGCAAGGGCGGCGGGCCAGGGGTGGTGCTGGATCAGGCGGCTCCACCGGTAGGCGAAGGTCTCGCGGATCGGCTTCGGGGGCCGCCGTCGCAGCTCGCGCTTCAGGGGCGGGGCCACGAACCCGGCGAGGATCGTGACGATGGCGAGCAAGAAGCCGGCGCCGGCCAGCGGGCCGATCTTCAAGCCGACGCCCACCAGCCCGAGGGCGGCGAAGCCGGTGGCGATCACACCGCGCCAGCGGGTGACCTCGATGCGGTCGCCGGCGAAGCCGAGGAGGGCGGGGAGGAGCGTGAGCGACGCGACCACGGTCATGGCGACCACGACGGCGGCGCTCACGGCCAGGCCCTGGATGAAGCTGATGCCCATCACCACCATGCCGAGGAACGACACGACGACGGTGACGCCGGCGAAGGCGACGGCACGACCCGCGGTGTCGATGGCGATCGACGTGGCCTCCTCGGACGTGTGGCCGTGGTGGAGGTTCTCCCGGTAGCGGGTGACGATGAAGAGCGCGTAGTCGATCCCCACGCCGAGGCCGATCATGATCCCGAGGAAGGGCGCGAAGTCCGGCATGGTGAGGAGGTTCGACAGGATGGTGACGATCACCGAGCCGGCGAGGATGCCGGCCAGCGCCACGCCCACGGGCAGGCCCATGGCCAGCACGGAGCCGAAGGCCACCACGAGGATCACCACGGCGAAGGCCAGCCCGAGGGCCTCGGTGGAGGGCTCCTCGAACTCCCCGAGCGCGGCGCCGCCGAGCTCGACCTGGAGACCCTCAGCGGAGGGCAGGATCTCCTCGAGGGTGCGGCCGATGACCCCCGCCTCCTCCCAATCGTCGCCGGGGATCTGGAGGTCGGCATAGGCGATCTTGCCGGGCTCGGCGCCGCTGTTCGAGATCTGACGCTCGCCGCCGGCCTCGTAGGGGCTCACCAGCGTGATGCCCTCCCACGTGTCCAGGTCGGCGTCCTCGAGCGCCGTGCGACCCGCGGCATCGAGGCCGGCGAACACGTCGCTGTCGAGGTCGACGTCGGGATCGTCGGCGATGGTGGTGACGATCTGGAACAGCTGTTCCATCGCCGCGCGGACCTCGGGGTCGTCGACGCCCTGCTCCGCGCGGAACACGATCGTGCCGGGCGTGCCCGAGCCGACCTCGTCGTCGAAGTCGTCGAGCAGGATCTCCTGGCCGCGTGTGCTCTCGAAGTTCGGCGCTTCGAAGTCCTGGCCGAAGCTGCCACCCACGGCGCCCGAGATGCCGCCCACCACCACGACGCCGAGGATCCACAGGGCGACGACCTGCTTGCGCTTCCGGAAGCACCACGAACCGAGACGAGCGAACACGAGGGACCTCCGGGGGGAACAGGGGCGGGAGCGACCGGAGGTCGTTCCGCCACGACAGGCGTCAATCTACGGGCACGGTGTGACGGTGCAATCAGGGATTGCCCTGGGTGTGACGCATGTCATCAGGGAGAGTCATCGGGATCGCTAGGGTCCCCCGCCATGATCCAGGACCGCTTCCGCCTCGACGACCAGGTCGCCATCGTCACCGGAGCCGGGCGGGGCATCGGCGCCGCCTCGGCCCTTGCCCTCGCGGAAGCCGGTGCCGATGTCGTGCTCTCGTCCCGCACGAAGGAGCAGCTCGACGCGGTGGCGGCGCAGGTCGAGGCCGTGGGCCGTCGCGCCGTCGTGGTGCCGGCCGACCTGAGTGACCTCGACGCCGTGGCCGACCTCGCCGCGGTCGCGCAGCGCGAGCTCGGCCGCATCGACATCGTGGTGAACAACGTCGGTGGGTCGATGCCGCGCCCGTTCCTCGACACCTCGCCGGGCCGACTCATCCGCGAGTTCTCGTGGAACGTCGCCACCGCCCACGCCCTCACGCGCGCCGCAGTGCCGATCATGCTCGAGACCGGCGGCGGCGCCGTCGTCGGCATCTCCTCGATGATGGGCCGCACCGCCGCCCGCGGCTTCGTCGCCTACGGCACCGCCAAGGCGGCACTGTCGCACTGGACGCGCCTGGCGGCCCAGGACCTCGCCCCGCGCATCCGGGTGAACGCGATCGCCGTCGGGTCGATCGCCACCTCCGCCCTCGAGATCGTGCTGGAGGACGACGACCTCCGCACCACGATGGAGCAGGGCACGCCGCTCAAGCGCATCGGCGACCCCGAGGAGATCGCGGCCACCGTGCTCTTCCTCGCCTCGCCGGCCGGCGGCTACGTCACCGGCAAGGTGTTCGAGGTCGACGGCGGCATCGAGCAGCCCAACCTCGACATGGGCCTCCCCGACCTCTGACACCGTCTGCGGTCGAAAACGCTCGGTATGCGAGCGAAATCGACCACAGACGTTGGGATCTCACTCGGCTCGCAGGTGGACCGTCGGACGGAGGCGCCCGACCCGATGGCCCGCCAGGGCGGCCACGACCACACCCGTGGCCACGGCGAACCCGACGACGAAGCCGAGCGACGACCAGCTGAGGACCGGGTGCACCACCACGTGGGCGTCTTCGGCGATCGGCTGCCAGGTCAGCCGGCCAGCCGCCACGCCGAGGGGCACGCCGATGAGCAGCCCGACCGCCACGATGACCAGGGTCTGCGTCCAGGCCATCACCGCGGTGGATCGACGAGTCACCCCCAGCGCACGCAACGTCACCAGCTCGCGAGACCGTTGCGCGGTACCGGTCCAGGCCGCGTGCAGCAACGTGGCCGCCGCCAGCAGCCCGAGCAGCAGCGCCAAGGGCCTCGGGAGGTGCTCGACCTCGCCGAGGTTCTTGACGGTCGGTGGCCTGAGCCCGGTGGCGCTCGGAACGAGGATCAGCCCGGCCTCCTCCAGCTCGCGGTCGGCGGCGACCACGTCGACCCCGTCGGCCCAGTCGAACATCGCCTGGTGGATGAACCGCTCTTCTGTGTAGGCGTCTCCCAGCACGAGCTCCGCGGCCGCGACGGTCAGCGCCGCTCCTTCGTCGTGGGTGAAGTCGCCCTCCGGGAAGAGCACGGCGCCGACGACCCGGTAGTGCACCGCTCCCGCGACGGCTGACAACCGGATCTCCTCGCCGACGCGCGCGCCGGCCATCTCGAGCGTCGCCGGACCCAGTGCGATCTCGTCGGCGGCGAGCGGCATCCGACCCTCGGTGATCGACACGTCGAGCCGCCCTCGACGGAGGTCGTAGACGAGGAGGTCCACGTCACCGACTCCCGGCATCGTGCCGATGTCCTGGTGAAGGGCGGCGAGCGCGGCGACCCGGTCGTCGGCGTCCAAACGGGTCAGCACCTCGTCGACGACCTCGAAGGAGAAGCCACCGTCGACCACCTGCTCCGACCACCGACCGCTCAGGGAAGGGTCGCTCTGCAACCGGCCGATGGACGAGCTCACCACGAACGCCCCGAGCGCCACCGTCGTCGCGCCGACCACCGCGGCGAGCGCGCCGCGGCTGGAGCGCCCGCCCCTGTCGGCGGGGCCGACCAACGCTTGCCGAAGGCCAAGGGTGACGGGCAGCGGCCGGCCCAGTGGCGTCCGACACGACTCGCGGGGTGGAGCGAGGCGAGCGCCGCGTCGCCAGTGCGCCCACCGCCACCAGGAGGGCGAGGGTCACGATGGTGGCCCCTCCCGCGACGGCCAGCACCAGCCCAGCTCTGACGAGGACTGCGTCCGGACGAGGGTCGATGGCGCCGGCCAGGCCGACCAACGCGCGCGGCGACGCGAGCACACCCGCCGCCACACCGAGGGCCAGGCCGACCACGACGGCGGGGACGTAGGCGAGGCCCAGTCCGCGCAGCTCGTCGCCCCGCATCCAGCCAAGCGACACGAGCGTGGAGCGGTCCCGCATCGACGCGCGGCTCGCACGGGCCAGCGCGAGGACGAGCGCGAGGGTGCCGGCCACCCCGGCCACGAGCCCGAGGACGACGCAGCCCCGTGGCGACGGTCGCGAGCCCGTCCTCGGTCGACCCACGGTCGCCGTAGGGCGACTCCTCGTCGTCGTTCCCGAGGAACAGCACCAGCTCACGGTTCCGGTACCGCTCCAGTGCCTCCCGCTCGAGGCGCACGTGGATGCCGTGTCGCTGCTCCATCTCCCCGCCGTAGCGCTCGACGAACGCTGGGGTGAGGTGCACCACCGCTGGAACCTGACCGAACTCGGCCGGCTGATCGGGCGATGCCCGTCACCGTCACCGCGACCGTCGGACCATCGGGTGTTCCGGGGTTGATCCCTGCGAACGCCTGCTCGATCCAGCCGGTCGTCACCGTCTCGAGCCGCAGCTCGTCGCCCGGTCCCCACACCCAGATCCCGGGCGAGACCCGCGCTCAGCGCCACCTCGTCGGCGCGACCGGAGCGAGGCGCGCGACCGTCGGTGACGATCGGGGTGTCGACGGTCGCGGAGCGGTCGTCGACCCGGGGGGCGAGTCCCTTCAGGTCGAGGACCGGCATGAGGTCGGTCCCTGCCGGGCGCACGGCGAGCTCGACGATCCCTCGCGGCGTCGATCACGCCCGGCGTGTCCCGTAGCTGCCGCAACGGTCTCCTGGGGGTTCCCGCTGCTGATGATCACCACGACATCGGACGCGTGGGTCGCCTCGCGCAAGCGGTCGAACGCGGTACGGGATCGCTCGGCGGCGCACAGGGTGGCCAGCACCACCGCCACCGTCGATCGCGGTCAGCAGGGCGACCACGACGTGCGACTGGCGTCGCGCCCGCCACTCCGCGCGGGCGAACGCGACGATGCCGCCTGCCCGACGTGCTGTCCCCAACCACCCCTCCACTCAACCCCGGATCGGCCTCAGCGCCAAGGATGGTGGCCTCAGGTCCAGCGGGGTGGCAGCACCCCGGCGCGCTCCTAGGCTGGAGCGGTCGTGGACCGCTTCCAGTACCTGCTGCTCATGGGCGCCTGCGTGGTGGTCACGCTTCCGTTGGAGCTGTACTTCGGCGCCCGCGTGTGGCGACAACCGCGGCGCCTCGCGTTGTCGCTGCTGCCCGCGTTCGCACTGTTCGTCGTCTGGGACATCTGGGCGACGTCCACGGGCACGTGGGACTTCAACCCGGACTACACGGTCGGCCTGACGCTTCCCGGTGGGATGGCGATCGAGGAGCTGGTGTTCTTCACGGTCATCCCGATCTGCGGCCTGCTGACCCTCGAGACGGTGCGCAGGATCCTGGGTCGGGGCGAGCGGACCTGATGCCCATCTATCCGACGCTCGCGGTGACCGCGGCGGTGGCCGTGGTGCTGCTGGAGCTACGCGTGTTCCGCTCGGGGCTGTTCCGAGAGCCTGCGTACTGGATCTCGATGGCCATCTGCTACTCGTTCATGATCCCAGTCGACGGCTGGCTCACGAAGCAGTCCGCACCGATCGTGCTCTACCGGCCGGACGACACCAGCGGCATCTCTCCCATCTGGGACATCCCGCTGGAGGAGTTCGTGTACGCCTTCGCGCTCCTCACCCTCGTGATGCTCGCCTGGGATCGTCTCGGGGCCGGTGCTCGCGCGCCCGCCGAGCGACAGGTCGTGGACGCATGAGCTCGCTGCTCCTCGCGCTCGGTGCCTTCGTGGCGATGGAGGCGGTCAGCTACGCCACCCACCGCTGGGTGATGCACGGCTTCGCGCTGGCGTGGCACCGCAGCCACCACGCGCCGGCCACGAGCCGGTTCGAACGCAACGACCTGTTCCCCCTCGCCTTCTCGTCGATGGGGATCCTGCTGTTCGCCCTCGCTCGTGGTGGCTGGCCCGTGTTCTGGTGGGTCGGGATCGGGGTCACGGCCTACGGCGCCGCCTACCTGTTCGTGCACGAGGTGTACATCCACCACCGCCTCCCTGTGCCGGTGCCGAGGTGGCGCTACCTCGAGTGGCTCCGCGAGTCGCACCGGGCCCACCACCTCACCAGCGCCGAGCCCTACGGCATGCTCCTCCCCCTCCGCCGGGCCGAGACGACGAACCGCGTCCGCGCCCACGACCCGCTCGAGCGCGCCGTACCCGCTAGATCCGGTTCTTGAGTCGGTTGGCTGCGAAGACCGCAGCGAAGTGACTCAAGAACCGGTGGTGGTCCGCTGGCGCAGGCTGATCCGCTGGGCTCGCTGGCGGTTGTAGCGCTGGACGGCGATGCACGGGACGTTGGTCGACGAGGCCGTACGCCAGCATGAGCACGCAGACCGGTGACGGGGTTCCACAGCGCGAACACGCGGGCTGGCGGCGAGGGCCAGCCAGTGGCCGAGCTCCGCGCGGCGCGCCTCGCCCACGAAGCGCGGCAGATCCCGGAGCAGCTGGCGCTTCCGCACGCCACCGGCGAACAGCGCGCCCGCGTCCGGCAGGCGGTGCTTCCACGACCGGATCCGCAGCCCGCGCTCGTAGAGCCGACCGCCCGCTTCGATGCGGTGCGGGCGCAGCAGCCACCCCTCGCGCTCGAGCCGTTCGAGGGGCAGCCGGTGGACGCCGTAGCCGGTGCCGGCGTGGATCAGAGCCGACCCGACCACGTTGGCCAGCGAGGATCCCCCACGGCGACAGGTCGATGGCGAGCGGCAGCGTCACGGTCGGGCCGGGATGCGCCGGCCGCGCCAGGTCACCGGCCGATGCGCGAGGCGCAGGCCAGCCGAGCGCAGGAACAGGAGGACGAAGGCCAGCCAGCGGGATCGGGAAGAGCACCGCGGCGACCGGGTGGAACGAACCGAGCCGCCGCAGCATCCAGTGCAGCTGGACGGCGAAGGCAGCGCGCGGCGAGCCCGATCGCCCGCCGCCGGCGTCAGTGACCACGGCGACGGTGGCAGCCAGCGCCGCCGTCACCCACAGCGCGGCGCCCGACGTCGGGATCGGCGCGGTGCGCAGGCGCGCCACCCGCCAGGTTCTTGGTCCATCCCTGCGACGAGGGAGCGGACGCCATCGGGGTACATGCGGAACCGCACCGTCGTCGCCGCCCGCCGAGGCAGCGCACCGGTCGCTCGCGCCAGCGGTAGGCGCCGGCGAGAGCGGCGTCCTCCACGATCTCGCCGCGCACCGCGCCGAAGCCACCGACGGCGTCGAGGTCGTCGCGCGCGGTGAGCAGGCAGGGGCCGAAGGCGACGCGGGAGCGACCGGTGACGAAGCGATGCTCGCCGCGCCGCTGGCCATGATCGGCACGACGTTGCCGATGGCGGAGAGGTGCTCGTAGGGGCGGCGCACCTCGTGGAAGGGCTGGACGGACAGGAGGCCGGCGGGGGCGACGGCGGCGTGAGCGCTGGCCAGGCGGGCGACGCCATCGCGGCGCCAGCCAGGTGTCGGCGTCGAGGAACAGGAGCCGCTCCCCTCGCGCCGCCTGCCGTCCGGTGTCGCAGGCCCACGGTTTCCCCAACCAGCCGGCGGGCGGCTCGGGCGCGTGGATCACCGTCGCGCCGCCGGCGGTCGCGACCGTCGCGGTCGCGTCGGTGGACCCGTCGTCGATGACGATCGACCTCCAGCGCCGGCTCGTCTTGGGCGCGCAGCGAGGCGAGGAGCCTCGGGAGGTTGCGCTCCTCGTCGCGAGCGGGGATCACCACCGACACCGTCCCCGCCAGCCCACGAGTCGCCGCGGGGGACGGCGTGCGCACGCGCCACAGCAGGAGCGTGCCCGCCAGCCAGCCAGTGCCGACCAGGAGGGCGGTCGGGGCGTTCACCCGCCGCGCTGGAGCAGCATCCGGCCGGCCAGGCCGGCCTTGCGCCAGGTGGGGACGGTGGCCCGCTGACGGAACACGTCGTACCCCGACGCTTCGATCCGGTCGAGGATCTCGGAGTACAGCGTCCTCGCCGCGCCGATGCACCGAGCCGAGCTGGGAGGGAGCAGGTCGACACCGCGGTCGGCGGACCGGTAGAGCTCGCGGCAGCGATCGACCTCGAACCGCATGAGCTCCCGCCACGGCTCGTCGACGGTGCGACGCGGCGCGGATCGGCGCCGAAGCGGTCGAGGTCCTCCTGCGGCAGGTAGACACGCCCGCGGTCGAGGTCCTCCGCGACGTCGCGCAGGAAGTTCGTGAGCTGGAAGGCGTTCCCGAGGTCACGGGCCGGGCCGAGGGCCTCCGGCGCCAACGGCTCGAGGATCGGCAGCATCATCTCGCCGATGACCGCGGCCGAGCCGTCCATGTAGCCGAGCAGGTCGTCCCAGGTGGCGTACTCGGTGACCGTGAGGTCCATCGCCATCGACCGGAGGAACCGGAGGAAGCAGCCCGGGTCGATGTCGAAGGCGCGCACCGTGTGCACGACCGCCTTGAGCACCGGATCGTCAGAGTGCCCCGCGGCAAGGTCAGCGAAGAACCGGTCGCCGAAGTCGTCCAGCGCCTTCTCCCGCACCTCCACCACCGCGGGACCGAGGTCGTCGACGATGTCGTCGGCGTGACGGCAGAACGCGTAGAGGGCCCACACGTGGTGGCGCTTCACGCGCGGGAGCACGAACGTCGACCAGTAGTAGGTGGTGCCGTAGCGCTTGTTCAGCTCGCGGCACCGCGCGTAGCTCTCGTCCAGGGTGGTGGTCATGCCGGGCTCATCGCCTCGACCCGCTGGGCCGCCAGCATCCCGGACACGAGGACCATCGGGACGCCGACCCCGGGCACGGTGCCGGAGCCGGTGAACACCAGGCCGGGCGCTCGGGCTTCGAGGTTGCCGGGGCGGAACGGGCCGGTCTGGCGGAACGTGTGGGCCAGTGCGAACGGTGTCCCGCGCTCCATGCCCTGCGCCTCCCAGTCGAGGGGGTCGACGAGCTCCTCGACTTCGATGGCGGTCGGGTAGCCCAGGTGATCAAGGCGGGCGAGGAGGTCGTCCCGCACCTTGGGGCGCTCCGTTCGCCAGTCCACCCGGCCGTCGAGGTTGGGGGTCGGCTCGAGGACGTACAGCGAGTGGGCTCCGGCCGGCGCCATCGTCGGTTCGTGGAGCGACGGCACGCTGACCAGGATCGACGGGTCCGGCATCCGCACGCCGTCGCGCAGGATCGCCCTGAAGGCGCTGTCCCACTCGCGGCCGAAGTGGATGTTGTGGTGCTCGGTGCCAGGCGGGAGCTCGCCCCGCACACCGAGGTGCCACACGACGGCCGACGGCGAGTAGCGGCCCCGTCGCGCCGCACGCGGCATCGGCGTGCCGGGGAGGAGCGTGCGGTAGGCGACGGGCAGGTCGGGGTTGGCGACGACCGCGTCGGCATCGACCACCTCGCCGTCGTCGAGCCGCACGCCCGTGACCCGCCCGGACGTGCCCTCGGCGAGGAGGATCCGGTCGACACGCGTGCGGTACCGGAACGTGGCACCCGCCTTCTCGGCCGCGGCGGCGAGCGCGACCGGGAGGGCGTGCATGCCGCCCTCGGGCACGAACACGCCGTTGACGGTGTCCATGTAGGTGATGACGGCGTAGATGGCCAGCGCCTCGTACGGCGCCAGGCCCGCGTACATCGACTGGAAGGTGAAGATGCGCTGCAGGCGCTCGTCGGCGAAGTAGCCACCGACCACCTTCGAGAGCTTGCGGAAGCCGCCTCGGCGCACCAGGTCGAGGGCCGGGCCGCAGCGGGCGAAGCCAGGTCGAGCGGCGAGTCGAAGCTGCGCTCGATGAAGCTCGGCATCTCGAGCTCGTACAGATCGGTGAGCCACTCGCAGAACCGACCGAAGGCCTCGGCTTCCGCCGGACCGCACACCTGGCGGATCTCCTCGGTCATGGCGTCGCGCCCATGCCGCACCCGCAGCTCGGAGCCGTCGGCGTAGACGGCTCGGTACATCGGGTCGACCGGCCGGAGGGTCAGCAGGTCGGCCCGGTCCACACCGGCGGCCTCGAAGCAGCGGTCGATGAGGTGGGGCATCGTCAGCACGGTGGGGCCCGTGTCGAAGCGGAATCCGCCGCGTTCGAGGGTGCCCGCACGGCCTCCAGGGTGGTCCGCCGCTTCGAGCACCGTGACGTCGTGACCCGCGCCGGCCAGGTGGCAGGCGGCCGAGAGGCCCCCGAGCCCCGCGCCGACGATCACGACGCGCGTCACGCGGACCTGCGGATGGCGAGGTCGGCCAGCTCGGTGAGCGCCGCTCGGGACGGGGCCGGCAACCCCTCGATGGCCGCCAGCGCGACAGCGTGATGGGCGGCGATGAGGGCTTCCACCGACGCCAGCGCTCCAGTGTCGGCCACGACCTGTCGGGCGACGGCGGCCCGCTGCTCATCGAGGTGGGGATCGCCGAGGCACGACGAGAGCACGCGGTGCTGGGCCTCGTCGGCGAGTCGGAGGGCCCGCAGCACCAGCAGGGTGTGCTTCCCCTCGCGGAGGTCGTCGAGGCAGCTCTTGCCCGTGGTGGCGGGATCGCCGAAGAGGCCGAGGATGTCGTCGCGCATCTGGAACGCCATGCCGACCGCGTCGCCGTAGATCCGGAGGGCGTCCGCCACGCCGATTCGGTCGTGCTTGGAGCCGAGGGCGGCCCCCATGAGCAGCGGCCGCGTCACCGTGTAGCGGGCCGACTTGAGGAGGGCGACGTGGCGGGCCGCCTCCTCGTGGGCGCCCTCGTCGGCGGCCAGCACCAGGTCGAGGTACTGGCCGGCGATGACCTCGCGACGGAGGGTGGTGAAGACGGCCCGCGCCCGTGCCACCGCGTCGGCGGGGAGCGCGGTGCTGTCGAAGAGCTCGTCGGCCCACACGTAGGTGAGGTCGCCGGCGAGGATCGCCGCGCTCGCCCCGAACCAGTCGGGGTCGCCCACGCGGCCGCGGGTCCGATGGTCGGCCGCCATCGATGCATGGGCGCTGGGTCGGCCCCGGCGTGTGGCCGACCGGTCCATCACGTCGTCGTGGAGCAGAGCGAAGGTGTGCAGCAGCTCCACCGCAGCGGCTGGCCGCAGCACCGCCTCGTCGTGCTCCGCACCCGTGGCCCGATGGCCCCAGTACACGAAGGCCGGACGGAGGCGCTTGCCGCCCGCGGCGACGAGGCCCTGGATCTCATCGGTCACCTCGCCGAGCGTCGGGTCGATCGCCATCGCCTCGGTCGCCTTGGCCCGCACGAACTGGTCGAGCAGCTCGCGGAAGGGACCGAGCACCACCGCCAGGGCGCCGCCGTCGTGGGGAACGACAGGCGGGGCATCGGTCGCCTGGGGTGCACCGACGGGCTCATCGAGGAGCCGGTCGGCCAGCGTGGCCGCGCGGCTGAGGAGCCACGCCGCGGGGATCACGATCGAGGGCGTCGAGCAGCGCGATCTGCTCCACCGACCACGGGCTCAGCGACGCGGGGTCGGCGGCGGCGCGCTGGCAGAGGTCGTCCCAGCTGACCCAGGCGAGGTCGTCCACCTCGTCGGGGTCGAGCAGGGCCGAGCCCTCCACCTCCGCCACCACGACCGGGCACAGCTCGTGCTCGGTCGTGCCGTCGGGCATCACCGCCCGGTAGGTGAAGTCGGGCAGCGCCACCCCGGCTCGCACCACTCGGAGCCCGAGCTCCTCCGACACGCGGCGGGCCACTGCCTCGCGGAGGGTCTCCCCCATCTGCGGATGGCCGCAGCAGCCGTTCGTCCACGTCCCGGGCCAGGTGGTCTTGGTGAGCGCGCGGCGCGTGAGGAGCACGCGGCCCTCCGCATCGACGATGTGGCAGGAGAACGCGAGGTGGAACGGCGTGGACCCGTGGTGCGTGGTCGCCTTGGGCGTCGTGGCGGTGGGGCGGCCCCGCCCATCGAGCAGGACGACGTGATCCGTGGCGACGGCTACCTGGGTGCTCAGCATCGCCAACCTCTACCCAGAATTGAGATATTTTATACATCGTGTCGAGTTCTTCTCCCTCCCTGGCCGGCGGCCTCACCATCTCCGCCGTGGCCGCCCGGACCGGCGTGAGCGTGTCGGTGCTGCGCGCCTGGGAGGAGCGGTTCGGGTTCCCCCTACCCGATCGGCTCGAAAGCGGACATCGGCGGTACGCGGAGCACGACGTGGAGCGAATCCGCCGGGTCGTGGCCGAGCGGGAAGCGGGTCGATCGCTCGAAGGGGCCATCGAGGTCGTCCTCCACGGCACGGTCGCCGGGGGCGACGACCTGCTCGACCGGTCGATCTTCGCCGGGCTCCGTCGCCGGCGTCCTGAGCTGACCCCCCAGCTCATCGGTCGGCGCACGATGCTGGCGCTGAGCCGGGCCATCGAGGACGAGTGCCGCGCGCAGTCGGATCGCCCGCAGCTCATCGCGGCGTTCCAGACCCGCACCGCCTACGCCGCCGGCCGGCCCCGCTGGGACGATCTGATCGACACGTCGGCGGGCGTGCTCGTGTTTGCCGACTTCCTCCGGTCCCGCCTCCGAGCGGGCTCGCTCGAGATCGCCATCCCCGCCGGCGACCCCTTGCGGCGCGAGTGGTCGGTCGTCTGCGACGCCCCCGCGTCAGCGGCGGTGCTCGCCGGGTGGGAGGACCCCGACGGTCGCTTCGAGGCCATCTGGTCGGTCGCCCCCGACATCGTGCGCCTCGCCACCGAGCTGGGACGGCGGCTGGCCGCGCACCACGCGCCACACCTCGAGCTGCCCGCGCCGCCGGCCGAGAGCCCCAGCCACGATCCCGTCGCCGAGCTCCGACGCTCCACCGGCATCACCAACCGCGTGATCGCCCACCTCGACCGGGTGTGACATCACAACGTCTGTGGTCGATTCCGCTCGCATGCCGAGCGTTTTCGACCGCAGACGTCAGGTCCTCGCGCTGTAGACGGGCAGGTCGAGCATCGTGAGGACGCCAGGCGCCGCGCGGACGACGCTCGGGATGGCGTTGACGACGTGCATGGCGGTGGCCAGGCAGCCGGCGAAGTTGTGGTCACCGTGGTCGGAGCTGAGCTCGAGCTCGAGCTTCAGGTTGGGATCGCCCTCGATGAGGATCCGGTAGCACTGCCCCTGCGGCCAGTCGGGGGCGTCGTCGTCACGCAACCGCGTGACGTGCTCCACCACGATGCGCTCCTCGCCGTCGACCACACCGACGATCTCGAACCGCATCCCCGAGATGGTGCCCTTGGCGATCGGACCCGACGCGATGGTGAAGTCCTCGTCGAGCGCGCAGGATCTCGTGCGTCTCCTGCACGGAGTCGAGCGTGAGGCCGATGGCCGCGGCCACGAGGTGCAGCACCGGTCCCCACGCCAGCGAGATCGAGCCGGGTGACAGCAGCAGGGACTCGGACGGCTCCTGCTTCCCGAAGCCCATGATCTCGAACATCGTGAACGGGTTGTTCCACGTGTCGTAGTTGACGATCTCCATCATCCGGACGCGGCGCACCTCCTTGCACAGCGCCAGCGTGTGGATGGCGAGCCCGGCGTTGCCGTAGCCCGGGTCGATCCCCGACGTGTAGAAGCTGGTGCCGCCCTCGAGGCACGCGGCTTCGAGCTTCTCCAGCACGCCTGGCCCGGCCGCCTTCGGGAACAGCAGCGGCACGTACGACGTGTTCACCACGTTCTTGCCCGACGCCAGCATCCGACAGATGTCGTCGATCACGCCATCGGGGCGCACGTCGGAGTTGGCGGTGTAGCAGATGGCATCGGCGTCGAGGTCGAGCAGCGCGTCGACGTCCTGCGTGGCGAGCACACCGGCGGGCGGGCCGCCGCACAGCTCGCCGGCGTCCTGGCCCGCCTTGCTGTCGGAGTGCACCCACAGCCCCGCCAGCTCGAGCTCGGGGTGCGCCACGATGGCCGGGACGGCGTGGATGCCCACCGTGCCGGTCGCCCATTGGATCACTCGGTAGGTCACGGCGGGCAACGTACTCCAGTACCTTGCGCCCGATGCAGGCCCACCCCTGGAACGACAGCTTCGAGTGGACGGACCACGCCGGTCCGTTCCAGCAGCTGAGCGATGAGCAGGTCAAGCAGTTCGACGAGCACGGCTTCGTGGTGGTCCCCGACCTCATCGACGCCCCCACCGTCGCCGCGGTGCGCGACGACCTCGACGCGTTCGAGGCCGAGGTCGACGCCTTCCTGCAGACCCGCGAGGACGGCCGCTTCTCCATCGCCGAGACCGGCGCCCTCACCGTCGCCATCCACGCGGTCACGCGATCCGACGCGGCCAAGGCGCTGAGCACGCACCCGGCGATGCTCGGCCTCTGCGCGGACCTCATCGGCCCCGACGTGCGCCTCTACTGGGACCAGGCCGTCTACAAGAAGACGGAGAAGCCGCGGCGCGTGCCGTGGCACCAGGACAACGGGTACACCTACGTCGAGCCGCAGGAGTACCTCACCGTGTGGCTCGCGCTCACCGACGCCACGCTCGAGAACGGCTGCCCCGAGGTGGCGCCCGGCGCCCACCGTCATGGCACCCTCGCCCACCACTACGTCGACCCGCTCGGGTGGGAGTGCCTGCCCGAGGGCACCGAGTCGACCAAGGCGCCGGTGCCGGCCGGCGGCGCGGTGGTGTTCTCGTCGCTCACCCCGCACCGCACCGGCCCCAACCTCACCGACTCGGTGCGCAAGGCCTACATCGTCCAGTACTGCCCCTCCGACGCCGAGATCCTCCAGGGCGACCCCAAGGCCGGCCCCGCCGCCACCCGCGTCCCCTGCACCGCACCCGACCGCCAGTACGAGGTCCTCAGGGACGGCCAACCCGTTTGACCCCCCCACCCCCAACGTCTGTGGTCGATTTCGCTCGCATACCGAGCGTTTTCGACCGCAGACGTTGTCAAGGGCGGGTCGGGACGGGTTCGGGGAGGCCGTCGATGGTCTGCTGGTCGTCTTGGATGGGGGCGGCGGCCACGAGGCGGAGGGGGACGACGCCGGCCCAGACCGGGAGGTCCATGTCCTCGTCGTCGTCGATCGGGCCGCCGGTGCGGACCTTGGCCGAGCCCTCCTCGATCGGCAGCCGCAGCACGAGCGTCTTGCGCAGCTCCGACGCGTTCGACGGCCGCGCCACGGCGCTGCGACCGGGGAGCACGTGCTCGACGATGGTGTCGAAGGCGTCCCGCTTGGCGTCCTCGTCCTCGATCGCAGTGGCGGTGCCGAGCAGCACCACCGAGCGGTAGTTCATCGAGTGGTGGAAGGCGGAGCGGGCGAGCACCAGGCCGTCGAGCAGCGTGATGGTGACGCACACCTCCGCGTCACGCGAGGCGCGCAACATGGCGTTGCCGACCGCGCCGTGCAGGAACAGCACGTCGCCATCGCGCCCGTACGTCATCGGCAGCACGCGGGGCTCACCGTCGACCACGAAGCCGACGTGGGCGATGTACGCCTCGTCGATGACCTCGTTCACCATCGCCCGATCGAAGGTGCCCCGGTCGGGGAGGCGGCGGACCTTGGTGCGATCAGTGGGCGTCAGCTGGTCGGGCATGGGCGACATCGTGGCAGCCGCGGTGCGGACGGGTCGCCGAGATTCGGCTAGGAAGTCGCCCATGTCCGACACGATCATCATCACCGGGGTCATCGACCTCGACCCCGCCAAGCACGACGACGCCATCGCCGTCCTGAACACGGCCATGGAGGCCACCCGCGCCGAAGACGGGTGCGAGCACTACGTCTTCTCCGCCGACCTCAACGACCCGGGGAAGTTCCACGTGTCCGAGCAGTGGCGCGACCAGGCCGCCAACGACGCCCACGGCGCCGGGCCCGCGCTGGCCACCCTGATGGGCGCCATGGGCTCGCTCGGCGTCACCGGCGCCAGCCTCACCGCATGGAAGGGCGCCGAGGCCACGAAGCTGATGTAGTCGAGGGCGTCAGGAGACGCAGAGCTCGTTGCCCTCGGGGTCGGCCAGCGTCACCCAAGACATGGGGCCTTGCTGACCGTCCCACAGCTTGGTGGCGCCCAGCGCGAGGAGCTCGGCCACCTTGGCGTCGCGCTGCCCCTCCGGCTGGTGGAGGTCGAGGTGGACGCGGTTCTTGACCGTCTTCCCCTCGGGCACCACCTGGAAGAGCAGCCGGTCGTCGGTGTCGCGAGCCTTGGCCGCCGCGTACTCACGGAACGCGCGGCGGCCGTCGATCGTGATGACGTCGGGGCTGTCGGCCGGCATGTGACCGTCGGCGATGACCTGCCCGATCAGGTCGTGGTGGTCCTCGACCTCGTAGTCGAGGGCCGCCGCCCAGAACCGGACCTGGGCGTGGGGGTCGGCGCTGTCGAAGGTGATCTGGAGGGCCATGCGCCGACCGTAGGCCGCCATCCCTGACATCGGCTGCCAGCGATGGCGGCCCTCGAGGTCAGGCGGCGGGGAGGTCGCCCCAGAAGCCGGTGACCCGCTGCAGGCGACCGTCGGCGGCCACCTCGGCGACGTCGAGGCCGGCCACGATCGGCGAGCCGTCGGCGCCGTTGAGCTCCCAGGCGAACCGCAGCTGGTCGTCGAAGCGGTCGATGCCGCTGGTGCGCGCCATCTGGAACCCGGGGAACCCGGTGTGGACGCCGGCGATCATCTCGGCCAGCGCCTCGTGGCCAGTGGCGTCGGCGTGCTGGTCGACGTGCCGGCCGTCGGGGGTGAAGGATGCGGCCACGAGCTCAGCTCGCTTCGCCTCGTCGGTGGTCTGCCACATCTCGAAGTAGGTGTCGACGAGCGTGTCGGTGTTGGTGGTGGTGGTGTCGGTCATGGCGCTCACCGTGCACCCGGGCCGGAGCCGAGACGATTACCTGACAGGTAAGCGCCCGTCCCCGCCTCGCTCGGTACGGTCGAGCGCATGAGCACGATCTCCGCGCCGCTGGGCATCGGTGACCTGCTGCGCGACTGGCGCCAGCGACGGCGCCTGAGCCAGCTCGACCTGTCGAACGAGGCGGCGGTGTCGGCGCGCCACCTCAGCTTCGTGGAGACGGGGCGCTCGAAGCCGAGCCGCGAGCTCGTGCTGCACCTGGCCGAGCACCTCGACGTGCCGCTCCGCGAGCGCAACTCGCTCCTGATGGCGGCCGGCTACGCGCCGGTGTACCGCGAGCGCTCGCTCGACGATGACGAGATGGATCCCGTGCGCGGCGCCCTCGACATGATCCTGGCGGGGCACGAGCCGTACCCGGCGGTGATCGTCGACCGCCTCTGGAACCTCGTGACCGCCAACACCGCTGCCCTCACGCTCTTCACGGTCGGGGTGGCGCCGCACCTGCTCGAGCCGCCCGTCAACGTCGTGCGCCTCGGCGTCCACCCCGAAGGGCTCGCCCCCCGCACCCGCAACCTGGCCGAGTTCAGCGAGCACCTGCTGCTCCGCCTGCAACGCCAGCTCGCCGTCTCGCCCGATCCCGAGCTCCAGGCGCTCTACGAGGAGGTCCTCGCCTACCCGGGGGTGAGTCACGAGTCGCCGATCGTGACCGACCCCACCACGCTCCTGTTCGTCCCGATGCGCTTCGAGGCGCCGAGCGGCCAGGAGCTGTCGCTGTTCAGCACGCTGGCCACCTTCGGCACCGCGCTGGACATCACGCTCGCCGAGCTGAGCATCGAGAGCTTCTTCCCGGCTGACGCCGCCACCGAGGCCTACTTCAACAGCTGAGCGCCTACTTCGCGCGGCACCGAGCGTCAGTAGCTGCGCGGCAGCCGCAGGACGTGCTCGGCGACGAAGTTCAGGACCATCTCCTGCGGGATGGGGGCGAGGCGCATGAGCCTCGCCTCCTTCCAGTAGCGCTCGATGTCGTACTCGGTGGCGTACCCGAACCCGCCGTGCGTCTGCATCGCACGATCAGCCGCGGTGAACGCCGCCTCCGCCGCGAGGAGCTTGGCGAGGTTCGCCTGCTCGCCGCACGGCAGGCCCTGGTCGTAGCGCCAGCCCGCCTCCCGCACCACCAGCTCGGCGGCGTGGAGGTGGGCGTAGGCGTCGGCGAGCGGGAAGGCGATGCCCTGGTTCTGCCCGATCGGACGGCCGTAGACGATCCGCTCGTTGGCGTAGGCCACGGCGCGCTCGATGGCGACTCGCCCGATGCCGAGCGCCTCCGCCGCGATGAGGATCCGCTCGGGGTTGAGGCCATCGAGCAGGTAGGAGAAGCCGCGGCCCTTCCTCGCCCACGCGGTGGTCGACCGGCACCTCGAGGTCGTCGAAGCTCACCTCGCACGACACCACCGCGTTGCGGCCGGTCTTCGAGATCGGTGTGATCGTGACCTGCGGCGACTGCAGGTCGGCCAGCAGCAGCGTGAGCCCGTGCGTCTTCCGCTCGACCTCCTCGAGCGGCGTGGTGCGCACGAGCAGCAGCACCTTCTGGCAGTAGGGCGCCTTGGTCATCCAGACCTTCCGGCCGCGCACGAGGTAGCGGTCGCCGTCGATCGTGGCCCGCGTCGTGATGGCGGTGGTGTCGGTGCCGGCGTCGGGCTCGGTGACCCCGAAGGCGACGTGCAAGCGGCCGGCGACCACCTCGGGGAGGTAGGTGTCGCGCAGGAAGTCGCTGCCGTGCTTGACGACCGGGTTCATGCCGAAGATCGACGTGTGGAGCGCGCTGCAGCCGTTCATGGCCGCGCCGGACGCGGCCACCTCCTCGAGGACGATCGACGCCTCGGTGATCCCGAGCCCACCGCCGCCGTACTGCTCCGGGAGGGCGACGCCGATCCAGCCGCCCTCGGCCATGGCTTCGTAGAACTCCCACGGGAACTCGTGGCGAGCGTCGAGGTCGCGCCAGTACGCGTCGGGGAACTTGCTGCACACCCGCCGCACGCCATCGCGGATGTCGCCGTGGGTGGCGTCCTCGTCGAAGCGCACCAGGCGAGTCTCTCAGCCCACGCGCTCGTGGTGGGCGCCGATGAGGAACACCGCGATCACCACCGGCTCGGTGCCCGGGTTCGACCAGCGGTGCCGCGTGCCGTTCTGCACGACCGTGTCGCCAGGTCCGAGGGTGACCTGCGCGCCGTCATCGAGCTCGAGGGTGACCTGGCCCGACAGCACCACCTCGAAGTCGATGGTGGCGGTGGTGTGCATGCCGGGGGCGTCGGGCTCCATGTGGTCGGCCATGCCGGGGAGCTTCGCCTGCATGTCGGCGATGGCGGCGGCGATGTCGAGACCCTCGGGCAGGCCGGGACCGCCGGCGGGCGGCAGCGTGAAGTGGCCGAAGCGGAACCCGCCGACGGGCGGGAAGTACATCTCGTAGGGCGGCCGCTGACCGTCGTCGGGGAAGTGCGGCGCCCCGTCGGCGCCCCACAGCAGGTGGAACTCAGCGCCCGGCGAGAGTGCGGTCGTCACCGGTGCCACCGCCCCATCGCTGACGAACACCGCCTTGCCGTCGCCGTCATGCCCCGTGACCACCCTGCGCACGTCCATCGCTCCCCCTCGGTTCGGCCCGGCGGGAACCTATCCCTCTGAGTAGATCTCGATCTCGTAGCCGTCGGGGTCGAGGCACTTGACGCTGACGTAGCCGGGTTCGTCGTGGGTCTCGGTGATCACCACGCCCGCGGCGCCGGAGCTCGGCCCGCAGGGAGCGCACCTCCTCGGCGTCCTCGGTCCGGAAGCCGAAGTGCACGCTGGCCGCGGGCGGCCACGGCGGGATGCCGGGGTGCAGGGCGAGGTCGAAGCCGTCCGAGTTGCGGATGAATCGGGTGCCGTCGGAGTAGGTCTCCGGCCGTTGGTCGAAGCCGAACCAGCGCTCGTAGAACGCCTGCGACCGATCGATGTCTGCGACGGTGAGATTGAGGTGCAGGAGGGATGCCACGGCGCTCAGGCCTGGGCGGCGCGGGCGCGGTACTCGTCGCGCAGGCGGCGCTTGTAGATCTTGCCGTTGTCGTCGCGCGGCAGGTGGTCGACGAAGTCCACCGCGCGCGGGCACTTGAACTTGGCCAGTCGCTCGCGGCAGAACGCGAGCAGCTCGTCGGGCTCGACGTCGACGCCGGCCTTGCGCTCCACCACCGCGAGCACCGACTCGCCGTACTCGTCGTCGGGGATGCCGATGACGGCGACGTCAGCCACCGCCGGGTGCTCGAGGAGCACCGCGTCGACCTCCGCGGGGTAGATGTTCACCCCGCCGGCGATGATCAGGTTGGCGGTGCGGTCGGTGAGGAAGAGGTAGCCGTCGTCGTCGATGCGACCGACGTCGCCCAGCGTGAAGTGGTCGCCGCGGTAGGCGCCACCGGTCTTCTCCGCGTCACCGAAGTACTCGAAGCGCCCCGCCCCCGTGCCCTTGATCCACACGAGCCCCTCCTCGCCGGTCGGGAACGGACGGGCCTCCTCGTCGCCGACGTGCAGGTGGTCGGGGTCCGCCTTGCCCACCGTGCCCGGCTTCTGCAGCCACGTGGCGGGGTCGACGACCGTGCCCGCCCCCTCCGTGGCGCCGTAGTACTCCCAGATGACCGGACCCCACCAGTCGAGCATCCCCTGCTTCACCGGCACCGGGCAGGGGGCGGCGCCGTGGAGCGCGGACTTCAAGGACGACGTGTCGTGGCGGGCCTTCACATCGTCGGGCAGGGACAGCAGCCGGTGGAACATCGTCGGCACGACGTGGGTGTGGGTGACCCGGTGCTGCTCGATCAGCGCCAGCGTCTCCTCGGGCGACCAGGCGTCCATGTAGACGGTGGTGACACCGCACGTGAGCGGCGCTTGTAGCCCGAACACGTACGGGGCCGTGTGGTACAGCGGGCCCGTCACGAGGTGGACGTCACCGTCGACGTAGAAGAAGGCCGACACCGCCGTGACGAGCCCGTCGGGATCCGGCGGGCGGTTGACGCCCTTCGGGTAGCCGGTGGTGCCGGACGTGTAGAGCATCGCGGTGCCCAACGTGGGGTCGTCGATGTCGGCGCCGTCCTCGGCGGCCAGCACGTCCGCGTAGGCATCGAATCCATCGATGTTGCCGCCGACGGCCAAGCGCACCTCCACCCCGTCGGCGGGCGGGACGGACGCGGCGCAGGCGGCGTCGGCGACGAAGGCCCGGGCGCGGCAGTCGCCGATGATGTAGGCGGCCTCGTCCGGCGTGAGGTGCCAGTTCACCGTCGTGAGGCGGAAGCCGGCTCGGGTGCAGGCGGCGTACGTCTCCGCGAACTCGGGACGGTTCGAGGAGAGGATCGCCACGCTGTCGCCGGCGGCGAGGCCGCGCCGGCGCAGGGCGCGCACGAGCCGGTTGGCGTTGGCGTTGAGCTCGGCGTAGGTGCGGTCGCCGGCCGGGGCGATCACCGCCGGTCGGTCCGGCGTACGAGCCGCCGCGTACGCCACGCCCATCCCCTGCCGCGCCGCCGCCGCCCACGCCTCCCGGTCGAGCTCCATCCGGCGGGACCGTACTCCCCCGCCAGCTCCGTCGAGATCTGGCGTGCCGGTCGACCCGGCGGACCCGTAGGTTGCCGGCATGGCAGAGCGGGCGGAGACGTACACGCACGGGCACGCCGAGAGCGTGCTGCGCTCCCACCGCTGGCGGACCGTCGACAACTCGGCCGCCTACGTGGCTGACCGGCTGGTGCCGCGCGCCAGCGTGCTCGACGTCGGCTGCGGGCCGGGCACCATCACGATCGACATCGCGGGGCGCGTAGCACCAGGCCGAGTGGTCGGGCTCGACGCCGCCGGCGACGCCGTCACCGCCGCACGCCAAGCCGCGGCGGAGGCCGGCGTGACCAACCTCGAGCTGGCGACCGGAGACGTCTACGCCCTCGACCACGGCGACGACTCGTTCGACGTGGTGCACGCCCACCAGGTGCTGCAGCACCTGGCCGACCCTGTCGCCGCGCTGCGCGAGATGCGACGGGTGTGCCGGCCCGACGGTGTCGTCGCGGTGCGGGACTCGATCTACCGGGCCATGAGCTGGTTCCCGATGCGCGCACCGCTCGACCGATGGCTCGAGGTCTACTGCGCGGTCGCAGAGGCGAACGGCGGCGAGCCCGACGCCGGCAGCCGCCTCCGGAGCTGGGCCCTCGAGGCCGGGTTCGGCGACGTGCGGTCATCCGCGTCGGCATGGTGCTACGCGACCGACGACGAGCGGTCGTGGTGGGGCGGGCTGTGGGCCGATCGGGTGTCGTCGACCGCCCTCGGCACCCGCGCCATCGAGCTGGGCCTGGCGACGGAGGCCGACCTGGCGGCGATGGCCGACGCCTGGCGCGCCTGGGCCGCCACCCCCGACGCTTGGTTCGCCGTCCTCCACGGCGAGGTCCTCGCCACGCCTTGAGTCGGGCAGGGGTACCGTCGGCGCGGTGAGCACCTGGCACCACCTCCTCGTCGACGACGTCGGCCCGATCACGCGGATCACCCTCAACCGACCCGATCGACGCAACGCGCTGTCGCTCGACCTGATGCGCGAGCTGCAGCAGGCCCTCGAGGCGGCGGCGGGGCAGGTGGTCGTGATCGCGGGGGCCGGTCCCGCCTTCTCCGCCGGCCACGACCTCAAGGAGCTCACCGAGTGCGAGGGCGACGAGGCGGCCGAGCTCTTCACCACGTGCAGCGCGCTCATGACCACCGTGCAGTCGATCGGGCAGCCGGTGATCGCCCAGGTGCACGGCGTGGCCACCGCGGCCGGCTGCCAGCTGGTGGCTTCGTGCGACCTCGCCATCGCGGAGGTCGGGGCCCGGTTCGCCACGCCCGGTGTGCGCATCGGGTTGTTCTGCTCGACGCCGATGGTGCCGCTGAGCCGATCGATCGGGCCGAAGCGCGCCATGCAGATGCTCCTGACCGGCGACCTGATCGATGCCGCCACCGCTGTCGAGTGGGGACTGATCAACGACGCCGTCCCCGTCGACGAGCTGGAGGCCGCGGTGACGGCGCTCGCCACGCGGATCGCGGAGGCGAGCCCGATGGTGCTGGCCCTGGGCAAGCGCACGTTCTACGAGCAGACCGGGATGCACCAGGCCGACGCCTACGAGCTGGCCAGCAAGGTGATGGCCGAGAACGCCGCCACCGACGACGCCCACGAGGGCATCACCTCGTTCCTCGAGAAGCGCTCCCCCACCTGGACCAATCGCTGACGCCCCAGTGATCCGCCCGTACGAGGTCGGCGACCTCGACCGCCTCTACGAGATCTGTCTCCGCACCGGTGCCGCCGGCGAGGATGCCACCGACCTGGTGGTCGAGCCGCGGCTCTTCGGGGAGCTGTACGCGGCGCCGTACGGCGCGCTCGAGCCGGAGCACGCGTTCGTCGTCGACGACGGCTCCGGCGCGGCCATCGGCTACGCCCTCGGCGCCCTGGACACGCGTGTGTTCGAAGCGCGGTGCGAGGCCGAGTGGTGGCCACCGCTCCGTTCACGCCACCCGATCGGGTCCGGTGGCAACGACCTCGACGAGCTCCTCATCGCCATGCTGCACGAGCCGCACCTCGGTGATGACGACGTGGTCCGCACCCATCCGTCGCACCTGCACATCGACCTGCTCCCCGAGGCCCAAGGTCACGGCTGGGGACGCGCCCTCATGGAGCACCTCCAGGCCGCGCTCCGCGCCGACGGCTCCCCCGGCGTCCACCTCGGCGTCAGCGGGCGCAACGAGCGGGCCCTCGCCTTCTACCTCCACCTCGGCTACGAGGTGCTCTCCCCCTCCGGCTTCGGCCACCTCCTCGGCCTCCGCCTCTGAGAGCCGGTCACTGCCGCAACCTGTGGTCAGAGCACACGAAAAGCGTGTCTCAGGACCACAAGTTGCGGGGGTCAGCGGGTGACGAGGGACGCGAGCACGGTGCGGTAGGCGGCGGCGGGGGTGACCGCCAGGTCGGGGACCTTGGCTTGGTCGTCCCAACGCCTCAGGGCGACGGCGTCCTCCCAGCCGGCGTTGGCCTCGAAGGCGGCCGCCTCGGCCGCATCCATCGGGCCGCCTTGGCGCTCGAGGCTGGCGACCGACCCGGGCGACAGCACGTCGTGGTACGTCGGGTCGACCGCACACAGGTAGCGCTTGGCCCGCACGTGCAGCGCGATCGGCGCGGTGACGGCCGGCGGGAACAGCCCGGCGAGCCACACCGAACCGCGCGCTTCGTGGCGCTGGTCGGTGGTGCGGTCGCGAGCCCCTTGGCGCTCGGCCACCTCGAGCAGGTGGCCGACGTCGTGGAGCAGCGACGCCGCCACCAGCGAGTCGGAGGCACCGGCCGCCCGCGCCAGCGCGGCCGTCTGCTCGGCATGGGCGAGCTGGAAGATCTCCTCGTCGTACAGGTCGGCGCCGTGGCCCCGGAGGAGCTCCAGCACCTCGTCGACGCTCTGGGCGGCCGTCATGGCCACAGGCCTTGCGCGACCTCGGCCCACAGCGCGCGGTAGGCGCGCGTGGCGGGTGACGACGGGGCGTAGACGCCGACCGGTGCCCGCTCCGTTCCCATGCGCTCGATGACGGCCGCCGATGGCACCGCCGTGCTCAGCAGCTCCGGCCAGTCGGCGCTCAAGGACTCGACGAGCTCGCGGTGCAGCGTGCGACGACGGTCGACCATCGAGAGGAGCGGAACGACGGCCGGCGCCCGCACCTGGTCGTCGAGGAAGTCGACGAGCTGCGTGAGGGTGCGGCTGGCGAGCGTGGCCGGCACGACGGGCACCAGGAGCGTGTCGGCGGCGCCGAACACGCTCTCGCTGGCCAGCGAGATGCTGGGTGGGCAGTCGAGCAGCGCCAGGTCGTAGTGGTCGCGCAACGGATCGAGGAGGCTCGCCAACCGTTCGGTGGGTCGCTTGGTGCTCTCGAGGTGCAGGTCGAGGTGGCGCAGGGAGAAGTCGGCCGGCACGACGTGCACCGCGGAGACGTCGGACCCTCGGATGTGCGCCGACAGCTCTCCGTCCGCGCTCACCAGCCGACGACTCCCGCCCCGCACCTTCGGGCGCACCCGGAACAGGTAGGTGGCGGCCCCCTGCGGGTCGAGGTCCCAGACGAGGACGCGCACGCCGGCGCGCGCCGCCTCGTACGCCAGGTTGACCGCGGTGCTGGTCTTCCCGACCCCGCCCTTGATGCTGTAGGTGGCGGCGACCTTCACGCGTCGGCCACCCCGGCGAGGAGCCGAGCCAGGGTCTTGCGGTTGGCCTTGGTGTCGTAGGCCGAGAATCGCTCGACGAAGTCGGCCCGCTCCTGGGCGCGCCGGCGGTCGAGGTGGTCGCTGAGCCGACCCATCGCGAGCAGCGCGTCGGTGTCGATGGTGGAGCGCTCGTGGAGGTCGTGGGCGAGATCGCGGAGCTGGGCGAGGTGGACCTCGGCGTCCTGGTGCTCACCGAGGTTGTCCTGCAGCGCCTTGAGCTGGCCGACGAACGCCTTGCGCGCCTTCGTCGGGAACAGGCTGCCGAAGCACTCCAGCAGGTAGCGCAGCTTCTTCGTGTCCTTGCGCAGGTCGTGGAGGCGCTCGGGCGGCGACGAGGGCGAGATCGCCCGGCCGTCCGTCAGGACCTTCTCCTGCGCCCTCTCGATCCGCTTGGCGATCACCGGACCGATCGACGGCGCGTCGGCGGCGACGTCGGCCGGGGCGGCCAGCCAGGCCTGCCAGCTCTCGAGCACGTTGCGGCACACCTCGCTCCGCAGCGCCGCCGCCAGGTCGGCGTGGGCCTGGCGCCGCCGCGCTTCCAGCTCCTTCAGCACCCGGTCGAGGCTTGACGTCCCGCTGGCGGCGAGCGGCGCGACGTAGTCGTCCCAACCGAGCACGTACACGTCGAGGTCGCGCGCTGGACCCGTGATCTCACCGAGCCAACCGAAGTCCTCGCGGTAGCGATCACGGATCTCGGGGTCGATGACGCCCTTGCTCTGCGCGAGCACGGACCGGGTGCGGCGCACCGCGACACGCAGCTCGTGGAGGAACTCCACGTCGACGTCGTCGATGGTCCCCTCGAGGTTGGCCTCGATCGTGTCGACCAGGTTGGCGAGCACGAGGCGGAAGGCGACGAGCGCCGGGTCTCGCGGGTCGAGCGGCACCGAGGGCGAGCTCGATCGACCCTCCAGCGCGTGCCCGGTGGCGGCGGCGATGGACGCCACGACGTCGCCCTCCGTCGCCTGCATGCCGAGCGAAGACAGCCGGGTGATCGCCCGCTCGCGGTCGTCGTCGTGGCCGGCGACGCCCTCGACCCCGAGCAGCCACGCCACGGGCTCGTCGTCGCCGGCCGTCACCTGTTCGTGGAGCTCCGCCCGGACCACGACCTTGCCGCGTCGATCGGTGCGGTGCGCGAGCTGCACCTTCGAGGTCAGCGTGACGAGCGGCAGGAGCGCTCGCTCCTGCGTGATCGCCGCGACCCGCGCCCGGAACGGGCCCGCCGGCAGGTCCGCGGCGGCCCAGGTCGGCGCACTCTTGATCCCGGCCAACCGGGCCGGCGCCGCACCGTCGAGGTCGAGCAGCACCAGCTCCCGATCGGGGCCCTGCCGCAGCTCGAGCCGCAGCCCGGCCCCGTGCAGGCGGCCGTCGAAGGTGTCGAGGACCACCCGCGTGCAGCCGACGGGGACGTCGAGGTCGAAGCCAGCCGACCGGAGCGCGTCGGCGGCCGCAGCAGCGGGGAGGTCGGGGTGGGTGAAGGTGGTGGGCATGCGCGGGCCGCTCGCTGCGCCCATGATGGGGTGGTGGCCAGCGAGATCGAGCGGAGCTTCCTGGTGCCGGCGCGGCCGGGCTCGGAGGAGCTCGGACCCGGCGTTGGGCTGCGGCAAGGGTACTTGGCCTTCGACGGGCAGGTTGAGGTGCGCGTGCGCCTCGCCGAGGGGTCGGCGACGCTCACGGTGAAGGCGGGGCGCGGCCTGCACCGCACCGAGGTGGAGGCGGCCATCACCACCCCCGAGGCGGAGGAGCTGTGGCCGCACACGGAGGGCCGGCGGATCGAGAAGGTCCGCTACCGCACCACGCTCGCCACCGGCGAGGTCGCCGAGGTCGACGTCTACGAGGGCACGCTGGCCGGACTGGTCACCGCCGAGGTGGAGTTCGCCACCGAGGACGCCGCCCACGCGTTCGAGCCGCCCGCGTGGTTCGGCCGCGACGTGACCACCGAGCCCGGGTGGTCCAATGCGTCCCTCGCGGTGCACGGTCCTCCCTCGTAGGCTGATGGAGATGATCGAAGCGGCCGGTGGCGTCGTGTGGCGCCGAGGGTCCAAGGGATCGCTCAAGGTCCTGCTCGTGCACCGACCGCGCTACGACGACTGGTCGCTGCCCAAGGGCAAGCTCGACCCGGGCGAGAGCCACCGCCACGCCGCGCTGCGCGAGGTCGAGGAGGAGACGGGCCTGCACTGCAAGCTCGGCGAGGAGCTGTCCGAGGTGCGCTACGAGGACCGCAAGGGCCGGCCCAAGCGGGTGCGCTACTGGAGCATGGAGCCGATCGACGGCACCTTCGTGCCGAACGACGAGGTCGACGAGGTGCGGTGGGTCACCCTCGACGACGCGGCCGAGGCGGTCACCTACGCCCACGACGTGCTCGTGCTCGACGCGCTACGACAGCTCCAGCCCACCGGTTAGGCGGAGTCACGCTGAGCGGCGGATGACCCCGGCGACGCGGCGAGGTAGGCCAGCGCCAGATCGGTGGAGCCGTGCTGCGACGGGTGGTGGTCGCGTCGCAGGTAGGCGCGGAGCGAGCCCACGATCGTGCTGACCCGCGGCAGGGTGCCGGCCCGGACCGCGTCGCGGTAGTCGCGGGATCCAGTGCGACGGGGTGGCGCGGAGGTCGAACCGGGTGGCGCGCGCCTTGATCGGCGCGGATGCGTCGGCGGTGGCCGCGCTCACGCCGTCTCCCGCGCCGTCGGCGTGCCGGCGGCGGTCTCGGTGGCCGCCACGTGGGCGGCGATGGCGGCGGCCACCTGCACCGGGTGGGTGCGCGGCGCCCAGTGACGAGCGTCGAGCGAACGGCGCGTGAGGCGGGGCGCCCACTGCTCGAGGTCCTCGTTGAGCACCTCGCCCACGAAGCGGTCTCGGGTGAGGGTGAGGAGCAGCACCGGCACGGGGGTGGGGCGCTGACGCGGGCGGAGGAAGCGGGGGACGATGTTCTGGCGGTAGAGGGCGAGGCCGGTGCGGCCGTCCTCCGCGAGGGTGGGTTGCCGGCCGTCGTCGCGCACGCCCTCGATCCGGGCCTGGAGCCCTCGCCACGCTCCGACGCCGACGGTGCGCCAGAACAGGTCGGGCAGCCGCGGCGTGTGGAGCACCACGATGTAGGTGGAGTGCAGGCCCTGGCGGAGCGTGCGCGCCAGGCGGCCCGGCGAGGGCCGGCGCAGCCCCGACCGCACCGCGAGGGCCACGTGATCGAGGCACGGTCCTGAGATCGACGTGTACGACGCGATGCGCTCGTTGCGGTCGGCGTCGGTGACGGCCTCCCAGCTCTGGATGGAGCCCCAGTCGTGACCCACGACGTGGGCGGGTCGATCGGGGGTGGTGGCGTCGAGCACGCGGAACAGGTCGTCGGCGAGGAGCGGCAGCTTGTACCCGCGGCGGCCATCGGGTCGGCTCGACGACCCCATGCCGCGGACGTCGTAGGTGACGACGTGGTGCCGGTCGGCCAGCTCGGCGGCCACGTCGTCCCACACGGGGCTGGCGTCGGGGTACCCGTGCACCAGCACCACCGTGGGGTGGGCGGCGTCACCGGCCTCGCGGACGTGGAGCGAGACGTCACCGGAGGCGACCCGGCGCGACTGCCAGTCGGGGGAGCTCACGTAGATATTTCTACTCTAAGTAGATAAAGTACGCAACGATGCCCGACCCCGGAGCCCCCGTGCGCGAGCCTGGAGCCATGGCCGCGTCCACCCCCACCCGAGGTCCGGGCCGGCCACCGCGGTCCCCTGAGGCCCGCGCCGCCCAACGCACGCGGCTGCTCGATGCGTGCATGGCGGCCATCCGGCGGGCCGGGCCCGAGGCGTCCGTCGACGAGATGGCGGCGGAGGCCGAGGTCAGCAAGCCGGTGCTGTACGCCGAGTTCGGCGACAAGTACGGGATCGGGGAGGCCATCGCGGTCGAGCTCACGCAGCGGTCCGAGCGGATCCTGATGGAGTCGCTGTCGGCCACCGGCACCCTCGAGATGGCCACCGCGCTGCGCCTCGGGGTGAACGGCTTCATCGACATCGTCACCAACGAGCCGGAGATCTACCGGTTCATCGTGCGCAGCATCCGGAGCAACGACCGGGGGCTGCTCGACAACTCGCTCGTGCGGGCGCTGCAGGCGCGCTTCGAGCTGGTGGCCGGCCTCCTGGCGCCGGGGGCCGACCCGGCGCTGCTCCGGGTGATCGCCCACGGCACCTTCGGGTTCATGGTGGCCTCGGTGGAGTCGTGGCTCACCTCCCAGGCCCCACCGCGCGACGAGCTGGTCGAGAACCTGGTCGCCGTTCTTGCCAACGGCTTCCACGCGGTCGGCGGCCCCGCGGTCTGATCAGCCGGGCACCGTCGTCGACGTGGTCGACGTGGTGGTCACCGATCCCGCCGGCGCATCGCCCTCGATGTCGGGCTGCGGCGCCGGTGCCACGTTGTCCACCAGCCACGTGCCGTCGACGCGCTCGAGGTCGAGCACGAAGGTGAGGTTGGTGAGCGTCTGCGTGCCGGAGGCGGAGCTCGACGCGTCGACATCGACGACGACCAGCGCGCGGGCGGTGTCGTCGGTGACGTCGCCGACGAACACCTCGGTGGTGGTGGCCTCCGTGCTCGTCTCGAGGTTGGCGAACAGCTCCTCGATCCCGGGGGCACGCGTGTCGGCGAAGTCCTCGGCGAAGTCGGAAGTGACCAGATCGATCACGCGATCGCTGGAGGCCTCGACGTCGTCGAAGTCGTAGGTGAGGTACACCTCGCCGAACGTGGACGCGGCGGTGGCGACGTCACGACGGGCATCGCGGTTGTCTTCCAGGCGGGAGACGTCGCTGTCCTTGGCGACCGCCACCGCGCCGGCGGCGACCAGGCCCGCGAGCAGCAGGCCGATCAGAACCAGGGGCCCCCGGCGGGCTCGCTCGCGAACAGGAGGGCTCGAGTCGGCGTCGGAGGGGTCGGTGGCGTCGGGATCAGGCATCGTCCTCGGAGTCTTCCCGATCGGCGATGGGCAGCCAGCGCCACGGCCGCACGCCGGCGAGGAGGGCGAGCCCGAGGGCGGCGCCGATGACCGCGAGCATGGTGGCCAGCGGGAAGGTCTGGCTCCCCGCTTCGGCGCCGCTCGAGGCCGGGAGCTCGGGTTCGCCGGGGTGTACCCGCGCCGGCACGTCGAAGCGATCGGCGGGACGACCGGCGGCACCGGAGCCGGCGCTCGAGCCGGCGTCGTCCTCGATGGCGATGGGGGGCGCGCCGGGAGCGGAGCAGCCCACGAGGGCCGGTGCCGGAGGCAGGGCCTTGGGGGTCGCGTACGCCGGGGGCGGGTCGTCGAACACCAGCCCGAACGAGCCACCCAGGTAGGGCCCGTCGGCGCCCCCCTCCCCCGTCTCGACGAGGGCGGAGTCCAGTGCGTCACGCGCGGTGCCGGCGACCTGCAGGAGACGGATCAGGTCGTTGATGCGCTCGGGGGTGCCGACCTCGCGGAACACGGAACCGATGTCGGTGAAGGTGCACGACAGGTTCGCGTAGGCGGTGCGGAGGAGCGTCTCCACCTGGGCGCCGAACGCGGGCGCCTCGGCGAGGATGTGCTCGATCTCGGTGCGGTGCTCCACCAGCGTGGTGGTGAGGGCGTTGAGGTCGTCGAAGGCGCTGCCGATGCCATCCCGCTTCGAGGCGAGGGTGTGGGTGAGCGTGGTGAGGTCGGTGGCCAGCTCGTCGAGCACCTCGGAGCGCTCGGCCAGGGTGCCGGTGAGGTCGTCGGCGCTGGCCAGGATCTCGCGCAGCTCGGGCCCGCGGTCCTCGAGGGCTACGGCCAGCTCGTGGATGACGATGCCGAAGTCGTCGGGCGGCACCGCGGTGACCAGCTCGTCGATCGACGCGAACAGGTTGCCGTAGGACAGCGGGATGGACGTCCGCTCGAGCGGGATCAGGTAGCCGTCGTCCGGGTCGATCGTGGGCGAGTCGGCGTTCGCCCCCGGTGGCGGGTCGAAGGCGACGTACGGCTCCCCCACCGCCGACTTCCGTCGCACCGCGGCGGAGAGGCCGACGGGCAGCCGCACGTCGCGGTCGATGTCGATGGTCACGTCGACGTGGTCGTCCGCGAGGGACACCGACTCGATGCTCCCCACGTGGACGCCGAGGTAGGTGGCCTCCACGTTCGCCTGGAGGCCCGGCGAGCTCTCGAACTCGGCTTCGATCGCGTAGGGACGCTCGATCTGGTCGAGGGAGACGACGTTGCGGACCGCCCAGCTGGCCAGCACCACGAAGAGCGTCAAGAAGGCGCCGAGGTTGATGTACACCCGCCGGCTGATCACGGGGCACCCCCCACCAGCTGGGCGAGGGCGGCGAGCGGCTCCGCCGCCACGCCGGTGCGCGCGCCGGTGAGCGCCGGCACGTCGAGGTAGGCCCACGTGAGCAGCAGGATGGTGCCGTTGTGCACCGCGGTCGGGAACAGGACCGTGAAGCGATCGAGGTCGACGATGAGGTCGGCCAGCACCGAGCTGCGGTCGGCGAGCGTGCCGAGGAGGGGCTGGAGCTGGCGCAGGAGCGTGGCGAGGCGTTGGGCGTGCGGCTCGATCACCGTGTCGTTCGTGGCGGTGGCCAGCTCCACCAACGCTTCGGCGGCGGCGACGATCCGGTCCCGGCTCTCGGCGATGGTGCCGGACGCGGCGGCGAGCTGGTCGATGGCGGCGGCCAGGTCGCCGGCGGCGGGGGCCAGCTCCGCGCCGAGCGCCGCCAGCGAGTCCACCGTGGCCCCGATGTCGGCCTGCTGGTCGGCGAGCGCATCCGCCACCGCGCTGGCGTCGGCCACCAGGTCGTGCAGCACCTGGCCGCGGCCGCCGAGGCCCTCGGCGGCCGCGTTGACCGTCGCCCCGAGGTCGTCGGCGGTCAGCGCGCCGACGACCGTCGCGGCCTGCTCGGCGAGCTGCTCGACGTCGGGTTGGGTCGAGGCGTCCTCGATCTCGTCCTCGTCTTCGAGGTAGACGGCCTGCTCGGGATCGAACTCGGCAGGGAGGACGAGGTCGACGTAGTACTCGCCGAGCAGCGAGGTGCGACGCACCACCGCGCTGGTGCCCTCGGGCACGTGGAAGTCGTCGACGATCGACATGGACACCCGCGCCCGGTAGCCGTCGAGGTCGATGTGCTGCACGCTGCCGACGGCCAGGTTCGACGCCTGCACGTCGTGGCCCGGGGTGAGGTCCTGGACGTCGTCGAAGGTGGCGTAGAGCGTCACCTCGCCGGTGGGCGCGCTCGCGGTCTCGATGCGGCAGGCACCGAGCAGCAGGCCGATGGCGATGAGGAGACAGGCGGGCCGTCTCATGGGAAACCTGGGATCGGTGGGATGACGCCGAGCTGGTTGATGAGCACGTCGAGCAGGGCGGCGAGCGTGGGCGTGGCGTTGGCCCGCAGGTAGAAGCCGTCGATGTCGGGCTGGTACGCCGCCTCGATGGTCTCGGCCAGGTCGGGGAAGGTGGCGATGAGCTGGCTGGCCGATCCGGCGTTGCGCTCGAGGATCGATGCCAGCGCGGTGACGGTGGCGATGTCGCCGGGGAGCTGGTCGCCGTAGGTGTCGAGGAGGTGCTGGCCCTGCTCCGTGAGGTCGGAGATGGCGGTGAGCACGGCACCGATGCCGTCGCGCTCTTCAGCCAGGAGGGAGGTGGCCTGGCTGAACTGCTCGACGAGGCGACCGAGCTGCTCCTCACGCGTGCTGAGCGAGCCCGCCAGCCGGTGCAGGTCCTCGGCCGCCGCCACGAGCTGCTCGTCCACCTCGGCCAGGGTGGTGCCGAGCCCCGCGGCCGCGTCGATGGCCTCGCCGATCTCGTCGCCGCGACCCTCGAGCACGTCAGCGGAGTCGTGGATCAGTCCGCCCACGGTGTCGGCGTCGAGGCTCTGGGCGAGGTCGTTGAACGCCTCGAGCCCCTCGTCGGGTTCGACGGGGACCTCGGTGCGGGTGAGCGGGATGGTGGCGCCGTCGTCGACCTGGGCCTGACCGGCGGCGGCCATGTCGGCGTCCCACGGCGGGAAGAGCACGACGTTGCGCTCACCGATGAGCTGCGTCTGCCCGATGGTGGCGCGGACGTCGTCGGGCAGGGGGACGTCCTCGTCGATCGTCATCTCGACGCGCACGACGGTGCCGACGATGGTGATCGAGTCGACCGTCCCCACCGGGATGCCCATCACGTGCACGTCGCCGCTCGGGTAGAGGCCGACGGTGCTCGCGAACTCGGCCGTGAGGTGGTACCCGCCGCCACCACCGCCGCAGCTGGCCAGCGGGGTGGCCGCCGCCACCAGGAAGCCGATGAGCCGCCGCGAGTGGAGACAGGAGCGCCAGCGACGCTCGGAGCCGCAGAGGTGATGCCGTCTCATGGCGCACCCGGGGGGATGAGGATGCCGATGAGCGCCGCGAGCTGGTCGGCCGTGCCGACGAAGCCCTCCACGCCCACGTCGAAGCCGCCGCCGTCCTGCGACTGGACGGCGCCGAGGAGCGTGAACAGCGGACCGGCGGCGGACAGCGACGTGTTGATCACGCCGGTGTTGCGCTCGACGCCCTCGAGCAGCACGTGGGCGTCGGCGAGCAGCTGGTCGATGGCGCCGCGGTGCTCCTTGATGGTGTTGGTGAGGGTGACGACGGCATCGCTCCCCTCCCCGAGGATGGTGGCCAGCTCGTCGCGGCGCTGGGTGAGGCGCTCGAGGAGCACGCCAGCGGTGTCGACGAGGGTGAGGATCTCCTCGTCGCGGCTGGCCAGCACGTCCGTGACGTCGTGGGCGTTGGCGACCAGGTCGCGCAGCTCGGCGTCCCGCTCGGAGATGGCGGCGCCGACGGTGGCCAGGCTGTCGATCAGGGTCGGCACGACGTCGGCGTTGCGGCGCGTGGCGCCGGCCACGTCCTCCAGCACCGCGTTCACGGCGTCGATGTCGATCGCCTGGATCTGGGTGGTGGTGTCGCTCAGTGCGCCGATGAGGGACACGGGCGTGCTGGTGCGCTCGAGGGGGATGCGGCGCCGGGTGTCGTCCTTGGGGAGCGACTCGAGGTAAGGCTCCACGACCGGGCCGCTGAGGCGGAGGTAGTAGCCGCCGAGGAGGGTGGCGGCCGAGATGTCGGCACGCGTCTCGGGACCGAGGTCGATGCCCGCCTCGACCTCGAAGCTGACGATCACCTGGCCGGTGTCGAAGTCGGGGTGGATGCCCGTCACCTCGCCGACGGGCACGCCGGCCACGCGCACGTCGTCGCCCTTGCCGATGCCACCGACGTCGGGGAACACGGCCGAGAGCTCGTAGCGGTGGGCGAACACGTCGAGGGCTCCGGCCGCGAACGCGGCGGTCACGAGGCTGCCGATGACCAGGATCGCGACGAGCCCGAGCCGGAGCTGGTCGACGTCGCGCCACGACGGCACGTGCGGGATGCGGAGGCGCGGCATGGTCAGAGGCCCAACCCGTCGAGGAGGTCCTCGAGGAGCGACCCGGGATCGAAGACGATCGGGTCTTCGTTCGGGTCGCCGCTCAGCGAGGTCGGGAACGGGCACTGCCCTGGCGACACGGTGACGCACAGCACGCTCACCCGCAGCCACTCGCCCCGGTTCACGACCGGCAGGAGGGCGTCGAAGAGCTCGGGCAGGCCCTGCAGGGCGTGCTCCAGCCGGCCCACGTTGTCGGCGGCGGTGCCGGTGAGCACGGCCAGGTGCTCGAGGCTGAGGCCGAGGTCGTCGGCGCTCTGGTCGAGGATGCTGTCGAGCCCGTGCGACAGGGTCGCCAGCTCGACGAGGGCGTCGTCGAGGACGGCATCGTTCTCGGCGAAGGTCTCGGAGATGGCGACGAGGTTGTCGACCATCTGCCCGATCTGGGTGTCCCGGCTGGCCACCGCGGTGCTGACCGTGTCGTAGTCCTGGAGCATCTGGTCGATCGTCTGGTCGCGCTCGGCGAGCACCGCGAGCACGGAGTCGACGTCGGCCAGCAGGCTGTCGAAGCTGGCGTCGTTGCCCTCGAAGGCCTGGAGCAGCGTGGTGAGGATCTCGTTGACCCGGTCGGGCGACACTGCCTGGGCGAGCGGGACGAGCTGGTTCACGAGCTGCCCGAGGTCGACCACGTCCTTGGCGTTGTCCATGACCGCGCTGCCGTCTCGCGGGAGGTACTTGTCGGCGGAGCCGGGTTCGAGGCCGAGGAACCGCTGGCCGATCAGGTTCCGCCACCGCACCGCCACCGTGGAGTCGACGGGGAGGCGCACGTCCTCGTCGATCGCGAACCGCACCTGCGCCTCGCCGTCCACGACCTCGATGTCGGTGACCTGGCCGACGGTGATGCCGGCCATCTTCACGTCGTCGCCGTCGTACATGCCGGCGACGTCCGAGAACGTGGCGGCCAGCTCGTAGCGCTTGCCGTGGGGGCCGCCGGTGATGTTCTGCCCGATCCAGACGGTGAGCAGGCCGGTGACCACCACGAAGGCGGCGAGGCGGATGATGCGGAGCTTCATGGCGCGGGCCCGAGGAGGAGGGTGACGAGGTCGGCCAACGGGCCGGTGGGGGGCTGGGCGTCCTCGAGGGCCCGCAAGGCGCGGGCATCCGCGACGTCGGCGGGGGTGACGCCCGGCGCCGCCGCGGCCCCGGCGGGAGCCGAGGCGGCCGCCGAGCCGACGCAGACGCCGTAGACGAGGCACGTGTCGAGCGCGATGAACCCGCGGAGCGCGGCCATCCTGGTGTCGGACGGCCCGTCCATGCGGATCACGTCGGAGAGGCGCCCGAAGAACGTGCCGATCATGTCGAGGAACTCGGGGATCTGGTCGGACTCGGCGTCGACGCCGGCGATGAAGGAGCCGACCGAGCGGAGCGCGACGTCGAGCGAGCCCTCGTTGTCTCGGAGGAGCGCCGCGAAGGTGGTGGAGATGTCGGTGGTGGCGGCGAGGATCTCGTCGAGCCGATCGGGGTGCTCGGTGAGCGCGGCCAGCAGGTCGTCGGTGTTCCTCGCCGTCACCAGCACGTCGTCGGCGTGCTCGGCGAAGGTGGCGCTGAGCCCGGCCACGTCGGTGAGGAACAGGCGGATGTCGTCGGCGTGGCGCGCGGCAACCTCGGCCAGCACGCCGGAGGAGTCGATCGTGCGGCCGAGCTCCGGGCCGAGCCCGGCCACACCCTCGGCGATGGCGTCGATCGTGACGACCAGGTCGGTCGGGTCGAGGTGGTCGAACAGCACGGTGGCGCTGGCCAGGATGTCGGTGAGCTCGCGCTGGTTCCGGGCCTCCGCGATGACGTCGCCGTCGGCCAGGAACGGGCCGCTCGCCTCGTGGTCGCCGGCGTCGAGCCGCACGAACTTGGGCCCGAACACGGAGAGCGGCTCGATGGAGGCGACCGTGCTGTCGGCCACCTGCACGCCGTCACGGATGAACAGCGTGACCCGCGCCGACCCGTCGTCGAGCAGCTCGATCCCCTGCACCTGGCCGACGTTGATGCCGCGCATCTTCACCACCGAGCCGCCGTCGGTGAACAACCCCTGGCTCGAGGTCGGGAACACGGCCGAGACCTCGTAGCCCTCGTCGTAGTAGCCGCGGCCGATGGCGAGCGACACGACCAACATGCCGGCGATCACCAGTGCGCCGGCCATGCCGAAGATGACGCGGTGCTGCTCGGGGACGTTGTGCATCAGCCGGTGAGGCTCACGGTGGAGGTGCCGCCCCAGAACAGGAACGACAGCATGAGGTTGGTGAGGACGACCACGATGATCGTGACCCGGATGGCGATGCCGACCGCCCGCCCGACGCCGGCGGGCCCGCCGCTGGCGTAGTAGCCGAAGTAGCAGTGGATGAGGCTCACCTCGACCGCGAACACGAGCACCTTGATGAGGCTGAACAGGATGTCGATGGGCGGCAGGTAGAGGTGGAAGTAGTAGTCGTACAGGCCGGGTGACATCCCGTAGACGACCGTCGTCACGAGCCGGGTGCCGAAGAACGACGCGAAGAGCGCCACGAGGTACAGCGGGATGAGGGCCACCACCATGCCCACGAGGCGGGTGCACACGAGGTAGGTGAGCGACGGCACCGACATCACCTCGAGGGCGTCGATCTCGTCGGAGATCCGCATGGCACCGATCTCGGCGGTGAAGGCCGAGCCCACCTGCGCCGAGAGCGCCACCGCCGCGATCAGCGGGGTGATCTCGCGGGTGTTGGCGTAGGACCCGGCCAGGCCGACGAAGCTCTCGGCCCCGATCTGCGAGAGACCGGTGAACGCCTGCACCCCGACGGTGGCGCCGACCGCGAGGGCCATGGCCGCGACCACGAACACCATCCCGCCGCCGACCACGAAGGCGCCGGCGCCGGCGACGATGTCGCTGACGTGCACCAGCACCGTCTTGCGGAACTTCAGCCGGATGCCGACATCCACGACGCTGTGGAAGACGACGCGCCCGCAGAAGACGAAGAACCCGCCCAGCGCCGCGAACCGCTCGACGATCGACCGATAGCCGCGCAGGAGGGTGCGGGTGGGCTCGTTGACGGCGAAGGCCATCGCTAGATCAACCGCTGGGGGACGAGGAGGGCGTACAGCGACGTGATCACGTAGTTCACGATGAACACCGCCAGCAGGGTCATGACCACGGCTTCCTTCACCGCGGCGCCGACGCCGACCGGGCTTCGGTTGCAGTGCATCCCGCGGTGGCACGCGACGGTGGCGGCCATGAAGCCGAACAGGGCGGCCTTGCCGATGGCGACGAAGAGGTCGGAGAGGCGCAGCAGCGTGTCGGCACCCTGGAAGAAGGCACCCGAGCTGACGCCCTGCAGGACGACGTTGAAGAGGTAGCCACCGGCGACGCCCGACACGATGATCAGCGACACGAGCAGCACGCCGATGGTGGACGCGGCCCACAGCCGCGGCGTGACGAGGCGGTGCGTCGGGTTCACCGACATCACCTCCATGGCGGCGAGCTCGTCACGGATGTTGCGTGCCCCCATGTCGGCCGTCATGGCCGAACCACCCGCGCCGGCGATGAGGAGGGCGGCGGCGATCGGTGCCGCCTCCCGCACCACGCCCACGATGACCACCGCGCCCGTGAGCGACTCGGCGCCGAGCTGGCGGGTGAGCTGACCCACCTGGAGCGAGATGGTGGCGCCGAGCGGGATGGCGATGAGCATCACCGGCAGGGTGGTGACCTTGATGAGGAAGAGGCACTGATCCACGTACTCGGCCCACCAGCGCCGGATCTCCCAGGTGCGCCGCAGGCCCTCGAGGGCGGTGGCCGTGATGCCGCCGGCCTCGGTGAGGAACGCGCGACCCACCCCGGTGATGGATCCCACGAAGGAGCGAGCGCGGCGGACGAGGACCCCCTCGATGTGCGCCTCCTGTGGCGTGGCCACGGTGTGCTCCCCCTCCGGTGCGGGCTCCGGCCCCAGTAATTCTACGCCGAGTATGCGATCTCCTGTGCCCGGCGTCACACCAGAGTGCACCACCCGGGCCACGCGCGCTCAGGCGTCGGCGATGGCCTCCGCGTCGCGCGGGGCGGGTTGGTGGGTCGTGGCGCGGATGGCGTCGATGATCCGGTCGGGCTCCTCGAGCGGGAGCATGTGGCCGGCGCCGCTGATCACGTGGAGCTCGGCCCCTGGGATCCCGGCCGCCAGCTGGCGGGCGAGGCGGGGTGGCGTGAGGGTGTCGCGGGTGCCGACGAAGACGGTGGTGGGCACGGACCCGACGATCGGGCCCGCGCTCCGGAGGTCCATGGCGGCCATCGCGACCAGGAAGCCGGCCCGGGCGACGCCGGTGGTGGACGCGAGCCCGTCGAGGGTGTGGTCCACGTGCGCGCGGCGGGCCTGCGAGCCGAGGGCGCCGCGAGCCATGCGGCGTCCGACTCGGCCGCGGCGCGTCCACTCCGAGCGGCCGTCCCCCATCGCGAGGTGGACGACGCGGGCCGGCACGGGGCGACCCAGGATGCGAGCGGCGGTGGAGACGAGCACGACCGCGCGTACGTGCTTCCTGAAGTCGTCGGGGTACTCGAGGGCGTACGACTGGATGGTCATGCCGCCCATGGAGTGCCCGGCCAGCACCGCGTCGCGGGCGTCGACGGCCTCGAGCACGGCCTTGAGGTCATGGGCCAGCACGGGGATCGACGGGGGCTCGTCGCCGAGGGTGGACTGCCCGTGGCCGCGCTGGTCGTACAGCACGACGCGGTGGCCGCCGAGCACGAGGCGGCGGGCGACGGTGGCCCAGTTGGCGCGCATGCCGGTCCAGCAGTGGGCCAGCACGACGGTGGGGCCGTCGTCGGGGCCGGCGATGGTGACTGCGAGGTGCGCCCCGTCGGACGTGGCGACCACGAGCGAGCGGCCCTCGGGCAAGCGCGAGCCGGAGGGCCCCGACGGGTTGGACGACTCGATCCGCTCGCGCCGCTTCGTGCGCTGGTTGGCCAGCACGACCGCGGCGCCGACGCTGGCGATGACGGACGCGGCACCACCGGCGAGCGCGACGTTCCCCGCCCGCCGCAGCCAGGTCGATCCCTGTCGCCGAGCCACTACTTGTCCCGGGTGAGCCAGGTCGGGGCCGGGCGGGCGATGAGCTCCTGCACGGCCAGCGGCAGCACCTTGTGGAGCCCCCAGCCGATCCGGGCTTCGAAGCCGGCGGGCACGACGGCCTTGTCCGCCTCGATGGCGTGGAGCACCGCCTTGGCCACGGTCTCGGGCTTGTGGGCCCGGTTGTAGCCACGCTGGATGCGGTCCTTGGCGGTCTTGGTGTTGAGGTCACCCAAGAAGCGGGTGTTGGCGATGATCGGCGTGTTGATCACGCCGGGGCAGACGGCGGACACGCTCACGCCCTGGCGTCGCCAGTCGGCGCGGAGGGTGCGGGAGAAGGCGAGCACGGCAGCCTTGGTGGTGCAGTACGCCACCTCGGATGAGTGGAGCACGTAGGCCAGGCCCGAGCTCATGTTCACGATGTGGCCCTTGCCCTCGGCGAGCATGGCGGGGCCGAAGGCGTGGCAGCCGTGCACCACGCCGTCGAGGTTGATGGAGCGGATCCACTGCCAGTCCTCGATCGTCATGTCGCTGAAGCCGCCGCTCATGCCGACGCCGGCGTTGTTCACCAGCACCGTCAGGGCGCCGTGCTCGCGGCTGACCTGGTCGGCGAGGTGGGCGACGGCTGCGTAGTCGGCCACGTCGCACGCGTAGGCGCCGGCGTCCACGTCGTGGTCGCGGCACGTGTCAGCGGTGGTCTTGGCGGTGCGCTCGTCGAGGTCGACGCAGAGGACGTTGGCGCCTTCTCGAGCCAGCGCGATGGCGGTGGCGCGACCGATGCCGCTGCCGGCGCCGGTGACCAGGGCGGTGCCGCCTCGGAGCTTGATCTTGGATCCCATGGGGCTACCTCGTGGGGCTGGGGGTCGGAGCCGTGCGGTACGCGTAGCTCTCGGCGTCGAACCGGCGGGTCTTCTGGAGGAACCGGAACGTGAAGTCGGGCCAGAGGGTGGGGTTGCGGCCCTTGTCGTCCATGTACCAGCTCTGGCACCCACCGGTGTTCCACACGGTCTTCTGCATGCGACGCTGCCGAGCACGATGACGTCGACCTCGTGACGGGTGCCGTCGGATAGGTGTTGTCCCGCCACGTGCCGCCGATGTCGTCGCCCCGCTCGAGGATCACGTAGCTCGTGCCCCGGGCCTGCAACCCGATGGCGGCGGCCAGCCCGGAGAACCCGGAGCCGACGATGAGCGCGTCGATGTGTTCGGGGGTGGAGACCATCAGTCCGACAGTCATACCACAGTTCTTCTACTTTGGGTAGTATAAATCAGATCCAGACGATCCGGGAGTCCACCCGGCCGTCGTCGTGGAGCTCGAGCAGGCGTGCGCCGACGGGCGTGGGCTGGCGGTTGGTCACCCGGAGGGGGTGCTCGTGCTCCAGCTGGAGGCACGTCGACGGGGACAGGAGGTAGGCCACCCCGCCGCGGTCGTTGTCCTCGGTGACGTGCAGGTGGCCCGACACGACCGCTCGCACGTTCGGGTGGCGGTCGACGATCGCCAGCACGTCGTCGGCCTGCCGCAGCTCGCATGACGGCTCGGGGCACGGGTTCACCGGCGGGTGGTGCAGGCCGACGAGCACGTGCCCGGTCGCGGCGTCGAGCGCGGCATCGAGCGCGGCCAGCGCGTCGGCGTCGATCTCGCCGTGGTCGCGGCCGTAGGCCGACGTGTCGACGGTGACGACCTGCCACCCGTCGAGGTCGGTCGAGCTGACCGACGCCGGCTCGGTGCCGAAGGCGGCGCCCATCACGTCGGCCCGATCGTGGTTGCCCGCCACCACGACGACGGTGCCGGCGCCGATCGTCTCGAGCTCGTCGCGCAGGATGACGTAGCTCGCCGGGTCACCGTCGTCGGCGGCGTCGCCGGTGTGGAGGAGCACGTCGGGCTCGAACCCCTCGACGGCCACCGCATCGAGCACGAGCCGCAACGACTCAGTCGTGCTGCGCCCTTGGATGCGCGCCACGGCACCCGCGAACGACTGCGGCGCGTCGGAGACCTCCTCGGTCGCCACCACGTGCGTGTCGGTGAGGTGCAGCACTCGAAGCATCGTCCGCAGTCTGGCCCGCCCGAACCCACGAACGACGCCACTGTGCCCAACGTCTCTCCCAGTCGACCCAAGACCCCGCGAGGCAATAGGTCCCACGTACCGGGGCCGGAGGCGATAGGTCCCGCATGCGGGTCTCGACGCCTCGAGAGCCGCCGCGTGGGACCTATCGCCTCGCCCAGGTCAGGTGGCGAAGAGGGCGATGGCGACGGTCAGCGCCACCGTGACGACGACGAGGCGGAGCTGGGTGGCGCCGAGGCGGCGGGCCACGCCAGCGCCCAGTCGACCGCCCGCCAGGCTGCCGACCGCCATGGCGGCGACGGCCGTCCAGTGCGCCTGCGGCGAGAACACGAAGATGGCGGCCGCCACGCCGTTGACGACGAGCGACAACAGGCTCTTGAGCCCGTTGATCCGCTGGAGGTCGTCGGCCAGCACGCTGCCGAGGGCGGCGAGCAGGATCACGCCGAGCGCGCCGCCGAAGTAGGCGCCGTACACGCCGCCGATGAACGTGACGACGAGCAGCAGCGGCGGCAGGCCCTCGGCTCGGCGCGGCCGCGCCGCCACCCACGCCTGCACGCGCGGCTGGAGGGCGAGCATGACGGCGGCGAGCAGCACGAGGAACGGCACGACGGCCTCGAACACCGACGCGGGGCTCTGCAGGAGCAGCGCGGCGCCGGCGATCGCCCCCAACCCGGCCGGCACCACCAGCGCGCGGACCCGCTCCCGCTGCGAACGGATCTCCTCGCGGTAGGCGTGGGCCCCGCCGAGGTAGCCCGGCATCAGTCCGAGCGTGTTGGTGATGCTGGCCGGCACGGGGTCGAACCCCACCGCGAGGAGCACGGGGAACGTCAGCAGCGATCCCCCACCGGCCACGGCGTTCACCGCTCCGGCGACGAAGGCGGCCAGCAGCACCAGGCCGTGGTCGACGACGTCCACGGAGCGATTCTGGCCGCCGATAGCCTGCGTCCATGGCCAAGGACCCCGCGCGGATCGAGAAGCGGGTGGCGGAGGCGGCCAAGCTCGGCATCACCGAGGACGAGCTGCGCCAACGCCGCCTCGCCGAGGACCAGGCCAACCTCGAGCAGAAGGCCCAAGCCGCCGGCGTCTCCGTCGAGCGCTACCTCGACGAGCGACGCCGCCAGCGCAACCAAGCCCGCCGCGCCCGTGGCGGTCCCAAGGCCAAGTAGCCCGCCCCCGAGTGGCTAGTCAGCTGGGTCGATGCGGGTGCCGCGGAGGGCGCCGAGCAGGAGCAGCGCTCCGAGCAACGTGGTGGCGACGAAGAGGCGCGGGATCTCACCGCCGGTGGCGGGCAGGGCGCGGGTCGATGCCGCACGCGCCGTGGTGGCGGTCGTGGCCGGCGCGGCCGTCGTCGTGGTCGGCTCCTCCGCCGCCTCGAACGGCCACACGCCGTTGGTGACCTGGACCGCGTAGAACCCGCTGAAGCCGTCGGAGTACCAGATCTCGCCGCGCTCGGGGGCGAAGGCGGGTGCGGACATGGCGAAGTTGCTCGGGTCGACCACGTCCCGATCGGGGATCGGCGCGTTGAAGTAGGCGATCTCCTTCGGGTGCCGCGGGTCGCGGATGTCGAACACCCGCAGGCCCGACAAGATCATCGAGCACGCCACGATCCCCGGGTCGTCGCGCTGCGGGACGCTGCAGTAGTGGCCGGCGTAGCCCTGGAGCCCGCTGGCGGCGTTGGGGTCGCCGGCGATCTCGGCGAAGTGCTCAGGCTGGTGCACCTCGAGGCGGAGGTTGGACACGATCGCCGGCTTCGTCTCGTCGGCGATGTCGATGATGCGGCCGGCCCCGACCTTCGTCCCCGCGCCGTACTCGTCGATCTCGATCACGTACGGGTGACCGCCGACGGTGATCGGGATGGCGTTCTGGGGGACGCTCATCGTGTCCCACGTGAGGTGGGCCACCTCCGTCACCTCGGGGAACGGCACGCGCTCCTGCACCTCGTGGACGTCGAGGATGTGCAGGCCGTCGAGCGCCGCCACGTACAGCCGGTGGCCGTCGTCGCTGACCGACAGGCCGTGCGACGGAACGTCGATGCTGGTCCACAACGGCGTCATCAGCGGCAGCGACTCGAGACCGACCGCCTGGATCGTCGAGGTGCCCGGCGAGGCGGAGTAGAGGGTGTTGCCGTCCGGCGCCATCCCGCTCTCGTGCCCGAAGAGGCCGACGGGCAGCGTCGACAGCAGGCGCGGATGCAGGCAGTCGTCCTTCACGTCGTAGACGTCGACGATGCCGACGTCGGTCGCGGGGTTGCCGAACACGGCCGCCAGTCGACCCGTCTCCTCGCTCAGCACGAGCGACTCGTGCGGCGAGAGCATGGCGGGCGTGATGAGCGTGGCGGTCACGACCGGGTGCGCCGGGTCGGACATGTCGACCGCCCGCACGCCGGCCTGCGCGTCGACGATGTCCGTGGGGAACAGGAGCGTGGTGTCGTAGAAGGCGCACTCGTGGCCTTGCGAATCGATGTAGCGCAGCACCTTGAACCCGCCGTAGGTGCCCTGCGAGCTCGGCTCGACGAGCGAACCGAGCAGCTCGGTGTTGCACGTGTAGCCGGCCGCCGCCCGTCCGCTCTCGTGCTCGGCCAGGCTCACCCGGCCCTGCAGACCGAGCTCCGGGCGAGAACCCGGGCCGCACGTGGCCTGCGGCGTGGCCTCCAGGGGCACCTCGGGAGCGAACGCCACGGACGCGGACGCCACGCCGAGCGCCGCTGACGACGTCGTCAACAGGCCCAGCACGAACACCCAACGACGATCCACGCGGCGGCGACCCACCGACCTTTGTTCTACGGCGGGTAGCGCTTCTCCCCCCGAGGGCGTCACCCGATCTGGGGACGCCAGCGCTCGCATGGCGAGCGTGAACGTCCACAGAACCCGGAGATAGGTTGCTCCGATGGCCGAGGGGGAGCGGGAGGTCGACGCCGTCGTCGTGGGCGCCGGGTTCGCCGGCATGTACATGGTGCACCGGCTGCGGGAGATGGGCCGGTCCGTGCAGTGCTTCGAGACGGGCGACGGCGTGGGCGGCACCTGGTACTGGAACCGCTACCCGGGCGCCCGCTGCGACATCGAGAGCATGGAGTACTCGTACGGGTTCGACGACGAGCTCCAGCAGGAGTGGGAGTGGACGGAGCGCTACGCGCCCCAACCCGAGATCCTCTCGTACGCCAACCACGTCGCCGATCGCTACGACCTCCGCGCCGACATCCAGTTCGAGACGCGGGTCACGGGCGCCACCTTCGACGAGGCCACCAGCACGTGGCGGGTGACCACCGATCAGGGCGACGACGTGACGGCGCGGTTCGTGATCATGGCCACGGGGTGCCTGAGCGCCGCCAACACACCGGACATCCCCGGCGCTGACACCTTCGAGGGCCCGACGTACCACACGGGTCGCTGGCCGCATGAGGGGGTCGACTTCACCGGGAAGCGCGTCGGCATGATCGGCACGGGGTCCTCGGCCATCCAGTCGATCCCGATCATCGCCGAGGAGGCCGAGGAGCTCACGGTGTTCCAGCGGACCGCCAGCTTCACGGTGCCGGCGTGGAACCAGCCCCTCGACCCCGTCGTGGTCAAGGAGATCAAGCACGAGTACCAGGAGTTCCGCGCCGCCAACCGCCTGATGCCGAGCGCGTTCGGCGCTCGCATCGATCGGGGCGACCAGTCGGCGCTCGAGGTGTCCGACGAGGAGCGCCTCGAGGAGTTCGAGCGGCGCTGGCAGAACGGCGGCCTCGCGTTCCTGGGCGCGTACAACGACCTGCTGCTCAACAACGAGGCCAACGAGCTGGCCGCCGAGTTCGTCCGCAGCAAGATCAGCGAGATCGTCGAAGACCCGGAGCTGGTCCGGAAGCTCACGCCCGACCAGGTGGTCGGCTGCAAGCGGCTGTGCGTCGACACCGGCTACTGGGCCACGTTCAACCAGGATCACGTGCACCTGGTCGACCTGCGCGAGTCCCCCATCGAGGCGATCACGCCTACGGGCATCCGCACCACCGCCGGCGAGCACGAGCTCGACGCCATCATCTACGCCACCGGTTTCGACGCCATGACCGGCGCGCTCCTGCGCATCGACATCACGGGCCGGGACGGTCGCTCGCTGCAGGACGCGTGGGCCGCCGGCCCCCGCACCTACCTCGGCTTGGGCGTCGAGGGCTTCCCCAACCTCTTCACCATCACGGGGCCGGGGAGCCCGTCGGTGCTCACCAACATGCTCGTCAGCATCCAGCAGCACGTCGAGTGGATCGGCGACTGCATCGGCTACCTCGACGAGCAGGGCCACACGACCATCGAGGCCACCCGCGAAGCGCAGGACGCGTGGGTCGACTTCGTCAACGCGGTGGCGGGCTTCACGCTCTTCCCCACGTGCAACTCGTGGTACCTCGGGGCCAACGTGCCCGGCAAGACCCGCGTGTTCATGCCCCTCCCCGGCTTCCCCACCTACGCCGAGCAGTGCGACAAGGTGGCCGAGGACGGGTACTCAGGCTTCGCGCTGACGGGCTGACCCCTGACGCGCACGAGCCCACCCGTGCGGAAGGGGTGGGCTCGTGGTGGCGGCGGTGGCTGACAGGAAGCCAGCCCGCCCGCGCCGGGGCTTGCGGTCAGACGCGGCTGCGGGTGCGACCTCGACCGATCTGGTAGCCGCCGGGGCCGACGAGCGCGGCGGCCACGAACAGCAGCAGCGCGAAGAGGATCTGGCCCTGCAGGAGCTGGACGATTCCGATGAGCACGAGGATGACGGCGAGTACCCACAGCATGAGGGGCGACCTCCAGGTCGTGGTGGTGGGCTGGACGGGACTGCGCAGGATGTACCCCGACCCTCGTCGGCCCAGACCTGACTAGTCCGGTGTGCACCCGCGAATGACGCGTTCCGGCTATTCCGGTTCCGCCCGTTCCTGTCATACGTTCACTTCGCTCCCTCGGCGGGGTTCCGGGGGATCGAGAAGACCGGGCGAGCGGATGGCGGAGCGGACCTACGAACACCGGCGGGCGGGGTTCGTAGGTCCGCACCCGCGTCACACCCGCCTGCGAGGATTCTCCGCATGGCCTTCGGTCAGCAGTCCGGTCCCCCGGCGTCGCACAAGCAGGTGCAGTACCTCGAGGCCCTGCTGCGCAAGGCCGGCCACGATGGCTTCCGCGACGCCCGCGGGCCGCTCGGCCTCACCCAGCGCCAGGCGGGCGGCAAGTTCACGCGCGACGAGGCCTCCACCCTGATCGACCAGCTCCTCCAGGCCGATCCCGAGGTCGAGGCGCCCATCGGGTCCGGCCGCGGCGGGGCGACGATGGAGCAGAGCTCGGCCTCCGACCGCCTCGAGTCCGAGCGGGTGCAGGCGCTCACCGGGATGCCGGCCACGCTGCTGGCCGACGAGCTGCAACGTCGCGGCTGGGTGGTCACCGCTCCCTGACGAACGGAGCTACTCGTCGAGCGCGCTCAGGTCGCTCGGGACGTCGACGGCGTGCTCCTGGAGGGCCTCGAGCGGCACGATGTCGAGGGCGCGCAGGTGGGTGGACGCCAGCACCACCGGAGCGGCGTGCCCGTCCTCGTGGGCGCGCAGCCAGTTGACGGCGGTGACGCACCAGCGGTCGCCGGGCACGAGCCCCTGGAAGTGGTACTGCGGCATCGGGGTGCTCAGGTCGTTGCCGATCGAGCGCTGGTGCTCGAGGAAGTCGGCCGTCACCACCGCGCAGATCGTGTGGCTGCCCTGGTCCTCAGGACCGGTGGAGCAGCAGCCGTCACGGAAGAAGCCCGTGATCGGGTCGGTACCGCACGGCTCGAGCTCGCCGCCGAGCACGTTGAGGTCGGTCATGACGCCAGTCTCGCGTGTGCGACCGGCGGGTCAGTTCGTGATGCGCCAGCCCTTGCGCTTGACGAGGGTGCCGCGGGCCGGCCACTGCTCGTTGGGGAGCGGGTCGATGCCGAGCGGCGCCGGAGAGACGAAGCGTCCTGAGATCTCGCCCCCGCCGGTGATCTGGATGGTCTTGGTGGCGGGGTCGTAGGTCCAGCCCTGCGAGCACGGCTTGAGGGCCTGACCGCTCTCCCACGTCACGGCGATGAACCAGCCGGGGCAGTCGAGTGACGTGCAGCGCTGGCGGGCGCCGGTGGTGCGGCCCTCGAGCGTGCCGGACTTGGAGCGCACGACGAGGCCCTCTTCGACCTTGCCCTCGGCGTCGAGCGGGAAGTCTTCGGGCCAGCGGCCGGGGCTGGCCTTGTGGGCCTGGGCGCGGCTGCGGTCGGGGATCTTCGGCGGCAGCGCGCCGAACAGCATCCACGTGCCGCACTTGTCGCACTGGTAGCCGGGCTCGCCATCGCGGCGCTGGAGGCGGAGGTGGGCGTCGGTCTCACACTGCGGGCACACGGACATCTGGAGCTCCTGCTCGTTCGACAACGGCGGTGATCCCCAGCACAGCCACTACAAGGATCGCCCATTTGGCCGCACAACGCCGAATCGAGGCGCGGTCGCGGGTTCAGGTGCGGCCGCCGGCGGCGACGTCGGAGAGCCGCTGGGCCAGGTACACCGGGATGATCATGGCGACCACCACGAAGGTGGCGGTGACGTTCACGAGCGGCAGGCTCGTGTCGCGGAACATGTTCTGGAAGATCCAGAGCGGCAGGGTCTGGAAGCCGCCTTCGACCGTGAACGTGGTGACGATGATCTCGTCGAAGCTCAGGGCGAAGGCGAGCAGGCCGCCCGCCAGGAGCGACGTCATGAGCAGCGGCAGCCGCACGTGCCAGAAGGTCTGGAGCTGGTCGGCGCCCAGGTCGGCGGAGGCCTCGTCGAGGTTCGGGGACAGCTGCCGCATGCGGGCGGCCACGTTGTTGAACACGATCACGATGCAGAACGTGGCGTGGGCGACGACCAACGTGACCGGCGAGAGGTCGATGCCGAGCCGGGCGAACCCCGAGTTCAAGGCGATGCCGGTGACGATGCCCGGCAGCGCGATGGGCAGCACGAGCATCAGGTTCACGACGTTGCGCCCGAAGAACTTGTGCCGGGACAGGGCAGCGGCCGCCGAGCGCGCCGAGCACGAGGGCGACGAGCGTGGCCCAGCCGGCGATGGTCAGCGAGTTCATCAGCGCGTCCCGTGGACCTTGGGCGTGGCGGGCGTCCGACCAGTGCGAGAGCGTGAAGCCGCTCGGTGGCCAGGAGAACCCGCGCGACTTCGCGAAGCTGAGGCGCACGACGTACAGGAGTGGGAAGTACAGGACCACGAGCACCAGGCCCGTGAACACCCGCAGTGCGATCCGAGCCGGCCGGGAGACGAACATGGCTCAGAGCTCCTCGAGGGCGCCGGCGGCGCGAGCGGCGAGGAGGTAGGCGACCATGATCATGATCGGCACGGTGGCGTAGGCGGCGGCGAGGGGCAGGTTCACTCCGAAGTTGCTGTAGATGTTGTTGCCGATGAACTGGGTGGTGCCGCCCAGCAGCCGGTTGATGTAGAAGTCGCCGAGGGTGAGCGAGAACGTGAAGATCGACCCGGCGACGATCGACGGCACGAGCAGCGGGAGCACCACCGAGCGGAACGTGCGGCCGGCCTTGCCGCCGAGGTCGGTGGACGCCTCCAGCAGCGAGTTGGGCAGCCGGTCGAGGCCCGCGTAGATCGGGATCACCATGTACGGCAGCCACAGGTACGAGAGGACGACGATCGTCCCCCAGATCCCGTAGCCCGGGGTGACCCCGAAGATCTCCTTGATCAGGCCGCTCTCCGGGTTGAGCATCCCCCGCCACGCGTAGCCCTTGACCAGGTAGCCGGCCCACAGCGGCATCGTGATGGCGATGACGAGCTGCCGCCGGGAGCGCTGCGAGGCCACCTTGGCCATGAAGAACGCGATCGGCACCGCGATCACGAGGTCGATCACGGTGACGGCCAGCGCGGCCCCCACGGTGCGGACCGCGACGTCCTGGTACACCGGCGAGTCGAGGAGCGCCCGGTAGTTGTCGAGGGCCGGGTCGGTCACCATCTCGGTGGCCACCCCGACGGTCTCGTTGTGGTACAGCGACGTCACCAGCAGGGCGATGAGCGCGCCGATGTAGGCCACCAGCAGCCAGAGCAACGGCCCCGACAGCTTGAGTCCCAGGCGCAGGCGAGGCCGTCGCGCGACAGCGCGCGCGACGGCCCGCCGGCTGCTCAGCCCTTCACCTCGGTCCAGGCCGCGACCCACTCGGCGTAGTCCTTGCACTCGACGTCCGTGCGGCCGTCGAGGCACTCCTTCGTGGGTGTCGTCCAGTAGTGCAGCTGGTCGTAGTACTCCGCGTCATCGGCGTGGTACTGCTCGCAGTGGTCGGCGATCTCCGTGCACGTCGCCAGGTTGGCCGGCGCCTCACCGAAGGTCGTGGCCACCGTGGCCTGGACCTCGGGCGAGGTGATGTAGTTGATCCACTCGTAGGCGCAGTTCGGGTGCTCCGCCTCGCTGTGGATCATCCAGTTGTCCGACCAGGCCGTGGACCCCTCCTCGGGCAGGACCGAGTCCACCGTCACGACGGGCGGATCGTCGGCCTGGATCGTGGTGGCGATGATCTCCCAGCTGGTGCCGAGCACCGTGCTGCCGGCGCGGAAGTTGTCCTCGTAGGCGACGTAGTCGCTCCAGTACTCGGACAGCTGGCCGCTCTGCTGCTTCAGCAGGTCGATGGCCGCGGTGAACTGCTCCTCGTCGAGGGCGTACGGGTTCTCGATGCCGAGGTCCGGCTCGGTGGCCATCAGGTACACCGCCGCGTCGGCGATGTAGATGGGCGAGTCGTAGGCGGCGATCTTCCCGGCGTACGGCGAGTCGGGATCGAAGACGGCACCCCAGCTGGTGGGAGCCGGGTCGACGACCTCGGTGTTGTACTGCAGGACGTTGGCGCCCCAGCCGTGCGGCACGCCGTAGACGGTGCCGTCGAGCGAGTTCCACGCCTGTTCCCGGAGGAACGGGGCCAGGTCGTCGTAGTTCGTGAGCAGGTCGGTGTTGATGGCGGCGGCGTCGCCCGAGGCCACGCTCCGCATCGACGAGTCCCCCGAGGCGGAGACGACGTCGTAGTCGCCGCTGCCGAAGAGGGTGAACGCCTCGTCGGACGTGCCGAAGTACTTCACGCTGGCGTCGCAGCCCGTGTCCTCTTCGAAGGCGGTCACCCAGTCGTAGTTCGGATCCTGGGTGCCGTCCTCGGCGTAGTACGGCCAGGCGAGGATCGAGATGGCACCTTCGCCCTCGCCGATCTCCTGCTGGACGTCGGGTGCTTCGGTGGTGGTCGTGCCGCCACCGCCCTCGTCGTCGTCACCGCAGGCCGCGGCCACGAGCATCAATGCCATGGCCACACCGGCCAAGCGCTGTCCCTTCCTTCGCATGTCGCCTCCCATTGGCTTCTGTCGGTTGTCAGCTGTCGGAGATCAGGCGCCGACGGGTGCCCCCACCCGCTGGCGGTCGGCGGTGCGCCACGCGAGCCGCACGGTGTCCCCCACCGTGACGCTCGACGACGCGGTGGTGTTGGGCTCCTCCACCACGAGGATGGTGCCGTCCTCGATGTGGACGCGGTAGCGGGTGGTGGCGCCGAGGTACTGGACGGCGTCGACGGTGCCGGTGGCGCCGACCTCGTCGCCGGTCGGGGCCCCGAGGCGGATGCGCTCGGGGCGGACGGTCACGAGCCCGTCGCCGTCGGCGATCAGGTTGGCGGTGCCGACGAAGCCCGCCACGAACGGGGTGGCGGGGTGCTCGTACACGTCGCGAGGCGGGCCGACCTGCTCGACGCGGCCTTCGTTGAACACGGCCACGCGGTCGCTCATCGAGAGCGCCTCGCCTTGATCGTGGGTGACGAAGATGAACGTGATCCCCACCTGCTGCTGGATCTGCTTGAGCTCCACCTGCATCTCCTCGCGGAGCTTGAGGTCGAGGGCGCCGAGCGGCTCGTCGAGCAGCAGCACCTTGGGCCGGTTGATGAGGGCCCGGGCGAGGGCGACGCGCTGACGCTGACCGCCGGAGAGCTGGTGGGGCTTGCGGTGGGCGAGCGCCTCGAGGCGCACGCTGGCGAGGGCCGCCTCCACCCGGGTGGCGCGCTCCGGCTTCGGGCACCTTCTTGACCCGCAGCCCGTACTCCACGTTCCTGGCCACATCCATGTGCGGGAACAGGGCGTAGTCCTGGAAGACGGTGTTGACGTCACGGTCGAACGGCGGGTCATGGCTGACGTCACGGCCGTCGAGCTCGATGGTGCCGGCGGTGGGGAGCTCGAAGCCGGCGATGAGGCGCAGCATGGTGGTCTTCCCGGAGCCCGAGGGCCCCAGCAGGGCGAAGAACTCCCCCTGGCCGATGTCCAGGTCGATGCCGTCGACGGCGACGACGTCGTCGAAGTGCTTGGTCACCCCTCGAAGTCGAACTGCGCTGTCGGCCACTCCGCCCCGAACCTCCCTGTTCGCGGCCTGACACTAGGCAAGGACATCGCCGCCGCGCTGGGACTGTGGCCGGGGCGTCACCGCGCGTGGGCGGCGGCACAGGCAGAATCACCGGATGCGACGATCCTGGGCCGCGCCGCTGGTGGCGCTCATGACGGTGGCGGTGCTCGGGGCGGGGTGCAGCGACGACGACAACGCGGGCGACGCCACCACGACGACCGAGGGCACCACGACGACCACCACCGTCGAGACCACCACGACGTCGGCGGAGTCGACGACCACCACCACCGAGGGCCTGCCCGACGAGCCGCCGCGGCGGGAGGACGCCGCCTCGGGCAGCGGCTGCGCGCCCGGCGCCGGGGCCCTGCCCGACGGCTGGTGGTACGGCTCGGTCGACGGCCCCGCTGCAGACAAGCAGCTCTCGTTCGACCTGGCCTGCTACTACATCGGCGCCGCCGCCGAGGCCGAGGCGGCCAGCCGTGGCGACGAGGTGAGCAACGACTACTACATCGTCGACGAGACCACCCAGGTGCGCGTGGTGCCGGTGTCGGGCGATGCCACCGGCTCCTGCGTGGAGCTGCAGTCGACCCTCGAGATGGTGGAGTGCGCTCCCGAGGACGTCGCGGGTGACTGGGGGGTCTGGATCCGTGTGTTCGGCGGCACCGTCGATCGCTTGGTGGAGCAGTACGCCCCCTGACGCGTCAGCGGGGCTCGTAGACCAGGTGGGTGGCGTGCGCTGAGACGCTCACGGACTTCTGCACGAGCTCGCGGCGCGGGCTGTCGTGGAACAGCGGGGTACCGGCGCCGAGCACGATCGGCGAGAGGTGGATGCGGAGCTCGTCGGCCAGGCCCTCGTCGACGCACTGGCGCACGACGTCGCCGCCACCCATCACGAACACGTCCTTGTCACCGGCCTTGCCTCGGGCCTGGTCGATGGCGGCCGCCACGCCCTCCGGCACGAAGGTGAAGTCGAGCTCGAGCCGCACCTGCTCGGGCGCTGAGTGGGTGACGACGAAGAACGGCGGCCGGCCGGCGTGCTCGGCGCCGTAGCCCATGTCGTCGTTCCAGCCGAGCGGCCCGTCGATGACGTCGAAGAGGTTGCGCCCCATCACCACCGCGCCGGTCTCGTCCATCGAGGACTGCAGGATCTCGGCATCGACAGGGTCGTCGCTGTCGGTGACCCACGCGTGGAGCGGCTCTCCCCCGACCCCCAGCCCGGCGTCCGGTCCCGCGTCGGGCCCGGTCACGAACCCATCGAGCGACATCGTGATGTCCGCGATCACCTTCGTCATGGCTTGCTCCTCGTCTGCGGCCGCCACCGTGCAGACGACAGTCGTACCCGAGAATGAGCGACGGTCAGCGGTCGAGGTTGACGGCACCAGCCGCCCGCCGACGAGACTCCAGAGGAGTCCGAGCTCAGCGTCCGGCGACCAGGAGGACCCATGCCCGACCGCGACCGTCTCCGAGCGATGGCCCCGTCCCTTTGGGCTGACGGAGTGGACGCCTGATGCGTTCGCTGCGACGGCTCCGCAACTGGGCGAGCGTGTTCGGCCGGCGCACCAGGTCGGGAGGGCTGGCGATGCTCCGACCGCTCCGGCATCGCCCGACCATCCTGCTGGGGCTGAGCGCCTTCGAGCTCGGGACGCTGCTCGCCAACCGGCTCGACGAGCGCCTCAAGGTCCTCGCCCACCTGCGCGTGGCATCGATGGTCGGCTGTGCGTACTGCCTCGACGCAGGTTCGCAGCTGGGCCGGAAGGGCGGCATCACCGACGACCAGCTGGCGCACCTGCACCGCTACGAGACGAGCGACCGGTTCGATGCCGACGAGCGACTGGTGCTCGACCTGGCGACCGCGCTGTCGGCGACGCCCAGCACGATCGACGATGACCTTCGGGCGCGAGCGACCACCCGGTTCGGCGATGCGGAGCTGACCGAGCTGTGCACGTCCATCGCCTGGGAGAACTACCTGGCTCGCTTCAACAAGGCGTTCGGCATCGCCCCCGCCGGCTTCTCGTCGGGCGCGTGCGCGCTCGCGGTCGGCGCCCAGCCGTCCTAGCGTCGGCCTCGTGCGGCTCGGCGTCCTGCTCCTCCCCGAGCACCCGTGGAGCGAGGCGGCGCCGATGTGGCAGCAGGCCGAGGCCATGGGCTTCGACCACGCCTGGACCTACGACCACATCGCCTGGCGCACGCTGCACGACTCCCCGTGGTTCGCGGCCGTGCCCACCCTCACGGCGGCGGCGCTGGTGACCTCGACGATCCGGCTGGGCACGCTGGTCGCCTCGCCGAACTTCCGGCACCCGGTGCCGTTCGCTCGGGAGCTGATCACGCTCGACGACCTCTCCGCTGGCCGCCTCACGGTCGGCCTCGGCTCCGGCGGCGAGGGATGGGACGCCACCATCCTCGGGCAGGAGCCGTGGTCGCCACGCGAGCGGTTCGATCGCTTCGAGGAGTTCGTCGGCCTGCTGGACCAGGTGCTGCGCGGCCCGAGCACCACGGTCGCTGGCGTGCACTACAGCGCCGAGGCGGCCCCGAACGCGCCGGGGTGCGTGCAGCAACCACGCGTGCCGTTCGCCATCGCCGCCACCGGTGAGCGCGGGATGCACCTCGCCGTCGCGCATGGCGAGGTGTGGGTGACGAACGGCCTGCGCACGCACACCGGCCCCGGGCTCGGTCCGGCCGAAGGTGCTGCGGTGGTGCGGGAGCAGATCCAGCGGCTCGACGTGTTGTGCGCCGAGGCCGGGCGCGACCCCGCGTCGCTCCAGCGACTGGTGCTCACCGGCTCACGCCTCGATGGAGGCTTGGCTTCGATCGATGCCTGGCGCGCGACTCGTGACGCCTACGCCGAGGTGGGCGCGACGGACCTCGTCGTCCACTGGCCCCGCCCCACCGACCCATACCAAGGCGACCCGGCGATCCTCGAGCACCTGGTCGACTGAGCTTGGTCAGTCCCAGTCGAAGTCGATGGTGAAGTCGCGGCGGAGGACGAGGTCGTCGAGCTCCTCGGTGCAGTCGGCCAGGCGCCGGTGCGAGGCGGTGCAGCCGTCGATCGACCAGAACGCCACGTTCGACGTGGACGACGGGGTGGTGCGGGCGCGGTAGGCGATGCCGTCGATGCGGTCCCACCACCGCTGTGCCCGCACGGCGAGGAGCTGGGCCGCGGTCCAGACAGCCGGTTCGTGGCTGGTGCTGATGCGGTCGTCGAGGCCGAGCAGGTCGAGCTTGGCCTCGTTGCGGAGGTCGAGGACGCGGAACGGGCGGGTGGCCGTCAGCTCGACGACGTGGTGGTCGGCGTGGGCGGCGGGGATGTAGCGACCGGTGTCGAGGTATCGCTCGCGGGCGGCACCATAGAAGCGGGTGCTGGCGTAGCGGGTGCGGAACGAGCCGTCGGCCGGGTCGAACCGGTGGAGGGGTTGGGGAAACCCCTCCCACGTCCATTCCTCGGGCGGGGAGGCGTCGATGCGCCACAGCCGGGTGCCGGTCGGCAGGCCGAGGAGGGCGAGCCCGTCGGGCCGCTCGACCGGCAGGCGGAGCGGCACGGGTCAGCCACCGAGACCGAGGGCGCCCAGCAGGTTCCAGGCGGTGGCGGACCGCTTCCGGTCGTCGAGCGCGTCGGCCAGGCTGCGCCCGCCGAGCTCGTCGCGGCGGAGGCGCATCACCCGGTCGGCCGCCACCGCGTCGTCACTGAGAGAGCGCAGGGCGTCGAGCAGGCGAGGCAGGTCCTCACGCAGGGCGCCGCCCTCGAGCTGCCAGGCGGGGAACCAGGTGCCGTTGCCGATGGTGCGGCCCAGCAGCCGCCCGCGGCTGCGGAGCACGTGCACGGACTGGGCACTCGAGCGGCCGAGCCGCGCTTGCACCTCGGCGGTGGACAGGGCGCCGGCGCGGAACTCGTCCAGGGCCTGCTGGCGGCGAGCGTCGTTGACCTGGCGGGCCGCCATGTGGGTGAGCTCGACGGCGTCCTCCGTGGGAGCGTCGAGGATCGCCTCCAGCACGGTGGCGAAGGCCGGCTCACGGGTGGCGCGAGCCCGGGCTCGCTTGGCAAGGGCGTCGGCGGCAGCTCCCACAACCGCACCGTACCCATCAGCGCCACCAATTGAAACAACTGAAACACCCCCCCCGGGGGGCTCTATTGGCATGATGCGTGCCGATAGATAGCGTGGCCCGCCATGGCCACCACCGCTCCGCGCTACGGGACCATCGACGAGACCTACGCCCGCCGTCTCGCCACCACCCCGCCCGACGAAGACGGGCCGGTGTGGATGACCAACCTGATGCGCTACCGGGAGCGGGCGGACTACGCGGACGGGCGACCGTCGACGATCACCGGTCAGGAAGCCGACGACCTCTACGCGCCGCTGGAGTCGATCGCGGCGGTGGGCGGCGAGGTCGTGTTCGTCGGCACCGTCGAGTCGCAGCTGCTCGGCGACACACCGAAGTGGGACCGGATCGGCGTCGTGAAGTACCCGACGCGCCGCGCGTTCATCGAGATGCAAGGTCGCGAGGAGTTCCAAGCTGCCCACGTCCACAAGGACGCGGGGATGGCGGAGACGATCATCATCGGCGGCGTACCGATCTCGAGCCCACCGCTGCCGGACGACGCTCCCTCGTGGCCCGATGTCCCCCATCCGCCCACAGCGGAGGACGGGGACGTGATGGTGCTGCACGTGCTCCGCTACAAGGGCGGCGAGGAGCGAGAAGAGATGGCGAGCTACACGAACCACGCCGCCAAGATCGCCGTGCCCCACGGTGTGCGCATCGCGGGGTGGTTCGAGGCGGACGGCACGATCGTGGGCGACGGCCGGCAGTGGGACCAGGTGCGGTTCAACGCGTTCCCGAGCAAGGAGGCCTTCATGGCCGTCGTGTTCGACCCGGCCCGCCTCGAGGCCCAGCGCGACCACCGCGAGGTCGCCATCGCCGACACCTACACGATGATCCTGCGTCCCACCATCAACCGCCTGGCGGAGTCACTGGCCTGACCGTCGAATCACGCGGGGGTGGCGTAGCGCTCGACGATGCGAGGGATCCGGGCGACGAAGCTGAGCTGGTCGAAGCAGGCGGTGGCGCCGCGCTGGCGGCACCGGGCGAAGGTGTCGGCGGCGTCGTTGGCGACACCCGCATCAGGAGTCACCGTACGGAAGGCGCGGCCGCGCCACCATGGCCACTGCGGACTAGTCGGTGTCGAGCTGGTGCACCGAGACGGCGTAGCTGCCACCGTCGAACGGCGCGCGGTCCCAGGTCGCGAAGCGCTCGGCCAGCGTGAGGCCGGCCGCGGTGGTGTCGGCGTCCCAATCCTCGATGCCATAGCCGCGGTCGAGGCTGAAGCCAGCCATGAGGCGGCCCCCGGGGGCGACGTGTCGCGACACACCGGCCACCAATGCGGTGTGGGTGCCGGGCGGGGTGAAGAGCGGCACGTTGCCGGCGAGCAGCACGACGTCGAAGGTGCGACCGAGGTCGAGGGTCGTCAGGTCGGCCTCCACCCAGGAGAGCTCCGGCGCGAGACGGCGGGCCGTGGCGAGCATGGAGACATCCACATCGGCGCCGACGACGTCGATCCCGTGACGGGCCAGCTCGATGGCGACGCGTCCGGTGCCGCAGCCGGCGTCGAGCACCGACGTCGGCTCGTAGGCGCGCACGAAGGTCGCCTCGCCGTGCACGTCGGTGCCGGAGGCGGCCAGCCGGTCGAAGCGGGCCTGGTAGTCGTCGCCCTCCCACTCCACGGTCACGGCCGTGTCAGGACCGCAGCCAGGCAGCGAGTGCTGGCTGCCCGGGCCCGGTGATCGCATCGACGCGAGCGCCGCGGCCGGACGCGGCCAGCGCCAGGTCGGCCATGCCGCCCTGCACCTCGTCACCCTCACCGTGGCTCCACGAGTGGTCGGTGGCGGTCCAGCGGAGCCTGGGGCGCCGCTTCGGCACGAGCGTGCGCGTGCCGATGGCGCTGAAGACGATCTCGAGCGCCAGTTCGTAGTGCTCGGCTGGGCGCTCGGTGGGCAGGCCGAGCGGGATCCGCACGTCGAGGCTGTGCAGGAGGATGTCGTGCAGCGGCGCACCGGGCCCGAGGCCGGGTGGGGTGAAGCGCTTCGACACCCGAGCACGAAGATCGGCGATCAGGTCCGCGGTGGGACGCTCGGCCTGCTCGAGGGCGAGGCGGTCGTTGGCCGTGTCGAAGCGGCCGAAGGCCTTGGCGACCTCGACCGCGAAGCGGCCCCTCGGCGGGTCGGTCGCGATCACGAGGTGGCCGAGCACCTGCCGCACCGTCCAGTGCCCGCAGAGCGAGGGCACGTCCCACTGGTCGCCCGTGAGCCCCTCGAACGTGTCGATGAGGGACAGGCGCTCCTCGGCGATGACGGCCCAGACGTCCACGGCCGTGACGCTAGGTCGACGAGCGCATCAGGCGTACCGATCTACGACGTGGGGTACGCAGGGGGCATGGCCAAGTACGCAGTCAACAAGGCAGCCGTGAGTCACTGCCGAGAGCTCATCGACAAGCACCGATATGTGCTCGACAGCGACTGGGGCGACAGCCAGCCCGATGCCGATGCGCAGAACGCCTTCCTCGAGCGACACGGCTGGGACGAGTACGACGCGTGGCACCTCGGCCTCACCGAGGGGGCGACGGACGAGACGAAGGCGCGCTACGCCTTCGTCTACGGCGACTTCCAGCGCGTCCACCGCCGCGGCCTGATCGCTTGCGTGTACCGGGCGTCCGAGTGGCGGCACAAGGACGTCGAGCTGGCCGCCCACCGACTGCTGCAGCACCTCGACGACGTGTCTGGCTGATGACCGAGCCCCTGCCGACGACCCCCCGACGCATCCAGCTTCGCCGCGAGAAGGGTTGGCAGAAGCCGCCCGATGCAGTGGTCGTCGCGCGCCCGACCAAGTGGGGCAACCCCTTCACGACCGCGGACGCTGGAAGTCGGGCCGCGTCGGTGGTCGCCTTCCGCACCCGACTCCTGGGGCCGCCGGAGGTGCGGCACTACCCGTCGGACGAGGAGATCCGGGCCGAGCTGGCCGGCCGCGACCTCTGCTGCTGGTGCCGGCCCGACCAGCCGTGCCACGCGGACGTGCTGCTGGAGATCGCCAACTCCTAGGCGTCTGCCGCGCGCTCGGCGCGCTTGCGGCGCTTGCCTTCGTGCATGGCGGCGACGCGGCCGACGGGGATGCCGCCGCCCTCCTCGATCAGCTCGGCGCTGAGCGGTTGCGGGTCGGGCATCTGCTCGGCCCAGGGGTCGCGGTCGCCGAGCTGCTCGACCGCGTTGCGGACGGTGAAGTCGGCCGGCGTGATGTCGTCGAGGTCGTCCCAGCTGACCGGGAACGACACCGGCACGCCGGGCCGCACCCGCGGGCTGTACGCGGAGATGACGGTGCCGCCGCCGACGCGCGTCGAGTCGACGAACACGCGCCCGCCGCGGTCGTCCTTCACGAACTCGGTGGTGGCGACGTCCGGGTCGAGCGCCGCGGCGCGGACGGCGATCGCGCGCGTGGCCGCGGCCGCGTCCTCCATGGCGATCCCGCTCTCGATCGGGACGAACACGTGCAGCCCCTTGGCCCCGCTGGTCTTGAGCGCACCGGCGAGCCCGAGGTCGGCGAGGGCCTGGCGGACGAGGCGGACGGCGGCGACCGCCATCGGGAACGAGTCGCCCTCGGGTGGATCGAGGTCGAGCACGAGGTGGGTCATGTGTGACGGGTCGCTCGCGGTGACGAGGGCCGGGTGGTACTCGATGGCGCGCTGGTTGCCGAACCACAGGAGCGTGCGCCGGTCGTTGCAGAGGGCGTAGGACACCTCGCGCTTGGAGGTCTCGGCCCAGAACGGCACCGTGGTGATCCAGTCGGGCGTGTACTTGGGCACGTTCTTCTGCATGAACGCTTCTTGGCCGCGGTGGACCCGGATCACCGACAGCGGCCGGTCCTCGAGCACGGGCAGCATCCGGTCGCGCACGCCGTCGAGGTAGTCGATCAGGTCCCGCTTGGTGGCCCCGGCGTCATCGAAGAGCGGCTGGTCGAGGTTGGTCAGCGGCACGTCATCGCGGATCTCGTCCGGCTTGGTCGGGCTCATGCGATGGAGACGGTACCGAGGGCCGATTCCAAGCGCCTTGACCGGCGGGTCAAGTTTCCCGTTGACTGCTCCCGTGAGCACGATCGACATCGACGCCCTCAAGGAGAAGTACGCGGAGGAGCGGGCCAAGCGGCTGCGCTCGGACGGCAACGACCAGTACCTGCAGCTCAAGGACCAGCTGGCCCACTACCTCGAGGACCCGTACACGCCGATCGTGGAGCGGGCGCCGAAGACCGACCACGTCACCGCCGCGTTCATCGGCGGCGGGTTCGCCGGGCTGGTCACCGGGGCGCGCCTCAAGGAGGCCGGCGTCGACGACGTGCGCATCATCGAGAAGGGCGGCGACTTCGGCGGCACCTGGTACTGGAACCGCTACCCCGGCGCGCAGTGCGACACCGCGAGCTTCGTCTACATGCCGCTGCTCGAGGAGACCGGGCACATGCCCACCGAGAAGTACGCGCACGCGCCGGAGATCCTCGAGCACTGCCAGCGCATCGGGAAGCAGTTCGGGCTGTACGACAACGCGCTGTTCCACACCGAGGTCACCGACCTGGAGTGGGACGACGGATCGCCACGCGTGGATCATCCGCACCAACCGCGGCGACGAGTTCACCGCCCAGTACCTCGCCATGGGCACGGGCCCGCTGCACGTGCCGAAGCTCCCGGGCATCCCCGGCATCGAGGACTTCCAGGGCCACTCGTTCCACACCAGCCGCTGGGACTACGACTACACCGGCGGCGACCCGCTCGGCGCGCCGATGGACCAGCTGGCCGACAAGCGCGTCGCCATCATCGGCACCGGCGCCACCGCGGTGCAGTGCGTGCCGCACCTGGCCAAGGCGTGCCAGGAGCTCTACGTCTTCCAGCGGACGCCGTCGTCGGTGGACGTGCGCGACAACCGGCCGACCGACCCCGAGTGGTTCGCCGAGATCGCCACGCCGGGTTGGCAGCAGCGGTGGTTGGACAACTTCACCTCCATCCAGACCGGCGCCAACCTCCTGGAAGAGGACCTGGTGATGGACGGGTGGACCGACCTGGCCCGCCGCATCCGCGCCAAGATCGCCGCGCTCGGACCCGAGGACTTCACGCCGCAGAAGATGATGGCGGCCTACGAGGACTCCGACTTCGAGAAGATGGAGGAGATCCGCACCCGGGTCGACTCGATCGTCGAGGACCCGGACACCGCCCAGGGGCTCAAGGCCTGGTACCGCCAGCTGTGCAAGCGGCCGTGCTTCCACGACGAGTACCTGCAGAGCTTCAACGAGCCCGGCGCCCACCTCATCGACACCGACGGCAAGGGCGTCGAGCGGATCACGTCGAACGCCGTCGTCGTCGCGGGCAAGGAGTACGAGGTCGACTGCATCATCTACGCGTCGGGCTTCGAGGTCGGCACCAGCTTCACGAGGCGCGCCGGCTACGACCCGGCCGGCCGCGACGGTCTGCGCCTCTCCGAGTACTGGGGCCAGAGCATGCGCAGCAAGCACGGCATCCACGTGCACGGCTACCCGAACCTGTTCATCGTCGGGCCCACGCAGGGCGCCAACCTCATCTCCAACATCCCGCACAACCTCACCGAGGCGGCCAAGACGATCGCGGCGACGATCCAACATGCCCAGGCCAACGGCTTCGACGAGATCGAGGTGACCGCGGAGGCCGAGCAGGCGTGGCTCGACCTGCTGCTCACCGGCCCCGGGATGATGCTGGCCAACCCCGACTGCACGCCCGGCTACTACAACAACGAGGGGCAACCGCTGGCCGGTGACGGCGCGCTGTTCGTCGGGTACCCCGCCGGTGCCATGGCCTACTTCCAGTACATCGACCAGTGGCGCAACAAGGGCGACTTCGAGGGCCTCGAGTTCCGCTAGTGCCGGTCCCCCGCGGGCGGCAGGCCAGTGCCGATCCCGCGCGCTGGTCCTGGGCGTCCCGGCGAACCAGCCGGGTCTGGTCTTGGCCGGACGGAGCGGTGTGGCGCTGGCCCTCGGCGGGCGCGCCGTCCTCGGTCTCACCGGCAACACGCAGCTCGTGGCGCCGGGCGAGATCAGCGAGTCGTTCCGCCGCTGGGACCGCCGGCTGTACACGCCGCTCTGCCTGGCACTGTCGGCCGGCGCCGCCCGCGCCATCGCCCTCGATCGATGACATCGGCCCGTTCGCCGGAGCCCGGCGACGCCACCCGCTCGACCTTCTAGCCAGCCTCAGCCGTAGTCGGCGCGGAGCCGGGCGACGGCCGCTTGGAGCGTGCCGCGCTCGAGGGCTCCTGCGATGCTGCCGTCGCCGAAGCGCTCCGAGCGGACGATGGCGGTGAGCATCCGCACCGCGTCGGCCACTGGCGCGTCGGCGAGCCCGGCACCGTCCGGGTAGCGCTGGAGGCCGTCCCAGTCCGGCCACGCAAAGGGCACGACGAACCCGCACGCGCCGATCGCCCGCAGCACCCGCTCCACCACGTCGGTGTACTGGGGATAGGGCATCTGGGTGACCGGCTCCTCCACGCCATCGACCACGACCGTGTCGACGACCTCGCCGCCCGCCCAGGTGGCGTACGTCGTCTCACCGCTGAGGGCATCGACGGCCGCCCACAGCTCGGTCCACGCGTCGTCGCGGACCGCCGCCAGCGCGGCGAGGAAGGGCGCGTCCTCGGCATCGGACATGCGCGCAGGCTACGAGTCGAGGAGGAGGGTGAGGGAGACGGCGACCTCGTCGCCCACCTCGACGCGGGCGCGGGTGCGCACCTGCTTCTTCACCGGCAGCACGTAGGACTGGGCCTCCTTGCTCGGGAAGATCGACGTGCGCCACGTGGTGGGCTCGACGGTGACCTCGACACGGACGGAGCCGAAGCCGCGGCGGGGCTCGCCCGCGGCGATGGCGTCGATCTCGTCGGACAGGTCCTCCGGCAGGGTGACGAAGTGCCACGCCGCCTCGCCGGCGGCCTCCCACAACCACAGCGGCGCGGTGAACCGGTAGCGGTGCATCAGCCGAGCTCCGCGTCGACAGCCCCGAGGTACACCCAACGGCCCTCGTCGTCGCGGACGAACCGGCTCAGCTCATGGAGGACACCGGGCCTCCCCCGGCGGTCGAAGTGGGCCCGGAACTCCACCTCGCCCTCCTGGTCCAGCAGGTCGCCGGCGAGCGTGGCCAGGATCTCGAGCCCGGTCCAGCGCTGCCCGGACACGAGCTGCAGCGACGCCGGCCGGGTCGACGGGTGCCAGGACCGGAGCAGGTGCGCCTCGTCGCCGAGGGCGAAGGCCGTGTACCGCGACCGCATGAGCCGCTCGGCCGTCGGCGCCGGCCGTTCGCCGCGCACCACCGGTCCGCAGCACGTCGCCAGCGCGGCGCCGGATCCGCACGGGCAGAGGTCGGCGTCGGTCGGCACGGCGGCGCGACGACGTCAGCCGGTGCGGAGGGGGAAGCGGACCTGCAACGAGTCGGGGGCGCCCATGCCGCTGTCCGCGCTGACCGCCTCGAGGATCGGCGGGCCGAACCGCCTCGTCAGCACGCCGAGGCCCTCGGTGAGCTCGAGTCGAGCGAGCCCGGCGCCGACGCACAGGTGCGGTCCCCAGCCGAAGGTGACGTGGGCGTGGGCGTCGGGGCGGTCGACGATGAAGCGGTCGGGGTCGTCGAAGCGGTCGGGATCGCGGTTGGCGGTCGCGAAGGCGAGGAGGAGGCGCCCGCCCTCGGGAACGTGGAGGTCGTCGCGCTCGAACGGCTCCTCGGCGCGTCGGGTGAGGCCGGAGATGATCCCGCGGTGGCGGAGGATCTCCTCCACCGCGTTCGGCACCAGCTCGGGCTCGGCCGCGAGCCGTTCCCAGTCGTCGGGGTGCTCGGTGAACAGCAGCACGGCGGCGGTGAGCTGGCGGCGCGTCGTCTCCGCCCCGGCGAACACGAAGCCGGTGATCATGCCGATGACGTCGTCCTCGGACAGGCGGTGGCCGTCGACCTCGGCCTCGAGCAGCCGCGTGACGAGATCGTCGCCGGGCTCGGCTCGGGCGGCGGCGATCCGCTCGAGGCCGTAGGCGCGCATCTCGGCCGCCGCCTGCTCGACCTGTGCCAGGTGCTCGGGCGGCATCGCGATGCTGAAGGCGAGGGCGATCGACGCCGCCCAGCGGGCCATCCGATCCCGGTCCTCCAGGGGGAGGCCGAAGAGGATCGCGAACACCTCGGGCGGCAGCGGTTGGGCGAAGGCCGAGACGAACTCGCACGAACCGCCTTCGTCGGCGATGCCGTCGGCGAGGCGCTCGGCGATGGCGCGGGTGGCCGGTCGCAGCTGCTCCACCTTCTTCGGCGTGAAGGCGGTGGACAGGACGGCCCGCAGGTGCCGGTGGTCGTCGCCGTGGCGGCTGAACAGCGGGGCCACCTGCACCGCGGTGACCGGCGAGAGGCCGCTGGCCACCATGTCATCGGCGAAGGATCGGGGCGAGAGGCGCCGATCGGTGAGGGTCGCCCGGTTGGCCTCCCACGCCAGGACGACCGCCATCGGCGTGCCGTGCTGATCCATCCCGTTGGCCCACCAGTGCTGGCGGGCGCAGCGCTGGAGCTCGCCGCCCCCGCCGTCGCCGAAGAGCGCGGCGACGTCGATCTGGGCCGGTCCTGGTTGCTCGTCGGTCACGGCGGAAGTTTGGCCCACGCGAGCGCTCACCGCGCCGACCGGTGGACCCACGGCGAGACGGCCGGCCCACCGACCCCGCGCTCTACGCGCTCCCCCAGCGGGCCGACGACATCGTCACTGGGGTCGACGCCCTCGGTGCCGGGTGACCACCTGTCCGGCTTCTACCTCCACGGCCGGGACGCCGCCGCTCGCATGGCCGCGTTCTTCGGTGGCGCCGAAGCGTCGCACTAGCGTCCGCGGAGTGGGGGAGGACGCCGATCGCGACCCGGTCCCGGAGGCGGGGACCAGCGCCTGGTACCACCGGGAAGGCGCGCTCCCCGGCGGGCGGTGGCGAGTGCGATGCCTGTTCAGCGACGACCACCCCGACGGCGTCCGTGGTCGACGACCCCGGCGACACCACAGACCGGTTCCAGATCTGGCAGGCCGACCTCGACGACGAGGGCCGGCCACGGGTGCTCGTGAACCCCGATGCGGTGCCCGACGCGCCGGCGATGTGGTTCGTGGCGCTGCCCGAGCCGACCACGGAGCGCCCGGCCATGACCCTGGTGGGGTTCGACCAGGACCTGATCCCGTTCGGATCGGTGATCAACGACGCCACCTTCTTCCACCTGCCGGTCGGCAACGACGACCAGGTGGGCGCCATCCGGTGGTGGACGAAGGACGCCGTCGTCGACCAGGTGTTCGTGGGCGACGCCTGGCGGCGCCGGCACGTGGCCTCAGCGCTGATCTACGCGGCGTCGGCGTACCACCAGCTGCACGGCTGGCAGGGCCGGCTGCACAGCGACGGGCGCCGGACCTCGATGGGCCAGCAGCTCGTGGCCGGCCTGCGCCACCCCGACCGCATCGCGCCGCTCAGCGACCTGATGCCTCCGATGGACCCCGAGGATCGCCGCGGCGATTTGTCCTGATGCATACAATCACTGCCCTCACGACACGGCGGCCCTGGGAGCAACAGATGGATCTGCACGCCCGGACACGACGGAACCTCGCCCCGGTGGTCGGCGGCTTGACGGCGGTCGCCACGGCCACCGGCGCCTTCGCCGCCGTCGCCCACGTGGCGCCGGCGGGAGCCGGCCAGGACAGCGCCACCCCCGCCCTCGGCGCGGCCGGGCTGGCCGGCGCCGGCACCTTCGAGTCGTGCGAGGCCTACTTCGGCTACGGCAAGTCCGAGGAAGCGCTCGGGCTCGTCGACTTCGACGTGTTCGACATCAACGGTGACGACGACGTCGCCCACAGCGTCGAGACCGACACCACCGTGCGGATCGTGATGGAGAACGACGAGGGCGAGCTCCTCGAGTGCATCCCGTACGAGGTCACCCCCCTGATGTGGGAGGAGGCGGCCGACGGCTTCCCCACGATGCCCGAGTACCCCGGCCCCAACCACTACGTGTACCCGTCGCTGAGCCTCCAGCCGTTCATCGAGGGCTTCGGTGACCTGGAGGCGGTGGGCTTCCGGGTCGTCACCATCCCGGGCAGCGAGCACACCCTCGTGTCGCCCGAGGGCGTCAAGGGGCTCACCGACTGGTTCGTCGACCCCGAAGCCATCTTCTTCGGCGAGCTGGTCGACGAGGACGTGCTCGCGTTCATCGCCAGCTCCGAAGCCGGGGCCGAGGGCGCCGCCCTCTTCGAGGATGCCATCAGTGAGTGCAGCGACGGCAGCAACCCCGACGACCCGGAGGACCCCGTTCTGATCGCAGCCGCCAACGTGCTCGCCGAGCTCATCGACCAGGACGACAGGGAGGACGTCTTCTGCGGCGACGTCGAGGAGCTGCACCTGGGGGCGTCGTTGGTCATCGGCCTGACCCAGTCGATCGCGTACACGGAGGACATCCAGCTGTCCCTCCCCGAGGCGCCGCCCACGCCTCCGACACCGCCCACGCCCCCCACTCCCCCGGCCCCGGGCGCGCAGCCCGTCCCGGCCCAACCCAACTTCACCGGCTGACGCGCACCGCCTCGGCGATGGCATTGCGCTCGGCGGCGACCGCGGGCGGCACCGTGTGATCGATGGCTGGGGACGTCTCCCCGAAGCTACGAAGTGGTCGTGACACCCCGGATCCAGAAGCGAGCGCCGGTGTAGAGCGGGTCGCGCGGGGCCGTTAGCGTGCGGCCCGTGAACCAGGGCCGCCGGTTGGGCATCGCGCTGGCGGCTCTCGCGGTCGTCATGGTGGTGGGCACGATCGGCTACCTGCTGCTCGGCTTCGGGCTCCTGAACGCCGTGTACCAGACCGTCACGACCGTGGCGACGGTGGGCTTCGGTGAGGTCGAGCCGCTGTCGCCGAACGGCAAGGCGTTCACCATCGCGCTGATCCTGGTGGGGGTCGGCGCCACGCTCTACGCCCTGGCGGTGATCGTCGAGCTCGTGCTCGAGGGCCGCCTCAACGAGGTCTTCGGGAGACGACGCATGGACAAGGCACTCGCGGCCCAACACGACCACGTGATCATCTGCGGCTGGGGCCGGGTGGGCCGGGCCATCGCCGCGGAGGTGACCGCGGCCAAGCGCAACCTGGTCATCGTGGAGATGGACCCGGAGCGGGTGGCCGACGAGGCCTACGACGTCGTCGTGGGCGACGCCACCCAGGACGACATCCTCGAAGCCGCCGGGATCGAGCGCGCCTCCGCGCTCGTGGCGGCGGTCGACAGCGACGCCGCCAACTCGTTCATCGTGCTGAGCGCCCGAGCGCTGCGGGAGGACCTGTTCATCGTCGCCCGGGCCCGCAGCCAGGACAGCACCGAGAAGCTGCGCCGGGCCGGCGCCGACCGCATCGTGAACCCGCAGAGCATCGGCGGCGCCCGCATGGCGGCGTTCGTGCTCCAGCCGCACGTGGCCGAGTTCCTCGACGTGGTGATGCACGACAGCGACATCGAGTTCCGCCTCGAGGAGATCGAGGTGCCCGCCGGCAGCCCGCTGGCGGGGCGCACCATCGCCGAGAGCCTGGTGCGCGACCACACCGGCGCGCTGGTGCTCGCCCTGCGCGACCCCGATGGCCGCTTCCACACCAACCCCCAGTCCGACACGACGATCGAACCCGGCGAGGTCATCATCGCCATCGGCACCCAGCACGAGCTCGACGCCCTCGTCGATCTGGCCCGCGGGTAGCCGAACGGGACGCGGCGCGATCACCCGAGGTCGGCCGGTCTCGCCGACCCGGCAGGAGGGTGCCCGCGGCGCGGGTGCTGGCGAACACGTCCCCACCAGTCACCAGGGCGTGCAGTGTGGACGGCGCGCCGCTGAGGACGCCCGCCACCACCGCGGCCCGCACCACCTGGCGAGCGGAGGAGGTGGCCGGGGCAGGCGTGCCCCACTGTGCCCCCACCCGCACGGGAGCAGGCGATCCCCGCTCGGAGTACCGTCCACAGGCCCATGGGAGTCGTCGAGCGCCACCACATCACCGAGTCGGGCGTGGCGAACGGCCAGCCGATGCTCTTCGCGCACGGCTTCGGGTGCGACCAGAACATGTGGCGCTACGTGGCCCCGCGCTTCGAGGACGAGTTCCGGGTCGTGCTGTTCGACTACGTCGGCGCCGGCCAGTCGGACCTGTCCGCCTACGACCCCGAGCGCTACGACGACCTCAGCGCCTACGCGGAGGACGCGTTGGAGATCTGCCGGGAGCTCGACCTGCGCGACGTGGTGTTCGTGGGCCACTCCGTGTCGTCGATGATCGGCCTCCTGGCCGCCGCCCAGGAGCCGGATCGCTTCGACAAGCTCGTGATGGTGGGGCCGTCCCCCCGCTACATCGACGACGAGGGCTACGTCGGCGGCTTCAGCCGCGAGCGACATCGACGACATGCTCGGGTCGCTGGAGAGCAACTACCTCGGGTGGTCGAGCGCGATGGCGCCGGTGATCGTCGGGAACGCCGATCGGCCCGAGCTGGGCGAGGAGCTGACCGAGAGCTTCTGCCGCACCGACCCGGCCATCGCCCGGCAGTTCGCCGAGGTCACGTTCCTGTCCGACAACCGCGTGGATCTCGGCACGGTGACGGTGCCGACCCTGGTGCTGCAGTGCACGCAGGACGTGATCGCGCCGGTGGCGGTCGGCGAGTTCGTGCGCGACGCCATGCCGGCGGCGGAGATGGTGCTGCTCGACGCCACCGGGCACTGCCCGCACCTCAGCGCGCCGGACGCCACCACCGAGGCCATCGCCGAGTTCGTCGGCCGCTGACGCCATGGCCGACCTCCGCCGGAGCGAAGCCGCGCTCGAAGCCTTCTACGCCGCGCTGCTCTCGGACGACGCTGAGGCGCTCTACGAGCGGGCGCCGTGCGGGTACCTGTCGACCGCGCCCGACGGCACCATCGTCAAGGTCAACGGCACGTTCCTCACGTGGACCGGCTTCACGGCGGAGGAGCTCGTCGGTCGGAAGCGCTTCGTCGACCTGCTGACTGGCGGCGGGCGGATCTACCACGAGACCCACTACGCCACGACGCTGCAGATGCACGGCACCGTGCGGGAGGTGGCGTTCGACATCGTCGCCCCGGACGGCCGCCGCCTGCCGGCGCTGGTGAACTCGGTGCTGGAGCGGACCGACGAAGGCACGCCGCTGGTGGTGCGAACGGTGGTGTTCGATGCCAGCGAGCGCCGCCGCTACGAGCAGGAGCTGCTCCTCGCCAAGCAGCGGGCGGAGGAGGCCGAGGCGAAGGCGGTGGAGGTGGTGCGTGCGCTGCAACGAACGCTGCTACCGCCCGACCTGCCGACGATCCCCGGGCTCGAGCTCCGGGCCGCCTTCAAGGCTGCTGGTGAGGGAACGGACCTCGGCGGCGACTTCTACGACGCCGTGCAGATGGCAGACGACGAGTGGCTGGTGGTGCTGGGCGACGTGTCCGGCAAGGGCCCCGAGGCGGCCGCGGTGACGGCGCTGGCCCGGCACGCGCTCTGGGCCGCCGCCGCCCGATCCGAAGGTCCCTGCGACATCATCGCCACGCTCAACACGGTGCTCCTGCGCCACGAGACCGAGCGCTACATGACGATCATCGCCCTGGAGCTGCACCGCGAGGACGGCTGGTGGGCGGCGAACGTGTGCGCCGGCGGTCACCCGCTCCCCCTGCTCGTGCGCGCCGGTGCCATCACGGCGATCGGACGCCACGGCTCCGTCGTGGGTCTGTTCGAGGACCCCGGGTACTACAGGAAGTCACAGGTCCTCGAGGCCGCTGACGTGCTCGTGCTCTACACCGACGGCATCACCGAGGGCCGGCACGACGGCGAGCTGTTCGGAGAAGCCCGACTCGAGGCCTCCGTGCGACGCCACCTCGGCGGCGACGCACCGCTGGCCGACGCCATCCTCGCCGATGCGCTCGCGTACCAAGGCGGCATCTCAGCGGACGATGCCGCGGTCGTCACGATCACGGTGGGCGGCCTCGCCCCAGGCTGCTGAGCGGGCGGCCCTGGCGGGCGGGTCGCCCCTCACGGCGCGATGACGAGGCGGGAGATCAGGCCATCGGTGAGCGCGAACTCGTAGCGCAGGTCCACCGCGCCGCCGGGGAAGTCACCCTCGAGGTGGTTGCGCACCAGCCACCGGCCATCGTCCAGCGGCTCGGCGCCGAGGAGGGTGCGGGTGAAGGTGTACTCACTCGCCTCGCCGGCCAGCCACTGCCGGATCTCGGCCTGGCCGTGGTGCTCGCGCCCGTCGTCGAGCACGGTGGCATCGGCCGTGAAGGTCGCCAGCGCGAGGTCCGTGTCGCGCCGGTCGTGGGCGGCTTGGTAGTCCTGGATGACGTCGGGGACGGTGGGGGGCATGGGTCCGATCATGGCCCCTCGCCCCTGACAGGGAACGTCAGGAGAACCCGACAGGAGGGTGGCTCAGGTCAGCGGCGCCAGTAGAGGAGGTGGGTGACGCCGCTGGGGCTGGGGACGCGGTCGCAGTGGTACCGGTCGAGGAGCTCGTCGGGCGAGTCCCAGAGGCGTTCGCCGCGGCCGAGGTCGAGGGGCGCCACGGCGACGTGCAGCGTGTCGACGAGATCGGCGTCGAGGAACTCGCGGACGGTCTGGACGCCGCCGCCGAGGCGCACGTCCTTGCCGTCGGCGGCGGCCTTGGCCTGGGCGAGCGCGTCGGCGGGCGAGGCGTCGATGAAGTGGAAGGTCGTGTCGGCGAGGCTGAACGACGGCCGCGGGTGGTGCGTGAGGACGAACACCGGCGTGTGGAACGGCGGGACGTCGCCCCACCACCCCTGCCACTCGTGGTCCTCCCACGGGCCGCGCTGGGGGCCGAACTTGTTGCGACCCATGATCTCGGCGCCGATGTTCCGGTGGAACTCGCGGACCATGTAGTCGTCGAGGCCCTGGGACCCGCCGGGCTCGGTGCGGTTGGGCCAGCTGTCGGTGGCGAAGGCCCAGGCGCCGAGGGCGGTCGGGTCGGCGTGGCCGAAGGGGCGCTCGAGGCTCTGGCCCTCGCCGGAGCCGAACCCGTCCTGGGAGACGCATGAAGCTGTGGACGCGCAGGAGCTGGGTCATCGGTCGGGCCTCCGCGCCGGGGATGGCGAGGCCGTGCTCGGCGTAGTGGGCCCAGGCGGCGGCGAAGCGCATCCCAGTCCCACGGCACCGGCGAGCCGGCGAGCGCCGGTTCGAGGCGGGAGAGCGAGATGTGCAGGCCGACGATCCAGCAGCCCTCGATGGCCTCGTCGACGTTGGCGACGTGCTCGTGGAGCCGGAGCACGGTCCCCTCGGGCACCGCCTCGAGCTCCCAGCGCAGGGTGGCGCCGTCGACGAAGTGGTGTGCTCGAACAGCACCGGCGGCTCGACGCGCAGGACGGTGCAGGTCATCGGCGGCGGCTCGCCGGAGGTGGCGGTGAAGACCATCTCCCCGCCCTCGCGGAGGTCGATGGTGATGTCGGCGTCGAAGGGCAGCCACCAGTCGGCCAGGCGGGCCGGGTTGGTGATGGCGTCCCACACCGCCTCCACGGGATAGGGCAGGTGCCGCTCGAAGCGGATGACCCCGCCGTCGGGGGTGCGCTCCAGCGTGCCGTCGGGGGACGCGGCGGTCTCGGTCATGCGGGGTCCTTCTTCTTCTTGGGTCGGATCGGTTCGGTGGTGGCCCGGAGGTGTCGCTCCAGCGAGTCGAGCCGGTTGGCCCACTCGAGGCGGTAGGGCTCCAGCCAGGCGTCGAGCTCCATCAGCGGCTCCGGTCGCAGGCGATAGAGGCGGCGCTGGGCGTCGCGCCGCACCTCGACGAGGCCGGCGTCGCGCAGCACCTTGAGGTGGCGCGACACCCCGGGCTGGTGCATCCCCACCTCGTCGACCAGCTCCCCGACGGACCGCTCGCCGCCTCGCACCGCATCGAGGATGCGACGACGGGTCGGCTCCGCGATCACGTCCAGCACGGGGAGGCTTTCGGGCACCGCCTGAGCATACGTTGCTCCATATATACGTGCAAGCAGATCCTCGGTCCCCACGTAGCGTCACGGCTTCAGCACCTCCACCTCGCTCAGGACGCCGCCCGCGCTTCGTACTCGTCGATGGCGTCCTCGGGGACGTGGGCGATGCCATCGACCATCACGTAACGGATCTGCCGGTCGTGGATGAGGCGCAGCAGCTCGCTGGTCGGCATGCCGAGGCGACGAGCGGCCGCCGTGGCACGAAGAGGTTCAGCGGACATCGGCATCCCCCTCAGGATCGTCGAAGCCGAGTTTACGGTTGAGCAGCCGGATCTGGTCTTCAGCAGCAACGACCAGTGCGAGGTGGCCAGAGTCGATCAAAGCGTCGCGGGCGTCCTCGAGGATGCCGAGCAGGAGCAACGCACCGTCGAGGTCGTAGGAGACATGGTTCGGCGGTTGCGGTTCGATCGCCTCGGTCACCGTGCCGACCCTACGAAGGCCCTGTGACATCCTCATCGTCCGCCGGCCGCGGCGAGCTCGTAGCTTCTCCCCGTGGATGACCTCGGGCCTGGCCTGTTCGAGCGCCTCGTCACCGAGGGCCTGCGGGCCCGCCTCGCGGAGATCGACGAGCGGCTGCTCCCCGAGCAGCACGCGCTCCGCAGCGCCGAGGCGCCCGACCGCATCGCCTGGCACCTGAGCCAGCAGATCGAGCGAGCCCTCGCCGACGTGTCCGAGGACGACCGCGTCGCCGTCGGCGTCCAGGTCGCCCGCGACCTCCTCCAGCGGCTCGGCGAGCTCGTCGCCACCGACCCCAGCGAGCTGCCGGTCGACCCGGCCCAGGTCCTCCACGCCATCCTCCAGCGCCGCCCCGACGGCACGCCCGCAGCCGATCGAGCAGCCGCTCATCCCGCTGCTCGACACCACGCTGCTCACCAACGCGCCCGGCGAGCCGAGCCTGTGGAGCCAGCTGCGCTCGGAGATCGAGTCGGCCGACGCCATCGACGTCGTCATGGCCTTCATCCGGCGCAGCGGCATCGCCCCGCTGCTCGACGACCTCCGCCGCCACTGCGAAGCAGGGCAAGGCGCTGCGCGTCCTCACCACCACCTACACCGGCTCCACCGAGCGGCCGGGCCCTCGACCAGCTCGCCGACCTGGGCGCCGAGGTCCGCATCTCCTACGACCTCGGCAGCACCCGCCTCCACGCCAAGGCCTGGGTGTTCCACCGGCGCTCCGGCTTCTCCACCGCCTACGTCGGCTCCTCCAACCTCACCCACTCAGGCGCAGGTCACGGGGCTGGAGTGGAACGTCCGGGCCTCGGCCGCCCGCAACCCCGACGTCGTCGACAAGTTCGAGGCCGTGTTCGACAGCTACTGGGAGGCCGGCGACTTCGTCCCCTACGACGCCGACCAGTTCGACGAGGAGCAGGCCCGCACCGGCCGCACCGACGACGGCCCCCTCGTCATCCTCAGCCCGATCGAGCTGCGCCCGGCGCCGTTCCAGGAGCGGCTGCTCGAGCTGATCGACGTCGCCCGCGAGCAAGGGCCACCACCGCAACCTGCTCGTGGCCGCCACCGGCACCGGCAAGACCGTGATGGCCGCCGCTCGACTACGGACGCCTCCGCCAGCGGCTCCCCCGCGTCCCGCCTGCTGTTCATCGCCCACCGCGAGGAGATCCTCGACCAGAGCCTCGCCACCTTCCGCTACGCCCTGCGCGACGCCTCCTTCGGCGAGAAGTGGGTCGGCGGCGCCCGAGCCGCAGCGCTTCGAGCACGTCTTCGCCTCGATCCAGAGCCTCAACGCCAGCGACCTGGCCGACCTCCCGCCCGATCACTTCGACGTGGTGATCGTCGACGAGTTCCACCACGCCGCCGCCGCGTCGTACGACGAAGGTGCTCGACCACCTCGCCCCCGTCGAGCTGCTCGGCCTCACCGCCACCCCCGAGCGCAGCGACGGCCTGCCGATCCTCCACTGGTTCGACGACCGCATCGCCGCCGAGCTGCGCCTCTGGGACGCCATCGACCAGCAGCACCTGGCGCCGTTCCTGTACTTCGGCATCCACGACGGCCTCGACCTCCGCGACATCCCTGGCGGCGAGGCCGGGGCTACGACGTCGAGGCCCTCAGCGCCGCCTACACCAGCTCCGACGCCTGGGCTCGCCTCGTCGTCCAGCAGGTGGCCGAGCACGCCGAGCCGGCCACGATGCGCTGCCCTCGGGTTCTGCGTGAGCATCGAGCACGCCCGCTTCATGGCCCAGCACTTCACCGCGCCACGGCATCCCGTCGGTGGCCGTCTGGGGCGACAGCCCCCGCGACCGAGCGCGAGGCCGCCCTGCGCGACCTGGCCGCCGGCGAGGTGCGGGCGGTGTTCTCCGTCGACCTGTTCAACGAGGGCGTCGACGTGCCCGCCGTCGACACCGTGCTCATGCTGCGCCCCACCGAGAGCCCGACGCTGTTCCTCCAGCAGCTCGGCCGGGGCCTGCGCCAGCTCGCCGGGCAAGGCGTTCTGCACGGTCCTCGACTTCGTCGGCACCCACCGCAAGGAGTTCCGCTTCGACCGCCGCTACCGGGCCCTGCTCGGCGGCACCCGCCGGGAGCGTCGAGCGCGCCGTGCAGCAGCAGTTCCCGTTCCTGCCCGCCGGCTGCCACATGCAGCTCGACCAGAAGGCCACCGAGATCGTCCTGCGCAGCCTGCGCGAGGCCATCCCGTCGCGCTGGCCGAGCAAGGTCGACGAGCTGCGCTCCCTGCGCCGGGAGCGCCCCGACATCGACCTGGCCGGGTTCCTCGACGAGTCCGGCCTCGACCTCGACGACGTCTACGACGGCGGCAAGTGCTGGTCCGACCTCCAAGCACGCCGCCGGCGCCCCCGTCCTGCCCGACGGCCCGCACGAGACCGATGCTGCGCCGAGCCGTCGGCCGCCTCCTGCACATCGACGACGACGAGCGCATCGCCACCTACCAGCGCCTCCTCGCGGCGCCGACGGCCCCGTCGGTCGACGCGATGCCCGAGCGGGAGCGACGCCTCCTCCGCATGCTCGTCGCCGCCGTCGCCGACCGAGCCATCACCAAGGACACCAGCCTCCAGGAGGCGCTCGACCTGCTGTGGACCCACCCGCAGGTGCGCGCCGAGCTGCTGGCAGCTCCTCGCCGTGCTCGACGACCAGGTCGACCACCTCCACGCCCCGCTCGCCACGCACCCCGACGTGCCCCTGCAGGTCCACGCCCGCTACAGCCGCATCGAGATCCTGGCCGCCTTCGGCATCGGGACCGGCGCCAAGATCGCCGCCTGGCAGAGCGGCGTGTACGAGGCCAAGGACGCCAACGCCGAGCTGTTCGCCTTCACGCTCGACAAGAGCAGCGGCGGCTTCTCCCCCACCACCCGCTACCGCGACTACGCCATCAGCCGCACGCTCATCCACTGGGAGAGCCAGTCGATCACCCGAGCCGACAGCCCGACCGGCCTCCGCTACCGCAACCACGAGCGAGACGGCCGCTCGATCATGCTCTTCACCCGCCTCCGAGCCGACGACCGAGCCTTCTGGTTCCTCGGCCCCGCCCGCTACCTCCGCCACGTAGGCGAGAAGCCCATGGCCATCACCTGGGAGCTGGCCCACCCGCTGCCCGGCGACCTGTACGCGCTCGTTCGCGGCGGCGGTGGGGTAGGGCCTCACTCGCACAGCAGACACCGCCTGGCGGGAGGGGCGGTGGGGGCGTCTCGGCCAACGTGTTGACGCTCGCCCTCGACGCAGGTGGCAGGATCAACGGATGGCCGACGACCCGACGTTCATCCGGCGCGTCGTTGTCCAGAATACAAGAGCATCAAGGCCTGCTCGGTGGACCTGGGGCCCCTCACCGTGCTCGTCGGACCCAACGGGTCTGGAAAGTCCAACTTCCTCGACACGTCCGCGATTCACGACCGATGCACTGTCGACGACATTGGATCACGCCATGCGGATCGCGGTGGCGTGAGACGAAGTCCGCAGACGCTCCGGCGGCCATCCGAACCATTTCTCGCTTCGGTTCGACTTTCAGCTCTCGCAGTGGCAGCACGGTCGCCTGGCATTCAAGATTGGGGCGACTGGGACGGCGGCTTTCGTGTGACCGATGAGGAGTGCGTGGTGGTCTCCGATGACGTCGACGTACCGGACGCCAAGTACCGCGTCCACAACGGCGCGGTGACGACCACGTCCGAGGTCAGTCTGCCGCCTGCGGCAGAGGATCGGCTTTACCTAGTAAGCGCCAGCTCGATTCAGCCGTTCCGAGCTGTATTTTCGCTGACATTCACCGGCATGGGCTTGAATCTGAACCCAAGCGCGGTTCGAACCCTTCAGAGCCCGGACCCCGGAGTCCTCCTTCGCCGCGGCAGCAACCTCGCGCGCGCTCGGTCGCCTCGACAAGTCATGGCCATCGGTGGAATTGAGCGCATTACTGAGTACCTTCAACGGGTTGCACCGGGTGTCGTCGGGGTCACGCGAAGGTCGATCGGATCCATGGAGAGACGCTCGAGTTTCGCCAGCAGGTCGCAGGCCAGGCCAAGAGCTGGCGATTCCCCGCGACCAACATGTCGGATGGCACCCTTCGTGGTCTTGGTGTACTCGCAGCCCTTCTGCAGATGAGCGATAGCCCGCCGTCACTCGTCGGCATCGAGGAACCCGAGGTTGCCCTGCACCCTGCCGCAGTCGGCATTCTCATCGACGCGATCCGAGACGCGACGGTCAACACTCAGGTGATCGTGACCTCCCACAGTCCAGACCTACTCGACCGAAAGGACGTGGGCGACGACAGCATCCTTGCCGTGCTTGCCGACAGCGGAGTGACAACGATTGGCCCGCTCAGCGATGGCGTCCGATCCGCGCTTCGGCAGCATCCTTCATCCCGCCGGTGAGCTTCTGAGAATGAGCCAGCTCGAGCCGTCTGAAGAGAGCCGCACGCAGGCGGATGCCAATCAGCTCCGCTTCTTCGAGCAGTGAGCGATTTCGCAGTCGCGTGCATTGTCGAAGGACACGGCGAGTTGGATGCCGTGCCGATTCTGCTCCGGCGCATCGGAGCGATCATCGATCCACTTCAGCACGTCAGAGCGCTCAGGCCCTACCGAGTTCCTCGCGGGAGCATCGTCAAGCCAGGGAGCTCGAGAGGTACATCGAGCTCGAAGCCGCCCGAGAAGTCAGCCCGAGCGGAGCCGTCCTCGTGCTGCTGGACGCGGATCAGGACTGCGCAGCCCAGCTTGGGCCGGATCTGCTGCGGCGAGCACAACAACAGCGTCCCGAAACGCCGGTCGGTGTCTGCCTCGCCGTCGTCGAGTTCGAGGCGTGGTTTCTCGCAGCTGCGATCTCGCTTCGCGGAAGCGCGTGGGCTGCCCGATGACCTTGAGCCGCCGCCCGACCCGGAGGCCATCGGCGGCGCAAAGGGTTGGCTTCGCCGACAGCGAACTGACGGCTTGAGTTACAGCGAGACTGTCGACCAGCCAGCTCTCGGCTCACCGGTTCGACCTTGATGCGGCCAGATCCGGTGCGCCGTCATTCGACAAGTTCTGGCGCGAGGTCGAACGCCTGATGGCAGAGACCGCTTGACAGCGCAAACGGCAAGCTGCTCGTTCCGCTCCACGAAGCGCATCGCAGGACCGTACGACGTCGGCGTGACCGCAGCTCGCTACCGCTTGTCGGTGAGGGTGCCGGCTCGTGATTAGGGCGTCGAAGTGACGCTGGACCTGGCCGGCCACGCCACCGCCGCGGCAGAGCACGCCGAGTTCGATGTTCTTGTCGTAGGCGGCGTTGGTCATGTTGGCGCTCGTGAGCAGCACGTCGCGGCCGTCGACGATGACGGCCTTGGCGTGGAGCTTGGCGTCGGGCGGTTCGCGATGGTCGAGCGGGCCAGTGGTAGGTGCGGTACTTCGCGTAGGCGTGCCGCCCCTCCCCCGCCGTCGAGGTTCTCGGGCGACTCGAGGATGAGGTCGACCCTCACTCCTCGTGCGACGGCAGCGTCGAGCGCGGCGATGACCGACGGGCATCTGGTAGGCGGCGTAGCTCACGAGCGTCACTCGGCTGTGGCGCTGGTCGATGAGCTGGCGGACGACCTCGGACGTGAGCCGCACGGGCGCGGCGGGCGAGTCGGGCCGGTGACCACGACCTCGACGGCGGGAGCCGTCGGCGCGTCGTTGCGCGGCGAGCGCTGACTCGAGGGCCAGGGCGATCGAGTGCGCCGGGCAGTGTCCGGCTGCGACGGCCCACGCGCTGGTTGAGCCGGTCGACCTCGTCGTGGTGCAGGCGCGGGGACGCGCCTTGCCGTCGCCGCGTGCGCCGCGGCGACTGTAGGCCGACATCGCGCAGCACGTCGGCGCAAGGCGCGTGCGATGTGGGCGTCGCCGAGCTCGCGCGACGACTGCCGCGATCGCGTCGGCGAGGTCGCTCAACCGAAGTACTCCAGGCCGGTGTGGCGGAAGGTGTCGACGAGGTCGGACGGTCGAGGTAGCGGTTGCCACGCTCGCAGCTGGTCTCGGCGACGAGGAGGCAGGCGTGGCAGGCAGCGCCGTGGAGCGCGCTGGTGGCGGCGTCGGGTTCGTGGTCGGCGCAGAGCGGGTCGGAGCTGCACAGCCCGGCTCGTTCGAGGGCGCGGCTGCAGGATCGGGCCGAGCTCGTCGGCTTGCCGAGGTTGACGAGCCCGCCGAGCGTGCCCTCGGCGTCGGGCGCGGAGGTGTAGAGGAGGATGCCGGCCATCGGCTCGGGGCCGTCGCCGGGCGGCGGCTGTAGATCCGCTCGCTGATGCGACGCGGACGAGTAGCCGCACTCGATGGCGAGTTCGTTGATGAGCGCGTGCGAGAGCGAGTGCAGCAGCACGTAGCGCTCGCCGGGCCATCCCTGACCGGGATCGAGGCCGCGCGCCTGAGCGCCACTCGCGGTGGGCGCGCCGCATCGCGACGAACACCGGGTTGTCGTAGGCGGTCGGCCTCCCATGTCTGGACGGCGGTCTCGTCGAGGCGCAGGAAGATCCCTTCGCCTCGGTTCTCGACGACCGGGCACCCAGGTCGGTGCGCCGCTTGGTCTCGAGCGGGGCGATGCCACGCCCGTCGCCGGGTTCGCCGGCGCTGATGCGGGTGAACCCGCACAGTCGCGGTGACGACGCGCAGCCGGTGGGCGAGGGTGACGCCGGCGAGCTTGCCGGCGAAGCCGGCGGCGCGGCGATGGGTTCGGCCTCGAAGTGCGGCGACGTCTGCGCCGTGCGACCCGGTGGTGAGCGCCGCCCACTCGGGCCCGAGCACGTCGGTGCCGTGCGGTCGGCCTGCCGCCGGCTCGGCGGGCCTCGATCGCGTCCCAGATCTCGTCGGCGTCGTAACCCGGCGAACGCGGCTGCGAGCAGCCCGGTCCGCTGACAGCGCGTAGCCCAGCACGTCCTTGACCGGCATCTTGCTGAACTCGTCCCAGTGGTCGTAGACGAGCTGGGCGAGCGAGCCACCACCGACGGGCAGCGACAGCACCGACACGCTGCTGTTGAACCACAGGTTGGACGCGCCGAGCACCAGCGTGCGGAGCTGCTCGCCGCACGGCTCGCTGGCTTGCCCGAGGTGGGGATGGCGGCCGCGGCACTGCGGCATCATCGCCTTGGCGGCCGGTCCGAACGCCTTGGCGAGTGTCGACTTGGCGTCGCAGGTGAGGCACGTGACCGAGAGATCGGTGGCGCGGCCACCGGAACCGACGTCGTTGACCCGCAGGATCGGGTTCGAGCAGCACGGCGACGCCGTCGTGGGCGAACCGCACCCACGGGAAGTCGTCGAGGTGGCCGTTGGGGCAGCCGGCGACGAAGCGGGCCGGCACGGCCGGCGGCGGCCGTGCGGCCTTGTCGCAGTTCGGGTGCGTGTAGCGGGTCCGGTCGATCCGGTACGGGTTGTGGTCGAGCTTCAAGCGCGCCCGACGCGACCGGGAACAGCCGGTTGCAGGCGGTGCAGCGCAGCCAGCGCGGAAACACGGTGACCGGCACGCCGACGCGCGCCCAGTCGTCGAAGGGGTTGTTCGTCGGTCTGCGGCTCGACGGGCAGCGTCGAGCAGCGCGTCGACCTGGGGGCCGAGCCGGCGCCGGACGGCGTCGAGCAGGCGGTCCTCGGTGACGACGGCCTGGCGGGTGATGTCCCAGCGTCGAGGCCGCCGACCATGACGCTCAGGTTGGGCAGATCGACGAGCGCGCCGACGCCGTATGAGTGGATCGCCTGGCTCGGGCGGATCGTGCCGACCCGCGACGGGTCCGTCGTAGGTGCGCTCAGGCGCTCATGCACGACCTCGGCTCATCGAGTCGGCATCGGCATCGACCGCATCGGCATCGCTCGGCCGCCTGCGGGACTTCGTCGCCGTGCGTCGCCGTCGGGCTGGCGGACGGGATAGACGCGCGGTCGGGTCGTCGGACGGGTCGTCCTCGCGCAGCTGCAGGTTCGCGCCGACCTCGACCTCGCGCAGCGAGTTCGGCACGGTGAAATCGGTCCACGGCCCGGACTCGGGCGACTGCAGCAGGTCGATCGCATCGCCGCGCCCGCGGGCGTAGGTCGAGCGTGACGCCGGGCGCCTTCTGCTGCTTGGACCACTTGTCGCGGCGGGTCGCGACGAGCTCGTCGACGCTCGTCGGCGGCGGCGCTGTTGGCGACCAGCTCGGCCCGCTCGGCGCAGCGACGCGGCGATCGGATCGAACTCGCGCTGGTTGACCGGCACGATCTGGGCGGCCGCCTTCGGGTTCCAGTCCGGCTCGGCTGTGGCGGGCCTCGGCGACCAGCAGCGCGGTCAGCCCGCGGTCGAGCGCGCGGCGGGCGAACGGCGTGACCGACAGCGCCTCGACCTGGCGGTAGAAGGTCGCGTGGTAGTGCTCGAACGTCTCGTAGTGCGACAGGTCGCGGGGCCGGGCCCAGTTGTAGAGCGTGACGACCAGGCCCGGGCCGCGTCGTCGCGGCCGACGCGGCTGGTGGCCTGGATGTACTCGGCGGTCGTCTTCGGCTGGCCGCACGACCATCAGCCCGAGCCGCGGCACGTCCACGCCGACCGAGATCATGTTCGTGGCCAGCAGCACGTCGATCGGGTACCGCTGCGCCCTTGCTCGCGGCTTGGTGCGCCGGTGAACCGCACGCCGAGCTGGTCGAGGATGTCGGGGATGTCGCTCGAGCTGATCCGGGAGGTCAGCTCCTCGACGTCGTCGTCGAGGTAGCGGCTGGCCAGCCCGCGCCGGTCCGTGCGGCGCAGGCGGGTGCGACGTCGTCGTCGACCATGCGGCGCATGCCGCCCAGTTCGCGCAGGGCGTTGAAGTAGCCGACCAGGTCATCCACGGGTCGGCGGCCGCGCCGTACTTGCTCGTACAGCACCTGGGCGGCGGCGAGCAGGCGTCGTGTAGACGCGGATCTGCGACCGACTTGAGCCGCTGCCCCGTGCGCGCAGACGCCCGAGGTACAGGCGGCCCGGGCGTCTCGTCGAGCGGACGCTGCGACGGCGAAGAAGGTGTCGCCGGCGTCGAGGACCGTGCGGCGGGAAGACGGCGCAGCGCGCCGCAGAACAGGGCGTGGACCTGGTGCCCGGCCCGGCGGATCGTGGCGGTCGAGGCGACGACCTTCGGCCGGACGGCTTGCCCGTCGACCGTCCAGGACGCGAGCTCGTCGATCGCCGTCTCGTACAGGCCGACGAGCGTGCCGAGCGGCCCGGAGATCAGGTGCAGCTCGTCCTGGATGATCAGGTCGGGCGGCCGCCGCGGCAGGCAGTCGACCGTGGCCGCGGCGGCAGGTCGCCGGCCTGCGGTGTGCGTGTTCGCCTCGCGTGTGGCTCGCCGACGTCGTCGAGGTCCGGCGATGCGGAAGCCGTGGCGCGCGCACGTGCGCGTCGACCCGCCCGAACAGAGCGCTGGTCGCGCCCTGCCACGGCATCTGGGCGAACTTGTCGACCGTGGCGATCAGCAGGTCGGGCAGCAGGCGGTAGATCTCCTCGTCCACCGTCGACGACCGGCATGCCCTCGCCGGCGGACCGGCGTGCGGTGAACGGGCAGCGGCCCGTTCGGGTCGCCGCAGTAGATCGAGCGTGCGCCACAGCCTGCGGTGTCGCGACCTCGACGTCGCTTGCCGGCGTCGAGCTCCTCGCCCGCACCACGGGCAGGTCACCAGCTGATGTCGGGCGCCGCCGCCGCTTGCCCACCCGGTGCTGCCGTCAGCGTCCTCGATCGCCTCGGCGGCGTCCTGGGTCCTGTTCGGCGTGACTCGGCCGCCGACCCACAGGCCGATGCGGAACGGCGTCTTCGCCCCAGCGGTCGTCGCCGTGCGCGCAGCTCCCGGCGGAGGACCTCGCAGGCGCAGATCAGGGTGGCCGCCCGCTGGAACTGCTGGAGGTCAGCAGCCGCAGCGTGTACCGCATCAGCACGCCGACGCCGCCCTCGCCGGAGTGGCCGGCGACGTCGCCCTGGAGGCGACGCATGGCGAGGGTGAACGCGGCCGGCCATCGCTCCGGTGTCGCCCAGCGCGAAGTCGACGTACTCGTGCCCGTCGAGATCGCGGACCCGCGCGCCCGACGCGGTGTCGAGGTAGAGCGGGAACCCGCCGGCCGCCTTGTTCATCCACGTCATAGGCACACCGCCGAACAGGGACTGCCGGGCGCGGCCGTAGGCGGCCAGCGAGGTCGGGTGGGTCTCGGCGAAGCGGGTGCGCTCGGGCTCGAGCAGGGTGGTCAGCAGCGTGCGATCGATCGTGGTCACGGCCGCATTCGACCAGATTTCGACGCTGCGCGGCAGGATCGCCTGCCGTCCGGGTGCGGGTGCGCGCGGTATTTTGGACGCATGGCCAGGGACCCGCGCCCGTTCGGACGCTTGCTCACCGCGATGGTGACGCCGTTCGACGTCACTGGTCGGTCGACCTGGACACGGCAGCGCGCCTCGCGGCGTACCTCGTCGACGAGCAGGGCAACGACGGCCTGGTGATCAACGGGACGACCGGCGAGTCGCCGACGACGACCGACGCCGAGAAGTCCGACCTCGTCCGGGCCGTGGTGGATGCCGTGGGCGACCGGGCCCACGTGGTCGCCGGCGTCGGCACCTTCGACACGGTGCACACCATCCACCTGGCCGAGCAGGCCGCGAAGGCCGGTGCGCACGGCGTGCTGGTCGTCACGCCGTACTACTCCAAGCCGCCGCAGGCCGGGCTGCTCGCGCACTTCCGCGCCGTCGCGGACGCGACCGAGCTGCCGGTGATGCTCTACGACATCCCGGGTCGCAGCGCCGTCCCGATCGCGACCGAGACGATGATCGCCCTCGCCGCGCACGAGCGGATCGTGGCGGTGAAGGACGCCAAGGCCGACTTCGCCGCGGCCACCCGCGTGCTCGCCGAGACCGAACTCGCGTACTACAGCGGGGACGACGCCAACACCCTGCCGCTGCTCGCGATCGGCGGCGTCGGCGTGGTCGGGACGTCCACGCACTTCAGCGGCACGCGGCACCAAGGCGCTCATCGAGGCCTTCGAGCGCGGCGACACCGCCGAGGCGCTGCGCCTGCACCGGCAGCTGCTGCCGATCTACACCGGCATCTTCCGCACTCAGGGCACGATCCTGGTGAAGGCCGGGCTGCGAGCTGCGCGGTTTCGACGTCGGGCCGGTACGGCTGCCGCTCGTCGAGGCCACCGACCACGAGCTCAGCCACCTGCGGCAGGACCTCGCTGCCGCCGGCCTGCCGAACGGGCCTGAGCCCCCGACGACACGCTCGGCATCCCCCGTAACGGTCGAGTTCAGCGTTAAGGTTGGCCGGTGGCAGCACGAAGTGGCACCAGCACGCGTTCCCGACCGCCCGCCGCAGCGGCTCGCCCGCAGGAGCGGGCGTCGGCCGCGCGAACGCCGGCGGTCGGGCGGCGCGGTCGGCGCAGGCGCAACCCTCTCGCCGCCGCGTCTCGCCGGTGTCTGCACGCGTCTCGGGCGAGCCGTCGCCGCGGTGTGGCACGGCGCTCGCCGTCGCTCGTCGGCAGCGTGGCCCGCGCTGCCGGACGCAATGCCGCCACCGCCCGCGACCTGGACGCCGAGCACCGCCGCGACGGCGCCGCGCTGGCCGTCCTGGCGCTGGGCTCGTCACCGTCGTCTCGGTCTGGTTCGGCGCCGGCGGACCGGTCGGCCACGCCGCCGACGGCGCGCCGCGTGCCGTCATCGGCAACGCCGCGCTGATCGCTCCCGGTCCTGCTGCTCGTCGCCGCCGGCGCACATGCTGCGCAAGGCGCCGGTACCCGAGGCGCGCGGTCGGGTCATCGTCGGCATCGCGGCGCTCACGATCTGCGTGCTCGGCCTGCTCGACATCTGGGCCGGGGACGCCGGCGCGCTGCACGGTCGCCAGCACGCCGGCGGCGTCGCTCGGCGCGCTCGTCGGCGGGCCGCTGAGCCGCGGGCTGTCCGCGCCGCTCGCCGTGCCGGTGCTGTTGCTGATCGGCATCTTCGGCTCGCTCGTCGTGACCGCGACGCCGATCAGCGCGATCCTCGGCTCGTTCCGCAGCCTGTTCGTCCACCGTCCGGCCGCCGAGCCGCACCCGAACCCGAGCCGGTCGAGTCGCCGCGCCGCCGCCGGTCGCGCACGCTTGCCGAGGCCGAGGCGGCGCTCGCCGCCGACGCGGTCACCGAACTCGTCCCGGACCTGCCGCTCGACGCGTTGGACACCGAGATCGTGCCGAAGCCCCGCAAGCCGCGGCAGCCGAGGAAGGCCGTCGAGGAGGACGCTGCCGCCGATCAACGAGCCGATGCAGCTCGAGCTCGCCGGCGGCGCCGGGCTGTACACGCTGCCCTCGCTGAAGGACCTCGCCGCCGGGCACGCCGCACCTCGAGCACACCAAGGCCAACGACGAGGTCATCGCCGCGCTGCAGCAGGTGTTCGCCGAGTTCGACGTCGACTGCGCGGTCACCGGTTTCGACCGCGGCCCGACGGTCACGCGCTACCAGATCGAGCTCGGCCCGGGCGTGAAGGTCGAGCGGATCACCAACCTGCAGCGCAACATCGCCTACGCGGTGAAGAGCGCCGACGTGCGCATCCTGTCGCCGATCCCCGGCAAGCAGCGCGGTCGGCGTCGAGATCCCGAACGCCGACCCCGAGGTCGTCATGCTCGGCGACGTGCTGCGCTCGCCGATCGCGCAGCGCGACCACCACCCGATGCTGGTCGCGCTCGGCAAGGACGTCGAGGGCGGCTTCGTCGTCGCGAACCTGACGAAGATGCCGCACCTGCTCGTCGCCGGCGCGACCGGCGCGGGCAAGTCGTCGTGCATCAACACGCTGATCCTGTCGGTGCTCACGCGGGCGACGCCGGACCAGGTGCGCATGGTGCTCATCGACCCCAAGCGCGTGGAATTCGCGGCCTACCAAGGGATTCCGCACCTCGTCACGCCGGTGATCACGAACGCGAAGAAGGCCGCGGACGCGCTGCAGTGGGTCGTGCGCGAGATGGACATGCGCTACGAGGACATGGAGTCCTCCGGCATCCGGCACGTCGACGACTTCAACCGCAAGGTGCGCAACGGCGAACTCGTCGCGCCGCCCGGATCCGAGCGCGTCTACTCCGCCTACCCGTACCTGCTGGTGATCGTCGACGAGCTCGCCGACCTGATGATGGTCGCCCCGCGCGACGTCGAGGACTCGATCGTGCGGATCACCCAGCTCGCCCGCGCCGCCGGCATCCACCTCGTGATCGCGACGCAGCGCCCGTCCGTCGACGTCGTCACCGGCCTGATCAAGGCGAATGTGCCGTCCCGGCTGGGCTTCAAGACCTCCTCGCTCGCCGACTCGCGGGTCATCCTCGACCAGCCCGGCGCGGAGAAGCTGCTCGGCAAGGGCGACGCGCTGTTCCTGCCGATGGGCGCGTCCAAGCCGGCGCGCATGCAGGGCGCGTTCGTCACCGACGCCGAGATCAACGCGATCGTCGACGCACTGCAAGGAGCAGCTGCAGCCGTCCTACCGCGAGGACGTGACCGTCGGCGCCGGCGGCGAAGAAGGAGATCGACGAGGACATCGGCGACGACCTCGACCTGTTCCTGTCCGCGGTCGAGCTGGTCGTCTCGACGCAGTTCGGGTCGACGTCGATGCTGCAGCGCAAGCTGCGGGTCGGGTTCGCCAAGGCGGGCCGGCTGATGGACCTGATGGAGTCGCGCGGCATCGTCGGCCCGTCCGAGGGTTCGAAGGCGCGCGAGGTGCTGGTCGTGCCGGACGAGCTGGCCGGGCTGCTCTACACGCTGCGCAACGGCGGCACGGCCGACGACCTGGTCAGCCCGACGAGGACGAGGACCGCGCACCGAACCGCGACCGGTCACGCCGTGAGTGGTCGGTCTAGCTGACCACGTCGCGCGGCAAGTGACCACTCGCGGTGTCGCGGGATCGGGCCGACGGCTCAGAGCGGCGGTGCCGGGCGCGTAGAACATCTTGGACAGCGCAGGCCGCGTGCGCCGGCGCGCGGTGCCGGCCGACGTAGTCCTCGTCTCGGTGACGAACCCGGACGTGCTGACGGCGCCCACGGCGACGTAGGCGGGTTCGATCCGATCGATCGTGGCCATGGCGCTCACCTCCTTCCGCCGGGACGCTAACCCTCGACCGCCGGCTCGCAGGCGGCGAGGCGCGCTGCGGGACGGTACAGGATGCGCAGCATCCGGGTGTTGCCGAGCGTGTTCGGCTTGACGTACTCGAGGCCCAGGAACTCCGCGATGCCAGGGTCGTACGAGCGGCGCAGCGCGGCGTAGGTGTCGGGGTCGACGGGCGTCGCCGTCGATCTCGCGAAGCCGTGCCGGGCGAAGAAGTCGGTGTGGAAGGTCAGCGCGAACAGCCGGGACAGCCCGAGCTCGCGGGCGGTGGCGATCAAGCTCGTCGAGCACGGCCGCGCCGATGCCGCTGGCCGCGGTGTCGGGTGCGACGGCCAGCGTGCGGATCTCGCCGAGGTCGGCCCAGAGCACGTGCAGCGCCCCGCAGCCCACGACCTGCCGTCGAGCTCGGCGACGCGGAAGTCCTGCACGTCCTCGTAGAGGGTCACGAGTTCCTTCGCCAGCAGCTTGCGGCCCGGACCCGGCGTAGATGTCGACGAGCGCCTTGATCGCCGGGACGTCGGCGGTGCGGGCACGGCGGACGACCGGACACGCCGGCACGCGGTCGAACGCAGCCCGGGCAGGGCAGGTCGAGCCGCAGCAGTGCGGGCGTCGAGTACCGTCACGACGAGTGGCCGTGGTCGTCGCGCCCGGGTCACGCCACGTCGACGGTGCCGGACGCGCGCGGTCGGGCCGCCCGAGCGCGACGTGCGGCCCGACGGCGGCGTGTCGACACGCAGTCGACCACCGCGTGCCGAACGGCCGACCAGACGACGGCGCTCGATGCCGGCCACGGCTGGCGGTGTCGGTCGAAGCGCGGCGACGACCTGCGCAGTAGGCGGTCGGCGACGTGCGTGCCAGCCAGCAGGAGCACGTCGTGGGCGGCGCGCCACGCCACGACGTGCCGTCGGTGACCAGGCGCCCGGCTGCCCGGCACGGCGGTGAGCACGAGGCCGGAACGGTGCGGTGACCGGCGCCGGCGCTCGAAGATGCCGAGCGGCCGGTCGTCAGCGGACGCGCCACGGCCGGGACTCGGCGCGGTGTCGCGCGTCGGCAGGCCGCAGTCGATGGTCGCGCCAGCGTGCTGTACGTCGCGCGCACGTCCCAGTAGACGCGCCCGCGAGACGTGCCGCAGTCGACGACGGCGTGCGGTCGACGCCGGGCGTCGGGACGACATCGGCGGTCGTGAGGTCGACCGGTGCGGTCAGCACGTTCGGCATGCGGTGCGCTACCCGGGACGGTCCCCGCCGGCGGGCGCGGGGCCGACGTCTCGGCACGACGAGAGTGCCTGGACAGTGCGCGCTCGCACGCGTAGCGATCGGGTCATGACGGTGTAGGCGGTCGGCGTGCGCCGCCGAGGGTCACCACGACGTCGGCGAGCGCCGAGGCTCCGCGCCCGGCGTCGCGCACGGCGACGACGGTGCCGTCCGCGCCGACCGAAGCGGCTCGTGTGAGGTCGACCGCGGTGAGCCCGACGCGTCGCAAGCGTCGTGACGGCCGAGCGCAGCGTGCTCGGCAGGCGCACCGGGCGGCGGCCGCTGCCGTCGCAGGTCGGAAGGACGGCGGGGACCGGCGCGAGCCGGGGCGTCGCGCGGGCGAGGCCGGCGCCGACGGCGGCCGGCAGGCCGACGGCGACGGCGACGACCGCGATCACCGCGCGGCGGCGAGCCAGTGGCCGACCGGCGCGGTGGGCGACGGCGCGGTCCGGCTCGCCGGTCGCGCGTGCGTCGGACCGGTGGTGACACGTGTCAGCGCGGTCGTCGAGGGTCGTCGTCAGCAGGTGCTCGAGGTCGGTGCTCATCGGACGTCCTCCGTCCGGACGAGATCGCGGATGGGTGCGCAGCGCCGCGAAGGCGCGGGCGGCGAGGCTGCGGACGGTGCCGGCGCCGGCAGCCGAGGGCGTGCGGCGATCTCGTCGTCGGGCAGGTCGAGGTAGTAGCGCAGCACGAGCACGGCGCGCTGCCGCTCCGGCAGGGTCGCGCAGCGCCCGCCACATCGCGTCCTGCTCGCCGCGCGTCCGGCGCCGTCGCCGGCGCGGTCGGGCGACGTCGCCGAGCACCGGTCGCCGACGAGGCGCGGCGGCGCCGGTGCGAGATGTGCGCGTTGACGATCGTGCGCCGGGCGTAGGCGACGGGTGCCTCGAGCGGCAGCGTGCTCGCCGAAGCGGCGGTACAGCGCGAGGAAGGCGTCCTGGACGAGATCCTCGGCCAGGCCGCGGTCGCCGCACAGCAGGTAGGCGAACCGGGTCAGCGCCGACCGATGCGTCGCGGCGAAGTCGGCCAGCGCGTCAGCGCCGGTCATCGCCGGCGCAGCGGTCGCGTTGCCACATCGGATCTGAACGCGTACGACGCGACCCGATCCGCTGCACCGACGCTGCGCAAGGGGCAGCCGACTGCGCGCGACTAACCTGCGAGCGTGTGCAGGAGGGCGCGCGCCGGGTCGCGGTGGTGACCCTCGGATGCGCCCGCAACGAGGTCGACTCCGAGGAGCTCGCCGGCGCGCCTCGGCGGCCGGCGGCTGGGCAGCTGACCGACGAGGACGACGCCGACGTCCTGGTCGTCAACACCTGCGGCTTCGTCGACGCCGCCAAGAAGGACTCGATCGACACCGTGCTCGCCGCCGCCGACACCGGCAAGAAGGTCGTCGCGGTCGGCTGCCTCGCCGAGCGCTACGGCGAGCGAGCTCGCCGCGTCCCTGCCCGAGGCCGACGCCGTGCTCGGGCTTCGACTCCTACGCCGACATCGCCGCCCGCCTCGACGACGTCGCGGCCGGCCGCGCCGATCGCGCCGCACGCCCCGCGCGACCGCCGCACGCTGCTGCCGGTCACGCCCGTGCACCGCCCGGCCGCGGCGGCCGAGGTCGCCGTGCCCGGGCCACGCCTGGCTGCCGACGCAGGCACGCTGCGCAAGCGGCTCGACGACTCGGCCGCTCGCCTACCTGAAGATCGCGTCCGGGCTGCGACCGGCGCTGCACGTTCTGCGCGATCCCGTCCTTCCGCGGCTCGTTCGTCTCGCGCCCGCCGGCCGACGTGCTCGCCGAGGCGCAGTGGCTGGCCGACAGGGCGCGCGCGAGCTCGTGCTGGTCAGCGAGAACTCGACCTCCTACGGCAAGGACCTCGGCGACCTGCGCGCGCTCGAGACGCTGCTGCCCCAGCTCGGCCGCGGTCGACGGCATCGAGCGGATCCGGGTGTCGCTACCTGCAGCCGGCCGAGCTGCGTCCCGTCCCTGCTCGAGGCCATCGCGACGACACCGGGTGTCGCGCCGTACTTCGACCTGTCCTTCCAGCACGCCGTCGCCGACGGTGCTGCGCCGGATGAAGCGGTTCGGCTCGACCGACGCGTTCCTCGACATCCTCGAGCGGGTGCGCGGGCTCGCCCCCGAGGCCGGCGCCCGCACCAACGTGATCGTCGGCTTCCCGGCGAGACCGAGGACGACCTGGCCGAGCTCGAGCGTTCCTGACCGAGGCGCGGCTCGACGTCGTCGGTGTGTTCGGCTACTCCGACGAGGACGGCACCGACGCCGAGAAGTTCGACGGCAAGCTGTCCGACGACGAGATCGCCGCGCGGGTCGAGCACGATCGCGCGCTGGTCGACGAGCTCATGGCCCAGCGCGCCGAGGACCGCATCGGCAAGCCGCGTCGAGGTGCTCGTCGAGGACGCCGACGAGACGAGGTCGTCGGGCCGCGCGCTGCACCAGGGCCCCGAGACCGACGGCATCGACCGCGCCTCGACCGGCCGGCGGCCTGCGGCCGCGGCGACGTTCGTCGCCGGCCGTCGTCGTCGACAGCGAGGGCATCGATCTCGTCGCCGACGTCGACGGGCCCGAGCGCGTGGTGACAGACCGCCGCGCGCCGGCTCGACTTCGAGCCGGTGGCCGACGACCCGATCGCCGACCCGCCGAGCGCGGTGTCGGCCTGGAACCTCGCCAACGCGCTGACCGTGTTCCGGCTGGTGCTGGTGCCGGTGTTCCTCGTCGCGCTGTTCTGGGGCACGGCGGCACGACGACCGGCTGGCGGATCGCCGCGTGGGCGGTCTTCGCGCGTCGCCTCGGTCACCGACCGCATCGACGGCGAGCTGGCCCGCAAGCGCAACTCGATCACCGAGTTCGGCAAGCTCGCCGACCCGATCGCCGACAAGGCGCTGGTCGGCGCGGCGCTGATCGGCCTGTCGCTGCTCGACGAGCTGCCGTGGTGGGTCACCGTCGTGATCCTGGTCCGCGAGGTCGGCGTGACCGTGCTGCGGTTCTGGGTGATCCGGCACGGCGTCATCGCGGCCAGCCGCGGCGGCAAGTTCAAGACGCTGCTGCAGGCCGTCGCGATCGGGCTGTTCGTGCTGCCGCCTGACGGCTGGCTGCGCGACGTCGCGTGGGTGGTCATGATCGCCGCGATCGTGGTCGCGCTGGTCACCGGCCTCGACTACGTCGGGCGCGCGATGCGGTTGCGCCGCGACCGCGCACGCAGCGCGCGCTCGCCGGCCTGATGGGGAACCGCGCGGAATCGCGCCGCCGTCGTTGCGATCGATGTTCGCTGAGAGCGGACAGCGCGCGCGCGACCCACCGGCGCGTCGGCACGCGGCCGGTACCGTGAGTGGCCCGGATCGGCCGACCCGAGCACCGCCACGACCGCGCGAGGAGGTCGATCGCCATGCCCGTGCTTCGTCAAGTGGTCGGTGACGACCCTCCGCGGCGCTGCGGCTGCGCCAGCGCCGCACCCTGCGCGAGGTGTCGGCGAGCGCGCGGGTGAGCCTCGGCTACCTGTCCGAGGTCGAGCGCGGCCAGAAGGAACCGTCATCGGAGCTGCTCGCCGCGATCTGCGGCGCGCTCGACGTCGAGCTGTCCGAGCTGTTCCGGAGGTCAGCGCCGTGCTGCGCCGCGAGGAGAAGCTCGCCGCTCGCGGCGCGGCCGGCTCGCCGCCGTGCCCGGCGCCGGGTCGGCGCCGCATCGCCCCGGCGCCCGCCGGCGACGGGCACCGGCGCCAGGCTGCGCGCGCGTGCGCGCACCGTCGCGGCCTGACCGCTCGCGTTGTAGTCACATCCGCCACACCCGTCACAGGTCTCGGCGCGCCGCGCGCGCGCCTGCCGCCGATCGCGCGCCGCGCGCGCGGCTAGCGTCGCGGCCCATGACGGCGAGCGATCCGCTGTTCGACACGCTGTTCCGGCCGACGACGCCGCCGGCGCGCCGCCGGCGATCGCCTCGGCGGCGCCGGTGCGCGAGCGCGGCACCCGCACGCGGGCCGGCAACGCGATGAACCGCACCCGCGCCGCGCTGCTCGACGGCGCGCGCCGCGCGGTCGAGGTCAACGGCACCAAGATCACCATGGCGCAGGTCGCCGCCGCGGCCGGGGTCGCCAAGGCCACGCTCTACAACCACTTCCGCACCCGCGAGGCGGTGCTCGCCGCGCTGGTGCTCGACGAGGTCGCGCGCTGGCCGCCCGCGCCGCCGGACTGCCGCTCGAGCGACGCGCTCGCCGAGACCGCGCACGGCGCTTCGCCAGCCACCCGGTGCTGCGCACCCTGGCCCGCATCGAGCCGGCGACGGTCGCCGCGCTGGGCCGCATCGACCTGCGCGCCGAGGGCTGGCAGCGCGCCCGCGCCGCGGTCGCCGCGGCGCTGGCCGCCGAGGGGCGCGGCGGCGCCGACTGTGCTGCGCTGGCTGGCGTCCTACCTGCTCAGCCCGGCCTCGTCCGCGACGATCGCCGGCGACCTCGCCATCCTGCTCGCCGGCGCTGCCCGACGCGCCGCCGGCCGCCGGCGCGGAGCGTACCCGCGCCGCACCGCCTGATGCACGCGCTCAGCGCTGCCGGCTGGCAGCGCGGGCACCAGTACGTGCGCGCGCGCGTACGGCGGCTCGCCCTGCTCGGCGAGCTGATCGGCGTGCGGCAGCGCAGGCACGGCTGCCGCGGCGCGCGTAGACCCAGTGCTCCTCGCCGCGCCCGGTGCGCCCGGTGGTCGACTGCTCCGGATGGTCGCGGTTGGCGCGCAGCAGCCGGTACGCGGTCGCGACCAGCCGGTCGAGGTCGGCGACGTCTCCGGCCGGCGTCCACGGGTTGACGCGCTCGAGGAACAGCGACCTCGCACTTGTACATGTTGCCGATGCCGGCCAGGTTGCGCTGGTCGAGCAGCGCCTCGCCGATCGCGACGTCCGGCCGCGCGCGCAGGTTGGCCACGCGCCTCGTCCGGCATCCCAGTCCGGGCCGAGCAGGTCCGGGCCGAGGTGGCCGACCAGCTGGTCCTCGTCGGCGGTCGGCGACCAGCTGCAGGTCGTGGACGCGGTAGCCGGTGGCGAGCCACTCGGCGTTGCCGAGCAGCGCCCGGATCATGTGCTCGGGATGCCGGCGCGGCGCGCGCCCGGCGCGGGTCAGGTACCACGACCCGTCCATGCGCAGGTGGCTGTGCAGGGTCAGGCCGTGTCGAAGCGGGTCAGGATGTGCTTGCCGCGGGCCACGCACCTCGGTGACCGTCGCGCCCGCGAGGTCGGCGGTCGCCAGCTGCGGCACGCGCAGGTCGGCCACGGTCAGCGCCGCGCGCCGCGCAGCGCCTGGTCCAGCCGGTGGGCGGTGAGCCAGACGGTGTCGCCTTCGGGCATCGTCGCCTCGACGGCCGCGCAGCCGCAGGCCGCGCGGCGTCGGCCGGAAGCCGGCCGCCTCCAGCGCGTCGCCGAGCGGCGAGGACGACGACCGGCGCGCCGTCGGCCCGCTCGACGGCCAGCTTGCCGAGCGCGCCGTCGCGGACGGCCAGCGCGAGCGCGTCGGCGGCCGGCTGCAGCACGGCCGGGTCGTCGGTGAACGACAGCAGCGTCCGGCCGCCGCGCTCGACGTAGAGCACGAGCGCGCCGTCGACCAGCACGACCAGCGCGCCGGCCTTGCGGGCCGGCTGGTGGCCGCGGCCGCCGTCCGTCGGCGCGGCGGCGCCGGCCAGGGCAGCGCGGCGCCGTACGGGTTGGCCGGGTCGGTCGCGGCCAGCACGAGCGCCGGGCGCGGCGTCGCGCCGTCGTCGGGCCGCGCCTGGGCGCGCAGCCGGTCGACCGCGCCGGGCAGCGCGAACTGCGCGGCGCCGAGGCCGTCGACGAAGTAGCCGCGCCGGGCCCGGCCGGACTCCTCGGCCGCCTTCAGCACCGGGTAGACGGCCGGCGAACCCGCCGGGCACGCCGCTCGGCGGCGACCGCGCCGCGGGTCACCACGCCGTGCCGGTCGAGCAGCGCCTCGGCCGCGGCGAGGGCGCGCCGGGTCGGGTCGAGGTCGCGCGTCGGCAGCGCGCGACCAGCGGCCGGCCATGGTCGGCGGCGCCGGCCGCGCTGGCGCGGCCGGTCGGGACGCCGGCCAGGCCGCCGTAGCGGCCGTAGCGCGTGCGCGGCGGCGCGGCCGGCGCGGCGTGCGCCGTGCGCCGCCGCCGCCGAGCAGCGCGCGCAGCGGCGCGAGGGTGTCGTTGGTGAGCTGCCCGGCCCAGACCAGGTCCCACACGCGCCGCGGCGACGTCGTCGTCGGTCGGCTCGCGCCGACTGCCGGTCGGCCAGCGGCGCGGAAGAACAGCGCCTGGCCGCCGTCGAGCGCGGCGAGGACCGCCGGTGCAGCGCGTCGTCGAGCTCGGCGTCGGGCGGCGGCAGCAGCAGTCGGCGCGACGTCGGCCGGCGCCAGCGCGACCCAGCCGTCGTTGCCGGGCAGCGAGCCGGCGCCGGCCAGACCACCTCGCCGGCGGCGGTCAGCTCGTCGAGCATCGCGGGGGAGTAGTCGGCGACCCGGGCCGGCAGGACGAGCGTCTCGAGCGCGCTGGCCGGCAGCGGCGACGCCGGCCAGCTGCTCGATCGCGCGCAGCAGCGCCGTCGACGCCGCGCGCGCGCGCGGGCGCCGACGCCCTGCCAGGCCGGCAGGAACCGGGCCAGCGCCTCGGCCGGCACCGGCTCGACCTCCTTGCGCAGCTCGGCCAGCGACCGGCGGCGCAGCGTCCGCAGCACCTCGGCGTCGCACCACTCCAGCGCCCGGCCGCCCGGGCGGAACTCGCCCTGCACGACGCCGCCCGGTCGCCGCCAGCCGCTCCAGCGCGGCTGCCGACCACCGCGACGCCCAGCCCGAGCCGCGCCGCCAGTCGGCGGCGTGGAACGGGCCGTGGGTGCGGGCGTAGCGCGACGACCAGATCGCCGAGCGGGTCGCGCGACCGGCTCGGTGAACGCCTCGGGCACGCCGACCGGCAGCGCGGCGCCGAGCGCGTCGCGGACCCGGCCGGCGTCCTCGATCGCGAGCCAGCGCTCCTCGCCGGCGATCCGCACCCGGATGCGCCCGGCGCTGCGTCCTCGAGCTCGGCCAGTCCTGCGGCGTCGCGCCGCGCGCGATCGCCTCGGCGGTGGTCAGGTCGCCGAGCCGCGCGCAGCAGGTCGGCACGGCGTCGACGCCGCGGGCGTGCCGGTCTCGGGCGAGCCGCTGCGACCTCGCGCTCGACCTCGGCCAGGGCGTCGGCGTCGAGCAGCTCGCGCAGCTCGGCCTGGCCGAGCAGCTCGGCGAGCAGCGCCGAGTCGAGCGACAGCGCCTGCGCCCGGCGCTCGGCCAGCGGCGCGTCGCCCTCGTACAGGAACATGCCGACGTAGCCGAACAGCAGCGACCGGGCGAACGGCGACGGCTGTCGGCGTCTCGACCTCGACGACCCGCACCTGCCGTGGCTGCGAGGTCGCGCATCAGCGCGACCAGCCCGGGCACGTCGAAGACGTCCTGCAGGCACTCGCGCATCGTCTCGAGCACGATCGGGAAGTCGCCGTACTCGCGCGGCCACCTGCAGCAGCTGGTTGGCGCGCTGGCGCTGCTGCCACAGCGGCGTGCGCCGGCGCGGGTCGCGGCGTGGGCAGCAGCAGCGCCCGGGCCGCGCACTCGCGGAAGCGGGACGCGAACAGCGCCGAGCCGCCGACCTCGGCGGTGACCAGCGCCTCGATCTCGTCCGGCTCGAACACGGCGAGGTCGGCGCCGGGCGGCTCGCCGTCGGTGTCGGGCAGCCGCAGCACGATGCCGTCGTCGGAGTGCATCGACTGCACGTCGAGGCCGTACCGCTCGCGCAGCCGGGCGGCGATCGCCAGCGCCCACGGCGCGTTGACCTGCGCGCCGAACGGCGAGTGGACGACGAGCCGCCAGTCGCCGAGCTCGTCGCGGAACCGCTCGACGAGCATGGTGCGGTCGTCGGGCAGGTGCCCGGTGGCCTCGCGCTGCTCGGCGCAGGTAGGCGAGCAGGTTGGCCGTGCCCCACTCGTCGAGGCCGGCGGCGCGGCGCGCGCGCGGCGGCGTCCTCGGCTGGCGCGCCGGACGACCTCGCGCAGGAACGCGCCGAGCGCGCGGCCCAGCTCGACCGGGCCGGCCGGGCGCGTCGCCCTTCCAGAACGGCATCCGGCCCGGCCTGGCCCGGCGCCGGGCGTGACCAGCACCCGGTCGTGGGTGATGTCCTCGATCCGCCAGGACGACGAGCCGAGCAGGAAGACGTCGCCGACGCGGGACTCGTAGACCATCTCCTCGTCGAGCTCGCCGACCCGGCGGCCCGGGCCCTCGCCGCCGGCGAGGAAGACGCCGAACAGGCCGCGGTCGGGGATCGTGCCGCCGCTGGTGACGGCCAGCCGCTGCGCGCCGCGGCGGGCGGTCAGCTCGCCGGTGACGCGGTCCCAGACCAGCCGCGGCCGCAGCTCGGCGAAGTCGTCGGACGGGTAGCGGCCGGCGAGCATGTCGAGCACCGCCTCGAGCGCCGACGCGGGGCAGCGCCGGCGAACGGCGCGGCCCGGCGGACCAGCTCGTCGACCTCGTCGACCGTCACGGTGTCCATCGCGACCATCGCGACGATCTGCTGGGCGAGCACGTCGAGCGGGTTGCGCGGGTAGCGCATCGACTCGATCGCGCCGGCGCGCATCCGCTCGGCGACGACGGCGCACTCGACCAGGTCGCCGCGGTACTTCGGGAAGATCACGCCGCGGCTGACCGGCGCCGACCTGGTGACCGGCCCGGCCGACGCGCTGCAGGCCGGACGCGACCGACGGCGGCGACTCGACCTGGACGACGAGGTCGACCGCGCCCATGTCGATGCCGAGCTCGAGGCTGGACGTCGCGACGACCGCGGGCAGCCGGCCGGCCTTGAGCTCCTCCTCGACGAGCGCGCGCTGCTCGCGCGAGACCGAGCCGTGGTGGGCCCGGGCGACGACGACCTCGCCGGGTCGCGCGCGACCGGCGCCGGACTGCGCCATGATCTCGGCCGGCGGCGGCTCCGCGTCGCGGCCGCGACGCCGGCGCGCTCGGAGGCGAGCTCGTTGAGCCGGGCGGTCAGCCGCTCGGCCAGCCGGCGGGAGTTGGCGAACACGATCGTCGAGCGGTGCGCCTCGATCAGGTCGAGCACGCGCTCCTCGACGTGCGGCCAGATGCGACGCGCGGCGCTCGGCGCCGGCCGCCGGCCCGGTGCAGGTCGCTCGGTCGGCTCGCCGAGCGTCGGACATGTCCTCGACCGGGACGACGACCTGCGAGCTCGATGGTCTTCGTCGATCGGCGGCTGCGACGACCGTGACCGGCCGGCCGCCGGCGAGGAACGTCGCCACCTCGTCGACCGGCCGCACCGTCGCCGACAGCCCGATCCGCTGCGCCGGCTGCTCGAGCAGGGCGTCGAGCCGCTCGAGGGTCAGCGCCAGGTGCGCGCCGCGCTTGGTCGCGCACGACCGCGTGCACCTCGTCGATGATCACCGTCTCGACGCCGCGCAGCGCCTCGCGGGCCGCGCGAGGTCAGCAGCAGGAACAGCGACTCGGGCGTGGTGATCAGGATGTCGGCCGGGCGGCGGGCGAACGCCGCGGCGCTCGTCGGCGGGGGTGTCGCCGGAGCGCATCGCGACCGTGACGTCGGGCTCGGGCAGGCCGAGCCGCGCCGCGGCCTGCCGGATGCCGGCCAGCGGGGAGCGCAGGTTGCGCTCGACGTCGACGGCCAGCGCCTTGAGCGGGCTGACGTAGAGCACCCGGCAGCGGCGCTTCGGGTCGTCGGGGCGCGGCTCGGCGGCCAGCCGGTCGAGCGCCGACAGGAACGCGGCCAGCGTCTTGCCCGACCCGGTCGGCGCGACGACCAGGGTGTGCTCGCCGCGGGCGATCGCGTCCCAGGCGCCCACCTGGGCCGGCGTCGGCGCGTCGAAGGCGCCGTCGAACCAGGCCCGGGTGGCGGGGGAGAAGCGCGGGCATCGCGTCCAGTCTGCCTGCGGGGTACTGACAGAACGCTCGCGGTCAGCCGGCGTCGAGCCGGCGCGGTCAGCCGGTCGCGCGACGGCGGGCCAGTCGTCGTCGGTCATCGAGTACTGGACGGTGTCGCGCCACGACCCGTCGCGGCGGATCCGGTGCTTGCGCAGCACGCCCTCGCGGGTCGCGCCGAGCCGGGCGATGGCCGCCTGCGAGCGCTCGTTGTAGATGTCGGTGTGCCACACCACGCGGGCCGCGCCGAGCGCGTCGAAGGCGTAGGTCGAGCAGCAGCAGCTTCGACTCGGTGTTGTGCCCGGTGCGCCACCACGCGCCGGCCGAGCCAGGTGTGGCCGATCGCCGAGCGTGCGCAGCGCCGGGTTGACGTCGTAGCAGCGACGTCGTCCCGGCGAACTCGCCGGTGACGGCGTCGACTGCGCGTAGGCGAAGCGCTCGCCGCGGGCCCGCGCGCCGAGCGCGGCAGCGATGTGGCGCCTCGGCGTCCTCGACGGTCGTCGGCGGCCGCAGCGGCGTTCAGCCAGCGGAAGACCTCGTCGGCGTCCTCGCCGGTCCCGGCGGCGGCGAGGTAGCCCGCGCGCGTGCTCGATCGTCAGCGGCTCGAGCCGGATCAGCCGACCCGGTCAGCACGGGCAGGCGCGTACCAGCGTCGTCGTCGGTCACGCGCGTCACACTGGCTGCCGTCTTGGCCGCGTGTCCGTACGTGTTGACGGGTGCGGTTGACCGAGTTCTGGGAGCGGATGGAAGAGCGGTTCGGCGCGGTCTACGCCCGCAGCCTGGCGGCCGACTACCGCCTGCCGCTGCTCGGCGCGACGGTGGACGAGGCGCTCGCGCGGGGCGACGACGCCAAGGACGTCTGGCGGGCGGTGTGCGCCGAGTTCGAGCTGCCCGCGCACCTGCGCTGAGCGCTGCTCGCTCGCTGCACGCGACACGCGGGCGCGAGATCGCTGCCGCTGTCGAACAGGTGTTCGCTAATTCTGTGGACGAGCGGACACGGTCGTCCACAGCTCGCGCGATCCTGCGCGGAATTGTCGGTGGCCGGTTCTAGCGTCGAGCCAGTCACTCGACAGCACAGCACCGACCACCTGAAGAGGAGGCCCTCGATGGCAGCAGGATTCGACCGCGACAAGGCGCTCGACGTCGCGCTCGCGCAGATCGACAAGCAGTTCGGCAAGGGCTCGGTCATGCGGCTCGGCGACGCGCCCGCACGTCCCGATCGAGGTCATCCCGACCGGCTCGATCGCGCTCGACGTCGCGCTGGGCATCGGCGGCCTGCCGCGCGGCCGGGTCGTCGAGATCTACGGCCCGGAGAGCTCCGGCAAGACGACGGTCGCGCTGCACGCGGTGGCCAACGCGCAGGCGGCCGGCGGCATCGCCGCGTTCATCGACGCCGAGCACGCGCTCGACCCCGAGTACGCCAGGGCGCTGGGCGTCGACACCGACGCGCTGCTGGTCAGCCAGCCCGACACCGGTGAGCAGGCGCTCGAGATCGCCGACATGCTGATCCGCTCCGGCGCGATCGACATCATCGTCATCGACTCGGTCGCCGCGCTCGTGCCCCGCGCCGAGATCGAGGGCGAGATGGGCGACAGCCACGTCGGCCTGCAGGCCCGGCTGATGAGCCAGGCGCTGCGCAAGATCACCGGCGCGCTGAGCAACTCCGGCACGACCGCGATCTTCATCAACCAGCTGCGCGAGAAGATCGGCGTGATGTTCGGCTCGCCCGAGACGACGACCGGCGGCAAGGCGCTGAAGTTCTACTCCTCGGTCCGCCTGGACGTGCGCCGCATCGAGACGCTCAAGGACGGCGCGCGACGCGGTCGGCAACCGCACCCGGGTCAAGGTCGTCAAGAACAAGGTGGCCCCGCCGTTCAAGCAGGCCGAGTTCGACATCGTCTACGGCCAGGGCATCAGCCGCGAGGGCTCGCTCATCGACGTCGGCGTCGAGCAGGGCGATCGTCAAGAAGTCCGGCGCCTGGTACACCTACGAGGGCGACCAGCTCGGCCAGGGCAAGGAGAACGTCCGCAACTTCCTGCGCGACAACCCCGACCTGGCCGACGAGATCGAGAAGAAGATCAAGGAGAAGCTCGGCATCGGGCCCGCGGTCGACGACGAGCGCGCCGATCGACGTGGTGCCCGCCGCCGGTCGACTTCTGAGCGGCGGCGTCGACGCGATGGCGACGCGACCGCGGTCCGCTCGCCGACGTCCGGAGGACGCCGACGAGCGCCGGATCCGCCGGGTGACCCCGGAGTCGGCGGCGCGGACGATCTGCCTGCGCCTGCTGACCGGCGCGCCGCGCACCCGGGCCGAGCTGGCCACGGCGCTGGCGCAAGCGAGGGCGTCCCGGACGACGCGGCCGAGCGGGTGCTCGACCGGTTCGCCGAGGTCGGGCTGATCGACGACGCGGCCTCGCCGACGGCTTCGCGCTGCGCCCAGCACCGCGAGCGCGGCCTGGCCGGCCGCGCGGTGGCGGCCAAGCTGCGCCAGCGCGGCGTCGGCGACGACGCCGTCGCGACGCGGCGGTCGCGCAGATCGACGCGCGACAGCGAGCGAGGCGGCCGCCGGCGCTGGTCGACGCGCAAGCTGCGGTCGCTGGTGGCCTGGACGCCACGGTGCAGCGCCCGCCGGCTGGTCGGGCTGCTGGCGCGCAAGGGCTACCCGTCCGGGCTGGCCTACGAGGTCGTGCGCGCCGCGCTCGCCGACGCGACGCGCCGCGCGGCACGGTCGATCGCGACTGGCCGGCAGCCGCCGGCGACTGACCGGCGTCCGCCGGACTCGGCGACCGCACGGCCGATCCGGATATGCCCACGAGCACGCGCCGCGCGAGCGGCTGCAGGGCCGTCACGAGCGTGCTTGCCTTGCGCTGGGTCGGACGCGTTCCTAACCTCGGTGGCAAGGGAGCAACGCCTTCGACAGCGCTGGCCCGACGCCGGACCTCTGCCTGTCGACCCGGCACGGCGGACATACGTCCGAGTCCGTCACCGCGCAGAGAAGGGTTCGCGCCAGCCGCGTCCGTGTCGTGCGCCGTCGCGTGTCGGCGCCGTTCGACCCGGGCGTGGCGTCTCCCGCCGTGCCGTCGTGGCCTGCCAGTGAGGTGCCGAGGTGATCTGCGCGATCTCCAGGTCCACGTCATCGCCGGACGAGCCGCCGATGATCGGGGTCCTGTACGCCGCGGTCGGTGTCGGTCTTCGTTCTGGGCCTGCTGGCCGTGCTCGCCTACACCCGCCGCGGCGGGTCCGCGCGGCGCCACGGCCGTGCGGCAGGCGCGACCGAGCCGGTCCGCCGACGCCGCCGCGTGACGACGCGGCGCCGCGGACGCCGGCCGTGCCGAGCTCGACGCGCTGCGCCGCGCGGCCGAGGCCGAGGCCGCAGCGATCCGCGCGCCGCCGCAGGCCGACGCGCGGCCGAAGCCGACGCCGCGCTGCGGACCCGGCCGAGGCCGAGGCGGCCGCGAGCTCGCGTCCGCGCGCCGACCGCCGAGCAGGAGTCCGAGGCAGCGACCGCCGAGCTGCGCCGCCGAGCGCGACGAGCCGACCACGCCGAGCAGCGAGCTGAACCGCGACCGCGCACGGCTCGACGCCGACGAGCGCCGGCATCGGACGAGCCGAGGGCGCCGAGCTCGACCGCAGCGCGGCGGCCGCTGGCCGCCCGGCGGGCGCGAGCTGGACCAGGCCGACCGCGACCTCGCGCGCCGCACGCGCGGACGCCGCGAGCACGCTCGCGCGACGCAGGCCGAGCTCGACGCGCGCCGGCCGAGCTCGACGCGCGGGCCGACGAGCACGACGCGCGAGCTCGAGCGGGTCGCCGGGCTCAGCGCCGAGGAGGCCAAGGCCGAGCTGCTGGCCGCCGTCGAGGCCACCGCCCGCCGCGACGCCGCCGTCCTCGTCCGCACGATCGAGACCGACGCGCGCGCCGAGGCGCACCGAGCGGGCCCGCGCCATCGTCGCCGAGGCGGTCCAGCGGGTGGCCAGCGAGCAGACCACCGAGACCGTCGTCAGCGTCATGCACCTGCCCAGCGACGAGATGAAGGGCCGCATCATCGGCCGCGAGGGCCGCAACATCCGCGCCTTCGAGACGGTCACCGGCGTCAACCTGATCATCGACGACACGCCCGAGGCCGTGCTGCTGTCGTGCTTCGACCCGGTCCGCCGCGAGGTCGGCCGGCTCACCCTCGAGCGGCTCGTCGCTCGACGGCCGGATCCACCCGCAGCGCATCGAGGAGGCCTACGAGCAGAGCAAGGCCGAGGTCGACGAGCTGTGCCTGCGCGCGGCCCAGGACGCCCTCGCCGACGTCGGCATCACCGACCTCGACGAGCGGCTGCTGCCGACCCTCGGCCGGCTGAAGTACCGCACCAGCTACGGCCAGAACGTGCTCGGCCACCTGATCGAGACCGCGCACATCGCCGGCGTGATGGCCGCCGAGCTGGGCCTCGAGCCGACCCTGATCAAGCGGTGCGCGTTCCTGCACGACATCGGCAAGGCGCTCACCCACGAGGTCGAGGGCAGCCACGCGATCATCGGCGCCGAACTGCTGCGCAAGTACGGCGAGAGCGAGGCCGTCGCGCACGCCGTCGAGGCGCACCACAACGAGGTCCAGCCGCGCACGATCGAGGCCGTGCTCACCCAGGCCGTCGGACACCTGCTCGGCGGCCCGCCCCGGCGCCCGCCGCGAGTCGCTCGAGTCCTACGTCAAGCGGCTGGCCCGCATCGAGGAGATCGCCAGCGCCGAGCCCGGCGTCGAGAAGGTGTTCGCCATGCAGTCCGGCCGCGAGGTGCGGGTCATGGTCCAGCCGGACGAGGTCGACGACCTCGCAGCCTCCGTCCTCGCCCGCGAGATCGCCAAGCAGATCGAGGACGAGCTGACCTACCCGGGCCAGATCCGGGTCACCGTCGTGCGCGAGTCCCGGTCGACCGAGATCGCGCACTGATCCGCGGCCGCGTCGCCGCGCTCGCGCTGGGTGCTCCGGCTGCACCTCGACCAGGACTGGCGCACGCCGTCCCCGGCTCCCGCCTCGGCGTCGCCCGGCGGTAGCACGTCGACGGCGCCCACCGCGCCGCGACGGCGCCGCCGCCGCGACGAACAGCGCCACGGCGGGCAGCGCACCCGCCGCTCTGTGCCCCCGCGCCGGCGACACCACCGCGCTCACCTCCTGCCTCGGCACGTCCCTGGAGCAGTTCTGGAGCGGGCAGCTCAACGCCGCGGTGGACGAACCCGTCGTGCTGCACCCGAGCGCAGCGGCGGTGCCGGCGGCCTGCCGGTCCGGGCTCACCGATGGCGCCGGCGTTCACCTGTCCGGGCAACCGCACGCTCTACTTCACCGACGCCTTCGTGGCGCGAGCTCGACGCCGACTTCCCGGCCGCGCTGCGCAGCTATGCCTTCGCGGTCGTGCAGGGCCACGAGATGGGCCACGTCGTGCAGTTGCAGGTGCACCAGCCGCAGCTCGAGCACAACCGGTCCGACCCGGCGGCGACGATGTTCGTGGAGCAGCAGGCCGACTGCCTGTCCGGCGTCTGGGCGCACGCGGTCACGACGCATCTCGGCCTCGATCCGGCGCAGTTCCGCAGCGTCGCGAGCCAGGTGCTCACGCGCAATCAGCACGCCGCAGGAGATCGCGACCCACGGCACGCCCGCCGAGCGGGTGGCAGCGATCGACCGGGGACTGGCCGGCGGCCGGCCGCAGGCGTGCCGGCTCGCGACGTTCCGCTGACCCGCCGCGCCACGAACCGCGCGCTGGGACAGCCGCGCGCCACTCCGAGCGCAGCAGGCCCATCAGGACCTCGTCCTCGTAGTGGCCGCGCACCCAGCACGCCTCGCGCCGGCGGCCCTCGGTCACGAAGCCGACCTTCGGTACGCAGCGAGCGCCGCGGCATTCGACGCGATCGCCATCAGGTGCAGCCGGCGCAGATTGCGGCGCACGAACGCGAACTCGATCAATTGGTGATTGCTGCCGTCCCGACGCCGCGTCCGCGGGCCTCGGGCAGCAGCGAGATGCCGATCTCGGCGGTGCGGGTGAGCGCGTCCTCGCCCATCAGCGTGCAGCGGCCGACACCGACCCCGTCCACGTCCACCACGAAGTGGACGTCCCCGTCGAAGTCCCCGTTCTCGAGGCGGCGGTCGAAGTCGGCGCGCACGACCGGCCGTGGCGGGGACGGCGAGAACTCCTCCCACGTGTCCAGGTCGGTGAACACGCGGAACAGCATGTCGGCGTCCTCGGCGCGGCGGGCGCGCAACGTCACGCTCATCGCGGCAGCCTCGGCATCGCCAGGACGCGCTCGGACAGCCGTCGCGCCACCGGCCAGGCTCCGTCGCTGGTGTTCGACACGACGGTCGCGGTGCGGCCGGTCCCCGGGTCGTGCCACGAGCGGAACGAGACGCCGTGGTCGGCACCTTCGAGGACCACGACCGGCCCGGTCCCCGCCAGCCAGAACCCGATGCCGTAGCGCAGCAGCGCCGGGGTCGGGCCGTGACGACGGAGCGTCATGCGCGTGACCCACTCCGCCGGGACGATCCGGCCGGCGAACAGCGCCGTCCAGAACGCGCGCACGTCCGCGACCGTCGTGTACGCGCCGCCGTCGCCGTTGCCGACGCACCGGCAGCGCGAACACGTTGGTGCGGCCGTCGTCGAGATAGCCGATGCGCGGCGTCACCGGGCAGCCGGTCCGAACGCAGGAATCCGGTGGCGGCCATCCCGGCCGGCTCGAACACCCGCTCGGCGACGAGGTCGGCGAACGGGCTCCCGGCGCCCGCTCGGCGACCAGCGCGAGGACGGCGAATCCGCTGTTGCAGTAGGAGAATCGCGTGCCGGCGGCGAACTTCGTCGGGAAACCGTCCAGCGCCGGCAGGTACGCCTCGGTGCGAGTCGAGCTCCTGCACCGGGACCTTCAGCGGCGGTTCCTCGTCGAGGTCCTCGTCGACGTAGTCACCGATCCCGGACCGGTGCGTGAGCAGGTGCCCGATCGTCACGTCGTCGGCGATCAGCGGCAGGTCGGCAGCCGAGCACCGGCGCACGCGGTCGTGTCGAGCGACGAGCCGTCGCCTCGGCGACCAGCCCGACACGCGATCGAGCGCGGTGAAGCGCCTTCGTGCGCGCTCGCGATCGCGAACCGCGTTCGCGGTCGTCGCGGGCACGGCGTGCGCGCCGGTCGGCGCACCCCGTAGGCCCGCTCGAACTCGACCGTCGCGCCGGTCTGACCGAGACCACGCCGGAGAAATCGGCGGCGACGTCGGCCGAGCGCGCGCGTCGATGTCGCCGTCAGCGCAGCGTCATTGGACCATGCCCGGGGCCGTATTCTCGACCGCGTTATGAGCGCGCAGCTACGAGATCCGCACCTACGGGTGCCAGATGAACGTCCACGACTCCGAGCGCCTCGCCGGGCTGCTCGAGGACGCCGGGTACGCGCGCGCGCGACGGACGGCGACAGCCGCCGACCTCGTCGTGTTCAACACCTGCGCCGTGCGCGAGAACGCCGACAACCGGCTCTACGGCAACCTCGGCCACCTCTACCCGGCCAAGGCGGCCAACCCGGACATGCAGATCGCCGTCGGCGGCTGCCTGGCGCAGAAGGACCGCGGCCGCATCGTCGAGAAGGCGCCGTGGGTCGACGTCGTGTTCGGCACGCACAACCTCGCCTCGCTGCCCGTCCTGCTCGAACGCGCGCGGCACAACCGCGAGGCGCAGGTCGAGATCGTCGAGGCGCTGCAGAACTTCCCGTCCGACCTGCCGACCCGCCGCGAATCGCCGTACAGCGCTTGGGTTTCGGTCTGCGTCGGCTGCGACAACACCTGCACGTTCTGCATCGTCCCGTCGCTGCGCGGCAAGCGAGACCGACCGCCGTCCCGGCGACGTGCTCGCCGAGATCCGCGCGCTCGTCGACACCGGCGTCCTCGAGGTCACCCTGCTCGGGCAGAACGTGAACTCCTACGGCCGCTCGTTCGGCGACCGGTTCGCGTTCGGCAAGCTGCTGCGGGCCTGCGGCGAGATCGACGGCCTCGAGCGGGTGCGCTTCACCAGCCCGCACCCGCGCGACTTCACCGACGACGTCATCGCCGCGATGGCCGAGACGCCGAACGTCATGCCGCAGCTGCACATGCCGATGCAGTCCGGTTCGGACGCCGTGCTCAAGGCGATGCGCCGCTCCTACCGGCAGGAGCGCTACCTCGCGCATCATCGACAGACGTCCGCGCCGCGATGCCGGACGCCGCGATCACCACCGACATCATCGTCGGCTTCCCCGGCGAGACCGAGGCCGACTTCGCGCAGACGCTCGACGTCGTGCGCGCGGCGCGCTTCGCCGGCGCGTTCACCTTCCAGTACTCGCCGCGCCCGGGCACGCCGGCGGCGACGATGGCCGACCAGGTGCCCAAGGCCGTCGTGCAGGAGCGCTACGAGCGGCTCATCGCGCTGCAGGACGAGATCTCGTGGGACGCCAACAAGGCGCTCGTCGGCCGCGAGGTCGAGGTGCTCGTCAGCCGCGGCGAGGGACGCAAGGACGGCGCGACCGGCCGGGTCTCCGGCCGTGCCCGGGACGGCCGCCTCGTGCACGTCGCCGGCGACGGCCGCGCCGGGCGACCTCGTGACCGCCGAGGTCACCTACGCGGCGCCGCACCACCTCGTCGCCGACGGCGGCATCCGGGCCCACCGGCCGTGGCGGGCGCAGGCGCCGACGACCGCCGCCGCGCCGAAGCCGCTGCTCACGATCGGCGCGCGCCCGGCGCATGGACGCACGTCGAGTTCCGCCAAGTGGGACGGCTACCGCCACTGGACCTACGACGCGGTGCCGCTCGGCGACCGACGAGTTCGGCACCTGGCTCGGCGGGCTGCCCGGCACCGTCCTGGACCGCCCCGACCTGCAGTTCGACCCTCGAGTACGGCAGCGTCGTCCTCGTTCCGCGTGATGCGTGGTGGGTCGCCGCCTTCAACGCCGATGCGCCGCCGGCGACGCGCGCGCCGGTGCGAGATCTACATCGACATCAGCACCGTCCCGGAGTGGGACGGCGATCGCGATGACGGCCGTCGACCTCGATCTCGACGTCATCCGACGCTGGGACGGCACCATCGCCCTGCTCGACGAGGACGAGTTCGCCGAGCACCTGCTCGCGCTGCGCTATCCGCCCGAGGTCGTCGCCGCTGCCGAGCAGAGCGCGCAGCTGTGCCAGGAGCTGCTGCACTGCGGGCGCCGAACCGTTCGCCGAGGTGTTCCGCGGCTCCCTCGAGCGGGTCAGTGCCGCCCCGGCGCCATGGCGGCCGAACGTCGGCGGCAGCGGGCCGCAGCGCCGGCAGCGACCGCGCCCAGCGACGCCGCGCACGAGCGACCGCGGTGCATGTCGACGTAGTCGAACGCGTCGCGCCACAGCGTGATCTGCCCGTCCTGCACGTCGAAGCGGCCGGTCACCCAGAACTGCAGCCGCACCGGCCCGAAGCAGCAGCACGTCGGTGCGCTCGGTGAGCACCGTCGCGCCGTTGGCCGCGATCCGCGTGCAGGTAGACCTCGAACGCCAGCCCGCGGACGGCCAGCGGCTCCAGCACCGCCGATCGTGCGCCGCCGCCCGCGGATCGTCGGCAGACCCGACGTTGACGTACGCGACGTCCTCGGCCAGCAGCGCGCCCGCCGTCGCGAAGTCCTCAGCCGGCGAGCGCGCGCGAGGAAGGTCTCGACGACCTGCTGCGGCGTCGGTGGGCGGACGTGGCATCGTCAGCAGGCGCGGCCTGAGGAGCCGGCATCGCCCGTCGTGTGGCCGCGGATCAGTCGGAGCAGCGCCCGGCGCTGCGACCGTCCGCCTCGGCCTTGGCGATGCGCGCCGCGTCGCCGGACTTGCGGGCCCGCTCGAGCTTCTGCCTCGGCCTCGGCCAGCCGCGCGCGCAGCTCGGCGAGGAACGGGTTGGACTCGACGCGTCGCGGCCCGCCAGCTCGGCGTCCACGGCGTCGCGGACCCGCTGCTCGGCCGCACGCATCCGGTCGTCGATGCGCCGCATCGCGTCGCGCGGCACGTGCCCGATCGTCGTCGAACTGCGCCTGCAGCTCGCGCAGCGCCGCCTGCGCCGCCTTGGGGTCGCGCGACGTCGAGCGCCTCGGCGCGCGGCGATGATCTCTTCCTTCTTGCTTCTGGTTCTCGACCTGCTCGGCGTCGCGCGTCGGCGAAGGTCGCCGAGCGGCGCTCGAAGAACGCGTCCTGCGCGGCCCGGAAGCGCGCCCACAGCTCGTCCTCGACGTCGCGGCCGGCGCGCGGCGCCGCCTTCCACTCGGTCATCAGGTCGCGCATCGCCGCCGCCGTCTCGCGCCAGTCGGTGGACGTCGACAGCTCCTCGGCGCGGGCGACCAGCTGCTCCTTGGCCGCCTTGGCGCGTGCCGCGCTCGGCGTCGAGCTGGGCGAAGTGCTGGCCGCGGCGCCGGCCGAACGCGTCGCGGGCGGCGGCGAACCGCTTCCACAGCGCGTCGTCGGTGCTTGCCGGTCGATGCCCTGATCTGCCTCCACTCGTCGACGATCGTGCGCAGCCGGTCGCCGGACGCCTTCCACGACGTTCCGGACTCGGCGATCTGCTCGGCCTCGACGATCAGCGCCTCCTTGGCCGCGATCGCGTCGGCGCGGGCCTGCTCGCGGGCGGCCGCGCGCTCGCCGGCCTTCTCCTCGCAGGCGGCCGAGCAGGGCGTCGAGGCGGGTGTCGAGGCGCGGCGAGGTCGCCGATCGCGGCGGCGCCGGACACCTGCTCCTTGAGGTGCTCGGCGCTGCGTGCGGGTCGCGCCGGGATCGCCCGCGCCGGACTCGAGCCGCTTCTCGAGCAGCTGCACCTCGGTCGCGAGGTCGTCGAAGCGCCGCCGGTAGAACGCCAGGCCGGCCTCGGCGTCGCCGGCCTGCCACGACCCGATCTCGCGCTCGCCGTCGGCGGTCCGGACGTAGACGGTGCCGTCGGCGTCGATCCGTCCCCACGGCTGCAGGTCTCCGACCGCGGCGTCGGGCGGGGCTCCATGACCAAGCATTGAACACGATCGGGCAAGACGGCGCGCGCCGGCTAGTGTTCGCGCCGTGATCGCAGGCGTGGCCTTCTGCCCGCATCCGCCGGTGCTGGTGCCCGAGGTCGCCCAGGGCGCCGCGGCCGAACTGGACGACCTGCGCGACGGCCTGCCGCACCGCGATCCGCAGCGCGTCGCGGCGCCCGGTCGCCGCAGTCGTGATCCTCGGCTCCGGCGACGCGCACCACGCCGCACGGCGCGACCGCCCGCGGCACGCCTCGCCGGCTTCGGCGTGGCGCTCGAGGTCCCGCTCGGCTCGGACGTGACCCGGGCCCGTCGAGCTGCCGCTGTCGCTGACGATCGGCGCCTGGCTGCTGCGCGACGTCGTCGGGCCCGGACAGCGGCGCGACCGGCTGGTCGGTCGGCGCCCGGACGGCGACCGGCCGAGCTCGACGACGGACGAGCCGGTCGCGCTCGTGGTGATGGGGGACGGCAGCGCCCGGCGCAGCACGGCCGCGCCGGGCTACCTCGACGACCGCGCGCCGAGGCGTTCGACGCCCGGTCGCCGCCGCGCTCGCCGGCGGTGACGCCGACCGTCCGCGCTCGACGCCGACGCGGCGACGACCTGCTCGCGGCCGGCGGCCCGGCCTGGCAGCGCGGCCGGACGCGCTGCTCGGCGGCGCGTCCTGGGACGCCGACCTGCTCTACGACGACGCGCCCGTACGGCGTCGGCTACTTCGTCGCGGCCTGGACGGCTGCGTGCCTGACGGCCGGCCCGTCCTCGCGGTCGTCGGGCCGACCGCGACCGGCAAGTCCGATCTCGCCGTCGCGCTGGCCGCACGCCTCGGCGGCGAGATCGTCAACGCCGACTCGATGCAGCTCTACGCGCGGCATGGACATCGGCACGGCCAAGCTGCCGCCGGCCGAGCGGGGCGGCATCGCCGCACCACCTGCTCGACGTCTGGCCGATGACCAAGTCCGCCGCCGTCGCCGAGTACCAGGCGCTCGCCCGCGCGGCGATCGCCGACATCCACGCCCGCGGCCGGCTGCCGGTCCTGGTCGGCGGGTCCGGGCTGTACCTGCGCGGCGCCCTGGACCGACCTCGACTTCCCGGGGGAGTCGCCCGAGATCCGCGCCCGGCCGCTACGCCGAGCTCGCCGAGCGCGGGCCCGCAGGCGCTGCACGCCGGCTCGCCGAGCGCGACCCGGCCGCGGCGGCGGCGATCCTGCCGACGAACGGCCGGCGCATCGTCCGCGCGCTGGAGGTCATCGAGCTCACCGGCGCGGCCGTTCACCGCCCGGATGCCCGGCTTCGAGTCGGTGTACGACACGCGTGCAGCTCGGCCTCGACCGCGACGACCTCGACGAGCGGGTCGAGCGGCGGGTGCACCGCATGATCGAGCGCGGGCTTCGTCGACGAGGTCCGCGGCCTGCTCCGCGCGGGCCTGCGCGACGAGCCCGACCGCCGGCAAGGCGCTCGGCTACGCCCAGCTGCTCGCCGTCCTGGACGACGACGGGAGCGTCGTCGGCGATCTCGACGAGGCCGTCGAGCGCGACGATCCGCGGCGACCCGGCGCTTCGTCCGCCGCCAGCGGTCGTGGTTCCGCCGCGACCCGCGCATCCGCTGGCTCGACGCCGCGGCGCCCGGACTCGATCGACCGCGCCGTGGCGCACTGCCGCCTACGCTGGTCGGCATGAGGTCGCTCAAGGGGCACGGGACGGAGAACGACTTCGTCGTCGCTGCCCGACCTCGACGGTGACGATCGATCTCACCGCGGCCCATGGTCCGGGCCCTGTGCGACCGCCGGGCCGGGCATCGGTGCCGACGGCGTCCTGCGCGTCGTGCGCAGCCGAGAACGACCCGGACGCGCAAGGAAATCGCGGCCGACGCGCCCTTCTTCATGGACTACCGCAACGCCGACGGCTGCGTCGCCGAGATGTGCGGAAACGGAATTCGTGTGTTTCTTGCGATACCTCCAGCGGGTCGGCCTCGTTGAGCAGGATGCGGCGGTGGCGACACGCGGCGGGATCATGCGCGTGCGGCCTCGCGGGGACGGAGACGTCAGCGTGGACATGGGTCTGCCCCGGATCCTTGCCGACCGGCCGGTCGTCACCGCCGCCCCTACTCGTCGCGCGGCCCGCGCTCGGCGCCGTCGCAGATGCCCGAACCCGCACGTCGTCGTGCCGCGTCGCCCGACGCCGCGACCTGGCCGCGCTCGACCTGAGCCCGCCGCCCACCGTCGAGCCGCCGCTGCCGCACGGGCAGAACGTCGAGTTCGTCGTCCGCGCCGGCGCGCGGCACCTGCGGATGCGCGTCCACGAGCGCGGATCGGGCGAGACCCGCTCGTGCGGCACCGGCATCTGCGCGGCCGTGGTGGCCGTCGCCGCGGCGGACGGCCCGGGCCCGGACGGCGTCGCCCTGGCGGGTCGACGTCCCGGGCGGCACCTGCGAGGTCGCGCTGGCACGCCCGACGGGAGGTCGACGCTCACCGGTCCGGCCGTCATCGTCGCCGAGCTCGAGATCGACGACGACTGGTGGCGGGCGCTGTCACGCGGACCGGTAAGGAGCTGGTGCACGCGCGTGTCACGATGGACAGTGACGATGACGCAGACTGCACCGACCGCGCGGCGACCGCGACGACGACGCCACCGGCGACTACGAGCTCGAGGAACGCCAGGCCCTGCGCCGCGTCGCCGGCCTGTCGACCGAACTCCAGGACGTCACCGAGGTCGAGTACCGCCAGCTGCGCCTCGAGCGAGTCGTCCTCGTCGGCGTCTGGACGAGCGGCAGCGTCGCCGAGGCCGAGAACTCGCTGGCCGAGCTCGCCCGCCTCGCCGAGACCGCGGGCTCGCTCGTCCTGGACGGCCTGATCCAGCGCCGCGACAAGCCCGACCCCGCGACCTACATCGGCTCGGGCAAGGCCAAGCGAGCTGCGCGACATCGTGCACGCCGACGGCGCCGACACGGTGATCTGCGACGGCGAGCTGACCCCGGGTCAGCTGCGCCAGCTCGAGAGCGTGGTCAAGGTCAAGGTCGTCGACCGCACCGCGCTGATCCTCGACATCTTCGCCCAGCACGCCCGCTCCAAGGAGGGCAAGGCGCAGGTCGAGCTGGCCCAGCTGCAGTACCTGCTGCCGCGCCTGCGCGGCTGGGGTGAGTCGCTGTCGCGCCAGGTCGGCGGCCGCGCCGCCGGCGGTCTCGGCATCGGCGGCCGCGGTCCCGGTGAGACCAAGATCGAGATCGACCGGCGCCGGATCAACGCGCGGATGGCCAAGCTGCGCCGCGAGCTCGCCGGCATGAAGACCGCCCGCGACGTCAAGCGCTCGCGCGCGGCGCAACCGGCACGTGCCGAGCGCCGTGCTGGCCGGCTACACCAACGCCGGCAAGTCCTCGCTGCTCAACCGGCTCACCGACGCCGGCGTCCTGGTCGAGAACGCGCTGTTCGCGACGCTGGACCCGACCGTGCGCCGCTGCCAGGCCGAGGACGGCCGGCTCTACACGCTCGCCGACACCGTCGGCTTCGTCCGGCACCTGCCGACCCAGCTGATCGAGGCGTTCCGCTCGACGCTGGAGGAGGTCGCGCGAGGCCGACCTCATCGTGCACGTCGTGGACGCCGTCCGACGCCGACCCCGAGGCGCAGATCCAGCGCGGTCCGCGAGGTGCTCGCCGACATCGACGCGCTCGGGCGTGCCCGAGCTGCTCGTCTTCAACAAGGTCGACGCCGCCGACCCGAGATGCTGCTGCGGCTGCGCCGGCTCGCGCCGGACGCCCTGTTCGTGTCGGCGCGCACCGGCGAGGGGGTCGACGCGCTGCGCGCCCGGATCGAGGATCTGCTGCCGCGCCCGGAGATCGAGGTCGACCGTGCTCGTGCCCTACACGCGCGGCGACCTCGTCGCCCGCGTGCACGAGCGGCGCCGAGGTGCTCGAGAGCGAGCACACCGCCGACGGCACCCGGCTGCGCGCGCGCGGGTCGGCCCCGCGCTGGCCGCGCTGCTCGAGCCGTTCACGTGCGCGCCGCGGTGCTCGGTGAGGAGCGCGGTACCGCCGGTCGCGCAGGTCTGCTGGCGTAAGGTTGGGCAACCCGATCAGACCCGGATGCGAGGAGATCGACATGGGTGGCTGGGACGCTCCCTGGCACTGGGTGGTGCTCGCGATCGTCGTCATCGCCCTGTTCGGCTACAAGAAGCTGCCCGGACGCCGCGCGCTCGGTCGGCCGCTCGCTGCGGATCTTCAAGACCGAGATCAAGGGCATGAGCGAGGACGACAAGAAGCGCGACGCCGACGCAGGCCGCGCCGAAGCAGGTCGAGGCCGCAGCGCCCGTGCAGCCGGTGCAGCCCGTGCCGCCGGCGGTGCCGGTGCAGGCTCAGCCGCCGGTCAACGTCAACGGCGCCGGCGCCGACGTCCCCGGCCGGGACCCGGCGAGCGTCGCCCCGCCTCGAGTGCGGACTAGCCGCGCCCGCCGGTTCGCGCTGCGGCGACCGCCGCGGTGCCGCGTGCGCTCGCTGCTCGTGCGCGGCGCCGGCTGCCGCGTCGCCGCGAAGCCGCTCGCCGCGCCGGCCGAAGTGCCGGCGCCCAGCACGTCGGCCGCAACCCGGCAGCGGCAGCGCCGGACCGGCCGGGCGGCAGACACCGCAGCACCGGCGGGGACGCGGCCGGGTCCGGCACGACCGGGCTGCACGTCGCCCCGAAGACCGGCGCGCGAGACGACCGCCACGCCGTGGCCGCAGAGCCGGCTGAACTTCCGCTCCGCCTGGACGATCAGCGACGGCACCGGCGTCGGGTGGCGGTCGATCGACAGCGGCGTGGACGCGCCGCAGCCGCAGATCGCGCGGATCGCACTTCGCCTATCCGCGCAACGTCGTCACCGGCTCGCGGACGTGCGCGACTGCATCGGCCACGGCACCGGCGTCACCGGCATCATCGCCGCGCCGCCGCGATCCGCGACACCTACTTCGTCGGCGTCGCGCCCGGCGCCACGGTCATCCCGATCCGGCAGACCGACGCGACGGCAACGGCAACGAGCATCGGGCATCGCCGCGGGCATCGACTGGGCCATCGCGCACCACGGCGCCGCGTCGTCAACATCTCGACCGGCACCACGACGCCGAGCACGCGCGATCGAGCAGGCGATCGCACGCGCGGCGCCAAGGCGCGCCTGGTCATCGTCGCCGCGGCGGGCAACGACGGGCGCAGACGCGGCGTCCTGTCCAAGGCGTACCCCGCGGCGTACTCGACCGACTTACGACAACGTCATCGCCGTCGCCGCCGTCGACGAGCACGACGTGATCAGCAACTTCTCCGAGCTCGGGCGGCTACGCGACGTTGCCGCCCCGGGCGTGGACGTGATCCTGCCCGCGCTGCGCAGCGGCTACGCGTCGGACGGCCGGCACCAGTTTCGCCGCGCCGTTCGTGACCGGCACGGTGGCGCTGATGCTCGGTGCGGACCCGGGCTCACCGCCGGTGAGGTCCGCGCGCGGCTCGATCGCGACGGCCGACCCGCCGCCGAGACCGTCCCCGACCCGCAGTACGGCTACGGCATCGTCAACCCCTACCGCGCGGTCACGGCGATCGCCGTGCCCGGCGCCGCCACCGACACCCGCAGTCGCAGCCGCCGCTGCCGCCGCTGCACCGCGCCGACGCCGCCCGGACCGCAGCCTGCAGCATCTCGCGCTCGGGCTGTCCGCGGGTTCGTCGTGCTGGCCGGGTTCCTGCTCGGCGGGTGGGCGACTGGCCCGGCGGCGGCGCGCCGCCCTGCACGTGCTGCATCCGCCGAGCCGGGACCGGCGCGGCGCCGTCGTGACCGTCAGTCGGCGTCGACGGCCAGGATCCGGCCGCTGACCGCTTCGTGGTCCAGCGGCGACGATCGCGTCGGCCACCTGCCGGGTGCTCACGATCGACGGGAAGCTGTTCGGCGCCAGCGCATTGACGCGCACGCCGAACGCGGCGAACTCCGCGCCGAGATGGCGGGTGAGCATGTTCAGCGCCGCCTTGGACGCCGCGTAGACGCCCTGCCCGCTGCCGGTGAACAGCTTCGAACCGCCGAGGCTCGACACGTTGACGACATTGCGGTTGTACGCGCGGTTCTCGTCGGCGCGGTCGCTGCCAGAACCGCTGCGCCAGCGCGTACCGCCAGCCGCAACGGCACGCCGACGTTCATCGCGAAGTGCCGGTCGAGGTCGCGCAGCGCGCCGTCGCCGTCCATCAGCCCGTGCGGGTACCAACTGCGAGAACGCGGCGTTGTTCACCAGGACGTCGACCGCGCCCGAAGCGCGCGAGCGCGAGGTCGACGACGCGCTCGACCTCACCGTCCTGCTCGAGGTCGGCCTGCACCGTGAAGACCGTCGCCGCGTTCTCGGGCAGCGCGGCATCGGGGTCGAGCGGATCGACGAACTGCTCGATCTGGGACGGCACGGCGGGCCGGTGTTGCGGTACACCGCGACGATGTCGTACCGGGCGGCGTAGCGGCGGCAGAACTCACCGCCGAGCCGGCCGCCGGCGCCGGTGAGCAGCAGACCCGGCGCTCGCCGGCGACTCGATCAGGGCCAGTAGACAATGCTCGACTCCCCCCACCGCTCGACGGCCTCGGCCTTGCGTGCGGTGCAGCCACATGACCAGCGAGTTGCGCGGCTTGGCGCGGTTGCTGAGGAAGGTGTGCCACGAGAACGGCGTGCACTCGAAGATCACGATCGAGTTGTCGATCGGCGGAACCGTCGCGGCCGGCCCGACGGCTGCGGGCGTCGGAGTTGTTCGCGAACAGCGCCGTCTCGCCGCCGTCGCCGGGCTGCCACGGCCCGTTGTTCAGGTAGAACAGCACCGAGACGCGCGCGGATGACCTCGTGCGTCGCGCGTGCTCTCGTCGCGCGGGCCCTTGCCGTACACGATCTTCTTCGGGGTCGCTGAGCCGGATCTCGCCCGGGCCGGGCGCGGGGTCCTCGAACTAGCCCGGGGCTCAGGTCGTTGTGCGGCCAGCCGGACTGTGCTGCCGATCTCGTGGTGGTGGAACGTCGCGTGCACGTCGCCGGTCGCGGTCGACGCCGGTGACGCCGGCGATCAGGTCGTGCCACTCGCGCGAGACGAACACCCGCAACGGGCCCTCGTGGTCGGCGCCGCAGGGTGGCGGCGGACGCGTCGTAGTTCGCGATGCTGCGGCTGAACGAGCCCGTCGACCTCGTGCTGCATGGCCGGTAGTCCGCCGCGAGTTCGCTCGTAGAACGTCGGGGACGAACACGTCCTGCGCGACGATGTGCAGGAACGGCTCGGTGCGGCGCACCCAGCGGCGGTTGTACAGCAGCCGCTCCATGTTCCACGGCTGCCGGTGTCCGACGGTGCCGGCTCAGTGGCTGGCTCATCCGCGCCGCGCTCCGCGCCGGCTGCGGGCATGGACGAGCAGCACGATGACGCCGCCGAGCACCACGACCAGCGGCCACGACGATGCCGATCACCACGCCGCTCGACGAGCCCGAGTCGTCGCTTCTTCGCTCCCGGCCGTGATGCCGTCACCGGTCGGCGCTCGGCGCCGCTGCGGCGTCGGACCGGCGTCGACGCGTGCCGGACGTCGTGGACGGGCGGCGACGGGCTGCCCGACGCGGTGCGCAGCTGGCGTCGGCGGGCCGAGCGCGCTTCTGCCATGCGTCGTAGATCGGGTTGGGCGGATTCGCGCCGAGCCGTGAACGTCATCGCGAAGTACGGGCAGGATCTCGCCGTACCCGAGCTTGTCGTTGATGCGGACGCCGAACTTGTCCGTGCCGTTGTGGACGTTGTTGATCGCGCGCGCGAGCAGTTCGCGCGCTCGTGTAGTCGGGGAATGTGCGCCTTGATCAGGGCGAACGTGGCCGACACGATCGCGGTCGCCGCGCTCGTGCCGCTGCCGCCGGTGAGCTTCGTGCCGTTGTTCGTCTCCTGCGGCAGTTCACGCCGCGGCGCCCACGAAGTCGGTCTCGCGGGCCGTAGTTGGTCAGCCGCCACGGCTCGGAAGTCGGAGTCGATGCCGCCGACCGCGACGGCGCCCGGGCAGTTCGCCGGCGAGCCGACCGGCCTCGCCGACATTGCCCGTGGACGCCATCACGAGCACGTCGTGCTGGTAGGCGTACTTCACCGCAGCGGCCTCGCCGCGGGTCGCAGCTGCCCGGCGCCGTCGAGCGAGACGTTGACGATGTCCGCGCCGTGGTCGACGGCCCAGCGGATGCCGCGGGCGACCGTGTCCGGGTCTGAAGTCCGCCCCGTCGCGGGTGGCGATCTTGACCGGCAGGATCTTCGCCTGCCGGCGCGACGCCGGTGAAGCCGATGCCCTTGCCGGTACCGGCGATCGACCAGCGCCATGTTCGTGCCGTGGCTGATGCAGCCGCCGAACTCGTCGCAGCCCGAGCCCGGGTCGCTGCGGCCGTCCGGCGCGGAGGATCCGGACAGGTTCACGCCGGGCAGCACCTGCCCGCGCAGGTCTCCGAGCGTGTCGAGGACCCCGCTGTCGACGACGGCCACGGTGACGCCGGCGCCCTTCGAGACGGTCCAGGCCTTGTCGAGCGGACAGCGTCGTCGAACCAGTACTGGTCCGGACAGCGTCAGCCGCGGCGGGCGACCGGGAAACCGAGTGTGCAGATGACGACGGTGGTGACCGCGCCGAGCAGGCGCAGCCACCACCGTCGTGGTGTGCTCAAAGGCGATGCCTCAGCTGATGACCGGACGGAGGAGCGTCGCTCGAGCCCCACAGGTCGTCGTCCTCGCTGAGCCACGTCGAGCGTTCCCGCTCGTCGTCGTCACCGCTGCCGCCGCCGGGCCGGCCCATCATGGGCGCCATCATGCCGCCGCGGCCCGCGCCGCCACCCATGCCGGGTGCCGCGCTGCCGACGCCGCCGATGTTCGGGACCACCGGCAACACCGAGGTTGCCCCCGGCGCCGGACGAACCGGCGCCGCCGAGGCCGCCGCCGAGCCACCGAGACCGCCGCCGACCGCCGAGACCGCCACCGGTGCCGCCGAGGCCGGCACCGGCCGCCGCCGGCCAGACCCGAGCCGCCGGGCCCGAAGCCGCCGCCGGAGCCGCCGTCGAACCCGGCCAGGCTGGTGCTGGTGCCGCCGTCACCGATCCCGCTGCCGCCGGTGTACCCCGGACCGTAGGACGGCCCGATGGTGCTGGGGCCGTCGACGCCAGGACCGTACGTCGGCCCGTGATGCTCGGGGCCGTCAACGGTGGGACCGTCGACGGTCGGGCCGTCGACAGTCGGGCCGTCGACAGTCGGGCCGTCGACGTTCGGGCCGTCGATGTTCGGGCCGGATGCCGGGACCGATGCTCGGACCGGGTCCGACCGGGGCCGGGGCCCACGACGGGCCGGGACCAGGCCGGGTCCGGGCCCGCGGTACTGGTCCACCGACGGCTGCGGGATGTCGCCCTCGACGAGGTGGGCAGCCGGCTCAGGCCGTCGTTCGTCCCGTTCTTCAACGACGTCCACGCGGCGGCCGCGTTGTCGTCGTTGATGTCCGGGTAGTTCTGCCTGGGTGTCGCTGATGGCGTTGCCCATCATCTGCAGCCCGCTGCCCATCCGGCCGCTGTTCGCCGACAGCGAGCCGCGCCGTGTCGCGCAGCTTGCTCAACTGGGCGTGCGCCTTCTCGGCGGCGTCCCCGTGCCAGTGCGCTCTCGATGATGTTCGAGCGCCGTCGGTCAGTTCGCGACCGACATTGCTGAGCGTGGCCGACACCCCGCACCAGATCTGGCCCTTGCTCGTGATGGCGCCGCCGTTGCTGCCGAAGACGATCTTGCGGGTCGAGTCGGCGTCGGCCTCGCCGTCGGAGATGACCTTGCCGTCCTCGTTGCACAGGCAGATCGAGCCGTTGTTGAAGTCCTTGTAGCGGTAGGTGCAGCTGCTCGAGTCGAGTCCCATGTCAGCCCCTCCCGTCGCCGCTGGTCACCGGAGCGCCGGCGTCGTTCACGGTCGCTCGAGCTGTCGGTGTCGCTGCCGGTGTAGGCCTTGATGGAGTCGTCCATCTGGTTGCCGATGGCTCGAGCACGCACGCCTCGAGCTGGGTGACGAGCTGGCCGATGTAACTGCTGCAGATGGCTGCAGCAGTTCGCAGATCCAGCTGCTCGCCGAGCCGCCGTTGACGCCGAAGCCCTTGAGGTCGTCGGGCAGCGACGTGCGTTCCTGCAGGTCCTCGATCGGGGTGTGACCCGCGATCGCCGTGCAGGTCGTGCGGGATGTTCTGCAGGATCTCGAGCGCCTTCTTCAGCTGGTCGGGGTCCATGCTCATGGATGCGCCCATGAGAACCGTTCCTTTCTACGTCGGTGCGAGTCGACGTCCGGGGGGATGCCGCGCCGCAGACGGCCCGTGCCGGTTCAGGCTGGCAGCGAGCTGCTGCCGCCAGCCTGAAGGGTCAGACCGCGCGGGTCAGCTCCAGTTGTTGCGAGCCGCGTTCTCGGCGGCGACGTAGTTCTCGTGCGCCTGGCCGACGGCCGAGCCGATGTTGCTCAGCACCTGGGCCAGCGCGGCCGACGGCGTCGTCCCACTGCTTCTTGCACTGCAGGTAGGACTCCTGCGCGGCACCGCTCCAGCTGGCGATCATCGGCTGCGAGGTCGGACTCGAGCTGCTCGAGCGTCGCCGGTCAGCTTGGCGTAGTTGTTGCGGATCCCGGCCTCGCCGGCCTGGAGGGATCCGAAATCGACGTGGATTTCACCCATCGTTATCAGCTTCCTTCCGGCCGTCAGCCGTTGATCTGGCCGGCGAGGCCGGACAGGGTCTGGGTCTGGTTGCTCTCCTGCGTGCCGTACGTGCTGTGCGTGGCGAGCAGCGCCTCGTGCATCTGGCGGAGGGCGTTGTTGATCTTGGCGGCCTGCTGCTCGAAGGCGTCGTGGACCTGGACGAAGGAGCCGGCGGCCTCGCCGCGCCAGCCGCCCATCATGCGTCTCGACCTCGGAGCGCAGGTTCTGGATGTGCCCCTGGATCTGGTTGGCAGCGTCGTCGACCTTTGCAGCACCTTGCTGCATGGCCTCCTGGCTGGTCGTGTACTGAGCCACTGGTGTTCCCTCCTCGGGGGATCAGGTCAGAACTTTGCGGTAGATCTATTCATACCGTACAAAGCTGCCGGATTTGTAGCCATTCGGCAGGGTTTTCGCCGTGGACGACAGTCTTCGCCCGGACTTCATTCCGGCTCGAACTGGGTGATCGTATCGTCGATTACCCAGCTGATCGACGTCCTCTATCACCGTGACCGGGGTGCGCGCGGCGGCGGGTCGAGCGCCGGACCCGTCCGGGACGAGCGGCAGCAGTTGGCCGGGCAGCACGGCGGCCGGGTGACGTCGCCGTACCCGAAGGCCGTCGGCAGCGTCGGGCTGGCGAAGGCGTACTTCCTGCCCGGCGCGGTCACGGCGAACACCGTCGGCGAGCCGGTCGCCGGAGCGCACCAGGGCGGCGTGCCCGGGGCTGACGGTCACCGCGTCGGCGCGCCCGCCGGCCGACGGCGTCGACTCGGTCACCGCGGTGACCTCGAACGTCCGGCAGCTCGCGACGTCGACCACGGCGAAGCGGCGGCTGCTGCGTCGGGCTCGTCGGTGAACACCGCGCACACGTCGCCGAGGTCGCGCGGCGCGGTCGGACACGGTCGGCAGGCTGCGCGGGCAGCTCGCGGAACGCTCCGTCCAGCAGCGCCGGACCGTCCGCGGCGACTGCTTCGCGCTGACGATCGGCGTTGCTCGCGACCGTGATCTCCGCGGGCGCGTGGACCGTCCGCAGCAGCGCGGCCTCGCACGGCTGTTGACCGACTGCACCCGTCGGCGAGCACGACCGAGTACTGGTCGGTGCGTGTCGCCGTGCAGCAGCTGCGCCGATCTTGGTCGACTGCCCGTCGATCGACCGGGCCGGGACTCGCCCGAGCCCGGCGATGGTCGGCGTGCTGCAGTCGCGGTGCCCGCGTCGAGCGGACTGCAGGAACGCGGTGCCGACGGTCAGCGGTGTGCGTGTCGTCGATGCGCAGCGCGGACGTGATCGCCGTCGCGACGCGATCGCGAAGCGCTGACCCGCCCAGCAGCAGGTAGTCGGTGTCCGGGCGCCGGCGGCGTCGTCGACGAGCACGCCTGCCGTGACCCGAGGGCAGGCCGCGGTGCAGCACGCCGTCGCCGACCGTGACGCTGACCGACGGCCTGCAGCTCGTCGCCGACTGCGGGTGCTGCCGCGAGCACACGATCCACGGGCGAGTCGACGATCGTCCGACGACTCGGGCAGCGACTCCGGGACGCCGTCGATGCCGATCGTCGGGCCGCGCGGCGTGTCGGCGATCTCGTCACGGTCGACGTGCGACGACCTTCGCCTGGGCCGTCGCGCCCTCGCTGCTGACGGCCAGCACGGCGCTGGAGTAGTTGAGGACGGGGTCGAGCTTGCCGTCGCGGTACACGTAGTGCGCGCCGGTCTCGCGCTCGATGATGACGGCGCCCGGCGTCCTTCCAGCTGTCCCCGGCGCTCGGCTTGATCAGGCCGAACACCGCGAAGCCGACGGCGACCAGGACCGCGATCATCACGCCGGACACCGTCGTCAGGGTCAGCCGGCGCATCGGCGGCTCGACGGCGTTCGGCTCGCCGGTGACCAGCGCCGCCAGCGCGCGCTTGGTGAGGAAGCGGTAGGCGTGCAGCTGATCGCGGCGGGTCTGCACGCTCTCCTCGGCTGCGGCCGGAGGGACGATCAAGCGATACGACGCGACACGATCGGCCCGACCTGACATGATCGCTCGCATGCCGAGCCGGACCCTGCCGCGCGTGACGGTCGGCGCAGCTCGTGCTGCTCGAGCTCGCGCGCCGCCGCGGCTGCCGGCGGCGTCGCCGAGCAGGGCGGCTGGCTGATCGCCGGCATCGCGGCTGGCGGTCGTCCTGCTGGCCGCTCGCGGTCGTCCCGGTCGGCGGCCGCTGGGCCTACCAGCTGGTGCTGTCCTACCTCGCGATGCTGCGGCGCCGGCGTGCCGTGCGCGGGCCCGGGCTGCAGTCGCTGCTCGGCGGGCTACCAGGTGACCACCGTGCCGGCCGGGCGCCAGGGCACGACCTTCGGCGCGGTCGCGGTCGGCAACACCTGGACCGTCCCGGTCGAGGTCGGCCTGGACCGCGTGCTCAACGACGACGCCGCCGTACCCGTCGACCAGCTCGCGACGCTGCTGCGCGTCGAGGACGTGCCGCTGGCCAGCGTCCGGCTGGTCACCGTGCGCGTCGCCCGCGCCGCGCGGGTCGCCCGGCGCGGCCGGCGGCGCCGCCGCCACACTCGTGGCCGCGCGCTACGTGCTGCTCACCCTCGACCTCGCGACGCGCGTCGGCCGCGGTCGCCGCGCGCGGTGGCACCGACGCGGCGGTCGCGCAGATCCTGCGCCGCTGCGCGCTGCGCGCCGAGGAGGTGCTGTCGGCCAACGGGCTCACCGTGCGCCGGCTGGACGAGGCCGGCGGTGGCCGCGCTGTTCGCGAGCCTGTTCGGCCCGTCCTCGGTCGCGCGCCGGACGGAGCGCTGCCGCCGACCGTCGAGACGCTGGCGCGACATCCGCGTCGGCCGGCACCTGGTCGATCGTCCTTCGCGGTCACGCGGCGGCGGGCGCCGACGTCGCCGACCGGCTGCTCGCGCTCGCGAGCACCGCGCCGGCGCCGGTCGCGGTCACCTCGCTGGTGCTGCGGCGCACGGCCGCGCGTGGCGCTCGGTGACGCGGCGACCCTGCTGCTGCGCGTGAGCGGGCCCGGGCCAGGACCCCGACCGCTCGATCGCCACCGTGCTGGCCGACCGGGCGCGCGAGACTGCGGCCTGACCCTGCAGCGCCTCGACGGCGAGCAGGGCGCGCTGCTGCGCGCCACGACGCCGGTCGGCGTCGGGGCCGCTCATGACGCGCGGCGATCGCGACCGATCGCACCGGTCGCGCCCGGACATGCGGGTCGCGGCGCCGCGCTCGGGGCTGCACCTCGGCGCGGGCGCGAGCGGCCCGGTGACGCTGCGGCTGTTCCGGCCGACCGGCACCCGCGTCGCCGCCGTGTCCGCGCTCGCGCCGGTGCAGCTGCTCGCGGCTGCGCGCGGCGGCCGGCGGGATCCAGGTGCGCGTCCTCACCGCCCGGCCGCGGCGTGTGGCAGCCGCTGCTCGCCCGCGGCGCCGACGCGCCGCCGTCCCGCTCGGGCAGCGCGCTGCCGCCGCCGACCGGCCCGTCCCTGGTGGTCGACGACCGGCCCGGACGAGGCGCGCCGGCTCGGCGACGACGGTCGCCGTGGCGCTGCCGCATCGACATCCGCACGCCGGCGTCCGGCGGCGACCTGCGCACGCTCATCGGCGCCGACGTCCTGCTCGTCGGCGGCCTGCTGCCCGACCTGGCGCTCGCGGCGACGTCCGGCATGGGCGTGTCGGTGCCGCACCTGTCCCAGCTGACCGCGCCGGCGGCAGGGACGGTGACGGTGCTGCGCCGCGGCGGCGTCGACTACGTCACGCTCGACCCGACGCGCCGACGAGGCGCAGCTGCTGCGCAGGCCGGGCTGACCGCGGCCGCGCTGACCGCGCGACTCAGCCGACGGCGAGCCGGATCTCGCCGTAGACGCCCATGACGGCGAGCGCCAGCGGGATCACCGACAGCACGAGCAGCGTCTCGAGGATGTCGGCGGTCCGCGACCACGGCGGCGCGTAGCGGCGGCCCGGCAGCACGGCCGCCAGCGACGAGCAGCACGATCGCCGACGACCGCGGCCGGTGCGGCGATCGCCGACGATGCGGCGCGAGTCGCCGTCGACGTCGCGCGGCGGTGACGACGACGCAGCGCGGCGCCGCGCGGCGGCGCCGGCGGCCGAGCAGCATCGCGCGCTGGCCGCGGCCGGTGAACAGCCGCGCCGCGCAGCAGGCAGATCAGCGCCGAGGACGGCGGCGAGGATGCGTTCGCTGACGCCGCCGGTCGCGAGCAGCACGCGCCGAGCCGCCGATCGCGGTCGCGACGCCGCCGAGCAGCCCGGTCAGGAACTGGTCGGCCGATCGAGGCCTGCCGCAGCACGGCGTAGCGAGTCGATCGAGCGTGTTGTCGCGGCGCAGGTCGCGCGGCGTCGCCGCGGGATGCTCGGCAGCGGCAGCCGCGACAGCCGGAAGGACAGCGATCGGCAGGACGCGGGCGAGACCGCGAGCGCGACGGCGGCGACGAGCGCGGCGGTGGCCGTCGCCGCTCAGCGAGGTGCCGCTCGCGACCGCCGTCCCGATCGCCGCTCAGCACGCCGGCGGTCATCACGGTGACGAAGCCCGGCGACGCCCATCGCCCAGCGTCAGCAGGGCGATCGTCGCCGCGAGCGACCGCGGCCGCCGGCGCCGAGCAGCAGCTGCGGCGCGCCGAAGTCGACGAGCCGAGTGCGTGCCGCCGATCGCCGGTCGCGCCCGCCACCGCCGCGTACGCGATCGGCGAAGCGACGCCGCGACCAGGGCGGCGCCGCGGCGCAGTTGCCGCAGCGCCCCGCGGCGACCGCGAGCAGCGCGACGGCCGTGACGCCGGCGGCGATCGCCGTCGGCGTCCAGCTCGGGCCGGTGACCACCGCGCGTGACGCAGCGCGATCACGAGCGCGACCGATGCGAACAGCACGGCGGCGACGCCGGTGTTGCGCGTCCTGCCAGCGCGCGGTGCGGCGTGAGGACGCCGGTGGCGACCGCGTCCAGGACGTCGTCGAAGGCGATCTCGGGCAGCTGCGTGGTGCGGGTGCGCAGGTGCAGCACGTCCCCGTCGCGGATCTGGCTCGCGGCGAGCGTCGCGCGACGGGTCGAGCGGCGGCTCGGACGAGCGCTGCAGCACCCAGCCGCCCTGCGCCGCGCCCTCGTCGGCGACCTCGGGGCCGAGGCTGGACGACCAGGTTCGCGAGCAGCTCGGCGACCGGGATCTGCACCGGGACGGCGAGGTCGGCGCGCAGCCCCGCCGAGATGACCGTGATCCGGCAGGTGTTCGAGACGACGCTGGAGGTCACGGCGCTCCCGTGGACGGCGATCGGTCGGTGACGCGTTCGATCGCCTTCAGAGTCGCGTGCAGGTACTCGGCGTAACCATAGATCGCCGTAGCGGAGGTCGACGTGAGCACGACGCTGTTCCGGCGGCCGCCGCGGCGGCAGCCGCCGCCCGAACCGCGCGGCGAGATCGTCCTGGAGTCGCCGCCCGAGCTGCCCGAGACCGTCAGCGGCGGCGGGCTCGGCCAGTCGCTGACGTACCTGCCGATGCTCGCCGGCGCCGGCTCGACCGCGCTGCTCGTCACGGGCAGCGGCGGGTCGCCGATCACCTACGTCGCCAGCGGGATGATGGCGCTGTCGATGGCCGGCATGGCGATGGGCAGCATGGGCCGCGGCTCCGGGGAGAAGCGCCGCCGCCTCGACGGCGACCGCCGCGACTACCAGCGCTACCTCGCGCAGGTGCGCCGCCGGGTCCGCACGGTCGCCGAGCAGCAGCGCGCGTCCGCGCTGTGGCACCACCCCGATCCGTCCGCGCTGTGGTGCGTCGCGATGGGCACCCGGCTGTGGGAGCGCCGCCAGATCGACGAGCGACTACCTCGCCGTCCGCATCGGCCGCGGCCCGCAGCGGCTGGCCGTCCAGCTGGTCACGCCCGAGACCAAGCCGGTCGAGGACCTCGAGCCGATCTCGGCCGTCGTCGCTGCGCCGGTTCATCCGCACGCACGGGCAGGTCAACGACCTGCCGCTCGCGCTCGCGCTCGAACGCCGTTCGGCCGGATCACCGTCACCGGCGACCCGCGCCGCGCCGCGCGGGCCTGGCGCGGGCGATGATCGGCCAGCTGGCCGCGTTCCACTCGCCGGACGACGTCGTGATCGCGGTGTGCGCCGGCGCCCGAGGCGCTGCCCGAGTGGGACTGGCTCAAGTGGCTGCCGCACGCGATGAGCCCCGACGAGCTACGACGCCGTCGGCCAGGTGCGCCTGCTCAGCGACGACCTGCTCGACATCGAGGCGATGTTCGGCGACACGCTCTCCGGACGGCAGCGCTTCGGCATCGAGCAGCGGCGCCGACGGCCCGCACGTCGTCGTCGTGCTCGACGGCGGCCGCGTCCCGCAGCGAGGCCCAGCTCGCGAACTCCCTCGTGCACGGGCGTCACCGTCCTCGACCTCGGCGGCGCGCTCGGCACCGACCGGTGCAACGGCGTGCTGCGGCTCGAGATCGACGAGCGGCGCGACCGCGCGCTCGCGATGGTGCGGCGCGAGCCGGACGGCTCGCGACGAGCGCAGCACGCTCGGCCGGCGCCGACACGCTGTCGCTCGATCGAGGCCGAGGCGCTGGCGCGGCGGATGACCCCGCTGCGCGTGTCGGCCGCGGCCGCCGAGGCCGAGGACGCGCTGACCGCCGACCTCAGCCTGCCCGACCTGCTGCGCCTCGGCGACCCGTACGAGGTCGACACCGACGTCACCTGGCGCCCGCGCGCACCGCGCGACCGGCTGCGGGTGCCGATCGGCGTCGGCGCCGAGCGGCCAGCCGGTCGAGCTCGACATCAAGGAGTCCGCGCAGGGCGGCATGGGCCCGCACGGGCTGGTCATCGGCGCGACCGGCTCGGGCAAGTCCGAGCTGCTGCGCACGCTCGTGCTCGGCCTGGCGCTCACGCACTCGTCCGAGACGCTGAACTTCGTCCTCGTCGACTTCAAGGGCGGCGCGACGTTCGCCAGCCTGGACGTCCTGCCGCACACGTCCGCGGTCATCACCAACCTCGAGGACGAGCTGATCCTCGTCGACCGCATGAAGGACGCCATCCACGGCGAGATGGTCCGCCGCCAGGAGGCGCTGCGCGCCGCCGGGCAACTACGCCTCGCTGCGCGACTACGAGCGGGCCCGCGAGCAGGGCGCGCCGCTCGAGCCGATGCCGTCGCTGTTCATCGTCGTCGACGAGTTCAGCGAGCTGCTGTCGGCCAAGCCGGACTTCATCGACCTGTTCGTGATGATCGGCCGGCTGGGCCGCTCGCTCGGCGTGCACCTGCTGCTCGCCTCGCAGCGTCTCGAGGAGGGCAAGCTGCGCGGTCTGGACACCCACCTGTCCTACCGGGTCGGCCTGCGCACGTTCTCCTCGATGGAGAGCCGCGTCGTGCTCGGCGTCCCCGACGCCTACGAGCTGCCCAGCGCGCCCGGCAACGGCTACCTGAAGGAGGCGCACCGAGGGGCTGGTCCGGTTCAAGGCCGCCTACGTGTCGGGCGCGTACACCAAGGCGGCGCAGCGCCGGCGCCGGACCCGGGCGACGCTCGGCCGGCGCGCAGGTGCTGCCCTACCAGAGTCGGCTACCTCGCCCCGCGCGAGGACCTGACCCGAGACCCGGCCGGAGCGACGACCGCGCCCGAGCCGAGCCGACCGGTCCCGCGGACACGCTGATGGACATCCTCGTCGACCGGCTCGAGGGCGCCGGCACGCCCGCGCGCAAGGTCTGGCTGCCGCCGCTGGACGTCCCGCCGACCCTCGACGAGCTGCTGCCGCCGCTGAAGGAGACCGAGCGCGGGCTGCGCCCGGTCGACTGGGACCCGGCGCCGCCGCTGTCCGCGCCGATCGGGCTCATCGACCGGCCCTTCGACCAGCGCCGCGACCCGCACTGGTGTCAATCTCGCCAGCTCGCACTTCGTCGTCGTCGGCCGCCCGCAGAGCGGCAAGAGCACGGTGCTGCGGTCGCTGATCACCGCGATGGCGCTCACCCACACGCCCGAGCAGGTGCAGTTCTACTGCCTGGACTTCGGCGGCGGCACGCTGACCGGGCTCGCCGACCTGCCGCACGTCGGTTCGGTCGCCACCCGGCTCGAACCCGAACGGCTGCGCCGCACGATCGCCGAGATCAACGGCCTGCTCGCCAGCCGCGAGGAGCTGTTCACCCGGCACCGGATCGACTCGATGGCCTCCTACCGGCGGCATGGTCGCCGCCGGCAGCGTGCCGCGCGACGGCTTCGGCGACGTGTTCCTCGTCGTCGACGGCTGGGGCACGGTGCGCACCGGACTACGAGGAGCTGGAGGCCGCGATCACCCAGATCGCGGCGCGCGGGCTCGGTTACGGCGTGCACGTGGTGCTGTCCATCCAGCGCTGGATGGAGATGCGCCCGGCGCTGCGCGACCTGATCAGCACCCGGCTCGAGCTGCGCCTGGGTGACCCGTCGGAGTCCGAGTTCGACCGGCGGGTCGCGAACGACGTGCCCGAGGGCGCGCCCGGGCGCGGCCTGAGCCCGCACAAGCTGCACTTCCTGTCCGCGCTCCCGCGCATCGACGGCAGCCGAGAAGGTCGACGACCTCGTCGACGGGGTCGCGCGACCTGGTCACCCGCGTGCGGCGACGCGTGGTCCGGGCCGAGTGCGCCGCCGGTGCGGCTGCTGCCGCACGAGCTGCCCTACGCACGAGCTGCCGGAGATCGAACCGACCGGCGCGGCGATCCCGATCGGGGTCGACGAGGACACCCTGTCGCCGGTCTTCGTCGACTTCGACGCCGAGCCGCACTTCATCGCCATCGGCGACGTCGAGTCGGGCAAGTCGAACCTGCTGCGCTTGATCGCGCGCGGGATCACGACGCGCTGGACGCCGGACGAAGCGAAGATCATCACGTTCGACTACCGGCGCGGCTTGCTCGGCGCGATCACCACCGCGCACCAGATCGGCTACGTGATGAACTCGGTCGGCGCGCCGGACACCGTCGCCAGCATCGGGTCCGCGCTGCGCGAACGGCTGACCGGCATCCAGGTCGACCCGGCCGCCGGCGAGGTGCCCAAGTGGGACGGGTCCGCGGCTGTTCCTGCTGCTCGACGACTACGACCTGATCGCCACCGGCGGCAACCCGTGAGCGCTCTGCAGGAGTTCCTGCCGCAGGCACGTGACATCGGGCTGCACGTCGTGCTCAGCCGCTCGGCCGGCGGCGCCGGGCAGGGCATGTTCGAGCCGGTCGTGCGCAGCCTGCGCGACATGGGCACGCCCGGAGTGCTGCTGTCCGGCAGCAAGGACGAGGGCGCCGTGCTCGGTTCGGTGAAGATGGAGCCGCTGCCGCCGGGCCGCGGCCGCCTCGTCCACCGACGCTTCGGCCCGGCGCTCATCCAGACCGCGATGGCTGACGCCGGACCGCCCCCAGTGATCAAGAGCGCGAAATGGTCGCGGATCGATCAAATCGCGCTCTTGATCACGGAGCGGCTGGTCGACGGACGCCTCAGACCTTGCGCAGCACCGTGACGACCCGGCCGAGGATGGTGGCCTCGTCGCCGTCGATCGGGGAGTAGGCGGGGTTGTGCGGCATGCAGCCACACGTGCCCGTCGCGGCGCTGCAAGGTCTTGACCGTCGCCTCGCCGTCGATCATCGCCGCGACGATGTCGCCGTTGTCGGCGTCGGGCTGCTGGCGCACGACCACCCAGTCGCCGTCGGCGATGGCGGCGTCGATCATCGAGTCGCCGACGACCTTGAGCAGGAACAGCGTGCCGTCGCCGACGAGCGCCTTCGGCAGCGGGAAGACGTCCTCGATCATCTGCTCGGCGAGGATCGGTCCGCCGGCGGCGATCCGGCCGACCACCGGCACGAACACCGGCGCCTCGCCGCGCGGTGCGTCGTCGCTGACCGCGACGGCGCGCCGGGCGGCCTTGGGCCGTCGTCGCCGGGCGCCGGAGCGCACGTCGACCGCGCGCGGACGGTTCGGGTCGCGGCGCAGGAAGCCCTTGCGCTCGAGCATCGCCAGCTGGTGGGCGACGCTGGAGGTCGACGCCAGGCCCGGCGGACTCGCAGATCTCGCGGATGCTCGGCGGGTAGCCGCGGCGCTCGACCGAGTCGCGGATGACGTCGAGGATGGCCTGCTGGCGCCGGGTGAGGCCGGTGACCGGATCGGGCAGCTCGGTGACCTTCGGCCGGCCCGGGCGCGGCGCTCGGCCGGCTCGGCCGGCGCTCGGCGCCTGTTCCGCCGGCGCGCGCCGTCCGCGGCGTCGGCGGCGCCGGTGGCCCGACCGCTCGTCTTGCGGCTGCTCGAGGCTCTGCCGCTGCTGTCCGGCACTGCCGTGCTCCGCTCGCTGGGCGTGCGCTGGCGTTCTGCGGCGACTGTTCGGGTCCGGCGGGCATGTGCTCCGGGCTCGGGTATCGATCGCTCTGCGAGTCCGACGTAGCCCGACCGGGCCGGCAACTCAAACATTTGTTCGAACGACACGCCGGTCGCCGGTAGTTTTTGTCAGACCCCGCTGGTACACATTCGATCAGACGTTCGATCGAATCCGTGTTCGACGAAGTGTACGAGTTCGGAGGCCCATCATGTCGGTCGCATCGACCTCACCGGAGTGTCCGCGTCATGTCCGCAGCCGCCGATGCCGTCCCGGCCGTCGCCGGCTCGCGGCCGTGCCCGCGCCGGGCGCGCTGTCGCAGCCGGTCGCGCGCCGCAGTGCGAGTCGCCGGATGCGCCCGACTCGCCGCGTCCGCGGCGGCTCGGTGACGCGTGCTCCACGCCGCCGCTCGCCACTCCGACCGCGGCGCCGGTGCGGCTGACCCGCCGCGGCTCGGCGTGCTCGCCGTCGCCGTCGCCGTGGCCTGTGCCGGCCTGCTGGTCGGCTCGCCGCGCTCGCCGGCCGTCGGGCAGCGCCGCGGCTCGGCACCGCGCGCCGACGCGCCGGGCGCGGTCACCGTCGCGCCCGGCGACACGCTGTGGTCATCGCGGCCGCGGGTCGCCCCGCAGCGCGACCCGCGCGCCGAGGTCGCCGACCTGCACGCGGCTCAACCACCTCGCCGAGGCGGCGCTCGTGCCCGGGCCAGGTGCTGCAGGTCGCGCTGATCGCCTGAGTCGGCCGCCGCTGCTCGGACCGCGCCGTCGATCGCGACGTGATTGCGACGCGCCGAGTTCGCTCTTGCGGAACATCGTCGGTCGGCTCTACGGTTCACCCCTACATGTAGTAGTTACACCGATGTACTTCGTCCACAAGTTGGGTTTGACGGTCCACAGCCGGCCGCGGTCGTCCACAGCGCTGATCCCCAGTTGTCGACAGCTTGATCCACAGGCGGCGACGTCCTACGACGGTCGAAGGGGAGGAGACTGCCGATGCGGTGTCCGTACTGCCGACATCCGGACTCGCGCGTCGTCGACTCCCGCGAGCACGACGAGGGCCAGGTCATCCGCCGCCGCCGCTCCTGCCCGGAGTGCGGCCGGCGGTTCACCACGGTCGAGGAGGCCACGCTCGCCGTCATCAAGCGCAGCGGGGTCACCGAGCCGTTCAGCCGGCAGAAGGTCGTCAACGGCGTGCGGCGGGCCTGCCAGGGCCGCCCGGTCGACGAGGACGCAGCTGGCGCTGCTGGCGCAGACGGTCGAGGAGGCGATCCGGGCCACCGGCGTCGGCCGAGGTGCCCAGCGACGAGGTCGGCCTGGCCATCCTCGGCCCGCTGCGCGAGCTCGACGAGGTCGCCTACCTGCGCTTCGCCACCGTCTACCAGGCCTTCACGCTCGGTCGACGACTTCGAGAAGGCGATCGTCGACCTGCGCGCCGAACACCGCACCCGTCCCAGCACCCGATCCGCGCGGCGACACCGACGCCGTCGACCTGCCTGTCCGCACCCCGAACCCACCTCGACTCCCGCATCCGCACCGTAGCGCCAGGAAAGGACCCGCACATGACCGAGGCCGACGCACCCGTCCACCGAATCGGCACAGCCGCGCCCGCCGCCAGGCCGTCGCCGACGGCGAAGCGCGTCAGGCCGCAGCCCGAACGGCCTGCGCGGTCGAGCGCGTCTACACCACCGCCGGCGTGCACCCCTACGACGAGGTCACCTGGGAGCGCCGCGACGTCGTCATGACCAACTGGCGCGACGGCTCGATCAACTTCGAGCAGCGCGGCGTCGAGTTCCCGGACTTCTGGTCGGTCAACGCGGCCAACATCGTCACCACCAAGTACTTCCGCGGCGCGGTCGGCACCGACGTGCGCGAGTGGTCGCTGCGCCAGCTCATCGACCGGGTCGTGCACAAGTACCGCGCCGCCGGCGAGCAGCAACGGCTACTTCGCGCTCCGCCGCGGACGCCGAGGTCTTCGAGCACGAGCTGACCTGGATGCTGCTGCACCAGGTGTTCAGCTTCAACTCGCCGGTCTGGTTCAACGTCGGCACGACCTCGCCGCAGCAGGTCAGCGCCTGCTTCATCCTGGCCGTCGACGACACGATGGACTCGATCCTGAACTGGTACCGCGAAGAGGGCCTGATCTTCAAGGGCGGCTCGGGCGCCGGGCTCAACCTGTCGCGCATCCGCTCGTCCAAGGAGCTGCTGTCCTCGGGCGGCACGGCGTCGGGCCCGGTCAGCTTCATGCGCGGCGCCGACGCGTCGGCCGGCACGATCAAGTCCGGCGGCGCCACCCGGCGCGCGGCCAAGATGGTCGTGCTCGACATCGACCACCCCGACATCGTCGAGTTCGTCGAGACCAAGGCGCGCGAAGAGGACAAGATCCGCGTCCTGCGCGACGCCGGCTTCGACATGGACCTCGGCGGCGCCGACATCACCTGCGTGCAGTACCAGAACGCCAACAACTCGGTGCGGGTCACCGACGAGTTCATGCGCGCGGTCGAGGAGGGCACGCGAGTTCGGGCTGCGGGCCCGCGAGCACCGACGAGGTCATCGAGACCGTCGACGCCAAGGAGCTGTTCCGCAAGGTCGCCAAGGCGGCGTGGGAGTGCGCCGACCCGGGCATCCAGTACGACGACACGATCAACGACTGGCACACCAACCCCGAGACCGGCCGCATCACCGCGTCCAACCCGTGCTCGGAGTACATGAGCCTGGACAACACGTCGTGCAACCTGGCGTCGCTGAACCTGATGAAGTTCCTCGGCGACGACAACACCTTCGACGTCGAGAAGTTCGTCAAGGCCGTCGAGCTGATCATCACCGCGATGGACATCTCGATCTGCTTCGCCGACTTCCCGACCGAGGCGATCGGCGTCAACACCCGCGCCTACCGCCAGCTCGGCATCGGCTACGCCAACCTCGGCGCGCTGCTGATGGCCTCCGGGCCTCGCCTACGACTCCGACGGCGGCCGCGCGCTGGCCGGCGCGATCACCTCGCTGATGACCGGCACCTCCTACCGTCGCTCGGCCGAGCTGGCCGGCATCGTCGGCCCGTACGAGGGCTTCGCCCGCAACGCCGAAGGCGCACGCCCGGGTCATGCGCAAGCACGCCGCGGCCAACGACGCCGCCCGCCCGCTGCACGACAACGACCGCGCGGTCTTCGCCGCGGCCACCGAGGAGTGGGCCACGCGGCAACAAGATCGGCGAGAAGAACGGCTGGCGCAACGCGCAGGCCTCGGTGCTCGCGCCCGACCGGCACCATCGGCCTGATGATGGACTGCGACACCACCGGCATCGAGCCCGACCTCGCGCTGGTCAAGTTCAAGAAGCTGGTCGGCGGCGGCTCGATGCAGATCGTCAACCAGACCGTGCCGCGTGCGCTGCGCGCGCTGGGCTACCAGGAGGAGCAGGTCGAGGCGATCGTCGAGTACATCGCCGAGCACGGCCACGTCATCGACGCGCCCGGGCTGCAGCCCGAGCACTACGAGGTGTTCGACTGCGCGATGGGCGCGCGGGCCGATCAAGGCCGATGGGCCACGTGCGGATGATGGCGGCGGCCCAGCCGTTCCTGTCCGGCGCGATCTCCAAGACGGTCAACCTGCCCGAGACGGCGACCGTCGAGGACATCGAGGACGTCTACTTCCAGGGCTGGAAGCTCGGCCTCAAGGCGCTCGCGGTCTACCGCGACAACTGCAAGGTCGGCCAGCCGCTGTCGGCCGGCAAGGGCGACAACAACGGCGCCGAGGCCGAGGTCGCGGCCGTCGACAAGGTCGTCGAGTACCGCCCGACCCGCAAGCGGCTGCCGAAGTCGCGCCCGTCGCAAGACCACGTCGTTCACCGTCGGTGGCGCCGAGGGTTACATGACCGCCGGCTCCTACCCCGACGACGGTCTCGGCGAGGTGTTCCTCAAGCTCGGCAAGCAGGGTTCGACCCTGGCCGGTGTGATGGACGCGTTCTCGATCGCGATCTCGATCGCGCTGCAGTACGGCGTGCCGCTCGAGACCTACGTGCAGAAGTTCACCAACATGCGCTTCGAGCCGGCCGGTCTGACCGACGACCCGGACATCCGGATGGCGCAGTCGATGCTCGACTACATCTTCCGGCGGCTGGCGCTGGACTACCTGCGACTTCGACACCGCGCTCGGCGCTGGGCATCTACACCGCCGACGAGCGCACCCGCCAGCTCGAGACCGGCTCGTACGCGCCGGTCGAGGACGTCGCGACGAGGAGGACCTCGAGACGCTCGCGCAGTCGGCGCCGGTCGCCACGCCACGCCACCGACGTGGTCGACGAGGACGACGCCGCCGAGCTGCCGGCGCCGAGCGGCGTGCACAGCTCGACCGAACTGCTCGAGTCGCTGCATGGGCAGCTCGGCCGACGCGCCGCTGTGCATGAACTGCGGCACCAAGATGCGTCCGGCCGGCAGCTGCTTCGTCTGCGAGGGCTGCGGCAGCACCAGCGGCTGCAGCTGACCCACCCGCTCCGACCCGGCCCGGCTCCCGCGACGGAGCCGGGCCGCGCTGCACGATCCAGCACGCGGTGTTCATCCGCGCGGCGGGCGAGCAGGCCGTCGTGGCCGACACCGAGGAGGCCAGGCGGGCGGGCAGGCGGTCGTCGCCGTCACGGCCGCCTCGTCGGACAGCCCGACCGCGACCGGTCGGCCGCGGTCCTGCCCTCACCGGCGGGCCGCGAGAACTCGCTCGCCGCGCCGCGGCCCGGTCTGGTCGACTGGGGCATGCCCAGCGCCGACCACGACCTCGTCCATCCTCCGAAGGCACACCCCGGGGATCGCATCGCGGTCCTCTCGCCGTCGTTCGCGGCGGCCGGCGCCTTTCCGGCGGTCCACGAGCAGGCGATGCGTCGGCTCACCGAGGTCACCGGTCTCGTACCGGTCGAGTACCCGACCACGCGTCAGGTCGGCGCACACCGCAGGCGCGCGCCGCCGACATCAACGCCGCCTTCGCCGACCCGCGGATCCGCGGGATCCTGGCCGTCGTCGGCGGCGAGGACCAGATCACGGTCATCCCGCACCTGGACGCCGAGCTTGCCCGGGCAGACCCCAAGCCGTTCCTGGGAACCAGCGACAACACCAACCTGCACCACTGGCTGTGGGCCAACGGCATCGCCAGCTTCTACGGCGGCTCGTCGCAGGTCCACCTCGGTCCGGGACCGGCCGTCGACGACATCCACGCACGGTCGTTGCGCGCGGCCCTGCTGACCGGCGAGGAACTCGAGATCACCGATCCGGGCGAGTCCGAGGACGTCGGTGTCGACTGGGCCGACCCCCGGGCCCTGGAATCCTTCGGCGAACGCGAGCCGACCGAGCCGTGGACCTGGCACGGGCCGGCCCGCTCGGTGACCGGTCGCACCTGGGGCGGCTGCATCGAGGTCATCGAGTGGATCCTGACCGCGGGACGTTTCCCGTTCCCGCCGCAGCGTCCTGGAGGGCGCGGTGCTCCTCGTCGAAACCTCCGAGGAACTCCTCCCGGCCCGCGAGGTCGGATGGATCGTCCGGTCGCTCGGCGAGCGCGGCATTCTCGGCGCGGTCGACGCGGTGCTGCTGGCCCGGCCGCCGGTGTCCGACTTCACCCAGCCGCCCGTCGGCCGGGAGCGGACCCGGCTGCGCACCGAACAACGCGATGCGGTCGTCGAGCATGATCAGCCGCTACAACCCGACGCCGTCGTCTGCGTCGGCGTTCCGTTCGGCCACACCAGGCCCGCAGTGGATCCTCCCGCACGGCGGCACCATCACCGTCGACGGCAGCGAACGCCGGATCTTCGCCGACTACTCCGCACGCCCGGCGAGCCAGGCGTCCTCGCGTTCTAGTCGAACGCGCCCTCGAAGTCCGGGTCGTCGGCGGCCGGCAGGACCCGGTCCGGATTGCCGGCCCGGGCGACCTGCACGTGCCGGTCGAGCGCCGCGCGCACCGTCGTCGCGTAATCGCCGACCGGTTCGTAGCCCAGCGCGAGCGATGCGGACGTGTCGAGGACGAACGGCGGCACCGAGTTCCACGGATGGTCGCCGAGGTCGGACGGTGCGTCGTCGGCGAGCAGCACCTCGTCCCAGTCGTGGCCGAGATGTCTGGCGATGGCGCGGCTGATCGCGAGACCGTCCGGGGCGTCCGGATCGGCGCTGTTGAGGATCCGGCTCTCCGGACGCGAGGCGCAGACGGCGACCAGCGCAGCGAGATTCGCCGCTGCCGTCGGAGGACCCGTCCTGCGCCCGCCGTGGGCGAGCAGCACATGGCGGCGCCCGTCGAGCACGCGCCGCACGACCCACCACTCGCGCGGGTTCGCGGCGTGCGGGCCGTGGATGCGCGACGCGCGCAGCACGCTCACCGGGACTGCCGAGTCCAGCAGCACCCGCTCGGCGGCGACCTTGTTGCGTCCGTAGCCGGTCGCGGTGCGATGGTCCTCGTCCGACGGCTCGAGCGTCGCGCACCGCTCGGTGACGGGGCCGCCGAAGTCCGGCGGCTCGGGGGAGTTCGAGCGGCGGCCGCGGTCGTCGACGTAGACCGCCTTGCTCGAGACGAACACGATCGAGCCGAGGCCGGACGCGTGCTCGAGCAGCGACCGCGCGTGCGCCGCGGTGTAGCCGGCACAGTCCACGACTACGTCGGTACCCTCGCGCAGCACGGCGGCGAGGTCGGCGGGGTCGTGGCGGTCTCCATCCGCACGAACCCGGCGCCCGGAGGCAGTGCAGACCGCGGCGCCGTCCGAGCGGTGCGCGTGACGTCCCAGCCGGTGGACGCCAACCGCTCGGCCACCGCGGTGCCGACGAGCCCGGTACCGCCCAGCACTATCGCCGTCTCCACAGCAGTCACGGTACGTACCCCGATCGGCTTGAATGGGAGCCGTGTCGAGCCCGGTCGAGCGCGTCGTACCGCTGCCCGACGGCACGGCGCTGTGGACGGCGACGAGCGGGACGGGCCCGGCGGTCGTGTTCTGCCACGGCGGCCCAGGACTGTGGGACTACCTCGGCCCGCTCGCGGACCTCCTCGCCGACCGGGTGACGGCGATCCGCTTCGAGCAGCGCGGCTGCGGGCGCTCGACCGGCACCGACGGCCCGTTCACCATCGCGCAGGCGGTCGCCGATCTCGACGACCTGCGCGCAGCGCTCGGCATCGACACCTGGCACGTGCTCGGACACTCGTGGGGGGCCGAACTGGCCCTGCGCTACGCGGCCCGGCACCCGCAGCGGACCCGGTCGGTCGGCTACGTCTCCGGGGTCGGCGCGGGCGACGGCTTCCGCCCCGCGTTCGAGGCCGAGGTGCGCCGGCGGCAGGGCGACACCCGCGACCGCTGGCAGCAGCTGCGCGCCCGCGAGCGCACCCCGGAGGAGGAACACGAGTTCTGCCTGCTGCAGTGGCGACCCGACTTCTCGCCGTCGTCGGACACCTCCGCCCACGCCGAGGCGTTGTGGCGCACCCGCCCACCGGGGACGGTCGTGAACGCGCGCGGAACCGCGAGCTCTGGGCCGATCGCGGCACCGACGACCTGCTGGACCTTGCGCGCGGTGTGCACGTCCCGGTTGCGATGCTCTGCGGCGCGGACGACCCGCGTCCCTGGACGGCGACCGACACCCTGCTCGCCGCCCTCCCGGCCGCCGACCGCGTCGTCCTCGACGGTGCCGGGCACGCGCCCTGGGCCGAGCAGCCGGACGCGACCCGGGTAGCGGTCCTGCGCGCGCTCGGCCGAGCGGCAGACGTCACCCGCTGACCGCAGGCGGGCAGGCTGACGCACATGCAGACCTTCCTGCCGTACCCCGATTTCGCGGCCAGCGCGGCGGTGCTCGACGGTCCGCGCCTCGGCAAGCAACGGGTCGAGACGCTGCAGATCCTGCGGGCCCTCGAGCTGCCCGACTACGGCTGGCAGAACCATCCGGCGGTGGTGATGTGGCGCGGTCGCACGCCTGCGCTCGTCGGGTACGGCCTGGCGTGCGTGCGCGAGTGGTGCCGCCGCGGGCATCCGGATTCCACCGAGACCCAGATCGCCGAGTTCGCACCGGACGTGCACGCGATCGCTCCTGACGAATTGCAGTCCGAGCTCGCCCGTCGGGGGCTGTTGCCGGCCTGGCTCGGCGACGAGTTGGTGCACCGCTCGCACCGGAGCCGGCTGATCGCCAAGGACCCGGACTTCTACCGCCCGCTGTTCCCGGACGCGCCGGCCGACCTCGACTACGTCTGGCCGCCACCGGACCCGGTGGACGTGCCGCAGCTGCGCGCCGACCTCGATGTGCTGTGGGTGCTGCGTCCGGAGTCGCCCGCCGCCCTCGGTGCGTTCCTGCTGCACGGCGTCGTCGGTTTCGGTGCGGCGAGCGGCGCCGCGGCAGGGGTCGGCGGGCTGGACGACGACGAGGTGCGCGACCTGCTCGGGCTCACCTCGCGCGTGTTCACCCGGCCCGTCGCCGCCCTGCTGAGCTTCGCCCGCGACCTGCGGCCCGGCGACCGGGTCGCCGTCGAGATCGAGCAGGGTGGTCGGCTGCTCACCGGCGAGGTGGTCGGCGACTACGCCTTCGCCGCGCGTGCGGACGGCTGGCAGCACCACCGCACGACGCGCTGGGAACGCGTCGTCGCGCGCAGCGCGGTCGCGCCGCCGTCGTCCCTGCAGGACGTCCGTCCGTTGTTCCCGGTGCGCCTGGGACGGGACCGACCGCGGCAGGCAGGATGAGCGCGTGGCAGGGACGGACACGGGGCGACCGCACGTCGTGATCTACACCGACGGCGCCTGCAAGGGCAATCCCGGCCCCGGCGGCTGGGGGCGTGCTGCGCAGCGGCACGCACGAGAAGGAGCTGTTCGGCGGCGAGGCCGTCACCACGAACAACCGGATGGAGCTCACCGCGGTCATCGAGGCGCTGGCCGCGCTCAAGGGCCCGCGCGCCGTCGTGCTGCTCACCGACAGCGTCTACGTCCGCAGCGGCATCATGCAGTGGATCCACAACTGGAAGAAGCGGCGGCTGGATGACCTCGGCGAAGCAGCCGGTCAAGAACGAGGACCTGTGGCGCGCGCTCGACGCGCAGGCCGCGCGGCACACGATCGAGTGGCACTGGGTCAAGGGCCACGCCGGGGACGAGGGCAACGAGCGCGCCGACGCGCTCGCCAACGCGGGGGCCGCGCCGTACCTCTGAGGGCCGCCGTCGTGCACGGTCGGGGACGAACCGCCTGCGCCACGGCGCATAGCGTCCATTGCGCGCAGACCGTCCACCCCGACAGGATCGAGACATCCCATCGTCGGAGGTGCGCAATGCTGCGCTGGCGGAGCCTGTCCTCGTTCGTCGTCGTGGCCGCGTCGGTCACGCTGGGGCTCAGCGCGCCGGTGGCCACCGCTGCGGTCGGCTCGCCCGCGCTGGCCCGCTCGCCCGAACTCGGTACGGCGACCCGGCTCGCCGACCGGCGCTTCTTCGTGATCGGCACCCGGTTCTACGAGGCCGGCGCGGAGGACGGCTCGTATCCCGGCCGAGGGTTTCCACACCCGCGGCGAGATGGGCGGGTTCTGGAGCATGCCGATCAAGCTGCTCGACGGTGTCTGGTTCGGCGTCAACGGCTCGTGGCTCTCGGCGTCCAAGTACTCCACACGGCTGGGGCTACGCCCGGATGAACCTCGGGACGCATGACGGCGTGCAGATCCAGCGCACCGACGTCGCGCCGGACGGCATGCGGGCGGGCCTGATCGGTCTCACCCTGACGAGCAAGGCCAAGCAACCATCACCTTGACCATGGACGCGCACTCGGAACTGATGTCGGTCTACCCGTGGGGACAGTCGACGCCGAACCAGCTCGCCGCCAACCTGCAGGACACCGGCTCGTTCCAGGGCAACACGCTGGTGTTCCGAGACCAGGGCACCCCCCCGATCCCGAACGCCGGACCGCACGACTGGGCCGCCGTGGTCGGCTCGACGTTGAAGCCCACCGCGCACCAGCTCGGCGCGAACTTCCGCGGACCGCAATCAGCCGACGTCGTCTGCCCGCCGTCGGACTCACGCCGATCCGCAGCCCGACCGCTGCGACGACACCGCGTACGGCAAGGGCACCGGCGGCGAGCTGAGCTATCACGTCGCCGTGCCGAAGGGCACCCGTACGGTCTGGTTCTCGGTGGGGGGTTCCGACAAGAACCTGGCCGCGCGCAAGCGGCACAGAGCAGCGTGCTGACCGACCCGGCCGGACTGCTGCGCGCGAAGGTCGCGTCGCGCACGCCATCAACGCCCACACCGTCGTCCGCATGCCCGGTGACCCGCAGCTTGCCCGCAGCGTCACGTGGAGCAAGCAGAACATCGCCGACGCCCGGCAGGAGGCGCAGGACCTGAAGCTGCGCGTGACCAACGCCGGCACCAGTACCCGGCGCCCGTCGGCACGCTCAAGGACGCGCAAGTGGATCGGCGCCGGCTGGCCCGACTACCCGTGGATCTTCGGCACCGACGGTGAGTACACCGCCTTCGCGGCCGTCGCGTCGGGACAGTTCGACGCGATCGAGGACCACCTGCGCACGCTCATGCAGATCAGCAAGAAGGTCAACAACAACAGCGGCAAGGTGATCCACGAAACCGTCGCCGGACGGCTCGGTGTACTTCGGCGCGAACAGCGACGACGGCAATACCGACGAGACAGTGAAGTTCCCGAGCGCCGTCGCCTTGGTGTGGCGGTGGACCGGCGACAACAAGTTCCGCGACGAGATGTACGACTTCACCATCCGCAACATGAAGTACGCCTTCCAGCACCTCGACACCGACCACGACGGCTGGCTCGAGGGCGCGGGCAACGTCGAGCGCACGGGCATGGGCGCAGAGAAGCTCGACAACACCGTGTACGCGATCCGCGGCCTGCTCGACCTGGCCGACATGGCCGCCAGCAAGCACGACACCGCGACGCTGAACTGGGCGCGCAACAAGGCCGAGCACCTGCAGAGCGCGGTTCGAGAAGGCCTGGTGGTACGGCAAGAGCACCAAGTCCTATGCCGACTCGCTGAAGAACCCGAGCAACAAGCAAGCTGTTCCAGCGCTACTGGATCGGGCTGACGCCGGTCGAGGCGGAACTGCCCGCGACCGGCGGCGCACCCGCCGGGCCGCTCGCCTCGTCGGCCGCATGCACTGGCGACGGTGCAGCAGCACGAACGGCCTTGCTTCACCGGCAGAACGGGCTCTTCCACACCGGCACCGGAAGTCCTCCGACGCGCGTGGCAACACCGCCGCCGGCCTGCGACGCGACGTCGTCGGCCGCACCCGCCGATCGTGAGATCTTCACGCTGACGACGTCGATCGCCGCCGTCGCCGAGGCAGCGCTGGGCCGCACGCAATCCGGCCCTACAGCGACGACAACGCACGAGTGCAGCTCGCGCCGACGGTGGCCGAGACGCCCGGGCGACATGCCCGAGATCTCACCGTCGCCGCTGCCGGACTTCGGCTCGAACATCGACAAGCTGTTCACCGAGCGCTCGAGCGGGCTCCAGGCGTGGGGTACCTACGGCGTGCTGTGGCCGGTCGTGCACTACGACCTCGGTGTCGCACCCGATATCGGCAACGGCACGGTGTCGGTCGTGCCCGCATGTCCGGCCGGACAGACCAGCGTCGCGGGCCGCGACATCCGGCTCGGCGCCGGCTCATCGACGTCAGCGCGTCGCGCACCGCAACGGCGCGCTCACCACCACCGTGACGCGCGACGTCGCGGCCGGGCTCACCGTCGGCGCCGTACTGCCCGCCGGCACGCATGCGGTGTCGGCGACGGTCAACGGTGCGTCGGCCGGTTACGACGTGGTCGACTCGGCCCGCGGCACGCAGGTGCTCGTGCAGGTGCCCGGCACGGTCACACGCGCGGTGCTGCGCGTGACCTACGCGGGCTGATCGTCAGCCGGCGTCGAACGACGACGGCTTGCGCTTGTCGTAGAGCCAGATCTGGAAGAACCGGTCGAGGTTGCGTCCGGACACCTTCTCGGCCAGAGCGATGAACTCGGTGGTCGTCGCGTGGCCGTAGCGATGCGCGGCCGTCCACTGCCGGAGCAGCGAGAAGAACGCCGTCGACCCGATCCGGTGCCGCAACGCGGCCAGCGTCATCCCGCCCCGGGAGTAGACCGCGGACGAGAACATCGTGTCGCGCTGCGGGTCGGCGATCGACTGGTTCCAGAAGCGTTCGACGCCGGGATCCCGTTGTACTCACCACGCGCCACGTCGTAGGTGCTCGTGTGGCCGGTGTGCTCGTCGCTCCAGAACCACTCGCGAACGTCGCGAAGCCCTCGTTGAGCCAGATCGCCCGCCACGTCGCAACCGACACACTGTCGCCGAACCACTGGTGCGCCAGCTCGTGCGACTACGTGTCCTTGTCGGGCGCGAACCCGTACAGCGGCCGGGTCTGCGTCTCGAGCGAGAAGCCGACGGTCGGCAGATTGTCGACGATCGCGCCGGTCGAGGTGAACGGGTACGGCCCGAACGCGTGCGCCCAGTAGTCGGTCACCGCCGCGGTCTGCGCGCCGACGGCGCGGTGCGCGACGGCGGCCGACAGTGCCGGGTCGTAGGCCATCAGCTGCGGGATGCCGCCCGGGGTCGTGCGGTGCTGGAACGTCCACGACCCGATGTCGATCGTCGCGAGGTACGACGCCATCGGCTTGGTCTCGTTCCAGATGTAGCGCGTCTTGGACGCTCCGGTGGTGTGCAGGCTGAGCTCACCGTTGGCGACGACCTGCTTGGTCTTCGGGACGGTCACGTCGAAGGTGTACGTCGCCTTGTCGCTCGGGTGATCGCTGCACGGGAACCAGGTGTGCGCCGCATTGGGTTCGTCGGCGACGAACACGCCGTCACGGGTGTACATCCAGCCGTAGTCTGCGCCGAACACGATCGGTGAGCCCGCGATCGTCTTCGGCGTTCCGGTGTAACTGACGGCGTCGTGAACGACGACCCGGTCGTGATCCCGTGCGCCGGGGTGATCACGAGTTCGCCAGCCGTCGCGGCGCTGGTGCGCGCCCGCGCCGTCGACGCTGACCCCGTGCACCTCATGCCGCCGAGGTCGAGGTCGAAACGCGAGAGGTTCTGCGTCGCCCGGGCCGTGATCGTCGCCACTCGCGACCAGGAACTGCCGGCTCGGGTCGTAGCTCAGCTGCAGCCCGTAGTGGCCGACGTCGTACCCGCCGTTGCCCAGATTGGGGAAGTACGGGTCGCCGATCCCTGCCGACCCGGGTGCGAACACGACGGCCGAATCGGGGGCGGCGAAGACCGGCGCAGCGGCAAGGACGGACGCGAGCGTCGCCGCGCCGACGAGCGCGGCGCAGACGCTGCGACGGGCGGACATGGGCGCTCCTGGGTCAGTGGACGTCGAACGAGGACGGCTTGGACTTGTCGTAGAGCCAGGCCTGGAAGAACGTGCCGAGGTCCATTCCCGACACCTGTTCGGCGAGCGCGATGAACTGCGACGTCGAGGCGTTGCCGTACGGTGTTGCGCCGTCCACGTCTGCAGCAGCGTGAAGAACTTCGTGTCGCCGATCAGGTGCCGCAGCGCCGCGAGCGTCATGCCGCCGCGGTAGTACACCGCGGAGGAGAACATCGTGTTGCGCTTCGGATCCGCGATCGACTGGTTCCAGAAACCGGTCTCCGGCCGCGATCGCGTTGTAGTAGTACTTGGCCACCTTGTAGGTCGAGTTGTACTTCGTCGCCGCCGCGTGTGCTCGTGACCACAGCCACTCGGCGAAGGTCGCGAAGCCCTCGTTGAGCCAGATGTCGCGCCAGGTCGCGACCGAGACGCTGTCGCCGAACCACTGGTGCGGACAGCTCGTGCGACAGCGTGTACTGGTCGGGAGCGAACCCGTAGAGCGGACGCGTCTGCGTCTCGAGCGAGAAGCCCACGTTCGGGACGTTGTCGACGATCGCGCCGGTCGAGGTGAACGCGTACGGGCCGAACTTCTTGCTCCCAGTAGTCGGTGACCGTCCCGGTCAGGTCGAACACGTGCCGGTCTCGACCTTCGACTGCAGCGCCGGGTCGTTGGCCATGAACTCGGGGATGCCGGCCGGGCGTCTGGCCCTCCTCGAACACCCACTTGCCGATGTCGATGGTCGCGAGGTACGTCGCCATCGGGCTGGTCTCGTTCCACCGGTAGGTGCTGCCGGACGACGTCGAGTCGTGCCCGAGGTAGTCGCCGTTGGCGACCACGCTGGTCCCGTGCGGCACGGTGATCTGGAAGCTGAACGTCGCCTTGTCGCTCGGATGGTCGTTGGACGGGAACCACGTGTGCGCGGCGTTCGGCTCGCCGCCGACGAAGGCGCCGTCCGGGGTGTACTGCCAGCCGTAGTCCGAGCCGAACACGATCGGTGAGCCGGTGATCGTCTGCGGCATGCCGTCATAGGTCACGGCGACGGTGAACTGCGAGCCGTCACGCAACCCGTGCGCCGGTGTGATGCGCAGCTCCTGGCCGACGCTCGACGTATCGGCGTGCACGCCGTCCACCCTGACGCCGCGCACGGTCATGTCGGTGAAGTCGAGATCGAAGCGCGAGAGGTTCTGCGTGGCCGTCGCCGTGATGGTCGCCGTTCCGGACAGGAAATGGCGGTCCGGGTTGTAGGCCAGAGCGAGGTCGTAGTGCCCGATGTCGAACCCACCGTTGCCCAGTTGCGGGAAGTACGGATCGCCGATGCCCGGCGCGCCCGGTGTGTAGGTCACCGCCGTCGCGGACGGCGCGGCGGCGACGGCCACCACGCTCGCAGCGCCGATCACAGCGGCGCAGACCCTTCGTGCACGGCGCGACGAAACTGGGGACACAGCGAACCTCCGGCATTCGGGATCTTTCGACCAACTTTCCTGTGCGGTACCGATGAGGTCAAGCAAGGACAGGTCACGGCACCATCAAGGTGTGGACGACCGGGTCTGGTACGTCGCGTACGGGTCGAACATGGCCACGGCGCGTTTCCACTGTTACGTGCGCGGCGGCCGCCCCGCGGGTGCGCGGGTGACGCTGCCGGGGTGCCGCGACACCACCCCGCCCGAGCAGTGGCGTGCCGTGCACGTGCCCGGCGCGATCCACTTCGCACTCGAGTCGCCGACGTGGACCGGCGGGATGGCGTTCTACGACCCCGATGCGCCGGGCCGCACACCGGCGCGCGCCTGGCTGGTCACGCGCGAGCAGTTCTGCGACGTGGTCGACCAGGAGATGCACCGGCCGGTGGGGACCGAATTCGCGCTCGACCTCGCCGACGGCGAGCGGGTGGCACTCGGACCGGGCCGGTACGAGACTCTCGTGCGGGTCGGGACGCTGGACGACCGGCCGATGCTGACCTGCACCTGTCCGTGGCGCACCGACGATGTCGACCACCGACCGCCGAGCCGGGCGTACCTGCGGATCCTCGCCATCGGGTTGGCCGAGACACACGGCTGGGACGGGGCGCGCGCCGCGGCCTACCTCGGTGCGTGACCGGCAGGCACACTCGGTGCATGCGCGCGCGACGTCGAAGACCCGGCCCGCGAGACTTCGACCCGGTGCGCCTCGGCGAGCTCGAGTCCGCCGCGTGGTCGGCGTACTACCGCCGCGCGTGGCGTCCGTTCCTGACGTCCTCGCTCGGACTGGTCAGCACGGGATTCGGGACGGGTCCGGTGCGCACGGTACGCGGCGCCTGGTGGGTCCTGCGGGCGAACCAGGTGTGGGCGCCGTACCCGGACAACGACCCCGACCGAGCTCGGTTCTTCATGCAGCGCTTCTACGCGATGGTGGCCGGCGATGCCGGCATCGATGCTCGCGAGGCCGCGCGGCGCGAGGTCGAATGGTGGCGGGTGCACCGTGTGCACCAGCGCGAGGACGGCGTCACCGAGCACGACCTCGTCCACGCGGTGGCGCAGTTGTACGCCTACGTCTACGACGCTGCGATCACCGAGGTGCGCGAGGCAGCTCGGTTGCGGGTGCTCGCGATGCGCCATTGCGACGAGTGGGTCGCCGCGGGACGGGCGCACACCGATCCGTTGCTCACCGACGTCCGCCGCGCGCTCGTCGCGTCCTACACGGCGCTGCGCGCGGCGGTGGGTACGGGAGAATCCTCCGATTTTGCGGTGAGTTAATGCGCCCGTGAACCACGTTAGCGTTTTCGGCGCGCGTGTGTTTCGCTGCCTAGCAATGGCCCGGACGCGGGTTAATCTTGACCATCGACACGGCGATCGGGGGACGTCGATCCGCCGCCTGAGACCGGTAGGGCGCCGTTGTGCACGGGGGGATACGGCGCCCTACCGCTCGGGGCGCCGACTGCCACGTCTGGCGCTGAGGTCAAGAACCTGATCTTCTGGACGATCGGGAGGGGGAGTCCCTGCCGCCGTCCCGAGGATCTGCGATGTTGTCTGCACGTCGAATCGTCACGCGTGCCGCTGCTGCGGCCGTCCCGTTCGTGGTCCTCGTCGGGGCCGTCCTGGCCGTTTCCGACTCCGCTGCGGCGGACAGCGCCGGCCCGAACCAGCCCGGCGGCGGCGTCGAGCACGTCACCTCGCCGGCTTCCGGCGTCGTCGAGTTCACCGGCTGGACCGCCGACCCGGACGCGCGTACCAGCAACGTCCTCGTCGCCGGCGTCGTGGACGGGCGTCCGGTGATCCGGCAGCGGACCTCGGTCGAGCGGCCGATGCTCACGGCCAAGTACCACCTCGGCCCCACCCCCGGCTTCGTCCTCGACGTCCCCGTGCCGACCGGCGATCACAGCGCCTGTCTCGTGGCGTACAACATCGGCGCCGGCCTCAACCGCGTGATGAAGTGCGTCTACACGCCGCTGGGTCGCGTCCCGTCCAGCGCCGAGATCGCGTCGCACAGCCCGCGCGGCGCCGTCACCTGGACGAACGCCGGCGGCACGTGGCTGCACGTCGTGGGCTGGACGAGCGATCCCGACTACCTGGCCCGGCGCCTGTCGGTCGCGGTGTACGTCGACGGGCACTGGTCGAAGGACACGCTCACCGGCCCCGTCGCCGGTCGCACGACGCCGAGCGGAGCCGGTCCGAACGGGTGGTTCGACGTCACCGTCACGGTGACCACCGGCGCGCACCTCGCCTGCGTCTGGGTCGTGAACATCGGCGCAGGGCAACAACTCGGACCTCGGCTGTCACGCCGCCGACACCCGCGGGACCGGCAGCGGCACCGTCACGCCGCCGGCGGTCAACAAAGATCGTCGCGGAGGCCAAGACGCACATCGGCCAGCCCTACGTCTGGGGCGCCGAGGGCCCGAAGTCGTTCGACTGCTCCGGCCTGGTCATGTACAGCTACTCGCAAGTCCGGCGTCGCCACGCCGCGCATGCCGCAGGACCAGTTCGACGCCGCCCGGCTCATCCGTGCCGACCGCGCCGTGCCAGGCGACCTGGTCTTCTACCACGACAGCGACGGGCGCGGTGTACCACGTCGGGATCTACCTCTCGCCGGGCCAGACCGTCGCCGCGATCGACGAGGCCGAGGGCGTCGACCACCAGCACATCTGGGACCCGAGCACCGCGACGTACGGATCGTTCACGCACAGCTGACAGGTCCGGCTGCGGCGCACTTCGGCTGGACGTGCCGCGATGTCGTCTCGGATGATGAGAGGCATCGGACGGCGGGCGGCGCGGCGGGGGTGATCAGTGGACCACAAGACCGTGGTCGACCTGATCACATCCCGCTGTTCACCGGGGTCATCGGCTACATCACCAACTGGACCGGCGTGCTCATGCTGTTCAAGCCGATCCGGTTCTACGGCTTCAAGGTGCCGGGGCTGAAGGTGCTGTTCCCGCTCCTGCCGCGCCGGGTCGCAGTCCTGCCGCTGATCAGCTACGACGGCCGGCTCGGCTGGCAGGGCATCGTCCCGTCCCGCGCGGACAAGATGGCCAGCATCGCCGTCGACAAGGGGCTGCTGCAAGCTCGGCAGCATCTCGGACTTCTACCGCGAGCTCGAGCCGGACAGGATCGCCGAGCATCTCGCGACCGTCGCGCAGAACGAGATCCGCGGCGTCGTCGAGCAGATCATGCAGCAGGAGAATCCGCAGCTCTGGCACGACCTTCCGCCGCTGATCAAGGAAGCCGTGCACGCGCGCGTGCGGCAGCAGCTACCCGAGCATCGTCCGCAGCATCACCGACGAGATCGGCGACGAACGTCGACCAGCTCATCGACGCCAAGCTGATGGTGATCCGCTACTTCGTCCGCATCCCGAGCTGCTCAACGAGCTGTTCCTGATCATGGGCAAGAAGGAACTGCGGTTCATGCAGAACTTCGGTTTCTACTTCGGCTTCCCGATGGGCTTCGTCCTGTTCGGCGTGCTGCAGGTGCTGCCGTACTGGTGGGTCCTGCCGATCGGCGGCGTCATCATCGGCTGGGTCGTCAACTACATCGGCATCGAGATGATCTTCGGGCCGATGCACTACAAGAAGTGGGTGCCGTGGCATCAGGGCCTGCTGATCAAACGGCAGGACGAGGTCACCGAGCTGTACGCGCAGATGGTCGCCGACAAGGTCATCACGCTTGCAGAACATCGGCGACGAGTTGCTCAACGGGCCGCGCAGCGACCGCACCCTGCAGATGCTGCACGACAGCGCTGCGTCCGGCCGTCGACCGGCCGTCGGCCCGGCGCGCGCGGCCGTCCGGGTGGCGATCGGCTCGCAGGAGTACGACCAGATCCGCTCGTCGGTCGCGACCGAGGCGACGCAGTTCGCGCCGGCGGCGTTCAACGACGCGAGTTCAACAGGCGCCAGGCGGGCAAGATCTACACGTTCATCGCCGACGCAGATGCGCAAGATGAGCCCGGACGACTTCGTCGAGATGCTGCGGTCGGCGATCAAGCAGGACGAGTGGCTGCTGTTCGTCCACGGCGGTGCGCTGGGGCTGTTCGCCGGGTTCCTGCATCTCGCTATCTTCGGCGTGTGAGCATGTGCTAGGACCGAGCGACGGCGTCGTCGGCCGGACGAGATCGTCGCCCGGGTGCGCGCGCGCAGCCGCGCGTCGTCGGCGAGCCGGCCGACATCGACCTGCTGAAAGCGCTCCCGGCGTCGCGAAGTTCGCAGCGGCTTCCGCGTGGCAGGCGTCACGTGGCGTCAACGCCGGCGTCAGCGGGACGAACTACGTCGCCCGCGCGCGATGAACGGCGAGCCGCGCGGCGATCCTGCAGGACGCTGCGCCGGACCTGCGCGCGGCGGCGTGGCGGGCGCTCGGGTATGCAGAGGACGCGTCCGACCCGAAGGGCGTGCCGGACGGCGTGCCGCGACGAGCCCGACCGTCGCCGAACTGCAGCGCCGCGGCGCGCAAGCTGCATGCGCCGCGTCCAACGACGTCCACCTCGATCGAGGACACCCACCCGGCGTTCGCGCGGATCCTGTCCGAGATCACGCCGGACGAGGCGCGCATCCTGCGCTACCTCTACCTGGAAGGCCCGCAGCCCGCGATCGACGTGCGCACCAACCGGCCGCTGGGGATCGGCTCGGAGCTGGTCGAGGGCGGGCTGAACATGATCGCCGAGCACGCCGGTTGCCGCTACCTCGACCGGATCAGCCAGTACCTCACCAATCTCGTCGCGGCTCGGGCTGATCGAGCTCTCGAAGGAGCAGGTGAGCAATCCCCAGCGATATCAGGTGATCGAGGCGCAACCGAAGGTCGTCGAGGCGCTCAAGCGCGCCGGACGGATGCCGAAGATGGTGCAGCGCAGCATCCACCTGAACAGCTTCGGCGCGGACTTCTGCCGCACCTGCCTGCCCGTCGACACCGCTCCGCCGACGAACGGCAAGCCGCGCCCGCGCCCCGTCTGAGGACGCGCGGCGTGGTGACTACCGTGCCGCCGTCCGCGCCACCTACGATCGCACGCATGTTCGATTCGACGTGGGACGCCGGGCTGGACGACGCGCAGCTGGCCGCGGCCACGCACGGCGACGGCCCGCTGGTCGTCCTGGCCGGCGCCGGCACCGGCAAGACCCGCACGCTGGTCGCCCGGGTGGCCGCGCTGGTCGACCGCGGCGTCGACCCGGAGCGGATCCTGCTGCTGACCTTCACCCGCCGGGCCGCCGACGAGATGCTCGCCCGGGCCGGCGGCGATCGTGCGACCGCCGCGACGCCGCGCGCAAGCTGCTGGGGCGGCACCTTCCACGCCGTCGGCCTACCGGCTGGTCGCCGCCCACGCGCGAGACCCTCGGCCTGGCGCCGGCAGCCGTCCGTCCTCGACCCGGCCGACGCCCGCGACCTGATCGACATGCTGCGCCACGACCACGGCCTGACCGGCACCGGCGCAGCGGTTCCCGCGCGCCGACACGCTGCTCGACATCTACTCGCGCGCGGTCAACACCGGCCGCCCGGCCCGCGAGGTCATCGCCGCAGCAGTTCCCGTGGTGCGAGCCGCACACGGACGCGATCCTCGACCTGTTCCGCAGCTACATCGCCCGCAAGCGCGAGCAGTCGCTGCTCGACTTCGACGACCTGCTGCTGGGCTGGCGCGCGCTGCTCGCCGACCCGGCGCTCGGCGCCGGCGCTCGCCGGCGCGCTGGGACCACGTGCTGGTCGACGAGTACCAGGACGTCAACCAGGTGCAGGTCGACATCGTCCGGCTGCTGCGCCCGGACGGGCATCGGCCTGACCGTCGTCGGCGACGACGCGCAGGCGATCTACGGCTTCCGCGGCGCCGACAGCCGCCACCTGACCGAGCTGGCCGCGGAGCTGCCCGGCGCGCGCACGGTCGTGCGGCTGGAGCAGAACTTCCGCTCCCGGCAGCCGCTGCTCGACCTGGCCAACGCCGTGCGGCCCGGCTCGCGGCGGCCAGCGGCTGCGAGCTGCGCTCCGACCGCGACGGGCGGCCGGCGCCCGCGGCTGGTGCGCTGCCACGACGCGTCGGCCGAGGCCCGGCTGGTCGTCGACGCCGTCCTCGAGGCGGCCGAGCAGGGGCAGCCGCTGCGCGACCAGGCGGTGCTGATGCGGGCGGCCCACCACAGCGACCTGCTCGAGGTCGAGCTGACCGCGCGCGGCGTGCCGTTCGTGAAGTACGGCGGCCTGAAGTTCCTCGAGGCCGCGCACGTCAAGGACTTCGTCGCCGGCGTGCGGCTGCTCGACAACCCGGCCGACGAGATCGCCTGGTTCCGGCTGCTGCGCCTGCACGACGGCATCGGCCCGGCCCGGGCCCGGCCTTGCTCGACGCGCTGCGCCCGGCCGACGCCGACGTCGAGATCGCGCCACGCCGACGCGGTCGCCGCGGCGCCCGCGCCGGTCGCGCACGGCGCTGGCCGCCACGCTCGACGCGCTCAGCCGGCGCGCCGGCGCCGAGCGCCACGGTCGCCGACCGGGCCGACGGCGTGCTCGACCTGCTGCGCCCGCTGCTCATCGGCGCGCTATCCCGACCACGCCGCCCGCCTCGGCGACCTCGACCGGCTGGTCAGCGCGGCCGGCGCGGCGCCCGACGCTGGCCGAGTACGTCGCGGACGCTGACCCTCGACCCGCCGGCGTCGACCAGCGACCTGGCCGGGCCGCCGCACCTGGACGAGGACTACCTCGTGCTGTCGACGGTGCACTCGGCCAAGGGGCTGGAGTGGGAGTCGGGTGCACGTCATCCACGTCGTCGACGGCGCGTTCCCGTCCGACATGGCGCTGTCGACCGACACCGGGCTGGCCGAGGAGCAGCGGCTGTTCTACGTCGCGGCCACCCGGGCCGCGACGAGCTCGCGATCTACACGCCGCTGCGGATGCCGCACCACCGGCGCGCCCACGACGACAAGCACAGCTACGCGCCGGCCAGCCGGTTCCTCGACGACGCCGCGCTGGCGACGCTCGACGTCCGCGAGGACGTCAGCCGCACCGCTGCCGCTCCCGCGCTGGTCGGCGCCGGCCGCATCGCGCTGCCCGACCCGACCGCTGCGTGGACGTGATCAGCTGCGCCGGCCGTCCTCCCACTCGTCGTACTTGATCCGGGCGAGGTCTATGACGTCGCCGAGCGTCGTCCACTGGGAACGGCCCAGGCGGGCCAGTGGCGCGACCACGTGCGGGTCTGGCAGCCCGTCGTCGGCGACGACCCTGGTGCGCAGCGATGTGCAGCACCTCGCCGAACACCATCACGCAGTTGCCGATCTCGTGCTCACCGCTCACCCGGCACTCGAACGCGATCGGTGCTCCGGCCACTCGCGGCGGCCGCACCGCGACGCTCGGTTCGCGGTTCAGTTGCGCCGCATCGAACTCGCTCATGCCGTGCGGGAAGTTCGTGGCCGAGTCGTTCATGGCATGCAACATCGACGCCGTCCCGATGTTCAGGACGAACTCGCCGGTTGCACGCACGTTGGCGAGCGTGTCCTTTGCGCCGACCGAGGTGAAACACAGCGTCGGCGGGTCCACGCCGGCGACGGTCGTGAACGAGTGCGGCGCGAGATTCTCCGACCCGTCGCTGGCGACGGTCGACACCCAGGCGATCGCGCGCGGGATAAGCGACGCGGTGAGCCACGGATAGATCGAGCGTTTCGGCTGATCGGCGACGGCAACTCCGAGCCGGTCAGACATCAGAGGTCTCCGGCGCCGGTTGGCGCGTTGCCAGCTCCGGGACAGCGCGCCTCGGAGCGACCGCGGCGCCACGCGGTGACGATGCCGTACCGCCGCCCACGCGCACGCGACGAGCACGGCGACGGCGACGATGCCGTCGAGCCACCAGTGGTTCGCCGTCGCGACGACGACCAAGATCGTGATCACCGCATGCGCGGCGCCGATCCAGCGCCACCGGCTGCGTGCCGATCGTGGCGACGTAGTAGCCGACGACGACCGCCCACGCGACGTGCACCGACGGCATCGCGGAAGCTGATCAGCAGCAAGGCCGTTGCTGTACACCGACTGGTTGTAGAGCATGGCGGTGTCGACGAACCCGGGCAGCATGCGTGGCGGCGCGACCGGCAACAGCTGGATGACCAGGCAGAAGAACGTCGTCCACGCCATCGTCGTGCGCACCGGGCGGTACCGGTCGCGGTAGCGCCAGAACAGCCAGATGAGGAAGACGAACATCATCGTGAAGTGCATGGTGTCGTAGTAGAGGTTCGCCCCCTGGACGATCAGCGGATGGCTGCACGAGACGCGTGGTTCAGCGTGTGCTCGGACGGCAGCGGCAGATCATCGTCGAAATGATCGATCCACCGCGCCCGCGCCGAGGGCGCCGGTCGTCCCGACCACGGACAGTTTCGCCGGCCAGCTGCCACATTGCGTACAGCGCGCCGATGATCGCGGCCTCGAAGACGAACGGTGCGAACATCCGCACGTGCCGCTGCCGGACTGCACGCATCGCCGACGCTGACGACGGCGAGCACACCGGCCACCTCACCGGCGTGCTGCCAGGTCAGGGACACGGTCTGCACGCGACCACTATGCCTTGTCGCCACCGGTGTCGACCGCACTGATCGTCTCGATTTCGGGACTGACGGCTGATTTTCGCCAGCGAGTGTCAGGGCAGGTCGCTAGTTTGGGACGTGCAGTGCAGAGACGGGCGGCGATGACTCGGCGAAGCTGGGCGCTGTTCGCGGCGATGTGCGTGATCTGGGGCATTCCGTACCTGCTGATCCGGGTCGCCGTGCGAGACGTCGCGCCGGGCACGCTGGTGTTCCTGCGCACCGCGATCGGCGGGCTCATCCTGCTGCCGCTCGCGCTGGCGCGCGGTGGGTTCGCGTCCGGTGCTGCGCGCTGGGCGCCGCTGCTCGCGTTCACCGCGCTCGAGATGGCCATGCCCGTGGCTGCTGCTGTCCGACGCCGAGCAGCAGCTGTCGAGCTCGCTGACCGGGTCTGCTCATCGCGGCCGTGCCGCTCGTCGGTGTCGTCGCCGCGCGCGCGATCCGGCGCCGACGAGCGGCCGATTGGCTGCAACTGCTCGGCTGCTGATCGGCATTGCCGGCGTCGCGATGCTCGTCGGACTGGACTTCGGCGACATCAGCAGCGCGGCGCTGCTCGAGGTGCTCGGTCGTCGTGATCGGCTATGCCGTCGCGCCGGTGATCATGGCGCGCCGGCTCGCCGACCTGCCGAGCATCCCGGTCGTGTGCGCCTCGTTGCTGCTCGTCGCGCTCGGCTACCTGCCGTACGCGATCGCTGCGCCCGCCCACGCACGTGCACGCGCACGGGTGGTGGTCGATCGCGGTGCTCGGGCTGGTGTGCACCGCGGTCGCCTTCGTCGTGTTCTTCGCGCTCATCGCCGCGATCGGGCCGTCGCGCGCCATGGTCATCACCTACGTCAACCCGGCCGTCGCGGTGCTGTTCGGCGTGCTCCTGCTCGACGAGGATTTCACGCTCGGCATGGGCGTCGGATTCCCGCTGATCCTCGTCGGCTCGGTGCTTGCCGCGCGGCGGCGCGTGGCCGTCACGGCCACCCCGGCCGTGCCCGAGGCGGTGATCTGCGAAACGCGTCGGACGATCAGTCGATGCGCACCGGACCGGACGCCGTGTCGAACACCGCCGCGACGACGCCGGTGCCCTCCTCGGACTGAGCGAGCCACTCGACGTCGATGCCGTCCAGCGGCTTCGCGGCCGAGGTGCCGAGGTAGCTCTCGACCGTCTCCTCGTCGCCCGCGATCTCGAGGCGGCGCAGCCGCACCCGCGAGCCGCCGCGAGACGGATGATCGGATTCGGGCACGTGCCATTCGCACGAAGAACGGCAATTGCGGGTCGGCCGCCACGTCGTTGACGCCGATCTGCTGCCCAGCGCAGGTCGACGCCGTCGGGACGGCGCCGGTGCCCGGCCGCGGCGATGCGCGACAGCCGGTGCTCGATCGGTGCGATCGTCGTCGACGCCGATCACCCAGGCCAGCCAGCCGCCGCCGTCACGGTGCGGTCGCGGACGGCGCGGCCGAACGGTGCGCGGTCGACCGCGGGATGGTCGAGTGCCTCGACGACCTCGAGGTAGCACCCGCCGGCGAGTGCCAGCACGAAGTTGCGGGTGCCGAAGGACGGATGGATTCCGCCGTCGCTGAAGCCGGCGCCGAGCCGGGCGCCGAGGCGCTGCACGCAAGCGGCGAGTCCTTCCGGCCCGGCCGCGTAGCTGAGGTGGTCCAGTCGCATGCGTCACATGGTGGCTCACCACCGTCTGTCCGGCACGCGCGGGGTGCTTGCACCGCACAGATCGTGCGGGTGTACAACCGCGCTCGGTCAGGCCGTGTGCAGGACGAGGTGGTTGGCTCCGTCGGGTTCGGCATGCGCGCCGCCACCGGCCAGCCAGGCCGCCGCCACGTCGGCCACCGTTTCGACCGGGCTGCCCGCCGTGACCGCGCCGCACCAGGGCGGCAGCGAGCTGCCCTTGGCGAACTTGCTCGGGTAGCTGACCACGCCCAGCCCTCCGGATGGCAGCGGCGACAGACGCGGACGGTGACGACGCGCCGCGCGAGCGTCGCCGCTTCGGGCGCCACATCGCGGCGTAGTCGCTGGAGCGCAGATCGACGACCAGCCCGCCGCGCGACAGCAGCGCCGGCATCGCCTCGTCGAGCACGGGCGCCAGAACGTTGCCGGCGACACCGATCCCGGGCAGCACCGCCTTGGCCGGCACGCGGTACGGCGGGCACCGGTTCATCGCCGCGCACGACGCCGAACAGTCCGGAGAACACGAGCACGGTGCGGGCGGCGACGCGCTGCTCCGCGGGTGTCAAGGCACGCCGCAGCCGAGGCCGTCGTAGACGACGCCGGCGTAGCGCTCGCAGCGCCGGCGCGGTGCGCGGCGTCGCGGACGCGCGCGTTGGCGGCGAGCGCGGCGTCGACCGCGGCCGGCGGGAGCAGCAACGCCGCAGCCGCGTCGGCCGGCGGACCGGCGACGCAGTCGCGCCAGCGCCGCAGCGACCTGGTCGCGCGCCGCGCCGAGCGTCGGGTGCGGTCGCGCGGCGCTGAGCGGCCGACCACGGCCGCCGGGACGTCTTCGCCTCGCTCGGCGGCAGCAGTACGCGCACGTGCGCAGCGCTACGACCCGTCGCTCGACTGGTCGAGCATGCGGCGCAGGTGCGGCCACGCGGCGGCGAACCCGGTGTGCAAGCGGCAGCGCGTCGACCTCGTCGACCGACCACCAGGTGATCGCGACGCTCTCCGGCGTTGGCCGGCGCCAGCTCGACCGGCGCGGCGGTGCGGGCGAGCACGGTCGTGTAGGACCAGCCGCCGTGGTCGTCGACCCATTCGCCGAACGGGGCACGCTGCGCGGGATCGAGCGTCGGTCTCCTCGACCGCCTCGCGCAGCGCGGCCGCGATCGGGTCCTCGTGGCTGTCCCGCGCGCCGCCGGGCAGCGCCCAGGTGCCGCCCTCGTGGGTCCACGCAGCGCGGTGCTGGAGGACGACCCGCGTGCCGTCGGTGATCAGGATGCCGGCCGCGCCGAACCGTCCCCAGTGCCGGTGCCCGAGGCTGCAGAACACCCAGCCGTTGCCGTCGCCGCTCACCGCGTCGCGATCTCGCGTGTCGTAGGTGGTGACGCCGGCCCGCCAGGTCGCCTCTCGGCGGAAGGCCGCTCGTGGCGGCAGATGTGGGACCGGGGGCCATGGAACGGGCCGACGTCGCATCCCACGGTACCGAATCGCGCGCCCGATCCGGCGCGCGCCCGGACCGCGGGCACCGCCCGAGCCGTGCGCGGCCGTTATCGTGGACGTCGTGGATCACCCGTCCCGCCCGCACCGGCCGGCGCCGTATGCCGACCTGACCGCGTTCATCGACGCGGCCGGCGGGCTGACGCCCGAGTTCGCGCGCCGAGATCGCGGCGGCGACCGCGGCCGTGCTCGTGCAGGCCGGCCGCGAGCCCGGCGACGGCGGGGACGACCGCTTCGTCGCCCTGGCCGACCAGGTCGGCATCGACACGCTGGCCGCGCTGTGGCAGGACAGCGAGCCGGTCAGCCTGCCCGGCGCGCTGTGGGCGCTGTACCTGCTGCGGCAGTGGTTCCACAGCAACGGCGAGGAGGTCCGCCGGCTGTGGCAGGCCGGCGAGCCGCTGGCACCGGCCGACGCCGTGGTCGCCGGAGTGGCCGAGCCCGGCGACGTCGACTCGGTGCGCTGCGTCGCCGACGCGATCCTGTGCGGGGTGTACCGCGGCGACTTCGCGGTGGCCTGGAGCGGGCGGCCGCGGTGTTCCGGGTGGTCGCCGCCGGGACGCCGGTTCCTGGCCGGCCCGGACGAGCGCGGCCAGACCGAGCTCGAGCTGGCCGAGCGCAACGATCGGGTCGGCCGGCGATCTGACCGCGGCCGCGCGCGCGGTGGCGGGCCGGCACGCTGCGCTGAGTCCGCTGCCGAGCCGACGCCTGACCTGCGGTAGCGGCCGCCACTAGCACAGGCCGCGGACAAGTCCGCACGGATTCGTCCACAGCCGCCGCCCGTTGTCCACAGCGCGCGGTCCGAGCCCCGCGCGGACGCGTCGCCGTCGGCGAGCGTGTCCGCCATGACGACCGACACCGCCCCACACCGACCCTGCTGCCCTGCCCACGCTGCGGGTGCGCGGCCCGGCCGACCTCGTCCAGGCCGTCCCGTACCTGCTCGGCTTCCATCCGTCCGACAGCCTGGTGCTGCTCGGGCTGAGCCGCGGCCGGGTCGTGGTCACCGCGCGCATGGATCTCGCCGACCTCGCCGAGCCGGCGCTGCGTCGCCGAGCACGTCGCGGCGATGAGACGGGGCGGCGCTGACAAGTTCGTCGCCGTGATCTTCGACGACGCGGCAGTCCCGGCGCCAGCCGCTCCGGCGCGGCGCGGCCGCTGCCCTGGCTCGGCGCTGCGGCCGAGGTAGCGGCGGCCGTCGACCGGCGCGGGCGCGCGGCTCGACGACGTGCTGCTGGTCAGCCGATCGGCGGATGTGGTCCTACACCTGCGCCGAGCCGTCGTGCTGCCCGCCTGAAGGCCGCCGGTGCTGCGAGGCCGGCTCCGAGGTGGCTGCGGCGGCCACCTTTGCCGGGCCTCGTCGCGTTGCCAGACCGCGCCGCGGTCGGCGGCGCTTGCTCGATCCGGCGCCGGCCGCGAGCGCGAGCGGCCGTCCTGCCGCTGCCTTGACGAGGCCGAACGCACCGCGGTGGCGCCGCGGATCGGCGCCGACCAGGCGCGCGGCGAGCGCGTCGGTCAAACGCGCGCTGTTCGCTGCTGCGCGCGCCGCCGACCGAGCCTGGCGCCGTCGAGCTGTCCGACGAGCGAGGTCGTCCGCTTCGGGGTGGCGCTGCAGCGGATCCCGATCCGCGACTCGGTGTGGATGGCCATCGACGATCGGCGCCTCGACGGCCGGCCGCTGTGGCGGCAGCTGGCGCGGCGGCTGCCGGAGCCCTACGACGCGGCCGCCGCTGTTCCTGTTCGGCTGGGCGCACCTGGCGCGCCGGCGACGGCGCGCTCGCCGGGATCGCCGCCGAGCGCGCGCTGGCCAGCGATCCCGGCTACAGCGCGGCCGATCTGCTGCTGGCGGCGCTGTCGCAGGCGATCGACCCGCGCCGCATGCCGCGGCTGCGTCAGCTCGGCGATAGCCGGCGGTCACGCGAGCGCTCCCGCTGTCCGGCAGCGTCACAGCGGCAGCGCGCGCGGCATGACCGGCGTGGGCAGGTCGGACGCGCCGGTGAGCATGCCGTCGACGGCCGCGGCGCACGCCCGGCCCTCGGCGATGGCCCACACGACCAGCGACGCGCCGCGGGTGGCGTCACCGCACGAGTAGACGCCCGGCGCCGAGGTCCGCCAGCCGTCGTCGACCACCGCCGTGCCGCGCGCCGGGTCGACGTCCGACGCCGAGTGCGGCCAGCAGGTCCGGCACGTCGGTGCCGACGAACCCGGCCGCCAGCAGCACCAGGTCGGCGGGCAGTTCGGTGCGCGATTCCGGCACCGGCAGGAACTCGCGCCGGCCGTCGACCCGCACGATCTCGACCTCCTCGACGACGACAGCGCGCACCGCGCCGTCCTCGTCGCCGACGAACTCGACGCACCTCGCGCGCCCACGCCTCGTGCACGCCCTCGTCGTGGGCCGGCGAGCTGCCGCGCGTGCTCGGGCGCCGACGGCCAGATCGGGTTGACCAGCCCGGCGCGGGCTTGCGGGCGCGGGATTGTGGTCGAGCACGGTCACCGAGAGCGCGCCCTGCCGGTTGGCGGTGCCGAGGCAGTCGGCCGCGGTGTCGCCGCCGCCGATGATGATCACGTGCTTGCCGGCGGCGTCGATGTCGGGCGCCGCGATGTCGCCGGCCTGCACGTGGTTGCCCTGCGGCAGGTACTCCATGGCCTGGTGCACGCCGCGCAGTTCGCGGCCGGGCGTGGCCAGCTCGCGCGGGGCGAGCGCGCCGACGGCCAGCACGACCGCGTCGAACTCGCGCGCGCAGCCGGTCGCGTCGTCCTGCGCGCCGATTCGGGCTGTTCACCCGGAACTCGGTGCCCTCGGCCCGCATCTGCGCCAGCCGCCGGTCGATGATGTCCTTGGGCATCTTGAAGTCGGGGATGCCGTAGCGCAGCAGGCCGCCGAGGCGGTCGTCGCGCTCGAACACGGTGACGGCGTGACCGGCGCGGGTCAGCTGCTGCGCCGCCGCGAGACCGGCCGGGCCGGACCCGATGACCGCGACGCGACTTGCCGGTGCGCTGCGAGCGGCGGTTGCGGGCACGCACCATGTTCTGCGTCGAAGGCCCGCTCGACGATCGAGATCTCGACCTGCTTGATCGTGACCGGGTCGGTGTTGAGGGCCAGCACGCACGCGGCCTCACAGGGCGCCGGGCAGATCCAGCCGGTGAACTCGGGGAAGTTGTTGGTGGCGTGCAGCCGCTCGCTGGCGCCGAGGTAGTCGTCGCGGGCGACGAACTCGTTCCACTCCGGGATCAGGTTGCCCAGCGGGCACCCGCTGTGGCAGAACGCCACGCCGCAGTCCATGCACCGTGCTGCCTGCTCGCCGACGACCTCGTCGCGCGCGCGCAGGTAGATCGGTTGCCAGTCGCGGACGCGCTCGCGCGGCCGGACGCTTGGGCGTGTCGACGCGGTCGTACTTCAGGAACCCCTGGGGGTCGTGTGCCACCGGTCGGACCCTCTCGGGTATGGTCCGGCATGCCGGGTCAGTGCGGGAAGCGGTCGACTCGGGTCGCAGGGCGGTCGCTCGGACGGTCGTCGGTTCCGAGGCGTCGGCGGCTCGCAGCCGGCGCCAGTTTAGCGAGCGCGCCGTGGCGCAGTTCAGACGCGTGCGGACGAAGATGTGATCGCTCACGTGCCGGTCGAGCAGCAGCCGGTCGCGCCGCCGGCCCAGCACCTCGACCCCGCCGGCGATCGCGGCTGACCGCACCGTCTGGCCGGGGCGCAGCCCGGCGTCGGTGAGCTCGTGCATCGTCGCCGCGTCGGGCTGCAGCTGCTCGCTGATCCGCTCGACGACGACGTCGGCCGCGCCGTCGTCGGCGGCGGCGCGCGCTGAGCGTGATCAGGGCCCGAGGTGGTCGTCGGTGGCGCCGAACGGCAGGCCGAGATCGTCCAGGCCGGGGATCGGGTTGCCGTGCGGGCAGACCAGCGGCTTGTCCAGCAGGGCGACGATGCGCCGCTCGACGGCCTCGCTCATCACGTGCTCCCACCGGCAGGCCTCGATGTGCACGTCCTCCCAGTCGAGCCCGATGATGTCGACGAGCAGCCGCTCGGCCAGGCGGTGCTTGCGCATCACGCCGATCGCCTCGTGGCGGCCCTTCTCGGTGAGTTCCAGGTGCCGGTCGTCGGCGACGTGCACCAGCCCGTCGCGCTCCATCCGGGCCACGGTCTGGCTGACGGTCGGCCCGCTCTGGCCGAGCCGCTCGGCGATCCGCGCGCGCAGCGGGACGACGCCCTCCTCCTCGAGCTCGTACACGGTCCGCAGGTACATCTCGGTCGTGTCGATGAGGTCGCTGTGGTGGCTCACGGGTCGGTCCGATCGTCGTGGCACGCGCCCGATGGACAGCCGAGGGCAACGCGCCGATGTGGCGCACGGTCATGCTAGTCGTCCGCACGCCGCCCGAACGGGCCCACGGCCCGCCGAGCGCAGCGTGCGCGAGCGAAGCACGGCTGCGGCCGCCGCAGCGCGATCCGAGCGATCGCGGCAGGCGCCGGTCGATCGACTCGGCGAGTCAGTCGGCTCCGGCGGATCAGCTCAGTCGTCGAGGTAGTCGCGCAGCACCTGGGCGCGCGACGGGTGGCGCAGCTTGGCCATCGTCTCGCGCTCGATCTGGCGGATCCGCTCGCGCGACAGCTTGAACGCCCGGCCGATCTCGTCGAGGGTCTTGGGCTGCATCGCCGTCCAGGCCGTAGCGCATCCGGACGACGGCGGCCTCGCGCTCCTCGAGGGTGTCGAGCACCTGGCTGAGCTGCCGGCGCATCAGCTGCGCCTCGACCGTGTCCTCGGCCTCGCTGCTGCGTGCGCTGGTCGGCGATGAAGTCGCCGAGCGAGGCGTCGTCGTCGGCGCCGACGGTCTGGTCGAGGCTCACCAGGTCGCGCGAGAGGTCGATCAGCTCGCGGATGCGCTCCTCGGTGAGGTCGAGCTCGTGGCCGATCTCGGCGTGGGTGGCCTCGCGGCCCAGCGTCTGGTTCAGCTCGCGACGCACCCGCTGCATCTTGTTGACCTGCTCGACCAGGTGGACGGGCAGCCGGATGGTGCGCGACTGGTCGGCCATCGCGCGGCTGATCGCCTGCCGGATCCACCAGGTGGCGTAGGTCGAGAACTTGAAGCCCTTGGTGTAGTCGAACTTCTCGACCGCGCGGATCAGGCCCAGGTTGCCCTCCTGGATCAGATCCAGGAACGGCATGCCGTGACCGGTGTAGCGCTTGGCCAGCGAGACGACCAGGCGCAGGTTCGCCCGCAGCAGGTGGTCCTTGGCGCGCTCGCCGTCGGCCACGACCAGGCGCATGTCGCGCTTGCGTGCCGGCGGTGAAGCTGTTGTGCGCGCTGAGCAGGTGCTCGGCGTACAGCCCGGCCTCGATGCGCTTGGACAGCTCGACCTCGTCGGCAGCGCTGAGCAGCGCGACCTTGCCGATCTCGTTCAGGTACACGCGGACCAGGTCGGCCGAGGCCGCGACCTCGTCGAGGTCGGCTGCTGCGGCGGCGGCACGCGCCGCGACGGTCGGCGGCGTCCACGACGTCATCGGTGCGTGTCGTCCGTCGTGTCGGCAGCCGTGGCTTCGGACGTGTCGAGTGCGGTCGTCTCGAGTTCGGTGTCGACGGCCTCGATCGACACGGCGCCCGCGTGCTCGCGGGCGGCGCCGCGCCGGGCGGCGGTGCGAGCCGGTCCGGCGGGCGTGGTCGGCCGGGCGCTGCGGTGGGTCAGGGCGGTCAGCCGGCGCTCGCCGGCGCGCGCAGCTGCTGCCGCGGTCTTCGTCGTGGTCGGCTTGGCAGGACGGGAACGGGCGCCGGTGCGGGCGCTGTCGGTGGTGCTTCGACGTTGCAGTCACGATTGTTTCGACCACCTCAGATGTCGGAGGGAACCCGTAGTCGGTCTTCGTTGACGATCGACTTTCGGGTTCATAGTGTCGAACGTGCGAACCCCGGTCCGTGTTCCCGAAACCGCCGGTCACAGCCGGCGCCCAGGCCAATCTCAGGGAATCGCCAGCTGTCGGCGGGTCCGGACCCGGGACGTTCGGGGGTTCAGAACTCGAGCAGCACCGTGATCGGGCCGTCGTTCACCAGTTCGACCTCCATGTCGGCCCCGAACCGCCCGGTTTCGCACCGTCGTCCCGAGGCTGCGCAGCTCGTGCACCACGGCCGCCACCAGCGGCTCGGCGACGGGTCCGGGCGCCGCGGCGGACCAGGTCGGGCGGCGGCCCTTGCGGGCGTCGCCGTAGAGCGTGAACTGGCTCACCACGAGCACGCCGGCCCCGGGGCGTCGGCCACGCTCGCGCTCGCCGCGCAGGATGCGCAGACCGTGCACCTTGCGGGCCAGCGCCGCGGCCGTCGCGGGAGTGTCGCCGTGCGTCACGCCGACCAGCACGAGCAGGCCGGTGCCGATCCGCGCCGACCACCTCGCCGTCGACGCGGACACGCGCGCGCGACACCCGCTGCACGACGGCCCTCATCGCGGATCGCCGGGTTCGAGGAAGCCGCGCCCGACCAGGTCGCGCACGACCGGCACCAGCGCCGCGGCGACGTCGTCGGCGGGCGCGTCCAGTCCGGCGGCGAGCACGTCCACGAGCGGCCAGCGGCGCGCGTGCCGTCGCACGCCGCCGACCAGGCCGGCGACCGCGTCGTCGGCCTCGACCTCCCAGCGCAGGCCGTCGCTCTGCCGCAACGTGCGTCGCAGCCGGTCGTCCAGCCGTTCGGCGCCCGGCGCAGGTCGCGCGCTCGAGCGCGTACGACGTCGTCCGGCGCAGCGCAGCGCGCCGCGAGCAGCGCGTCGTCGTCGTGGTCGCGCAGCCACCGCTGCCGCGCGAACCAGCCGCGGATGCGCCCCGACCGGCTGCTCGACCGCCTGCGGGACGTCCTCGCACACGACGACCGGTCGTCCGCTCGGTACGCCACAGGGTCACCAGACCCATGCCGACGGCCGCACGCCCGGATGCGTCGAACCAGTCCAGCCACTCGCGTAGCGCTGCGCCCACCGTCGGCGTGCCGGGCTCCTCGCCCGCGTCGCGCAGCCACAGCGACGACGTACGCGCCCGGCTCGACGACCTCGCGCTGCCAGACCCAGGCGTCGCAGCCGCGTGCCGGCCAGCCAGCCGCCGACGCGGTCCGGCCCACTCGCCGTCGGCGGGGACGATCCAGTTCGCCAGCAGGGACGCCGTGCCCGCCCGGCGCCAGCAACGCCGGCAGCGCCCCGCAGCAGCGCCGCGCACACCGCCGTCCCCGGCCAGCCCGCTGTCGCGGTAGTCGTAGCCGCCGGCGCCCGGTCGCAGGCCGGGCGAGACGACGAACGGCGGGTTGGCCACGACCTGGTCGAACCGCTCGCCGGCCACCGGCTCGAGCAGCGACCCTGCCGCAGCTCCCACTCCACGCCCGACAGCGCCGCCGTCGTCGCGGCCAGCCGCAACGCCCGCGCGCTGACGTCGGTCGCCACGACGTGGCGCGTGCGCGGCCGAGATGCAGCGCCTGGATGCCGCAGCCGGTGCCGATGTCGAGCGCGCGGCCGACCGGGCGTCGCGGACGTCGCCTGCGCCAGCGTCAGGGACGCCGCGCCGATGCCGAGCACGTGGTCCGTCGGCCAGCGGGCCGGGACGCACGTCGCTGCCGAAGTCCGACACGACCCACCACGGCTCGGGCGCGTCGGCCTCGCCGTAGGGCCGCACCTCGAGCGCGCGCACGGACGTCGGCGCCGTCGACGAGCAGCACGGCCGCCGGTCGCGCGGCCGGTCAGCGGGGTGCAGCGCCGCGCGGCGTCGGCGCTGCCGACCGCCTCGCCCGAGCAGGAACAGCCGCACGAGCGTGCTCAGCCGCTCGCCGTTCGGGCAGCGCGCGCGCGACGCCGGCGAGGTCGCCGCGCTCGTGCGCCGAGCGACCGACCGGCCCGAGCAGTTCGTGCACGCCGTCGACGGTGAATCCGCGAGCGCCGCGCGCAACTCGTCCACGGCAGCGGGCGTCGACGAGGGCATCGACGGGCGCGGTCACGCCGCGATCATTCCCGGCGACATCCTGCCGATCCGGCCGGGTCACGGCTACCGACCCAGGTGGTACGATGGGATCATGCGCCGCGGCCACGATGCAGCCGGCCGTGATCACCCCGTCCCGGAGAGCAGCGACGACGAGTTCGACCGGCGCAAGAAGAAGTACGCGATCATGATGGGCCTGCGTGCGCTTGCGTGCATCGGGGCCGCGTGCCTACCGCGTCTCGATGCCGCTCGCGCTGGGCTTCGTCGATCGCCGGCATGGTCCTGCCGTGGTGCGCGGTGCTCATCGCCAACGACCGGCCGGCCAAGAAGCGGCAGGCCGAGCTCGGGCCATGTCGAGTCGCGCCACGAGCGCGCGCTGCCGCCGGCGCAGCGACGACCGCATGTCGACGGCTGACCGCCGACGCATCAGCGACATGGCACGATCAGTGGCAGAATCGCGGCGATGACTGAGCCCGACGGTCCTCGAGAAGCCGTCGACCTCGATCGGACACCGACGACGGCGACGACCTGTTCCACTACGTGCCCAAGGCCAAGATCGTCGAGAGTGCGGTCATGGGCACGATGGTGCAGGCCATCTGCGGCGCGGTGTTCCCGGTGACGAAGGCGCCGAAGCCCGGGTCGCCGGTCTGCCCGCGCTGCCAGGAGATCTACGACAGCCTCTCCGCTGACCGCCCGGCCCGTTGCGTCGTGCGCGGGCAGGCCGTGGCACGCCGTGCCGTGACCGTTGACCGGAGCCGCGTCGTTCGTGCCGGTTGTCTCGCCGGTGCCGTCCGGGTCCGCCATCCGCTGCCAGCTGCGCGGGCGCAGCACGCGCGGCGTCTTGCCCGGCCGGGAACTGGTCTCGATCGCCGCGTTGAACTCGGCACCGAGCAGCACGCCGAGCGCGAGCACGAAGAAGAACAGCAGCGCCGCGATCGGCGCGGCGATCGTTCCGTACGCGCGTGGTTGTGGTCGAGGATGAAGGTGATGTACGCGCGCAGCCCGGCCGAGCCGGCGAGGAACACCAGGATCGCGAGCAACGCGCCAGGGACGCCGCGCCGCCACGGCAGCCGACGTGGCGGTGCGAGGTGGTACAGCGTCGTCAGCCCGAGCAGAGCAGCAGCACGTGACGACGGGGTAGTAGCCCGCGTCGATGACCGTGCCCGACGTGCCGGTGCAGCGCTCGGGCAACCACCGCTCCAGCAGGTCGGGCCCGAGCACGAGCAGCGGCAGCACGACGACCCCGATCACCACCGAGCCGAGGAACAGCCACAGCGCCAGCAGCCGGCTGCGGACGGCGCCGCGCAGGTCGCGCATGCCGTAGGCGATCGTGATCGTGTTGACGAACGTCGCCGTCGCCGACGATCCCGCCCACAGCGCCAGCACGAAGCCGACGCTGATGATGTCGGCCCGGCCGCCGTGCAGCACCTCGTGCAGCATCGGCGTCACGACCTGGTCGACGACCTGCGGGCTGAACGCCTTGCTCAGCGTCGACTCGATCTGCGACTCGGTGCGGTCGACCGTGGCGGTGCCGAACCAGCCGCGAGACGTACCCCAGCGTCGCGACCAGTGCGAGGAACAGCGACGGCAGGCTCAGCAGCTGCCAGAACGCGGCCTCGGCGGACAGGCCGAGCACGCGGTCCCTGCCACCCGTTCGCGACGGTCCGGCGCAACAGGAAGGGCAGCCGCCGGATCGCCCGCAGCATCCGTCGAGCCTTCACAGTGTTGGAGTCTGCCTCAGCGATGGGCATCGCCTTGTGACATCAGGCACCGGTGCGTGCCGGAATCTCCGGACGGGTACACGTCGTTGGACTGGATGTCGGACACGGCTCAAGCACTCTGAACCACTCCGGACCGACTTCGGAACCGGAAGTTGCTGCCGATACGTACGGTGGGTAGCGGCATCCGGGTTCGGGACCGCACGGACGCCACAGAGCGAGTACAGAGCACGACACAGCAGTCCACACAGATGTAACGAGAACGAAAACGAGTCCGTCGGGGTGTCGCACGAGTCACCGGCAATTCGATGGTTTCGTGAAGCAAGCACATTGCAGGATGGGCGAAGACGTCGACAGCCGGCGACTACGACCCGACCCGACGTCACCGGAATGAGGTGCGGACCATGACCCCGACACTCGACGCGAGTCCACTCTCGGCCCTCGACCGCTGCGACCGCTGCGGCGCGCAGGCCTACGTCCGTACCGTGCTCAACGGCGGCTCCGAGCTGCTGTTCTGCAACCACCACTGGCAGGAGAACGAGGCCCGCCTGCGCGAGATCGCCGTGGAGATCCACGACGAGTCCGACCGCCTGTCCGACGTGCCGGCGATCGCGGTTGCCGAGGAGCACTGAGCTTCCGAGCACCACACGGTTCTGTGCCGCGGCCCCGTCCTTCTAGGACGGGGCCGTTGCCTTGCTCACCCCGAGATGATGTTTACCGGCTCTGCGCGCCGGGAATTCCTCGATCATGGTGACCGCCGCTCTGATCTCGTCCTCGGCCCTCTTCACCGTAGGCGCGGGGGAATTCGTCCGCAGCCGTTGCCGGCGCATGCTGAGCATGCCGCTCGGCCGCCCGCACGCCTGACGTACCCGCGTTCCCGGCGCTCCGAAGTCGGATCCTTCCGCGGAAGTTAGGCCGTCGTACGATCCGGGCACCGTGTGCTGGTGAAGACGGGGGTCGCACGGATACGGGTCGGGCTCTACGCCGTCGTGCTGGTGGCCCTGGTCGCGGCCGCGGTCATCGCCTTGTTCTCGATCGGGGCAAGGACGGCTCGACGAGCGCGCAGCCGCCGGCCACAGGGACCACGTCCCGAACCACGACGCCATCGACCGCGGCGTCCACCTCGGTCTCGGCGGCACCGCCGACCACGACCGCACCGGCATACGACGGCACCGGCTACAACTCCATCCGACTGCGACGGCACCCGCCACCACACCGAAAGCCACCACGCCGAAACCCTCACGGAAGTCCTCGCCGCATCCGTCCATGTCCATGGTCGGAGCCAGCGCGAACCCCAAGACCGCGGCGAAGACCTACATCGTCCATCGGGGCGACAACCTCACCGTCATCGCCCGGTGGTTCCACGTCCGCGGCTACGCGCCGCTCTACGACTGGAACAAGACCGTCATCGGCCGCAACCCGGACCTGATCTACCCGGGCCAGAAGATCATCGTGGTCCCGGGCGGATCGGTCTCGGTCGGCGGCACGCGCTGAGAAGTCGGGGGGTGGCCCCGGCGGCGTCAAATTGGGGGTCCTCGGCCGACCGGGGCCACAGGGCTGCGCTCGCCCCCAAGGTGAGCGCGTCCTCACCCCTACAACGCGTGAGGTCTACGTTAGTTACGCACCGGAACAATCCGGTCCGGACGTCAGTCCAGGTAGTCGCGCAGGACCTGCGAGCGCGACGGGTGGCGCAGCTTCGACATCGTCTTCGACTCGATCTGGCGGATCCGCTCGCGGGTCACGCCGTAGACCTGGCCGATCTCGTCCAGCGTGCGCGGCTGGCCGTCGGTGAGCCCGAAGCGCAGCTTGACCACGCCGGCCTCGCGCTCGGACAGCGTCTGCAGCACCGACTGGAGCTGGTCCTGCAGCAGCGTGAACGACACCGCGTCGACCGCGACGACGGCCTCGGAGTCCTCGATGAAGTCGCCGAGCTGGCTGTCGCCCTCGTCGCCGATGGTCTGGTCGAGGCTGATCGGCTCGCGGGCGTACTGCTGGATCTCCAGCACCTTGTCCGGCGTGATGTCCATTTCCTTGGCGAGCTCCTCGGGCGTCGGCTCGCGGCCCAGGTCCTGCAGCAGCTCGCGCTGGATGCGGCCCAGCTTGTTGATGACCTCGACCATGTGCACCGGGATGCGGATGGTGCGGGCCTGGTCGGCCATCGCGCGGGTGATCGCCTGCCGGATCCACCAGGTGGCGTAGGTCGAGAACTTGTAGCCCTTGGTGTAGTCGAACTTCTCGACCGCGCGGATCAGGCCGAGGTTGCCCTCCTGGATCAGGTCCAGGAACGCCATGCCGCGGCCGGTGTAGCGCTTGGCCAGCGACACGACCAGGCGCAGGTTCGCCTCGAGCAGGTGGTTCTTGGCGCGCTCGCCGTCGCGGACGATCCAGCGCAGGTCGCGGCGCATCTGCAGGACGAGCTTCTCGTTCGCCTCGTCGGCCTGGCGCAGCCGCTCGGCGGCGTAGAGGCCGGCCTCGATCCGCTTGGCGAGGTCGACCTCCTCCTCGGCGTTGAGCAGGGCGACCTTGCCGATCTGCTTGAGGTAGGCGCGGACCGAGTCGGCCGACGCGGTCATCTCGGCGTCCTTGCGCGCCTGGCGCAGCGCCTCGGACTCCTCCTCGTCGTCCCAGGTGAACTCGTCGTCGACTCCTCGTCGGTCGCCGTCCTCGTCGCTCGGCCTCCTCGGCTCGGCCTCGCCGGTCGCGCGGCACGACGGCGGTGTCCGCGACGGCCTCGGCCGTGGTCTCCTCGGCGGCGCCCTGCGGCCTTCTTCGCGCCGCGCCTTGGCGGGTGCGGTCTTGGCTGCCTTGGCCGGTGCGGCCTTCTTGGCGGCGGCCTTGGCAGGGGCAGCCTTCTTCGCCGCCGGCTTGGCGGCCGGCTTCACCGTCGCGGTGGCACGCCGGGTGGTGCTCGCGGCCGCGACGTCGTCTTCGTGGTGACGCCGGTCGGCTCGGGCTGCTCGGCAGGAGCGGATTCGTCGACCGGCTGCTTCGGGCTGGAAACCACGGATGACCTTTCACCACAGGCGCGCTCGGACGGATCGTCCGGACGCGACTTCGATGGAACTCCGCGACAGGCGGAGACAGTGTGTCAGGGCTGATGCCCAGGGATGCAGGCCGTCTGTTGGTCGGCTCAGTCTCGAGTCCAGTACGTGCGCAGTCCCAGACGTCATTGTACTGCCGTGTCGGTAGGACGCACGTGCGCGCACCAGCGCGCCGCGCGCGGGTCCGCGACGGCTACTCGCGCGGACCGCTCGGACGCGCGGCGATCGCCGCACCGACGATGCCGGCGTCGTTGAGCAGTTCGCGCCGGCTTCACCGGCGTCTTGCAGTTCGAGCCGCGGCACCCACTTCTCGGCGTCCTTGCTGACGCCGCCGCCGACGACGAACAGGTCCGGGCGTGAACAGCCGCTCGACGTGCGGCCATGTAGCGCTTGACCCGCTTCGCCCAGTCCTTGTAGGACATCTTGTGCTCGTCGCGCACCGAGGCCGCCGCGCGCTTCTCGGCGTCGTGGCCGTCCAGTTCGAGGTGCCCGAGCTCGGTGTTGGGCACCAGCCGCCGTCGACGAGCAGCGCGCTGCCGATGCCCGTCCCGAAGGTCAGCAGGATGACCACGCCGGCCACGCCGCGGGCGGCGCCGAAGCGGGCCTCGGCGATGCCGGCGGCGTCGGCGTCGTTGAGCACGAACACGTCGCGTCGCGGACGGCGGTCGCCTTGGTGAAGCAGGCGTCGACGTCGGTGCCGATCCAGCTCGGGTCGACGTTGGCCGCCGACCGCGCGATCGCCGTGCTGGATCACGGCCGGGAACGTCGCACCGACCGGGCCGGTCCACGCCGGCATCGGAGACGAGCTTCGCGACGACCTCGGCGACCGCGTCCGGCGTGGACGGGTGGGGGTCAGGATGCGCTTGCGCTGGGTGACGAGCTCGCCCGTCGTGGTGTCGACGACGGCGCCCTTGATCCCCGTGCCGCCGATGTCGATCCCGAAGGCCTGCCCCGGCTCGCCCACTGACGCCACCGCTCTCACATCGCGTTCACTTGGTCGCTGAACCCTATCGCTGCGATCACGCTGCGCGCGTGGTGCGATGGGTGCGCATGCCGCCGCCGACCCGCTGCCGAACTCGGGCAGCTCGCGGTCGTGCTGGCCCGGGGCGCCGGCCGACCTGGTGCGGGACGCCGGGCGCGACGCCCTCGGGGTCGGCTCGAAGAGCACGGCCACCGACCTGGTCACCGACCGTCGACCGCGCCAGCGAGCGCTGGCTGATCGCGCAGATGGCCGAGCGACGCCCGGACGACGCGGTCCTCGGGGAGGAGGGCGGCGGACGCGACGGGACGTCCGGCGTGCGCTGGGTGCTCGACCCGATCGACGGGACCGTCAACTTCGTCCTCGGCCTGCCGCCTACGCGGTGTCCGTGGCGGCCGAGGTCGAGGGCGACGGTCGTCGCCGGTGCGGTCTGCAATCCGGCGTCGGGCGAGCTGTTCCACGCGGTCCTCGGCGGCGGCGCGTTCCTCGGCGACACGCGGCTGCGCGGACCGCGATCGGTGCCGCTGGACCGGCCGTGATCGGCACCGGCTTCGGCTACGACCGCGACCGGCGCGCCGCGCAGGGCGCCGTCGTCGCGCGGCTGCTGCCCCGCATCGGTGACATCCGGCGGGTCGGGTCGGCGGCCCTGGACCTGTGCAACGTGGCGTGCGGGCGCCTCGACGGCTACTTCGAGGCGGGCCTGCAACCCTGGGACTACGCCGCCGGGGCGCTCGATCGCGGCCGAGGCCGGCTGCGTGGTGAGCGGCCTGCGCGGTGCCGCGCCGTCCGCGCGACATGGTGGCGGTGCCGGCACCGACCTCGCCGAGGATCTGTTCGCCGCTGCTCGACGAGCTCGACGCCGACCGGGTCGTCGGCTGACGCGTCAGCAGTCGGGCGTGGGAGCCGGCGCCGCGGTCGGCGTGGCCGGGCGCGACTCGCGGATGTCCGCCTTGGCAGCGCCGCGAGGACGGCCGTCCGTCGCGGTCAGTGCCTTGTACGTCTGGCCCGAGCGCCACGACGACCGTCGACGGCCGAGGAATCGGTGCGCACCAGCTTGGCGCCCGGGAAGTAGTAGTGCAGCAGGGTCGCGCCGCCGGCGCCCGCCGGGCCGTACCGGATCTCGGCGACGCCGGTCAGCAGCCGTGGCCGCCGTAGCTCGGCTCGTCGTTGCGCCGCGGACACGACCTGGAAGCCGTGCTTCTGCAGACTCTTCTTGCGTCGTCGCCGGCGAGGCTCGCTTGCGATTCGTCGCGTTGAGCACGATGACCGACGACCGCGCTCGGCGCCGGCAGCGACGTTCGGCGTGGCCGGCGCCGGTGTCGTGCACGGCAGCTGGCTGTCCGCGGACTGGCGCCGCGCCGCGGTGCAGCACGCGGAACCACACCAGCGCGGTCAGCAGCGTCAGGACGCCGATGAACACCACGGCAGGCAGCGGCGCGCCGGCGCTCGCGGTGCGGTCATCGCGGTCGTCCTCCTTCACTCGGCAGGTCGGGACCACGCTTACCGGCGTCAGCCTGGCCGGACACGCCGGGAATGGCGGAGCGCCGCCCTGTCGTTGCGCGTGAAATCCCGACGCGGTACCGTTCCGCGTCCGGTGCATCTCAAGGCCCGCGCGGTGCGATCCGGCGCCTGGGACAGCCGGTGATTCGCTGAGCTGCAGCGGGCACAAAACGCCGGCCTGGCACGTTGCACGCGCCGAACGCACCGGCGTGTAAGCGTTCCCGACCGACTCCGGACGACCGGAACACAGCGTCGGGTACATCGAGCAACCGAGTACACGGCGATCGTACCGATCGTCAGAGGGAGTTGAAGACGAATGGCGACCGACTACGACGCCCCGCGTCGCGGCGACGTCGACGAGCTGAGCGAGGACTCGCTCGAGGAGCTGAAGGCCCGCCGCGCCGAGGCGCAGTCCGGCTCGATCGACGTCGACGAGACCGAACTCAACGAGTCGCTCGAACTCCCCGGCGCCGACCTGTCCAGCATGTCCGGCGAGGAGCTCACCGTCCGGGTGCTGCCGAAGCAGAGCGACGAGTTCACCTGTTCCAGCTGCTTCCTGGTGCACCACCGCAGCCGGCTCGCGCGCGAGCGCAACGGCCAGCTCATCTGCCGGGACTGCGCGTAACGGCCGCGAGCCGGATCCGCGACTGCCGCACGCCGCCGGGCGGTGTCGGCGGATCTACAGACTCGCGCGCAGCCCGGCTGCCGCCGTCGACGACGAGCGTCTGGCCGGTGATCCAGGCGGCGTCGGCGGAGGCGAGGAACGCCGCGGCCGCGCCGATGTCCTCCGGCACGCCGAGCCGCCGCAGCGGGTAGGCCGCGGCGGCACCGGCCTCGTCGCTCTCGTAGAGCGCCGCGGCGAACCGCGTCTTGACGACCGCCGGCGCGACCGCGTTGACCCGCACCGCGCGGCGCGAGTTCGGCCGCCAGCTGCACGGTCAGCCCGATCAGCGCCGACTTGCTCACGCCGTAGTACGCGATCCCCGGGCGCCGGCGCCGAGCCCGGCGACCGATGCGATGTTGACGACCGCGCCCGGCCGCGTCCCCAGCCCGGCCGCGAGCGCCTGCCGGGTCCACGACAGCGCCGACAGCACGTTGACGTCCATGATCTTGCGGGCCGCGCCCTCGTCGAGCTCGGTGAGCGGTCCGTACGCGGGGTTGATCCCGGTGTTGTTGACCAGCACGTCGAGGCGGCCGAACCGCGTCGATCGCGGTCTGCGACGGCCTCGGCCTGGTGCTCGGGGTCGTCGGCCCGGCCGGCGACCGAGATCGCGACGTCGCGGCCGCCGAGCGCGCCGAGTGCCTCGGCCAGGCCCTCGGGCTTGCGGGCGGTGATGACGACCCGGCCGCCCTCGGCCACGATGCGGGCCGCGATCGCGAGGCCGATGCCGCGGCTCGCGCCGGTGACCAGCGCGACGCGGCCGGCGAACGCGGCGTCCGTGCCGTGCTCGACCATGCGGAAGCTCCGTAGCCGTCATAGCGGCCGCAGCGTAACCAGCAGCGTCATAGCGCGGCGCGGATGAGGTCGACCACGCCGCTGCGGGTGACGGCTGCTGACGATCCAGTACGGCGTCGGGTCGTCCGGGTCGTCGAGCCACACCTGCACGCCCGGGCCCGATCCACGGCCGGATCGACACGAACGCCGCGGGATCGCCCTCGCGCCCGACGACGCGCCGCAGGGTCGCGCGTCGAGCGCGACGGCGCCGCTGACGTAGCGCAGCGGCAGGTGCGCGCCGCGGATGCGCATCTCGCCGTCGCGCGATCTCGAGCGCGCCGCGGCCGAGCGACCAGACGATCACGCACGACAGCGGCAGCAGGATGCCGAACGGCAGCCAGTCGGTGAGGTCGCAGCCCGGCGATCTGGAACTCGGCGGCGAGCAGCGCCGCGACGCAGAGCCGACCAGATACCACCACCACGGCGTCGCGCAGCGTCTCGCGGTACGACGTCCCCGGAGCCGCCGATCCCGTGCGGGCTCTCGCTGCCGGCGTCCATCACGTCGAGGGTAGCGTTCGGCCCCGTGACGTCCTGAGCCGGTCGCCGACGACCGTTCAGGTGCTGGTGCAGCGCCTCGACGCCGCAGCTGCCGCTGCCCGCTGTACGCGCTGCCCGGCGACGCCGGCGCCGACATCGTCGCCGCGTCGGACCTGAGCTGGCAGCCGGGCGAGCGGGCCGTGCTGCCCACCGGGATCGCGATCGCGCTGCCCGACGGCTACGCCGCCTTCGTGCATCCGCGGTCCGGCCTCGCCGCCCGGGCCGGGCTCGGCCTGGTCAACGCACCGGCACGATCGACGCCGGCTACCGCGGCGAGATCAAGGTGATCGTCATCAACCACGACCCGTCGCGGCCGCTCGACCTGCGCGCGCGGCGAGCGGATCGCGCAGCTGGTGTTCCAGCGCGTCGAGCGGGCCGAGTTCGTCGAGGTGGCCGAGCTGCCCGCGTCGGCTCGCGGCGCCGGCGGGCACGGCTCGACCGGCGGCGCGGCGGCACTGCGGCGTCGACGACCACAGTACGAAGGGGAGGCGCGGCTAGTGGCCGCTGCGACGCAAGCAGAAGCGCACCGAGCCGTCGAAGCTCGACGCCACGCCGCCGTGGGAGACCGCGCGTCCGGGACGAGCCGGCAGCGACGACCGGGCCGTTCGACGAGCGCGACGCGCCCGACGGACGACGTCGCCCGCGTCGACCTCGGCGCGCTGCGCGTCCCGGTCGGCGACGGGCTCGAGCTGCACGTCGACGTCAACGAGGCGCAGCAGGTCGTCGCGGCGACCCTGGACACCGCCGGACGGCACGATGCAGCTCGGCGTCGTTCGCCGCGCCGCGCAACGAGGGCATCTGGGACGAGGTCCGCGGCCGAGATCGCCGAGTCGATCCGCGGCGCAGCGCGGCATCACCGCCGAGCGCGCGGACGGCCCGTTCGGCGTCGAGCTGCACCGGCACGCTGCCCGGCGAGCGGCGGTCGCGTGCCGGTGCGGTTCATCGGCGTCGACGGGCCGCGCTGGTTCCTGCGGGCGATGCTCGTCGGTGCCGGCGGCCGACGCGGCCAAGGCCGGCCAGTTCGAGGACGCGCTGCGCCAGCGTCGTCGTCGTGCGCGGCACCGATCCGCTGCCGGTGCGCGAGCCGGTGCCGCTGCAGCTGCCGCAGGACGTCGAACTGCCCGAGCGGCGGCGGACCGGCGCAGGCCGACGACGCCGGCCGTGCAACCGAGCTGGCGGCTACCCTGGACGTCGTGGGCAAACGACATGTCGCTGCTGCACCGCCTGACGGCCAGCGCGCAGCGCCTCGACGCCGCCGAGCTGAGCAGGACGTCGAGATCGAGAAGCTGCCGTGCGCCAGATGCACGACCTTGCGCGCGGGCCAGCCCGCCGTCGTCGGCGGGCCGGCTGCGCTCGGTCGTCTACACCCCGAGCGAGAACGTCCCGACCGTCGAGGCCGAGCTGTTCGACGGCACCGCGTCGATCGAGCTGGTCTGGCTGGGCCGGCGCCGCATCGCCGGCATCGAGCCCGGCCGCCGGATCCTGGCGCGCGGCCGCGTCGGCGAGCACGACGGCCAGCTCGGCGATCTACAACCCCCGGTACGAGCTCAAGTGCAGCGGCTGAGCGGACGCCGAGCCGGTCGCGCCGAACGAACGGCGACGAGCTCGACCTGCGCGAGACGTACCGCAAGCAGATGCTCGCCGGCATCGGCGGCTGGCACGGCATGCTCATCACCGCCATCCCGACCGTCGTGTTCGTCATCGTCAACGCGATCGCGTCGCCTGCGGCCGGCGATCATCGCCGCGGTCGGCGACCGGCGTCGCTGCTCACCGGCTACCGGCTGGTCCGCAAGCAGTCGGTCCAGCAGGCGCTCACCGGGCTGTTCGGCGTCCTCGATCGCGGCGGTGATCGCCGCCCGCACCGGCCAGGCGCGCGGCTACTTCCTGTTCGGCATCTGGGACGAGCTTCGTGTACGCCGTGCCGTTCGTCGTGTCGGTCGCTGGTGCGCCGGCCGCTGGTCGGCGCTGTGTGGGAGTTCCTCGACCCGACGCCGCGGACCCGGCGAGCCGCGACCGCCGTGGTACCGGCGCCGGCCGCTGCTGCGCGCCTACACCTGCGCCACGCTGGTCGGCACCGCGCTGTTCCTCGCCGCGCGGCTTCGTGCAGCTGACGCTGTTCCAGCGACAACGCGACCGGCTGGCTGGCGTTCGCCCGCATCGCGATGGGCTACCCGCTGTTCATCGCCGCGGTCGGCTTCGGGCTCTGGGTCGTGCGCCGTGCGCGCGCGGCCGACGCGCCGGCGAGCCGGCCCGACGACGGAGCTCGCCGGCGCCGAGCTCGAGCGGCCGGTCGTCAGCCGACGACAGCGCTGCGCAGCGCGGCCTCGGCCTCGGGCAGCGCGACGAACAGCAGCTCGTCGCCGCCTCGAGCGGCTCCTCCGGGGTCGGGCGTGATCACCCGGCTGCCGCGCACGATCGCGACCAGCGCGGCGTCCTGCGGCAGGTCGAGGTCGCGCACGGCGTGCCCGGCGCACGGCGCGCTCTCGGGCAGGGTGATCTCGACCAGGTTGGCCTGACCCTCGCGGATGCCGAACAGCCGCACCAGGTCGCCGACCTCGACGGCCTCCTCGACCAGGGCGGCGAGCACCCGCGGCGTCGAGACGGCGACGTCGACGCCCCACGCCTCGGTGAACAGCCACTCGTTGGCCGGGTGGTTGATCCGGGCGACCACCCGGCGCACCGCGAACTCGGTCTTGGCCAGCAGCGAGACGACCAGGTTGACCTTGTCGTCGCCGGTGGCGCCGACCACGACGTCGTAGTCCCGAGTTCGGCGTCCTCGAGGTTGGCGACCTCGCAGGCGTCGCCGAGCAGCCACGTCGGCGCCGCTCGATGCGGTCCGGCGTGATCTTGCCGGGTCCTTGTCGATCAGCAGGACGTCGTGGTCGTTGCTCGAGCAGCTCGCGGGCGATCGAGCGCCCGACCGCGCCGGCGCCGGCGATGGCGACCTTCATCCGCGACCTCCTCGGGCGCGCTGGCGGCGACGTCGCGCGACCGCTTGCGCGTGGTCGTCGGCGGCGAGCACGTGCAGCGTGTCGCCGTCCTGGATCACGTGTCGCGGCGTCGGCAGCTGCCCGACGCCGAACCGGGTGATGCAGCGCCGACCCGGGCGCCGGTGGCCGCCTCGAACTCGGCGAGCGTGTGGCCGACCCAGCCCTCGTGCGGCGTCACGTGCAGCAGCGACGACCGCGCCGGACGGGTCGCGCCACGCCTCGGCGGTCGCCTCGCCGAGCACGCTCTTGAGCAGCCGGCTGGCCGTCCACGGCACGGTCGCGACGGTCGGGATGCCGAGCCGCTCGTAGACCTCGGCCCGCTTCGGGTCGTAGATGCGGGCGACGACGTGCTGGACGCCGAAGGTCTCGCGGGCGACCCGCGCGGCGATGATGTTGGAGTTGTCGCCGCTGCTGACCGCGGCGAACGCGTCGGCCTGCTCGATGCCGGCCTCGATCAGGGTCTCGCGGTCGAAGCCGACGCCCGGTCACCTGCTGGCCGGGGAAGTCTCGCCGAGGCGGCGGAAGGCGAGCGGGTCCTGGTCGATGACGGCGACGGTGTGCGTCGAGCGCGACCAGCTGCAGGGCGAGGGACGAGCCGACCCGGCCGCAGCCCATGACGACGATGTGCACGCGGCGCATCTCCCTTCAGGCGCGATCGGGCGGCGCTGCCGGCACCGGCGCCGCTCGCACGCGGACGCTACCCAAGCCGGCGGCGCGTGCGCGCTGCGTCGCACCGCGAGCGCTGCGTATTCGTGCCCGCTCGTGGCCCTAGTGACGCGCGTGCTCAAGCGGCTCGATCATCGGCAGCCCGGTGAGCTCGGAGCAGGCCGGGCACACCCTGCTGGCCAAGCGGCTCGCCCTGCCGATCTTCGCCAGCGACGCGCTGTCCAGCGTCGCGTACGCGACGCAGGAGATCCTGCTCGTCCTGACCCTCGGCGGCATCGCGTTCCTGTACCTCGCGCCGTGGGTCGCGGTCGCGGTCGTCGTGCTGCTGGCGACCGTGGTCGCGTCCTACCGCCAGCTGGTGCGCGCCTACCCGACCGGCGGCGGCGACTACGAGGTCGCCACGAAGAACATCGGCAAGCCGGCCGGCGTCATCGTCGCCAGCGCGCTGCTCGTCGACTACGTGATGACCGTCGCGGTGTCGGTGTCCTCCGGCGTCGACAACATCATCTCGGCGGTGCCGTCGCTGCACCCGCACCGCGTGCGATGGCGCTCGGTGTTCGTCGTCGCTCCTGGCCGCGGTCAACCTGCGCGGCGTGCGCGAGGCCGGGCTCGCCTTCGCGGCGCCGACCTACCTGTTCGCCGCCGGCGTCTTCATCATGATCGTCACCGGGCTGTTCCGCGTCATCGTCGGCGACGCGCCGGTGGCCGAGAGCGCGAAGTACCACATCGACGCCGCACCACGGGTACGGCTCGCTGGGCTTCTTCGCGCTGATCTTCTTCGCGCTGCGCGCGTTCTCCTCCGGCTGCACCGCGCTGACCGGCGTCGAGGCGATCGCCAACGGCGTGCCGGCGTTCAAGCCGCCGAAGGCCCGGAACGCGCAGATGACGCTGCTGGTGATGGGCGCGCATCGCGGTGTCGATGTTCGTCGGCATCACCGCGCTGGCCCTGATCGCCAAGGTGCACATCACCGACCCGACGACGAGCAGCTGCCACCTTCAGCGCGTCGCCGACTGCGCGCACACCCCGCAGCGCACGGTCATCGCGCAGGTCGCCGGCGCGGTGTTCGGCGGCCCGCACTCGATCGGCTTCTTCTACATCCAGGCCACGACCGCGCTGATCCTGGTGCTGGCCGCGAACACCGCGTTCAACGGCTTCCCGCTGCTCGGCTCGATCCTCGCCCGCGACCGGAACCTGCCCGGCCAGCTGCACAACCGCGGCGACCGGCTGGCGTACAGCAACGGCATCCTCGCGCTGGCCGTCGTCGCCGGCGTCGCTGATCTCGATCTACAAGGCCGACGTCACCCGGCTGATCCAGCTCTACATCATCGGCGTGTTCACGTCGTTCACGCTCGGCCAGACCGGCATGGTGCGGCACTGGAACCGCGACGCTGCGCACCGAGCAGCGACGCCGCCGAGCGCCGCCGCATGCACGCGCTCGCGGGTGATCAACGCCTTCGGCGCCATCCTGTCCGGCGTCGTGCTGGTCATCGTGATCATCACCAAGTTCACCAAGGGCGCCTACCTGGTGCTGATCGCGATGCCGATCCTCTACGCGCTCATGCGCGGCGATCAACCAGCACTACGCCCGCGTGGCCGACGAGCTGGCCAGCCGACGACACAGGCGCTCATGCTGCCCGCGCGCAACCACGTCGATCGTGCTGGTCTCGAAGGTGCACAAGCCGACGCTGCGGGCGCTGGCGTTCGCGCGGGCGACGCGCCCGGACACGCTCACCGCGCTGACCGTCGAACGTCGACGAGCGACGACGACCCGCGCGCTGCATGGCGGAGTGGGAGCGCGCACGACCTGCCGGTGCAGCTGACCGTGCTCGAGTCGCCGTACCGCGAGATCACCCGGCCGATCCTGACTACATCAAGGAGCTGCGCGCCGACCGCCCGCGCGACGTCGTCAGCGTGTTCATCCCCGAGTACGTCGTCGGGCACTGGTGGGAGCAGCTGCTGCACAACCAGCAGGCGCTGCGGCTCAAGGGCCGGCTGCTGTTCCAGCCCGGCGTGATGGTCACGAGCGTGCCGTGGCAGCTGGACTCGAGCGCAGGCCGCGCGTGCGAACGCGCGCTGCCGGCCCGGACGGGCCGGCAGCGCGCCGCCGCGGCGCCGGGACGCGAGCCGGACCGGCGCACGCGACGGCCGCCGGCTGAGCGCGTGCGCTGGCCGACGACCTCGAGCTCGAGGTCGGGCGCGCCCGGCGCACGGCGGGTCCTGCGTCGCCCGGCACGAGGGCCGGGTCGTGTTCGTGCGGCACGCGCTGCCCGGCGAGCGGGTGCGGGCCGTGGTCACCGAGGACGCCGGCGGCTCGTTCTGCCGGCCGACGCCGTCGAGGTGCTCGACGCCTCGCCGGACCGGGTGCGCCGCCGTGCCCGCACGCCGGGCCGGGCCGCTGCGGCGGCTGCGACTGGCAGCACGCGTCCGGCGACGGCGCAGCGCGCGCTCAAGGCCGCGGTCGTGCGCGAGCAGTTCGCCCGGCTCGGCGCGGCTCGACGTGGACGACCTGCTCGCCGGGTCGAGGAGCTGCCCGGCGGGCTGCTCGGCTGGCGCACCCGGGTCGCCTACGCCGTCGACGCGGACGGCCGGCCCGGGCTGCGCCGGCACCGCTCGCACGAGCGTCGAGCACGTCGAGGCACTGCCCGCTCGGCGTGCCCGGCGTCGGCGACGCGCGACGTCGCTGCCGAGCGCACCTGGCCCGGGCGTCACGCGGCGTCGAGGTCGCGCGCGGCGACGACGGCGAGGTCGACCGTGCTCGCGCACCGGCCCGGGCCGGGCCGGCAGCGCGCGCGGCCGCCGGCCGCCCGACCGCGTCGCGGATCGTAGCCGGGCCCGACCGAGCTGCGGCACGACGTCGGCGGGCGCGAGCTTCGAGCGTCGCGGCCGGCCGGCTTCTGGCAGGTGCATCCGGCACGCCCTGGCGACGCTGCCGCGGCGCTGCTCGCTGCGCGGCGGCCGCGGCCGGGTGAGACGCGTCCTCGACCTGTACGCCGGCGCCGGCGCGTTCACCGTGCGCGCTGGCCGACGCGGTCGGCGCCGCCGGGCGGGTGCGTCGGCGTCGAGGCCGACCGCGGCGCGGTCGCCGACGCCGCGGCGCAACCTGGCCGACCTGCCCTGGGCGTCGGTGCGCGCGCGGCCGCGTCGACGCCGGCTGCGTCGCCGGGCTCGAGCTGCGTCCCGACGTCGTCGTGCTCGACCCGCCGCGCGCCGGCGCCGGGCCGGCGACGTCATGGCGCGCGCTGCTCGCGCTCGGCGCCGCGCGCGATCGGCTACGTCGCCTGCGACCCGGCGACGCTGGCCCGCGACGTCGCGGCCGCGCTGGACGCGGGCTGGCGCTCACCGGGCTGCGGGCCTTCGACGCGTTCCCGATGACGCACCACGTCGAGTGCGTCGCGCCGCCTCGACCCGACCGGACGCCGGCGCTGACGAGGCAGGTACACGGACACGCGTCACCCGTACGCTGTGACGCTGTGACGTCGCGTGCTCGATCGGGTCGGCTCGCCGGCCGACCTGCGCGAGCTCGAGCCGCGACGAGCTCGCGCTCGCTCGCGCGCCGAGATCCGCGACCTGCTGGTGCAGACCGTGTCGCGCACCGGCGGGCACCTCGGCCCCAACCTCGGCGCGGTCGAGCTGACCATCGCGCTGCACCGCGTCTTCGACTCGCCGACCGAGCCGATCCTGTTCGACGTCGGCCACCAGGCCTACGTCCACAAGATCCTCACCGGCCGCGCCGAGCAGATGCCGACGCTGCGCCAGACCGGCGGCCTGTCCGGCTACCCGAGCCGCGCCGAGAGCGACGCACGACTGGATCGAGAACTCGCACGCGTCGACCGCGCTGTCCTACGCCGACGGGCTGGCCAAGGCGTTCGCGGTGCGCGGCGAGCGGCGCCCGGTCGTCGCGGTCGTCGGCGACGGCGCGCTCACCGGCGGCATGTGCTGGGAGGCGCTGAACAACATCGCCGGCGCCGACCGGCCGGTCATCATCGTCGTCAACGACAACGGCCGCTCGTACTCGCCGACCATCGGCGGGCTCGCCGAGCACCTGGCCGGGCTGCGGCTGCGGCCCGGCTACGAGCGCATGCTCGGCCGGGTCAAGGGCGCGCTGGACCGCACGCCGGTCGTCGGCCCGCCGCTCTACGACGCGCTGCACGGCATGAAGCGCGGCATCAAGGACCTGCTCGCGCCGCAGGGCATGTTCGAGGACCTCGGCCTGAAGTACGTCGGCCCGGTCGACGGCCACGACATCGCCGCGCTCGAGACCGCGTTCGCGCTGGCCCGCGGCTTCGACGGCCCGGTGATCGTGCACTGCGTCACCCGCAAGGGCTACGGCTACGCGCCGGCCGAGAACGACGAGGCCGACCAGATGCACCAGTCGCGCGGCTTCGACCCCGTCGACCGGGCGTCGCCCGGGCGAGCAGCGGGCGCGTCGTGGACCGGCGTGTTCGGCGACGAGCTGATCCGCCTCGGCGAGCAGCGCGACGACGTCGTCGCGATCACCGCGGCGATGTGCGAGCCGACCGGGCTGGGCGAGTTCGCCGCCGCTTCCCGGACCGCTTCTTCGACGTCGGCATCGCCGAGCAGCACGCGGTCACCTCGGCCGCCGGGCTCGCGTCCGGCGGCCTGCACCCGGTCGTCGCGCTCTACGCGACGTTCCTCAACCGCGCCTTCGACCAGCTGCTGATGGACGTCGCGCTGCACCGGCTGCCGGTGACCTTCGTGCTCGACCGCGCCGGCATCACCGGCGAGGACGGGCCGAGCCACAACGGCATGTGGGATCTCGCGCTGCTCGGCGTCGTGCCCGGGCTCCGCATCGCCGCGCCGCGCGACGAGGCCGACGCTGCGCGAGCAGCTGCGCGAGGCGGCCGCGGATCACGGACGGCCCGACCGTCGTGCGCTTCCCGAAGACGCCGCTGGGCGCCGACGATCCCGGCCGTGCGCCGCGTCGGCGGCGTCGACGTGCTCGCCGAGCCCGACGCCGGACGCTCGCGTCGACGTCCTGGTCGTCGCGTCGGCGCGATGGCCGCCGACGTGCTCGAGGCCTGCGAGTCGGCGCGTCAGCCGGGCTCTCGGTCCGGGTCGTCGATCCGCGCTGGGTGACGCCCGTCGACCCGGCGCTGGTCGACGCTGGCCGCGGCGGCCGCGCTCGTCGTGACGGTCGAGGACGGCATCGTCGACCGGCGGCGTCGGCTCGCGGGTCGCGCAGACTGCTCGCGGACGCGGGCGTCCGACGTCCCGGTCCGGCAGATCGGCGTACCGGCCCGGTTCCCCGACCACGGCTCGGTCGCCGACGTGCGGGCCTGGGCGGGACTGACGGTGCAGGACATCGGGCGACGCATCGTCGAGTGGTCGGCCGTCGTTGAGCCGGGCAGCGTCGCTGACCAGGATGTCCACAGTCCGGCCATGCCGACGCCGATCCCATGGCGGACGACTGGCGAACATCTCGGGGGAACCCTGATGCGCATCCTCGTCGTCGAGGACGAAGTACAGCTGGCCGAGGCCGTCGCACGCGGCCTGCGCCGCGAGGGCATGGCCGTGGATGTCGCGACCGACGGTGAGGACGGTTACCGCAAGGCCTCGTTGACAG
>CAVQWY010000001.1:0-611442 GCA_963717755.1 uncultured Microthrixaceae bacterium | reverse complement strand
CCACCGGGCGCGCACTCGAGGAGATCACATGCACGAAGCCGTGTCGCGCCACGTGCCCGACACCACCGCCGGGGTCCCCGTCCTCGACGAGGACGGCCTCCTTCGATTCGATGGACGATGGGTCGCCATCACGGACATCCAGATCCCTGTCGTCGACCTCATCGTTCGCAACCACGGCCACCTCGTCCGCAACGCCGAGATCCAGGCCGCGTATGGCAGCGCCGGCGGGAGCGCCACCAGCGGTGCGGTTCGGACGCTCGTGCAACGGTTGCGCTCCCGTGTCGCCGCTGTGGGTCTGCGCCTCCACGTCGTACGAAGCCGCGGTGTGATCCTCGAACCCGCGACTGGACCTGAACCCAGCGGATGGACGACGGAGGCCTAGCGACCTGTCTCGGCGTCGAACAGGTCTGTCATAGCGGACGCCGATCGCCAGGGGTCGTCGGCGTTGCGCCTCGTCGGCGGTGCCTGGCCGCGAGCACGACGGAGCCGAGCGCCAGCCCGCCACCCAGGGCGAGGATCGGGCCGTTGCCGAGACCGTCAACCCACTCGGTGGCTCGACCTGACCAGGCTCCGACAGCATCGACGGGTCCGGTGGGCACGAGGCGCCCGCGTTCGAGCTGGATGTCGTACCAGCCGTAGTAGGCGACGTAGGCGCCGGCTGCGCAGAGCAGGGCTCCGGCGAGGTGTTGGACATGGGGGAGGACGCGACGCAGCCGGTTGACGAGTGCGCCTCTCGCTAGGGCGACGGCCACGGTGAGGGTGCCGAGGACGGCGGCCATCCCCGCGGTGTAGGCGCCGAACACGGCCAGCCCCGACGCGGGGTCAGCTTGGTCGAAGGTGGAGGCCACGGCGACGAGGAACGCGGGGATCGTGCACGACAGGGACACGATCGCGAAGGAGGCTCCGAACCCGATCATCGCCGCGACGCTCCGGTCGCTACGGGCGCGGCCGTGCAGCCGAGTGCCTAGGAAGCCGGGCAGCGTCGCCTTGGGCTGCCAACCGCGAGCCATCGCCACCCCGATCGGGATCATCGCCGTGCCGATCACCAGCGACACCCATGGCGTGAACCGCTGCACCGTGATCGACACCTGGGTGATGGCGATGCCGGCGACGCCGAACACCACCGCGAAGCCCACGGACACGGCGCCTGACACCTGCACTGCCCACGTGATCGACTGGGCGCCGCCCCCTCTCCGGTCACCCGCCGCGTCGATGCCGAGGAAGTACGAGAGGTAGGCGGGGAGCAGGGCGAAGCCGCATGGGTTGAACGCCGCGACGGCGCCGGCGGCGAAGGCGAAGCCGAACGGGGCGTCGAGCACGCCGGGCTGGCTCAGGCCAGGCCGCTGGCGGCGAGGATCTCGTCGGGGGCGAAGTCGCGGAACCAGGTGCCGGCGATCTGGCCGTCAGCCCCCAGGAGGATCACCGTGGGTTGGTTGGTCACGCCGTAGTGGATCCATGACCTCCCGGTGGCGTCCCACACCATGCCCAGGTCGCCGGTGCCCGTCTCGTCCAGGAAGGCGTAGGCCTCGTCGAGCGAGTCCTGGGCGCCGACGCCGATCGTGTCGATGTCGGCGCCGTGATCGGCGGCGAAGGCGAGCAGCTCGGGTGCCTCGCGACGACAGAACGAGCAGTGAGGAGCCCAGAACCAGAGGAGGGTTGGCCGACCGGCGACGACGAGCGAGCGCAGGTCCACCGTCGAGTCATCACGGAGGGCGACGACGTCGACGGCCGGTACGTCTGGCGGCGGCACTGAACCGGTCGGGGTCGGTCTCCCGGCGGCCGGCGTCGTCGGCGGCGCCGTGACCGTCGGGACCGGTTCGTCACCCGCCTGGGGTGCGGTTCCACCGGTCACCTCGGGTGCACCGCCGCAGGCCGCGGCGATCAGCACCAGCACGAGACCCTGGGCCAGGAGCGCGAACGGACGAGAGCGACACCAGGGCACGGACTGAGGGTAGGTGTCGCGGTGCTCGGGGACCGCGCGCGGGGTTGCCTTGTTCCTCGAATCGTCACGCCATCTCGACGGCCGTCGAGGTCGAGGCATCGGGCCGCATCGGTAGGTGCGCTGGTTCATCCGCGACGCTGCGCCGATGCGAACCAGCGGTTGCCTGCCGGCTTGATCCCGTGTGGGTGGAGGTCGGCAGCGTGGGCGAGGTCGGCCCAGTCGTCCGAGCCGACGACCGCCCACTCGAACCAGGGCCCGACGTGGTCATCGACCTCCACCCGCACGGTCACCGGGACTGACGCGACGCCGGGCGCGGCGACGTCGACGAGGACGGTGCCGCCGGGTCGGAGGAGCTCCCGGCAGCGGCGGAGGAGCGAGATCGGGTCACCGCCGATGCCGATGTTTCCGTCGAGCAGGAGCACGGCGCCCCAGCGCCCCTCGCCGGGGAGCGGCTCGAAGACGGATCGGCGGAGCATCGGCGCGCCGCGTCGCCTGGCCTCGAGGGCGGCGCTCGGCGCGGTGTCGATGCCGAGCGCGAGGCGGCCGTGCGCGGCGAGGGCAGCGGGGATGCGACCGGGGCCGCAGCCGATGTCGAGCACGGGGCCGTCGAGACCGTCGAGCATGGCCAGCTCGTGGTCGTCAGGCTCGGTGCGCCAACGCCCGACCTCCAGATCGATTCGGTGGCCGTCGGGCGAGCAGAGCTGCGCGGTGCTCATGGGGTGGCGACCCCGACGAGCGCGACGGCGGCGGCGAAGCGGCGCTGGGGGTGGCACTGGGCCACGACCAGGGCGTCGGCCCAGGTGTCCACGTCACGGAGCGCCGGTAGCAGGCGTGTCACCAGGCCCCGCTCCTGGAGGCGCGCGAGCTGCCGGCGGCCGGTGTCGGGGCGGCTCGTCGGGACCCCGACGAACGCACCTGGCTGGGGTAGCCGGAACCCGATCGCCCACCAGCCGCCGTCGAGCGCCGGGCCGAGGATGGCGTCCACTCCGTGGTCGGCCAGCTGGGCCATGGCCGCGGCGAGGATCGGGGCGTCGGCCTGCGGGGTGTCCATGCCGATCTGCAGCGCGGGCCCGCGGGTCGCCTGCCAGGTGACGGCCAGGCGGGTGGCGAGGTCGCCATCGCCTTGGTGCACGATCTCCACCCCCGGTGGGCACCACGGACCGGGTTGGCCGTCGAGCGAGAGCACGACGCGGTCGGCGCCGCTCGCCACCGCTGCCCCGAGGGTGTCGGCGAGGGCGGCCTCGGCCACTGCGGCAGCTTCGGTGGGGGAGCATGGCGGGCACAGCCGAGTCTTGACCCGGCCGGCGACGGGTTCCTTGGCGAGCACGAGCAGGTCCACACGGGCTGCCTACCCTGATGGTCGCCGTGTCCGCTGGGTTCCGGCGGCTTGTTCTGATCGTCGTAAGACCTGCAGCCCTACCCTGGGTTCTGTGCTTGACGTTCCCGCGCGGATCCTCGTGGTCGACGACGACACGAACGTGTCGGAGGTCGTCAGCCGTTACCTCGTGCGGGAGGGCTTCTCGGTGGAGACGGTCGGTGACGGGCGGGTCGCGCTCGATCGGGTGCTGGCCGATCCGCCCGACCTCGTGGTGCTCGACCTCATGCTGCCGGGGGTCGACGGGCTCGAGGTGTGCCGCCGGCTCCGCGCTCTCGCGCCCGTGCCGGTGATCATGCTCACCGCACGCGGCGACGAGTCCGATCGCGTCATCGGGTTGGAGCTCGGCGCCGACGACTACGTGGCCAAGCCCTTCTCCCCGAAGGAGCTCGTGGCGCGTGTGCGCGCCGTGCTCCGTCGTTCGGCAGGGCCGCTGGGCGTTGGCGCGCCGGGGGGACCGGCCGTGTTCGAGGACGGGGACCTGCGCGTCGAGGTCGCGGCCCACCAGGCCAACCTCGGCGGCGAGGTCGTGGCCCTCACGGCCCGCGAGTTCGAGCTGCTCGTGTTCCTGATGCGCCATCCGCATCAGGCCTTCCGACGTGAGGACCTCCTCCAGCAGGTGTGGGGCACGCGCTTCGGGGACACCTCCACCATCACGGTCCACGTGCGGCGGCTCCGGGAGAAGATCGAGCCTGATCCCTCGAACCCGACGCGGATCAGCACGGTGTGGGGCGTCGGCTACCGGTGGGAGGGCGTCGCGCCCGCGGTCGTCTCGTGAGATCGACCGCCGTCACCGTCATGGTGGGTGTGGCCGTCGCGATCGCAGCTGCCGCGGCCGCCGAGGTCCCGGGCGCCGACACGCTGAAGCTGCTGGTCTTGTCCTTCGGCGTGGCGTTGGTCGTCTACGGCCTGGGCCGGGTGGCCATCCGACGTCACCACAGCCCTGTGGTCGTCGCCCTCATCCCCATCGGGTCGATGAGCCTCGGTGCCCTCGCGGCGGCGCAGGCGATGTTCGTGTCCGCGCACGACCTCTCGGCTCTCGTGGTGGTGGTCGCCGGCGCCGGCACGGCCGGTGTGCTCGGAGCGCTCACCCTCGCCGGTGAGCTGACCCGAACCCGCCGGGTCGCCGAGGAGGCTTCGACCCGGGAACGTGCCCTCGAAAGCTCGAGACGCCAGCTGGTGGCGTGGGTGAGCCACGATCTGCGCACGCCACTGGCGGGCATCCAGGCCATGGTGGAGGCGCTCGATGACGGTGTGGTGTCGGAGCCGGCCGACGTGAGGGTGTACTACGGCCGCATCAGCACGGAGGCGTCGCGCTTGGCCCGTCTGGTCGATGACCTCTTCGAGCTGTCCCGGATCGAGTCCTCCTCCCTTGACCTCACGATGGAGCGGGTGTCGCTCGGCGAGCTGGTGTCGGATGCCGTGGCTTCGGCGTCGGTGCTGGCGGAGGCCAAAGGCGTCCGGGTGGATGGACGCGTCGCAGCCCAACCGGCGGAGGTCACCGCGTCGTCTCGGGAGCTCACCCGCGTCGTGCAGAACCTGCTCGACAACGCCATCCGGCACACCCCCACGGGCGGCGCCGTCGAGGTGACGGTGGGTCGGGGACCGGACCACGCCGAGGTCTGCGTGGCCGACGCGTGCGGCGGCATCCCCGACCACGACCTCGACCACGTCTTCGACCTCGCCTACCGCGGCGACCCCGCCCGCACCCCCGGCGCCGCGGCCGGCGCCGGTCTGGGGCTGGCCATCGCGCGGGGGTTCGTGGAGGCGCACCGGGGCGACATCGCGGTGCGCAACGAGGGCGACGGCTGCCGCTTCACGGTCCGACTGCCGCTCGCGTAGACCCAAGTCACACGGAGAAGGGCTCCTGGGCGCGGAACCCGAGCTGCTGGTGCGCGAGGGTGGGGCTGGCGACGACGTGGCGGACGTCCCCGAGGCGGCCCCCACCGATGACCGCCGGCTGGAGGCCCGTGCCCGCGCAGATCTCGTTGGCCAGCTCGAGGACGGTCCGGGGGGTGCCCGATGCGATGTTGAGGGCGCCGACGTAGGGACGCGGGGCCGTGAGAGCGAGGACGTTGGCCCGGGCGACGTCGCGCGACGTGCACGAAGTCTCGCGTCTGGCCGCCGTCCTCGAGCACCCCCGGCGGCTCGCCCCGGGCCACGGCTGACCGGAAGATCGACGCCACGCCCGCGTACGGCGTGTCCAGCGGGCACCTCGGCCCGTACACGTTGTGGTATCGCAGCGACGTGACCGGTGCGTCGTGCTCGCGGCCGTAGACCTGGAACAGGTGCTCCTGGTGCAGCTTGGTGGCGGCATACGTGTTGCGGGGATCCGGCGGCGCCGTCTCCGGGACGGGCGCCCACCGCAGGGGGATCCCGCAGACGAGGCAGGGCGGATCGAAGCGACCGGCGGTGAGGTCCGCAGCGGATCGAGCGGCTGGGCGCTGGTCACCATGCTCGTCGCAGCGGTAGCGACCCTCGCCGTAGACGACCATCGACGAGGCGAGCACCAGCCGCCCCTGGAACCCCTGCTGGTGCAGGGCCCAGAGGCCCGCGGCGGTGCCGGCGTCGTTGTCGTCCACATACGCGCGCACGTCGGCGAAGTCGACGCCCAGCCCCACGCGGGCCGCCTGGTGGCACACGGCATCGACCTCCAGGGCCGCTCGGATCCACGCGCTCGGATCTCGGACGTCACCCCTCACGAGGGTGGCCTCCGGTCGAGCCCACGGCGGCACGGCCCCGCCGTGCGCTACCAGCGAGTCGAGCACCGTGACCTCGTGCCCACCCTCGAGCAGCGCGTCGACCACGTGCGACCCCACGAACCCCAGCCCCCCGGTGACGAGGACCCTCACGGCAGCCTGGCGGCGGTGGCGAGGAGGACGGCTCGGAGCCGGGGCAGATGCCGGGCGAACAGCTCGAAGACGGCCTCCTGCGTGACGGGGCCGATGTCGGGACGGTCGTCGAGCCCGGCGTCGTGGTCGGTGACGAGTCCCACCGCGCCGTAGGCGAGGTCCAGCTCGCGGGCGATCACCGCCTCGGGGTACTGCGTCATGTTGATGAGGTCGCCCCCGATGCTGCGATACCACCGCGACTCCGCCCGGGTGGCGAAGCGCGGGCCGTTGATCACCACCACCGTGCCGCCGTCGTGCACCGGCTCCCCGAGTGTGGCCGCCGCGGTGAGGGCGGCCGCCCGGACCCTGGCGTCGTAGGGATCGGCGAAGGCGGTGTGCTGGGGCCCGTCGCGGAAGTCGTCATGGATCGTGTCGGCCCGCCCGCGCGTCTGGTCGATCAGCTGGTCCGGCACCACCAGCGTTCCCGGGCCCAGCTCCGACGCCAGCGACCCACAGGCGAACGATGCCACCACCGAGCGAACCCCGAGCTGACGGAGGGCCCAGAGGTTGGCGCGGTGGTCCACCCGGTGAGGTGGCAGGTGGTGGGCGGCACCGTGGCGGGCCAGGAACGCCACCGGCTTGCCCTCGACGGTGCCCAACGCGATCGGCGCCGACGGCGGCCCCCAAGGCGTGTCGACGGCCACCTCCTCGACGTCCCCACCCAGCTCGTAGAACCCTGAGCCACCGATCACCGCCACTGGGGCACGGGCGGGCGTCATCACGGCCACAGCCTGGCGCGTCGTACCGGAGGTCGGGAACCTGCAGGGGCGAGTTCCTACTTCCGTAAGGCGATCGCTGCGAGAGTGCGCCGATGGACCGGCCGCTCGTCGACGTCGTGCTCCCCGCCCTCGATGAGGCAGCGGCCCTGCCCCGGGTGCTCGCCGGGCTGCCGGCTGGCTACCGAGCCATCGTCGTCGACAACGGCTCCACCGACGGGACGGGAGACATCGCCCGCGGGCTGGGGGCCATCGTGGTGGTGGAGTCGCAGCGCGGCTTCGGCGCCGCCTGTGCGGCCGGGTTGGCGGCGGCCCAGGCAGAGGTGGTGGCGTTCTGTGACGCGGACGGGTCGCTCGACCTCGCGGACCTGCCGATGGTCTGCGCTCCCGTGCTCTCCGGCGAGAGCGACCTCGTGCTCGGGGCCCGCCGCCCCACGGGTCGGGGGGCGTGGCCCGCCCACGCTCGCGTGGCCAACTGGTACCTCGCCCGGCGCCTCCGGCAGAAGACTGGCCAGCGGCTCAGTGACCTCGGGCCCATGCGGGCGGCGCGCCGCGAAGCTCTGCTGGCGCTGGCCGTGACGGACCGCCGATCTGGCTGGCCGCTCGAACAGGTCCTGCGGGCGGGAGCCGCCGGTTGGCGGATCACCGAAGTGCCGGTGCCCTACCGACGCCGCACCGGACGATCGAAGGTCACCGGCACCCTGCGCGGCACGCTCCAGGCCGTGCATGACATGGGCCGGGTGCTCGCCGAGCTGGGATGACCGGCGGCCGGCTCTCGATCCCGGTGCACGAGCTCTAGCGGCCCCGAAGCCGGCGGCGAAGGCTGGGGGCCAGGACCGCGATCCCTACGGCGAACCAGATGACGGCCAGGACCAGCAGCACCGACGGCCCGTAGGCCAGCGGCTGGATCGTCGGGTTGTCGCCATCGGCCGACCCGAGGAGCGGCAACAGCCCCACCAGCACGACGAACCCCGAGGCGATCAGCCCCGCCTGGACGAACGCCCGAGCGCGGCCCGGAACCACCCGAGCTACGAGGAGGCCGATGGCCAGCACCGCGGGAGCCAGCAGGAGATCGTGGGCCAGGTCGAGCCCCACCATCCACCGGAGGAACGACACGCGGCGGGTCAGGTCGGGAGTCGCATCGAGGTACAGCCGCGCTCCCCAGAGCATCACGAGCCCGCCGACCGCCAGCCCGATCCAGAACGACCGTCCATGGTCCTCGGCCGGCGCCGCGGGCGGGCTCACCCGAGCACCTCGATGCGGCCGACCCACTTGGTCTGGTGGACCCCCGGCCGATTGGGCCCGATCAAGCGCACCGGGAACCCGTGATCCGGGCCGAGGGGCTCGTCGTTCACGAACAGCGCGAGGAGGGTGTCCGGGTCGGCCGCATGGCCGGAGCTGAGGGGCGAGGTCCGCAGCCGCTCGCTCTCGTGCATCGCATGCACGACGCAGTCCGCGGAGCGGTCGACGCCGGCCCGATCGAGGAGGTCGCGCACACGGACACCCCGCCAGCGCTGCGACGAGCTCCAGCCCTCGACACAGACGATCGGCAGGGTCGCCGTGTGGTCCGCCGCCGCGAGGAGCTCGGGATAGGTGAGGGAGAGCGGCCGCGGGGCGCCGGGACCGTCCACCACGAGCCGGTAGGCATCGGCGTCCACGTCCTCGAGGCGCACGGACCGGGCGGTGCGATTCACCGGAAAGCCCTGGGGGCCGATGTCCGGCCGGCGCGGAGCCAGGACGACGAAGCGAGCGAACGGGCGGAACGTCTGGCCGACGGAGAGGAACCCGACCAGCGCCGCGCTCCCGAAGATCGTGGCGAGGAACCCCCGCCGGTCGAGACCGGGGCGCACCCCGGCGGGCGCGGCCGGGCCAGGCGCCTCGCCGGCGCCTCGGCGCAGCGCCCGGCGGGTGATGCTCCCCTTGGCGCCGAGGTGGACCGCCATGGCGCCCATCGCGATCCAAGCCGCCGCCAGGTGCCCGGACCGGAACGAGAAGGCCCACGGCCGGTAGATGTTGATGTTGGCCAGCCCGGTGAAGGCGAGGAGGAGGCCCCCGCCGATGAGCGGCACCAGGGCGAGCCGCTCCAGCGCGTGGGCCACCGACCGCACCGGCGGCCACTCGAACAGCTTGGGGAAGACGACCCACAGCTTGGCGAGCAGGAGCGGGATCGACACGATCCCGGTGGTGACGTGCAACCCCTGCGTGACGCGATAGAGCCCCGCGGGGCGGGCCGGCCAATGGAACCAACCCCCGGGATCCTGGATCAGGTGCGAGATCAGCCCAGTGACGAAGCAGATCGAGAACGACACGCCCAACGCGATCCCAAGCACCGCCGCCGTGCGCTCATCACGAAGCACCGAGCCCGGGCGGGAGGCGGTGACGGTCACTGCGGCGACCGTACCGAGTGGACGTCCTGCCCCGGGCCCGATCCCGCTTACCATTCGCGGAACAGGCGGCCACCGCCCTGGCCGAAGCACCGCCCGCCCCTAGGTTGCGCCGGTGGCAACGCCGCGCATCCCACCGGCACGCGCGATGGCGCCGACCCTGGTCGCCTTCGCCCTGTTGGTGCTCGTCGCCAACCGCTGGGGCCAGGCCCTCCTCGACGACGGGGCGCGCCTGCGGATCCTCGCACCGCCGATCATCGGCCGATTCCGCCTGGGCCCCCCCGGCCGGCTCCTGGCCCTGGCCCTCCCGGTCACGACAGCGGCGCTCCTTGTAGCCCAGCTCCCAGGGCTCGCGGCGCGGCTCCGGTGGCGCCACGTCCTCGTGATCGGCACCCTCGCGGCGATCGCATGGGCGGTCGCCCTGGCGCTCGTCGACGGACCGGACGGGTTGACCCGGCCCATGGAGCTCCGGGGCCACTACCTCCTCGACGTCGACCAAGTCGGCTCGCCCGGCCCGTTCCTGCGTGGCTTCACGAGCCACATCGACGACTACGGAACACACATCCGCAGCCACCCGCCCGGCTTGGTGCTCGTGCTCTGGGGCATGGCCCGCGCCGGGATGGGCGGCAGCGGATGGGCGGCCGCCCTGGTGATCGCCGGTGGCGCATCGGCCGTGCCAGCGGTCCTGCTCACGACACGCGAGCTGGCCGGCGAGGCCCTCGCCCGCCGCGCGATGCCCTTCGTCGTGCTCGCTCCGGCCGCGCTCTACGTGGCGTCCACTGGCGACGCGCTGTTTGCAGGCGTCGCCGCCTGGGCCGCCGCCGCAGTGGTGCTGGCCACAGGTCGACCCTCACGGCGCGGCGATGGGCTAGCCGCGATCGGCGGCGCGGGCTTCGGCGTGGCGCTGCTGCTCTCCTACGGGTCGGTCCTGGTGCTCCTCTTGCCGGCCGTCGCGATCGCCGCCCGTCGTCGCTGGCGACTCGCCGGCCTCGCCGCGCTCGGTGCGACGGCGGTGCTGGGCCTGGCCGCGCTCGCCGGGTTCTGGTGGATCGACGGGCTGCTCACCACCCGCCTCGAGTACCTCGAGAGCGTGGCCTCGGTGCGCCCATACGGCTACTTCCTCCTCGCCAACCTCGCCGCCCTCGCGATCATCGTCGGGCCCGCCACCCTCGCCGGGATCCGACGGCTCCGTGGTCCGATGGCGCTGGTCGTCGGCCCCGCGCTGGCCATGGTCGCCATCGCCAACCTGTCCGGCATGTCGAAAGGCGAGGTCGAGCGCATCTGGCTCCCGTTCGCCGTGTTCCTCCTCCCGGCCGGCGCCCTCGCCGCGGACCATCCCGTAGCGGTCCGCCGTTGGCTCTGGGCGCAAACCGCCGTCGCCCTCGTCACCACAACGTTCGTACGAACCCACTGGTGACACACTCTGCGCACGCCCACGTGGTTCGCTGGTGGCCCATGCCGAGGTCGCACCGGTCAGCTCGGGCTTCGCTGGCCGCGAGAGAGTGAGGGGTAGCGATGCCCGAGCAGCAGGTGTGGGTCCGGGTACCACGACCGGCGATCCCCGCGGGCCGGGTGACCACGGTGGTGGCCGGGGATCGTGCCGTGTGTGTGGTGCACGGCGAGGACGGCACTTGGTCGGCGCTCGACAACCGCTGCCCCCACCAGGGCGGGCCGCTCGGTGACGGCCAGCTCGACGAGGGGTGGCTGATCTGTCCGTGGCACGCCTACCAGTACGACACCCGCACCGGGGAGCCGCCGCCGGGGTTCCGGGACGCGGCGACGCCCTACGAGGTGCGGCCCGTCGACGGTGACGACTCGTCGATCGAGATCGAGGTTCCCGCCCACGAGCCAACGATCAGCCTGATGGACCAGGTGGTCGACGTGCTGTGCGAGTGGGGTCTCGAGGCGGTCTTCGGGATGGTCGGTCACTCCAACCTCGGGATGGCCGACGCGCTCCGCAAGGCAGAGGCCGACGGCCGCCTGACCTACGTCGGGATCCGCCACGAAGGCGCCGCTGCCTTCGCCGCCTCCGGTTACGCGAAGCTCACCGGCAACCCGGCGGCCTGCTTCTCCATCGCCGGCCCCGGGGCCACGAACCTGCTCACCGGTCTGTGGGACGCCAAGGTCGACCGGATCCCGGTCCTGGCGCTCACCGGGCAGGTCCAGACCCAGGTCATCGGGCCGGGCACCTTCCAGGAGCTGCCCCTCGAGAAGGCCTTCGACGCCGTGGCCGAGTGGGGACAGACGATCCTCGCTCCGGCCAACGCCACTGAGCTCGCCGCCCTCGCCATGAAGCACGCCATCGTGCAACGCGATGTCGCCCACCTCGTGCTGCCTGACGACGTGCAGGAGCTGCCCGGTCTCGACGATCCGCCGCCCCGGCCACGGGCGGGACGGATGGCCGCCACTGCCATCGCCCCACCCGCCGACGAGCTGGCCCGGGCCGTCGAGCTCCTCCGGAACGCCGAGCGCCCGGCCATCGTGGTGGGCAACGGCGCCCGCCCCCACCGGGATGCGGTGATGGCGCTCGCCGAGCATCTCGACGCTCCGGTGATCTCCACGTTCAAGGCCAAGGGCATTTTCCCCGACGACCACCCGCTCGGCTGCGGCGTCCTCGGACGATCGGGGATCCCCGTCGCGAGCCAGACCGTCGCCCAAGCCGACTGCCTGCTCGTGCTCGGCGCCTCGTTCTCGAACCACACCTCGATCCCGGTGTGGGTCCCGACCATCCAGGTCGACCTCGACCGGATGATCCTGGGCAAGTTCCATCCCGTCGAGGTGCCCCTGTGGGGCGACATCGCCCGCACCATCGAAGAGCTGGTGACGGCCCTCCCTGCCGTCGACCGCCCCGCGATCCGGCAGACGATCGCGACCCGGTGGCAGCGGTGGCGCGCCGAGAAGGCGTCGCGGCGCGATCTCGTCGACGCCCACGGTCGCCTCCATCCCGCCCTCGTGTTCGAGGTGCTCAGCGACCTCATGCCCGAAGACGCCGCCATCGCGGTCGACGTCGGCAACAACACCTACAGCTTCGGGCACTTCTTCGAATGCCGAGGCCGCCAGGACGTGCTCATGTCCGGCTACCTCGGCTCCATCGGCTTCGCCCTCCCCGCCGCCCTCGGCGCCTCGGTCGCCGTGCGACGCGCTGGTTCGGGTCGCAAGGTCGTGTCGATCTCCGGGGACGGCGGCCTCGGCCAGTACCTCGCCGAGGTCACCACCGCCGTGAAGGAAGGCTTCCCCCTCACCCACATCGTCCTCGACAACGGCGAGCTCGCGAAGATCAGCCGGGAACAGCTCGGAGCCATCCGCCCGGTCTGGCAGACCCAGCTGGTGAACCCCGACTTCGCCGAGTTCGCGACCTCCTGCGGCGCCGCCGGGTTCTCGGTGCGGACGCCCGACGACCTCCGCCCCGCGCTCGAAGCCGCCCTCGCAGTCGCCGACCGCCCCAGCCTCGTCAGCATCGCCACCTCCAACCGGGACGTCTGATCGATGCCGTCACCGGTCTTGGCCACCACCCGGCTGGAGCTCCAACGGGTAGCCACCCACATCCTCGCCCGACGACGTCACACCGTCTCAGGTCGCTTCGGCCTCCGTGCCACCCCCGGCGGGATCGGCACCCCGGCGTTCGGCCCGCCCGACGTCCTCGAGGTCATCCGCACCTCCGGCACCTCCCTGGTGCACGAGATCGGCGAGTCGGCTGCGGGTCCTACCGATGGCCGGTGCCACGCTGGCCGACCTGGCCGCGGCAGTCGACGTCGACCTGACCGCCGACTTCACCGTCGGCAACGACACGCCCGACATCGGGGACGTGGATGCTCCGCTGCAGCTCGATGCGGAGGTAGTCGCAGGACTGGCGGACTGGTACGACCTCGGCTGGCAGGCCCTCGACCTCATCGGCCTCACCGCCAGCTCACCCGCTCCGATCCAGCTGTGGCCGGAGCACTTCGACGCCAGCTGCCTGTTGGCGGTCGGCCCGGGCACCGACGATCGCTGCGACGTCGGCGTGTCTCCCGGCGACCACCACCACGACGAGCCCTACCTCTACGTCGGCCCGTGGATGACCCGCCGCCCGGGCGACTCGGCGTACTGGAACGCCGCCTTCGGCGCCCTCAAGCCCCGCTCCACCGTGACGTCGGTAGCCGACGCCGAAGCCTTCTATCGCGAGGGCCTGGCCCGGTTGATCGGCTGAGCAGGTTGTCACGACGCCGTGACCTGCGGCTTCGCGAAGGGCCGCCGCTGGTGGAAGGGCGCTGGATGCACGGCGGCCACGCGCCGATCGCGTCGTTCGACCGTCGTGAGGAGCGGGCACTGCCCTGAGGACGACGGTGCGCTCCGGGACTAGCCTGCTGGCCCATGGGGACGGCGGGCGCGCCCGGTCCCGCGGGGGCGGCTGACTCGATCATCGACGAGGCCATGCGGGGGTTGGTGCTGAGATCAGGTGATGGTGAGCTCACCGTGGGTGCCGGGCTGGCAGCCACGGCGGCGCTGCGCGACGCCGCCGATCGCAAGCTGTACGTCCTGGTCGGCTTCGCCCGCGAGGCCGGCGCGTCGTGGGCCGCCATCGGCGAGGCGCTTGGGTGTCACCACCCAAGCTGCCCACCAACGCTTCGGCCCGAAGACCACGTCCAAGGCTGGAGGACGAGCCTCCTAGGGAGTCACACCCCGCGCACTAGGTTCTCGCCGTGATCCTGTCCGACCGCAGCATCAGGGAAGCGCTCGCCGCCGGTCGCATCAAGCTCGAGCCCTCCGACGACTCGTTGATCCAACCGGCTTCGGTCGACGTCCGCCTCGATCGGTACTTCCGTGTGTTCCTCAACCACACGATGCCGGTGATCGACGTGAAGAAGAACCTCGAGGAGCTCACGCGCCTCGTGGAGATCGACGACGACCGACCCTTCGTCCTCCACCCCGGCGAGTTCGTCCTCGGCTCCACGTTCGAGCGGGTTGCGCTGCCCGACGACCTCGTAGCGCGGATCGAAGGGAAATCGAGCTCTGGGGCGGCTTGGGGTTGCTGATCCACTCCAGCCTTCCCGCCGGCGAGGAGCTCCTCGTCCGCGATCGCCAGGGCGTTCGACGGCGCACGATCGGCGAGCTCGTCAAGGAGCAGACGCCGTGCGAGATCGTGGGGTTCGACCCCGAGACGTTCGAGGTCGGGTACCACGAGGTCACCGGCTTCTACGAGGGTCCTGAGGACAAGATCTACGAGGTCCGGCTGGCCTCGGGTCGACGGATCCGTGTCACCGCCGGGCACAACCTCTTCACGCTCGACGAGGAGGGCGCGCTCCGCAAGGCGCGCACGGCCGAGTTGTCGACCGGGCGTGCTCGTCGCGGTGGCTCGGCACATCCCGGACCCCGCCGGTGCGGATGCGACGCATCGACCTCCGCATCGTCATCCCGGAGGCGGCCTGGGGCTCGCTGCTGCTCGAAGGGCCGACCATCGAGCGAGCGTTCGTCGAGGAGAGCGTCACGGTGACCGCTTGGCTCCACGAGGCGGAGCTGTCGCCCAGCGTACTACCGCGAGCGCAGACAGCTGCCATGGTCGATCGCTGCGTACGTCCCTGGCGTGCACGACGAGCTCGACGACGGCGACTTCGTCCGTGGGAAGGGCGAGCGCCATCGTCTACCGCTGATCATCCCCGTGGACGCCGAGCTGGCTTGGACGCTCGGGATGTACGTGGCGGAGGGCTACCGGCGGGACCGCCAGGTCGTGATCTCCAACACCGACCAGGAGCGCCTCGACCGGCTCGAAGCCGACGTTCGCCGGACTGGGCCTCCCCGTCCACCGGTCCGAAGGTGCCGTCACCTGCTGCTCCACCCTCCTGGCCAAGGTCTTCGACTGGCTGGGCATGGGAGGCCATGCACCCACGAAGCGGGTCCCGAGCGCCGTGTTCGGCTGGCCATCGCACCTGGTCGAGGCGTTCCTCGACTGGGCTCGTCGACGGCGACAGCGACGGCTCGACCGCTGGCGGCCGCACGTCGGTGTGGACGACGTCCGACGGGCTCGTCAGCGACGTGCTCCTCCTGTTCGCACGCCTCGGCAAGCGCGCCGGCTCCTGTCGGAAGGACACCGATCACCTCCCGCTCTGGCAGGTGTACGCCCCCGACAACGAGCACAAGCTGCTCACGACCGTGCCGCTGCCGGACGCGCTGCTCCGCCGTCTTCGACACGACGCGGGTCTGACGCAGGTCGAGGCGAGCGAGCGGGCGGGGTATGCGCACGCGAGCGATCTCAACGACATCGAGCGTCGCAGCGGGCGGGACGCGATCCGCTTCGCCACGATCCGCCGGCTGGCCGCCGTGTACGCGGGTGCGGGAGCCGACACATCGCACCTTGATCGGCTCGTCGACGGCGGCCTGGCGTGGGATCGAGTGGTCGAGGTCATCGACACCGGGACCTGCGAGCGGATCTACGACATCGAGGTTCGGCCGGCCGGTCGGAAGATCCAGAACTTCCTCGCAGGACGTGGCGGCGTGTTCGTGTCCAACACGGCTGGGTTCATCGATGCGGGCTTCGACGGGCACATCACGCTGGAGCTGTCGAACGTGGCCAACCTGCCGATCACGCTCTACCCGGGCATGAAGATCGGGCAGATCAGCTTCCTGCGGATGACCACGCCCGCCGACGTGCCCTACGGGCAGGGCGACCTGAAGTCGAAGTACCAGGGCCAGCGCGGCCCGACCCCGAGCCGCTACTGGGAGAACTTCGACGAAGAGTGAGCGGCGCGGTCAGTGCAGCCAGGCGCTGACGTCGACGCCGAGCTCCGACTGGACACGGTCCGGCGGCGACGCTGGCCAGCGCCGCGGGCCACTCCAGGCCGTAGCGCTGGTAGAGGGGCCGGGCTCTGGTGACGAGCAGCTCGGCGTACCCGAGGCCGAAGGCCTCAGTCCCTCGCGGGTTGCGCTCACCGGCGGCAAGGCCGCGACGGCGGCGCGCTGCTCTTCGGTGTAGGTGTCGTTCCAGCGCTTGCCCGGCGGCGCCTTGCCGGTCTCGGCGAGGAACACCGTGGTGAGCAGCCCGAGCAGGTGCGGGACCCCGTGAGGTGGCGGAGGTGCTCCTCGCGCTGCAGCAAGGTGATGAACGGGCCGGCCAGGCCGCGGAGCTGCTCGGCCACCGCGTACTCGAGGGCGGCCCCGAGGTCCTCGAACTTGGTGGCCGACAGCATGCCGACGGAGTACCGCACGGGGGCGTCGGCCACTCGGGAGCCGCTCCGGACCACACGGCGATGTCGAACGTCAGTCCGTCGGCCGTGACGGTGTTGACGATGAACGGCGCGATCGGCGTCTGGGCGAACACGGTCGGGGTGATGGCGGCGAGCCAAGCCTCACGGTCGGCGAGGAAGGCGTCGTGGTGCTCGGCGTGGGTGACCACCTCGAGGTCGAGGTCGCTCCAGGCGTCCGCGGTGCCGGCTCCGATGGACCCGCCGGCGCGGACGGTCTGCACGCGCTCGTCGGCGTCGAGCACCTCGACGGCTCGCTCGTACAGGCCGCGTAGCGGGGATCGACGACCTCGAACCCGCCCACGGCCCCGGCTCAGTCGCCGTGGCGAGCGAGCTCGTCGCGCCGGTGGCGGGCGCGGTCCTCGTGGGCCCGGGCGAGGACGTCGGCGATCTGGCCGACGAGCTCGTCGAGGTGGAACGGGCGGACCAGGAAGCTGTCGGCGCCCGACTGGAACGAGAACGTGCGGTTCTTGGGACTGGCGGCGCACAGGACGACGCGTGCGGTGCTCACCCGCGGGTCGTCGTGGCTGCGGATGGTGTCGAGGACCTTGAGGCTGGTGCCGATCCCGCCCGAGTCGAAGTCGAGCACGATGCACCGGGGGAGCTCGGCGGCGATGCGTCCCGGTGGCCTCGTCGCTGCTGGTGGCGCCGATGGCTCGGTAGCCCTTGGTGCGCCACCATGCGCACGAGCATCTCGCAGGCCGCGGGGTCGTCGTTGACGATGAGCACGACGGCCGCGGGGCCGCCGCTCGGAGCCGTTCCACTTCTCGTCCTTGCGGCGGCCCGAGCATGGTCAGTCCTCGAGCGTCTGCAGCTCCGGCGCCGCCCGGTCGTCGGCCGCTTCGAGGGCGGCGAGGAGGTGCATGGAGATGTCGGCGACCTGCACCGTCTCCTCGGCCCCAGCGCCCTTCACGCCGTCGTCCAACATGATGTAGCAGAAGGGGCAGGCGGTGGCGACCTTGCTGGCGCCGGTGGCGATGAGCTCGGCGGCCGCGGGCGTCGTTCACCTTCGTGCCGATGCTCTCCTCCATCCACATGCGGGCGCCGCCGGCCCCGCAGCACATCCCCTTGGTGCCGTTGCGCTCGGCCTCGACGATCTCGATGCCGCCGAGGCTGCCGATGACGTTGCGGGGCGAGAGGTACACGTCGTTGTGCCGGCCGAGGTAGCAGGAGTCGTGGTACACGACCCGCTCGTCGAGCCGGGCGTCGGTGAGGTCGAGGCTGCCCGAGTCGATCAGCTGCTCGAGGAGCTGGCTGTGGTGGACGACCTCGAAGTGCCCGCCGAGCTGCGGGTACTCGTTGAGGAGCGTGTTGAAGCAGTGGGGGCACTGCGTGATGATCTTCTTCACGCCCATCGTGTTGAGCTGCTCGATGGTGGCCGTGGCCAGCATCTGGAAGATGTACTCGTTGCCCGATCGGCGGGCGGGGTCGCCGGTGCACGTCTCCGACGGGCCGAGGATGGCGAAGTCGATCTCGGCCCGCTGCAGCAGCTTGGCCATCGCGATCGTGACCTTCTGGTTCTTGTCGTCGAACGATCCGGCGCAGCCCACCCAGTAGAGGTACTCGTGGGCGAAGGCGTCGCCGGGCTCGACGATCGGCACACCGTCGACCTTGCTGGTCCACGCCGCCCGATCGCCCTGGGACATGCCCCACGGGTTGCCGGAGTTCTCCATGGCCCGGTAGGCGCTCCCGAGCTCGGTGGGGAAGTCGCTCTCCATCAGCGAGAGGTAGCGCCGCATGTCGAGGATCTTGTCGAGGATCTCGATGTTCACCGGGCAGATCTCGTCGCAGGCCTTGCACGTCGTGCACGCCCACACCTCCTCCGAGGTGATCCGGTCGAACACGTTGTTGGCCTCGACGATGATGTCCGGATCGACGCCGATCGGCGGCGACACCGCCGGGGTGCCGGTGCGGGCCATGACCTCGCCCACCTTCAGCACGATCTCGCGCGGATCGAGCGGCTTGCCGGTGGCGTGGGCCGGGCACACCGAGGTGCACCGGCCGCACATCGTGCAGGCGTCGGTGTCGAGCAGCTGCTTCCAGGTGAAGTCCTCGACCGTGGAGGCGCCGAAGCTCTCGAGCTCGGTCTCCATGAGGTTCGGCATCGGCTTCATGGCGCCCTTGGGCCGCTCGCGGTCGCGCAGGTACATGTTCAGCGGCGACGTGAAGATGTGGCGCAGCATCGTCACCGGCAGGATCGTGACGAAGAGGAAGAAGCTGACCACGTGGGCGACCCACCACACCTGGTGGGCCCCGGCCAGGTTGCTGTGGGTGTCGATCAGGCCCGACAGGGGGTAGGCGACGAACGACCACGTCTCGAAGTCGGGTCGGCCCTGGAGGGCGATGCGCCACACCTCCGCTCCGAAGCCGGTGACGGCGATGGCCAGGATGGTGCCGAGGATGATGGCGTGCTCGGGCTTCGACTTGATGCGGATGCGGTACGGCCGCTGCACGTAGCGGCGGACGATCGCCCACACCACGCCGGCGAGCAGCATGAGGCCCGCCGGCGTCGCCGATGAGCGAGTAGCCCCGGTACACGTCGCCGTGCAGGAACTTGGCCGACTCCGGCATCTGGTGGTTGATCTCGAGCACCGTGGTGACGGCCAGCAGGATCAGGAAGGAGAAGTAGATGAGGCTGTGCATGATCCCGGCGGCGGGGTCGCGCAGCAGGGTCTGCATGTAGACGCCGGCGCGGAAGTCCTTCATGCGCTTCCCGACGTTCTTCTTCGTGGTGGCCCGGTTGTCGGGCGCGCCCCGCTCCCAGTTGCGCACCCGCTGGCTGAAGAGCACCGACCCGTAGAGGACCAGGACCGGCAGCACGGTGTAGAAGACCAGCTTCCAGACGCTCGGGATGTTCCCGAAGACCTCTCGCTGCACATCGCTGTCGTCGTGCCACTGCGCCAGCGTGGCCGTGATCCCGGAGCCCGCGACGATGGCGGTGAGGATCACGCCGACGGCGATGGCGACCTGGTGGGGCTTCACGCGGCGCGGCGTCACGTCGCGAACGTACCTGTTCGGGCGTCCGCCCCCGAAAGCCGGGGCGTCAGCCGAACATCTGGGTGTCGAGCTCGCGCACCTTGGCGGCCAGCGATCGCATGATCTTGTGCGCGATCGGCGGCACCTCGTCGACGATGGCCGCGAACTCGCGGGCACCGATGACGAGGACCCTGATGTCCGTGAGCGCCACCACCGAAGCCGTGCGAGGGCCGTGGTCGAGGAGCGCGAGCTCCCCGACGCAGGCGCCCGCGCCGAGCGTGGCCACCTGCTTCTTGTTGCGACGGACCTCGGCGGTCCCGTCGATGATGATGAAGGCCTCGCGCCCGATGCCGCCCTGCTCGCAGAGGACCCGGCCGGCGGGGAGCGTCGACTTCGTCCGACGCCCTCGCCACGGCCTGCAGCTCCTTCTTCGAGCACGCCGAGAACAGGGAGACCGAAGCGAGGTGGTCGAGATGCGACTGGCGAGCCATGGGCGCGGAGCATACGTAACCAGAGGGGCCGTTGTGTCCCCGATCGTGTCGAACCCCCCTCCAGAACGCTTCACAGGGGCGAAACAACTGCGAAACCTTTCCTCCTTACGGTCCGCTCCGTGGAAGTCGTCCTCGTGCGCTGGCCTCTCGAGGAGGCGCGGCGCGACCAGCTGCGGAGCGAGGGCTGCCCTCGGCTGCTGCTGCTCGAGGACGGCGCCCCGCCCCCGCTCGAACCGCTCGACGAGCTCGAGGACTGGATCCGGGTCCCCGCCGGCGAGGTGGACCTGCGCGCCCGCGTCGAGGGCCTGCGCCGCCGTGTGGAGGCCCGGGTGCGATCCGTCACCGGCGCTCGACGACGACGGCGTCCTCCGGCTCGGCGACCGGTGGGTGTCGCTCCCACCGGTCGAGGCCCGGCTCACGGCGGCGCTGCTCGATCGCTACGGCGCGGTGGTGTCGCGCGACGCCCTCGCCCGGGCGGGGTGGCCGGCAGGGGCGCCGGGCCGCAACGCCCTCGACGTGCACATGCTGCGACTGCGGCGCCGGTTGTCACCGCTGGCGTTGGCGATCCGCACCGTCCGCTCGCGCGGCTACCTGCTGGAGCGACTGGCGGCCGACGACGGACTGGCGAGCGCGCCGGGCTGACCCGGTGGGTGCACCGACGTGCTGAGCCTCGTCACGGCGATCCTGAAGCCGCACCGGCTGCTGGCCGTGAAGGAGGCGCTGAACGGCGCGGGGGTGGAGGCCCTGACCGTCAGCGAGGTGAAGGGGTTCGGCCGGCAGGGCGGCCACACCGAGACCTACCGCGGCACGGAGTACGCCATCGACTTCGTGCCGAAGGTGAAGGTGGAGGTGCTCGTTCGGCATGACGACGCGGAGCGGCTGGTCGCCGTCATCGCCGCGGCGGCGCACTCCGGCAGGATCGGCGACGGCAAGGTGTGGCTCACACCCGTGGTCCTCGCGGTCCGCATCCGCACGGGCGAGCGCGGACCGGACGCCGTGTGACGCCTGAGGTCAGGCGCGTCCGTCGGTGTCCTCGGCGAGCCGGCCGAGGCGGCCGATGGCCACCCTGACCACCGAGTCGAGGGTCTCCTTGTTGGACGGGCGCGGCCCGCTGAGCCGGACGATGCTCAAGAGGTTGCCCTCGCGCATGATGATGAGGTCGCGCTCCTCGATGGCACCGTTCGGGCAGCTCCAGCTCGAACTTGAGGGCCAGCGTGTCGTCGGTGAGCACGCCGAAGTCGAGCTCCGACGTCCGCACCGAGATCTCCTCGGCCGTGATGACCACCTGCTCGCAGTCCTCCGCGACGTCGCGGTAGAGGCGGTCGACCTCGGAGCCACCACCCGGGAACCACGCGACGGTGCTGGTGAGGACCCGGCCGGAGCTCGTGAAGTCGGCCGTGGCCGTCTCCTTCGGGTCGAGGTCGGTGATCGCATCGTCGCACTCGTGCTCCGGGAGCACGTCGGCGTCGATCGGAGTGCCCTTCTCGGCCGCCACGTAGCCGGTGGGCAGGTCGTCGATCGTGAGGAGGGCGGCCGCCACCGCGCTCCTGGCTGACCGGCTCGGGCGCCGGGCGCGTCACGTCGCGGTCGGTGCGGCACCCACCCGCCAAGAGGGCCGCGCCCACCGCCATGGTCGCGGCCGTTCGAGCCGCCTTGTGCTGTCCGAGCACCGCACCGCCTCCTGTGGTCGGGTCGGCGCCATTGTTCCACCTGGCGCCCTGGTCAGCCGCGTTCCGCCTGGCGGGCCACCGCCTCCGCTGCCGCACGGATCTCGTCGGGGCTGCGCAGATAGCGCTCCTCGACGGGCTTCGCGTCGGTCGGCCGCAGGTCGTCGTCGAGCTCGTACACGAGCGGTTCGCCGGTGGGGATGTTGACCTCGACGATGTCCGTGTCGCTGATGCTCGTCGAGCTGCTTCACGAGGGCCCGCAGGCTGTTGCCGTGGGCACCGACGAGGACCGTGCGGCCGTCGCGGAGGTCCGGGGCGAGGACCTCGTCCCAGTACGGGAGGAGCCGTCCGACGACGTCCTTCAGGCACTCCGCGAGCGGCACCTCCTCGGGGGGCACCTGGGCGTACCGCTCGTCGCCGTTCGGGTTGTGCTCGTTCTCGGGTGTGATGGGCGGCGGCGGGACGTCGTAGCTGCGTCGCCACACCTTCACCTGGTCGACGCCGTAGAGCTCCGCCGTCTCGGCCTTGTTCCGCCCCGTGAGGTCGCCGTAGTGGCGCTCGTTGAGGCGCCAGTCCCGACGGACCGGGATCCACGAGCGGCCCTGCCCGAAGAGGGCCAGCTCGACGGTGCGGATGGCTCGGGTCTGCAAGGAGGTGTGGACCACGTCGGCGCGCACGTCGTGCTCGTCCATGAGCCGACCGGCCTCCGCCGCCTGCGACTCGCCCAGCGGGGTGAGGGGCGAATCCCACCACCCGGTGAACAGGTTCTCGCGGTTCCACTCGCTCTCACCGTGGCGGAGCAGCACGAGCCGGGCCATCGGCGCACCCTACGCGGCAGCGTCGACGGGCGTCGGCTTTCCGAGAAGATGGGTGCGTGCCCAGCCCCCGCCTCCGCGTCGTCGTGGCCGACAACGACCCTGGTGCGCTCGAGCTCGTGCTCACGGACCTCGCGCTCGAGGGACACGACGTGGTCGGCAAGTGCACAGACGGTGCCTCCGCGCTCGACCTGTGCGTGCGGCTGCGGCCCGACGTGGCCGTGCTCGACCATCGGATGCCTCCGGGGCCGCACGGGCTCGAGGTGGCCCAGCGCCTGGCGGACGAGGCGCCGGACATCCGGGTGATCGTGTTCACCAACTACCAGGACGCCGATCTGGTCGAGCGCGTCCGAGCCAGCGGGGCCACCTACCTCCCCAAGGGGAACCTGCGCGCGCTCCGTCGGGCGATCACGGGGTCCGACGCCGGTGGGTGACCGCCGCGGTCAGGCGGCGGTGAGCTCGTGGATCAGCGCCGGGAGCCGGTCGAGGTCTTCCTTCGAGACGCAGCACGTGATGCCCAGCTCCCTGGCCGAGGCGCGCACGTCTTCGTCGAGGAACGCGCTGTAGAGCACGATCAGCTGCTCGGGGCGCTCCGAGAGGATCTGCTTGGCCACCTCGAGCCCGGTGAGCTCCGGCATGCGGTTGTCGAGGATCACGACATCCGGCACCCGCGGCCCGTCGAGCCGCGCCACACCTCGAGTGCCTCCGCGCCGTCGGCCGCCTCACCGACGATCGACAGGCCGTTGTTGGCCATCTCGATGACCACGCGGACGAGCATGCGCATGTCCATCTCGTCGTCGACGATCAGCATGGTGGTCATCACGGGCCTCCGTGGGTCGTCCCCGGACCATACGCTGGCGCCGGAGTGGGCGCGCCGCGGTGACGAACGGTTCGTCGGCTGGGGGAGACGATGGGCGACTCGAACGAGGCGGGTGACCGGCGCCGGCCGACCCTGCGCGAGGCCGGGTTGGCCCTCCTGGCCGCGGTCATCGTGCTCGCCCTCACGGGCGCAGGAGTGCAACGGAGCCGCCAGCTGGACCTCGACCGGCGCGCCGTTGCGGACGAATCGGTCCTGGCCCAGGTGACGGCGGGGCTCGGCGTCGACGTCGAGCGCGGGCTGCGCGGCGTGGCGTCGGCGGCCGCCGAGGTCCCCACGTTGGGGTTGGCCGCCGTGAGCGGTCCCGCCGCCACCGCCTCCATCCCCGGGGCGGCAGAGGTGGGGTTCGTGTCGCTCACGGGTGGTCTGCCCCCGGCTACAGGCCCGCCGATCCTGTCCGTTGCGGATCGAGCCGCTCCTGGGGTGGCGGCGGTCCTCGACCGAGCCCGGGACACGGGGGACGCCGCAGATGGGCGTCGCCGTCGACCTCGCCGGCGGTCTGCGCACCCCACTCGTCGCGGCCGTGTACGCCGCCGGCGAGCGTGCCTGGCGGTCCGCGCACCTCCGTGGAGCGGCGGGCCCGCCTGATCGGATGGGTGGTGGCGCCCCTGGATCTCGGTGCGCTCGCGGCGCTGCACACACCGGAAGGAGCCGTGGCGACGATCGAGGACGTCCGCTCCGCCTACGCGACGCCGTCCGGCCACGCGCCGGCTCGCCTCCCCGAGCAGGTGCTGTCGGTCGCAGGTCGGTCGCTGACGGTGCGGGCCGGTGCGCGGGACGCGGTGGGCTGGAAGGCCCCGACCGTGGGCCTGGCCGCGGCCGGCACCGTGGTGGCCATCGCGGCGGCGGCGTGTGTGCTCGTGGTGAGCCGGCGCGGCCGGGCGCAGCGCTCGGAGGCGCTCCGCCGCGGGGCCCAGGTCCGTCTGATCGGCGACGTCGCCCCCCTCGTCCAGCAGTCCCTCGAGCTGGCGGAGGTGCTCCCGGCGGTGGCGGTGCAGCTGTCCGATCACTTCGGGCTGGACGGCGTCGCCCTGTCGACCGGATCGAGTCGGGCCGGACAGACCGAGCTGTTCAGCATCGGCGTGGCGCCGGCGGCCCAGGCCAAGGCCGTGCTCAGCCCCCCGACCCGAGCTGCGGGCCGGCGAGACGCTGGCCCTCGCCCTGCAGCGCGGCGGCCGCAGCGTGGCCCTCCTCCAGATCGTGGCCGGCCGGACGCTCGACGCCTCCGAGCTCGAGTCCCTCCGCGCGCTGAGCGAGCTGGTCACGGCCGCGATGGTGAACGCCTCGCTGTACGCCAGCCAGCAGGAGGCGCTGCACCGCTTGCGCGAGCTCGACGGCCTGAAGACGGTGTTCCTCGGGCACGGCGTCGCATGAGCTCCGCACGCCGGCCACCGCCATCGCCGGGTTCGCATCGCTCCTCACGGCGAGCTGGGATCGGTTCAGCGATGCGCAGCGCCGCGACTTCGCGGATCGCATCGCGGCCAACGCCCGCTCGTTGAGCGGCGTCGTGCAAGACCTGCTCGACTTCTCGCTCCTCGACCACGGCGGCCTGGTCGTGTCGGTCCAACCCGATCGACCTCGGCGCCCTGGTGGAGTCCGTCGTCGATCGGCTCGGACCGGTGTTCACCGAGCACACGATCGACTGCACGGTCGCGGTCGCGCCGCCGGTGGCCGGTGATGCCAACGGGCTGGAGCGGATCGTCACCAACCTGCTCACCAACGCCGTGAAGTTCTCGCCCGCCGGCCTCGACGATCAGCGTGTCGGTGGTCCCGGCCGACGGAGGAGCCCGCCTCGTCGTGTCGCGACAAGGCCCGGGCGTGCCCGCCGCACGAGCGGGAGCAGGTGTTCACGCGCTTCTACCGGGGGTCGGGCGACGCCGTCGTGCAGACGCGGGGGGTGGGCATCGGCCTGTCGCTGGTGGCAGAGTTCGTCGCCGCGGATGCACGGCGAGGTCACCGTCGACGACGCCCCTGGGGGTGGCGCCCGCTTCACCGTGTGGCTCCCGGCCGCCGCCAGCCCCGCCGACCAGCAGGAGGACGACGATGCGTCGACGGCTTGAGTCGCTCCTCCCGTTCGTCGTCCTGGTGGGCTTCCTCGCCGCCGCGATCCTCGCCAACCTGCTGCTCACCAGTGCGCAGGAGCGGGGGCTGAACGCCCTCGAGGACTCGATCGACGCCGAGGTGCAAGCCATCGCCGGCAGCCAGAACCAGCGGTTCCTCAACATCTTCTCGGGCACCGCGGGCCTGTCGAACCCCGACAACCCCTTCCGCCTGGTGGAGGGCAGCCCAGAGGACCTCGCCGAGCTGGAGGACCTCCTCCAGCTCCTGCCCGACGCGCGCTCCGGCTTCTACCTCCTCGACGCGCGAGGGCACGATCACGCAGGGCGTGCAGCTGTTGGCGGACTCGGTCGGGCAGCCGTTCACCTGGCCGGGCTTCGACGAGCTGAGCGCGTCCCCGACCTTCGCCCAAGGCGTGGGCGGGGTGCTCCCCGTGGAGCAGGGGCTCACCACCGAGGAGCCCGTCGTGGCCTTCGTGCTCCCCATCCTCGATCCCACCTCCGGCGCCCGTCGCGGCGCCTTCGTGTTCGAGAGCGTGGTGGCCTCCGACAGCGACTTCAACAAGGAGATCGGCTCGCTGCGGCGAGGCGACACCGGCGAGTACCTCTTCTACGACGGCACCGGCGCGGTCATCGGCTCCAACGACGCCTCGCTGCTCGGCCGGAGGTTCGACGACGAGCGGTTCATCGACGCCTCGGTGGGCGTCCACCGCTTCGACGGCGAGATCGTGGTGCTGGCCGACGTGCCCGCCGCCGGGTGGCGGGTGGCGTTCCGCCAGGACATCGACGAGTTCGAGGACCCGCTCGCAGGGCCGCTCGAGTCCGCCGGCCTCGTCCTGATCCTGGTGCTGCTCGGCGCCGGGTTCCTGCTCACCGTGATCCTGTACCGACGGCTGCGGACCGCGCGCGCCGAGCAGGACCGGCTGCGCCAGCTCAGCGACGCGCAGCAGGAGCTCATCTCGATCGTGTCCCACGAGCTCCGCACCCCCGTGGCCGGCGTGCTCGGGTTCCTGGAGACCACCATCGATCACTGGGAGTCGATGGACGAGGCGGACCGGCACAGCGCCGTCACGCCGGGCCGCCGCCAACGCGCGACGCCTGCAGGCCATGACCCGCGACGTGCTCGACACGCAGAGCGTGGAGACCGGTCGGCTCGTCCACGTGCTCGAGCTCCTCGACCTCGTCAGCGAGGTGGAGACGGCGGTCGAGGCGGCGCGCTCGGTCGCGCCCGACCGCCGGTTCGAGTTGGGCCCATCGGACGGACCGATCTGGATCAAGGGCGACGGCGACCGGCTCCACCAGGTGCTGGCCAACCTGCTCGACAACGCCCAGAAGAGCTCTCCCGCGGTCGAGCCGATCGAGATCGAGGTGCGAGGCGACGCCGACGTCGCCGAGGTGGTCGTCCGCGACCACGGTGCCGGGATCGCCGAGGAGTCGCTCGAGCGGATCTTCGACAAGTTCGTGCGGGAGCGTGGCGACACCGTGAGCGGCACCGGGCTGGGCCTCTACATCGCCCGGCAGGTGCTCAACGCCCACGGCGGCCGCATCTGGGCCGAGAGCGAGCCCGGTTCAGGCGCCACCTTCCGCTTCACGATCCCGCGCCAGCCCGCCCCTGCAAATTGACGCGTCGCCCGGCGCGCGCACCACGAGCGCCAGCCACCGCCCGCCGGCCTCGGCGAACCGGCCGCGGAGCGTCGTGGCCCGACCGAGCACCTCGGCTTCGAACGCGCCCGCCTCGACGGTGACGCGCACCTGGGGGAAGTCGAGCAGCTCGCCGCCGAGGCCCGACCAGGCCTTGTAGGCGGCCTCCTTCAGGACGAAGACCAGTCGGGCGTCGAGGTCGGCTTCGTCGGGTCGCCGCACCAGCGCCACCTCGCTCGGGCCCATGGGTCGCGTGCGCTCGAGGTCGAGGCCGAGCGCGGCCGCGACCTCCACCGAGCTCACCGCCGCCGCGGCCAGGTCGGCGTCGTGGGACAACGTGCCGACGAGCCCGTCGGGCAGCTGGGGCGCCCGAGACGCCGAGCGGGGGATCTCCACGGGTTCGCCGATGAGGTGGCGGAGCAGGGCGCGCCCGGTGGCGAACTCGCGCCGGCGCGCGGCGGCGGCGGACACCACGGTCGACCGCTCGCGGGCGTGGAGGTGGGCCACGTGGCGCTCCTCCACGGGCAGCGCTCCCGTCCGGACGCCGGCCGGTGCCAGGTGCTCGAGGGCGGCCCGCACCGCGTCCACCGCGGCGTCCGTCCCGGTCACTGGGCGCCGATGGTACGACCTCGGTGACGGCGGGTGGTGGCTCGGCACCCCCCGTAAGGTGCGCATCCACCCATTGGTGACGGAAATCTCACTCTCCGCGAGGAGATTGGGGTCGCTTTACCTCACGTTCCGTGACAATATCTGGGCCTGGCCTGGTCACAACGGGCCAGAGAGGACGGAGGAGCTCGGCCCGAGGAGGGGTGCGAGGTCCCGGCGGAGAGCGGAGGCATGGCGGTGGGCGAGATCGGTGCGGCAGCGCAGCTGGGATCAGCGGCTGCCCAAAGCGGACCGGTGAGGTCCGAGACGGCGACCGACGCTTCGTCGCGCCCGTCCCGGGTCGACGCGCAGCGCGGTCGATCCGCGCTCCGCCGCCAGCTCGTGACCACCGACATCTTCATGGTGCTGCCCGCGTGGCTGCTGGCCCCGCTCGGCCCTTGGGCCCCCGATGGGGTGCACTGGTCGTGGTGGCTGGCGGCACCCGCGCTCACCGCGGGCACCGTGGCTGGGTTGGCCGTAGCCGGTCTCTATCGAGCACGCGTCTGTGCGGTCCGCTCCACCGAGGTGGTCCGCCTCGCCTACGTCAGCATCATCGTCGGCCTCCTGGGTGTGGTCCTGGCGCCGCCGCTCGCGGGGGACGCGATCTCGCTCGTGGCGGCCGGGGCCGTCGTGACGTTCCTGAGCCTCCTCGCCGGGCGCGCCATCTACCGGAACTGGCTCATGGCGCAACGGGCCACCGGGAAGCTGCTCCGCAACGTCGCCATCGTCGGGGCCGACGAGGAAGCCGGTCGCCTCGGGGCCCACCTCTTGGAGCACCCCGAGGTCGGCTACGACGTCATCGGCTACTTCCGCTCGTCCGAGGGCCACGCCGCCCACCTCGCCCGCCCCGTGCTCGGCCAGGCGTCCGACGCCCCGGCCATGCTGCGCGAGCTCGAGGTCGACGGCGCCATCGTGGTCCCGGGGGCGCTCGAGCACGACGAGTGCGACGACGTGATCACGGCGCTCCTGGCCGCGCGGGTGCACGTGCACCTGGCCACCGGGCTGCGCGGCATCGACAGCCGTCGCCTCCGTTCCTCGCCGATGGGTCACGAGCCCCTGCTCTACATCGAGCCGGCGGGGATGAACGCGCCGTGGTACTCCCACCTCAAGCGGGTGATCGACGTCGTGGGCGCCACTGTGGCGCTGACGCTGGCGGCCCCGCTGTACGTCATGGCGGCGATCGCCATCAAGGTCACCGACGGCGGCCCCGTGCTGTTCCGGCAGGAGCGGTGCGGCATGGGGAACCGGCCCTTCAAGCTGTTCAAGCTGCGCAGCATGGGCGTGGACGCCGAGGAGCGGCTGGCGGGGCTGCTCGCGCTCAACCAGCGCGACGGTGGCCCGCTGTTCAAGCTCGACCGAGACCCTCGCGTCACCCGGGTCGGCGCCATCATCCGGGCGACCAGCATCGACGAGATCCCGCAGCTGTTCAACGTGCTCCGGGGGGAGATGAGCCTGGTCGGACCGCGCCCCGCCCTCCCGGGCGAGGTGGCCGAGTTCGACGAAGACCTCCTCGTGCGGCAGCGGGTTCGGCCCGGGGTCACCGGTCTCTGGCAGGTGGAGGCGCGCGACAACCCGTCGTTCTCCGCCTACCGCTACCTCGATGTGTTCTACGTCGAGAACCAGTCCCTCGCCCTCGACCTCACGATCCTCCTGGCCACCGTGCGCACGGTCGCCGCCTCCTGCGTCCGGGCGATCCGGCGCCGGCCGCGCCCCTCGGCGGACTCCCCCAGCCTCCCGACGCCGCCCTCCGGCGACGAGGAGCTGGGCCTGGTCGCCTCCTGACGAAACCTTCCGGGCAAAGTTGTAACGACCCGACTCAACTTCTATCCTCCTGAGAGACTCACTTCCGTACACGTCTCTGGAGGATCCCCCCATGCCCAAGGCCGTCGGCATCGATCTCGGCACCACCAACTCCGTCGTCGCAGTCCTGGAGGCCGGCGATCCCGTCGTCATCCCGAACAGCGAGGGGTCCCGCACCACCCCGTCGGTCGTCGCCTTCTCGAAGGGCGGCGAGGTGCTGATGGGCGAGGTGGCCAAGCGCCAGGCCATCACCAACCCCGATCGCACGATCCGCTCCGTGAAGCGCCACATGGGCACGAGCTGGAACGTGGAGATCGACGGCAAGAAGTACACGGCGCAAGAGATCAGCGCCCGCACGCTGATGAAGCTGAAGCGCGACGCCGAGGCCTACCTGGGCGACACGGTCACCCAGGCCGTCATCACGGTGCCCGCCTACTTCGACGACGCCCAGCGCACCGCCACCAAGGAGGCGGGGCAGATCGCGGGCCTCGAGGTGCTCCGCATCATCAACGAGCCCACCGCCGCCGCCCTCGCCTACGGGCTCGACAAGGAAGGCGACTCCGACCAGACGATCCTCGTGTTCGACCTCGGCGGCGGCACCTTCGACGTGTCGATCCTCGAGATCGGCGACGGCGTGTTCGAGGTGAAGAGCACCCACGGCGACACCAACCTCGGCGGTGACGACTGGGACCAGAAGGTCATCGACTGGCTGGTCGAGCAGTTCAAGAGCGCCCACGGCGTCGACCTGGCCAAGGACAACATGGCCACCCAGCGCCTCAAGGAGGCCGCCGAGAAGGCCAAGATCGAGCTGAGCCAGGTGCAGCAGACGCAGATCAACCTGCCGTTCATCACGGCCACGGCCGACGGTCCGCTCCACCTCGACGAGCAGCTCACCCGCGCCAAGTTCCAGGACCTCACGTCCGACCTCCTGGAGCGCTGCCGCAGCCCCTTCGAGCAGGCCATCAAGGACGCCGGCCTCACCAAGGACCAGATCGACCACGTGATCCTGGTCGGCGGCTCCACCCGCATGCCGGCGGTCGCCGAGCTGGTGAGCGAGCTCACCGGCAAGGAGCCCAACAAGAGCGTGAACCCCGACGAGGTGGTCGCCATCGGCGCCGCCGTCCAGGCGGGCGTGCTCAAGGGCGAGGTCAAGGACGTGCTGCTCCTCGACGTCACCCCGCTGTCCCTCGGCATCGAGACCAAGGGCGGCGTGATGACCAAGCTCATCGAGCGCAACACGACGATCCCCACCCGGCGCACCGAGGTGTTCACCACCGCGGAGGACATGCAGCCGTCCGTGGAGATCCACGTGATCCAGGGCGAGCGCGAGATGGCGCAGTACAACAAGACGCTCGGCAAGTTCCAGCTGGTCGACCTGCCGCCCGCGCCGCGTGGTGTGCCGCAGATCGAGGTCACCTTCGACATCGACGCCAACGGCATCGTGCACGTGTCCGCCAAGGACCGCGCCACGAACAAGGAGCAGTCGATGACCATCACCGGTCAGTCGAGCCTCGACAAGGACGCCATCGATCAGATGGTGAAGGACGCCGAGGCGCACGCGGAGGAAGACCGCCAGCGCCGCGAGGAGGCCGAGGTCCGCAACAACGCCGACACCCTCGTGTACCAGACCGAAAAGCTGCTCAAGGAGCAAGGCGACAAGCTCGAAGGCGACGAGAAGTCCACGGTGGAAGAGCACCTGGCCGCGCTGAAGAGCGCGATCAGCGGCACCGACACCGAGGCGATCAAGACGGCCACCGAGGCGCTGATGACCTCATCGCAGGGCTTCACGCAGAAGCTCTACGACGCCGCCGCCGCCGCCGACCGTGACGCGGGGGCGGGCGCCGGGGCGTCGCAGCCGTCCGACGACGACGTCGTCGATGCCGAGATCGTCGACGACGAGCAGTCGGCCTAGGTCCGGCCGTGGCCGACGTCCAGCCTGATCCGGGCGAGGAGGTCGTCGAGGGCGAGCTCCTCGACGACCTCCCGCCTCCGGAGCCCTCAGCCGACCTGTCGGTGGAGTCGCTCGTGGCCGACCTCGAGCGGGTCACCTCGGAGCGCGACCAGTTCCGCGACGCCTACCAGCGCGCCGCGGCCGACTTCGACAACTTCCGGAAGCACTCGCAGCGTCGCCTCGACGACGAGCTCGTCCGCGCGTCGGGCGCGCTCATCGACCGGCTGCTCCCGGTCCTCGACGCGTGCGACGGCGCCCTCGCCCACGGGGCGGCGGAGGTCGAGCCGATCGCGTCCGCGCTCCTCACCGCGCTCGAGAAGGAGGGCCTCGTGCGGGTCCACCCCCTCGGCGAGGTCTTCGACCCCACCGTGGCGGAGGCGGTGGTCCACGAGCCCGGTGACGGAGGCGACCACATCGTCTCCGAGGTGATGCGCGCCGGGTACACCTGGCACGGTCGCGTCCTCCGACCCGCCATGGTCAAGGTCACCGATTAGATGGCCCCCCAACGCGAGTGGTTCGAGAAGGACTACTACCGCGTGCTGGGCGTCTCCGAGTCGGCGACACCGAAGGAGATCAAGAGCGCGTACCGGAAGCTGTCGCGCCAGTACCACCCCGACGCCACCCCCGGCGACGCCCCCGCCGAGGAGCGCTTCAAGGAGGTGTCGGCGGCCTACGACGTGGTGGGGAACGCCGAACGGCGCAAGGAGTACGACGAGGTGCGCCGGTTGGGGCCCGCGGCCTCTGGGTTCCCAGGTGGCGGCGGAGGCGGCGGCTTCAACTTCCAGGAGGGCGCCGATCTCGGCGACCTGCTCGGCGGGCTCTTCAACCGCGGCGGCCGAGGACGGGGCGGGCGCGGCCCGCATCGCGGTGCCGACCTCGAGACCGAGCTGCACCTCACCTTCGACGACGCCGTCAACGGGCTCACCACCGCCGTCCACCTCACCAGCGACGCGCCGTGCCACACGTGCAACGGCTCCGGCGCGGCGCCCGGCAGCGTGCCCCACCGGTGCAGCAGCTGCGGCGGCCAGGGCGTCGTCTCCGACAACCAGGGGCTGTTCTCCCTGTCCTCGCCGTGCCCGGCGTGCGGCGGCCGCGGGATCACCATCGACGACCCGTGCCCGACGTGTCGCGGCACCGGCGTCGAGCGGCGCCCTCGCGAGGTGAAGATGCGGGTCCCGGCCGGCGTGGCCGACGGCCAGCGCATCCGACTCAAGGGCCGCGGCGGACCCGGGCAGAACAGCGGCCCCCCGGGCGACCTCTACGTCGTCGTGCCGCGTCGCGCCCCACCCGCTGTTCCAGCGCAAGGCCAACGACCTCGCGATCACGGTCCCCATCACGTTCCCCGAGGCCACCCTCGGCGCCGACATCTCGGTCCCCACCCTCGACGGCGCCGCGGTGAAGGTGCGGATCCCTCCGGGCACGCGGTCCGGGCGCACGTTCCGCATGAAGGGCCGAGGGGTGGCCACCGCCAAGGGCACCGGGGATCTCTTGGCCACCGTCGAGGTGGCAGTACCGTCCAAGCTGTCGAGCGCCGAGCGCAAGGCGCTGGAAGCCTTCCAAGCCGCGTCGAACGGGGCCTCGCCCCGTGAGCACCTCGGGGTGTAGTGATGGTCAAGCCCGCCGAAGGTTCCCGAGCCGTGTACGTGATCTCGGTGGCCGCCGAGCTGGCGGGCCTGCACCCGCAGACCCTGCGCATCTACGAGCGCAAGGGCCTGGTGGATCCCGCTCGCACCGGCGGTGGCAGCCGGCGCTACAGCGACGCCGACATCGAGCAGCTGCGCCGCATCCAGGAGCTCACGAGCGAGGGGCTCAACCTCGCCGGCGTGCAGAAGGTGCTCGAGCTCGAGGCCGCCTTGGCCAAGGTGAAGCGTGAGCTCGCCGCCGCGCGCACCGGGGCCGACGAGGCGGTCGAGCAGGCGCACCGCCAGCACCGCCGCGACCTCGTCCCGCTGAACCAGTCCGTGGTGCTGTTCCGCAAGCGTTGAGCGCGCCTCGATGACCCTGACGATCCTCGCGACCAACCCCAGCTCCGACCTGTACGGCGCCTCGCGCATGGCCCTCGAGTCCGTCCACGGCTTCCGGGCCGAGGGCTGGGACGTCGTGGTCACCCTGCCCACCGGCGGCCCGCTCGCGGACGCCGCGGAGGCAGTGGGCGCCAGGGTGCGGCTCTGCCCCACCCCGGTGCTGCGCAAGGGCGACCTGAGCCCCCTCGGCCTCCTCCGCCTGCTGTGGCGCACCCTCCGCGCGGTGCCGCCCGGGATCCGTCTGGTGCGGCAGGTGCGTCCCGACGTCGTGTACGTCAACACGATCACCGAGCCGCTCTGGCTGGTCCTCGCCCGGGTGATGCGGATCCCGGTGCTCTGCCACGTGCACGAGGGCGAGTCGCAGGCGTCGCCGCGGATGCGTCGGCTCCTCGCGCTCCCGCTGCTGCTCGCCCACCGACTCGTGGCGAACAGCCGCTTCAGCCTGCAGGTGGTCACCGACGCCATCCCGCGCCTCGGCGCGCGCGGCGAGGTCGTCTACAACGGCGTGGCCGGCCCCCCGTCGGCGACGCCGCCGCGAACCTCGATCGAGCCGCCCGTGCAGCTCTTGTACGTCGGCCGGCTGTCCGAGCGCAAAGGCGTGCAGGACGCGGTCGGGGTGGTGGCCGCCCTCGACCGGCGCGGCACGGCGGCGGAGCTCCACATCGTCGGGAGCGCGTACCAGGGCTACGAGTGGGTGGAGCGCGACGTCCGTGCCCGGGCCGCCGACCTCGGGCACCGGGTGCACCTCCACGGGTTCGACCCCGACGTGTGGCCGCACCTCGCGGCCGCCGACGTCCTGCTGGTCCCCTCACGGGTCGACGAGCCGTTCGGCAACACGGCGGTGGAGGGCGTGCTCGCCGCTCGACCGGTGGTGACCACCCGCACCGGTGGCCTGGTCGAGGCGGTGGAGGGGATGGCCGCCGCCACCGTGGTCGAGCCCGGTGACGTCGAGGCGCTGGCAGACGCGGTCGCCGACCTGGTGGCTCGGTGGGCCGACGTGCGGGCGCTGGCGCTGGCCGACGCCGAGCGGGCCGCCGCGCGCTTCGCACCCGAGGGGTACCGTGCCGCCCTGTGCCGGGCCGCCGCGGCCCTCGCCCAAAGTTGATGCACTCAGTGTCAAGTTTTCTCAGTGGCAGGTAGGCTGGCGCCATGGCCCTCGACCCGAACCGGTGGACCCACAAGACGCAGGAGGCGGTCAACCGCGCCGTCGAGCTGGCCAAGGCGGAGAGCAACCCGGAGGTCACCCCCGACCACCTCCTGGCCGCGCTGCTCGGGCAGGAGGAGGGCATCGTCCTGCCGATCCTGCAGCGCGTCGGGCTGGCACCGCTGGCGGTGCGGAACGCGGCGGACGAGGCCATCGGCAAGCTCCCCAAGGCCTACGGCAGCGAGGCGCGCATGGCCCGCGACCTGCAGAAGGTCATGGACGCGGCCGACCGCGAGCGAGCCGACCTGCACGACGAGTACCTCTCGACCGAGCACCTGCTCCTCGCCCTCGTCGACCACCTCGACATCGAGCGCGAGCAGCTCCTCGCCGCGATGCAGGAGGTGCGGGGCAGCCACCGGGTCACGTCGCAGGACCCGGAGGAGCAGTACCAGGCGCTGGAGAAGTACGGGCGCGACCTCACCGAGGCCGCCCGCGCCGGCAAGATCGACCCGGTCATCGGGCGCGACGAGGAGATCCGCCGCGTCATCCAGGTGCTGTCACGGCGCACCAAGAACAACCCGGTGCTCATCGGCGAACCCGGCGTCGGCAAGACCGCCATCGTCGAGGGCCTGGCTCGGCGCATCGTCGAGGGCGACGTGCCCGAGAGCCTCAAGCACAAGCGGCTGATCAGCCTCGACCTCGGTTCGATGGTCGCGGGCGCCAAGTACCGCGGCGAGTTCGAGGAGCGGCTCAAGGCGGTGCTGAAGGAGATCACCGACGCCGAGGGCGAGGTGGTCACCTTCATCGACGAGCTGCACACCGTGGTGGGGGCCGGGGCCGCCGAGGGGTCGATGGACGCCAGCAACATGTTGAAGCCGCTGCTCGCCCGCGGGCAGCTGCGCCTCATCGGTGCCACCACCCTCGATGAGTACCGCAAGCACATCGAGAAGGACGCCGCCCTGGAGCGCCGCTTCCAGCAGGTCTTCGTCGACCAGCCCAGCGTCGAGGACACGATCGCGATCCTCCGCGGCCTCAAGCGAGCGCTACGAGGTCCACCACGGGGTGCGGATCCAAGACGCGGCCCTCGTCGCGGCGGCGGTGCTCTCCGATCGGTACCTCACCGGCCGCTTCCTGCCCGACAAGGCCATCGACCTGATGGACGAGGCGGCGTCCAAGCTGCGCATCGAGATCGACTCGCTCCCCACGGAGATCGACGTGGTCGAGCGGCGCGTGCGCCAGCTCGAGATCGAGCGCGTCGCGCTCGCCAAGGAGACCGACGTCGCGAGTCGCGATCGCCTCGAAGCGCTCGACGCGGAGCTGGCCGACCTCGTCGAGCAGCGCGACGCCATGCTCGCGCAGCTGGACCAACGAGAAGGAGGCCATCGGGCGGATCCAGGCCCTCAAGGAGGAGCTCGAGGGGCTGCGCTCCGACCTCGAGCGCGAGACCGACCTCGAGAAGGCGGCGGAGATCCGCTACGGCCGCATCCCGGAGCTGGAGCGGCAGGTCGAGGAGGCCAGTGCCGCCCTCGACGATCTGCAGGGCGGCACCCGCCTCCTCAAGGAGGAGGTCGACGCCGAGGACATCGCGGAGATCGTGGCCAAGTGGACCGGGGTCCCCGTCTCGCGCCTCATGGAGGGCGAGATGGCCAAGCTCATCCGCATGGAGGAGGTCCTGCACGAGCGGGTGATCGGCCAGGAGGAGGCGGTCTCGGCCGTCGCCAACGCCATCCGCCGGTCGCGGACCGGGCTCTCCGACCCCCACCGACCCATCGGGTCGTTCCTGTTCCTCGGCCCCACCGGCGTGGGGAAGACCGAGCTCGCCCGCACCCTGGCCGACTTCCTGTTCGACGACGAGCGAGCGATGGTGCGCATCGACATGTCGGAGTACATGGAGAAGCACTCCGTCAGCCGTCTGGTGGGCGCGCCCCCGGGCTACGTCGGCTACGACGAGGGCGGTCAGCTCACCGAGGCCGTGCGCCGCCGGCCGTACTCCGTGCTGCTGCTCGACGAGATCGAGAAGGCCCACGCCGACGTGTTCAACATCCTCCTGCAGGTCCTCGACGACGGCCGCCTCACCGACGGGCAGGGCCGCACCGTCGACTTCACCAACGTCGTGCTGGTGATGACCTCGAACCTGCCGGGCGATCCCAGCGACCACTTCCGGCCCGAGTTCATCAACCGGATCGACGAGATCGTGCGCTTCCGCGGCCTCACCGAGGTCGACCTGGCGCCGATCGTCGAGATCCAGCTCGACCACCTCCGCGAGCGGCTCGGCGAGCCGCCGCATCGAGCTGGAGGTCACCGACGCGGCCCGGGCCGCCATCGCCACCGCTGGGTACGACCCCGCCTTCGGCGCCCGGCCGCTCAAGCGGGTGATCCAGCGGCAGGTGGCCGACCAGCTGGCGTCGATGCTGCTCGACGGCCGGGTCGTCGACGGGTCGAGGGTGGTGGTCGACGCCGTCGACGGGGCGCTCTCCCTCACCTCGACCTCGGGTTGAGGGTCGCGCGATGACCGTCAACCACACCTGACGGGTTCGCCCTCTGCGGGCAGTTCTCGCTCTCCGTGGTCATCGCTCCCGACGGCGCGGGAGCGATGCCAGGGGATTGGCCGAATTGCCCCCTTGTCCTCCTCACGGAGAGTGGTACATTGCCGCTCGTCACACGACGATCACCTCGTGGTGTGGCAGGGGAGGCCTTGATCCTCCGGCGAATTGGTCGCTGCGCCGGAGATGAGCCAGAGCGAACCCGGCCCCTTCGTTCGCCAGATGGCGTCCTCGGACGCCACCAGGTCCGAAGGGTCGGGGCGCGGCGTTGGTAGGGCTCCCCGGCCGTTGGGGGCTGGATCCCACCAAGGAGCTACCTCAGTGACCAATCGCGTACGCACCATGCGAGCGCAGGCCGGCGGGGCCACAGGTCGACGGAAGCTGGGCACCGGCGTTCTGCTGCTGCTCAGCATCTTCGCGGGCTTGATCGGGTTCGCCCCCAGCGCCTTCGCGCACCACCCGGCGCTGGCCACGGCCGACGTCGAGTGCTCGACCCAGACCGAGGGCGGATGGACTGTCACGGGCGTCTCCACGGCGTGGCCGGGCGCACCGTCGCAACGGGCGCACAACAACATCGACATCTACTGGGGCCCCGCGTCGATCACGTGGCCGACGAACAGCCCGACGGTCCCCGCCGGAGCGATCCTCGGCGACGAGGGCCAGTACAAGGACGACGTCGCCGCGGAGGAGCCGGACTACAGCTTCCCCTTCAGCTTCGAGATCCCAGCGACCTTCGATCCCGGCGACGTCGTCGACGTCATCTCGTTCGCCAACGGGCCGTGGCTGAACGGCACCGGCGGCAACCAGTGGAGCGGGCTCGAGACCGGCGGGGCCAACGGCACCCCGGTCGCGCTGACCCTTCCCGACCTCGACGACTGCACGGCTCCCGAGCTCGACCTGGTGGGCAACCCGGTCTGCGCGGTCGGCGGGCTCAACGTCACCATCGCCAACAACGGTGACGAGCTGGGCACCGCCACGGTGACCTACACCCAGAACCCCGGCGCCGACGGCGTCGTGACCTACACGAACATCCCGGCCGGCGGATCTCAGACCATGTTGATCCCGATCCTGGAGGGCTCCACATACACCCTCCAGTTCGGCGGCCCGTTCGTCCCGGCCCAACCCGACGTCAGCGGCACCCGCGACTGCGCCCAGCCGAACCCCGGCGCCAGCGCCGCGGTGCGGTGTGCGGAGGGCGACATCCTCGTCACCCTCACGAACACCGGAGCTGACGCCACCACGGCCGACATCTTCAAGAACCTCGTCCTCGTCGGCGACGACGTGCTGGTGCCCGTGGGCGGCACGACCTTCTCGGTCGACCTCGTGCCCAGTGACGAGAACGCCGACGCCACGATCATCGTGGACTTCGCGGTGGGCACCGATCCGCCTCCGTTCATCTTGCCGATCGACTGCGAGGCGCCCGAACCGGGTGCCTCCGCAGCTGTCCGGTGTGCGGAGGGCGACATCCTCGTCACCCTGAGCAACACAGGCGGCGAGGGCACCACGGCGGACATCTTCAAGAACGGCGTCCTCGTCGGCGAGTCGGTGGGGGTGCCGCCCGGCGGCACGACCTTCTCGGTCGACCTCGTCCCCGCTGACGAGAACACGAACGTGACGATCACCGTCGACTTCGGGTTGGGGGACGACCCGGCTCCCTTCGTGCTGCCCGTCGACTGCCAGCACCCGACCCCGGGTGCGTCCGCGGTCGTGCGGTGCGCGGAGGGCGACGTCCTCGTCACCCTCACGAACACCGGTGATGACGCCACCACGGCGGACATCTCCAAGAACGGCGTCGTCGTCGGCAACGACGTGGCGGTGCCGCCCGGCGGGGCGACCTTCTCCGTCGATCTCGTCCCCGCTGACGAGAACGCGGACGTGACGATCACGGTCGACTTCGCGATCGGGGCCGACCCGGCGCCGATCGTGCTGGCGGTGAACTGCACGAACCCGTCGCCCGGGGCCCAGGCCACGGTGCGGTGCGCCGAGGGCGACATCCTCGTCACCCTGACCAACGACGGCGACGAGGCCACCACGGCGGACATCTCCAAGAACGGCGTCGTCGTCGGCAACGACGTGGCCGTGCCCGTGGGCGGCTCGACCTTCTCGGTCGACCTCGTTCCCGGGGATGAGAACGCCGATGTGACGATCACGGTCGACTTCGCGGTCGGGGCCGACCCGGCGCCGATCGTGCTGCCCGTCGACTGCCAGCACCCGACCCCGGGTGCGTCCGCGGACGTGCGGTGCGCGGAGGGCGACATCCTCGTCACCCTCACGAACACCGGTGATGACGCCACCACGGCGGACATCTCCAAGAACGGCGCGCTCGTCGCCAACGACGTGGCGGTGCCCGTCGGCGGGGCGACCTTCTCGGTCGATCTCGTCGAGGCAGATGAGAACGCGGACGTGACGATCACGGTCGACTTCGCGGTCGGCGCCGATCCCGCGCCCATCGTCCTCGCCGTGGACTGCCAGCACCCGGCACCGGGCGCATCCGCGGAGCTCGAGTGCGCCGAGGGCGACATCCTCGTCACGCTCACGAACTCCGGTGATGACGCCACGACGGCGGACATCTCCAAGAACGGGGTGCTCGTCGGTGACGACGTGCCGGTGCCCGTGGGCGGCTCGACCTTCCCGGTCGACCTCGCTCCCGGGGATGAGAACACCGACGTCACCATCACCGTCGACTTCGCCGACGGCAGCGATCCCGGGCCGCTCGTGCTCCCGGTCGACTGCGAGCACCCGGCCATCAGCTCGGTGGCGCTCGAGTGCGCCGAGGGTGGCGTGGTCGTGGTGCTGACGAACGACGGGGCGCTCCCGACGGTCGTCCTGGTCGACGGCGTCGCCGTCGAGGTGCCGGCCGGTGCCGGCACCTCGGAGGAGAACCCGGCGATCAGGGTCGTGGTGCCGGTCGACGAGGACGCCGCCTACGACTTCACGGTCGTCGGCGACGAGCTCGAGCAGGTGTTCTCCGGCACGTTGGACTGCCTGTCACCGGAGCCCAGCGTGGACGACGAGGTCGTGTGTGCCGCCGGGGGCCTGAGCATCGTGCTCCGCAACACCGGCGACGACAGCGCCACCTACGTCATCACCTCCTCGGCCCTGCCCGACGGTGCGACGGAGGCGACGGTCGAGGCCGGTGAGGTGGGGAAGGTGCTCATCCCGCTCGCGGAGGGCGCATCGGCGGACGTCCTGGTGACGTCCGACGGCGCCGTCCTCTTCGATGCCACCATCACGCGGGACTGCGAGACGGTGGGGGGCGAGGTCATCAAGCCTCCCGCGGGGCTGCCCCGCACCGGCAGCAACAGCCTGAGCCTGCTCACCCTGGCTGGAGCGCTGCTCCTCGCCGGGACCACGTTGGTCGCTGGCGGTCGCCGCCGGGCGACCCGGGCGCTGATCTAGCTCCTGTCACCAGCGCGGGCGGGTGCGGTCTCAGACCGCACCCGCCACCGCACTGGCGGCTACAGGCCGTCGATCTCGCGCTGGAGCACCCGGCGCAACATCGTGCTGGAGGTCTGCGACGTGTACGGCACGTACGCGACCTCGACCCCGAGCTCGGCGAAGTCGGATTCGAGCTTGTCACCCCGGTCGGTCCCTCTCCAGTCGTCACCCTTGATGATCACGTCGAAGCGGAGCCGCTCCCACATCTCGCGCTTGTGGGTGACGTCCTCGGCGACGGCCTGGTCGACGTACCGGATGCTCTCGACGATCGCGAGCCGCTCGTCGAGCGGCACCACGGGGGGCATGCCCTTCACCCGCTGGGCCAGCTCATCGACGACCACCCCGGCGATCAGGTGATCGCACACCGCCCGCGCGTTCCGGAGCAGGTTGAGGTGGCCGATGTGGAAGAGGTCGAAGACGCCGGGGGCGTACCCGACTCGGCGATCCGCCATGGGGGAGGTTCCTTTGCCAAACGAGGGGTGCGAGGTCTGGATCAGCCCGCTCCAGGTGCCCCGCGGATGCTAGCGACCCGCGCGGAGGGCGTTTTCGGACGCATCGTTCCTCACCCCTCACGGAACGTAGCGAATGTCACAAAATTCACACGCAGTGCGCACAATGAGGTGTTTACGAAGACGAAAAACACGGATACGGTCACTCTCCGTGGGTGATCCGGTTCTCGGGCACCACAACGAGCAGCAGCAGGCTGGCGACGCGGGCGGTACGGCTGGGCTGGGGCGAACAGCGGACGGAGCCAAGGGCAGTGACTTCACAGGGCGGACAGGGCATGGGCGTTGTCGTGCGCGACGAGCGGCTGGTCGCGCTCGTGGCACGCCTGACCGCGCTCGTCGCGCTGGCGGCCACCGCTGGCCTGGTGCTGACGTCCTGCTCGAACGGAGCGGAGCCCGACGCCGGCGCGGACACCTCGACCCCGCATGACACCGCGGGCGACACCGACGGAGTCGTGACGACGACGACCACGCCCGCCACCGACACCGATGCGGGCCAGGCGGACGGCGGCCTCGTCGCCGACCCGGTCGCCCTCGACGCGCCCGCCGAGTTCGGGAACGGCGTCACCGCCCGGCTCGCAGCGATCGACTCGGTCACCGTGGAAGGCGGGCTCCCCGGCGAGCGGGGCGGGCCCGGCGTCGCCATCACCGTGGAGATCACCAACGACTCCGCCGCACCGATCGACCTCGACCTCGTCCTCGTCGACCTCGTCGACGCGGCCGGCGCCTCGGCGTCGCCCATCACCAAGGGCGCCTCACCTGTCTCGGGCGAGCTGGCCGTCGGCGCGACGGCCAGCGGGCGCTACCTGTTCACAATCGCCCTGGAGGACCGGGCCGACGCCACCGTGCGCGTGAGCTACACGGCCGAGGTCCCCACCGTGCTCTTCACCGGGAGCCTTCCCGGTGCCTGATCTCATCCAGCCCACTCACGTCCCCGAAGGAACCGTCATGTCGACCCTCTCCCGACCGCGTCGCATCGGTCGCCTGCTCGCCCACACCACCCTGGCGCTCGCGACCACCTTCTCGATGCTGGCGATCGCGGTGGCCACCGCGCCGCAGGCCTCCGCGGCCGTCGTGCCGCCCGTGGCGGGCCTCGACGCCGGCCACGTGACGGCCGACGTGCTGCCCACGGTGCAGGTCAACGGGGTGGTCTGGGACCAGCTGGTCCTCGGCAACACGGTGTACGTGGTCGGCGACTTCAGCCAGGCTCGTCCGGCGGGGAGCGCTCCCGGATCCAACGAGACGCCGCGGGCGAACATGCTGGCCTACAACCTCACCACGGGCGCGCTCATCCCCGGCTTCGTGGCCAACCTCAACAGCCAGGCCAAGACCGTGGTCGCGTCGCCCGACGGCTCGCGCATCTACATCGGCGGCCAGTTCACCACGGTGAACGGCGCCAGCCGCCTGCGGATCGCCGCCCTCAACCCGACGACCGGCGCGGTGATCAGCGCCTTCAACGCCGGGACCTCCTACATCGTGAACGACCTGGCTGCCACGGCCACCACCGTCTACGCCGGTGGCCCGTTCTCCCAGGCCCAGGGCCAGAACCGATCGCGGCTCGCCGCCTTCGCCGCGTCCGACGGCTCGCTGCTCCCGTGGGCCCCGAGCGCCGATGCCACCGTCGAGACCATCCTCGTGACCCCCGACGGGTCCAAGGTGATCGCCGGCGGACACTTCCTCAACATCAACGGCTCCAGCGCCTACGGCATGGGCGCCATCGACCCGGTCAGCGGCGACCTCCTCCCGTGGGTGGTGAACCAGACGATCCGCAACGGCGGAGTTGACGGTGCCATCCTCGACCTCTCGACGGACGGCACGTCCGTCTTCGCCAACGGGTACACGTTCGGGCGCGCTTCCGGGAACCTCGAGGGCATCGTCAAGATCGACCCGTCCACCGGCGCGCTCGTCTGGGTGGAGGACTGCCATGGCGACACCTACGGCGCCTTCCCGGTCAACGGGTACGTGTACTCGTCCGGCCACCACCACCAGTGCGGCAACCTGGGCGGCAAGGGGCAGTCCGACAACTCGATCACCCAGTGGGGTGAGTGGATGCGCCATGCGACGTCGTACAAGGACGGCGTGGCCGGCACCCTCCGTCGGGACAACTGGGACTACCACAACCTCGAGGGGCTGCCGGCGCCGTCCATGACCGCTTGGGCCCCCGAGTGGCAGGTCGGCTCCTACACCGGCGTGAACCAGGCCACCTGGGATGTCGACGGCAACACCCAGTACGTCACCTATGGCGGCGAGTTCACCAAGGTCAACAACATCAACCAGCAGGGCCTCGTCCGCTTCGCCGTGCGAGGGATCGCGCCGAAGAACGACGGCCCCCGTCTGGCCAACGACAGCTTCCCGCTCAACGTGGTGTCGCCCGCGGCCGGTCAGGCGCGCATCTCCTTCGCCGCCAACTTCGACCGCGATGACCAGACGCTCACGTACGATCTCCGGCGCGACGGGGTCACCGTGCAGACCACCACGGCGCCCTCGACCTACTTCGACCAGCCGACCGTGAGCTTCCTCGAGACGGGCCTCGAGCCCGGGCAGAGCTACGGCTACCAGGTGCGGGCCAGCGACCCCGACGGCAACACCGCGTTCAGCACCATCGTGCCGGTCGTCGCCCGCACCACCGGCGCGCCGACTGGCTACGCGAACCGCGTGGTCCAGGACGGAGCGCGGATCTACTGGCGCCTCGGCGATGCACCGGGCTCCTCGTCGGCCCGGGACTCGGCCCAGCTCGACCACGGGACGGTGAGCGCCATGACCTTCGGTCGCCCGGGCGCCATCCTCGGCGACCCGGACACGGCGGCCACCCCCACGGGCACCAGCTCGCGGATCGTGCAGCCGCCGCTGATCAATCGGGCGGGGCTGGCGGAGCGCAACCCGGTCAACGACGAGATCAGCGTCGAGGCATGGTTCCGCACGACCAGCTCCCAGGGAGGTCGCATCCTCGGGTTCGGCAACAGCAGCAGCGGCACCTCGAGCTCCACCCAGAGCGACCGGGTGCTCTACGTGTCCAACACCGGCCGGGTGCTCTTCGGCGTGCGGACCCGGCCCGAGGGCACGGGCGCCACGTCGAGCCGCGTGAACCGCACCATCTCGAACAACACCGCCCTCAACGACGGCAGCTGGCACCACGTGGTCGGCACGCTCAGCCCAGACGGCATGAACCTGTACGTCGACGGCGCCCTCGTGTCGTCCCGGACGGACACCAACAGCGGCCACGGCTACTACGGCTACTGGCGGGTGGGTGCCGACACGCTGAGCGGCTGGACCAGCCAGCCCAGCTCGACGCGGCTCAGCGGTGACATCGATGAGGCCGCCGTGTACTACAACGCGCTCAGCGGCGCCCAGGTGTCCAACCACTGGGTGCTCAGCGGCCGAGCTGGCAACCAGCCGCCCGCGGCCGCCTTCACGTGGTCGGCCGACGACCTCACCGCGTCGTTCGACGCCTTGGGGTCGACGGACAACGACGGCACCATCCAGACGTACGCCTGGAACTTCGGTGACGGCACGAACGGCACCGGCATCAACCCGAGCCACACGTACGCGACCGCCGGCACGCGCACGGTGACCCTCACGGTCACCGACAACAACGGCGCCACCGGCGTGGTCGACCAGTTCGTCACCGTCACCGCGCCGGTGCCGAACGTGCCTCCGCACGCGGAGTTCACCGCGACGCCCACCGGGCTCGACCTCGCGGTCGACAGCAACGCGTCGTCCGACCCCGACGGCAGCATCCTGTTCCGCTCGTGGGACTTCGGTGACGGCGGGACCGCCACGGGGACCACCGCGAACCACACCTACGCCGCGGACGGCACCTACACGGTGACGCTCACAGTGACTGACAACGACGGCGACATCGGCACCGCCAGCCAAGAGGTGGACGTGGCCGCCCCGGTCGGGGATGTCGAGCTTGCTCGCGACGAGTTCAGTCGCGTTGGCGCCAACGGCTGGGGCACCGCCGACCTCGGCGGAGCGTGGACGGTCACCGGCAACGCGTCGACCTACAGCGTCAACGGCTCGGCGGGCCGCATCGCGATCGGTGTCGGGCAGACCCGCAACACCTCGCTGGGCACGATCGGCGCCTCGGCAGACGTCGACTCGGTGATCGACCTCTCCCTCGAGCAGGGCCCCGCCGGCAGCGGCGTGTACCTCACCTCGCTCGCGCGTCGGGTCGGCACCAACGAGTACCGGTTCCGGGTCCGCGTGCTGCCCACCGAGACGACCCTGCAGCTCAGCCGGGTCGTGGGCGGCACCACCACGATCCTCACCAACGTGTCCCTGCCTGGGGTCGTGTACACGGCGGGCGCACCCATGCACCTGCGGTTCCGGGTCATCGGCTCCGGCACCACGTCGCTGTCCGGCAAGTTCTGGTTCGGCGCCGCCGCCGAACCAGCCGGCTGGATGATCCAGGCCTCGGACACCACGGGCACCGTCGTCGCCCCGGGCCGGGTCGGCCTCGAGACGTACGTGTCGGGCACCTCGCCCGCCATCACGCTCCTCATGGACCGGATCCGCGCGATCCTCGCCGTTTGACGTCGAGGACAGCGTCCACGACGCTTCCACGACCATGACCAGCCGGCCGGTGGCTCCCGACGCCCCGGCCGGCCAGGTCGAGGCGGCGCAGCTGGCGATCATCGTCGTGAGCTACGGGTCCTCGCAGCTCCTGGCGCAGAACCTCGCCCGCATCGATCGCGCCGCGCTGCCACCGACGCGGGTGATCGTCGTCGACAACCACTCGACCGAGGCTGAGGCGCGGGTGGTCGAGGCGTTGGCGCGGGAGCACGGGTGGGAGCTGGTCGCGCCGGGTGCCAACCTCGGCTTCGGTGCCGGCATGAACGTGGGGGCGGCTCGGGCGGTGGCCGCCGGGTGCTCGCAGCTGCTCCTGCTGAACCCTGATGTCGTCATCGACGCGCCATCGATAGCGGCAGTGGCGCGCATCGCGGCCGACGCCCCGTTGACGATGGCCACGCCGCGCCTGGATCGGCCCGACGGCACGATCTGGTTCGCGGGCGGCCAGCTCGACCGCCGCACCGGACTCACCCGCTCGCGACCCGACCACGTGCAAGAGGGGCCCGACCGCTGGCTCACCGGCGCCTGCCTGTTCATCGACCGAGCGCTGTGGGAGCTCGTGGGTGGCTTCGACGAGCGCTACTTCCTCTACTGGGAGGACATCGACCTGAGCCAGCGAGCCCTCGCGCACGGGGCGCGCCTGGTCGTGGTGCACGACATGGTGGCCGAGCACCGCGTGGGGGGGACGCAGCGTTCGCAGGGCAAGTCGTTCACGTACTGCCGCTACAACTGCCGGAACCGCCTCCTGTTCGCGACCGGTCACGTGGACGCCCGGGACCGACTGCGCTGGTTGTGGCGCGCCCCGCGCTACGCGGGGAGGGTGCTCTTGCGCCACGGCCGGCGAGAAGCGCTGCGCCGGCCGCACCTGGTGCTCGCCGCCGCCTTCGGAAGCCTCGAGGGAGCGGTGATGGTGCTGCGCTCCCTGCGCCGCCGACCGTCCGTCTAGGTCGCGCGCGTGGCTCTGGCGAGGAGGTCCTGCACGGCCGCCGCCACGGCCTCGGGGGAGAAGTGCTCCTCGACGAGCTCTCGGCCCGCATCGGACACGCGGACCCACATCGCCGGGTCCCGAGCCAGGTCGAGGCATGCGTCGGCGAGGCCCTGCGGCTGCTCGCGGACGAAGGCGCTCTTCTCGTCCTCCAGCCCGAGGCCCTCGGCTCCGACGCTCGTCGTCACGACCGGGAGCCCCGCGGCCAGGGCGCGCCCGACCTTGCCCTTCACCCCGGCACCGAACCGGAGCGGCGCGACCAGCGCCAGCGAGCCGTCGAGCAGCGGGTCGAGGTCGTCGACCCAGCCGAGGTAGTCATCGCCGAGCCGCTGCTGCAGAGGGGCGGGCAGACCGTGCCCCACCACTCGGAGCCGCACGTCAGGATCCGCGGCCCACACGAGGGGCATCACCTCGTCGAGGAGGAAGGCGACCGCGTCGACGTTCGGTCCGTGCTTGAACGACCCGACGAACAGGAGGTGCCGTCGCCCGGCCGGTCCCGGCGGCGCGCCCACGCGGCGCGGGTGGACGTTCGGGATCACAAGGACGTCGTCAGCCGGGCAGAGCTCGAGCAACCCGGCGCGCTCGTCGGGGGAGACGACCACCGTGCAGTCCGACGAGGTGGTGAGGCGCGTCTCGAGCGACCGGTAGAGCGCCGCGCGGAGGCGCGGCCGCCGGCGGCCCGTGGTCTCCGCCTCCCGCCGGAAGCGGATGTAGTGGAGGTCGACGGTGTCGTACACGACGAGACCGCGCGTGAGCCGGCGCACGATCGGGCCCAGGCGGGCGGCGACCTGCGGACGGGACAGGATCACGAGGTCGGCCGCGGCGACGTGGGCCGCGAAGTGGTCTGGGTCGTAGCCGAGCTCGGGCTCCACCGCCTCGACGTCGGTGTCCTCGGTGATCCGGGCGGCCTTCCTCCCGGTGACCGACAGGACCGCGACCTCCCATCCGTGGGCGGCGATCAAGGTCGCGACCCGCAGGATCCGCTCGGACCCCGAGTCGACCTTGGGGTTGGGGAAGCTGCGATCGATGATCACGCACAACGGTCGCCGCGGCTGGTCGCGGGTGGCGCCCGCCGCCAGCTCGCGGTCGCCGCGCCACATCACCCAGTGGGCTCGGAGCGCGTCGACGGGACGGGTGGGCCGCACGAGCAGCTCGTCGACGAGCAGCCAGGCGCGCCGACCTCCGAACCGCCGAGCGCGGCTTCCGACCATGGCTCAGCCCGCTGACTGCGTGCGGGTGGGCGCGGGCACCACGCGCGCGCCGCCGGCGTCGATCTGGATCACCCGATCACAGATCTCGAGCAAGGAAGGGCGGTGCGAGACGATGAACATCGTGAGCGCGCCGCGCATCTCGAGGAGCGACGTCTGGATGGACGTCTCCGATGCCTTGTCGAGCGCACTGGTGGGCTCGTCGAGCACGAGGATGTCCGGCCGGCCGGCCAACGCCCGCGCCAGGCAGATCCGCTGGCGCTGGCCGCCCGACACCGCGTCGGCGCGCTGGCCGATCACGGTGGCGTAGCCCTGGGGCATCGCGGCAATGTCGTCGTGGATGTGGGCGAGGCGGGCGCTCTGCTCGATGAGGTCGTCGTCGATGTCGCGGGCGAAGCGGATGTTGTCGGACACGCTGGCGTGCAGGAGACGGGGCTCCTGCGGCACGTAGGAGACGTGGCGTCGCCAGTCGTCCAGCGCGATCTCCTCCACGGCGACGTCGTCGAGCTGGATGCGCCCGGAGGTCGGCTCGCGCATCCGCATGAGCAGCTGCACGAGCGTCGACTTGCCGGCGCCGGATGGACCGACGATGCCGATCACCTCGCCGGGCGCGGCATCGAGGTCGATCTCGTGCAGGACCGGGCGATCGGCGCGGTACGCGAACGACACCCCCGTGAAGCGGAGCACGCCGGGCGGCGGGAACGGGCGCTCGCCGCTGACGGAGGGGTTGGCGAGGTAGTGCGCCTTGGCGTCGGACAGCCGGTCGAGGTACGGGGCCGCTTGCTGGATCACGTGCCAGGCGACCTGCGCCTGCTGGCCGTACGACGACGCCCGGACGAGGATGAGCACCACACCACCGAGGGAGGCGATGCGCCCGGTCTCGGAGGCCAGCAGGCCGGCGAGGCCCCCCACGAGCAGCAGGATCACGAGCCCCTGGTACAGACCCTGGGTGAGGCGACTGCTGAACTGCGACCACAGGTAGTGGTGGCGGGCGACGTCGGCTTCCTGCCGGAGGCGCTCCCGTTCGGCGGCGGCCACGCCGAAGGTGAACGTCTCCTCGGCCAGGCGCACCGCGGTGCCGAGGCTGCCGGCGTAGGACACCTGAGCCCGGGAGAGGCGGGTGGCGTGCTGGCGCCCCCGCTTGGCGAGCGGACGGAGCACGGCGGCCAGCAGGACGGCGATGACCAGCACGAGCAAGGCGACGATGGGACCCAGCAGGAAGGCGGCCACGACGAGCGTGAGGAACGTGAGGCCCGCCGATGCGAGCTGGGTCGCCAGGAGGGAGGCCTGCGTGGCCTGCGGGATCTGGTTGGTGAGCAGCTCCTGCAGGTGCCCGTCGCGCTCCTCGGCCTGCACGGCCCACGAGGCCCGGGAGTAGGCGTCGAAGAGCTCCTCGCGCAGCTCGGCCTGCGTGTCGGAGGCCATGCGCGCCGGCAGGTAGGCGAGGCCGAACTGGAGCACGAGGCGGATCGTGGCGAGGGCGCCCGCGATCGCCAGCACCACCGAGATGCGCGCGTCGATGTCCACCGGGCCGAGCGTCGCCACGATGCGGTCGTCGCCGTCGACCATCGCGGTCGCCGCCTGCGCGACCAGGGCCAGGATCACCGACTCGGCCAGCCCGGCGATGAGGGCGCTGACCAGGAGCCCGACGGCGGGCGCACGGCGTCGCGCGAGCATCGCGCGGAGCACGGAGAACGCGGAGGTGGGAGTGCGTGGCTTGGCGTCGGGGGGTGGTTCGCTCACGCGCAGATCTCCGTCCGATGCGATGTCCATCCCAGCCGCCAGCTCGCCCCGATCGCACGCCCGTCGAGGTTCAGAACGAGCTCATCGCCCCCACATCGTAGCCCGCGCCCTCGGGCTCGCTCCCATCCTGCGACCGGTCCACGCTGGTGACCAGCACGAGCCCCAGTGCGACGCAGACCTGGAGCCAGTTGCTGTAGATCGGGCCGAAGAGCATGAACCACACGCCCAGGATGGCCAAGAGGATGACCGAGGTGGGGGCAGCCCGAGCGGCGAGCGTGAAGCTCAGGCTGCGCACCAGCGCAAGGCAGATCACCACGGCGAGGGCGACGCCCACCAACCCGTAGCTCACCCAGAGGTCGGAGGCCACTGAGTGGAGGTTGAAGGTGCCGCCGAACATGTAGCGCTGCCGGTTCGACTCGAGCTCGACGTTGATCGAGTCGAGCCCCTTCTTGCCGGCCTGCAGGTCCTCCCAGTTCGGCACCACGCCGAGGCCGTAGCCCAGCGGGTTGAGCAGCACGAGCTCGCGAGTGGCGGCCCACTCCGGCCGGCCGCCCGCCAGCACCGAACCGCTGGTGTCGGCCTGGTTGATCGTGCGCTCCTGCAGCTCCGATCCGAGGTAGCCCCCCGTCAGCAGGGCCTGTACGAGCAGATAGGTGGCCAGGGAGATCCCGATGAGGAGCGTGGCGGGGAACCATCGGCTCGGGGCGTGCGTCCGCGGGCGCATCTGCCAGACGGTGAGCGCGGCCGCGACCGCGCAGAACGCGACGAAGCTCCGGCTGTCGTTGAGCAACCCGATCACCCCGAACACCATCACGACGATCACGGAGGACCTTCGGATCCCCGTCCGCTCGACCAGGCCGAGGGCGAGGACGGTGGCGGGCAGCGAGAGGTCGAACTTCCAGTTGAGCCGCGAGGCGAGGAGATCGCTGGCCAGGGCTCCCACCGCGTAGAGCACCACGACCCGGTGGAGGGGCAGCACCTCGCGAGCCCACAGCAGCAGCATGATCGCCGCCAACCCCGACAGCAGCAGCGCGACCGCGTCGCTCTGGATCACGGGGTTGATGTCGTGGTCCAACGCCGATCGCTCGGCCAGCATGAACCCCCACGCCGTTGCCGCCAGCGTGAGGGTGGCGATCAGCGGCGCCAGCGGGTACCGCCGCACGGAGCGGACCCACAGCGGGAGCAGCAGGACGGCCGCCGGGAGCGTCATGGACACGCCGAAGCGGGTACGCAGGTCGAGCCCGATCATGAAGACGAGGACGTGCAGGGCCAGGTACGTCACCCGCTCGTAGGGATCGACGTGACGGGGTACGACCGGCGCCGCGGTGGGCGGCGCCGGGGCCGCCCCTCGGCGCGCGCCCCGAGGTGGCCTAGGCAACGTCGTCGAACGCCCGAGCTCCACCTCAGCAGGCTAGGTCGCGCCCTTGGAGCGCGGCGGCCGGGCCCCACCGCGGGCCTGGGTACAGTGCCCGGGTGCAGCGGGACTCGCCCCCGGGTGGCGCGGAGCTCGTCGTGCTCGAGTCGGCGGAGCCGCCGAGCGATCGCACGAACCCGTACCTCCCGCTGCTCGCGGCGTCGTTCCCCGCTCGCGTGCGCGTTCGCTGGTTCTCGTGGCGGCGGGCGCTGCTCGAACCGTTCGACGTGCTCCACCTGCACTGGCCCGAGGTGCGGCTGCGCGGGCGCACCCGGCTGCGCACCGCCGCCCGCTGCACCCTGTACCTGCTCCTGCTCGTGCGCATCCGGCTCCAGCGCAAGGCGCTCGTGCGCACGCTGCACAACGAGGAGCCCCACGAGCCCCTGTCCGGCGTGCCGCGCGCCCTCGTGCGGCTCGGCGATCGGTGGACGACCTCGTGGATCGCCCTGTCGGACCTCACGGTCCCACCGGGCCCGGGCCCGATCACCGTGGTGCCGCACGGCCACTACCGCTCGTGGTTCGCGGGCCGCCCGCGGTCCGAGCCCATCCCCGGCCGGCTGCTCCACATGGGGCTCCTGCGCCGGTACAAGGGCGTCGACTCGCTCCTCCGGGCGTTCTCGGGCACCGCGGACCCAGGTCTGTCGCTTCGGATCGTCGGGGCACCGGTGGACCCGGACGTCGGTGACGCCATCCGCGCCGCCGGAGCGGAGGACCCGCGCGTCACCACCCTGGACGCCTACGTGCCCGACGACGTGCTGGTGCGGGAGATCACCGCGAGCGAGCTGGTCGTCCTGCCCTTCGCACGGGTCACGAGCTCCGGGTCCCTCTTGCTCGCGCTGTCGCTCGACCGTCCGGTGCTGGTGCCGAGCAGCCCCCTCACCGAGCACCTGGCGGCCGAGGTCGGGGCGGGCTGGGTCCTCACCTACACGGGCCCGCTGGGCGCCGACACCCTCGAGGGAGCCGTGGTGGCCGCCCGCGCCCCAAGAGGGGGTGACGAGCCCGACCTCACGGGACGAGAATGGGACATGATCGGGGCGGCCCACGCCGACGTCTTCACCGGCGCTTCCTCGATCGCCCACCGCCGCCGTCGCCGGCCCCCGCGCCCCTAGACTCTGTCAGGCCCATGAAGGACAGGTGAATGGATCTCCGCCAGTATCTCGATGCGGTCAGGAAGTACTGGTGGGCCATCCTGATCCCGGCCATCCTCGGCGCGATGTTCGGCGCCTACGAGCGCGCAGCAGGTCGAGACCACCTACCAGTCGGGCGTCACGTTCTTCATCGCCACGCGGCCCGTCGAGGGCGCCGGTGCCGGCGCCGCGGTGTCGGGTGACGAGTTCGCGCAGCGGCGCGTGAACTCCTACGTCGCCCTGCTCACCACCGACCGCCTCGCCGAGCTGGTGGTCGAGGCGTCAGGTGTCGAGCTGTCCCCGGGCCAGGTGCGATCGATGATCGATGCCAGCGGCGACCTCGACACGGTGCTGTTGCGGGCCACCGTGACGTCCACCTCGAGGGACCTCGCGCTGACGCTCGCGGAGGCCGTCTCCACGCAGTTCGTCGAGCTGGTCAGCGTCGTCGAGAACGGCGGTGAGGAAGGCGGGTCGGTCTTGCTCGAGGTCGTCTCGGGACCCTCCGTCCGCCCGGTGCCCACCCGTCCGATGCTGAGCATCGCGTTGCGGGGCCTCTTCGGCACGCTGCTCGGCTTGGGGCTGGCGGTGCTGCTGCACCTGCGCGACCACACGGTCCGCTCCGAGGAAGACCTCGGCTCCCTGGGCCTCGAACCGGTCCTCGGGTCCATCCCGCTCGACCGCCGCGAGCGGTTCATCCCGCTGTACGTCGAGGACCGGATGGGCACGGCCACCGCCGAGGCGTTCCGACACCTGAGGACGAACCTCCAGTTCCTCGACGTCGACAGCTCCGTCCACGTCCTGGTCGTGTCCTCGTCCGTCCCCGAAGAGGGGAAGTCGTTCGTCTCGCGGAGCCTCGCGCTCACGATCGCGGCCGCCAACCTCCGCGTGCTGCTCATCGAGGCCGACCTCCGGCGGCCGACGCTCGCAGAAGACTTCGAGGTGGAGCGGGTCCCGGGCCTCAGCGACGTGCTCGCAGGGCGCGCCGACCTGGAAGAGGCGCTGCGCCCGTGGCGCTCGTCCGACCTCACCATCCTGCCGAGCGGCTACCTGCCCCCGAACCCCTCCGAGCTCCTCGGCAGCGGCGCGGCGCGGCGGCTGATCGGCAAGCTCCGGGACCGGTTCGACGTGGTCGTGATCGACACCCCGCCGCTGCTGCCCGTCACCGACGGCGCCGTGCTGGCCACGCTCGCCGACGGCGTCATCCTCGTGGTCCGCGAGGGCAAGACGTCGCGCCACCAGCTCGCCCTGTCCGCGCAGCGGCTTCAGCTCGTCGGGGCCCGGCTGCTCGGCACGGTCATGAACATGACCGAGGGCCCCATCAGTGGCGGCTACTCCACCTACGACCAGGAGCCAGGGCTCGCGGCGGCCGACAAGGAGCCCGGGCTCGCGGCGGCCGACAAGGAGCCTGGGCGCGCGGCGACCGACAAGGAGCCCGAGTCCAACGGGCGCGACCCGCTCGCCGAGGCGCCGGGACGACCACCCCGGGTGGGGGATCCCTACTCGGGTCGGTACGAGCCCGCGGAGAGCGAGCGCGCCAGCCGCCGCGACGTGGAACCGGCCCCGGGCTCGGTGGCGGTCCCCGAGTCCCTGCCCTTCGACCACGACCGCGACGCCGAGCGCTGACCCCGCGTCACGCGGTGCTCAGGGCGCCGCGTCGGGGGCAGGTCGGCCCGTGGGGTCGAGCGGCGCGTCCCCGCGTCGCCGTCCCGTGACCTCGCCGCGCCGGGTGTAGCCCGCCGCCAGCCGCCGCGCGAGCTGCTCGTAGCCAGCGGCGACGTCGTCCCATCGGAACTCGGCCTCGGCGCGGGATCGGAGCGCCTCGCCTACGGTCGCCTGCGCGTCGGGGTCCGCCTCGGCAGCCTCGACGATGGCGCCGACGTCGGCGGCGTCGGTGAAGCGCTGGCCCCACTCGCCGAGGACACCGCGGTTGAACACCACGTCGAACGCGCCCACGGCGGTGCCCGCGCCCATGGCTCGCAGCAGCGACGGGTTCGTACCTCCGGCCGAGTGGCCGTGCAGGTACAGGAGCGCGTGCGAGTAGAGCTGGTCGAGCAGGGTCTGGTCCCACACGGAGCCGAGCAGCCTGACGCGCGGATCTCCGTGGGCGGCGTCGCTCACGAGCTTGGCGTAGGCCTCGCCGTACGGGGCTCCTCCGACGACGACAAGGGGGAGCTGGGCACGGCTCGCGCGGTAGCCCTGCACGATGAGGTCGACGTGGTTCTCGGGCTCGAAGCGCGCCACCACGAGGTGGTAGCGGTCCCGCTCGAGACCGACCTCGGCCAGGCGATCGTCGGGCAGCCCTCGCAGGATCGGCGCGCCATAGGTGAGGAGCTCCGTGGTGGCGCCGAACTCGCGCGCGTAGTAGTCGGCGATCCCGGGCGCGTCCGCGATCAGCGCATCCGCCCAACGGACGGCCAACGACTCGGCGCGCCGGTAGTAGCGCTTCCCGGCCCCGGTCCACTTGGCGCGCTGCCACTCGATGCCGTCGACGTGGACGGCCACCGGGGTGCGGTGCCGGCGGAGCAGCGGCAGGAACACCGCGTTGGCGGAGTTGAACAGGAACACGACGTCGAAGCGTCGCCGGGCCAGCGCGTGCACTGCGGCGAGCCCGGAGTGGCTGAGCGTCTCCACCGCCTTGGACTGGATCGCGGGGAGGTGCACCAGGTGCATGCCGAGGTGCTGGCGGAGGTTCGGGTCGTCGCTGTTGCTCTTGCGGCAGTAGACGGTGACGTCGTGGCCGAGGGTGACCAGCCGTCGCCCGACCTCGTCCACCGCGGTCTCGAAGCCGCCGTAGCGAGCGGGGACGCCGCGGGTCCCCAAGAGCGCGATGCTCAAGCGCGTTCCTCGCGATCCGCCGTTCACCGGACAAAACCTACCGGGGTTGACCACCGGTACAGTCCGCCCGGTGACCGATCTGTCCCGCCCTGGGTACGGCGAGCGGGCGCGGCTCTACGCGGCGACGGCGCGCCGCTCGGTGCGCCGGCACGGGTTGCGACCCCACCGGGCCCTCGCCCGGCTGCACCCCGCCATGGTGTTCGTCGTCGGCTGCCCGCGCAGCGGCACCACCTTCACCGCGGAGTCGATCGGCGCGGCTCCCGGGTTCTTCGACCTCGGGGAGGTCAACCGCCTCAAGGCCTCCATCCCCGCCCTGCACGAGGCCGCTCGCGACGGGCGTGACGCAGAGGTCGTCGCCGAGCTGCGCGCGCTGTTGCGTCGCAGCCAACGGGTGGCGTGCGCCGGCGGCCAGCGCGCCGTCGAGCAGACGCCGGAGGCGACCTTCCTCATCCCCCAGCTGGCCGCGGCCTTCCCCGAGGCACAGTTCGTGCACCTCGTCCGCGACGGGCGCGACGTGGTCGCGTCGCTGGTGGAGCGGGGCTGGCTGGCCGGGGCACCGGGCACGGTCACCGACGGCGACCCGGCCGTCGACGACGCCGGACTTCCGATCGGTGACCACGAGCGCTTCTGGGTGGAGCCGGGACGAGGGGTGGAGTTCGAGCGGAGCAGCGAGGTCCGTCGCGGCGCCTGGGCGTGGCGTCAGTACGAGTCGACGGCGGCGCTCCACCTCGGGCGGCTCGCCGCGCCGCGGGTGGTGCGCGTCCGCTACGAGGAGCTGGCCGCCACGCCGGACGAGGTGGCGGCGCAGGTGGCGCGCTCGCTCGGGGTCAGCGCACCGGGTCCGTTCGTCCGTGGCTTCGAGGGCATGCACGCGGCGTCCGTGGGACGGCACGCGGAGGTCCTCACCCCCGCCCAGGTCGCCGAGGTCGAGGCGGAGGCAGGGCACCTGCTGCGGGAGCTCGGCTACCTGCCCGCCCCCGGCCTGTAGTCAGCGAGCGCTGGTCAGGGTCTCCCACGACATGTGGAGCCCGGGGCCGGTGGGGCGGGCCCGCTCCACCAGACGCTTCGTCTGCGGCATCGAGAGGCCGAGGGTCGTGGCGTAGTGGGCGTACGCGACCTCCCAGCCGCTCAGGTACCCCTCGCCGGCGGTGAGGAAGTTGGCGCAGACCCACCCGGTGGGGCGCCAGGTGGCCGGCGGCTGGGCGCCACCGAGCGAGGCGACCTTGTCGAGGTACTCGTTGACGTAGCCGGCGTTGCGCTCGAACCCGGCCATCATGCGGGTGCGCTCCGCCCCGTAGAGGTCGACGCCCTGCAGCTTCGCGGTCTGGGCGCCGTTGGCCATCGCCCCCAGGCCCATGGCCATGTGGCTGAGGTCGCGGCAGGTCTCGCCTTGCAGACCGGACGGGTACGAGGTCGGGCGGTACCACAGCTCGTTGATCCGGGCGTCCGAGTTCCAGTACTCGGTCGGCGCGATCGGCCGCGAGCCGTCGCTCGGCACGTAGACCGTGGTCGGGGTCTTGAGGCGCCAGGTCGCCACGCCGGTGTCGAACGCCGCCCGGTCGTTGGTGAACACGCCGATGCTCATGGTCGCCTCGGCGAACGTCATCATCCAGTTCGGGCCGGTGTTCCACCCGGTGATGACGATCGGCAGGTAGACGTTGTGGAGCATGGTCGCGAACCGCGTCACGTCGTTCGTGGCCCAGCCGGCGCCGGTGTACCGGACGATCTCGCCGGCCCGAGCCATCAGCGCGCCACCCCAACCCGCTTGCAGCTTGCCGTTGTCGTAGACCTGGCTGCCGTTGTCGGGTCGGCGGGGCTGGTCGAACTTGATCTCCGTGAGCCGCGACGACCAGGCGTTCATGATCTCGATGGCCTTGTTCGCGTTGGCCTGGTTGCCGGTGTACGCCCAGAGCAGGGCGTGGGTGTACGCGGCCCTCGCGTCGTCGAGGTGCTCGAGGTCACCGATCGTGGCGAAGCCGAGCTCGGGGTGAGCCGCGATGTACGCCTTGTTGCCGGCGCCGGGTGCCTGGATGACCGCGACGGGTGCGGGCGGGTAGGAGAGCGACGAGTACCGGTAGGTGGGTCGCGTCGCCGTCGGGGTGGAGCTGCCCGAGGTGAGCATCCGGTTGATCGCGGACTTCCACGGCTCCTGGTTGGCGGCCACCTTGGCGCGGACGAAGTTGATGTCGGCCTGGCCGATGAGGATCCCAGGATGGACGAAGCCGCCCGGCTCGACCGGTGGGGCGGTCGTGGTGGTGGTCGAGGACGGCGGCGGGGCCGTCGTGGTGGTGGAGGTCGTGGTGGTCGGCGGCCGGGTGGTGGTGGTCGTCGTCGGACGCGGCGGGTGGCCATGGCCGCTGCCGCCGCCGCCGGCGGTGCCCCGCGAGGACGGCAGGCAACCGGTGAGCATGACGGCGAGGAGGAGGCTGCACAGGAGTGCCGTGGGCTTGGAGCGGGTCACGGAGAAGTCCTTTCGTCGCTCGGTCGTCGGCGGGTGAGCGACCGGGGCGATGTGCTCTTGAACATCGGAGTCCTCGCCGGTCGACTTGAGCGCGCCCGCGATCGCCCTGGTGGACGTGCGTTCGGGCGTCACCTTCGGTGCCAGAAGACCGGGCGGGTAGGCTCGCCGACCGTCCTGTGACCACCTGAGGAGGCGGGCTCGTGCCTGCGACGATCATCGTCGGAACCCAGTGGGGTGACGAGGGGAAGGGCCGCTTCACCGATCTCTTCGCCAAGGAGATGCACCTGGTCGTGCGGTACCAGGGCGGTCACAACGCGGGCCACACGCTCGTCGTCGACGGTGAGACGTTCGCCCTGCAGCTGATCCCCAGCGGCGTCCTCTACGGCCACATCACCCCGGTCATCGGCAACGGCGTGGTCGTCGACCCGAAGGTGCTGCTCGACGAGGTCGCGATGCTCGAAGCGCGCGGCATCGACTGCTCGCGCCTGAAGGTGTCAGGCAACGCGCACCTCATCCTCCCGTACCACCAGCTGATCGACCGCGTCACCGAACGGCACCTCGGCAAGAACGCGCTCGGCACGACGAAGCGCGGCATCGGACCGGCGTACGCGGACAAGGCCGCGCGCGTCGGCATCCGCGTGCAGGACCTCTACGACCCGAAGATCTTCCGCGAGAAGCTCACGCTGGTCCTGAAGGACAAGGCGCCGATGCTCGCCAAGGTCTACAACCAGCTGTCACCGACGGTGGACGAGATCGCCGACGTGTACCTCGACGACCTCGCGCCGCGCCTGCAGCCGTACGTGGCCGACACGGTCAACCTCGTGCACGAGGCGCTCGAAGCGGGTCAGCACGTGCTCTTCGAGGGCGCCCAGGCCACCTTCCTCGACCTCGACCACGGCACGTATCCCTTCGTCACGTCGTCCAACCCGATCGCCGGTGGCGCGTGCCCGGGAGCTGGCGTCGGGCCGTTGCACATCGACCGGGTGGTGGGCGTGGCCAAGGCCTACGTCACCCGCGTCGGCGCCGGTCCGTTCCCGAGCGAGCTCAACGACGAGATCGGCGAGGCCATCGTCGAGCGCGGCCACGAGTTCGGCACCAACACCGGACGGAGGCGTCGGCCCGGGTGGTTCGACGCCGTCATGCTCCGTCATGCCGTGCGGCTCAACTCGCTGTCGGAGCTGGCGATCACCAAGCTCGACGTGCTCGACGCGTTCGACGAGGTGAAGGTGTGCGTGGCGTACGAGGTCGACGGCCAGCGGATCGCCCACCTGCCCGACAACCAGTCCGTGCTCCACCGGGTCGTCCCCGTGTACGAGACGTTCCCGGGCTGGGGCGGCGACCTCAGCGACGCGACGGAGCCCGGCCACCTCCCGCGGAAGGTGCACGACTACGTCGCCTTCCTCGAGGAGCAGGTCGGGGTCCCGATCCGCCTCCTCGGCGTCGGACCGGGCCGAGACCAGTACGTGCAGCTGACGGCGTAGGAGCGAGGCGCCGGCGTCGGCTCAGTAGCCGACGAAGTCCATCGTGATCCACACCTTGGATCCGCTCCGGACCACCCCGATGCCCACGTGGGTGAACGAGGCCTTGAGGATGTTCGCTCGGTGGCCACCGGAGCCCATGAACAGCGAGTGGACGTAGTCGACGCTGCCGCCGTAGCCCACGTTCTCGCCGATCGTCCTCCAGCCGCTGACGCCTGCCCGGCCCAGGTCGCCGCTGAGGTCGGGGTTGTGGCTCATGCCGTGCCCGGCCATGTACCCGGACCAGGCGCGGGCCACTGAGCGAGCGCCGGTGCTGAGCTGCAGCGGGGCCACGCCCGCCTTGGCCCGCTCGTTGTTCACCAGCTGGAGGGCGCGCGCCTCGTCGCCGCCGTTGGACGGCGGGGGCGGAGGCGGGGCCGGTGCGGCAGTCGGCGGGGGAGCCGGCGGGGGCGGCGCGGCGGTCGTCGGCGGGGGCGGGGGCGGGGTGGTGACCGTGGTGGTGGGCGGCGGCGCGGTGGTGGTCGTGGGGGCCGCCGTCGTGGTCGTGGCGGCCATGACCCGGTCCGGCGTCCCCTCGTCGACGGCGGCCGCGGCGCGGGGCGGCGTGGCCTCCTTGGCGTCAGACGCCCCACAGGCCGGCAGGGCGACGAGGGCCGCCACGGCGATGGCGAGGAGGGAGCGGGAGGAGAGGAGCCGGCGCATGGGGGTTCGTACGTAGATCGGCACGGGTTGGGCTGAACTGTACGGAAACGAGGAGCTGCCTCGGGACATTCGACCGCCAGGCGTCGATGTCCTCCACGATCAGGGGATTGCGACAGGATGGCGCTCATGCGCGTGGTGGTCGTCGGGTCGGGGGGTCGGGAGGCCTGCTTGGCGCACGTGCTCGCCCGCACCGCGGAGGTGATCGTGACCCCGGGGAACCCCGGCATCCCGGGATCGGTCGCCACGCCGCCGGAGGATCTCGACGCCGATCTGTTCGTGGTGGGACCTGAGCAGCCGCTGGTCGACGGGCTCGCGGATCGCCTCCGCGCGGCGGGGAAGCTCGTGTTCGGCCCGGGGGCCGACGGCGCCCAGCTGGAGGGGTCGAAGGCCTTCATGAAGGACCTCGTCCAGGCGGCGGGCGTGCCGACCGCTCGGCACGCCGCCTTCGACGACCCCGACGCCGCGCTGGCCTTCCTCCGCAGCCTGCCACCGCCCTACGTGGTCAAGACCGATGGGCTGGCGGCAGGGAAGGGCGTGCTCGTCACCCCCGACCTGGCCGAGGCCGAGGCCGACGTGCGCGCCAAGCTGGCCGGGTCGTCGTTCGGCACCGCCGGCCGCACGGTCGTGATCGAGGAAGGGATGACGGGGCCAGAGGTCTCGGTGTTCGCAGTGTGCGACGGCCGGCGGGCGGTGGCGCTGGCACCGGCGCAGGACTTCAAGCGGGTCGGCGACGGCGACATGGGGCCGAACACCGGTGGCATGGGCGCCTACTGCCCGCTCCCGTGGCTCGACGGCGGGTTCGCCGACGACGTGGTCGATCGCTTCGTGCAGCCGACGCTCGACGAGCTGCGCCGGCGGGGCATCGACTACCGCGGGGTCCTCTACACCGGGCTCATGCTCACCCCCGAGGGCCCGAAGCTCGTGGAGTTCAACGTCCGCTTCGGCGACCCCGACAGCCAGGTCGTGCTCCTGCGCCTCACCTCCGATCTCGCCGCGCTGCTCGCCAGCGCGGCGGCCGGCCACCTCGAGGACCCACCCACCGAGGGAGACGATGCCGCGGTGCTCGTCGTGGCGGCGGCCGAGGGCTACCCGACCTCGGTTCGCACCGGCGACGTGATCGAGGGTCTCGACGCCGCGCGGCGCGTCGCCGGGGTCACCGTCTTCTGCTCGGGCGTCGCCAGCGGCCAGGATGGGAGACTCGTCACGTCCGGGGGCCGGGTGCTGGAGGTCGTCGGCCGTGGCCCCGACCTGTCCACCGCCCGCTCCCGCGCGTACGAGGCCGTCGCCCACCTCCGGTGGCGCGGCGCCTTCCACCGCACCGACATCGCCAACGAGGTCCTCACATGACGTACAAGGTCGCCATCCTGATGGGCTCGCCCAACGACCGCGACAAGATGCAGCCGGCGGCCGACACGCTCGAGCGGTTCGGCATCGAGGCGGACGTGCGGGTGCACTCGGCCCACCGCACGCCGGCCAAGGTGGCCGAGCTGGCGTCGTCGGCGCGGGAGGCCGGCTACAGCGCCTTCATCTGCGGAGCGGGGATGGCGGCGCACCTTGCGGGCGCGGTGGCCGCGCACACGACGCTGCCGGTCGTGGGCGTGCCGTTGTCGGGCGGCGCGCTGAACGGGGTCGACGCGCTCTACGCCACCGTCCAGATGCCGAAGGGGATCCCGGTGGCCACCGTGGCGATCGACGGCGCGCAGAACGCCGCGCTGCTCGTGGTGCAGATGCTGGCCATCAGCGATGCGGACATGGCCGAGCAGCTGGCCGACCACCGGGTGGAGATCGCGGGCTAGCGGTCTGGCGAGGAGCTAGTCGGCCATCGCGGTGGGCTGGCGATCCTCCCACCACGGCGTGGACCAGTCGGTGGCGTCGTAGGAGGCATCGGCCAGCTCGGGGTCCGGCGCCTTGGCGGCCTTGGCCTCCGCCTTGGCCTCGGCCTTCGCCTGGCCCTTGATCGCCTTCATCTGGGCCTTGAGCATCCGACGCGGCATGGCGGGGAGGGGAGCCGAGGTCCGCACGCCACCGGCGACCATCGCGCAGCTCATGCAGAACGGCGGCTTCTTCGGTCCGAAGGCGTAGACGATGCAGTTGCTGCACCAGGACCCGCCGCAGCGGCGACAGAGGGCAACGCCCATCTCGTGCGGGTGCTTGCCGCAGCTCTCCAACATCACGCCTCGCCTTCCGTCGTCCCGCCCGGGGCGCAGGACCGTCCTCTTGGTAACGGTTCGGGCCAGCATGACCTTGAGCCGCCGATCAGTCCAGAGGCGTATGGCCCAAATCGGGCAATCCGGGCGGCGCGGACCGCGCGGCTGCGACCGGCGGAATGTCGATCGGCCGGCTCTGGATGGGAGAATGCTGCTGATGCCCGGTGCGCACCTCCCCAACGTGCTGGCCGCCCGCTACGCCAGCGGGCCGATGGTCGACATCTGGTCGCCTGAGCACAAGGTCGTGCTCGAGCGCCAGCTGTGGGTGGCGGTCATGCGCGCCCAGCACGACCTCGGCGTCGACCTCCCGTTGGAGGTGATCGACGACCACGTCGCCGTCATCGACAAGGTCGACCTCGCCAGCATCGAGGCACGAGAGCGGATCACGCGCCACGACGTGAAGGCGCGCGTCGAGGAGTTCTCAGCCCTCGCGGGTCACGAGCGCATCCACGCGGGGATGACGTCACGCGACCTCACCGAGAACGTCGAGCAGCTGCAGGTCCGGGCCGCGCTGGCCCTGGTGCGCGACCGGATGGTCGCCGCCTTGGCCCGGCTCGCCGACCGCGCCGCGGAGCACGCCACCCTCGTGATGGCCGGCCGCAGCCACAACGTGCCCGCCCAGGCCACCACCATGGGCAAGCGCTTCGCCAACGCCGGTGAGGAGCTCTTGCAGGCGCTCCGTCGCGTGGAGGAGCTGCTGGCCCGGTATCCGATGCGAGGCATCAAGGGCCCGGTGGGCACCCAACAGGACATGCTCGACCTGCTCGGCTCGGCCGAGAAGGTGGAGGCGCTCGAGACCGCGGTGGCTCGACACCTCGGCTTCGACGCCTCGCTCACCAACGTCGGCCAGGTGTACCCGCGCTCGCTCGACCTCGACGTCGTCGCCGCCCTCGTGCAAGCGGGGTCCGGCCCGGCCAGCCTCGCCACCACGATCCGGCTGATGGCCGGTCTCGAGCTGGCCACGGAGGGCTTCCGAGCCGGGCAGGTGGGGTCGTCGGCCATGCCCCACAAGATGAACAGCCGGTCGGCGGAGCGCATCAACGGCCTCCTCGTCGTGCTGCGCGGTCACCTCTCGATGGTGGGCGAGCTGGCCGGTGACCAGTGGAACGAGGGCGACGTCTCCTGCTCCGTGGTGCGCCGGGTCGCGCTGCCGGACGCGTTCCTCGCCGCGGACGGCCTCTTCCAGACGTTCCTCGCGGTGCTGGACGACTTCGGCGCCTACCCCGCGGTCGTGGCGCGCGAGCTCGAGCGCTACCTCCCCTTCCTCACCACGACGAAGGTCCTCATGGGCGCGGTGCGCGCCGGCGTCGGACGCGAGGTCGCCCACGAGGCCATCAAGGAGCACGCGGTAGCGGTCGCGCTGGCGATGCGCGAGCACGGGGCGCAGGACAACGACCTCCTCGACCGGCTCGCGACCGACGAGCGCCTGCCCCTCGACCGAGCGGCCCTCGACGCTCTCGTCGGTGCGCCCCTCACGTTCGTGGGCACCGCCGAGGCGCAGGTGCACGCGTTCGTCACGGAGGTCGGGGCGGTGGTGGCCCGGTGCCCCGATGCCGCCGCGTACCACCCCGAACCGCTTCTCTAGGGCGCTACGTTGGGGGTGTGAGGCTCCCTCTTCCCCACCTGTACTCGGGCAAGGTCCGAGACATCTACGCCGTCGGCGACGACCAGCTCCTCATGGTCACCTCGGACCGGCTGTCGGCGTTCGACGTCGTCCTCGATGAGCCCATCTTGCACAAGGGGCGGGTGCTGACGGCGATCTCCTCCTTCTGGTTCGAGGCGCTCGGATCGGTGGCCGGCAGCCACCTCGTCTCCACCGACATCGCCTCCCTCCCTGATGGGGTGGCGGCCGCGGATCCTGACCTGGCGGGCCGCATGATGCTGTGCCGCAAGGCGGAGATGCTCGAGATCGAGTGCATCGTGCGGGGCTACCTCTCCGGCTCCGCGTGGAAGGAGTACCGCACCAGCGGCACGATGCACGGCCAGCCGCTCCCGGTCGGGCTCCAAGAGAGCGACGAGCTGCCCGCGCCGGTGTTCACCCCGTCGACGAAGAGCGACGTCCACGACGAGAACATCTCGTTCGAGCGGGCCGCGGAGCTCGTGGGACGCGACGTCGCTGAGCGCGCCCGGCAGATCTCGCTCGACCTCTACGCACGAGGAGCCGCCCTCGCCAGGGAGCGCGGCATCATCATCGCCGACACCAAGTTCGAGCTGGGCTTCGTCGACGGCGAGCTGGTGCTGTGCGATGAGGTGATGACCCCCGACTCGAGCCGCTTCTGGCCGCTGGACGAGTGGAAGCCGGGGATCACCCCACCCAGCTTCGACAAGCAGCCGGTGCGCGACTACCTCGAGGGGCTCGAGTGGGACAAGAACCCGCCGCCGCCGCCGCTGCCCGCGGCCGTCGTCGACGCCACCAGCCGGCGGTACATCGAGGCGTACGAGCGCATCACGGGTCGCTCGTTCTCAGACTGGCCGGGGGTGGCCTGACGCGCCGCTCGGGGGCGCCGGACCCGACCACTAGGCTTGGCGCATGCTCTTCTCGGTGCTGGTCGAGACCCGCCTGCGCCCGGGGATCGCGGACCCGCAGGGAGCGACCATCGAGCGCTCGCTCCCGCACCTCGGCTTCAACGGCATCCGCGGTGTGCGCGTCGGCAAGGCGATCCGCTTCGAGCTCGAGGCCACTGACGAGGACAGCGCCCGTCGCCATGCTGACGAGGTGTGCCAGCGCTTCCTCATCAACCCCGTGATCGAAGCCGCCGACGTCACCCTGTCGGTCGTCGAAGCGGTCGGATGACCGCTCGCATCGGGATCGTCGCGTTCCCTGGATCCAACTGCGAGCTCGACGCGGTGGAGGCGATGCGGAGCCTCGGTGGGCAGGCCGAGCTCCTGTGGCACGGGCAGCAGTCGCTCGGCCAGGTGGATGCCGTCATCCTCCCCGGTGGCTTCGCCCACGGCGACTACCTGCGACCTGGCGCCATCGCACGGTTCTCACCCATCATGGACGCCGTGCGCGAGCACGCGTCGGCCGGTGGCCCGGTGGTCGGCATCTGCAACGGCTTCCAAGTGCTCACCGAGGCCGGGTTGCTGCCCGGTGCGCTGCAGAAGAACCGCGGGCTCAAGTTCCTCTGCGCCCCCACCAGGATCCGCGTCGAGACGACCGACTCCGCACTGACGGCCGAGGCCAAGGTCGGCGACGTGCTGCGGGTCCCGATCAACCACTTCGAGGGCAACTACACCTGCGACGCCGACACGCTCGCCGTGCTGCGCAACGAGGAGCGGGTCGTGGTCCGCTACGTCGACAACCCCAACGGCTCGGTCGACGACATCGCGGGCGTGTGCAACGAGGGCCGCAACGTCGTCGGGCTCATGCCGCACCCCGAGCGAGCCTGCCATCCGCTCGTCGGGTCCACGGACGGTGCCGTGCTGCTCCGATCGCTGCTGGTGACCGCCGCGGCCGCCGCAGCCTGATCAGCGACCGCGACTGATGCCGGCCCGCTTCAGGACGGTGGGCTCGACGCCGAGCTCGCGCCAGGCGGCGTAGGAGAGGCCCTTGCGGGCGCTGTACGCCGCTGCCGCGTCGACGAAGTCCTGCTCGAGGCCGCTCAGGTCGACCTTCTCGCTGGCCAGGTCGAGCTCGGCCTTGAGATCGAGGCGCTCCTGGACGAGCTGCAGTCGCTTGAGCGGATCCGCACCGGCCAGCTCCGTGTCGATCCGATCGAGCCGCTTCTGCATCGTCTCCGGCGTGCGCTTCCGGCCTCGCTTCGGCTTGTGGCTCTCGAGCGCGTCGAGATATCGGCGTACGGATCGGCCCTGATTTCGTCCCTCCGCCAATGCCGCCTTGTGCTCGTCGGACATCGGCGTACGGTTCTGCTTGGCTGCCATGTCGGGATCCTATTGTCCCTTTCTTCGATCCGTCATTGGGTCGGTCTCGAGCGCCGAACACGGCCGCGTAGGCTGCGGGCATGGCCCTCGACCCCGCCGGCGACGCCGAGGTGCCGGTCCACCAGGCTCTCGGTCTGAGCGACGCCGAGGCCAAGGCGATCGAGGCGATCCTGGGGCGGGAGCCGAACCACCTCGAGCTGGCCATGTACTCGGTGATGTGGTCCGAGCACTGCTCCTACAAGTCGTCGCGGCTGCACCTGCGCCGCCTGCCCACAGAGGCGCCGCAGGTGCTGGTGGGCCCGGGTGAGGGGGCCGGGGTGGTCGACGTCGGCGACGGCATCGCGGCTGCCTTCCGGATCGAGAGCCACAACCACCCGTCGGCCATCGAGCCGTACCAGGGAGCCGCCACGGGCGTCGGGGGCATCTTGCGGGATGTGTTCTCCGTCGGGGCCCGTCCGATCGCCCTCATGGATCCCCTGCGGTTCGGTCCGTTGGACGATCCCCGAAGCCGGTGGATCGCGGAGGGTGTCGTGTCCGGAGTTTCCGGCTATGGCAACTCGGTCGGGGTCCCCACAGTGGGCGGTGAGACGGTCTTCGATCCCACCTACCAGGACAATCCGCTCGTCAACGTCTTCTGCCTAGGTCTCCTCCCCCGAGAGCGCCTCGTGCTCGCCCGCGCGTCCGGCCTCGGCAACCTCGCCGTGCTCTTCGGGTCCTCCACCGGTCGTGATGGCATCGGCGGCGCCAGCGTCCTGGCCTCCGCCGGCTTCGGCGAGGCGGGGGAGGACGACGACAAGCGCCCGAGCGTCCAGGTGGGGGATCCCTTCGAGGAGAAGCGGCTGATCGAGGCCTGCCTCGAGATCCTCGACGCTGGCCTGGTCGTCGGCATCCAGGACCTCGGTGCGGCCGGCATCACCGGGGCGGCCAGCGAGACCTCGTCGAAGGGTGGCGTCGGCATGGACGTCTACCTCTCCGAGGTCCACGTTCGCGAGGAAGGCATGGAGCCGTTCGAGATCATGACGAGCGAGAGCCAGGAGCGCATGCTCGCCATCTGCGAACCCGAGAAGCTCGACGACCTGCTCGCCATCTGCGCCAAGTGGGAGATCACTGCCTCCGTGATCGGCACGGTCACCGGCACGGGCCGGTTCCGCATCCTCGATCGCGTCGATGGTGACGTCCTCGGCGACATCCCTGCCGCCTCCCTCGACGCGGACGCCCCGCTGTACGACCGGCCGATGCAGGAGCCCTCCGACCGATCCGTCCGGCGGGCCGACCGGGGGGCCGTCCCCGCGCCTGACGACGTCGGGGCGGACCTCCTCGAGCTGCTCCTCGACCCCACGTGGGTGTTCCGCCAGTACGACCACCAGCTCTTCCTCAACACCGTCGAGGGACCGGGCGGCGACGCCGCGGTCCTGAGGCTGAAGCATCCGACCACGGGCGTCGACACCGGAAGGGGCCTCGCGCTCACCTGCGACGGCAACCACCGGTGGTGCGCCCTCGATCCCCGGGAGGGGACGGCCCTCGTGGTCGCGGAGGCCTTGATGAACCTCGCGTGCGTGGGGGCTCGCCCGGTGGGGCTCGTGAACTGCCTCAACTTCGGGAACCCCGAGCACCCCGAGGTGATGTGGCAGCTGTCGGAGGCCATCGACGGCATGGGCGAGGCGTGCCGCGCGTTCGGGATCCCGGTCATCGGCGGGAACGTCAGCCTCTACAACGAGAGCCGCGGTCGTGACATCGATCCCACTCCCGTCGTGGGGCTGGTCGGCGTGGTCGATCGTCTCGACCGGAAGCCGCCCGGCGTCCGGCTCGTCGACGGTGGCACCCTGCTCGCCATCGGTCCGGACACCCGGTCCCTGTCGGGCTCCCGGTGGGCCTGGGAGCGCGGGCACCAGGGCGGGTCGCCGCCCGAGCTCGGCCTCGACACCCATCGCGCCGTTGCCGACCTCGTCCGCAACCTCGTCGGCGAGGGCGTGCTCGCCGGCGTGCACGACACCGCCGATGGCATCGGGGTTGCCCTGGCCGAGATGGCCGTCCGGAGCGGCAAGGGCTTCACGATCGACGTCGCCGGCGCCGACCACTCGTGGTTGTTCGCAGAGTCACCGAGCCGGGTCGTGGCCTGCGTCATCAACGGGCACGCCGACGATGCGGTTCGCGCCGCGCAGTCTGCTGGTGTGCAGGTCACGACGTTGGGCGCCGTCGGGGGGAGCTCGCTCGTCGTCCGCGGCGTGCTCGACGTGAGCTTGGCGGACGCGACCGCGGCCTGGGGAGGCCGGCTGCCGGACGCCCTCGGCTCCGGCGCCATCCACTAGGGAAGGAGGGCGCGAGTGAACGATCCTACGGGCGCCCAGCGCCCGGCTCTGGCTGGCGTTCGGCGCCTTCGCCGCGCCGCTCGCCGGCTGCGGACTGGGTCCAAGGAGGACGATGCTCCGCAGTTCTTCCCGCCAGGGGCCTTCTACTCGCCTGTCGTGAACATCGCGGAGGTGTTCGCCGAGCCGGACCGAAGCCGCCTCTGGCCGGCCCACGCGGCGGACCCGTCGGGGTTCGACTGCCGAGGGCCGGAGCAGCTCGCCCTTCTTCGCGAGCTGGCGGCCTATCCGATGCCGAGTCACCCATCCGGACCGGGCCTGACCTACGACCCCGACAACGACCAGTTCCCTCCTCAGGACGCTGCGCTCCTGTACGCCATGCTTCGACACCTGCGGCCCCGACGAATGGTCGAAGTGGGCTGCGGGTGGTCGACGATCGTGGCCACGCTGGCGGTCGAGGACGGCGAACTAGGCACGCAGCTGACGTGCATCGACCCGTATCCCCGCGACTTCGTGCAAGTGATGGATCGGATCCGCCTGCGAGCCGAACGGGTCGAGCACACCCCCATGACGATCTTTGACGAGCTGGGCGCAGGCGACGTGCTGTTCATCGACTCGTCCCATGTTGCCAAGACCGGGAGCGACGTCGTCCACCAGGTGCTCAACGTCCTCCCGCGCCTGCAAGACGGCGTGGTCGTCCATGTGCACGACATCTTCATCCCGGAGGACTACCCAGAGGGGTGGGTGCACAAGGGGTTCGGCTGGAACGAGCAGTACCTGCTGCACGCGTTCCTCGTGGGCAACTCCAGGGCCCACGTCCTCGCGATGAACCACTGGCTCTCGGTGCGTCACCCCGACGCCATCACTGAAGCCTTCGGTGCCATGCCCTTCCACGGGAGCTCGGTCTGGTTCAGGATCGGGGCCTAGCTGGATCCCCGCCGGAACCTGTTGCGGACTCGGAACGCGAATCCGTCGACCCGACGCCCGATGCTCTCCGCGGTCCCCCTTGGAACGAGCGGGGCCCCAGCCTTGGGCAGCTCCCACTCCTCCGCCGGCGGCACGGGGCGCGCTAGCTCGTACGCGGCCCACTTTCCCGTGCGCTCGACGAGGTCGATGCTCGCGAGTGACTCGACGTAGTCAGCCACCAGCCGGGGCCCGGGCAGCTGCACGTCGTCGATCACGAGCAGACCACCGACCGCCAGTCGGCGCGCGGTGTAGTACCAATCGATGACCGGGATCGGGAACTGGTGCTCACCGTCCACCAGGATCACATCGAGGGGCGTCTGCTCGAGCCGGGGAAGCACCACGTCTGAGCTGCCGATCTCGAATCGGAGCGAGCGGTGGTCGACGTCGTGGCGCTCGCACCAGCTGAGCACCGTGTCGGCTTCGTTCTGGTACGGCATGACGCACAGGTGCGTCGTGCCACGGACGGCGAAGATGGCTGTCGAGACGCCGCACCCCGTCTCGAGTGTGACCATGCCCGGTCGCAGCCGCGAGGCCAAGAGCTCGTAGCACCTCAGGTCAGTGCTCCAGACTCCGGCCGGAGCTCCGGCGTGGACGGCGGGAGGGTCGGCCATGACGTGCGCGACCAGCGCGGCGGGATCGTCAGGAAGGGGCATCTGGAACTTCGCGCAGAGGTGGTTGGGCGATCGTCAGTGGCCGGCGGCGGGCAGGCTGACGGCGTCGGCGCCCATCTCCGTGTGCGGCTCCGTGGACCACGCGTCCGATCGGTCATGTCGACGAGTCAGCCAATCGGGCACGTCATCGAAGGTGACGGCGGGTCCCAGCCGGGTCATCTTGAGGACGGTTCGGAACAGCACCCACATGTCGAAGCGAAAGGACCGGTTGGCAAGGTAGTAGCGGTCGTACTCGGGCGACGCGCCGATGAGCTCGGTGCACGAGGTGCTGACCTGCCAGAACCCCGTGCAACCCGGACGAATCGCCGTGCGTTGCTCGGCGAACGAAGGATGCATGCTCTCGTGGAGGCATGACATCTCCGGCCGGGGGCCAACGAGGCTCATGTCGCCTCGCATCACCAGCCAGAGCTGCGGGATCTCGTCGAAGTGCAGCGATCGGAGGAGTCGGCAGAAGGTCGGGATGTGGTGGTTGGCGAGCTCGTGCTTGTCGATGTAGCTCGGCACCGTCACTGGCAGGGTCCGGACCTTGATGAAGCCGAACGGCTTTCCGTCCCGGCCGACCCGCTGCTGCGAGAAGAACGGCCACGCTCGCAGGCAGGCGGCGCTTCCGAGCACCGCAACGATCAAGATCGGGAGGGTGAGGATGGCAAGGACGAGGCTGCCGATGATGTCGACCGCTCGGCTGCGGTAGCCGTCCACTCGGCGCGCCGCCGGTGTTGCCTGGCCCAGGTTCTGCTTCGCCACGCACCCTCCCCAGCTCTGGTCGCCCGTACGGGAGCACTTCGCCGCCCAGTCGACGAGTCCTCCCGAAGGGGGGCGGCAAACCTCAACGCCCAAGCCCGTTCGGAACGCACCCTATGCGCAAAGTGTGGCGAATGTCACGTCCCGGCGCGGGAGCCGGATGGTGCGCCATCCCGGTAGACCCAGATGTCCTGGTGGCCATCGAGCCCTGCTGGTTCGTACGCGACCTTGCGAAGCGATGGGTGGTGCGCCCTGATCGTGTCCTCGATCCACGCGGGGTCGTGCCAGGTCATCCCGAGGGCGCGGTCGCCGTAGCCGTACGCCACGAACCCCACCCCAGTCGATGATATGGACGCCCACAGCTCGGGCCGGTGTGCAGCGAACCGGCCACCGTCGTATCGCTCGAGCTGCTCGAGGCTGGCTGGCCCCTGGGACGTGAACAGGACGACCGCCCCGGGCTGGGTGGCCGAGGCGAGGTAGTCAAGGAACGCGCGAGAGCCGTTGTGGTCGATGTGGGTGAGCACCGACACGGAGTAGATCGCGTTCGCTCGGGGGTGGTTGGCGGTGGCGAACCGGGGGGTCGACGCAACGGTGTGCACACCGAACTCGCGCTCGCAGAACGCGCGTGCGCGCGCATCCAGCTCCACGCCCCAGACGCGGGTCGGGGGGACCCGCTCGACGAGCGCGCGAAGCAGACGGCCGTAGCCGCTACCGACCTCGAGCCAGCAGTCCGCCTCGAGTGGCTCGATGCCGCCGCTCCGGAGTCGGTCGATGATCAGACCGATCGTCTCACGACCGCTCTCGACATACCGGCGGGCGGTGTCGGCCGACGCGGCCCCGTAGCTCGCGAACATGTCGTCGCCGCGGTGGAAGCGGCCGCTGACCTCGGCGAACCGACGTCGTGGAAGCGCGTCGAGGATGGCCGCACGACCCCGCCGGGCGGCGTGCCAGGTGACGGGGTTGCGACGGACCAGCTCGACAGCGGCGGAGCCCAAGCGTGAGCGGTCAGGGGACATCCGAGCCGAGCCTAACCTCGGTCGATCGATCCCCCGTTCGGCTACTGAGCGAGCAATCGCTTGGCGAGCAGGAGAGCCCGGGCGATGGCCTGGTCCATGTCGTAGTAGCGGTACTCACCCAGCCGACCGCAGATGAGGACATCGCGGAGCGGGCGAGCGCGAGCGCGGTAGCGGCCGTACAGTTCGCGGTTCGCGCGATCTGGGAACGGGTACTCGCACTCGTCAGCGACGGCTGGCGTGAGCGGCGTCTCCTCGGTGAGCACGGTGCCCCTGCAGCGGGCGCGCTCATCGGCAGGCATCATGTGCTTCCACTCGAGGGTGCGGATGTGGGGTCCACCGGCCGGGTCGGGGTTGTTGACCTGCCCGACAGGCTGGAACTGGTCGACATCGGCGAGGTAGCGGTGTTCGCGACGTTGCCCTCGATAGTGCAGGCGACCGAGGTCATGGCCGAACCACTCGTCGATCGGGCCCGTGTAGATGACGCAGCGACGATGGACGAACGCTCCCCGAGCCGCCAGGTAGTCCACATCGAGCACGACGGGGATGCCTTCGAGGATCCCTTCCATGAACGCGGCGTAGCCGGCAGTTGGGATCCCCTGATGCCGATGGGGCTTGAGCCGGAGGTCGGCGGAGTCCCGGACCTCGAATCGGCCCGCGAGCGCCGAGTCGAGCGTCCTGGCCGACACGCCCCACTGCTTCTCCGAGTAGCCCTTCACGAACTTCTCGTAGATCGTGGTTGGCATCATCGCGAGCGACGCCTCCTCGAAGTTCCGCGGCGTTCCCGAGAAACCAGGGGACCAGGAATCGCCAACCGAGCGACGGATGTACTCCGCCGACACCGGCCATCGCTCGACCTGGCCGTCGACCATCGAGCCCACCACCGCTTCGTACCCGTAGAACGACGCGAACCGGGTGACGAACCCCCAGATCTTCGGGCTGTTGGTGCGGAAGTAGTGTGGCCCGTACGTGTGGACCCGGATCCCACTCGGGTGGATGGAGTCGTGGACGTTGCCCCCTACATGAGCCCGCCGGTCCAGGACCAGGACATCTCGGCCAGCGTCCACCAGCTGGCGCGCGATCACCGCGCCCGTCAACCCGGATCCCACCACGACATAGTCGGCGGTCGTCATCGGTCGGCCTGTCTCAGCATGGAGCTCCCCGCGGTCCGCTGCATCGGGACGACCGAGGTCACGACGATCGCGCCCGCCATCATCGCGGTCATCCCGACGCACATCATTCCGACGAACAACCGTCGGAGGCTACTGGCCGAGACCGTTGCGACCGAGCTCACACGGCGCCGCGAATGGCGCTCTCGCACCAACCCGTCATGAACAGCCTTGGTCGGGGGGTCCTGCGCTGGCCGAACAGCCCGAGCGCATGGCTGCTCAACCCCGTGGCGTTCGGTGGGCTCGGACTGGCGCTGGCCGTGCTGCTCGAGCGACGCAACATCCTGATGCTGGCGGTCATCCTCCCTCTCGGGCTCGTCGTGCTGCGATGGTCCTGGCGCCACCCCGTCCGTGCACTCATCGCGCTCGCGGTCGGCATCCTCTTCCAGGAGCTCGTCCTGGCCTGGTTGTACAGGCGTGGCGTCCCCACCTCCATCCTCACCACGGCGAGCTACTGGAAGGAAGCGGTGCTCCTCGTTGCCGCGGCTCGCACATGGGTCGATCGCGCCAGACGGCCCGAGCGCGCCGATGCGCTCGACCTGCTCGTCCTTGCCGTCTTGGGCCTCGTCGCCATCTACCTTCTCCTGCCCCTCGGACCCGAGCTGCGCGTGCGGTATGTGGCCGGTCGCGCGGACGTCGCTTTCCTGGTCCTGTTCCTGATCGCGAGGTGGTCCGCCGTCACCGAGCGCGACCGCCACCTGGCCGAGCGCGCGATCCTCACTGGCATAGCGGTGGTCGCGGCTCTGGGCATCTGGAACTACGTCGAGCCGGACGGCTGGACTCGCTGGGTGGACGGCGTCGGGCTCCGCGGTATCGGTTGGAGGTCCTCAAGACGACGTCTTACGAACCGGTGCTCACGACGGAGTTCGGTGGCCGGACGGTCACACGGGTCGGGTCGATCTACTTCGACCCGACCGGCCTGGCGTATCTGCTGCTCATAGGTGTCGCCGTCGGCGCCGCCAGGGTGCTGCGCCGCGGCTCGGGCTGGATGGATCGGGTGTCGCTTGCTCTCTGCGGAACCTGCGTGCTGCTCACCTTCACGAGGAGCGCGATCGGGTTGCTGCTCCTCCTCGGCCTGGTGGTCGCGAGCCGCTCGCGGCAGGTCAGTCGCGGGGCGGTCCTCGTAGGGGCGGCCTCGGTGCTGCTCGTGATCCTCGGTTCCGCAGTGGGTGCCGGTGACCAGGTAGGGAGTGGGTTCGACGCCTCCGATCCGCGGACATCGGATCACATCGAGGCACTCGGCGACGGCGTGGCGCGGGTCGTGTCGCACCCGCTGGGGAGCGGACTGGGTACAGCGGCGACCGTTGCCAATCGGTTCCAGGTCGAAGATCGCGTGGAGACCACCGAGAACTTCTACCTGCAGCTCGGCGTGGAGACCGGCGTGCTCGGAGCGGCGCTGTTCGTCGCGTTCGCGGTTTTCCTGACAACCGCCTTGGTCCGGCGTGCACGCGGGGTCTGGGGTGAAGGCGCCTTGGCTCCGGCGGCCGGGATGGCGGTCATGACGGTCGGAGCGATCGTGCTCCACACCTTCGCCAACCTCACCGCCACGTGGGCGTTGTTCGTCCTCGCGGGCATGGCCGTGCCTCGTGTCGGCCGGGAGGTGTCTCGAGATCCGGACGAGCAGCCAGCCTCCGCGGCGAGCCGGGCCTGGCTCGGTCGCTCAGCACGGCACCCTCGCCGTGATCGAAGCCGCGCGCGGCGAGGCGTCCACCTGGCGGGTCGGCAACAACTTCGACCTACTGCGGCTCGTTGCGGCGCTCCAGGTCGTGTGGTTCCACGGCACGCTCGCGCTCGGCCTGGATGTCCCCGAGCCGCTCCATCGGGTGGTCACCCTCTTCCCGGGGGTCCCGATGCTCTTCGTGATCAGCGGGTTCCTGGTCTCGTCCAGCTTGGAGCGGGATGCGGATCTGGGTCGCTACGCGCGAGCTCGCGCTCGTCGGATCTACCCCGCGCTGTGGGCCAGCTTTGCCTTCACCGTCGGAATGCTCGCGGTCATGGGCTACGTGACGGAAGCGTTCGTCCGGTCCTGGGAGTTCGTGGGCTGGGTCCTCCTTCAGCTCTCCTTCGCGGTGTCCTCACCGGACAGGCTGGACGGACTCCCTGGCGGCGACGTCAACCCGAGCCTGTGGACCATCTCCGTCGAGCTGTCCTTCTACGTCATGCTCCCTGCGCTCGCGGCGGTTCTGCGGGCGATCTCGCCGCGTCGCCAGTCGCTGGTCCTTGCCGCCTGCACGGCCGCCTCGGTCGTCCTCTACGTGCTGGTCCGGAACCACTCCGAGGGCGGGGAACGAGGTTTCACCGCCTGGTTCGTGCTGACCAACTCGCTCCCCGCCTATCTGTGGCTCTTCCTCATCGGCGTGATGCTCCACCGGAACCTTGACCGCTGGTGGCCATCGCTGGCGGGCCGCGGCCTGCTCTACCTCGTCGTGTACATCGCGCTGGGAACCACGGTGCTCTGGAGTGGCTACGACGTCGCGTCGGGGCGCGGCTCGGACGTGGCGGCGATCCTGGGGCTGTCGGCCCTCGGGATCTCGACCCTGGCGGTGGCGTTCACGGGGCGAGGGTGGGCCGAGCGACTGCTCGGCGGCAACGATCTCTCGTACGGCATCTACCTGTACCACTTCCTCGTGATCCACATCGTGCTCGAGGTCGTGGATGGGCCCTATGGGTTCGTCGACCTGTTGGCGGTCGCGGCCCTCACGACGGCCCTTGGCGCCGGATCCTGGTTCCTGCTCGAACGACGGATGAAGCGGAGCCGCGGCCCTTCTATGGTGCGGAGGTGAACGGGGCGAGCTACCACGCGATCTATCGGATACTCAACGATGGCGAGTTCCTGGAAGCCTCGATTCGGTCGATCTACCCGCACATCACTGGCGCGACGATCATCACCAGCTACGACCGCGACAATTGGAACCGCGCGGTCGAGCCCGACGGCACCTTCGTCCGGCTGCTCACCCGTGAGTTCGATCCAGAGCGCAAGATCAACCTCATCGTCACGGCTGAGACCAACGAACCGATGCTGCGCAACCTCGCCATGGCGAACGCCCTTCCACCCCGAGGCGCCCGCCGAGCTCACACGGCCGCGGGTGCCGCCTTCGTCGCCAGACCCGACTACTTCTGGATCGTCGATGCCGACGAGATCTGGGACGACCAGAACGTGGCTCGCCTCAAGGAGTACATCCGCACCCACCGAGCGCAGGCGTACCTCGTGCACGCGTGGAGCTACTTCCGGAGCTGGAACTGGCAGATCGAGGAGCGCGGTTGGTACGTCAGTGTCGTCCGGCCTGGCTTCTGGTTCGGCCACATTCGTCAGTGGCGGATGGGCTTCCGGGTGCGGCTTGGCCTGAAGATCGCGTCGCTGCGGTTCCTCCCCCAGCCGCTCGGGTACCGCATCCTGAGAGCCAATGTCGTGCCGCCTGGGGTCGCCCGGTTCCACCACGGCAGCTACATCGGCGACAGGGGCCGGATCGCAGCCAAGCTGGCGAGCTCACCGCATCGCGAAGACATGATCAGTGCCTGGCTCGAGCGCGTCTGGGATGGGTGGGGGCCCGGGCTCCGGAACTTCCATCCGCTCGATCCTGAGCGGTTCCCGGTCGCCACGCACGTGCCTACCTCCGATCTCCCGGGCGTGATCACCGGCGCCCCATGGCCCCCCGGCTGGCTGGAGCACTAGCGGTCGAAGGGGGCGTTCACCGAGGGCTGATCGCGGCGAGCTTGCGAAGGCGGCGCGCCGTGCGGTGCTGTCGCACCACGCGGTGCACCGGCCCGGGCAGGGCCGCGGCCCCGAGAGACTTGGCGAGCAACCCGAGGAGCCACGGCCCGAGGATGGGAGACCGGGCGAGACAGGGCGCCGCTCTGAACATCGAGATGAATGCTGACGATGCCTGCCGCCACTCGGCCGCCCCGTACGCTGCCAGGCCGTCGTCGAACATCGGACGCGACCGCAGGATCTGCTCACCGACCTCACGGTCGGGACCGACGAGACCGGCAACGAACTGGGCGCGCACCTCGGCGGCGAGGTCGATCGAGAGCTTTTGAACCGCGGCGTCGACTTGGCCCGCGTGGTAGCGGTAGTACGTGACCGTCGTCGGCACGAGGGCCAGTGGGCGTGGGTACGAGCGCAGGTTGAAGTCGAGGTCCTCGCAGCGTCGCAACGACTCGTCCCAACCGTTCATCTGGCGGACGACCGACGAGCGCCACAGCCCCGCACCCGGCTGGAGGTTCCAACCCCACAGCTGCTCACGCCAGATGGACGCGACCAGAGGGACCCGCGTTGTCGGCTGCCGGTGGGGTACATCGGTGGCACCGAAGCTGACGTAGGTGCCACCCGAGCCGGCGGCCTCGGGGTGTCGGTTCGCAGCACGTAGCAGTCGGGGCAAGGCATGGCGGCAGAGGATGTCGTCGTCGTCGAGGTACATCACATACGGGCTCCGCACCTCGCTGAACCCAACGTTCCGTGCAGCCGACCCGCCGCGTCCAGGTGACACGCGGATGGGCCGGACGCGACGATCGGTGAGGGAGTCGAGCCACTCGGTGGTGCCGTCGTCCGAGTCGTCGTCGACGACGATGACTTCGAAGTTCACATCGCGCTCGGCCAACACGCTTGCCATCGTGTCGCCCAGCAGTACCCGCCGGTTGTGCGTGGGGATCACCACGCTGAGGTCTGGCGCGTCGGTGCCGTGCATGCCGGACGAGCGTACCGACATTGCGGCTGAGGCCGGCCGTGGTTCGGGGCATCATGGTGTGACCATGGACGGGCTGCAGACACTTCTGAACGGGGTTGAGGCGCGGATCGTGCAACATGAGATGGCCGTCAGACTCGGTCGGCCCCACGTCGTCGAGCTCCCGGCCGACGGTCCGCCCTTGATCGCCCTGGCCGGTCGAGCCTTCCCCGACGCCGTGCTCGCACGTCGGATGCGGTTCCTGCGCGCGGTGGGTTGGGTCTCCGGTCCCCCCGACGACTGGGATCCCGTGTCCGCCGCGGTCCTTCCGGACACGGCTGCCCTGGAGGATCGCTTGGCTGTCTTGGCGGCGTCCCGCGTCATCCGCACGACCGATGCGGCGCTCGGGATGCTCGCGCAGGCCCTCGGCACTCCGGTGGCAGGCGTCGTGGTTCCCCCCGCCGACCATGAGTGGTGGGATCGCAGGTTCAACGAGCTCGCCGATGCGATCGATGGGAGCTGGCGTGCGCGAGACCTCGCGCCGGGCGGCGCCTACGCCCGGCTCGAGGCGGTGACGGTGGCGGGAGACGCGATGTTCGGTCGTCGGCGGGCTGGCGGCACATGGGACCGGCTGCATCGCGCCGTTCGGCGCGCCGGCGATCTCAAACGACGACTCTGGTGACGTCGATCACCTTCCGCCCCCAGGGCGAACCACGGGTGTCGCTCGTGATGGTGGTCTACGGCAAGCATGACCTTGCCGCGGCCACCCTGCGCTCGCTGGCGGAGACGGCTGACCTGCCCATCGAGGTGGTCGTCGTCGACAACGCGTCTCCGGACGGCGCCGGCGCGAGGTTGGCGGAGGAGGTCACGGGCTCGCGGGTGCTCCTCTGGCCGGTGAACCTCGGCTATGGCACCGCGGTCAACCTCGGCGCCCGCCATGCGCGAGCGCCATACCTCGGCATCCTCAACAGCGACCTCTTGTTTCAGGATGCCTGGCTGGGCGAGCTCGTGGCTGCCCTCGAAGAGGACCCTTGGGCGGCCGCGGCGGTACCTCTGTACCTCGACGACGACGGCGGCGTTGCGGATGCGGGTGGTCTCGTCGCCGCCGACGGTCGGGGGTACGGGTACGGAGACCGCCTCGACGCCACCGCTCCCGAGCTGCAGTTCCCACGTCGAGTGGACTTTGGCACGGCCGCTGCCCTCGTGGTCCGACGGGAGGCGTTCGACCGGGTCGGCGGGTTCGACGCCGAGTACGGCCTGGGATACTACGAGGACACCGACCTCGGGTTCAGCCTTCGGGAGGTCGGGTTGCACACCTTGTACGTTCCGACCGCGCGTACTCCACCGCGCGGCGGGATCCTTCGATTCGAGACTGCGAGACAGGTTGGCTGCGCAGAACCTGCCTCGCTTCGTGCGCCGACACGGAGCGGCACTACGAGGGCGGCCGCTGCTCAGCCGACCGCCCTTCGATCCTCACCGCGAGCTGATCGTTCGCGATTGGTGGGCCGATGACAGGGTCCTCGTGCTCGACGACGGCGGCGAGCTTGCCGGACTGGCCGAAGAGATTCGGCGGCGGTGGCCACGGGCGCTCGTGACCTGGCTGACGAGATCTGGGACGGCGGGTTCGCCGCGAGCGGGGGTGGAGTGGATCGGCTGCGTCGCTCGGCTCGAGCGTTGGCTCGAGCAGCGACGGTTTCACTACGGCGCGGTGGTGCACGCTGCCTCGCTACCCGACGAGCTGGGAGCGTGGCTCGACCACAGCCAGCCGCAGGCTGCCCGGGAGACGACGCACGGCGACGGCGGGCTCGATGTCGTGCACCTCATGAAGCGGCTCGGCTTCGATCCGCGTGGCCTTGTCTGAGGATCGAGCCTCCGTGTCCACGCTCGGCCCTGGACCACCCACGGTCTTGTTCGTCGCGCTCCCGGCCACGGTCGGTGGGTCCTCCCGGAGCCTGGTGACGGTGCTCCGCCACCTCGAGGGCCACTGCGCCCGAGTGGTCGCATGCCCGGAGCCCTCGTGGCTCCTCGACGTCGTCCGCTCGCAAGGCCTGGCCGAGGAGATCGTGCCGCTGCCTGGGATCGACCGGCCGAGGTGGTGGCGACCGATCGGCGCGGCGCAGATCATGTGGTGGGCGCTCCGCAATCGGCGGCAGCTGGCCGCCGTGCACGCGAACGGCCTCGCCGAGCTCAACCTCGCCGCCTGCGCTCGCGTGGTCGTCCGTCGCCCGGTGGTCGCCTGGGTGCATGACTGGAAGGTCAGCGGGTGGTCGAGGCTGTTGGTGCGGCTCATCGTCCGCTGGCCGGGGGCCACTCTTGCGCCCGTGTCGTCCGCGTCGGCTGCAATGCTGCGCTCGGCGGGGCTCGGGCGGGGGAGCGGGGAGGTGATCGCCAACCCGATCGATGCCGCCGACGTGGTGGCGCCTCACCGCGGGGCCGGTCCAGACCTGCGGGTCGGCTACCTCGGAGCCCCGGAGCGCTACAAGGGCTTTCACCTCCTGCCGGCCATCGCGAAGCAGCTGGCCGGCGCCGCCATCACGATCGGGGTGTTCTCCGGGCCCGAATCCCGGCTTCCTGAGGTGTGGGACGAGCTCCGAGCGATCAGCGACCCGCCGGTGGAGATCCGGGGCCTCCGCACCGACGTCCGGGAGGTCTACGGCTGCTGCGACGTGGTGCTGGTCCCCTCCCTGGCGGAGTCGTTCGGCCGAGTCGCGGCGGAGAGCATGATGAACGGGCTCCCCGTCGTGGCCAGCGATCTCCCCGCGTTGCGCGAGGTGCTCGGAGATGCTGGCTTGCTCGTCACCGCTGGCGACCCCTGTAGCTTTGCCGCCGCGATTCGGCGGCTGGTCGACGATCCGAGTCTTCGCAACACCCTCGGTCGGGCCGGTCGCCAACGGGTCGAGCAGTACGACCCCAGCCACGTGGTAGCGGCGCTCCTGCGGTCCTACGGCGTCCAGTCTCCACCGGAGACCAGAGTCGCCACCAAGTAGGGTGCGACGTCCGATGGGCTCACTGCGGCGTCACGTCACCTTCTTCGAGGCGTATGGACACGTGTACGCCGGAGCGCAGCGCATCGTCCACCTGCTCGCAGAGCACCTGCCAAACCACGGTTTCACGACGGATGTCGTCCTCAACCGCGACGGGCCCGTCGCTGAGCGAATCGCGGCCTCCGGTGTCGAGGTCACGGTGATCCCCACCGCGCGCGGGCTCGACCACTACGGAGGTTCCACCACCGGAGCTCGCATCCCAACCGCGCTGGCCGCCCTCCCGTCGTACTGGCGCACGTTGGCCCAACACTTGCGAGCGAGGCGCGGGTTGGTCCACGGCTGCTCTCAGCGCAGCGTGATCCTGGCCGCCCCCGCGGCCCGCCTCGCGCGCGCCCGCTTCGTCTGGCAGGTGTCGGTCCTGGAGGAGCATCGAGCCTTGAGCGTCCTGTGCGACGCGCTCGCGCATCACACGACTGGGTTGGCCGGCTCCGTGCATGTGCCCAGCATGCGGCCGTGGCGGGACCAACCCGTCATCTATCCGCCGTTGGATCCGCGGCTCGACGACGTGCCAACGCCGTGTCCGGTTGATCCACCACTGGTGTGCTCAGCCGGTCGGTTGGAGCCGATGAAGGAGTTCGAGGTGCTCCTGCGGGCGATGGTCGGAGTGCGCCAACAGCTGCCCGGCGTCCGGCTCGGGATCCTGGGTAGCCGCCAGGAGGGCCACGAGCGCTACGCCGTCGAGCTCGAGGAGCTCCGCGACGACCTTGGGCTCAGTGGCGCCGTCGACTTCCTCGCCTTCGTGGACCGACCGGAAGAGCATTGGCGTGACGGGGCTGTGTACGTCCAACCCTCCCACCTCGAAGGGAACTCCCTGGCCGCGATGGAGGCGATGGCGTCGGGGCTTCCGGTGATCGTCACGTCGACGACCGGCAATGCCGAGGTGGTGCGGGACGCCGTGTCTGGATACGTGGTCCCCCCCAACGACGACGCGGCACTCGCGAACGCGCTGATCAAGGTCCTGTCCGATCCGGCCCTCGCCGCGCGCATGGGAGCCGAAGCTCGGCACGTCGCACGGGAGCGGTATGGCCTCGACCACATCGTTGAGCAGACCGCGACCCTGTACTCCAGCTACCTCTCCCGGTGAGGGTCCTCCATGTGCTCGAGGCGATCGAAGGGGGCGCGGCTCTGGTGGTACGCCTGCTGGCGACGGAGCAGATCTCGGCTGGGCAGGACGTGTGCGTCGCGATCCCGACCCGTCGGTCGTGGGGCCAGACCGACGCGCAGCTCACGGAGGCTCTGCGCACCCTCGGTGTCGAGGTGTTCGACCTAGAGATGCGACGCAATCCCCTGCACCCCGCCAACGTGCGCGCCCTCTCAACCCTCGTGCGATGGAGCCGGAGCTGGAAGCCCGATGTGGTGCACAGCCACGCCACCGTGGGGGGGATGGTTGGACGGCTGGCCGCCCGTCGCGTCGGCGTGCCGTCGGTCCACACGCAGCACGGTGTTCCCTTCGCTGACGTCGATGGCGGTTGGAGCTCGCGAGCAGCGAAGCTCTTCGAGCGGGGTCTGCGAGGTTCGACAGGTTTCGTGATCGCGGTTTCGTCGAGCGAGGCCGAGGTGCTCCGGTCGGTGCACCCCAGCGATCGCATCGCGACCATCCCCAACGGCATCGCGCTCGGCGAGGAACCTCCGCGGCCGCTGCCCGTTCGGCCGATGATCGTCTCCGTTTCGCGGTTCGTGTCCCCGAAGGACCCGATTTTGGCTGTCCAGGTGATGGCGGCCGCGCGCCGACAGGTGCCTGACGCGCGTGCGCTGCTCGTGGGGTATGGCCCCCTCGAGGACGAGGTGCGGGCGGAGATCCGCCGGCTGGACCCAGGCATCGAGGTGCGTTCGGACATCTCTGGACCGGACGCGATCGGTCACGCAACGGTGGTGCTGTTGTGCACCCGACGGGAGGGCTTGCCCACAGTGGTGCTCGAGGCGATGGAGCGAGCCCGCCCGGTCGTGGCGACGGATGTGGTCGGCTGCCGCGACGCCGTCGTCCATCGCGAGACCGGGATGCTCTTCCCGCTCGGCGATGTAGGCGCGGGTGCCGCGGCGGTGGCCTCGTACCTGACTGACCGATCGCGAGCCGAACGGGCCGGAGCGGCTGGCCGCGCCCGCGTTCTCGAGCAGTTCACCTCGGCCGCGATGGCGGAGAGCGTCGAAAGGCTCTACGCGAGTCTGACCTCCTCGGCTCGCCCAGGCTGGTCGGCGGGATGAAGGTCGTCTGGGTCACCCCGGCCCTTCCGCACCCGCTCGCGGCGGGCGGCTGGGCGCACGAGTTCGAGCTGATCCGAGCGCTCGCCGAGCGCCACCAGATCGAAGTGGTGAGCTCGGACCTCGCGGGACCGTTGGACGAGCAGGCGTTGCTCGATGCCGGAGTCGGGTTCACCCGGGTGCCCTGGATACCAGAGGCCTATCCCGATGGTCGTTTCGCCGTAGGGCGGGGGCTCCTTCGAGCCGATCCCAACCTGGTCCTCTGGTCGCGTCGGGACCGGCTCCCCAAGGTGCAGGCTGCCCTGCGCGAGGTCACTGAGCGCTGGCGGCCAGATCTCGTGCACATCACCCTCGGTGAGCTGGCCCCGCTGGTCCGGGACATCTCATGCCCGACAGCCATCCTCCTGTTCGACTCGTTGACCAGGGAGATCGAGTCGCGCCTCGCCCACGAGACCATGCTCCGCCGCCGGGTCCGGTTGAGGTTGGAGGCTCGTAGGACGCGGCAGTTCGAGCGTGACTGGTATCGGCAGGCGACCGCGCTCGCGAGCGTGTCGAGTGTGGATGCGAAGTGGTTCGAGGAGGTCGTGGGTCGGCCGGTCGAGGTGATCGAGAACCCGATCGCGGAGGAGTTCTTCGATCCGCCCTCGTCAGCGCCCATCGAGGACCTCATCACCTTTGTGGGGACGCTGAACCACCATCCCAACGTCGACGCGATCGAGTGGCTCGTCCGTGAAGTCTGGCCACTGGTGCAGGTGCGACGGCCGGCCGCGAGGCTGCGAGTGGTGGGCCGGGGGGACCGGTCGGGTGAGGCCACGCAGCGCATGCGAGCCCTCGTCGAGGGCGGCGGAGGCGAGCTCCATGCCGATGTGGATGACATCCGGCCGTACTACTGGGAGTCGGCGGTGGTCGTCGCGCCGATGCGCCTCGGTGCCGGCATGCGCAACAAGGTGATCCATGCCATGGCGTGTGGTGTGCCGGTCGTCGCCACACCCACCGCGTTGGAGGGGGTTCCCGACGACGCCATCGCCCAGAGCTGGGTCGCGCCCGATGCCGTCGGGCTCGCCAACGCCCTCGAGGAGGTGCTGTCGGCGCCGGCGGAGGCAGCGGCGACGGCGGCTACGGCTCGGCGCGCGGTCGAATCGCTGCGGACACCGGATGTGGCGCAGCGGCTGGACTCGTGGTGGGCGCGGGCGGCCGGATGCTGACCTGCACCGTCGCGGTGTGCTCCCGCGATCGGAACGAGCTGCTCGCCACGTCGCTTCCCGCGATCGGACGGGTGGCCGCGGCCGCGGGGGCGGAGCTGCTCGTCGTCGAGCAAGGGGAAGCTCGGCCGCGGCACTGGCGCACTCCGTCGGTGCCCGCCACATCGCTGACGCGGGGTTCGGCGTGTCCAGGGCCAGGAACATCGCATGGCGAGCGGCCGCCGGCGAGGTGATCCTCTTCACCGACGACGACTGCGCGGTGCCGCCGGCATGGTTGAGCGACCACCTCGCCGCGCTCGCCGACCCGGCGAACGGCGGCTCGTTTGGCGTTGTCAGCGGGCTCGCACGGGACGCCGGACCTGACCCGGCGGAGCGAACGGCGGTGCATCGCGCCGGGTCGCCGCCGTGGGATGTCGGTCATGCATCCAACATGGCGGTCAGAACGGCGGTCCTCGCCGATGTCGGGGGGTTTGACGAACGGATCGGCCCAGGGTCCCGGGGGGTCCCGGCAGGGGAGGATGCCGACCTGATCTTCCGCCTGTTGAGCGGTGGGCACCTCGTCCTGTCGGGCGTCGGCGCACCGGTGACCCACCTCGCGTGGCGCTCGGCGGACGACCACGCGGCGCTCCTCCGTTCGTATGAGGCGGGGGCGGGGGTGTGGATCGGAGCCGCCCTTCGAGCCCGTCGGCCGTACGCGCGCCGCCACCTCAAGCAGCGCACGCTGATGCTGCTGGATCGAGTCCGACCGGACGTGCGGGCTGGGCGCCTCCGGAGGCCGCTCCGGCTCGCGTTCGCCCTGCTCGCCGGCCTGGTTCGGGGCCTGCTCCTCGAGGCGTGGCCGGTCGAGGTCGATTCAGATCCCCGCGACGGTCAATCCTCGTCGGCGACGTCCCCATAGCCGTAGTGGTACAGCGCGCCGCCCAGGTCGCGATCCTGGACCTTGTTGAGGACCATCCCCAGCAGCCGCGTCTGGTTCCGAGTCAAGGCATCCTTCGCCTGTTGGACCGCAGTGGACGCCGTGCTTCGACTCTCGACGACGAGCACGGCTCCAGACGCCATCCGACCGATGACCAGCGTGTCGGCCACCGGGAGCACGGGCGCGCTGTCGAGCAGGAGGATGTCTGCCTGCTCGGCGAGCGACTCGAGCACCTGCGCCGTGCGGATCGTGCCGATGAGCTCGGTGGGATCGTTCACGCCGCGCCCGGTGGGCAGCAGGTAGAGCCCTCGGTCCTGGGATCCAACGGGGATGAACTGGAGCGCCTCTTCGAGCGTCGTTCGCTTGAGGAGCACATCGGACAACCCGACCTCGTTCTTGCCGCCCAACCATTGGTGCAGGTTCGGGTGGCGCAGGTCGATGTCCGCAGCCACAACGCGCATTCCCGCGTAGGCAAGTGACCCCGCCAAGTTTGCACAGATGGCCGTCTTGCCCTCGTCAGGGAGAGCGCTGGTGATGATCACGATCGGGCGTTCGATCTCGCTCAGCGCGACCACGAGGTTCGACCGCATGACGCGGAACGCTTCGTGCCGTTCCAGGCCCGGCTCGAGCCCGCCTCGGTGGAGGCCGGGCCGTCTGAGCATCATTGGACCGCCTCCAACGTTGAGGAGCGCGACGCGGCCCGACGCTGCAAGGTGGTGGCGGCATCCAGCCGCAGCACAGGGATGACGCCCAGCACCGGGAGCCCGAATAGACGCTCGGCGTCGTTGGGGGTCTTCACCGTGACGTCGAGGTACTCGACGGCCAGAACGAGCCCGGCGGCTGCGATCAGCGTGAGGAGGCCCGCCGTGAGCAGCTTCGAGACGAGATCCGTCGACGTCGGCACGGTCGGGAACTTGGCGCGCTCGAAGATCTGCACCGGAGCGCTCGGGACGTCGCCCTCGCCAAGGGGCTGGCCGGGCTCGAGCTCGCTGATCTTCGCGACGAATGCATCGGCCATCGCGTTCGACGCAGCCTGCGCGACCGACGGATCGAAATCGGTCACTTGGACCCTCAGCAAGTTCGTTCCGAACTCGGGCTCGGCAATCGTGCTCGCGATCACGCCGTTGACCGATCGTGGGATCCCCGAGAGCTCGATGGCTCGTTCTGCAGTGGGTGCGCTGTCGATCATCACCCCGAACGTGCGCACGAGCTGGGCAAGCCCCGCATTCCGATCGGCCGAGAGGTTGAGGTCTTGGTTGGTGTCGGTCCCAAAGCTGTTCGCCCCGATGTACAACGTCGTCTGCGCGGTGTAGGTGGTGACGGTGGGCGTGGTGACGACCGTCCAGACCAGAGCGACTACGACTGCAACGATGATGAGGAAGAGACGGCGGCGCAGGACGGTCAGGTACCTTCTGAGTTCCATCCACCATCCCTCTGTGCGTGGCCGCCGCGGCGAGTCCGTGTCCGACAACCCTACGGCAGGTCGCGACAACCGATTGCACACGCGGGTGTCCCGGTTGCACGGACCTGCCGGGACGACCCCGGAACGAGGTTGATTCGGATGACCGGTCGTGCACGACAGGAAATGGCGGCGCTCCCTCGGTGACGTCGAGCGGTGAGCGGCAGCCAGCGCGGCCGATCCTGATCGTCGGCCTCCCGCGTCGGGCACGACGTGGACGGCCGAGATCCTTGCCTCGGCACCCGGAGTTCGGTACGTCCACGAGCCCGACAACCTCGGCGTCAGCGCCTTGGCCGTCGGACTTCGGAATGGGGTGATCGAGCCACCCGCGCTGCGGCGTGGTGATACGGGCGGCCTCGGCTATCGGCGGCTGTGGGATCTCGCGGGTACTGGACGCATGCCGTCGCCTCGTACCGAACGGTTTGCGCTACATCCTCGACCGCGGCGCCGTGCCCGAGCACGTCCGGCTCTCCGTAGTGCGGGCCGCGGCGCGGGTCATGGGGCTGCGGAGAGACAGTCCGGACCGGGTACTGGTGAAGTCTGTCGCGGCCCACTTGTGCACGGAGTGGCTCGCGGACGAACTCGGCGCCGACGTGGTGCTCGTGCACCGCCACCCGCTCAACCTCGTCTCGGCCTGGCTCGAGCTCGGTTGGGGATCGACCCCGTGGGCGACGAAAGGGCCCATACGTGCGCGGTTCGAGACCACTGAGGCGTGGCCTCCCCCTAGCGACGGCACCGCTCGCGGAAGCTGGGAGAGCTGTGCGACGCAGCTGTTGCTGCTGGAGGCAGGTCAGCGGAACCCCTCGTGGGTCGTGGTCGATCACGAGGCACGCTGTGCCGATCCCCTGGCCTCGTTCCAGGAGATCGCGCGCCGTCTTGGGCTTCCGTGGACGCTGGGCACTGAGCGCGCGCTGGTGGGGTCGCACGCCGACGCCACTGGCTTCACCACAGGGCGGCTCTGGGAGCAAGAGGCCGGCCGTTGGCGCTCCCGGCTCGACGCCGATGCCGTTCGTGATGTGCAGCAGCAGATCAGCCGATTCGCGTGGTCCGGGATCGCTTCTCGATGGTCGCGACCGCCGGGTTGACGGCGGCAGAGACCAGGCCGCCGCGCCGCTAGCGTGTCGGAATGGTCACCGCAAACGCTCAGCGGTCGTGGCTCGTTCGTTCATTGCTTGGTGCCGCGGAGGGCCTCGCCTGAGTGCGGGAGATCGTGCGTTGGGGGCGACGCTTAGCGCTGACGGCTGTCCCGCTCGCACTCCTCGGAGGCGGTGTTGCGTGGCCCGGAAACGATCTGCGAGTGCGGCTGCTCTCCGGCATCGCCGTGCTGGGGGTGTGGACAGCGGTCTACCTCCGGTATCGGCGCGCGGGTCTGCGCACCACCCGGGATGAGTTCGAACGTCTGCGGACAGCGAACTGGGATGCCTACTGGCGGCACTACAACGAACAGGTGCCGACCGTCGAGGAGGAGTTCGCGCTCTGGGGTGAGTTCCACCAACACCGTCACGAGATGCGCTACGACCTGGTGGCGGAGGAGGTCCGTCGCTTCGTCCCAGTTGGCGGAACCATTCTCGATGTCGGGTGTGGGTCGGGGCTCGTGGCAGACCGTGTGCTCGATCTCGACGCCACGTACGTAGGGCTCGACTTCCCCGAGCACCACGTCACCTACGTCGCGAAGCGCTTTCGAGATGTAGCCGGGGGGCTCAAGACGCTCTTCTTGCGGGGCGATGGTGAGCTCGTGCCGTTGCGCGGCGCCTCGGTCGACGTCGTCGTGATCAGCGAGGTGATCGAACACCTGCTGCGGCCCGAGCGGGCAGTTTGGGAGATCGCCCGAGTGCTCCGTCCGGGCGGTGTCCTGCTGATGACGACGAACAACGCGTCCGAGATGCCCCTTCGGTCACCGGCCAGCCACCTCTTTGCGTGGATCGAGAAGATGGTGGGTGCTGACCACCCGGCGTGGATCGCTCGTCGTCCCTGGGTTTGGCCCGTGCCCGTGGATCCAGTTCTCCTCCCGGCTGGGTCCGAACCCGTCTTTCTGCCGCACACCCATCACATCAAGGCACAGACAGCGGGGCTCTTCCGCGCAGCTGGCCTCGCCACGTTCCACTGGACCACCTTCGAGTTCCCGCCACCGCAGGCCGCGACCACCCGCTGGCTCGAGGCACGAGGACCGGGAGGCAAGCGCACGGTCGACGCCGTCGAGGCCGTGGCCACAAGGGTGCCAGGCATCCGTCGCCTGGGCTGTCACATCTTCATGCGAGCGAGGAAAGTCGACGCTCCCGTCGCCGCCGCGCCGCCTGCAGGCGTGTGGCCGGGGCCGTTCTCAGGAACGTCGTCGGACTAACCGTCCCACGACCCCTTCGGCCTTCGCCAATGTCGTCGCTGCCCGCTGATGGGCTCCGAGGTGGCGCCACGTCTGCGACCGGAGTCGTGGCGCCAGACCTCGTTGGTTCGGGCGGTAAGCGACCAAATGGGACCGACCGTGAAACAGGTGGTAGCGGAGCAGACCATGACGGGCCGCGTGGTCGAGCAACGCGGGGACATCGAGCGGCTTGTGCACGTGAGTGTCGTCGGGATCCGGCTCGAGGAAGTTCACGACGATGATGGCTCCAAGCGACTCGAGGCGGGCCAGGAAGTCGAGCGGTTGTTCGACGTGCTCGATGACATCGAAGCAATACACGAGATCGTGGTCTCCGGGTAGCACCCGTTCGATGTCATGGACTGGGGCGTTCTTGCCTCTCCGCGCCAATCGCCAACGTAGAAAAGCGGTGCTCGGGTTGTCGTAGTCCGCGAACGACACCTCAAATCCTTCCTCGAGCAAACGCAGCCCGTCCGCACCGATGCCGCACCCGAAGTCGAGCAGCTTCGATCCGGGTGCTGCGAGCTGCCGGATCAGCTGGCGGTATGGCGCCTTGGTGCCCGACATCGCGAAGACTGTTAGGTCGTAGAGGTAGGCCGTCGAAGTCTTGTAGAAGGTTTCCTCGTCTGGCGCACTTGCCTCGTCCACCTCCACCTCGCGGACGTGGTTCAGGAAGCGGGCGTGGTCGTAGGCCCCGCCGAGATAGTCCTTCAGCTCGGAGAGGTCGCGGTCGCGGTCCCAAGCCTCGAGGAACGGTGCGGCAAGGCGCTGGTATTGATGGCGGTCGGCTCGGGCCTGAACGATGCGCTCACTCGCTCCCGCCGGGATGTGGGGGAGCCGTCCAGCGATCTGCACCCAGGCTGCGGATACTGGTGGCATCCTCGCCACGGCGAGGATGCGATCCCGGAAGAACGGATCGAACCAGGGGTGCTTGTCCGCCATCATCCGTTCGCCCACGGCGATGCCCTCGAACCGCCGCAGCACAGAACTCCAGTCGTAGCCGTGCAGGTGATGAGTGACCGCGTGCGCGTCGTAGCGAAGCACCATCCCGTGCTCGGCGAGTCGCCAGCCAAGGTCGAGATCCTCGTAGTAGTAGGTGAAGTCGGGGTCGAACCCGTTGGCGGCGTCGAACAGCGACCGCTTCAGCGAGACGTTGCACGAGTAGAAGCGGCCAAACCTCGCGTCGGTTGCGCCGGCCGACCCCTCGGCGTCGAGCGCCTCGTAGTCGAACTGGGAGGCGGACCTATCGAGCCACTCGTTTGCCGGGAGATGCGCGACCTCCTCGTGCCATCGGACGCGGCCGAGCACCGCGACCTCCGCCGATGGCTCACGACGGTGGCGCTCCACATGGCGCGCGATGAGATCACGTGCGGGCACCATGTCGGCCCCCAGGAACAGCAGCAGCGGTCTGCTGGTCGATCGGACGCCGAGGTTGCGGGCCGCCCCCGGGCCAGACTGGGCCGTCTGCAGGACGCGCACTCCGGCTCGGCCTGGGATCGGCTCGTCGAGGCCATCGACCACGACGACGGTCTCGAAGCCCTGCAGCGTCTGCGCCTCGAGGGCGTCGAGGGTTCGGTCCAGCACGTCAGGACGCCCGCGAGTTGGAATGATGACCGAGAGCTCGAGGGCCGGTTCAACCACCGATCTCCAACCCCTCGGGGCGTCGGTCGGGCGGTCCGAAGTAGTCGAGGACTCGCGCCGGCGCCCCAGCAGCCAGGCAATAGGCCGGGATGTCCCGAGACACGACGGCGTTGGCGCCGATGAAGCAGCGCTCACCGATCGTGGACCCGATGACGGAGCACTTCGTGGTCACGGCCACACCCCGGCCGATGCGCACGGGGCTGAACTCGTACCCCTGCTCCAACATGGGCACGTCAGGGTCTCGGAAGCGGTGGTTCCCATCGACGATCAAGGTTGCCTGGCCGAAGGCACAATCCGGGCCGATGTCGATCGATGTGGTGCACTGGATCAGGGCATCGGAGGTGAACACCGTCCGGTCTCCGATCGTCACGCGTCCGTCGCCGCTGATCTCACAGGTGAAGCCCTGCCGGAACACGACCCCGGCACCGATGGTGAGCGTTCCAGCCTGGGGGATCCAAAGGCTGAAGCGCGGGCCGAGGAACGCTGACGGCGCGATGCTGACCCGCGTGTGGCCGTGCGTGGCCACCACCGTGATTCGACGGAACCGAGACATCAGGCGGGGTCCGTCGACGTAGAGCAGTCGCCAAGGCAGCATCTTCCAGTCCATCAGCGGGAGACTACGTGAGCGCTGCTACGATCAGCGGCCGCCTCCCAGGCGTGTGCAGCACTTCACCAAACGAGTTTATGAAAGCAAAGACGAGCGGCAACAACCAGGGCGTTGAGGTTGCGCGAAGTGGGTTCGTCCTGTCCGGTCCGGCGACCCCCGTCCGTCAGCTGTTGGCGGAGGTGTGGCACGCTCGGCACCTCCTCGCGCTGCTCTCACGCAAGGAGTTCTTCGTCCGGTATCGCCGAGCGTCCTTCGGGATCCTGTGGGCGGTGGCGCTGCCGCTGGTGCAAGCCGTCGTACTGACCGCAGTGCTCGACCGGTTCGTGCGATTCGACACCGGTGACGACTTCGTCCTCTATGTGTTCTCTGGCACGCTCGCGTGGTCGTTCTTTGCGGCCTCCGTCAGCAGCGGGATGACATCGATCGTCGACAACACCGAGATCTCGTCGAAGATCTACTTCCCTCGAGCCCTGTTCCCACTCACCGTGATCGGTGCTGGGCTGTACGGGCTGTGCATCAGCGTCGTGATCTTGATCGCGATGACCGTGGGACTTGATGGCCTGCCAGGCTTCGAGGTCCTCTGGTACGCCCCTGCCGTCGCGGCGCTGGTGGTACTGACGAGCGGGCTCGCCGTGCTCCTCGCCGCTCTTCAGGTCTACTTCCGCGACATGAAGTACCTCGTCCAGGCCGTGCTCCTTCCGCTGTTCTACCTGACACCGATCTTCTACCCGCTGTCAGCGGTCGAGGGACTCCGTCCGTACATTGAGATCAACCCCATGACCGGCGTGGTGCAGCTCTTCCGTGCGGGGGCTTTTGGACCAGACCCCCACTGGGGGTCTGGTGTCGCCTGGATGGTCCTATGGAGCGCTCTCGTTCTGGTGCTTGCTTGCTGGTCCCACAGCCGGCATGACCGCGTGTTGAGCGACCTCCTGTGACGCCTGAGTCGGCGATCTCTGTCGCGGGGGTCGGCAAGCGCTACGTGAAGTACGAGGACACCCCGACCCTGATCGGAAGTGTCACGCGGCTTCGCCACCGCTCGAGACGGTCGACCCTCTGGGCGCTTAGGGACATCAACCTCGAATTGCCGCGGAGCTCGTGCATCGGCGTGATTGGGCGGAATGGCTCCGGCAAGACGACCCTGCTCCGCATGCTGGCTGGCGTCACCGCGCCAACAGTTGGCACCGTGACGGTGCGTGGTCAGGTTGCGCCGCTCATCTCCGTTGGGGTCGGCTTCCACCACGAGCTGTCGGGTCGAGAGAACGTCTACCTGAGCGGCACCATCCTCGGTCTCTCGAAGCGCGACATCGACGAACGCATTGATGAGATCGTGGACTTTGCCGAGATCGGCGACTTCATCGACACCCCAGTCAAGTTCTACTCGTCGGGCATGTACGTACGGCTCGGCTTCGCTGTCTCGGTCTTCGCGGACCCGGAGATCCTGCTCGTCGATGAGGTGCTGGCCGTCGGTGATCTCGCCTTCCAGATGAAGTGCTACGACCGCATGGAGATGATCCGGAGCTCCGGGGCGACCATCGTGGTGGTATCGCACAACCTGAACGCCATACGCCGGCTGTGCGATCGTGCCCTAGTGATACATGACGGAACGCAGCGTCACGACGGTGACACGGCCGAGGCCATCGCGCTGTTCCATCATCTCCTGGGTGAGGAGCGGGATGTCGATGGTGACGTCGTCCAGCGGGACAGTGGGTTCAGGGGCACTGGATCGGCCCGATTCACCCGATTTGCCCTTGCCTCGAGCGACAGACCTGACTCGAACTACTTCGACCAGGGTCAAGTGGCCAGTCTCGGGATCGACATCGAGGTTGACCGGTCGATCACCAAGCCCGTCCTTTGCCTGAACGTCTTCCATGAATCTGGGGTGCAGGTGTACGGCGAAGAGGTCGTCCTCGCGGAGCTCGTCGCCGGCGATGCCCTGACCGTGTCGGTAGAGCTCCCGATCAACGTGCCGGGTGGGAGCTACTCGGCGGAGGTGGGGCTCGTCAGCTTCGACGGGAGTGTTCACGCTCCCTCCACACCGGCCGTGCTCTTCTTCGCGAACGGTCGTCCGGGCGTGTCCGGGGTCGCTGACCTACAGGCCCGTTTCGACGTCGTGCCCGCTGTCCGATCGAGCTGATCCGGCCGTGGCGGGTCCTCGCGTGTCGGTGATCATCCCGGTCCGCAATCGACGCGCGCTGCTGCGAGATCTGTTCCGGGCCCTCGAGCGGCAGACCTGGACCGACTTCGACGTCGTCGTAGTCGACGATGCCTCGGATGACGGATCGGCTGAGGAGGTGCGCTTGGCGGTCGAGCGTGGTCTGTCGGCTCGTGTGATCGAGCTGACCGAGCGCGTCGGTGCGGTCGCGGCCCGCACGATGGCTGTGGCGGTGGCGCGGGGCGAGGTGCTCGCGTTCACTGACAGCGACTGCATTCCGTCGGCTCGTTGGCTGGCTGAGGCCATGGCCGAGATCGATCGCGACGCGGACCTCGTGCAGGGCCTGACACGACCGACACACCCGCCAGGTCCGCTCGAACGCTCCGTCTGGGCCGAGCGAGAGGATGGGCTGTACGCCACGTGCAATGTGCTGTACCGCAGGTCCGCATACGAACGGGCCGGAGGCTTCATCGGGAATGGCACGAACCTCCTGGGGTTCCGGCCAGACGGGGAGGCCAGGGGGTTGGGGTTCGGTGAGGACGCCCTGCTCGGCTGGCGTGTCCGACGGGCAGGGCGGGCGGTGTTCGTTCCTTCGGCGGTGGTCGAGCACCAGGTGCTTCCGTTCGATGCTCGGTCAGCGTGGAGCCGGGCGTGGCAGGCCGGAGCGTTCCCGGCCCTGGTCCGGGAAGTACCGGAGCTCCGCCAGGTGCTGCTTGATCACCGTGTGTTGCTGGGGCGCCGCGGACAGCCGTTCCTCGTTGGTGCTGTTGCGGCGACCGTTGCTCGCAGCTGGATCCTGGCGGCCCTCCTACTTCCACTCTGGGCTCGGGCGCACGTTCGCGGGATCGATTGGCGCGACCCTAGGTGGCCTGTCCACCTTGCCGTGCGGCTCGGTCTCGACATCGTCACGACGACCGCGCTCATAGCGGGGTCGGTCCGGGCACGTCGCCTGGTGGTCTCAGCCGGCCTCGGGTCGCTCGAGCCGAGCGACGATCATCCGGTCGAGCCGCCGGAACCCAGGTTGCGCGGTCAGGCCGCGAAACCAGGCGGGAGGACCTTCGCCCATGCCACCCGACGGACGCACGCGATTCGATGCGGGCGAGGCCATGTACGAGCCGGACGAACTCAGGCCAGGTGTACTCACGCAGGTGGCTCTCCGCCACGAAGTAGTCGGAGGCCGGGCGTCGAATGCGGTGCAATCGGTCGCGCCAGCGTTTGAGGAGGACGGCCAGGCTGTGTCGGTTCGGGGTGGCGACCACCGCCCAGCCGCCTGCCTTGAGGATGCGCACGAGCTGGGCGACGCCAAGGCGGTCGTCCGGTACGTGTTCGATCGTGTCATCGCACACGAGGCCGTCGAACGCTTCGTCGCGGAACGGAAGGTGCTCGAGGTCGCCAACGACGGCGAGCAGGTGCACCCCAGAGCCCTGAGCTCGCTGGCGCGCCAAGCGGACGGTGCCGTGTCCGAGGTCGAGCGCCACCATGGTGCGGGCCGGGTCAGTGAGCGCCAGCGCGATGGAAGCCACCGGGTTCGGCCCGCAGCCGGCGTCGAGGATGCGACCGTGGCATCCGTCGAGGAGCGACGTCACCACGGGAACCGTCTCCGGGAGTGAGAGCTGGGGGACGCCGTCGACGTCGTCGCCGAAGCTCTCCTCGAGCAGCCGACCCATCTCCACGTAGAGCCGCCGCACATCGACGGGGTCGTTGCGATCGAGCTCGGACACCTGGTCGCCGTGGAGTGCTCGCCAGCGCTGGTCCCGTTCGGCGCGATCGTGCGACCCGGTCACGTCGGGTCGATCAGGCGGGACGGCAGAGCACGGCCTCGTGAGGGACGCCAGTGCCGCCGGTCATGACGCGCTGCAAGGCGCGCGAGCGGATGTCGCGAAAGGTGCGTCCCCGGGGATGCGACACCCCGTGGCTGATCGAATAGGGCTTGGACACCTGCAGGAGGTCGAACCCGGCGGAGCGGAGCATCTGTTGGTGGCACCTTGCATTGGGGATCCACCACTGACAGAGCGAGCCCACGCCGTGGAGTCGAGCAACCGGCTTGCGCGGATGTTGCGCGGTCAAGGGGAGGTCGATGGTCTCGGAAGAGAGAAAGACCCCGCCGGTCACCGACCGCACCGCCTCAAGCGCACGCATCGGGTCACGCAGGTGGAGCAGGAGGCTTCCGCAGGTGACGACGTCGAAGGTTCCGATCTCCTCAGGATCGAGGTCATAGATCGAGATGAAGCGCTTGTCGACCGTCGATGCGGTGGCGTCGTGCGCGAGGCGGAACCCGGCCCCCTTGTCGGGGCCGGCCATGCGAGCCAGCTCCTCGCCGCCCTTGGCCCGCTGGTCGGGCGGCCAGTCCCATTGCTCATGATCGGCGATGTCGACCGCGACGACCTCCTTGGCCCCGCGCCGCTCCATCTCGAAGGCCAGATACCCGTCGTAGGTGCCGACGTCGAGGCAGCGCTTGCCACGCACATCGGGCCAGGGGAGCTTGTCGACGATCGGACGAAGGTCGAACCAGCCGGGCGTCTCAATGCCGTTTCCTAGCTCGAGGGTGTGGTACCAGAGCGGGTGCTCGGCCACCTGCTGACGAAGTTGCTCGGTCATCATCTCCACACTGAGTCGTGCATGCGACGGGGTCGGGACGATGCACTCTACGGTGCTCGCTGTCCGCGACGAACTGGAGGAGCTCCGAGGTGCGGATCGCGCTGACCCACGCCCACTGTTGGCCGGACGTGCTCCGCGGGGGGGAACGCTACCTCCACGAGCTTGCCTCGGCCCTCGCGCGATCGGGCCACGACGTCACGATCTGGTCGGCGTCCTCTCAGCCCGGGGAGCGCGAGGAGGAGGGCGTGCGAGTCGTCCGGTTGCCTCGGCGGGCGAGCGGAGCCCAGCACGAGACGAGGTTCGGACGCCAGCTGCTCCCGAGGCTCCTCCGCGAGCGCTACGACGTCGTGCACTCCCTCGGCCCCGCTGACGCATCCGCGGCCATCGTGGCCACGCGTCTCGGTCGGGCTGGGCGCACGGTCTTCACCAACCTCGGACTCCCCGACCAGGCGCTCTGGCGGGCCAGGCGCGACTGGCGCTATCACGAGTTCGTTGTTCGCCACGTCGACGTGTACGCGTGCCTGTCGCCCTACGCGGCCGGCGTGTTCGAGGCCTCGTACGGTCGGCCCGCCACGGTCACCTCAGGTGGCGTGCGCCTCAGTCGGTTCCCGCTCGGTGGGCAGCGGTCTTCAGACCCGACGTTGTTGTTCGCTGGCACGTTCGACGATCCGATGAAGAACGTGCCCGTGCTGCTGGCGGCCATGGATCACATCGTGTCGGAGCGCCCAGATGCGCGCCTCCTCCTGATCGGCCCGGGAGACCCGACGCCGCACTTGTCCGGAGCCTCGCCCACGGCACGTGAGCACACCGAGGTGCTGCCCACCAGCACGGAGCTGGCAGAGCACTACGGCCAGGCCTGGGCCACCGTCCTGCCGTCCAAGTGGGAGTCCTTCGCGCTGGTGCTCGTCGAGTCGATGGCGTGTGGCACCCCCGTGGTGGTCACCAATCACGCCGCCAGCCCTGAACGGGTGCTGCCTGGCACGGGCATCGTGTGCGACCCCGACGACCCGCAGGCTCTGGCCCTGGCATGCCTACAGGGCTTGGAGCTGGCGGCAGAACCCGACATTCGGACCCGATGCCAGCGCGGCCGCGGCTCGCTACGACTGGGACGAGATGATCCCTGGCTATGAGGCCATCTACAGGGGCCGTCCCTGAGGTGACGGCGCGTCATCGACATGGATGCTTCCCGGCCGCACGAGTGCCCGCGCGTGCAGCGGGATCACGTCGAGCAGCTCGCGCCCCCACTGGCCGGCCGCGGCGTCGCGGCGCAGTCGCCCTCGGGCCGCCGCGGCGAGTCCCTTGGTCGACGCACCGATGAGGTTCATGCCGGCGTAAGCGCGGGTGGCGACGTTCCCATGGGTTGTCAGGTACCAGTCGTAGGTAGCCGCCAACCATCGCTTCGTTCGATCCGCCCCCCACTGCTGCTCCCCTGAGGCGTTGCCCACGTCCGCGACCTCGACGTCACCCACGAGCTCGATGTCCCACCCGGCCTGTCGCAGCCGCCAACAGAGGTCGACGTCCTCCACGTACATGAACCAGCGCTCGCTGTACGGCCTCGGACCCACCGCCTCTGCTCGCATGACATGCACGGCGCCGATCGCCCAATCGACCGGTCCAGTGAAGAGGTGGTCGGCCGTGCCCTCGACCCAGAGGCGACGGCCGAGGCGTCCGCGGAGGGCCCGCACGGGTAGGAGGTTCAGCGCCGCCGCGAGCCTCACAGACGGGAAGCGGTGCACAGAGTGCTGTAGCGCCCCGTCCTCTTCGATGAGTCGAGGAGCTACGAGCCCGACCGATGGTCGCTCGTTGAGATGGCCCACGAGGCGTCGCAGGCTCCCCGGCGGCGGTTCGGTGTCGGGGTTCAACGCGATGAGCACAGGCGCGGCTGAGCCGCCGAGCGCCCGATTCATGCCGCTCGCGTACCCGAGGTTGTGGCCGACCTCGTCCACTCGGACGCCCGGATGCCGGCGCGCGATCTCAACGGACCGGTCCGTTGATCCGTTGTCCACCACAACCACCTCGGCGTCGAGATCGCCGAGCGCGGCGGGGAGCGCGCCGAGGCACTGGTCCAACAGATCGTCGGTGTTCCACGAGACGATCCCCACCGTCACCTCGGTCATCAGGCAGCCTCGGGCGGTCAGTGGGCGAGCAGCGTCAGTGATACAACGGCGCATGGTCGATGCGAAGCGAACGTGGTACCACACGATCGATCTCCCCGACGGTACGAGCACGCCCGGCTACTTCGATACTCGGGCTACGGCTGCTGAGGTGGAGTGGCCCGCTTCGCTCAACGGTGGCCGTTGCCTCGATGTCGGCACGTTCGACGGGTTCTGGGCCTTTGAGATGGAGCGCCGGGGCGCCTCGTCAGTGGTGGCGCTTGATGTCGACGATCCCGAAGCTCTCGATTGGACCTATGACAATCGACAGCGAGGTCCGGAGGTCGTGCGCGAGTGGGGCGCCGAACGCGGGCCGGGCTTCCGTCAGACCGCGGCTGCCTTGACGTCGAGCGTTGAGCGCGTCAACCGGTCCGTGTACGACCTCGATCCATCGGCTGACGGAGTGTTCGACGTCGTGTTCTGTGGGGCGCTCCTCCTGCACCTCCGAGATCCGGTGGGGGCACTCGAGGCCATGCGTTCCGTCTGCAAGGGCAGCCTCGTGCTCGTGGAGACCGTTGACCCCTTGATCGACATCGTTGCACCCCGGGTGGCCGCAGCTCGGTTCCACCCAGACTGGGATCAGTGGTGGCGCGTGAACAGCGCCGGCCTTGTCGAGATGACGACGGTGGCCGGCTTCGAGGTCGAGTGGCTCTCGTCACGCCTGCTGGTGCCTTACGGCCGGGGCAACGACGATCCGCCCGCGAGGCGCATCCACAGCCTGGCCGCACGGCAGCCGACGAGGCGCGGGATCCTGCACCGGGCGCTGCGAGCGCGTCCGCGCCCCGCCCGCCCCAACCGCTGAGCGCGCATGCGAGTCCTCGTCATCACGAACCTGTACCCGCCGCACCACTACGGCGGCTACGAGCTCGGGTGTCAGGCGGTGGTCGAGCGATGGCGGGCCGATGGCCACGACGTCGAGGTGCTCACAAGTGCTCATCGGTTGGCTGGTGTCCCCGATGGGCCGGACACCCGTGTCCATCGCGGCCTGCGCTTCTACTGGGCGGAGCATGAGCTGTTGCACCCACCGCCGTGGGTGCGCCTGCGCTGGGAGCGCGGCAACCGAACACTCCTCGACCGCGTGCTCGAGCGGCATCGACCCGACGTGGTCTCCGTCTGGAACCACGGGACGATGTCGTACAGCCTCCTCGCGCGCGTCCTGGACCGCGGCATCCCGCTGGCGCTCGTGGTGGCAGACAACTGGCTTTGCTGGGGGCCTCACTACGACCTGTGGACTCGGATGTTCGATGGACGCGGGTGGCTCGGACGTCTGGCGGGCCGTGTCGTCGAGCGCGTCCTCGACATCCCCACGACGTACCCGGACCTCGGCGAGCGTGCGCTGCCATTGTTCGCCAGCTCATGGCTGCAGGCCAACGTGCAGGAGAGCTCACAGTTCCGCTTTCGTCGACAGGCCGTCGTGCCTTGGGGCATCGACCCGACTGAGTTCGAGGACCCTGGGGCACCGCACAGGGCGGCTGCGGACTTCGGTTGGCGTCTCGTCTTCGTGGGGCGGGTCGAGGAGCGCAAGGGCGTGCTGACGGCGGTCAGGGCGTTGAGCATGCTGCCAGACGCATCTCTTGACCTCGTCGGCCCAGCTCAGCCGGCCGAGCGGGCCACGTTGCTGGCCCTCGCGGAGGAGCTCGGTGTGGGTGACCGAGTGTCGCTTCGAGAGGTGGATCACACAGCGGTGGGCCGCTGCTATCGCGAGGCCGACGTGGCGCTCTTTCCGAGCGAGTGGGGTGAGCCCTTCGGATTGGTAGGGCTCGAGGCGATGGCGAGTGGGACGCCCCTGGTCGCGACCGGAACCGGTGGTTCGTCCGACTACCTCCGCCATGAGGTCAACGTGCTCCTCGTTGCGCCCGGCGATGCCGACCTGCTCGCGACCAGCATCCAGCGCCTGGCGGGCGATGCGGCTCTCCGTCGGCGCTTGATCGAGGGCGGCACGACGACCGTCAGGTCGTTCACCCTCGACCGCATGGCGAGCGGGTTGGCGGCATGGCACGAAGCACTGATCGACGGGTTCGCTCGCGGCGAGCCGAGCTGACCGAGCCAGCGCTACTGCAGGCCCGAATGACGGATCCGCTACCGTCTCCGACCATGGGCACGGTTGGCGAGACCGAAGGCCGCGGGCTCGACGTCAACCTCGACTGGCCGATCGATCCACGGGGCGATGGCCCGGTCCTGGCTTCGGTCCGTCAGACCCTCAGCCGTCCGAATGCCGGCACAGCTGAGCCTGAGGACGCCGTTCAGGCGGAACCGGAGCGCATGGCTGGGCTGGGCGACCGCCTCGCGCGCATCGAGAGTGCTGTAGCTGCGCTGGCGGCGCACATCGACGCGCTCATGAGCACGACGATGTCGCAGAGCAACGTCCTTGCGAGTCGGTTCAGCGAGCAAGCCGAGGCCGTGGCACGACTTGAGCATCGCGTTCCGGAGGACAGCATCCGCACTCTGCAGCGGATGGCACAGCGGATGGAGGAGGCGACCGCCGGGTCACCCTCGACGGAGGAGCGGCTCGTCGAGCTGCAGGAGGACGTGCGTGGGCTCCGCGCGGCCGTACTCGAATGGCCAGAGCTGGAGGCCCTTGCGCAGGGCATGGCTGCGTTGCGCGCCTCGGTTGAGGATCCGCGGGATCCGGCTGAGCTGAGCCGGCTGGTGCAGGAGGTTGCTGCGTTGCGCGCCTCGGTTGAGGATCCGCGGGATCCGGCTGAGCTGAGCCGGCTGGTGCAGGAGGTTGCTGCGTTGCGCGCCTCGGTTGAGGATCCGCGGGATCCGGCTGAGCTGAGCCGGCTGGTGCAGGAGGTTGCTGCGCTGCGCGCCTCGGTTGAGGATCCGCGGGATCCGGCTGAGCTGAGCCGGCTGGTGCAGGAGGTTGCTGCGCTGCGCGCCTCGGTTGAGGATCCGCGGGAACCCGCTGAGCTGGCTGCTCTCATCGGAGAGCTGGGTGAGCTGCGCGACGAGCTGGTTGCGCTGCGTCGCCGGGTAGCGCTGCGTGCGGAAGGCTCGAGCGTGGCGCTCGGGGCGGAGCAGATTCACGAGATCGCGGTGGCCGTGAGCTCCGTGCTTAGCGCGCGGCCGAAGTCCCGAGGCCGTTCCGCTCGGTGAGGTTCGCTCGGAGAGCGCAGGGCGACGGGCGCCGTCGGCGATGGTTGACCGTTGCCGCCGTGGGCATCTTGCTGCTCGGCGGCTTGGTTGGGCTGGCCGCGTTGCGCCTCGCCACCGCCGCGCGCGACCTCCGCCGAGCCGAGGCCATGATCGATGACGCCGCCCTGGCCATTGAGGATCAACGGCTCGCTGACGCGCGTGGGAAGCTCGGCGAGGCTCAAGCGCTGTTGCTCTCGGTGAACAGTGATCTCTACGGCTCCCTCGAGCTCTCGCTGCTCTCGTGGGTGCCCGGGGTCCGCGAGAACCTCGAGAGCCTGCGCGACTCGGTGGGGCTGGCATCCACGGTCGTGAACGGAGGCGGTCGCATCCTGCAGGCAGCGATCCCGCTCGAGTCGCCTGAGGGGGACCTCGAGGTGTCCCTGTCGGACGGCTCGATACCGCTGGCGGCGATCGCCGAAACTCAGGCCGAAGTGGCGGCACTGTCCGTGCTGCTCCCCGAGAGTGCCGGCACAGAGCGCGGCAAGTTCGTGCTCCCTCAGACCCGGGAGCTCCACCGTGCGGTGTACGAGGAGGCCGCGAGCCGGCGCCAGCAGATGGACGTGCTCGCACGGGGCCTCGCGCTGATCCAGCACCTCGCGGGGGGCGACGGGCCCCGGCGCTTCCTCATCGCGGTCGCCAACACCGCGGAGATGCGTGGGTCGGGCGGCATGATCCTCAACTATGGGATCCTCGAGGGCCGCAATGGGGTGATCGACCTCACGGCCTTCGGACGCATTGATGAGCTGCTCCTCACCGGGCCCGTCGCCTCCGACCTGGTCCCGGCCGACTACCTGGCGAGGTGGGCGGGGTTCGATCCGCTCAGTCGGTGGCGCCAGGCGAACCTGGCCGGCGACTTCACGGTGGTGGCCCCGGTTCTCGAGGCGATGTACACGAAGGCGACTGGCCGGGCGGTGGACGGGGTGATCCAGATCGATCCCGCGGGACTGTCGGCGCTGCTCGATGGGGTCGGCCCCGTCCGGGTCCCCGAGGTGGGGGAGGTGCGTGGCGACAACGTGTTGGCGCTGACGCTCAACGAGGCCTATCTCCGCTTCCCGAGCATCGAGGAGCGGTCCGACGTCCTCGGCGACGTCGCCGAGGCTGCGTTCCGGCGGCTCGTCGACGGCGACATCCCCAGCCTCCGGACGCTTGCCACGCGCTTGATCGAGGCCGTGGACGGGCGTCACGTGCTGGTGCACATGGCCTCGCCGCGAGCGCAGAGCGCGATCGTGGCCTTCGGCGCCGAGGGGGCGCTCCCACCCGTGGATCAATCGGAGTCGCTCGCGCTGACCGTCCAGAACCTCTCCGGAACCAAGCTGGACTACTACGTCGACACGCGGTTGGAGGTCGCTGGTGATCGCCCGGCCGGCGAGTTCGGGACCGTGCAGGCCACGATGACTCTCAGCAACACGGCGCCTCCGACCGGAGTCGGCTCCAGCTATGTCTTCGGTCCCGGGCCGACGGAGACCCCCCTTCCCGCTGGCGTAGAGCGCGCCCTGGTGACCCTCTACCTCCCGCTTGGCACGACCGTGGAGGACGTGACGGGCGATGTGACCGTCGAACCCGTGGCCTCGGGGGTGGAGGCCGGACGCCCATTCGCCTCGTTCATCATCGACCTGCCTGCCGGCGAGACGCGTTCCGTCGGGTTGGCGCTACGCCTGGCGCCGCGGGACCCAGGGCCGTACGTGCTCCAGGTCGTGCCCGCCCCGCTTGTTCGTCCCACGTCGGTGCGGGTGGACATCACCACGGAGGCGGGCGTCGTGGCGGGCGAGGTCCGGCTGGACCGGCGTTGGGCGTTCGTATCGGGAGCGGAGCCGGTGCCGGTACCGGCCCCGGTCTTCCGGTAGCGCGTACGCTCGTGCGCTTCGGGACCCCTTCATGACCCAGGGCGAGGAGTCGGCTGCTGACATGTCGGATGACGAGTTCTCGGCGGAGCTGCGATGGCCCCTCGATCCGTTCCGAGGGCCGCGCGTCGACCCGGTGGACGAACCGCCTTCGCCGTCGCCGGCCACCGCGCTCGTCGAAGGATCCGCCCCGCGGATCGCTCCCAGCCCCACGCAGGTGGAGAGTGGCGAGGGCATCGAGAGTGCACGGATCGGTCGCTTCGTCGTGGATGCCTTCGATCGTCTTGCTGGCCGGGTGCTCGAGCGCCTGCGTGCCCTGAGCGACGGCCTGGACAGCGACCTGGCGGAGGTTCGGTCCGAGCTGGCGACGCTCCGACAGGCGGTCGACGATCTCGGCGACCGAATCGAGCTCCGCCAGCTCCGAGCCGCGGTGGACGAGCTGCGGGGAGACGTCGTTGGGCTGCGCCGGGCCCTCGTCGAGTGGCCGGACCTCGAACGGGTCAGCATCGATGTCGCCGTCGTCCGGTCTGACCTCTCGGCCCTCGTCGAGCGCCAGAACGAGATGAGTCGAGCTGCCGACGAACCACTCGTCGTCGAGGTGGCCGAGGTCCGTCGCCTGCTCGAGGCCTCCTCGAGTCTGCCCACCTTTGCACCCCTCATCGAAGAGGTCAGCGAGCTCCGCACCGAAGTTGTCGCGCTTCGGCGTCGCATCGCTCTCCGCGGTGGCAACAGCGTGGTGGAGCTCAGCGAGGAGCAGCTGCAGCGGTTGATCGTGGCGGTGGAGGCCCGCGTGGTTGCGGGAACGGCGTACGGCGAACAGCCTCGGCGGCGGTAGGCGCGCTCTCGACGCCCGAGCGCCTGCGCTCGATGATCTGACACCCCCTTGCGAAATCGTTAGGCTGACGGGAAAGTCGAAACGAACGGGCATTCGACGCACTGCCGCGCCAACCGCGCAGGACTAGTCAGGACGCATGAAGAACTCCTCCCTCACGATGACAGGTTCGCACCCCTGCCGCGCCAGATTCGCACTCCTGATCGCCGTGATGACGGTGATCAGCTGCTGGTTGGCACCCGCGGCTTCAGCGGGCGGGGGCCCGTATGGGAGCACATCGACGACCGACGGAGTCGACGTCGAGGTGACGTGCGGTCTTTCGGTGACGAGTGGACGCGTCGGGACGAGGGTCGTGGCGACCGTGGCCAACGTGCCCTTGGGGAGCTTGGTCCGCATCCTCTTTGGAGGAAGCGAGGTCGGTCGGGCCACCGCCCCCGTCGAGGCAGACGGCAGCGCCACGACCTCCGTCGAGATTCCCTTCGTCGTTCCGAACGTCGCACCCGGCATCTACCTGGTCACGGCCGTCGGTGCGGACTTCACTGCTGACTGCAGCGCTGAGACCAATGGTGAGTTCGAGGTGCTAGCGGCCACCGTCACCAACGATGGCGGTGGCGGATCGCTCGCGGCACCGGCATCTACGTGGCGCTCTTGCTCGCCGTCGCCGCGGCCTTGCTGCTGGTCGGGCGGGCCTTGCTCGAGGCGTCTCGCCGGCGTCGCCGGCAGGCCGAGCAGCCATGGCGAGCCACGGGCAGGCACTATGCCCACCGCAGCGACGGCGGACGGCCGATCAGCAAGTAGCGGCTTCCACCCCGACGCCTGGCAGACTGAACACGTGTCCGCCGGCGACGAGCTCGACGACCCCTCTTCTGGCGACAGCCTCGAGGAGGCCTGCGGCGTCTTCGGCGTCTACGCCCCCGGCCAGCCCGTCGCCCACCTGACGTACCTCGGCCTGTTCGCCCTGCAGCATCGCGGGCAGGAGTCGGCCGGCATGGCGGTCAGCGACGGCAACGACGTCACCGTCGTGAAGGACCAGGGCCTCGTAGCGTCCGTGTTCGACGACCGGACCCTCGCCGCCCTCGACGGCATGCTGGCCATCGGGCACTGCCGCTACTCCACCACCGGTTCGTCCACATGGCGCAACGCCCAGCCCGCCTATCGCGGCGTGGGGACCCGGCACTTCGCCCTCGGTCACAACGGCAACCTCACCAACACCGAGGCTCTGGCCGACGAGGACGGCATGCTCCCCGGCACCGTCACCAGCGACACCGATCTCATCGCGGAGCTGATCGGCAACGAGCTCACACGCCTGCCGGAGGAGTCCAGCGACGAGCGCGGCCTCGAACGAGCGCTCGCCGCCGTCCTGCCTCGGCTCGAGGGCGCCTTCTCGCTGGTGCTGATGGACGAGGGTCGGATCATCGGCATCCGCGATCCCAACGGGTTTCGCCCCCTCTGCCTGGGCAAGCTCGACCACGGCTGGGTGCTGGCCTCCGAAAGCCCGGCCCTCGACATCGTCGGGGCACACTTCGTGCGCGAGCTCGACCCGGGTGAGATGGTCGTCATTGATGCCGGCGGCCCCCGGTCCCTGCGGCCCTTCCCCGACGAGCGCGTCGACCCTCGTCTGTGCCTCTTCGAGTTCGTGTACTTCGCCCGCCCCGACACCCGCCTCTACAACCAGAGCGTCCACCAGGCCCGCATCCGGATCGGGGAGCAGCTCGCCGAGCAGGCGCCGGTGGAGGCCGACATGGTCATGGGAGTGCCAGAGTCCGGCGTTCCGGCCGCCGAGGGCTTCGCCCGGCGCAGTGGCATCCCCTTCGGTCAAGGCGTGGTCAAGAACCGGTACATCGGCCGCAGCTTCATCGCCCCCAGCCAGGAGCTCAGGGCGCGGGCCGTGCGCATGAAGCTCAATCCCCTCCGCGAAAACGTGGCGGGCAAGCGGATCGTCGTCGTCGACGACTCCATCGTGCGCGGCACCACCCAGAAGCAGCTCACCAAGATGTTGCGCGAGGCGGGCGCCACGGAGGTCCACCTCCGGATCACGTCCCCGCCCGTGAAGTGGTCGTGCTTCTACGGCATCGACACCGGTGACCGCACGGAGCTCCTCGCCGCCTCGCTCTCGGTCGACGAGATCCGCGACTACCTCAACGTCGACACCCTCGCCTACGTGAGCCTCGATCGCCTCGTGGCGTCCACGGGCGCGCCCGGCGCGGGGTTCTGCGACGCCTGCTTCACAGGCAACTACCCGGTGGCAGTGCCGGTCACGTTGCGGAAGCACATGCTCGAGGAACCGGCGGTCCCGCCCCCGGGCACCCCTGTCCAGACCGTGATCGACTGAGGCCGGCGCACGTGGGCACGAGCTACGAAGACGCCGGCGTCAGCATCTCGGCCGGAGAAGCGGCCGTCGAACGCATCAAGTCGAAGGTCCGCTCCACGTTCCGGCCCGAGGTCATCGGTGACATCGGCGGCTTCGGCGGGTTGTTCGCCTTCGCCAGCCACCGCTACGCGCACCCGGTCCTCGTGTCGTCGACCGACGGGGTCGGCACCAAGGCGCTCATCGCGCAGGCGACCGGCCGGTTCGACACCATCGGCGTGGACCTTGTCGCAATGTGCGTGGACGACATCGTCTGCCAAGGAGCCGAGCCGCTCTTCTTCCTCGACTACATCGCCGTCGGCACGCTCGATCCTGACCACATCGAGCAGCTCGTCGAGGGTGTGGCGCACGGGTGCCGCCAAGCGGGCTGCGCGCTCATCGGCGGCGAGATGGCCGAGCACCCGGGCGCGATGGACCCCGGCGAGTTCGATCTGGTGGGCTTCGCGGTGGGGGTCGCCGAGCGCGACCGCCTGATCACCGGCGAGCACGTGCAGCGCGGCGACGTCCTCATCGGCCTGCCGTCACCCGGCCTGCGCTCCAACGGCTACTCCTTGGCGCGCAAGGTGCTCCTCGGCCCGACCGGTCAGGGGCTCGACCAGCCCGCGTGGCCCGGGGCCCACCACAGCCTCGCCGACGAGCTCCTCGTGCCATCCGTCGTGTACGCGCCGGCGATCGCAGCGGTCCTGCGTTACGTCGACGTACGTGCGATCGCCCACATCACGGGTGGCGGCCTGCCCGGCAACCTGGCACGCGTCTTGCCGGAGGGTGCCGACGCCGAGGTGGATGGGCGCACATGGGAGTCACCGCGCATCTTCGGGGAGATCCAGCGCCGCGGCGACGTGAGCGACGACGAGATGCGGAAGGTGTTCAACCTGGGCATCGGGATGGTGGTGGTGGTCGCGCAGGACGAGGTGCACCGCACCCTCGACCTCCTGCGCACCGAGGGCCATCGCGCCAGCGAGATCGGCCACATCGTGACTGGGCACGGCCAGGTCCGGTTCGGCTAGCGATCGCCTGTGTCCACGATCCTCGTCGTCGACGACGACGCCGACATCCGCCTCCTGCTGAGGGTGGAGCTCTCCGCCGAAGGACACCACATCATGGAGGCGGGCGATGGGGCCCAGGCGTTGGCCAGCCTCGAGGCCGAGCGACCCGACCTCGTGCTGCTCGACATCATGATGCCGGTGCTGGACGGCTGGGGCGTGCTCGATGCGCTCGACCACGCCACTGCGCCACCCATCGTCGTGATCACCGCGCTGGCCAGCGACGGCGATCGCCACGTGATCGACGTGCTGGACAAGGGTGCCCTCGACGTCATCCCGAAGCCGTTCGACCCCGGTTGGCTCGTCCGACTGGTGGATGCCGTGCTGCTCGTCGAACCCGACGAGCGTGAGGAGTACCGGCGCCGCCGCCTCGCCCGCGCCCAGCGTGGCTGATGGGCCGTCTCCGGCCCGCGCCCCCCGACCAACCCGGTACGCGGCGGCCGCGGCGACTGCGCGTTGGGTCACCGGCCGGTTCGCAGGGGCGTCTGAGCCGGCTGATGCGGCGGCTGCGACCAGCGGTGTGCGTCCTGCTCGGGCTGGTAGCCGTCGTGTCAGTGGCCGTCGGTTGGCTCGACGACGTTCCCGAGATCACCGCGTCGGAGGCCGTCGACGCGGCCGACGCTGCGTTCGAAGCCGCGGGGGTGATCGCGGAGGTCGACGACAAGCCGGCGGCGGCCATGTACGTGTCGCGCAGCCGTCGCCCTGTGGAGGTCTGGACGGTGCGCGCCACGGTGCGCTCGTCGCTCATCGTGGTGTCCTTGGCGCGATCGGGTGCGCAGCCGGTTGCGATCGACGACCGCACGATTGACAGCAGCGAGTACATCCTGTCCGACATCGAGTACGACGCCGTCGCCCGCGGCGTCGACGACCCCGCCCTTGCCCGGGTGGTGCGTCGCAACATCACGCTCACGCTCGCTGCCGTCCTGGTGGTGGCGTTGAGCATCGCCCTCGTGCTCGTCACCGATCCGCGATCCCAGGAGTCCCGATGACCGCAAGGTTCTTCGATGCCCACGCCGCCCTGGTGGCGCACCTCCTCGAGCACAGCGTCCGCACGGGCGACTTCACGCTGAAGAGCGGCAAGCGGAGCGACTGGTTCATCGACGCCAAGCAGACGACCTGTCGGGCCGACGGCATGCTCCTGGTCGCTGACGCGGCGTTGGAGGTGATCCCAGACGACGTGACGGCGATCGGCGGGCTGACAATGGGCGCCGATGCGGTGGCGTTCGGCATCGCGGCGATCGCGGCCACCCGGGGGCGAGAGCTGCGCAGCTTCAGCGTGCGCAAGGAGGTGAAGGACCATGGCGGAGGTGGCCGCATCGCCGGGGCCCTCGAGCCGGGCGACAAGGTGGTGATCACCGAAGATGCCGTCACCCGCGGGGTGTCGATGCTCGAGGCCGCCGACGTGATCCGCACGGAGGGCGGCGCCACCACGGTGCTGCTGCTCCCCGTCGTCGATCGGGGGGGGACGGTCGAGGCGATGGCCGCCGAACACGGGCTGACGCTACGGGCGCTGGTGACGGCTCCTGACCTCGGCTTCCCCTACGAGGGCTGACCGCCGATCCGACATGATGGATCCCTTGGACGGACCGCGGTACTTGCTCGCGGTCACGATGTTGCTTGTGGTCGTGGCCGGCGCGGCAGCCGGGGGGCAGGCCATCCGGCACCGCCTCGTCCCCGCGTGGGCTGGTCCCCCCGGGTGGCTGGCCGACACTGTCAGCGGGGTGGCGATCGTCGTCATCATCAGCGAGGTCTTGGGCCTCCTTGGCATCTTTGACGCGGGTCCGTTGGTGGTGCTCGTCGCGCTCGTCGGCACCGGGCTGCGGCTGGGCCTGTCCGGCAGTCCGACCCGCGCCGGCACGGACGCCGACCCGACCACGGTGGAGCAAGATCACCGGCTTGTCCGCCTCGCCGCGCTCGTGGGCGTGGCCATCGTGCTCGGGCAGTGGGCGGTCCGCGTGCGGGGTGAGCTCCGCACTGGCATCACGGGGTTCGACAACCAGTGGTACCACCTTCCGGTGGCAGCCCGGCTCGCCCACTCGGGGTCCGCAACCACGTCGAACTTCTTCAGTCCAGACTTCCCGGTCAGCTGGCACCAGTCCACCAGCGAGGTGATCCACGCGATCGGCATGGTGCTCTTCGATCGGGACATCCTCTCGATCTGGCTGTTCGCGATGTTCGCGGCGATCTTGGTCCTGGCGGCGTGGTGCATCGGTCGTCCGACGGGGGTGGGAGCGGCGAGCGTCCTCGGGGCCGTGGTCATCCTCGGCTCGACGGTGGTCGGGATCGGTAACGTCGCGGGCGCCTACAGCGACCTCCCGGCGACCGCGTTCTTCCTGGCCGCCGTCGCGCTATGGATGCAGCCAGAGCGGAGGCTGGGCGGAATCGCCATCGCGGGCGCGTCCGCCGGCCTCGCCTTGAGCAGCAAGCTGACGTTGGCGGGGCTGGTCGCCGGGCTCACGATCGCGGTCGTCGTCACCGCGTCGCGCGGAAGTCGAGTGAGGACGGCTCTGGCGTGGAGCGGCCCCTTGGCACTCACCGGCTCGTTCTGGTTCGTGCGCAACCTGATCCGGGCGGGGAATCCGATCCCCGGCACGTCCTTGGGCGTCGGACCGCTGTCCTTCCCAGCCGGCAGCTACCCCACCCCCGACCGGCTCGGATACTCGGTAGCCGATTACCTCCTCCATCCGTCGGTGTGGCGCTCCCACTTCATCCCGGGCCTCGAGATCGACCTCGGACCGGCGTGGCCCCTCACCATCGGGTTGGTGATGATGGCGGCGGGCGCGGCCCTGCTCGCCGGGAGGCGATCCAAGGACCCCACCCTGGTGGCAGTCGGCGCGGTCATCATCGTCGGGCTCGTGGCCTATGTCGTGGCACCGACCACCGCCCTCGGCGAGCGAAACGAGCCGGTGCTGTTCGCCAGCAACTTCCGATACGCGATCCCTGTGCTGGTCCTCGCCCTCGCCGTGCTGCCGGTGGCGGCCCGTCGCGTCCATGCCCGCGCGCCTCTGGTGGCGGCTGCGGCGTACGGCGTGGCCGTGGTCCTCGAGCAGCTGGGTGGTAGAGGGGGGCCCTACCCGGCCTGGCCCCCGCACGACCGCCGGCTCGGCCTCGCGGTGGTAGTCGTCGTCGCTTCGGTCGGCTTGGCCACGTTGGTCCTCCGCGAGCGACACGCTGGCGCCGGCGCGGGCGCCCCGCGCCCTCGCGCCCATGGTCCTGGTTCCGGGGTTGGTCGTCGCGGTAGCCGGCCTCTGGGTGGTCAGCCGGGACTACCTCGATGTGCGGTACCGCACCGATCCGATCGACGCCTGGGCGCAGGATCAGCACAATCGCCGGATCGCGGTGGGTGAGGTGACCGAGACGTACCCGCTCTACGGGGCGGATCTCACCAACCGGGTCCAATGGGTGGGGGAGATCGGCGACCACGGCGCGTTCCACCGGGCCGCGTCGTGCACGGCGTGGCGGGATGCGGTCCGCCAGGGGCGGTACGAGTTCGTTGTGGTGGGACTGAACGGGCCGGAGGGCGGCGGTGGGGTCGCACAGTGGACGGCCACGGATCCCGCCGCGTCACCGCTCATCGAGACAGCCACCCGGACGCTGTACTCGTTCGACGCACGCGTGGACGACCCGGGCTGCAGCGGTTGAGGGGTCGAAGCGCGTGCCCGGTTCAGTCCTGTAGGGACGTGCGCATGGCGGCCACGATCTTCGGCGTGTCGACGAACAGCTCGCCCTCGAGCGGGCCTGCGAACGGGTAGCTGGGCACGTCGGCGGTGGCCAGCCGGCGCACCGGGCCGTCGAGGTCCCAGAAGGCCTCTTGGGCGACGATGGCCGCCACCTCGGCGCCGACGCCGAAGCTGATGTTGTCCTCGTGCACCACGAGGCAACGGCCGGTGCGGGCCACCGATGCCAGCACGGTGTCGCGGTCGAGCGGGCTGATCGTGCGGAGGTCGACCACCTCCACCGAGGCGCCGTCCTCGTCCGCCAGGAGCTGGGCCGCGTCGAGGCAGAGGTGCCGGTGCAGCCCGTACGTCACGACCGTGAGGTCGTCACCGGCCCGGGCGACCTCGGCCAGGCCGATCGGGACCCGCCAGGCGGCGTCGTCCGGGACCAGGCCCGTGATGAGCCGATAGGTCTTCTTGTGCTCGAGGAACAGCACGGGGTCAGCGTCCTCGATCGCGGTGCGGAGCATCCCGCACACGTCGGCCGGGGTCGACGGCACCACGACCTTGAGCCCAGGGATGTGGGCGTAGGTCGCCTCGATCGACTGCGAGTGGTACAGCGCGCCGTGCACCCCGCCGCCCCACGGAGCCCGCACCACGAGCGGCACGGAGAAGTCGCCGTTGGAGCGGTAGTGGATCCGGGCGGCCTCGGACACGAGCTGGTCGAAGCCGGAGTGGATGAAGTCGGCGAACTGGATCTCCGCGATCGGACGCAGCCCCGCGATCGCCAGCCCGATGCCGATGCCGATGATCGAGCTCTCGGCGAGCGGGGTGTCGACCACCCGGTCTTGGCCGAACTCCGTGGCCAGCCCGTCCGTGGCGCGGAACACGCCTCCGCGCGGCCCCACGTCCTCACCGAGGATGATCACGCGCTCGTCGGCGGCCATCAGCTGCTGCTGGGTCCACCGCACCGTGTCGACGATGTTGCGCTCGGTGCCGCCCTCCGGGACCGCCATGGCGACCGGTGGGGTGGTGGGGTCGCTGGCCCCGTCCGGCGCGCCGGGCACCGGTCGCAGCGGCTGCGCGAACACCTTCGTGTAGGCGGTGCGCGGCTCAGGTGCGGCTGAAGCCTCGGCCGTCTTGGCGGCGGCGTCGACCTCGGCCTTGACCTCCGCTTCGACGCGCTCCTCGTCGGACTCGGAGAGCAGCCGCTGCTCGATCAGGTACTGCGTGATGCGGCGCAGCGGGTCCTTCTTGCGCCAGGCCTCGACCTCCTGCGGCGACCGGTAGGTGCGATCGTCGTCGTCGGACGTGTGGGCGAGGTAGCGGTAGGTCTTGCACTCGACGAGCGTGGGGCCGTCGCCCCGCCGCGGCGTGGCGCACCGCGCCGTGGACCGCCGCGTAGACGTCGAGCGGGTCGTTGCCGTCGACGATCACGCCGCCGAAGCCGTAGCTGTGGGCCCGGTCGGCCACGTCGTCGACGGCCGACTCCGAGGCCATCGGCACGGAGATCGCGTAGCCGTTGTTCTCGCAGACGAACACCATCGGGAGCTGGTGGATGCCGGCGAAGTTGAGGGCCTCGTGGAAGTCGCCCTTGGAGGTGGCGCCCTCGCCGAAGTAGCTGACCGCCACGCGGTCTTCGCGGCGCAGCTTGCTGGCGTACGCGAGCCCGGCCGCGTGGGGGAGCTGCGTGGCGATCGGCGAGGAGCCGGTGATCACGTTGCCCTCCGCCCAGCCCCAGTGGTTCGGCATCTGCCGGGCGCCGCTGTTCGGGTCGGCGGCCCGAGCCAGCACCGCCATGAGGATCTGCTCCACCGTCATGCCCAGGGTGAGCATGACCCCGGTGTCGCGGTAGTAGGGGAGCACGATGTCGTGCCCGGCTCGCAGCGCCCACGCCGAGCCCACCTGGGCGCCTTCGTGGCCCTGGCCCGACACCACGAAGGCCGCCTTGCCCATCCGGTTGAGGGCCCAGATCTTCTGGTCGAGCACGCGAGCCGTGAGGATCGTGCGGTACATCCCGACGAGGTCCTCACCCGACAGCCCGAGCCCCGTGTGCCGATCGTGCAGGTGCAGCACGGACAGGTCGTCGGCGGTGGGGACGGGGCCTCCGGTGCGACGAGTGGTGGTCGTCTCGGCGGCGGCGTCGGTCACCGCCCCAGGATCGCCCAGATCGCGCTCCGGTGCCCGTAGCTCGATGTCGGCCATCCAAAGCCCCCTTCGTCGTCGATGTCGGTCAGTCGCCCGTGGTCGTGGTCACGCGAGCCGCCTCGATCCGGCGCTCCGCGAGGAGGTCGGCAGCCGCCGCGGTGGTGATGCCCTCCGCGTCGGCGAGGTCGAGCACGCGGAGGACGGTGTCGTGGATCCCCCGGATGCGCTCGTCGGCACGGGCCCGATCGTAGCCACCCTTCTCCTGGGCGATGTTGATCACTCCGCCGGCGTTCACGACGTAATCGGGCGCGTACAGCACACCCGATGCGGCGATCCGGTGGGCGTCTTGCGGGGTTGCGAGCTGGTTGTTGGCCGATCCGACCACTGCGGCGGTCGCCAGCTCGGGGATGGTGGACGCGGAGAGCGCCGCCCCCAGGGCGCATGGCGCGTAGATGTCGCACGGCACCGCGTGGGCGCGGTCGGCGGGGACGATCGCCGCCCCGGTGCGGGCGGCGGCCGCCTCGGTGGCGGCGGGGCGGACGTCGGCCACCGAGAGGCGAGCGCCTTCGGCGTGGAGGTGGTCGGCCAGCGCGCCGCCCACCTTGCCGACGCCGTTGATGCTCACGTGACGGCCCTCGAGCGAGGGGCTGCCCCACAGGCGCTCCGCCACGGCCTTCATGGCCCAGAGCACGCCGAGCGCGGTGGCCGGCGACGGGTCGCCCGAGCCGCCCTTGCCCTCGCTGATCCCGCTCACGTGCGGGGTGACCGAGCGGATGAGGTCCATGTCGGCCTGCGTGGTGCCGACGTCCTCCGCGGTCACGTAGCGGCCGGCCAGGCCGTCGACGAACCTCCCGTAGGCGAGGATGAGCTCGTCGGTGCGCAGGGTCGTCGGGTCACCGAGGATGACGGCCTTGCCGCCGCCCTGGTCGAGCCCCGCGGCGGCGTGCTTGTAGGTCATCCCCTTGGCGAGGCGACAGACGTCGACGAGGGCGGCGGCCTCGTCCGGGAAGGGCCAGAACCGGGTGCCGCCCAGGCTCGGCCCGAGCACCGTGGAGTGGATCGCGACGATTGTCCGCAGCCCGGTGGCGGCGTCGTGGCCGTAGGCCACCTGCTCGAACCGCTCCCGGACCATGATTGACAGGGCACCGGCCATCGAGGTGCACCGTACCGACCGCGCGGTACCGAGCGGACCCGACCAGTACGCCTACCATTTCGCCCATGGCGGACAAGACGGACGAATCGGGCCCAACGTCGCCTCGGCTCGGCCACCGACCGGCCCTCGACGGGCTGCGGGCCGTCGCGATCGCGCTGGTTCTGTGGCACCACAGTCTGGCCATGCTCCTGCCGGGACGCTTCGTGCACGTGCTTGGTGGCTACCTCGGTGTCGACGTGTTCTTCGTTCTGAGCGGCTTCCTGATCACCACCATCTTGTTCGAGCGGCGGGAGGAAGACGGGCTGGGGTCGCTCGGTGGCTTCTACCGCCGGCGGGCCGTGCGCCTGCTCCCGGCACTGGTTGCGTTCCTCGCCGTCGACCTCCTCGTCGGGTTGGCGGCCCATCGGGACATGGCCCGCGAGCTGCGAACCGTGGGTGCGGCGCTCACGTACACATCCAACTGGGCTCCCACGCTTGGCTGGGACCTCGCCCAGAACAAGCTCCACCTCTGGTCGTTGGCCGTGGAGGAGCAGTTCTACCTGGTCTGGCCGCTGCTGCTTCTGAGTGTGATCGCGCGGCTCCGGTTTCGAACCGCCGCCTGGTGCATCGCGCTGGCCGTGGTGGGCGTCGCGGTATGGCGGGTCTGGCTGACGCTCCACTACGGAGCCGGCTACCCGATCGTCTACCAGCGCTTCGATGCGCGGTTCGACTCGCTGCTCGTGGGGGCGGGCACGGCGCTCGTGTGGCGCCGAGGGTGGCGGCCCTCGCCGCGTGGGGCGACGGCGGCCATCGCGGTTGGCGGGCTTGTCCTCGCGTTGGCGGTTGGCCACCCGGCACCCGTGCCGGACGCCGCCTTCTACGGAGGTTTCACGGTCGTGGCACTGGCCGTCGCGGCCATCATCATCGGCGTCCTGCACAGCGACGGGGTCGCGACGCGCGTGCTGTCCTGGTCGCCGCTGGTGGCCCTCGGGCAGCTCTCGTACTCCCTGTACCTCTGGCACGTGCTGGCCTTCGGGTTGGTCGCCGCCCTGATACCGGATGGGGTGCTGGTGCGGTTCGTGGTTGCCCATGCGGTGGCGCTCGCGGTCGCCGTCGTCTCCTACGTGGGCATCGAGCGGCCGCTGCTCGCCCCTCACCTGCCGAGGGGAGCGACGGCCGAGCGCGCCCGGGGCCCGCTTGTCAGCGTGCGCCCGGGGTTCGGAGGAGCGCTTGCCACACGGACATCAGCGGCCGTCGGTGCGACGGTGGCGGCACTCGCTCTGGCGACGGTGGGGACGGCTGGTGGCATTGCGGCGCGGGTCGCCGTCGAGCGCCGGGTGGAGCGCGAGACAGAGCTCGCGCTGGGCGCAGTCACCACGACGACGACGCTGGTTGCTCCGGCGGCTCCTGGGCAGCCGCCCACCACCGTCGGCGAGGGTGGCGGTTCCGGCGGAGATGGTGGTTCTGCGGAGGTCCCCCCGCCAGCCGACGCGCCCCCGGACGAACCGGCTGATGACACCGGCGTCGTCGGAACTGTCCTCTCGCTCGAACCCCCGGCCTTGCCCGCGCCCTCGATCGGAGGCGTCCAGACCCTCACGGTGCTGGTGGCTCGCCTGACGACCGTCGATGGCCAGCCGCTCGCCGGGCGGACCGTTGCCTTCGCCCTCGAGGTCGTCGGCGACCATGTCCAGCAGTGCAACGCGACGACGGACGCCTCCGGGGCGGCGCGCTGCAGCATCCCGGTCTCCAGCGGGGCGGCCGTCCTGTCGGCCACCGCGCGGTTCGTCGGTGATGCGGCGGCGGCGCCGTCGGATGCGATCTGGCCCGTCAACGTGTGAACCATGACTAGTCACCCAAGGGGACACAAATGACCCGATCGGGCCATTGGCCGATCGAGGGCGCACCCGTACGTTGTTAGACGAAACGGACATGCCGCCACCTCCGAGCGTGGCCGCCGGAACCGCACCACAAGGAACAACATGACGCAGCACGATGACCTCGACGCACCCGAGACCCTGCTCACCCCCAGCGAGGTGGCGGCACTGTTCCGTGTCAACCCCAAGACGGTGACCCGCTGGGCACGGTCGGGCAAGCTCACCGCGATCCGGACGCTCGGCGGGCACCGCCGGTTCAAGGCCTCAGAGATCCGCCGTTGCCTCGAGGAGATGTCGCACGAGCCTGGCCTCGTCGACGAGAGCTAGACGCACCGTCTGATCCACCGCTCGCAGCATCCTGTCGCAGCAAAGCTCGCACGACGCCCGGTCCGCCCCGGGCGTCGTTGCGTCTACCCCCCGTTCTCGAGAAGCGGGGCCATCTGGATTTCGGCCGCGCGCGGCTGGGGGTACCGTTTCTGTCCCCCCGGGCAACGACAGGAACCTCCTCCATGGCCACCAACACGGCTGCGTTCTCCATCCGTCTCCGCGTGCGGCTGGACAACCGCCCCGGCAGCCTCGGCGAGCTGACGACGGCGATCGGTGAGGCCGGCGGCAACATCACCTCCATCGGCGGGTTCGACGCGCGGGGCGCCCACCTCGACGAGGACGTGCTCGTCAACTGCTCGTCGGAGGAGCACATCGCCCGGGTGACCGAGGCCGTGCGGGCCGTCGACGGCCTCGAGGTGCTCGAGGTGGCCGACCGGACCTTCGAGATGCACGAGGGCGGCAAGATCGAGGTCCTCGCCCGGATGCCGATCGCCGACCGCGACGACCTGTCGATGGCCTACACGCCCGGGGTCGCCCGGGTGTGCACCGCGATCCAGGAGCAGCCTGCCCTCGCGCACACGCTCACCATCAAGCGGAACACGGTCGCCATCGTCACCGACGGCACCGCCGTGCTCGGGCTCGGGGACATCGGTCCGGCCGGTGCCCTCCCGGTGATGGAGGGCAAGGCGCTGCTCTTCAAGAGCTTCGCCGGTGTCGACGCGTTCCCGATCTGCCTCGACGTGACCACCCCCGAGGAGATCATCGAGACGGTCGTGCGCATCGCACCGGTGTTCGGTGGCATCAACCTGGAGGACATCGCGGCCCCGGCCTGCTTCGAGATCGAGGACCGCCTCAAGGAGCTGCTCGACATCCCGGTCTTCCACGACGACCAGCACGGCACGGCGGTGGTGGCGCTGGCCGCCCTCGAGAGCGCGCTGCGCATCGTCGACAAGCCGATGAGCTCGCTGAAGGTCGTCATCGCCGGCGTCGGCGCGGCGGGGGTCGCCATCAGCAAGATCCTCCTGGAGGCGGGCGTGCCCGAGATCATCGGCGTCGACCGCAAGGGCGCCATCTGGGAGGGGCGCGACGACCTCAACGTGGCCAAGCTGTGGTTCGCCGAGCACACCAACCAGGAGCGCCGCGAGGGCACGCTCAGCGAGGTCCTCCCCGGTGCCGACGTGTTCGTCGGCGTCTCGGGCCCCGGCCTGATCACGGCGTCGGACCTCCGCCGGATGGCGGCGGACCCGATCGTGTTCGCGATGGCCAACCCGGATCCCGAGATCCGTCCGGAGGACGCCGACGGACTGGCGGCCGTGATCGCGACGGGCCGCAGCGACTACCCGAACCAGATCAACAACGTGCTCGCCTTCCCCGGGATCTTCCGCGGCGCCCTCGATGTCGCTGCCACGTCGATCACGGAGGGCATGAAGCTGGCCGCCGCCCGCGCCATCGCCGAGGTCGTCGGCGACGACGTGCGCCCCGACTACATCGTGCCGTCGGTGTTCGACACTCGGGTGGGCCCGCTGGTCGCCGCCTACGTCGCCCAGGCCGCGGTGGCCGAGGGCGTGTGCCGCACGGCCACCGCCTGAGCGCCGCCGTACTTCATCCGCGCCCGTCCGTGAGGGACAGCCCGACAGCCCGGGCAGCGCGTCGATCCGCCGGTCGATCCGGTCGGCCACCGCGCGGCCATCCGCGTCGCCGAACAGCGTGCCGATGAGGTGCTCGGTCTCGCCCCGCGGCATGACCTGGGCGCCGACCGGCTCCCACAGCTTCCGCACCACGAACCGGGTGGTGCGCTGCGCTGACCGGCTGCCCTCGAGCCGCTCGTGGGCCTGCGTGCGGTAGCAGTCGATGTGGCGGCCCTCCTGCTTCATGATCCGGCGGAGCGCGAGCGGCTCGTCCCGGAAGGCGTCGAAGTCGATGCCCTCGAGGTCGAGCCGGCCCGTCAGTCGCTCGTAGGTGGCCAGGTCGATCGCCATGCCCGGCGTTCGGATTGGAGCCGATCGGATGACCATCCCCGGCTTGGGGAGGCACCGGGGGTGGCCGCTAGCGTCGCCGCCGTGTCCGCTCTCGAAGCCACCCCGTCGGCGCCCCCGGCGCGGTCCTGGTCGCCGGCCGATCTGCGCATGCGGCGGTGGCTGCGCCTCCCGGTCGACGCCCCCAAGGCCACCGAGGCCTCCGCCCGGCAGCTCGTCGAGCGCTCGCTGCTCATCTCGATGGTGCGCTGCCTGCTCACCTACATCGTGCTGCCGTTCCTGGCGCCGATCTTCGGGGTCGCTGCGGGGGTCACGCCCGTCGTGGGCCTCGTCGTCGGCCTGGTGGCGATCGCGGCGAACGTGGCATCGGTGCGCCGGTTCTGGCGGGCCGACCACCGCTACCGCTGGCACTACACCGCGCTGGCTTCGGTGGTCGTCGCCGCCCTCGTCTGGCTCGTGATCGCCGACCTCGTCGAGCTGCTCACGTAGCGCGGCAAGAGCGCCCCCCCCGGCGGGAGGGCGCTCTTGGGATCGCAGCCGGTTCAGGCGGCGTCGTCGCCGAACGGCGGACCCTCGGGACGCTCGCCGTTCACGAGGGCGGTGATGCGCTCCTCGAGATCGGCCTTGCGGGCCGCGGCCTCGTCCTCGGACAGGTCGCCCTCGGCGACCTCCTCGTCGATGTGGGCGGTGGCGTCGTCCACGAGCGCGTCGATCACCGTCTGCACCTCGACGCCGTTGGCGGTCGCCACTTCGGCGATCGACGAGCCGTCTCGGAGGGCGGCGCTCAGCTCGTTCTCGGTGATGCCGATGGCCGCGGCGGCGGCGTCGAGCCCGGGACGGAAGTGGAAGCCTCCGGGACCGCCCGGGCCCCCAGGACCACCGGGGCCGGGCCGATCGGGCAGGCCCTCGCGGTTGACGAGGTCGGTCACGCGGTCGGGGAGCGCCGCGATCGCCTCCTCCAGGCGGTCGGTGCCGTCGGCGACGAGCGCGTCGATGACGGTCTGGACGTCGACGCCCGTCGGCTTCGGCGACCTGGGCGATCGACTGGCCGTCCTCGAGGGCGGCGCGCAGCTCGTCCTCGGCGATGCCGATGGCCTCGGCGGCGACGGCCAGGGCTTCGCCGTGGTGCTCGGCGAAGCCCGGACGACCCGCGCCGTCAGGCGTGGTCTGGGTCGTGTCCTCGGTGCCGTCTTGCGCACCCGACAGGCTGGGAGTCCCGAGCAGCGCACCGGCAGCTCCCCCGCCCGCGAGGGCGAGTGAGAAGGCGGCGGCCCCCAGGAGCTTGCGGTTGGTGGGCATGTCACGCTCCTTGTTCGTTGGGTTCTTCGTCGCCCAACCTGACGGACGAACCTCAACGGAACCTGTGAGGCACCGGCGAACTCCCGGTCGCTAGCCTCGCGGGGTCCAGGGCTCGGGGCATCCAGAACGACGAGCCTGCCGAACGCAGTGGTGATGACGAGTGGAACACCCGGGAGGACAGTCCCGTGTCGACGCTGGTGAACCCCATCGCAGCCAAGCTCGAGCGCCTCGAGGCCAAGCCCGCGCTCGACCTCGCCGCGGTGGACTACGCCGTGCGCGATCGCGATGCCGTCCGCGCGCGGTTGGCCGCCCCCCTCGCCTACTCGCAGCGCGTCGAGGCGATGGTCACCGGGCTCAGCATCGAGACCCTCCTCCCGAGGGCGTCAGGCGAGGACGGCTACATCAACCGCTTCCTCACGGTGTGGCAGCCGGACGAGCAGGGTCACGCCCGCGCCCTCGAGCAGCTCCTGCTGGTGCTCGACATCGAGCCGTTCCCGCTGCCCGACGAGCAGCCGGTGCCCCTCCACAACCGGCTGGCCGGTCACGTGGGGACGCTGTCGCAGCGCATGCACGAGACGGTCGAGCTGATCTACCACACGATCGGAGCCATGAACGAGCGCCTCGCCTTCTCCGCCTACGAGCGCATGTCCGATGTGCTCGTCGAGCTCGGCGAGCACGGTCTCGTCGACACGCTCATGCAGCCGCTGCGCCGCGATGAGTCCGCCCACCTCGGCTACTACCGCACCGCGGCGCGCGATCTCCGCGACCGGCTCGACCGATGGCAGCTCGCCGTGGCGCGGGCGGTGATCACCCGCACGTACTCCCCGGTGGGCGCCGGCGACCGGCAGGACAAGCCCGCCTTCGGGGCGACGCTCCGCGCCCTCGGCGACGGCGACGCCTGCGCCGCGCTCGTCGACCGCGTCCAGCTCCTCGCCGAGGCCCTCCTCTCCGTCGACGAGCGCAAGCTGCGCCCCTTCGTCGCGCGCTCCTTCGACCGCTGCCTCGCCGCCTGACGTTCGATCCTCGTTCCGGGGCGATCTCTGGCGATGCGTCCCGCCTAGATCGCCCGGGAGCGCTCGCCGGCCGGCCGGCTCACGCCGTGCGCGCCTCGTTCTCGCGGTCGAGGCGGTCGAGGACCGCCAGCCCGAAGATGGCGTAGGCCGCGCCGTAGGCCGCGCCGCCCACGCCGTAGATCGTGTACCCGACCAGCGCCACGACCCACGGGACGACCAGGCCGATCTCCACCGAGGCGGCCGCCAGGCGCGGGCGTACGACCAGCGAGTCGACCACCTGGAGGACCAGCACCGCCGCCAGGAGCACCGAGCGCGGTGGGCAGCGATCGGAACCCCAGCGCCAGGAGGAGCAACGGGATGGTGCCGATGGTGAGGCCCACGTGGGGGAACAGCGCGAGCACGCCGGCCGCGAAGCCGACCGCCGACGGGGCGGGAAGGTCGAGGACCACCGCGACGCCGGCCACCCCGAGCCCCACGAGCAGCGACTCGCCGACGGTGAAGATCACCGCCGACCGGGCGCGCTTGACGGCGGGGCCCACCACCTCGGCGATCCGCCGCCGCCGGTCCTCGTCGGGGTCCTGGTCGAGCGCCGCCTTCGCCATCCGGGGGCCATAGGTCATGAGGAACACGGTGAGGATCGTGCAGACGAGGTAGGTGGGCAGGGTGCCCGCGGTCGACCGCAGCACGTCGCCACCCCCGGTGACGCGGTCGTCGAGGGCGCGCACCGAGCTCGTCACCCGCTCCTCGAGCTCGAAGTCGGCAGCCAGCTCGCCGACGCGGTCGTCGCGATCCTGGATGGCCGCCGCCGCGTCCGGGGCCGCCTCCTCGAGGCGGTTCAAGGCCCGTTCCACCTCGTCGAACACCAGGTAGGTGGTGCCGACCGCGACGGCGCCGATCACGACGAAGGTGAGGAGCACGGCCGGCACCCGCCGGATCTTCAACGCCAGCCGGTCGACCACCGGGTCGATCAGGACGGCCGCCACCACGCACGCGGCCGCCCACGACAGCGGGCGGTGCGCGGCCACGAACACGCGCTGGGCCACGATCAACCCGACGATGGTGCCGACGATGGTGAGGGCGGCGGCTCCGGAGAGCCGTACGAGTCGCCGTTCCACCGTCCCCGTCGGGGTCGCCATCCCGCCGTACCGTACCGACGGTGAGCTCATCGTCCGGGGAGGGTGCCGGCCGCCAGTCGTCGTCCACGCGAGTGATCGACGTGCACCCCGCGTCGGTGGTGGTGTTCTCGGCCGCCGCCGCGCTGGCCGCCGCCGTGTGGGCGATCGTCACCATCGCGCCCGACATGGTCACGCGTGTCGCCGTCGGGGTGGTGCTGGGGGTGGCCCTGTCACCGCTCTCCAGCGCCGTGCAACGTCGCTTCCACCGCTCCCGCACGACCGCGGCGGCGCTGGTCGGGGGCGGCATGGTGGTGTTCTTCGCGGGCGTGGTGCTGCTGGTCGCGCCGCCCGCCGTCGACCAGGCCCGAGACTTCAGCAAGGAGCTCCCGGCCACCGTGCGCGACCTGTACAGCTGGCCGATCCTCGGCGATCGGCTCCAGGAGGCGGATGCCGCGGGCGAGGTCGAGGACGCCATCAGCGAGCTGCCGGCCCGCATCGATGACAACACGCTCGCCGACCTCGGCGAGCGCCTGCTCGGCGGTGCCCTGTCCACCGTCGTGGTCGTCATCACCGCCATCGGCGTGCTGGTGGACGGCGAGGTCATCGTCCGCCGCGTGCGGGCCATCGTCCCGCCGTCGCGCCAAGCCCGCGCCGACGAGGTCGGGCAGATCGTGTACCACTCGTTCGGCAGCTACTTCGCCGGGTCGCTCACGGTCGCGGTGCTCAACGGCTTGGTGGTGCTGACGTTCGGCCTCGCCCTCGGGGTGCCCCTCGCGCCGATCGCCGCGCTGTGGTCGACGCTCACCAACTTCATCCCGCAGATCGGCGGCTTCCTCGGCGGGTCCTTCTTCATCCTGCTCGCCCTCACCGAGAGCCCCGCGACGGCGCTGATCGCGGGGGTCGTGTTCCTGGGCTACCAGCAGTTCGAGAACAACGTGGTGGCGCCGGCCATCGTGGGCAGCGCGGTGAACCTCACCCCGCCCACCACCATGCTGGCCGCCCTCGTCGGCGGGGCAGCCGCCGGCGTGCCGGGCGCGCTCGTGGCGACTCCGCTGATGGGCGCCGCCAAGGCCCTCTACCTCGAGCGCCGGGGCCTGCTCCCGCCCCAGAAGGACGCCGAGCTGACGCGGCGGCTGAAGGCCCGGGTGGCGAAGGTGAAGGAGCTGGCCGAGAGCGTGGCGGACAGCGTCACGCGCTGAACGGCGGGGCCGCCACCAGCGGCGCCCGCACGGGGAGCTCCAGCCGGATCGTGGTGCCGTGCCCGGGTTCGGTGGTGAGGGACGTGGTGCCGCCGTGGGCGCGCACGGTGGCCTCCACGATGGCGAGGCCGAGGCCGCTCCCGCCGTGGTGCCGGCTGCGCGACGCATCGGCCCGGTAGAAGCGCTCGAACGCGCGGGTCGCGTCCGCCGCCGCCATGCCGGGGCCCTCGTCGACCACCTCGACGACGGCGTGCCCTCCCTCGACGTGGACGCGCACCTGGATGGGCGCCCCGGGTGCGTGCACGAGCGCGTTGGCCACCAGGTTGGCCACCACCTGGTGGAGGCGGGCCGGGTCGCCGAGCACGACCACCGGACCGCTCGCCACCGCCCGTACGTCTCGATCAGGCTCGACCGCCAGCGCGTCGCGCACAGCGTCCTCCGCGAGCTGCACGAGGTCGACGGGCGCCCGCTCCAGGGGGCGCCCCTGGTCGAGGCGCGCGAGGTGCAGCAGGTCGTCCACCAGCGATCCCATCCGCACCGCCTCCTGCTCGGTGCGCCGCATGGCGTCATCGAGCTCCGCCGGCTGCCCCAAGGCGCCGGTGCGATACAGCTCGGCGTACCCGCGGATCGTGGCGACCGGGGTGCGCAGCTCGTGGGACGCGTCCGCCACGAACTGCCGCAGGCGGGCCTCCGAGGCGGCGCGCTGGTCGAAGGCCTCCTCGATCCGACCGAGCATCCCGTTGAGGGCCACGCCGAGGTCGCCGGCCTCCGTGCCGCTCGCCCCCTCCGGGACGCGCTGGGAGAGGTCGCCGGCCGCGATGGCCCCGGCGGTCTCGGTCATGCGCTGGACGGGTCGCACGCCGAGCCGGATCACCCACCACATCACGAGGCCGAGCACCGCCAGCACGGCCAGCACGGCCGCGACCTCCACGCCGATGAGGCTGCGCATGGCGTCCTCGACGTCGTCGAGCGGGAGGGCCAGCACGGTGGTGAACCCGCGCCGACCCTCACGCAGTGCCTGCATGCGGTACTGCAGGTTCGACTCGTTGCTCGGCGCCGTGATCGTCCGCCCGTCGCGCAAGGCGCTGACGGCGTCGGCGTCGAGCCGCGGCTCGGGGGCCTCCGTTCCGACGAGGTCGGGGGCCCGGAGGGTCTCGAGGTCGCCGTCGGCCGAGATGACCCCGACGTAGAAGCTGCTCAGCGGGGGAGGGCCGCCCTGGCCCGGTCCTTGCCCTGGGCCTCCGGGGTCGTCCCCGATACGTGGGCCGGCCGTCTCGAGCTGGGCGTCGAGCTGGTCGACGAGGTTGGCCTTCGTGGTCTGGGCGATGGCGACGGCCGCCACCGTCAGCACGATCGCGATGAGCGCCGTCCCCAGCAGCAGGCGCGCCCGGAGCGACATGGCGCTACTGAGGTGCGCGCAGCGTGTAGCCGACGCCGCGGATGGTCTGGATGAGGCGCGGTTGCGTGGTGTCGAGCTTCCGGCGGAGGTAGCCGATGTAGGTCTCCACGACCCCGCCGTCGCCGCCGAAGTCGTAGTCCCACACGTGGTCGAGGATCTGGGCCTTGGAGACGACCTTGCCCCGGTTCACGAGCAGGTAGCGCAGCAGGTTGTACTCCGTCGGCGAGAGCGCCACCTCCGTGCCGGCCTTGGTGACGAGGTGGGCGTCATCGTCCATCGCGAGGTCGCCGCATTGGAGGTCGTCGGCGCTGGGGTCGAGGCCCGTGCGGCGGAGGACCGCGGTGATCCGGGCCACCAGCTCCTCGAGGCTGAAGGGCTTCACGAGGTAGTCGTCGCCGCCGAGCGTGAGCCCCCGCACCTTGTCCTCGGTGGCGTCGCGGGCGGTGAGGAACAGCACGGGCGTGCGGTCGCCCGAGGAGCGGAGCCGCTTGCACACGTCGAACCCGTCGAGGTCGGGGAGCATCACGTCGAGGACGATGAGGTCGGGTTGGACGGTGGGCACGGCGTCGATGGCGTCGCGACCGTTGGCCACCGGGTGCACGTCGAAGCCGGAGTGGCGCAGGGCGGCGTCGAGCATCGACCGGAGGTTGTCCTCGTCGTCCACGAGCAGCAGGCGGGCGGCGGCCATGGCCCGAGCATGGCACCGCTCCCTGTGCGTCGGCTGTGAACGACCTGGGAGGCCTGACAGGGAGCTCACAGGTAGGGCTGGGAAGATCGTCCCCATGTCTCGGCGCGCCAAGGTCCTGATCGCCGTCGTCGTGGCGGTGCTCGCCGTCACCGTGGTGGCGCCGTACGTGTACATCAACTTCGTCAAGGTCGACCCAGCCGATCGCCTCAGCCTCGACGACGTTCCCTCCCCGACGACGACCGCCGGCGACGGCAGCCCCACCACCGAGGGGAGCGCCACCGGCATCGACGGCACGTGGACCACCACGGAGGGCAGCAAGGTCCAGTACCGGATCTCCGAGGTGCTCTTCGGCCAGGACGCCGAGGCGACGGGAGCTGCCGACGGTGTCACGGGCTCCGTCGAGATCGCAGGCACGGTGGTCTCGGCCGTCGACGTCGAGGTGGACATGACGACGTTCGAGAGCCCCGAGTCGCAGCGTGACCGCCAGTTCCAGAACCGCATCATGGAGACCGCCGGGTTCCCAACTGCCACCTTCACGCTCACCGAACCCATCGACCTGGGATCGATCCCGGCCGACGGCGAAGAGGTCACCGTGCAGGCCACTGGGGACCTCACGATGCACGGGGTCACCCGCGAGGTGAGCTTCGACCTCATCGCCAAGCTGACCGGTTCGTCCTTCGCCGCCAACGCGACGATCCCGATCACGTTCACTGACTACGAGATCGACGACCCCAGCGGGGGTCCCGCATCGGTGGGCGAGGAGGGCGAGCTCGAGGTGCTCCTGGTCTTCACCCGGTAGCTGACGTCGCACGCCGCAGTCCGCGAAGAGGTCGGGCTGATGGCGACCACGTTGAAGCGACCGGTCACCGAGGCGCGGCGGCGGCGGCGAGGGCCGCGGCCGCCAGCACATGGAACACCGCGTGGCCCTGCAAGGGGCTCCGGCACGAGCACAGCGGCCCGCCGGTGCGGCTGAGCGTGTGCAGCGCCACGGCGGCGGTGGTGAGCGCCGCCGCGCGCGGACGATGGACGACCGGCGTCCCCTCGCTCGCCATGGCCACCGCCAGCGAGGCCACCAACGCCACGATCCCGATGTCGTGCACGCGCTTCGCCCGCCGGCCGCCGGGGCCGTGGTAGGCGACGCTGCCGAGGCCCTCGAACGCGGTGGCGGCGGCGACCGCCAGCCAGGCGGGCCGGCCCCGCCGGCGCGCCGACCGGACGATGGGCACGGCAGCGGCGACGAAGGCGAGGCTGCTCAACGTGTTGGCCGGCTGGCCGATGAGACCCGGACGGATCTGCTCGCAGTCCGACGCCGCCACGTGCGACACGCCACGGGAGACCTTGGCCCTCACGACGGGCCCCCGGCGGCTCGCACCGCGGCCACCACCTCGGCCCGCACCTCGGCGGCGAGGCCCACCGTCCCGATGCGCTCCCGCTGGGCCTGCCAGCGCAGCAGCATGCGGGCCAGCGCCATGGCTCGCTCCACCAGCCAGATGGCCGCCAGCGCCCCGACGGCGGCGGTGAGCACGACCAGGGTCACGCGCACCCCGCCGTCGGTGGTGAGCACGCCCGCGGTGATCCACGCGGTGGGAAAGGCGAGCAGACCGATGAGCACGCGCGCGGTGCCCTTGGACACGGGGGTCGTCACGAACAAGCTGGCCAGTGCGACGAGCGCGGCCGGCCACACGTTGATGAGGAACGTGGCGGCGACGACCCCGCCGAGCACCACCACGAGCACCGCGATGCCGAGCGCGGACCGGAGCAGGCGGGTGGGGTTGGTGGGGGCGATGATGTCGGCGTCGGTGAGCCGCAGGCCGTTCAGCATCGTGGCGTAGCGGCCGATCTCGCGCCGGACGATCGCCTGCTCGTCCGCGTGCGCGCGCCCCAAGCGCCGCGCCAGCTCGTAGCGCTCCTCCAGCGACGGGTCAGGATCGGACTCGCTGCTCAACGCGACCTGGGCGGCCTGCTCGAGCGCCAACGCCGTCTCCACGTCGGGGAAGTCCGGGCTCACCGCCCGCAGCCCTCGATCGATCACGGCGGTGAGCTGCCGCACCGCATCCGTGTCCTCGGGGCCGGCCGCCACCGGGCTGACCACGTCGAGCTCGATGGGCCGACCGAACTGCACGAGCGCCGACGACCGGAGCGCCACCTTGTCGGGAAACGCGAGGCCCACCGGGACGATGGCGAGGCCCGTGGCCCCGGCGGCGCGAGCCCCGAGCGCGATCCGTGCGGCGCCCGTCTTGATCGGATCGATCCGCGGCCGGTCGTGGGTGGTGCCCTCCGGGAAGATGGCCACCACGTCGCCCTTGGCCAACGCCCGGTGGCACTCCGCGAAGGCGTCCTCGTTGCCCGCCGCCCCGCCCTTGTCGACCTGCCGCCGCACGAACACCACACCGATGCTGCGCAGCAGCAACCCGCCGACGGGCACCCTTCGCAGCCCCGCCTTGGCGATGAAGCGGGGGGTGCGACCGAGCGCGGCGGTGATCAGGATGGGGTCCACGACCCCGTTGAAGTGGTTGGCGACCAGGAGCACCGGACGGTCCGTCGGGTAGTGCTCCTCGCCGGCCACCTCGACCCGCCGGAACAGCAGCGAGGCGGCGAAGCGGCCCAGCCATGCCATCACCCGCCGCACGGCACCGTCCTCATGGGCTCAGTCTCGCGGCACCGGACCCACGCGGCCGGTTACTCGGGCGCGCAGTTGCCGTTCTCTCGATAGCGGCGCAGCCAGTCGGGCACGGTGGCGGCGGGCAGCGGCCGGGCCACGAGGTAGCCCTGCGCGTGCGTGCAGCCCAGCTCGCGCGTGACCTGGAACTGGCCCTCCGTCTCGACGCCCTCAGCCACCACCGTCTTGCCGAGCGCTCGGCACATGGTGACGACGGCGCCGACGATGGCGCGGTCGTCGCCGCCTTCGGTGAGCCCGTCGACGAAGCACTTGTCGATCTTCACCACGTCCACCGGCACCGACCGCAGGTGGGTGAGCGACGACCACCCCGTGCCGAAGTCGTCCAGCGCGAGCCGAACACCGAGGTTGCGGAGGCGCACCATGGCGTCCACCGCGTGGTCGAGGTCGTCGACGAGGAACGTCTCCGTGATCTCGAGGCACAGCCGCGACGGATCGATCGAGGCCGCCGCCAGCGCACGTCCGACGTGGCGGGACAGCGCCGGGTCGGTGAGCTGCTGCGGCGACACGTTGACCGACACGCTCAACGGCGCGATGCCCAGCGCCTCCCATGCCTTGAGCTGCACGCACGCCTCGGTGAGGGCCCAGGCACCGAGGCGATGGATGCCGCCGGTCTCCTCGGCCACGGGCACGAACTCCACGGGCGGCACCATGTGACCGTCCGAGTGTCGCCATCGGGCCAACGCCTCGAAGCCTCCGACGCGCCGGCTGCGGACGTCGATGATCGGCTGGTAGTGCAGCTCGAAGTCGCCGTCGTCGAGGGCACGGGCCAGCTCGGTCTCCATCGACAGCCGGGCGCGGGCGGCCTCGCGCATCCCTTCGTCGTACAGCTCCCATCCTCCGCGGCCCGTGGCCTTGGCCCGGTACATCGCCGCATCCGCGTGGTGCAGCATCGCGGGTCCGTCGACCCCTTCGGCCGCCAGCGCGATGCCGATGCTCGCCGACAGGTACACCTCGGCGTGCTCGTCGTCGGGTCCGTGCACGATGAAGGGCTCCACCGCCTGCCGGGCGACGATCTCGGCCAGCGCCACGGCGTCCTCGGTGCCGGCCACCCGCGCCACGATCACGTACTCGTCCCCACCGAAGCGGCCGACGGTGGCCAGATCGCCCAACGCCAGCTGCAGGCGCCGGGCCAGGTCGACGAGCACGCGGTCGCCGGTGGCGTGGCCGAAGCTGTCGTTCACCACCTTGAAGCGGTCGAGGTCGAGGTACAGCACCGCCGTGGATGCCGAGGCCGCGTCGTCGGCCAGCGCCTCCTCGAGCAGGGCCATCACCTGAGGCCGGTTGGGCACGCCGGTGAGCGGATCGTGGAGGGCGTCGTGCCGCAGCTGCTCCTCGAGGGCGACCTGCTCGGTGACATCCCGCCCGTTGAGGACCACCGCGTCCACCGCCGGATCGTCGAGGAGGTTGACGGCGCGCATGTCCAGCCAGACCAGGCGGCCGTCGACGGGGCGGATCCGGACTCGGTCCTCGATCTGGGCCCCAGGAGAGGCGAGGAGTCGATTGATCAGCTTGGCGACGACCTCTCGGTCCTCCGGGTCCACGTAGCGCTCGAGGTGGTCGAGCAGCGTGCCGTCGAGCTGCGCGGCGAACTGGCGGGACGAGGGGCTGGCGTACACGAGCACCAGATCCGAGTCGTAGACGAGCACGATGTCCTGCGTGTGCTCGACGGTGGCAGCCAGTCGCCGTTCGCTCTCGAACGCCTGAAACCTCGGGCTGGCGCGCCGCAAGATGACGCCCCACCCGCGGACCAAGGGATCGTCGGTGAGGTCGACGACCGAGCGGTCGACCAGGCGGTAGCTGCCGTCGGCGTGGCGGAGCCGGCGGGTCTCGTGCCAGACGGCCCGGTCGGGGACGGGACCCTCGGGATCCCGGTACCGCGAGAGAGCCGCGTCGTCGGGATGGAGGAGCGTCTGCGCGTTGGTGCCGACCAGCGACTCCGCGGGGATGTCGAGCAGGTCCTCCATGGTCTCGCTGGCCCAGAGGATGGTGCCGTCGCGCGTGGTGACGATCACACCGTCGCTGAGGCGGGCCACGAGGGCTCGGATCAGGTGCTCGAACAGCACTGGGTTCTGATCGTCGGGCACAGCCCCTCCCACCATGGGCGTGCGTGATCCTACGCCCCGTGGCCGCCGTCCCGCCCTCGCCGGCTCGCTGGGCGGCACGTCCTACGCTGCGACGGTGCCCAGGGGAGCGCGTGGATCCGGGCGCGAGGCGCCGAAGGTGGCGCAGGGGACCGTCCCCCCGGGCGGCCACGTCCCGGGCCTCGACGGCGCCCGGGCCATCGCCACGGTCTGCGTGTTCTCGTTCCACGCCCTCTGGCGCACGGAGGCGCTGCGCCCGCTCCGTCCCGTGCTCGGCCACATGGACATCGGCGTCGAGGTCTTCTTCATCCTCTCGGGGTTCCTCGTGGCGAGGCCGCTCGTCGCCCACGCGACGGCGGGCGGCCGTCCCGTGCGGTTCGTCGACTTCTGGCGGCGGCGGGTCGCTCGCATCTGGCCGGCGTACCTCGTCGCCCTCGCCGGGGCGGTGGCGATGGGTGTCGGCGCCGTAGACGGCGTGGCTGGCTGGTTGAAGCACGGCCTGCTCATCGACAGCTGGTACGACGACGGCGGCGGCACCGGCCTCCGGGTGTCGTGGACCCTCGTCGTGGAGGTGGCGTTCTACGCCGCCATCCTCCCTGTGGGGAAGGTCGTCCTCCTGGCCGGCCGGCGGCGCCTCGACGCGTGGATCGCGGTCTGCGTCCTCGTCATCGCGTACGGCGCGTGGGCGCTGGCGCTGACCACCCAGGAGCACACCGACCCGTGGGTGCGCGTGCTCCCGCCGTACCTCCCGTCCTTCGGCGTCGGGATGCTGATCGCCGTCGCAGAGGTCGGTGAGGGGCGCGGCGCGTGGCTCGGGTGGATCGTGCGCGGCGTCCGCCGCCTCGCGGAGCGACCCTGGCTGTGCTGGGGGCTGGCCGGCCTTGCGACGGTCGCGATGGTCGTCGGGCTGGAGACCAGCGCCACCGCCCCCGCCTTCCGCCTCGGCCACGACCGGATGGTGCAGTCGTTCCTCCAGGTCGCCATCGGTGGTCTGCTGCTGGCCCCGCTCATGCTGCGCACCGCGACCGTGGCGTTCCTCTCGAGCCGCGCCCTCGTCGCCCTGGCGGGGGCGTCGTTGGGGTTCTTCCTGTGGCACATCCAGGTGCTGTACGTCGTCCGCCCGTTGATCCGCGGCTCCACGCCGGCGGCGCTGCTCGGCCTGGGCCTGGCGCTGGTCGGCTCGTACGTGATGGGCGAGCTGAGCCGGCGCTACGTGGAGGCGCCCGCGCGCCGCGTCCTCGTGGGCTGACGCGGCCGGCGTCGATGGGTGGTGGTCGGGACCGGCGTCGATCCGGTGACCTCGCGCTTTTCAGGCGCGCGCTCTGCCAACTGAGCTACCCGACCTTGCTCTCTTGCAGCGGTCCCGACGGGATTTGAACCCGCGACCTCCGGCGTGACAGGCCGGCGTGCACTCCAAGCTGCACCACGGGACCATGGTGTCTGACATGTTCGGTACTGCTACTGCTGTGCTGGCGTCTTCGGGCGTCGCGTTGCTCCTGCCTACGACTGCACCCCCAACGGGATTCGAACCCGTGCTGCCGGCGTGAAAGGCCGGTGTCCTAGGCCGCTAGACGATGGGGGCTCTGCTCCCCGTTGAGGGTAGGGGCGAGACACTAGCAGCGAGCCTCGAGGCCTCACATCTCCGGTTCTGTCGGCGGCGGGAGGTCATCGGCCAGCGCGTCGACGACGTCGTTGAGCAACATGCTGAGGTACCCGTACACCGCCATGGCCGGCGCGTCAGGGTCGTCCTGGTCCAGCGCGTCCTGGTCCTCCGACACGTCGAGCCGCGTGCCGAGCACGAGGCGCAGGTCGTTCAGCGCGGTCAACCAGCCGGTGAGCTGCGCCTGGTCGAGCTCGTCTGCCTCCGCAGTGGCCTCCACCGTGGCCAGCGACGCCAGGCGCCGTTCGAGCAGCTCGTCGCGCACGAGCTGCTGGTACTCCTGGTCCCGCTCGGGGTCGTCGTGGTAGGCGGTGGGGAACAGCCGGCGGACGCTCGGGTCGTCGGTGGTGAGCTCGAGGAGCTCGCGGAGCTGGTCCACGAGGCTGACCAGGAGCTCCCGCTCGGGACCGGGCAGGCGCAGGGCGTAGGTGCCGTGCCGGGTGCGGCCGATGCGAGGGCGGAAGAGGCCGGCCATCAGGTGTCGTGCTGCATCGTGGCCCAGAGGCCGTGCTCGTGCAGCCGGAACACGTGCAGCTCGCACGTCTCCCGCGGCCCGTTGGCCACGACCGCCCGCCCCTCCGTGTGCACCTGCATCATGAGGCGATCGGCCTTCTCCTTCGGGTAGCCGAAGAGCTTCTGGAGCACGAAGGCGACGTAGGACATGAGGTTGATCGGGTCGTTCCACACCAGCACGACCCACGGCGCGTCGGGCTCGGTGCGGGTGTCGTCCACCGGTTGGTCGACCTCGACGGGTGCGGGCGCGGGCGTGGTGGACATCAGGGGGCCACCGGAGCCGGGACTGGTCGCGCGGCGAAGGCTCGAGCTCGGCGGCGTCGGGGATCGGCTCGGTGAGGGCGAGGTGGAAGCGAAGCACGGCCACCCAGACGAGCACGGACCCCAGGACGTGGGTGCCCACGAGGGCCTCCGGGACATCGGCGGCGTACTGCACGTAGCCGAGCGTGCCCTGGGCGACGATGGCGGCGACGAGGACGCGACCACGACCGATCGTGCTCGGCGCCGCGTCCCCCGGCCCGCCTGCCGGAGCACGACCAACGCCACCACGAGAAACGACCACACGACCAGGCTGTGCACGCGCGCGACCGTCACCACGGCGAACGGCAGCCGGTCGGCCGCTTCGTCGCCGCTGTGGGGCCCGCTCCCCGTGACGAGGGTGCCGGTGATCAGGACGAGCCCGGCCAGGCCGACGAGGGCGCGCGACCGCCGCAGCAGCGCCGGTGTGGCGCGGGCGCGGCGAAGACCGTCGGGCTCACTCGCCTTGTGGTGGAGGATCACCGCGTTCGCCACCAGCACCGCCGAGAGGAGGTAGTGCCCGGCCACCGACACCGGCGCGACCTCCAGCGCCACGACCAGCCCACCCAGCAGGATCTGGGCGATCACCCCGGCGACCAAGCCCCACGCCCACAGGGTGAGGTCCGGGCGCTCGGGCCGCCGCCGGCGGGAGCCGAGCACGGCGAGGGCCACCGCCACGGAGACCGCGCCGGTGAAGGTGCGGTTCACGAACTCGATCCAGCCGTTGGCCCCCGTCGCGCCCCGGGGCACCAGCGAGCCGTCCTCGCAGCTCGGCCAGGTGGGGCAGCCCATGCCGGAGCCGGTCAGGCGGACGGCGGCCCCCGAAACGACGATGGCGCCCAGGGCGACGAGCGCCACGGCGGTGATCCTGCGGTACGTCGCGGGCTCGATCGGATCGCGCCAGAGGCGCATCAGCCGAGCTCGGGTGCGGGACATCGCGATCAGGCTACGGAGGGCCGGGTGACCCGCTCCAACCGCCGGCTCCTGGGTTCGCCACGCGGCCGGGGACGGACGTAGCCTCCCGAGTCGTGTCCGCTGTCGTGCACCCGCCGCGCACCCGCCTGATGGCGTACGTGGCGCTCACGAAGCCACGGATCATCGAGCTGCTGCTCGTCACCACCGTGCCGACGATGATCGTGGCCGAGCGGGGCCTCCCGTCCCCGTGGCTGATCCTGTGCACCGTGCTGGGTGGCACCTTCGCGGCGGGTGGCGCCAACGCCATCAACATGTACGTGGACCGTGACATCGACCGCCTGATGGAGCGCACCAAGGGCCGGCCCCTCGTCACCGGCGAGATGACCCCGCGCGCGGCCCTCACGTTCGCCATCGCCCTGGAGATCTTCGCCTTCGGCTTCCTGTGGACGACCGTGAACCTGCTCAGCGCGGTCCTGGCCGTAGCCGCCTGCCTCTTCTACGTGTTCGTGTACACGCTCTGGCTGAAGCGGACCTCGACGCACAACATCGTGATCGGCGGGGCGGCCGGCGCGGTGCCGACGCTCATCGGGTGGAGCTCGGTCACCGGCACGCTCGACTGGGCGCCGGTCCTGCTCTTCGGGATCATCTTCTACTGGACCCCGCCCCACTTCTGGGCCCTCGCGATCCGCTACCGGGACGAGTACGCCGCCGCCGACGTGCCGATGCTCCCCGTGGTGGAGAGCCTGCGCCGCACGTCCGGGCGGATCCTGGGCTACACCCTGCTGCTGTGGGCGCTCACGGTCGCCTTCTCCCCGGTCGCGGGCATGGGGCACCTCTACCTGGGCTCGGCGATCGTGTTGGGGGCCGTCTTCACCTGGTACGCGGTCCGGCTCCTCCGGATGCCGGATCCGGGGGTGGGGCTGGCCGTCTCGGGAGGCGCCGCCGAGCTCGAGGTGCGCGCCGTCGCGATGCGGTTGTTCACCTGGTCGATCACCTACATCACGCTCCTCTTCGGGGCGATGGCCGTCGACCAGCTGCTCCGGTCTGGCTGGTGAGATGGCGCCGATCGGCACGGTTCGAAGGCGGACAGGCCACGTGACTAGATTCCCGAGCGCATGACCGTGACGGAAGACGCTCCCGCCGCCGCGCCGGCGTCCTCGGAGGCCACCGCCCCCGTCCCCGCCGCGGCGGGGCTGGCCTCGATCCTGGGCTCTGGCGACCACAAGGTGGTCGGACGCCTGTGGCTGGTCGCCTCGCTCCTGCACCTCGTGCTGGCGGGCGCGGCGGCCCTCTGGGTGGCCGTCGAGCGCATCGATGCCGCGACCGTGCCCGACTTCTTCGTCCAGGCGTTCACCTACCGCTCGATCGCCGGCGCCTTCCTGTTCCTCCTGCCGCTCACCATCGGGATCGCCACCCTCGTCGTGCCGCTCCAGGTGGGCGCCCCCACGCTGGCGTTCCCACGGGCGGCGGCGGCCGCCGCGTGGACCTACCTGCTCGGCGGTGGGCTCATCATCGGTTCGTACGCCATCGACGGCGGCGCCCTCGGCAAGGACACGGACGGCGTGCGCCTGTTCACGGTGGCCTTCCTGCTGGTCCTCGTCGCCCTCACCGTGGCCTGGATCTGCGTCGCCACCACCGTCATCGCGCTGCGGGCACCCGGCATGTCGCTGACGCGGGTGCCGCTGTTCGCGTGGTCCGCGCTCGTGGCCGCCACCGTGTGGGCGATCAGCCTGCCGATCCTGGCCGGCATCGTCCTCATCGCCTACATCGACCTCCGCTACGGCGGCGCCACCGGGTTCATCACCGGCGGCGGCGCCGGCACGCTGTACGAGCGCATCGCCTGGGTGTTCGGTCAGCCGGCCGTCTACGCGTTCGCCATCCCGGTGCTCGGGTTCATCGGCGCGGTCGTGCCGGTCTTCACCAGCACCCGCCACCAGCTCCACCGCGTCGCCATGGGCTTCATCGGTGCGTACGGCGCCCTGTCCGTCGGTGCGTGGGCGGTGCCTGCCTTCGGCGCCGATCGGGCTCCCTGGTTGTACGAGGTGCCGTGGGTGGCGGTGTCGTTCGCCATCCTGATCCCAGTGCTCGGCCTGTCCGGGTTGTGGGCGGTCACCGCCCGGCGCGGCCAGCCACGCCTCGCCAGCCCCCTGCTGTTCGGGGTGGCCGCCGGCCTGATGCTGCTCGTCGGGCTGGTGCTCGGCGCGGTCCAGGCGGTGAAGCCGATCAAGACGCTCGTCGACGGCCCGGGCACGTCGCTGTACGGCACCACGGTCACCACCTCGGTCGCCTCCTATGTCGTCCTCGCCGCGGCCATCGCCGCCTTCGGCGGGGTGGTGCTCTGGGCGCCGAAGATCGTGGGTCGCCAGCTGTCCGAGGCCGGCGCCCGACTGGTCGCCTTGCTGCTCCTCGCCGGCACGGTGCTCTGGAGCTTCCCCGACGCCATCGCCGGCCTGCTCGGCCAGTCCGCCGTCCCGGGCGTCCCCGCCGACAACGTCGACACCATCAAGGCCCTCGACACCGCTTCGGCGGTCGGCGGTGGGCTCCTCGCCCTCGCAGTGGCTGCCTTCGTGGCGCTGCTCGTCCGCTCCACCCGGAGCCATGACCTCCCGGGCGACGACCCGTGGTCGGGCCACACGCTCGAGTGGGCCACCAGCTCGCCGCCGCCGGTCGGCAACTTCGCCAGCCTCCCCGCCATCACGTCGGAGGCGCCCCTCTACGACGCCCGCCACCAGCCGCAGGAGGCGGACACCTAGATGGCCACCACCACCGCAGTCGGAGGCAGGAGCGAAGCGACGCCCGGAGACGCCAGCCACACCGCCGTGAGCCCGCTGGTCACTGCGCCCGCCCCCGAGGCTCGCCGCCCGCGCGTGCTGTTCACCGGGGCCGCCTTCGGTGCCGCCGCCTCGGCTCTCGTGGTCCTGAGCACGCTGGCCGTCTACCTCCAGGTGCGGGGCGACCTCGTCGAGAGCGGCCACACCGTGCTGGCCGACAACGTCGTCCTGCCCCTCACGCCAGGCGGCATGGGGATGGTGACGCTGGCGATGTCCGTGGTGTCCGTGACGTGGGTGGTGTGGGCGCTCCGCCGCGACGACCGGCCCCACGCCTACCTCGCCCTCGGCCTCACGCTGCTGCTGGGCGTGGCGTTCGTGAACTCCACCATCTACCTGTACCAGCAGCTCGCCCTCCCGCTCACCGCGTCCGCCAGCGGTGGTCTCCTCTACATCGTCACGGGTACCCACCTCGTGATGGTGGTGGTCGGGCTCGTCTTCGTGTCGGTCATGGGGTTCCAATCCCTCGGCGGACAGCTCACCGGGCGCGACGCTGAGGGCATGGGCGCCGCGGCGCTCTACTGGTACGTCACCGTCGCCGTGTACACCGCCATCTACTACGGCATCTACATCACCAAGTAACGAGGCCATCTCCTTCGATGTTCACCACCGGATCCAAGTGGTTCTTCGGGCTGAGCGCCGTGTCGTTCGTCCTCGCGGCCGCGTACGGCTGGAGCACCGGTGGCACCCGGCTGGGTCCGATCACGTCTGGCTACTGGGGTGCCGTCGGCGACCACCTCGGGTACACGCTCCTCGTCTCCATCGGCCTGGCCGCCGCGTTCCTCGGGATCATCTCGCTGGTCACCCGCGACGCCAACCCGTCGGCGCTGGCCGAGCTCGTCGGCGCCGAGGAGGCGCCCGCCGCCGTCCCGCCGGCCCACGTCGCCTACTGGCCGGTGGTCGGTGCGTTCGGCGCCGCCATGGTGGTGCTCGGCCTCGTGATCAGCAACGCGCTGTTCCTCGTCGGCTGCATCGTCCTGCTCGCCGTGCTCGGCGAGTGGATGGTGCTGGCCTGGTCAGACCGAGCCACGGGCGACCCCGACACGAACCGGCTGGTGCGGAACCGGGTGATGGCTCCCTTCGAGGTCCCCCTCGCAGGGTTCCTCGTCGTCGCCGGCAGCGTCGTCGCCTTCTCTCGGCTGCTGCTCACCTCCTCCGAGATGGGCGCCGTGGCGGTGGCCACCGTCCTCGGCGTCCTCGTGCTGGGCACGGGTGCCCTCATCGCCGCCAAGCCCAAGGTGTCGCCAAACGTCGTCGCGGGTGTCCTCACCGTCCTCGCCCTCGGGATCGTCACGGTCGGCGTCGTGTCCGCGGCGCGCGGCGAGCGGTTCATCGAGCGCCACGCCGAGGAGCACAGCGAGGACGAGGACGAGGGGTCCGGCAACCAGCCCAACCGTCCCGAGGGCACGGAGCGCAACACCACCACCACCGTCGCCGAGGGAGAGGGTTGATGGTCCGCCGAACGCACCGCCGCTGGCGCATGGCGCTGCTGGTCCCGCTGCTGCTGGGCCTCGCCGCCTGCGCCGACAAGGCGCCGCTCGACACCTTGGAGCCCAAGGGCCCCGAGGCGCGCACCATCGACAAGCTCTCCGACCCGGTGTTCCTCATCGCCGGGATCGTGTTCGTGCTCGTCCAGGTCGGGGCCCTGGTGATCGTGTGGAGGTTCCGCAAGCGCAAGGACGACGACGGCAGCCTGCCCTCCCAGATCCACGGCAACACGAAGCTCGAGCTCGGGTGGACCCTCATCCCGGCCCTGCTGCTCGCCGGCGTGGGCGGCGCTTCCGTGCTCACCCTCCTCGACCTCGACGACCATCCCGCTGGTGCCCAGGAGGTCACGGTCATCGGCCAGCAGTGGTGGTGGGAGTACCGCTACGACGTGGACGGCGACGGCGAGGACGACATCGTCACGGCCAACGACCTCGTGATCCCGGCCGGGGAGCCCATCAGCCTCACGATCACCTCGCGCGACGTCATCCACTCGTTCTGGATCCCGGCCCTCAACGGCAAGCGCGACGCCGTCCCTGGCCGCGAGCACCCCCTGCTGATCCAAGCCGACGAGCCTGGCGTGTACCGCGGCCAGTGCACCGAGTTCTGCGGTCTGTCGCACGCCTACATGCAGATGCGCGTGGTGGCCCTCTCGCCGGAGGACTACGCCGACTGGGAGGCGAACCAGCAGGAAGGCGCGGCGCTGCCAGAGGACGAGCTGGCGGTCGAGGGCATGAACACCTTCCGCTCCACCTGCTCCCGGTGCCACCTCGTCGAAGGGGAGGGCGGTGACGAAGAGGCTCGCGAGGAAGCGGGCATCGAGGGCGCCCAGCTCGTCGCGGGCGCGGCGCCGAACCTCACCCACTTCGCCAGCCGCGGTGTGTTCGCCGGCGGGATCTTCGACCTCTGGGTCGACCAGGACGGCAACGGCGAGGTCGACATCGACGAGCGCGGCGTGCAGCTCAACCGCTCCGCGCTCGAGGCCTGGCTCAAGGACCCGCCCGGTCAGAAGCCGATGTACCCGCAGGGTGAGCGCGGCATGCCCAACCTGGAGCTCTCCGACGAGGCGATCGATGCCCTCGTCGCCTACCTAGAGACGCTGGAGTAGCCGGCCCATGGCGATCGTCGAACGACCATCCGACGCTCTGGCGCTGCCCTCTGGTGGCGCGGTCGCGCACAACCCGCTGGGGGTGTTCGCGCGGCCCCGCACCAAGACCGGCTGGCGCGCCTGGGTCACCACCGTCGATCACAAGAAGATCGGCATCATGTACGGCGCCTCGTCGCTGGTCTTCCTGATCATCGGCGGCATCGAGGCCCTGATCATCCGGTCGCAGCTGGCCGCCCCCGGCCAGAAGCTCCTCTCGGCCGATCTCTACAACCAGATCTTCACGATGCACGGCATCACGATGATCTTCCTGGCGGTCATGCCGATGGGCGCCGCGTTCATGAACTACCTGATCCCGCTGCAGATCGGGGCACGCGACGTCGCCTTCCCCCGCCTCAACGCGCTCAGCTTCTGGACGTTCCTCGTCGGCGGCATCTTCCTCAACTCGTCCTGGCTCCTCGGCGGCGGGGCCGATGGAGGCTGGTTCGCCTACGCGCCGAACACCGGCGTGATCTTCTCGCCCAGCCACGGCATGGACTTCTACGCCATCGGCCTCCAGATCACGGGCATCGCGTCGCTCGTCGGTGGCGTGAACCTGGTGGTCACCGTGCTCAACCTGCGCGCGCCAGGCATGACGCTCATGCGGATGCCGGTGTTCACCTGGATGAGCTTCGTCACGCAGGTGCTGCTGGTGTTCGCCATGCCGGTGATCTCGGTGGCCCTCTTCCTGCTCACGTTCGACCGGCTCTTCGACGCCAACTTCTTCAACGTGGGCGCCGGTGCCGACCCACTCCTCTGGGAGCACCTGTTCTGGATCTTCGGGCACCCCGAGGTGTACATCCTGATCTTGCCGGCCTTCGGGATCGTCTCGGAGATCATCCCCGTGTTCTCCCGCAAGCCGATCTTCGGCTACCCGTTCATGGTGTTCTCGGGCATCGCCATCGGCTTCATGGGCTGGGGCGTGTGGGCCCACCACATGTTCGCCTCCGGCCTCGGGCCGATCTCGGTGGCCGCCTTCTCGGTGTCGACGATGTTCATCGCGGTGCCCACGGGCGTGAAGATCCTCAACTGGATGGCCACGTTGTGGGGCGGGAAGATCACCTTCAGCACCCCGCTGCTGTTCTCCGTCGGCTTGGTCACGATGTTCACCATCGGCGGGCTCTCGGGCGTCACCCACGCGGTCGCTCCCGCCGACACGCAGCAGACCGACACCTATTACATCGTCGCCCACTTCCACTACGTGATCTTCGGCGGCGCCCTGTTCGGGTTCCTGGGCGGCTTCTACTTCTGGTGGCCCAAGGTCTTCGGCTACGTCCTCAACGACACGTGGGGCAAGGTCCACTTCTGGTTCACGCTGGTCGGGTTCAACCTCACCTTCGGTCCGATGCACATCCTCGGCCTGCAGGGCATGAGCCGGCGGATCCACACGTACCGCGACGGCTACGGGTTCAACCTGTGGAACATGGTCGCGACGGTCGGCGCCTTCATGATCGCCGCCAGCTTCGTCGTGTTCTTCGTCAACATCGTGCGCTCGAAGCGGGCAGCATCGTCGTTGCCTCCGCCTGGTCCCGACCCGTGGGACGCGCGCAGCCTCGAGTGGATGGTCCCGTCGCCCACCCCCGACCACAACTTCGATGACGACCCGATCGTCACGCAGCTCGACGAGTTCTGGCATCGCAAGTACGCCGGGGACGACGACGGCATCATGTCGCCGATCGCGACGGCCGAAGAGGTCGCCATGCCCGGCGACCCGTCCCGCTCGCACCTGCCGGCGCCCTCGTACTGGCCCATCTTCCTGTCCCTCTCCTTCCCGCTCATCGGCTACGGGCTGATCTTCAACCTGGTCGTCGCCGGCATCGGTGGCGCCGTGCTCCTCGCGGGCATGGTCGGCTGGGCGCTCGAGCCGCCGGACGACGAGGACCTGCCGCCGCACGGCCCCGACGACCACGGCCCCGACGACGCGACCGAGGTCGCAGCCGAGATCGAGGACGAGGCCGAGCCTGCGACCGAAGCCCAGCCCGAGGAGGTGACCGCCAGTGACTGACGTCGCCGCCGAAGCGCACGCAGGGTCGATCGCGGACCACGGCCATCACACCGCCACCGGCATCTCCAACACGAAGCTGGGCATGTGGGTGTACCTCGGGTCGGACTGCCTGCTGTTCGGCAGCCTGATCTCCACCTACCTCCTGCTGCGCCACCGGAGCGTCGGAGGACCCACCCCGAACGACGTGTTCGACATCCCGTTCACGTCGGTCAGCTCGTTCGTGCTGCTCATGAGCTCGCTCACGATGGCCCTGGCGGTGGCGTCGATCACCCGCGGCGACGTGCAGCGCAACCGAGCCTGGCTGGCCACCACCGCCATGCTCGGCGGCGTGTTCATCGGCGGCCAGGTGTACGAGTTCACGACCTTCTACCGGGAGGGCCTCGGCTACACCACCAACATCTTCGGCTCCGCCTTCTACACGCTCACCGGCTTCCACGGCCTCCATGTGAGCGTGGGCATCGTGATGCTGATGTCGCTGCTCGTGATGTCGATCCGCGGCAACCTCGGACCCGAGAGGGCCGAGGCCGTCGAGATCGTCGGCCTGTACTGGCACTTCGTCGACATCGTGTGGATCGTCATCTTCACCGTCGTGTACCTGATCCCGTGAGGAAGCTGGGCCAACGATGAGCACCACCACCGACACCGCTCCCGCTCCTGGGGTCCACGAGGAGCACCACGACCACCCGAGCGACTGGCAGTACGTCCAGATCGCACTGTTCCTCGGGTTCGTCACGGCCCTCGAGGTGGGCACCTACTTCTTCGACCTGAGCACCCTGCAGCTCGTGGGAATCCTCTTCCCGATGATGATCATCAAGTTCGGGACCGTGATCCTCTACTTCATGCACCTGAAGTACGACAGCCCGCTGTTCAAGCGGGTGTTCCTCTTCGGGTTGATCCTCGCCATCATCGTGTTCACCATCTTCCTGTTCGCGATGGAGTTCTGGAGCGCCGACTACCTCAAGTTCCTGCGGTGACCTGATGCTGGCCGTCGAGCTGTCCCCCTGGGTGCCGCACCCGGAGGTGTGGGTGCTCGTCGGCGGCCTGGTCGTCCTGTACGCCTACGCCGGTCGCGTGATCGGTCCCAAGGTCGTGCCGGCCGGGAAGCCCGCCATCACGCGCTCGCACACGCGGTGGTTCGCCGTCGGGATCCTGCTGCTGTGGGCGGCCGCCGACTGGCCCGTGCACGACATCGGTGAGGAGCACCTCTACTTCGTGCACATGATCCAGCACCTCGCCCTCATGCTGCTGGTGCCGCCGATCATGCTCCTGGCCACGCCGGAGTGGCTGGCCCGGCTCGTGGTCGGCGACGGCCGCGTCAACGCCGGCATGCGGCGCCTCGCCCGGCCGGTGCCGGCGGGCGCGCTCTTCGCGCTGCTCACCCTCGTGTCGCACGCACCGGTGATCGTGAACACCGCGGCCACCAACGGCCTCTTCCACTACAGCGTCCACGCCATCCTGGTCACCTCGGCGCTGCTGTTCTGGCTCCCGGTGTGCGGTCCGTTCCCGGAGCTGCGCATCTCGGTGCCCGCGCAGATGGTGTACCTCTTCGTGGCGTCGCTCATCCCCACCGTCCCAGGCGCCTGGATGATCTTTGCCGACGGCGCCGTGTACAGCACCTACGACATCCCGGCCCGTCTGTGGGGCATCTCGGTCACCAGCGACCAGCAGGTGGCCGGGGCCATCATGAAGCTGATCGGCGGCACCTACCTGTGGGTGATCATCACCGGGCTCTTCTTCCGCTGGGCCGGCGGCCAGGAGAAGCAGGACCAGCATGCGGTCCTCACCTGGGACCAGGTGCAGCACGAGTTCGACGAGCACCCGGCCCCCACCGCCGGGGCCTGACCGCCGAGCTACACGCCGGCGGCCGCGGCTTCGAGCGCCGCGATGTCGAGCTTCTGCATCTGCATCATCGCGTCCATCGCCCGGTTGGCCCGTGCGGGGTCCGCGTCCGTGAAGAGCGCTTCCCAACCGGCGGGCACGACCTGCCAGGAGAGACCGAACTTGTCCTTCAGCCAGCCGCACTGGCCATGCTCTCCACCGTCGCCGAGCGTGTCCCAGTAGAAGTCGACCTCGTCCTGGTCGGCGCAGCTGATCTCGAACGAGATCGCCTCGTCGAACGTGAACTGGGGGCCGCCGTTGATGATGGTGAACGGCTGCCCGTCGAGCTCGAAGCCCACGGTGAGCACCGTGCCGGCCCGATCGCCCGCCGACTCGCCGTAGTGGGTGACGGCGGTGATCTTCGAGTCGGGGAACACGGACACGTAGAACTCGGCGGCCTCGAGGCCGTTGGTGTCGAACCAGAGGTTGGGCGTGATCCTGGGCATGTCCGTCTCCTGGGTGGTGGGTGGCTGTGGTGGTGACGGATCGGGCGGCCCGGAATCATCGCGCCGCATCGGCGTCTACGCCCGTGGACGAGGTGCACCACCAGGCCGGGCCGTACCAGCTGGTGGCCGCTCCCGTTGCCTGAGGCAGGATGGGGGCATGAGCGAGCGTTTCGAGGTCCAGCGCACCATCCCCGCCGACTCCACCACCATCTTCGACGTGGTGCGCAGCCCCGACGGGCACGTCGCCATCGACGCGTCAGGGATGCTGCAGAGCTTCACCGGCTCGCCGGCCGGTGCGGTGGGGGACACCTTCGTGATCCACATGGACCGAGAGGCGCTGGGCGACCTCCCGATGGGGAAGTACGACGTGATCGTCACGATCACCGGCTACGAGAAGGACCGCTTCATCACCTGGGAGGTGTCGGGCGAGGGCTTCCCGAGCATCGGGCACTACTACGGGTACAAGCTCGAGCCCGTCGACGGCGGCACCCTCGTCACCTCGATCTACGACTGGTCCAACATCGGTGAGAAGTGGAAGGCCACCGGGGCCTGGCCGATCATCCCGGAGACCGCGCTCAAGGCCACCCTTGGCATCCTGGAGCGCACCGTCAGCCGCAGGATCTAGCGCAACCGCCAGCCGTGGACCTCCCGATCGTGGTGCAGGCAGGGATGGGAAGCGGGATCGCCACCTCGGCGTTGGCGGCCGCGGTCGCCGACGCCGGTGGTCTCGGGACGATCGGCTTTCTCCCGCCCGCGGTGCAGCGGCGCGAGCTGGCGGCGGCCCGACTGCTGACCAACGGGACGCTGGCGGTCAACGTCATCGTCCCGCTGGCCCGCCGCGACCACTGGCGCGTGGCGGCCGACGCCGACGTGCTCGTCACGCACTGGGAGCGGCGACCGAAGCGACGCACGTCCACTGTCTGGATCGCGACCGTGGGGTCCGCGGAGGTGGCGCGGGCCGCGGTCGCCGCCGGGGCGGACGCGGTCATCGCTCAGGGCCTCGAGTCAGGCGGTCATGTGATCGGGACACAGCCAGCGCTCGTGCTGCTCGAGCAGGTGCTGGCGGCGGTCCCCGCGGGGTTCCCCGTGCTGGTGGCCGGCGGGATCGTGACGCGCACCGACGTGCAGACCGCCCTGGATGCGGGGGCGGTGGCGGCCGTCGCGGGCACTCGCTTCCTCGCCACCGAGGAGAGCGGCGCCCATCCCGCGTACAAGCAGCGGGTCCTCGATGCTCATGCCACGGTGCTGACCGAGCTGTTCGGGATGGGCTGGCCGCGCGCGCCGCATCGGGTGATGGAGAACGCCGCGACTCGCCACTGGCTGACCGATGACCCGAGGGGGCCACGAGTCCTGAGGGCCCTCCACACCGCGCTCGGCCCGCTCACGCGCCATACGCCGCCCTCGGTCCAACGGCGGCTCATGCGCCGCGCCGCGTCCGGACCGTTCGACCTCACCCCGGCGGCGCCGACTGCGGGGATGTCGGAGGAGACCGTCGAGACCCATGCCCTCTACGCAGGGGAGACCGTCGCCCGAGTGCACGACATCCTTCCGGCGGCCCAGGTCGTCCGCGACCTGATGCCGTAGGACATCAGAACTGGAATCGGGTCAGGCCACCTGGTTCTGAGCCCAGCGTCACGACCGCGGAGCGGGGTGTGACGCGGTAGACGTCCCACGGCGGAGGGCCTTGTGCCGGCGCGTTGAAGGGTGCCGTGATCCCCGTCCCGCTCGGATCTGGTTCGGCTGGCCAACCGCTGTCTGCCCACACCTTGGCAGCGCGCACGATGTCGGCGGCATCCGTGACCCGCTCGGCGGTGCCTTCGAGGACCACGTCAGCGTCACGGATCGACAGGGCGACGGTGCAGCGCGGGTCGCGCTCGACGTTGTGGTGCTTTCGGGTGCCCGCCCCCGTCTGGAACCAGAACTCCCCGTCCAGCCAGAAGGCGCCCACCGGTGTCACGTGCGGGCTCCCATTCTCGTTGATCGTGGTGAGCCAGGTCGTGCGGGCGTTGTGGGCGTCGGGCGCCGGGGCCGACCCAGCGTCGAGCTTCTCCACGATGCTGTCCCAGTCCACCAGCGGCAGCCCGTCTTCGACACCCAGGTTGATGGCCTTCATCGAGCTCTCCCCTCGTTGCGTCGTCCTTCAGACGGGCTCCGACCGGCAAAGTCATCGCGTGATGTCGAGGATCGGGATTCTGATCCGTCCTGGTGGGGAACGCGGCAACGTGCCGACGTCGCCTGAGGAGAGACCGTGACCAACCACCAGATCCAACCCACCAGCGAGCTCCAGAGCGTCGTCCGGTTCTCGTTCCACGAGGGCAAGCTCGAGGAGTTCAAGCGCCTGTCTGCGGTGTGCATGGAGATCGTGCGGAGCAAAGACCCGGGAACGCTGCAGTACGACACCTTCTTCAACGAGGACGAGTCGGAGTGCATCGTGCTCGAGCGGTTCCGAGATCTCGACTCGCTGCTCCAGCACGGCGCGAACATCGGAGACGAGCTCATGGAGGCGATCGTCGCGACAGGCGACTGCTCCGGCGAGCTCCTCGGGGCGGTCCCCGACGAGCTGCGAGCGAGCCTGGCGGGTGGGCCCGTCCAGGTGTTCCTGCCCTACGTGGCGCTCCAGCGGTCCGTCCCGTCCAGTGGCTCCACCGGTCGATCAGACTGATGCCACCGCGAACACGCGCCAGGAGCCCGGGATCCCCTTGAGCTCGTGCTCGCCTCGGTCGTCGAAGACGATCCCCGAGCCGAACACGAGCGGCGGTACTGATGCGGACACGAGCACCTCGCCAGCGCCCGCGAGCGCTGACACCCGGGCTCCGAGGTGAACGGCGATGCCGGCTAGGTCGTCGCCACGCTGTTCGACCTCGCCTGTGTGCAGACCTCCTCGGATCTCGACCCCGTGCGGCGCCACCGCGTCGCGTGCCGCGCACGCGGCGCGGATGGCTCGAGCCGGGCTGTCGAAGCGCGCGAGCACGCCGTCACCCGTCGACTTCACGAGGTACCCGCCGGCTCGATCGACCTCGCGCTGCACCAGTCGATCATGCGTCTCGAGCAGCTCACGCCACCTCCTGTCGCCGAGCGACGCGGCGAGCTTGGTCGAGTCGACGATGTCGGTGAAGAGCACGGTCGCAAGCACTCGGTTGGCCGGTGCCGCGGCGATGGCTCCCGTCAGGAACTCCTCGATCGCGTCGAGCTGCTCCGTCACGGCATGGAGCGACGGCCAGTGGTCCGGGCTCTCGTACACGACGAAGGTGGCACCGGGGATGTGCTCAGCGAGCCACGCACCGTGGGCGAGCGGGACGACGAGGTCGTCGCTCCCGTGCAGCACCATGGTGGGGCAGGAGATCGTGCCCACGATGTGTCGGACATCGATGCCGAAGTTGACCTCGTTGAGCGCGCGGATGGTGGCAGGCGTCGCGGAGTTGCGCTGGAAGCGCCGCACCCAGTCGAGGTACTCCGCACTCAGCAGGTGCGATGGGGTGAAGAGGCCGGGCATGACCGTCTCCGGCGTCCCCCACGTCGTGGCGAGGATCTCGGTGAACATCGCTGCCAGCTCCGGCGTCACGCCATGGGTGTAGTCAGGCGCGTGCTCCAGTCGAGCGAACGTCGACTGCAAGACGAGCGCCGAGGTCCGCTCTGGGTAGGTCGCGGCAAAGAGCATCGAGAGCGGTCCGCCTTCGGACAGCCCGAGCACCGCCGCCCGTTCGAACCCGGCGCTGTCCATGACCGCTCGGATGTCGTCCATCCGCTCCTCGAGCGTGAGGGCCGCGCCGAGGGTGCGATCCGACATGCCGCAACCGCGCTTGTCGAAGTGCACCACGTTGGCGAACGAACCCCAGCGCTCGAAGTACGGCGTCGACGGCGGGTAGCCCATCAACAGGTCGATGTTGGTCGCCAACGGGGGGACGGCGACCACCGGCACGCCGTTGGGGTCGCCGTAGCGCTGCCACGCGATGCTGAGGTCACCTGACTCCGCGTACTTGACGTCGTCGATCTGCATCGGTCGCCCCGCCTCCCCGTGACGCGACGATCTTGGCATGACGACCGATCCGAGGCTCTTCCCAGGAGAACGTCGCTCCAAGGGCTGCGTGGTGGTCATTCCCAGCGGAACAGGCGGGTGGCCAGGAGTGGGCTGCCGACGGCCCAGACGGCCAGCACGGCCCACGCCCAGCCCGGCACGGAGGCGCCCTCGGCGAGGCTGCCGCGGACCGCGCGCGCCAGCGCACCGCTGGGGAGGGCGCGCGCGATCGCGCGAGCCGGACCGGGCAGCTCTTCGAGGGGGATGACCATGCCGGATACGAGGAGGAGGAGGAGGTAGAGGCCGTTGGCGGCGGCCAGGGTGACGAGTGCCTTGAGGGTGCCCGCCAGGCACAGCGCGAGACCGGCGGAGGCGATCGTGCCGAGGACGACCGCGGCGACGAACCCGAGCCGCGGGGCGGGATCCCAGCCGAGCGCGAGGGCCACCATCCAGAGCACCGCGATCTGTACGACCTCCACGGCGAGGACGGCGAGCGTCTTGGCGGCGAGGAGCCGGGGGCGACCGAGCGGCGTCGCGCCGAGCCGCTTCAGCACGCCGTACTCGCGCTCGAACCCGGTGCCGATGGCGAGGTTCACGAGCGCGGTCGACAGCACGGCCAGCGCCAGGATGCCCGGGGCGAGGAAGTCGATCGGCTCGCCGTCGATGGGGAGGACGTCCACGTTCGCGAAGAACACCAGGAGCAGCACCGGGATCCCGAGCGTGAGCAGCAGGGACTCGCCGTTGCGGGCGAGCAGCGTGAGCTCCAGGCGGAGGTGGGCGAGCAGCGGCTTCACGAGCCGGCCTCCGGTTCGGCCACGAGGCGCAGGAACACGTCCTCCAGCCGCTGCCGACCAGCTCGGAGGTCAGCGAGGGGCAGGTCGTGCTCGGCCAGCCACGCGGTGAGAGCCGCGACGAGGGTCGGGGTGCCGGGGGCGGCCACCAGGTACTCGCCAGCGGTGACCTCGGTGACGGCCGCGCCGAGGTGCGCGGAGAGCGCAGTGACGTCGATGCCGGATGGCGCGCCGAAGCGGACCTCGGGGACCGTCGCCGAGGACATCAGGGACGCCGGGCTCCCGGTCGCCACCACCGATCCGCGGTCGAGGATCACGAGGTGGTCGGCGAGCTTCTCGGCCTCGTCGAGGTCGTGCGTCGTGAGGACGACCGTGACGCCGTCGTCGCGCAGGCCGGCCACCACCTCGCGGATGGCGAGGCGGCCCTGCGGGTCGACGCCGGAGCCGGGCTCGTCGAGGAAGGCGACCTGGGGGCGGCCGACCAGCGCCAGCGCCAGGGCCAGGCGGCGCTGCTCGCCGCCGGAGATCTGCCGCCAGGTGCGGCGCTCGGTGCCGGTGAGCCCGACGCGCTCGAGCAGCGCCGCAGGGTCGAGGCTGTCCTCGTACAGCGCGGCGGCGTGGCGGAGCGCCTCGAGGACACGGACGCCCGGCCCCACCCCTCCCGACTGCAGCATCACGCCGACCCGACGAGTGAGCGCCGCGTGGTCCGCCTGCGGGTCGAGCCCGACCACGGACGTCCGGCCGGCGTCGGGCCGTCGGAACCCTTCGAGCACCTCGACGGTCGTGGTCTTGCCGGCCCCGTTCGGTCCCAGCACCGCGGTGATCTGCCCGGCCTGCGCCTCGAACGAGATGCCGTCGACGGCGGTGACGTCGCCGTAGCGGACCGTCAGCTCGTGCACCTCGACCGCGGCCATGAGGTCGGACCCTACCGACGAGGGTCCCCACCCCTGCAGGCTGCGGGGTCGTGGCCGGGTCAGCGCGTGGCGGCCAGCGCCTTGGCGAAGGCGTCCAGCGCGGTGTCGATCTCCGCCTCGCTGACCACGAGTGGCGGCATCCAGCGGATGACGTCGCCGAAGGTGCCCGCGTTCATCAGGATCAGGTGGCCCTCGGTGAGGCAGTGCTTGGTGACGAGTGGGACGCGGGTCGGATCCGCCAGCTGGCTGGCCACCATCAGTCCAGGGCCCCGCACGTCGACGATGCCGCCGTCCTCGTCGGCGAGGCTGCGCAGGCCAGCGCGGAGCTGCTCACCACGCGCGTTGACGTTGGCCAGGAAGTCGGGCTCGGTGAGCACGTCGATGGTGGCGATGGCCGCCGCGCACCCGATCGGGTTGCCGCCGTACGTCCCGCCGTGGCTGCCCGTCGGCCAGTGCGCCATCAGGTCCGCCGACGCGCCCACCGCCGAGATCGGGAAGCCGGATGCCAGACCCTTGGCCATCACGACGATGTCGGGGCGGAGGTCGTGCTGCTCGACGCAGAACATCGTGCCGGTGCGACCGAAGCCGCTCTGCACCTCGTCGGCGATGAAGAGGATCCCGTGCTCGGCGCAGATCTCGACGAGGCCCTGCAGGAACGCGGTGGGCGCGGGGACGTAGCCCCCCTCGCCGAGCACCGGCTCGATCAGCATGGCCGCGGTCTCGGCAGGGGCGGTCTGGCTCAGGAGCAGCAGGCGCACGGCGTCGAGGCACGCGTCCACCTCGTCGTCACCCTTCGGGAAGGGCGCCACGAAGACGCCCGACGGCAGCGGCGCGTGCCCGGCCCGGTAGACGGTCTTCGAGGTCGTCATGGCCATGGCCAGGTGGGTCCGGCCGTGGAAGCTGCCCTGGAACACGATGACGTTGGGCCGGCCGGTGGCCTGCTTGGCCAGCTTCACGGCGGACTCGGTGGCCTCGGCGCCGGAGTTGGCGAAGAAGAAGGTGTCGACCGGCGCAGGGGCGATGGCGGCCAGGCGACCGGCCAGCTCGGCCAGGCGCGTGTGGCGGTAGACGTTCACCTGGGCGTGGATGAACTGGGCCGCCTGCGCCTGGATGGCCTCGACCACGTGTGGGTGGCAGTGCCCGGTGCTGGTGACGGCGATGCCGCTCGAGAAGTCGAGGTAGTCCACGCCGCCCGTGGTGGTGACCACGCACCCACGGCCGGAGGCCACCTCCAGGTCGGTCACCTGGAACCAGACATCGGAAACGTGTGCGACCACGGCGCCCTCTCCCCTCCGAGATTCGGCTGCCAACCTACTGGCGGCCCGCCACTACCGTCTTGGCCCATGCTCGACATCCGCCGCCTGCGCTCCGAGGCTGACGCCGTGCGGGCCGGGCTGGTGCGGCGCGGCGGCGACGCGGCCGCCCACGTCGATCGCATCCTCGAGCTCGATGTCCGGCAGCGGGCCCTCGGCACGCAGCGCGACGAGATCCGTGCGCGGATCAAGGTCCTGTCGAAGGAGGTCGGCCGCCTGCGAGGGACCGGCGACGACGACGGGGCGGCCGCGCTGATGGCGGAGAGCCGGACGCTGGGCGATGAGGAGAAGTCGCTCGACGAGGAGGTCGACCGCGTCACCTCGGAGGTGCGCGACCTCCTCCTCCGCACGCCGAACGTCCCTGCCGACGACTGCCCGGACGGCGCCGGCGAGCAGGACAACGTGGTGCTCCGCATCGAGGGCTTCGACCCGGAGGCGTACGGGCCGCACCAGCGGGTGCCCCACTGGGACATCGGGGCCGAGCTCGGGATCCTCGACGGTGAGCGGGCCGCCAAGATCGCCGGGTCGATGTTCACGATGTACCGCGGCTGGGGCGCCCGACTGCTCCGCGCCATGGTGCAGCTCAGCCTCGACCGCAACGCCGACGCCTACGAGGAGATCCGGCCGCCCACCCTCGTGCGCACCGACACGATGATCGCCACCGGTCACCTCCCCAAGTTCGACGACGAGGCGTACCACATCGAACGGGACGATCTCTGGGCCATCCCCACCGCGGAGGTGCCGCTCACCTCCCTGCACCGCGACGAGGTGCTCGACGAGGTCGACCTGCCGTTGCGCTACACGGCCCACACCTCGTGCTTCCGGCGCGAGGCGGGCGCCGCCGGCCGCGACACCCGCGGCCTGCTCCGCGTCCACGAGTTCGACAAGGTCGAGCTGCTGGCGGTGGCCAACGGCGTCGACGAGGCAACCAAGTGCCAGGAGGACGTGCTCGCCCGGAGCGAGTCGCTCCTCGGGGAGCTGGGGCTGCCCTATCGCATCGTCGACCTCTGTACCGGGGACATCGGCGCGTCCGCGGCCCGCACGTGGGACATCGAGGCCTACGCCCCCGGGTGCGACATGTGGCTCGAGGTGAGCTCGGTCTCGTGGTTCTCGGACTACCAGGCTCGGCGCGCCAACATCCGGTATCGCCCCGTTGGTGGCAAGGGCACCGAGGTGTGCCACACGGTGAACGGCTCCGCGATGGGGTGGCCTCGAACGGTGGCGGCCTACCTCGAGACCCACCGTCAGCCCGACGGGTCCATCGCCGTCGTGGACGCGCTCCAGCGCTACCTGGGCATCGAGGTGATCAGCGGGCGTCGCTGACGCGGCGGCGTGGGTAACGTGCTGGCCCAGCGCCATCCGCCGCTGCGCTGAAGGAGATCGTCGATGCAGAAGTTCTGGGCGTGGCTTGGCCTCAACCTGGGCAAGCGAGCTGGTGTCGTCTCGATCGTCGGGCTCGTCATCACGGTGTCGTTGGGGTTCGGCATCCCGAAGCTCGAGTTCGCCACCGGCCAGGACAGCTACCTCAACAAGGGCGAAGAGATCTACAAGAACAGCGTCGCCTACCAAGACCTGTTCGGCGGGCAGGCGATGGTCACGCTCGTCACGCTCGGCGACGGCGGCAACCTCACCGACCTGTTCACGCCGGCGAACGTCGAGCAGTGGACGCAGGTCGAGGCGGAGCTGAAGGAGCGGGGCGGCGACCAGATCTTCGGCGTGGTCACACCGCTGACCGCGTTGCAGTTCACCAACGACCTCGTGCTCGACCCCGAGACGAAGGACCCGTTCTCCGGCGTGGCGGCCACCATCCTCATCCGGGCGGCGGCCGACGACCCCACCGAGGAGGGCAAGGCGGCGCGGGCGGCGTCGACCGGCGTGACGATCGAGCGGGTCAACGCCATCCCCGCCGCGGACCGCGTGATCGGCAACGAGGCGTGGAACGACTTCCTGCTCCACGACAACGAAGGCGAGATCCGGAAGTCGCTGCGGCCGTTCTTCCCGAACGAGTCGAACGCCCAGATGGTCGTGCGCCTCCCGGGCAACCTCGACATCGAGACCGAGGGCATGGCGGCTCAGCTCGTCCAGGACGTCGCCGCCGACCTGGAGTTCGAGGGCGCCACCGTCAGCACCACGGGCGCCGCGGTGCTCCTCCGGGACCTGAACGACTACCTCACCGGCGGGATGCTGGTGCTCGGGGCCATCGCCGTGGGCCTCATGGTGATCATCCTGCTGGTGGCGTTCGACGTGCGCTGGCGGCTGCTGCCCCTCGGCGTCGTGCTCGTGGGCGTCGTCTGGGCCTTCGGCCTGGCCGGGTACCTCGGCATCCCGCTGACGGTCGTCACGATCGCCGGCCTGCCGGTGATGCTCGGTGTGGGCATCGACTACGCGATCCAGATGCACGCGCGCATCGAGGAAGAGGTGGTGATCGACCGGGAGGAGCACCCGATCCAGGAGTCCGCGCGCGCCCTGGGCCCGGCCCTGCTCGTGGTGACCTTCGACGCCATCTTCGCCTTCCTGGCTCTCCGCTTCGCCAAGGTGCCGATGATCCGCGACTTCGGCTTGCTGCTGGCCGTGGGCATCGCCGCCATCTGCCTGTGCAGCATCGTCGGACCGCTCGCCGCTCTGGGCATCCGGGAGTACAAGTCGCCCACCGTCGGCAAGGACTTCCGCGACGGCCGCCTCGGCCGGCTCGTGGTGAAGCTCGGCGACCTGCCCACCAAGATCGCCCCGATCCTGATCGCGGGCAGCGTGATCGTGTTCGTCGGCGGCGTGATCGTCGAGGACAAGCTCGTCCTGCAGACCGATCCGATCGAGTGGGTCAACCAGGACTCGCAGGTGATCCGCGACCTCGACCGCCTCCAGGCCGAGACCAAGTCCTCGAGCGAGCTCGGCATGTTCGTGCAGAGCGACGAGCTCTTCAGCGACGAGACGGTGGCCTTCATCGACGGCTTCGCCAAGGAGCAGCTCGGCGCCTACCCGGAAGAGCTGCTCACCGCGTCGAGCATCGTGACCACGGTGAGCTTCCTGATGGAGATCCCGGGAGCCGGCGACGTCGCGCCCACGGGCGAGGAGGTGGCGGCCGCGTTCGCGCTGGCGCCTCGCGACATCCAGCTGTCCACCGCCAACGAGGCGGAGGACTCGCTCAACCTGATCTTCCGCACGGGGGCGAGCAGCCTCGACGAGCGCGCTGAGGTCGTGCGGGAGATCCGCGACACCGTCGATCCGCCGGCGGGCATCTCGGCCACGCCGTCCGGCCTCGCCGTGGTCGGGGTGGGTCTCCTCGACAACCTCGAGTCGAACCGCATCCTGCTGACCTACCTGGCCATCCTGTTCGTCTTCCTCTTCCTGTCGGTGCGGCTCCGGAGCGTCGTCCGCTCGTTGCTGTCGATGGTCCCCGTGCTGATCGCGGTCGGAGCGGCGTCCTTGGTCGCGTTCGCACTCGACCTGAAGCTGAGCCCGTTGACCGCCGTCGGCGGCCCGCTCGTGGTGGCTGTGTGCACTGAGTTCACCTCGCTGATCCTCTTGCGGTTCGTGGAGGAGCGACGGCGTGGCCTGTCACCGAAGGCGGCTGTTGACGTCACCGCCGCCCGCACCGGGCGCGCGTTCATCGTGTCGGCCATGACCGCCACGGCGGGTGTCGGCGTGATCGCCACGTCGTCACTGCCCTTGCTCCGCGACTTCGGCATCATCGTGGCGATGAACGTGGCGGTGGCGCTGGTCAGCGCACTGGTCGTGCTGCCCCCGATGCTCGTGTGGGCGGACGAACGGCACTGGGTGTCCCGCGGGCTCGTGCCGAAGGAGATCCTGGATCGCGCCACCGCCGAGGCCGACACCGATCGGATCCCGCGGCGCGTGCTGCGAGCCGACCCCCTCAGCTAGAGCCGTCAGTCGTCGAGCTGTTCGACGGGTGCGGTGCTGGCCGGGCGTCGAACGCGCGTCGTCCGGAGGATGCTGACGAGCGCGAGCCCGAGGAACAGGGTGGTGACCGCCGCGATCACCACGGCCTGGAACCGCACCCGGTACTGCAGGTCGGTCGGTTCGTTGACGAACACGAAGGTGGCGACCGTCACGATCGTGCTCACGAGGCTGATGATGGTGAACACCCCCACGCTGACGTTCAAGCGCGTCTGCCGCCTGGAGGATGCGTCGCGGAAGCTGCGCTCGAACAGGTTCTGGAGCGAGGCGAGCTTGGCGTCGACGTTGGCGAGCAGCCGGCCCATGTCCCAGGCGGCGTCGATGCGGTGCCACAGGGCCTGGGCGAGGGGCGAGAGGTGGAGCGATACCCCCGCCTCGAGCAGCCGGAACACGCGGACCCGCTCGGCCAGGACCTCGAGCGCCCGCGAGTGCGCCTCGAGCTCGCTCAGCGTGCAGTCCCTCGTTCGCACGCTGAACTCGGTGATCTCCCGGAAGAGCTCGCGGTCGAGCTCCATCGCCCCCGCGTAGAAGGCGTTCTTTAGATCGACGATCGAGGTGAGGACACCAGGGTCCCCGGCGGCGGTGTGCGCGACGGCGGAGGAACCGACGCCTGGGAGCAAGGTCGATCCGGGACAGCAGATCGGCACGAGGTCCGTGGCCGGCATCGCGGGCAACAGGTCATCGAGCGCGTCCACACATGCCTCGGAGTCGAGGGCCTCTGTGGCCTCCACCCGGTAGATCCGGTGGACCCACAGCACGCGGAGCGTGTCCTGGTGGGCCTGGTCATCGCTGACGAGCACGCCTCGAGGAACGTCCGGCACCTGCGAGGCCTCGGACAGGCGCAGCACCGCATCGCGCAGCGCTCGGTACGACTGCAGCACTGCCGGCGCGAAGAGCGTGACCACGAGCCGGCTCATCGTCTCGGCCGCGTCGCGGATCTCGTCCGGTCCCAGTGCCTTCTCGCCGCTGAGTCGGAGGCGGACGTTGAGCGTCGAGATGCCGAAGTCGAAGACCTTCAGCATCGCCGACTCGATGTCGATCTGCGCCTTTCCCACGCGCACAGTGGTGCCGTCACCGTCGAGCCCGGCGATCTGCAGGTCGTCAGCGAGCACGCGCAGCCGAGCCGGCGCGGTCTGGTCCATCACGAGGGCGCCGGGGAGCACGCGGCCGACGAACCACGTGGGCAGGAGCGTGCGGCCGGCATAGTCGTCGACGTCGAACTGCAGTCCGGAGACGTGGGCGCGGCGGTCGCGATCGTCGACCCAGCTGGTCTCTGGGTCGGCCGCGTTGAGATGGGCGATGACCCGTTCTCGGGCCCGGCCGTAGCCGGCGACGGCGAGCAGCTCCGAATCGAGGGCGTATGGCTGGACGATCGGAGCGTTCAGGTCGATCCGCAGGCTCTCGCCGGGGCGGAGCGTCACCCGATGTCCGCCCTTGCGCGTGATGATCACGTGGCTCAAGCGGCAGTCGACGGGAGGGGGAGGCGACTCAGCCGCTCCAGGACCGGGATGACTCGATCCGCGATCGGGACCGGCATGGCGTGGTGCGAGGCGGCGACCTCGATGAGCCGGCTGAACGCGCCTTGGGCGTCGAAGCTGGGGACCTGGTCGGAGAACAGCTTCATCGCCTGTCCTTGGACGCCGCGCCGGCGCAGGAGCTCAAAGGCCAGCCGTGCCTCGTCGATCTGTCCGATGCACTCGAACGGCGTGTGCTCCGCGAGCCCCAGCATCTGCTCGAACCAGACCTGGTTCTCGCCGACGTCGAGCAGGTTCTCGTCGCCGAAGGTGGCCGTGACGACATCGTCCGGCAGGTACGCGCGGTAGTTGACCCACACGTACGCGCACTTCGCGCACCGCAGGCACCACGGCTTGTCGATGTTGCACGAGTGCGTGGCCGGGACGGCGGCGAGCGACTCGCGGAGGGCGCTGAAGATCAGGACGTCGTACACCGGCTTCAGCAGGCTGGCGTAGGACGTCCCGGGCAGGAGCTCTTCGTTCACGTAGGTGCGGAGGAGCTCTTCAGCCTCGAGCGACTTGCCCCACTGGTGGTTGACGTCCTCGCCCGTGAGATCCCACACGAGGTTGCCCACGTCCGCGCTGCGCTCGTGGGCAAGGAGCAGGTCGGTGTACCCGCGATCGAGGGCGAGGGGGAGGGCACCGAAGAGGGAGCTCGGCGTCTCCGCCGCGGTCAGCGTGCGCACGCCGAGCTCGGGTCGGAGCTGCAGCACCGGCGAGTCGAGGAAGTCGTCGAAGACCCAGTGCCGCACCCGTTCAGCTGGGGCCATGTGGTCGAGCAAGCCATCGATCAGCGCGTGCTGCGGGCCGGGGCGCCCGTAGGTGGTGTGCGAGTACGCGTAGCTGGAGTACGGGAGTCCCGCCTCGTCCAGCACGCGGCCGGCGATCAGGCTGTCCTTGCCGCCGCCGCAGAACAGAAGGATGCGACGCTCGTCCGTGGGTGTCCGGTCGGCGGCCGGGCTGGTGGGGGCCGGCGACCCCAGGATCTCCGGGCCGGTGTAGTCCGAGAACCCGTTCTCGTACCGCCACTGGCCCCAGACGTTCTGCAGCACGACCGACCAGAGGTCGCGGAAGCGCTGGGTGCCGAGGTCTGCGAACGGGCCGAGGTCGAGCTGGTCCGGACGGAGGCTGGCGGCCTTGTTCGCCTCGAAGGCGGCGATGTGGAACACGAGCTTGCGCACGAGGTCGACCCCGTACCGGCCGGCGAGCGCATCGAGGTCGAGCCCCTCCCACCACAACGAGGTGGTGAAGCGGTCGCGATCGACGCCGTACGACACCGACACCTGGGGACCGGACCAGGTCGCCTCGCCCAGCCAAAGGGTCCGCGGCGTCATGCGGACAAGGTACCTGCCGGAACCGCGCCCTCAGATCGGGCGGACCACGGGTGGCGGAACCGGGTCTGGCAGCATCGCGGGGTGGACCTCGAGGCCAGGCGTGCCGAGTACCAGGCGAAGGGGCTCGATGTCGCGGACGTCGACCCCGATCCGATCGTGCAGGTCGGGCGCTGGCTCGACGAGTGGGCCGAGGTCGCACCGAACGAGCCGGCCGCCGTGGTCCTCGCCACCGCTGACACCGAGGGTCGAGCGTCGGCGCGCACGGTCCTGCTGCGCGGGTTCGACGCGCAGGGATGCAGCTTCTACACGAGCTACGAGAGCCGCAAGGGCACCGACCTGGAGGCCCACCCGTACGGCACGCTGCTCGCGAGCTGGGTCCCGGTCCTGCGCCAGGTGAACCTCCGCGGCTCGATCTCGCGCGTCGATCGCCCGGAGAGCGAGGCGTACTTCGCCACCCGACCTCGCGGGAGCCAGCTGGCCGCGTGGGCCTCGCACCAGTCGCACCTCCTCGCCGACCGAGCCGAGCTCGAGGCAGCGTTCGCGGCGGCGGAGGCGCGCTTCCACGACGCGGAGGTGCCGTGCCCGCCGTACTGGGGCGGCTACCGCTTGGTGCCCGACGAGATCGAGCTCTGGCAGGGGCAGCCCAGCCGGATGCACGACCGGCTCCGCTACGAGCGCGACGCGACCGAGGCGTCCGGGTGGCGGATCGTGCGCCTCAGCCCGTAGGGCTCGGCCAGCTGCGCACCGCGGCGACGAGGCCGGCGATGAGGTCGAGCTGGTGGGGCACGGGCTGGGTGTCGGGGAGGTCGCGCCACATCGGGACCGTCCGGGATCGGGTGCGCGGGGGCAGCTCGAGCTGCACGCCGCCGTCACGGGGAAGGTTCACCGGGTTGGCGCGGTGCACCCCGCGGAGGTCGCTCGGGATCTGCTCCAGCTGGTCGATCACCTCGTAGCCAGGCAGGGTGGCACGGAGGTGGGTGCCCAGGTGGGCGGCGAGGGTGCGATGGCGACCGCCGAGGAGGAGGGTGGTCCACATGCCGTCGCGGCCGTAGCCGTGCACGGCGACGGCCACGTCCACGTGCTCGAGGAAGGTGGCCAGCGCGGGCGAGTCCGCGGGACCGACCTCGATGGACGGGAGGTGCCACCGCAGGTCGGCCGGTTGCCGCACTGCGTAGAGCGAGGCGCCCGCCTGCTCGGCGACGGCCGACGCGATGAGGTCGGTGCCCTCCTCGAGGTTGCCGCCGTGGAAGGCCATGAGCCCGAAGGTCGATCGCAGCTCGAGGTCCTCTTCGACGCCGTCGTGAGCGAGCAGGTCTGCGAAGCGCCCCACCGGGATCAGGAACGCCGTCGCGTTCGGACGCCGAACGTGGCGGTGAGCACCACCGAGAGGCCCAGCGCCAGCAGCAGCCCGAGGCGGGTGGGACCGACGTCCGCGACCCACGCGGCGATGGAGCTGGACCAGCCCGTGACCGTGTCGACGGCGGTGGAGCCGTCGCCGCCCTCGCCGGCTCGCACCCGGCGCTCGTACCAGCCGTAGTGGGCGAGGTACGCGCCCGCGACGACGAGCAGCACGCCCGACGCGCGGGTGACGTAGGGGAGGGCCCGCCGCAGCCAGCGGACGAGGCTCTGGCGGGCCATGCCCATGCTGACCGTGAGGGCGAGCAGCACGAGCGTCATGCCGAGGGAGTAGGCGACGAACACGGCCATGCTCGACAAGAGGTTCTCGCGGCGGAACGTCCCCGCGACGGCCCCCGTGAACAGCGGCAGCGCGCACGAGATCGAGGCGATGGCGTACGAGACCCCGAACACGAACATCGACTGACCGTCGCGGTTGCGGCCGCCGCGGTTGAGCTTCGGCAGGTCGATCACCGGCTCGAAGCCGCGGAGCATGGCGACGCCGAGCACCGCGAGCGCCACCCCGATCACGATCGTGGCCCACGGCACCCAGCCGTAGATGGACGCCGACAGGTGGTAGATCGCGACGCCGACGACGCTGAACACCAGCAGGAAGCCGGCCGCCACCGAGAGCCCGACGCCGAGCGAGCGGCTCACGCTCGCCCGCACGTCGCGCTCGCCGCCCTCGACGCCGAGGAAGTAGCCGAGGTAGGCGGGGAGCATCGCGAACCCGCACGGGTTCACGGTCGCCAGCATCCCGGACGCGAAGGCGAGTGCGAAGGGCGCCTCGATCACGTGGTGATGCCGAGCTCGTCGGCCAGGAGCGCACGGAGCTGGTCGGCGTCCAGCGCGCCTGGGTGGCTGGCGACCACCGTGCCGTCGGCGTCGAGGAGCACGGTGGTGGGGAGCACGAGCGCCCCGAGGGCGTTGAACACCGAGGTGTCCTTGTCCTGGGCGGTCTCGTAGGTCACCCCGGTGCGATCGACCAGCGCCTGCGCATCCTCGGGGCGGTCGGCCACGGCCAGGCCGAGGAACTCGACCTGGCCGCCGAGGTCCTGGTGCACCTCCTCGAAGGCGGGCATCTCGGTGATGCACGGCACGCAGGTGGACGAGAAGAAGTTCACGACGGTCGGGGTGCCGTCGAGGGTGCTCAGCTCCACCTCCTCACCGTCGAAGGTGGTGAAGACGGCCCCGTCGGGGTCGGGGATCTCGCCTTCGGGGGTGAGCTCGACCTGCGGGTCGGCCGGCTCGTCGTCGGCCAGGAGCTGGTACGTGCCGATGGCCGCACCCAGCGCGAGGACCGTGGAGAGCGCGACCGTGGGCCACGGCAGTCGGGGCATCGGCATCGGGACGACGGTATCGCCGCCCCTGGGAGCGTCACACGTCAGCACGGGAAGGGGTTCCGCCGGGCAGGCCGGGGGTCGGTCGTCGACGACTCACACGACGGGGGGATCGTTCGTGCGAGGCGGCGGCCGTTGCCCCGGCCCGCCCGTGGCGGTGACCTCGCCTCCGGGGGCTGCCATGCCGCAGCCCCCGGAGGGTGATCTCACGCGATCTTGTAGACCACGCGATCTTGGAGGTGGGCCGGGATCGGGATGTCCGGCAGCTGGTCCTCGGGTCGGGCCACCTTGGGCGGACGCCCGCGGCGGCGCTTGCTCTGGAGCACCTTGCCGTTGAGCAGCAGCTGGCCACCCCACACGCCCCACGGCTCGCGCCGCTCGAGCGCCCCCTCGAGGCACTCGGACATCACGGGGCAGAGCGCGCAGATCTGCTTCGCCTTGGCGATGTCCTGCAGCTCCTCGCTGAAGAACAGGCCGCTCATGGTGCCGGCCAGGTCGTTGCAGCGGGCCTCGGCCCACCAGTCTCGGTTGTCAGCGGGCTCGAAAGACCTTTCGGGCCCGCTGGGACTCTGGAACTCGTACTCGTAGCGCTCGGGCAACATCGCCCTGCCCCCTTGCTTCTCGTGTCGTGTGGGTGGTGGTCGTCGTGGGTGGATGGGTGGGTGGTGGTCGTGGGTCCGGGGCCGGAGAACGAGAAAGGCCGCCGGGTGATCCCGGCGGCCTCTCGGAGGAGTCTCTGCGTCTCGCTGGCGGTTGCCTATGGCGAGAGCTCCGAGAGGGGCCGGGTCGGGCGGTTCTTGCGGTCGAGCACCATGAAGGTGGCCGGCTTGGCAATGGCGCCCTGGGTCCAGGTGGAGAACAGGTGGCTGCCGGACCCCTGGTGCACCGACGTCGCGCCATACATCGGCGCGAGGGTGGTGGTACCAGCGGGGCACTCCGCGGGGGTGACGGCGCCAAGGCGCGCGACACCGGCGGAAGCCAACAGGCCTGCCTGGGTGTGCGTCGCGGTGGTCATCGTCACGGGCTCCTTCGAGCGGGTCGTGCCCAGAGTCGGCGACTCGGGTGCAGGCATCGCACCACGCGGTCCGGGACGAGTCAACTCCATTTCCGACATTTCTCCACCCGTGTAGGACCTGAGCGGATGGTCAGCGCCGGCCGAAGGCCGGCACCGCCCAGTTCGAGCGGGAAGGTTTCCTTCCCGCTCGAGTCCTAAGTTGCGGGCCGATGTCGGACCTCGTGGAACGCCCGGTTGCGGGCCGCGTGTTCGAGGGTGCCCGCCGGGTGCGCCTCGCCGACGTCAGCCCGGCCGGCCGGCTGCGCCTGGACGCCACGGCCCGGTTCCTCCAGGACCTCTCGGCCGACGACACCGCGGACTCCGCCCTGCCCGACGCGGAGGCCTGGGTGGTGCGCAAGACGATCATCGAGGCGACGGCCTTCCCCCGCTACCTGGAGCCGCTCGCCCTGGCCACGTGGTGCTCCGGCACGGGCAGCCACTGGGCGGAGCGGCGCATCTCGATCGTCGGTGAGCAGGGCGGCGCCATCGAAGCCGCGACCACCTGGGTCCACTTCGACGTGGCCTCGGGCCGGCCCAGTCGCATCCCGGACGGCTTCGACGAGATCTACGGTGAGGCCGCCGGTGGCCGCAAGGTGAAGGCGAGGCTCGATCATCCCGACCCCGCCGGGGAGCTGGCGGGGTTCCCGTGGCCGCTGCGCTTCACGGACTTCGACGTCCTGGGGCACGTCAACAACGCCGCCTGCTGGCAGATCGTCGAGGAGGCGCTGGCCGAGCGACGTGACCTGCGCGCCCCACTGGTGGCCGAGGTCCAGCACCGCACCGCCATCGAGCGAGGCGCCGACGTCGTCGTCTCCGCGAGCGACGACGACACGGGGCTGACCCTGTGGGCGACCGCCAACGGTGCGGTGGCGCTGACGGCCAGGGTCGCGAGGACGGCGGGAGGCGTGGGGGGCAGAGGCTCCGCTTCGGCGCCGACTTACTCCAGCAACGCGTAGTGCAGGGTGCCGTGGTCGTCGCGACTGGTGACCTCGCCGGTCTCGCGGAGGTGCTCGAGGTGGGCGTAGGTCTCGCTCTCGGCCATCTGGCCCCACGAGCGCGGTCGGAAGAGCTTCTGGCTGTACTGCTCGACGGTGGCGTCGCCCAGCTCGCGGGCGGCCTCGCGGAGGGTCTCGAGCCGCTCCTCGTGGTGGTCGCGGATGGCGTGGGCGCGGCCGCGGAGGTCGTCGAACGGGTGGCCGTGGGCGGGGAGGGCGAGCGTGACGCCCTCGAGGCCGGCCACCTTGTCGAGCGAGGAGAAGAACTCCGTGAGCGGGTCGGCGCCTGCCACCAGGCCGGAGATGTGCGGCGTGATGGTGGGGAGCACGTGGTCACCCGAGAGCACGATGCCGTTGGCGGCGTCGTACAGGCAGAGGTGGTCGTTCGTGTGCCCGGGCGTGTGGAGCGCGATCCACTCGCGGCGAGCGAGCGTGATCACCTCGGCGTCGTCGACGCGCCGGGTGGGCGCCGGCGTGCGCATGAAGCTCTTGAGGACGTGGCGGTACAGACCGAACTTGAGACGGCGGCTGATCGGCGGATGGAACGTCGAGTCGGCACGCCACGGCATCTGGCGCCCGAACGGGGACGTCGCCGTGGTGGTCGGCGCCTCGCCGTCGCCCGGCGGATCGTCGTCGAGGGTCTCGTCCTCCCGCGGGTCGAACCAGGTGCGGAAGCTGCGGTGGGAGACCACCTCGGCGCCGTACGTGTCGCGCATGCGTCCCGCGCCACCGAAGTGGTCGGGGTGCGAGTGGGTGACGATGACCGTGTGGACGTTGCGCGGCTTGTAGCCGGCCCGCTTGAGGCGGTCGACGAGGGCCCGCCACGAGGTCGGCCCCGGCAGGCCGGGATCGACGATGGCGACGCCGCGCTCGTCCTCCAGGAAGTAGCAGTTCACGTGGCCGAGGCCGGGCATCGAGATGGGCAGCTGCGAGCGGAGGATGCCCGGCGCCATCTCGGTGATCTCGCGGCTGGCGGGCTCCTGCTCCTGGCGCCGCGGGCGCTCGGTGGTCGGTGCGGCCATGCCGCCGAACCTACTTGACCGGCGGGTCAAGTACTCCAGCCGGCTTGAACACGTTGGCGCGGTACCAGCGGAGCTCGTCGATGGACTCGCGGATGTCGTCGAGGGCGCGGTGGGCGGTGGCCTTGCGTGGCACCGCGTCGAGGGCGCCGGGGTACCACCGACGGGTGAGCTCCTTGATGGTGGAAACGTCGACCGAGCGGTAGTGGAGGTGCTCCTCGATCTCTGGCAGGTAGATGGCGAGGAAGCGCCGATCGGTGCCGATGGAGTTGCCGCACAAGGGCACCGTGCGCGCCTCGGGCACGTGCTCCTGGATGAAGGCGAGGGTGGCCGTGCCCGCCTCTGCGAGGCTGGTGGTGGACGCCGCGATCGCCTCGAGCAGGCCACTCGACGTGTGCATCTCGACCACGATCGGCTCCATGCCCTCCAGCGCCTCGGGCGGTTGGTGCACCACGAGGTCGGGGCCCTCGGCCACGATCTCCAGCTCGTCGTCCGTGACGATGGTGGCGATCTCGACGATGACGTCCTTGGCCGGGTCGAGGCCGGTCATCTCGAGGTCCATCCAGACGAGCACGGGCGCAGGCTACAGGTGGCCGTGTGACGGCCCGGAAGGCACGTGGGGGAGGGTGCCGGCCGGCGTGCGGGGAGGGTGCCGGCGGGCGTGCGGGGAGGGTGTCGGCGCGCGTGCCATCTACCGTGGCGCCATGCCTGACGGCCTCGTCGTCCCGGTGGTCCGGCTCGATCCCGACCTGCCGCTGCCCGCCTACGCGAGGCCCGGCGATGCCGGCCTCGACCTCCTCGCCCGCGAGCCGGCCACGCTGGCACCCGGCGGGGGTCGGGCACTGGTGCCCACGGGGATCGCGCTGGCCATCCCGGACGGCTACGCGGGGTTCGTCCAACCGCGCAGCGGGCTGGCCCTACGCCATGGCATCACGTGCCTCAACACCCCGGGCCTCATCGACGCCGGCTACCGCGACGAGCTGAAGGTGCTGCTCGTCAACCTCGACCCGACCGAGGCGTTCGAGATCGAGCGCGGCGAGCGGATCGCCCAGCTCGTCATCCAGGCAGTGGCCCGCGTCGAGTGGCTGCCGGTCGAGGTGCTCGACGGCGCCAACCGCGGCGGCGGGTTCGGCTCCACCGGCCGCTGAGCGAGCCAGGCGGCCGCCACCCCGCTCCGCCCTCGTCGACGTCGAGTTCTCGCAGGGCGGCCACGTGTACGACACCCGCACCGCCGTCGTCGAGTCCCTCGCCCCTGACGACTCCGCCCGGCGCACAGCCACCCTCCCCGACGCCCCGAACGGCGACGTGGACTGCCAGCTGGGATCCGTCGAGCGCTTCACGGACTGAGCCCATCCCTGCGGGCGGTCCGGACCGTCAGCTCCGCCGTGCCAGACCGGAGCTCCGCCTCCAGCCCCTCCGGTCCCAGCGACAGGACCACCGCCACCTCCTGGCCGTCGGCTCGCCCGCTCACCTGCTCGAAGGCTTGGCCGGCGGCGGTCCGGGCCGCCTGGATCGCGGCGTCGGGCAGGCCCATGCGACGGACGAGCACGGCGACGGCCACCTCGACGACGGGCCGGAGCTCCGGATCGGGCGGGAGCGCCAGGCGGACCCGGTCCGGCTCGGTGTCAGGCATCCTTCGTCACCTCGCTCGCCGCCTTGTCGTCGCGCAGCCCGAGGTAGCTCGGGTGGCGGAGGCGGTCGTCGTGGGTCCACTCGCCGAACTCGAGCTCGGCCACGAGCTCCGGGCGCAGCCAGCGGGGGCCGCGCAGGATCTCCGCCCGCGGCGGAGGCGGATCGAACGGGCACTCGTCGGTGGCGAGGTCGGTGAAGAGCGCGCCGAGTCGCGTGAGCTCGGCGTCCTTGAAGCCCGTGCCCACCCGCCCGGCGAAGCGCAGCTGCCCGCCGTCGCCGGGCGCGTCGTGGTAGCCGACCAGGAGGGCGCCGATGCGACCTGTGCGGTTGCCCTCGCCCGGGAGCCAACCGCCCACGACCATCTCCTGGCGGAGGCGCACCTTCACCTTGAGCCACGAACGGGTGCGCTTGCCCGGCTCGTAGGGGGAGTCGACCCGCTTGGCCACGACCCCCTCGAGGCCGCGCTCCTTGGCCGCATCCAGGAGGGCGGGACCGTCGTCGTGGAGCGGGGACACGCGCCACCGCGGCCCGGGGTCGAGGAGCTGGTCGAGCAGCCGGCGGCGATCGGACAGCGGGAGGCCGCAGAGGTCGTGGCCGTCGAGGTGGAGGAGGTCGAACACCACGTACGCGATCGGGACCTCGGCGGCGCGGGCGGCCACCTCGAGGGGCACGGTCACGTGCATCCGCTGCTGGAGGAGCCCGAAGCTGGGTCGGCCCTGGTCGTCGGTGGCGACCAGCTCACCGTCGAGGAGGGCGGTGGAGGCGGGCAGCGCGTCGGGGAGCCCCGTCAGCTCAGGCCAGGACACCGTGACGTCGCGCTCGTTGTACGACTGCACACGGAGGTGATCGCCGTCCACGAAGCACAGGGCGCGCATGCCGTCCCACTTCACCTCGTACGTCCACCCGTCGCCGATCGGGAGCGCACCGTTGGTGGCCTTCATCGGGACGAGGGAGCGCGGCAGCGGAACGGTCCCCACGGCTGCGAGGCTACGGCGATGGCCGAGGTACGGGTCGATGCGTGGCGCGTGCACGACACCGGGCTGGTGGCGGTGCCGTCCCGCTTCCGTCGGCTCGGCGGACTGGTACGTCACCTCCAGGGATCAGGTGAGGCCTGGCCGGACAACGTGACCCTGTCGCTGGTCGACGGCGAGCTCCACGTGGCGGCGACCGAACCGGTCGGGTCCTGGCCGCTCGCCGAGGTGACCGTCGTCCGCGTGGCCGACGGCCCGCCGGTGTCGTTCATCGTCGAGCTGCCGGGAGAGGCCCACCTCCTCGCCGCCCCTGCCGACCCCGCCACCGAGTCGCTGCTCGCGGCTCTTCTAGGGTGACGCCGCACACGACGAGCTGACGAGGGGGACGACATGGGTGAGCTGGTGCTGACCGGCACGGCCGCGCTCATCACGGGTGGCGGGAGCGGCATCGGGCTGGCGGCGGCCCGGCACCTCGTGCGCGACGGCGCGTCGGTGACGCTGGCCGGCCGCAGCCAGGAACGGCTCGACGCCGCGGTGGCGGGTCTCCAGGCGGAGGCGCCCGACGGCGTCGAGGTCCGAGGCATCGCGTGCGATGTCGCCGACGAGGACGACGTCGCCAAGGCGGTGGCGGCCGCGTCGAGCATCACGGGGGGTCTCCAGCACTGCGTGGCGTCGGCGGGCACGGGCACGGTGGCGCCGGTCGTCGCCATGCCCGTGGCCGAGTGGGACCGCGTGATGGACATCAACCTCAAGGGCGCCTTCTTCACCCTCAAGCACTCGGCCGCCGCCATGGTGCGATCGGGCGGGGGTGCCTTCGTGGGGCTGTCCTCGATCGCCGGCCCGCTGACCCACCCGTTCATGTCCGCCTACTGCGTGTCGAAGGCGGGCCTCGAGGCGCTCGTGCGAAACGCCGCCGACGAGCTCGGTCGTGCCAAGGTCCGGGTCAACGCCGTCCGCCCGAGCATCGTCCCCACCGAGCTGGCGGCGCCGCTCGAGCAAGATCCCGAGGTCCTGGCCGGCTACCTCGCCAACATGCCCATCAGCCGGACCGGCACGGTGGACGACGTCGCCCACCTGATCCGCTTCCTCTGCGGCCCGGAGTCGTCCTGGATCACGGGCCAGTGCATCGCCGTCGACGGCGGGCACACCCTCCGCCGAGGCCCCGATGTCGAGCACTGGGCCCGGGCGATCTACGGCGATGAGGCGATCGACGGGCCTCCGGCAACCCCCTGACCAGGGTGTTCGCGCCGCCAGGACCGGATTCGGAGCCCTGCCTTTTCTCCCTACCGACCGGTAGGTAGGCTGGCTCCCATGACGTCTGGTGCCGCCCTCCTCGCCGAGCTGGAACCTGTCGCGGAGCAGCTGCTCGAGCGACACCTGGCCACCGCCAAGGAGTGGTTCCCCCACCAGCTCGTGCCGTGGGGCCAGGGCCGGGACTTCGAGGCCGACTACGAGTGGTCGCCCGACGACGTCCAGCTGCCCGACGAGGTGCGCAGCGCACTGTTCGTGAACCTCCTCACCGAGGACAACCTGCCCTACTACTTCCGCACCATCGAGCGGATGTTCGGCGCCGACACGGCGTGGGGCACCTGGGCCCGCCGCTGGACCGCCGAAGAGGGTCGCCACTCGATCGTCATCCGCGACTACCTCACCGTCACCCGGGCCATCGACCCGGTGCAGCTCGAACGGGCTCGGATGGCGCAGGTCGAGTGCGGCGAGGTGCCCGAGCCGGAGACGCCGCACGACGGGTTCGCGTACGTGGCCCTCCAGGAGCTCGCCACCCGCATCGCGCACCACAACACCGGCAAGCTGCTCGACGACAAGGCCGGCAACGACATCATGCGGAAGGTGGCCAGCGACGAGAACCGCCACTACCTCTTCTACCGCGACCTCGTCACCGCCGCCCTCGAGGTCGACCCGTCGGGCATGGTGATCGCCATCGAGCGTCAGGTCCGCACCTTCGAGATGCCTGGCACCGGGATCCTCGACTTCGAGGCCCACGCCAAGGCCATCGCCAAGGCGGGCATCTACGACTTCGCCGTCCACCACGACCAGATCCTCGTGCCGGTCGTGCTGCGCCACTGGGGCGTCGAGGCCCTCGAGGGCCTCACCCCCGAGGCCGAAGAGGCCCGGGCCGCGCTCGTGAAGCGCATCGGGCGGATCGGCAAGGCCGGTCGGCGCTTCGCGGCTCGCCGCGACGAGCAGCTCCTCGCCGCCGTCTAGCTCTCGTCGCTCGCCGGCGCCTCGAACGACACGTCCACGTCGAGCTCGTCGGCGCCGCGCACCACGTGCAGCGTGAGCCGCCGGCTCTCCCTTGCCCCATCGAGGGCGGTGTGGAGGTCGTCGACGGTGGTGACGGCGTTCCCGGCGGCGTGCGTGAGGAGGTCCCCGACCTTCAGGCCGGCCGCGTCGGCAGGGCTGCCCGGCTCCACCGTCCGCACCAGCAGCCCGGGTTGGTCGGCCAAGCCGACGGACGCGCGCAGCTGCCTGGCCACCTCGGCCGGCGCCAGCCCCACCCCGAGCACGAGGCGGTGGACCGACTCACCCCGCACGAGGGCGTCGACGCGCGCCCGGAGGGCGGCGTCGGCCGGGAGGGCGAGGTAGAACCCGTCGGCCAAGCGGGCGGTGTTGAGCGCGATGAGCCGGCCGCTGGCATCGACCACGGGGCTGCCTGACGATCCGCGGCGAGCGGTGCGGTGTGCTCGAGGCTGCCGGTGATCTGCCGCCCGCGCGGCCCGCGGAAGGACCGCTCGACGCCGCTCACCATCCCGAAGGTGACGCGCGGGCCGCCGTCACCCGAGCGTCCGACCGCGAACACGACGTCTCCGGGGCCCGCCGCCTCGCTCGCCCAGGCCAGCGCCGGCGCGCCCGCGGTGTCGACCTCGAGCACCACCAGGTCGCCGTCGGGGTCGACGGCGACCACCTCGCCCTGCACCGCTCGGCCGTCGGCGAAGGTGATCTCGGTCGTGCGGTCGCGCAGGTTGTGGGCGTTGGTGAGCACGTGCCCGTCGGCCACGACGATCCCGCACCCGCGGCCGGGGGACCGCCCGATGCGCACGACGGACGGGGTGGAGGCGGCGAGGGCGGCGCGAGCCGCCTCCCCGAGGGTGGTGGGCTGGATGGTGGCCATGGGCGGGGCTCCTCGCGGTAACTTGTGATCTGCAAGTGACTCTACGAAGGAGCCGCCGCGATGCCAACCCCCACCCGGCGCCCCCCGCCCGTCAGCGCGTTGGACGCGGCGCTCCACCGCGTCGGCGATCGGTGGAGCCTGCTGCTCGTCGAGGCCCTGCTGCAGGGGCCGCGGCGCTTCGGCGAGCTGCAGGCCGGGTTCGAGGGACTGGCGCCGAACATCCTGTCGAGCCGCCTGAAGGCGCTCGAGGCCGAAGGCGTGCTGGCGGCCCGGCCCTACTCGCGGCGCCCCTACCGCGTGGCGTACGCGCTCACCGCGAGCGGTGCCGAGCTGGCGGGTGCGCTGCGGCTCCTCGCGCAATGGGGATCGTCGCGCTCGAGCGCGACGGCGGCGGCCCCGCTGCACCACGTCACCTGCGGCACGCCGGTCGAAGCGCGCTGGTGGTGCGCCACCTGCGCGCGCGTGGTGGACGACGACGAGGCGCCCGACCTCGACCACGTGTAGCGCGCGTACGGCGCTAGGCGTCTTCGACCAGCGCGATGTGCGGGTGGCGGCCGCGCCGGCGCTTGTGATCGTAGAGACGTCGGTCGGCCGCCTCGACCAGCTCCTCGCGGGTCCACCCGTCGTCGGGGGCTCGGGCGGTGCCGTAGCTGGCTCGGACCTCGCCGAGGGCGGGCGGGTCGTCCTCCAGCGTGGTGGCGATGCGATCGAGGACGCGGGCCGTGTCCGCCGAGTCGGCGCCCACGAGCACGAGCGAGAACTCATCGCCGCCGACTCGACCGACGGCGTCGGTGGAGCGCACGTTGCGCTCGAGGATCCGGGTGAAGCTGCGCAGGGCGGCGTCGCCCGCCGGATGGCCGTGCCCGTCGTTGAGCGCCTTGAACTGGTCGAGGTCGTACATCACGAGCGTGACCGCACCGGAGGTGCGACGGGCGCGCTGCAGCTCCAGGTCGAGGCGCTCGAAGAACGCGCGCTGGTTCAGCGCGCCGGTGAGCCCGTCGAGCCGGGCCAGCTCCTTGAGCTGGTCGACGTGGGCGGCGTCGCTCACCGCCGCCAGCGCCTGGTTGGCGAAGGTGCGCAAGATGCGGAGCTTCGCCGGGGTCGGCAGCAGGTGGTCGGACGGATCGTCGGGCCACACCCAGCCGGCCACGTGCCCATCGGCGTGCGTGAGCGGCACCATCAGCCAGTGGTGGTCCCACGCCAGCGGACCGACCCCGTTGCGGCGCGATTCGTACCGGCGCGCCTCGGCACCGACCCGCTCGATGGCGTCGACGGCCGGCCACAGGTAGCAACCCTCGATCTCGTAGGCCGGATCGCACAGCTTGGTGACCTCGTCGACCGAGCTCATGCCGGGCGGGGTGCCGTCGTCCCAGCCCAGCTGGGCGCGCACGCGGAGCTGGTCGCAGTCGGGATCGGCCATCTCGATCAGGACCCGTTCGAACCCGAGGCCGCGCCGGATCCCCTCGCAGCAGTCGAGGAGGACCTGGTCGATGTCTTCGTTGTTGATGAGCGACGCGGACAGCTCGAACAGGAGCTCGAGGGCCTCGCGGTTGCTCCTGGCCTCGAGCGCCCGCTGGGCGCCGCGTACGGCGGCGGCGGCCGCCTCCGCGACGGCGATGGCGATGGCGATCTCGTCCGGGCCCGGCCGCAGGCCAGACGTGGGCTCGTCGATGGACACGAAGCCGATGAGCTCACCCTCTGCCGAACGGATCGGGATGAGGAGCTCGTCGTCCTCCTCCCAGCGATCCGGGTGGTCAGGTCGGTCGTCGCGCGGGATCACCGCGCTCACGCCACCGAGGTCGGCCTCGTCGATCGCCCCGGCCGGGATGAAGTAGGCGCCGCCGACGTCGAACTTGGGATCGGTGAGCTTCTCGACGGTGGACCGGGGCACCTGGCCACCGCGCAGGGCGCTGATGATGTCCGGCGGCGCGTGGATCGCCACGATCTCGAAGTCGTCCCATGCGGGTCGGTGCAGGTTGATCGCGACCGCGCGCACGTCGAGCACCCGGGCCAGCTGCTCGACCACCCCCTGCAGGGCGCCAGGGAGGTCCTCGTCCAGGGCGCGCGTCTGCACCTCGATGAGCCCTCGCAGGGCTCGCAAGGCCGTGCCCGCCTGGATCGCCACGGAGAAAGTGTCCCACCTCGTGCCTTCGCGAGGCCAGGGGCGGGCGGCCGACCGGCGCTCAGGCGGGCGGTCGGAACGTGATCGGCACCGGCGCGGGACCGAAGAACGGCCGACCGGTGTCCACACCTGACGCGGAGGCCCGCAGCGCGCAGGAGGTCTCGACCCCGTCGCAGCGCACCTCGAGATCGGTCGGGACCCCCGGTTGGCACTGACCGGGTTCCTGGCCGCAGGTCGTGGTGGCGACGGGCACCGTGCGGCCCCAGTCGGGGATGACGGCGTCGAGCGAGAGCTCGCCGTCATCGTCGGCGACCATCGCTTGCTCGGTCATCGGCGCGCACACCACGATCACCTCGGGATCGGCGGTGAGCGCGGCGCAGATCTCGAACAACACCTGGCTTCCCGGCGTGAAGCCCGCGCCGGCGATCGTCACCGGATCACCCACGGCCAAGCCTTCGCTCGGATCGATGCCGATGGTCCCCGCGGTCGGCGGTGCGCCACCCGGGACGAACCCAAGGTGATCGGTTCGGGCACGCGATCGCCGTCGAGGCGCAGCTGGCAGCGACTGATCGCGCAGTCGACGTAGGTGTCCAGGACCGCTCCGGGCAGGTAGCGCCACACCTGGAGGTCGACGGCCACCCGCCCGTCGGAGTCCACCGTGAAGGTGTACGGGTCATCGCCGGATGGGTCCGGTCCGGTGAGCGACCAGCACACCGACGGATCGATGGAGCAGATCTGGGCGCTGATGGGCGCGCCGGGCGCGAACCCCTGTCCGTCGACGTGCACGACGTCGCCGTCGTTCAGGCCGACGATCGGCGTGACGCTGGCGGTCGGGAGGTCGCTGGTGGGCGGTGGGCCGCCCTCGCCGGTCGCGAACAGGATCTCGTGGACGCCGGACCGGTCGTAGTCGCTGAGTGCGCCCATGGCGACCACGCAGCGACCCGACTCGACGAGGCAGTCGACCGTGCCCGTGCGGGGGGTGGTCAGCATCCGGTGCACGGTGTACTGACCGGTGGCGACGCCGTCGCTGTCGGCGGTGGCGTTCGTGAACGGGTCGATGTCGCAGGAGTCGATGGCGTTGCCGGGCTGGTCCTCCGTCGCCGCGGCGCACTGCACGATGCCCACGGACTCTCCCGGGATGAACCCCCCGCCGGTCACGCTGACCCTCTGCCCGTCGGTGAGCTCGATGGCGGGCTCGACGGCGAGCGGCAGGCCGATCGACTGGTTCCCGTCACGGGGTCCGGCCAGCTCGAGCACGGTCGGCTCGAGCTCGAGGGCGGCGTCCTCGTCCTCTCCGTCGTCGGGTCCCTTGCCGTCGCCCTGCTGATCGGCCAGCGCCACCGCGCCCAGGGCGAGCGCGGCGACGGTCGCCAGCACGAGCAGCCGCTTCCGCCCTGACGGCGCCGGGAGATCGCCCCAGGGGACGGAGCTGGCGTCGACGCGCGGCGTCACGTGGTGTCGGAGCCCGTCTGCGGCGCGGCGCGCGGCCTCGTCGAGGCCGGGCAGGTCGTCGTGATCGGTCATGGTTCCTCCTGCGCGCTGAGGCGCTGGGCGAGTGTGTGGCGGGCCTTGTGGAGGTGCGCCTTGGCCGTGCCCTCGGCGCAACCGAGGGCGTCGGCGATCTCGGCGATGCTCAGATCGTCGAGGTAGTGGAGCGCCACCGCGGCCGCCTGCCGCTGGGGCAGCTGGCGCACGAGCGCCCAGAAGCCGTCGACCTCCGGGGGCGGCACGTCGATGCGTGGTTGCGCGGCGATGCGCCGCAGGGCCCGGGCCTCGACCCCTCGACGCCGTCGGGTCGACGTGGCCAGGTTGATCGCGACGCGGCGCACCCACGCGCCGGGCTTGTCGTAGCGGGCGATCCGAGACCAGTCGCGGTGGGCACGGAGCAACGCCTCTTGGGCGATCTCTTCGGCGCGGTCGGTCCCGGCGATGGCCGCGGCCAGCGTGACGAGCTGCGGCAGCTCCCGCCGATAGAACGTCGAAAAGGCCTCGTGGACCGCCTCGATGGCCGCGGCCGGCACGAGCGGCACCGCCCGACCTGCGTCGCCCGTCGCCTTCGAGTCGTCCGGCATCCACACCGCTTCCACGACCCACACACGCTGCAGGTTCGCGTCTGGTTTACCGCGTCTCGATTCCGTCCCTAGCTGTAGCGCTCCCGAACCGCCTTCACGATCGTGTCGGCCTGGAGGTTCGGCAGGCCGGCGCCGCCGTCGACGACGAGGTTCTGGCCGGTGATGTAGGCGGCCGCGTCCGAGCAGAGGAACGCGATCACCTCCGCGACCTCGTCCGCCGTGCCGATGCGCTGCAGCGGCGTGCCCTGCTTCCGCGACCGCGGTGAAGTCAGGATCGTCGGTGATGACCGACGTGAGCGCCGTGGCGATCATCCCGGGCGAGACGCAGTTGGCGCGGATGGTGGGCGCGTACTCGAGGGCGGCGGTGGCGGTGAGGTTCACGACGCCGGCCTTGGCCGCGCTGTAGGGCGCCTCGCCCTGGAGCGGCCGGGTGGCGTTGAGCGTGGCGACCGTGACGATGTTCCCGCCGCCGGCCTCGAGCAGGATCGGGATGGCGGCCCGCAGCGTGTGGAACGTGCCGTCGAGGTTCACGCCGACGACGAGTCGCCACTCCTTGTCGGTGTAGAGGTGCAGCGGCTTGTTGAGGCCGAACCCCGCGTTGGCGACCACGTCGGTGAGACCGCCCAGTGCCTGATGGCGGCCTCGTGCACCGCGTCGGTGGTCGCGGTCGGATCGGCCACGTCGACCTCGAAGGCGTGCCCGCCGACCTCCTCGGCCACCGCCGCGCGCGGTGTCGCAGGCTGCGGTCGAGGACGGCGACGCGTGCTCCTCGCGCGCGCCAGGCGCCGAGCGGTGGCCGCGCCGATGCCGGCGCCGCCGCCCGTGACGATGGCCAGGTGGCCGTCGAGGTCGGTCATCGGGCCGCCAGCTGCAGCGGCGCCGCCTTGATGCCGGAGATCACCGACGAGCCGCTGTGCACGGACGGGCCCGGCCACCGTCAGGCGCTGCCAGCGCTCGGCGACGCCCTCGAGCACGACCGACAGCTCGAGGCGGGCCAGGGCGGCACCGAGGCAGAAGTGCGGGCCGTGGCCGAGCGCGACGTGGTGGTTGGGGGTGCGTCCCACGTCGAACGTGCCGGCGGTCGGACCGAACTCGGCGTCGTCGCGGTTGGCGGCCGCGTAGATGAGCAGCAGCGGATCGCCCGCCGCGATCGGCGGTGCCGCCCAGCTCGGTGTCGCGCCACGGCGGTGCGGAGGAACGACGTCACGGGCGTCGTCCAGCGCAGCACCTCCTCGACCGCGCTCGGGAGCAGGGCGGCGTCGGCGTGCAGCCGGTCGAGCTGCTCGGGGTGCTGCGGCCAGGGCGACGAGCGCGCCGGAGATGGCGTTGCGCGTCGTCTCGTTGCCGGCGACGAGGAGCTGGATGAGGAACATCCCGAGCTCGTCGTCCGTCAGCGACTCGCCGTCCTCCTCGTAGGTGGCCAGCATCGACACGACGTCGTCGCGCGGCTCGGCCCGCCGGGCGGCGGCGAGGCCCAGCAGCTCGACGGTCATCTCGCCGAGCAGGGCCATCCGCTCGTCCTCGGGCCAGTCGGTGGCGCCCGGGATGGCCGCCTCGGACCAGCGGAACAGCCGCTCCTCGTCGCCCGCGGGCAGCCCGAGCAGCTGCGCGATGAGCTGGATCGGGAGCGGCACGGCCAGCTCCGCGGTGACGTCGACCGGCTGCGCCGTCGGCGGCCTTGGCGGCCGAGCGCGTCGAGGCAGTCGGCCGGTGCGCTCGCGCACGAGCACCTCGAGCTGGCGCACCACCGTGTTCGTGAACCCGGGTCGGGCCAGCTTCCGGTAGCGGGTGTGCTCCGGCGGGTCGGCGTGCATCATCGTCGGCGGCGAGTCGTAGGTGACCCCGATCTCGTCGACGAGGATCCCCTTCGACGAGCAGAACCGGCCGGGGTCGCTCGACGCCTCGCTCACGTCGGCGTGCCGGGTCACGGCCCAGAACCCCTTGGTGGCGTTCCACGCCAGCGGTGCCTCGCGCCCGCAGCCGATCCAGCACGCGCGTGGAGGTCGCCGGCGTAGGTCGCGGGGTCGAGCAGCGCGTCGGTGAGCGGCTCGTGGGCGCCAGGCACCGGGTCCGGGAACCGTACATGCGGTGGCGCGTAGACCCCCGGGCATGGCGAACCCGGAGCGGATGGTGGAGCTGGGCTGCTACGGCCTGGCCGGGCACGTCGACGACCCGCGGGTGCTGCTCGACGAGGTCCGCGACGCCGAGCGCATCGGGCTGGGCTCGGTGTTCCTCTCGGAGCGCTTCAACGTGAAGGAGGCGGCGACGCTGTGCGGAGCGGCCGCGGCCGTGAGCGAGGAGGTCGGGATCGCCACCGGCGTGACGAACACGCCGACGCGCCACCCGCTCGTGACCGCCGCGTGGGCGCACGACGATGCACCGCCTGACCCGCGGGCCGCTTCGCCCTCGGCATCGGGCGCGGCATCGGCCCGCTGCTCGACATCATGGGCATCCCGCGGATCACGATGGCGCAGATGGAGGACGCCGTCGGCCTCTACCGCCGGCTGTGGAAGGGCGAGGCGATCTTCGGACACGACGGACCGGCGGGCACGTACCCGCTGCTGTCGCTCGGGAGCGGGTTCGACGAGGACATCCCGGTCATGGCCGCGTGCCTCGGCTTCAAGACGATGCGCTGGGCGGGCGGCCTGCTCGACGGTGTGATCCTCCACACCTTCGTCACCGACGAGGCGCTGGCCCGGTGCGTCGCCGAGGTGCGCGCCGGCGCCGAGGAGGCCGGCCGCGATCCCGGCGTCGGTGAAGGTGTGGTCGGTGCTCGCCACGCTCCACGAGCCTGACCACGAGCGGCTCCTGCGCGGCGTCACCGGTCGCATGGCCACCTACTTCCAGGCCTACGGCGACGCGCTGGTGACGATGAACGGCTGGGACCCGGCGCCGCTCGAGCGCTTCCGTGCCGACGCGGTGGTGCAGTCGGTGCCGGGCGCCATCGATGCGGTCGGCACGATCGACCAGCTCGAGCACATCCACGACCCTCATCCCCGAGGAGTGGCTCCCCGCCGCGGTCGGCTCCGCGCGAGCAGTGCGCGGCCCGCGTCCTCGACCAGCTCGCGGCCGGCGCCGACGGCGTCATCCTCCATGGCTCCTCGCCCGCGGAGCTCGAGCCGGTCGTCCAGGCCTACGCCAAGGTCCGCCCCGAAGGCCGCTTCGAGGGCCGTCACCCCAACCCAGGCCGGTGACCGTCGGAGAACGGCGGCCGCCGACGATGATGCGGTCGTGAGCCAAGCGTCGAGCGCCGCGGATCAGGGTCCGGCCCTGCTCGCGCTCTACGACTCGGCCCTCCCGGAGGTGTACGGGTACCTGGTGCGACGCTGCGACGGCGCCACGGTCGCCGAGGACCTCACGGCGGAGACGTTCCTGGCCGCGGTGTCGGCGGTGCAGAAGGGGACCGTGCCGACGATGACGACGGCGTGGCTGATCGGCGTGGCCCGGCACAAGCTCGTCGACCACTGGCGCAAGAAGGCGCGCGACGAACGCAACCTCAAGGCGGTGGCCGACGAGGTGGCGCCGGACGAGGATCCCTGGGACGCCCACCTGGACGCGTCGGTCGCCCACGAGGTGCTCGGCCGGCTCGGCGCCCACCACCGTTCCGCCCTCACGCTGCGCTACCTCGACGGCCTGCCCGTCCCGGAGGTGGCCGAGCACCTCGGCCGCACCATCCATGCCACCGAGGCCCTGCTCGTGCGGGCCCGGCTGGCGTTCCGCCGAGCCTACGAAGGGAGCGACGGTGGCTGATCCTCTCGATGCCCTGCGCCAGCCGGACGCCCCGGTGGCCCCCAACCCCGCCTTCGCCGCGCAGCTGCGCCGGCGTCTCGGCGACCTGCTCGACCCCACGCCTCCGGGAGGCACCATGACCATCACCGAACCCTCGGTGCGCACCGGACTGCAGCTGCGCCCGTACCTCATCGTCGACGGGGCCGACGCCGCCATCGCGTTCTACGGCGAGGTGTTCGGCGCCCGCGTGGTGGGCGACCTGATCCGCGGCGACGACGGGCGAGTCGGCCACTGCGAGCTCGACATCGACGGCAACGGCCTCTACGTCGCCGACGCCTATCCCGAGTACGGCATCAACGCCGGCGATCCGGCGGTGGGGGTGTCGCTCCACCTCGAGGTGGCCGACGCCGATGCGACGGTCGAGCGGGCCGCGGCCAGTGGCGCTCAGGTGTTGCAGCCGGTGGACGACCGCTTCTATGGCTCCCGCTCCGGGACCGTGCGCGATCCGTTCGGCCACCAGTGGCAGATCGACGCGCCGGGAACCTCCAGCACCACGCAGGACGAGCGCGACCGCGAGATGGCCGACGCGGGCTACGCGTACGAGACCGTCGACCTCGGCGACCGCGCCCCGGCCGACCCGCCGACCCGCACGGAGATGGCGGCGGCCAACGCCTCGGCGCCTGGGGTCGGGTACTTCACCATCGACGCGCCTGACCCGGGCCGGGCGGCCGCGTTCTTCGGGGCGCTGTTCGGCTGGGACGCCCGACCGAGCGGGCAGGGGTTCCACATCGAGAACGTCTCGCCCCCAGGCGGGATCGACGGCGCCGCCACCGAGCCCGGGGTGACCCTGTTCATCCGGGTGGACGACGTCGCGGCCGCCGCCGCTCGAGTCCGCGAGCTCGGCGGCACGGTGCTGTCGGAGGAGGTCCACCCGTCGGGCGGCAACGCTCGCTGCCTCGACGACCAAGGCGTCCCGTTCCAGCTCTGGCAGCCCGCGCCCGGCTACTGATCCCAAGGAGGTCCCGATGGACACCGACGACCAACTGTCATCGCCGTAGGACAGCCGTTGTGAACGGGTGGTTCCGCGCGAAGCGGTCTGGGTGGGCCGCCCGGGGGTCGAACCCGGATCTGACAAATTAAAAGTTTGCAGCTCTAGCCATTGAGCTAGCGGCCCGGGTCGAAGTTACCGGCACGGTGGAGTCGGGGGTCTACCGTCATTGGTGTGGACGAGGCACGCGAAGCACCGAATGCGTTGGAGCCGGCGCCGGATCTCTCTGTGCTGGAGAAGATCGAGGGGGAGCTGTTCGCCGTGGAGCGGGCGCTCGAGCAGATCGATCAGGGCGTGTACGAGGGGTTCGCCGGCCTCGACGACCCGCCGTCGGCCTCGCCCTCTTCGACGTCGCCTTCGGTGAGCTCCATCGCGAGCAGGAAGCCGTAGGCGCGCTCCTGCTTCGGGAAGCGGTTGGCCAGCTCGTGGAAGGCGGGGCTGTGGTTGGCCTCCACCAGGTGGGCCAGCTCGTGGACGAGGACCGCATCGAGCACCCAGCTCGGGAACGACGCGATGCGATCGCTGATGCGGATCTCGCCGACCGTGGGTGAGCACGATCCCCACCGGCTGGCCTGGTTGCTGACGAACCGGATCGAGCGAGGCACCGGCAACCGGTAGCGGCGAGCCAGGTCGGCGGCTCGCGCGGTGAGGTCGACGGTCTTGGCGGTGTGCTGGCGCACGAGCTTGGCCACCATCGACTCGACGTACTCGGCCTCCTGCGCCTTGGTCATCCACTGCGGCATGCGCACGACGATCCGGCCGTCGACGACGCGGGCGGAGACGGACTTCCGCCGCTTGGAGGAGCGGATGACCTCCACCTCCATGCCGGCGACGGCGGATGACGACGGCTCGCCGGGCGGGTCCGGCTCGGCGACGAGGGTGGGCACAGGCCGGACCTCGCCCTCCTCCCAATCGTCCGTCGACCACAACGTCTCCACGTCCTCGACAGTACCGACGAGGGTGTGACAGCCGGTGCCGCTCAGAGCTGGAGTCAGATCTGGGCGGGGACCGTGAGCTCGTCGGGGTCGACGAGCACGACCCGCTCGCCGAGCCGCCGCAGCTCGCCGCCCGGCCCGACCTCCATCCAGCGGCCCGCGAGGTTCGCGAGCCGCTCGAACGGCGAGCCCAGGAGCGCCTCGAGCGCGTAGACGACGCCGCCGTGGGTGACGGCGATCACCTCACCGTCGGGCGCGAGGTCGTGGATGCGCGCCGAGCGCGGCGACGACGCGATCGAGCAGCACCTCGTCGGGCTCCCAGCTGGGCGGACGACGCCGCTCGGCGAGCGGTTGCGCCGAGGCGTCCGACGCATCGGACGGCCGGGCCGTTGCCGAAGCTGGCAGTGGCGGTCCGCCGGCGGCGGGTCGAGGTAGCCAGGCCAATCGCGGTCGATCTCGGCCCGGGTGAGCCCCGACCACTCGCCGGCGTCGCGCTCGCGCAGGCCCGCCTCGAGCACCAGCGGACCCACGCCGAGCTCGCCGGCGATGATCAGCGCCGTCTCGCTCGCCCGCTGCAGGTCCGACGCCACGATGGCGTCCACCACGCCGAGGTTGCGAGCGGCGTGGAGCGCCTGGTGGCGGCCGAGGTCGGTCAGCGGCGGGTCCGCCTGTCCCTGCCAGCGCCCGTCCGCGTTCCACTCCGACTGCCCATGGCGGACGAGCAGGACGCGGGTCATGGCGTCCGAACCTACCGAACCGCCTGCGGGCTCCCCCAACCGGTGCGGACGTCCGAGATGGGCCGGTCGCAAGGGACCGTCGCTACGCTCACGCTCGCCCCCAACGACGCGAGGAGGTGGGTGGCTTGGCCGTGCTGCGACTGTTCGCCGGCGCCCGCGAGGCCGCCGGCACAGGTCGGGATGAGGTGCCCGGCGGCCACCGTCGCGGACGTCCTCGACGCGGCTCGGGGCCGCTACGGCGCGTCGTTCACGGAGGTCGCTCGAGCACTGCCAGATCTGGTGCAACGGCGAGCCGTGCGCGCTCGATGAGGTCGTCGCCGACGGTGACGAGGTCGCGGTGCTGCCCCCCGTGTCGGGTGGAGCCGGCTGATGGCGACCAAGGACGCCGCCCGTCAGCGCAAGCCGATCTACCAGGAGGTCGACGAGCGCGAGGCGCGGCGGGTGAGCAACCGGGTGCGGGCGTCGCGCTCCAAGCGCGGCCAGACCCTCCGCCGCCGGTACGCCGTCGTCTACGACATCGAAGGGCCGCGGGTCCGCCTCGGGATGCTCTGGTTCCTGGTGGCGCTGGTCGGCGCTGGCCATCGGCCCGTTGCCGACGGCGCTCGTCTACGGCGGCGCCGCGGCCTTGGCGACCGCGCAGACCGCCAAGGTGTGGCGTCGTCGGCGGTTGCGGCCCAACGAGCTCGTTGCCGCGGGCATGGCCGGAGCCATGACGCTCGGCGCGTGCCTCGGCGCGGGCGGTGCCGGCCTCGGCATCCTCGGCGGCGCCGTGCTGGCGTGCGTGGTCGCCACCGGGGACACGCCGCTCGCCGTATCCCGCCGTCACCGACGCCGGCTGGACCGTCCAGTGCGCGCTGTTCCCCGGGTTGGCCGCCATGTCGATGGTGCTCCTCGCGCGCCTCGACCAGGGATCCGCCATCGCCCTGCTCCTGCTCGTGTCCGCGTACGAGACGGGCGACTACATCGTGGGATCCGGGGCCAACAACCCGTACGAGGGACCCGCCGCCGGGCTGTCCGCCATCGTCGTGGTCACCTTCATCGTGTCCACCCTGCCGATCTCGACGCTCAGCTTCGGCGAGGCCTGGCTGTTCGGCGGGATCGTCGCGGTGCTGGCGCCGATGGGTCAGCTCTTCGCCAGTGCGCTGCTCCCAGCCGCGGGCGCCCCCGCGTCGTCGCTGCGACGCCTCGACTCGTTGCTGCTCGCCGCGCCCGTGTGGTGCGTGGGCGTGGGACTCGTGCTCTAGACGTTCTTCAGGTTCTTGGCGACGAAGTCCCAGTTCACGAGCTCGTCGAGGAACGCCTTGATGTAGTCGGGCCGCTTGTTGCGGTAGTCGACGTAGTACGCGTGCTCCCACACGTCGATGGTGAGCAGCGCCTGCTGGCCGTGCTTGAGCGGCAGGTCGGCGTCGTGGGTGGAGGTGACGAGGAGCTTCGAGCCGTCGTGCACGAGCCACGCCCAGCCGGACGCCGAAGTGCGTCTCGGCCGCCTTGCTGAGCTCCTTGGTGAAGTCGTCGAACGAACCGAAGTCACGGTCGATGGCATCGGCCAGCTCGCCCGCCGGGTTCGCCGCCGCCATCGGGGGCCATGCCCTGCCAGTAGAAGCTGTGGTTCCAGTGCTGGGCGGCGTTGTTGAACGGCGGGCCCGGCGTCGGCCTCGAGGATGAAGGCCTCGAGGTCGTCGTTGGTGAGGCTCTTGTCGTCGACCGAGGTCGTTGAGCTTGTCGACGTAGGTCTGGTGGTGCTTGCCGTGGTGGAGCTCGAGGGTCTCACGGCTGAGGTGGGGGGCCAGTGCGTCGAGGGCGTACGGCAGCGGGGGGAGGGTGAAGGCCATGCCCTCGACCGTACCCACGACCGGTGCCGGTCGAAACGTGTCAGTCCTCGGTCTGGAAGACCTCGAACACGGTCCAGCCCTCCGTTTCGCTGTAGTTCATGCGGAACGTGGTGGACCCGCCGTCGAACCGTGAAGCTGCACTGCGTCTGCGGGCTCGGGATCCTCGACGTCCTGGCAGCCCTCGAGGGTCCAGCCGCCGCCCTCACCCGGGATGCCGAACAGCTGGTCGATCGCCTCCGACGTCGCCAGGTTCGCGGCGCAGTCGCGGTCGCCGAGCGTGAACGCCTCGTACACGACCTCGCGCGGTCGTGTCGGGGTCATCCGGGGCCGACGACACGCATCTCGCCGGGTCGACCGTCGTCGGCGGGGACGTCGTCGTGGTCGTCGGTGCCGTCGTGGTCGTGGTCGGCGCGGTCGTGGTGGTGGACGACGACGTGGTCGTCGACTCCTCGACGGTGGTGGTGGTCGTCGTGGTGGCGGTGTCCTCGTCGTCGTCCGACAGGAGCACGATGGCCAGGCCGATCAGCGCGATCAGCACCAGCAGGCCCACGATGATCCACGGGCGCCGGTCGCGCGGCTCGGCCGGCGGCTGGCCGGTCGGGGGCGGCCCCACGGGTGGCTGTCCGCCCGTCACGGCCGGCATCGCCATGGTCGGATCGCTCACGGGCGTGTCGACGCGGGTCGGGTCGCCGTAGGGGTCGTGGTCAGACATCGCCGGTCACCGTATTCGAGGATGGTTGAGGTGACCGGGCCGCGTCAGTAGGTTGCGAGCCGCCTGTCCACAAGCCGTGAGGTGTTGCGCCATGGAGATCTTCGAGAACTTCACCGACCCGGGCGGGCCGCTGTCCGTGCTCACGCGTGGGGCGCACGTCCTCTCCGGGGTCACGTGGGTCGGGCTGCTCTACTTCTTCAACTTCGTGCAGGTCCCGTCCTATGCGGAGCTCTCCGACGGCGCTCGGTCTGAGGCGCTGCGGAAGCTGACGTTCCGGGCCCTGTGGTGGTTCCGGTGGGCGGCGCTGCTCACGTTCCTCTTCGGCGTGCTGCTCGTCGGCATCCAGGGTGACGGCGAGAACACCGACCTCTACCTCTCCGGCGTCGGCGGCACCGCCATCCTCACCGGCATGCTGTTCGGCACCACGATGTTCCTCAACGTGTGGGGCGTGATCTGGCGCAACCAGAAGATCGTGATCGGCAACGCCGAGAACGTCGCCGGCGGTGGCGAGGCCAACCCCGACGCGCCGGCCGCCGCCAAGAAGGCCGCCCGCGCGTCGCGCTGCAACACGCTGTTCTCGATCCCGATGCTCTGGTTCATGATCTTCGCCGCCCACGGCGCGGTGTGGTTCGACGCCATCGGCGGCACGGTCGCCTACTGGATCCTCGTGCTCGTGCTGTGGGCCTTCGTCGAAGGCTCGGCGCTCGGCCTGATCGGCGGCATCGACAGCGCCTTCAACAAGGCGGCCTTCGACAAGCACAAGGCCACGATCTGGTTCGGCTTCGGCCTGCTCGCGATCGTCTACTTCGTCGGCTGGGAGCTCCTCCTCAAGGCGTGAGCGCTCGGCGCCCATCCGTCACGAGACGGTGAGGTCGGCCTTCATGCCGGCGGCCTCGTGGCCGGCGACGTCGCAGAACAGCTCGTAGCCGCCGGCCGGCAGGTCGACGGTGCCCTCGTCGGTGTCACCCACCGAGAGCTTGAAGCCTGACTTGCCCTTGATCAGGAGCGTGTGGGCGACGCTGCCGCCGTTCGTGTACGTGAGCTCGACGCAGCCGGCGTCGGCGTCGTAGCTGTCCGCGTCGAACGTGAGGTTGTCGTTGGCGCCGACCTCGACCTCGGAGGTCGACGGGGTGCAACCGCTGGCGCCGTCGTCGGAGCCCCCGCATCCCACGAGGGTGACACCGAGCGCGGTGACCGCGGCCAGGGGGAGGAAGGAGCGTCGCATGCCGGCACGTTATCGGCGAGCCTTCTGGCGTCGGAACTCGGAGGTACGCTCGCGCCATGGCCACGGACCTCGCCGACCTGCTCGATCCGGGCTACCTGGGCGACCTCCCCGCGCGCCCCATGGACGACGTCCGGTCGATGCGAGCCGAGTGCCAGGAGGTGGAGACCGGGCTGTCGCTCCTGCGCCGGCTCGTGCAGGGTCGCCTCGACATCGTCGGCCTCGAGCTCACCCGCCGCGCCGAGGGCGGCGATCCCACCGACCTCGCCGACCTCATCGCTCGACTCCCCGCGGTCCTCTCCGACCGCACCCACGCTCCTGGGGTGGGCCGGCTCCCGCAGATGATGGCGCCGGGCGAGATGCCGCCGGCGCTCGAAGCCGAGCTCGACGCCATCGTCGGTCCGGGGCACCTCGCCGACCTCCCGACGGTCGACGACGACCACCTCCGCGCCATGACCGACCAGCTCGAGGCGTTCGAGCAGAAGGTCTCGGGGCACCGCCGCGACCTCTTCGAGCGGATCGACGCCCTGCAGGCGGAGATCACCCGTCGGTACAAGACCGGCGAGGCCTCGGTCGACTCGCTGCTGCAGTAGTTCGCGCTCGACTAACGCTTGCTCGCGGCAGTCGCGTAGCGTGGCCCGCTGTGAAGGAGGACCTCGAGCACCGTTGGCGCGACCTGGGCGAGTTCATCCGGGATCAGCGCCGTGTGGGGCACCTGTCGCTGCGCAAGCTCTCCGAGCTCGCCGGCATCTCGAACCCGTACCTCAGCCAGATCGAGCGCGGGTTGCGGAAGCCCTCGGCCGAGATCCTGCAGCAGATCGCCCGGGCCCTGGAGATCTCCTCGGAGACGCTCTACGTGCGGGCCGGCATCCTCGAGGAGCGCGAAGGGGCCGATCTCGTGGCCGAGATCCGCCGTGATCCGCAGCTCTCGGAGGAGCAGAAGAAGACCCTGATCCGGATCTACACCTCGTTCCGGCACGAGAACGAGGGCGGGAACGGCTCCGACGAGGAAGAACTGGTCGACGCCGAGCGTTGATCCACCGCGGTACCCCTCATGCGCCGCCTCGCCGTCCTCTCTCTCCACACGTCTCCGCTCGCCCAGCCCGGTCAGGGCGACAGCGGCGGCATGAACGTGTACGTCCGCGAGCTGGTGTCCGCGCTGGCCCAGGCGGGCGTCCAGGCCGACGTGTTCACGCGTCGGCAGGACCCCACGAGCCCTGAGATCGTCGAGGTGGAGCCCGGCTTCCGCGTGGTCCACGTGGACGCCGGTCCGCCCGACCTCGCCAAGGAGCAGCTGCCCGACGTCGTCGACCTCTTCGCCGATGGCGTGCGTGGCCACCTCCGGTCCCTCGGTGACGTCGACGCGCTGCATGCGAACTACTGGCTCTCCGGCGTGGCCGGCCACCGGCTGAAGCACGAGCTCGACCTGCCGCTCGTCTCCACGTTCCACACCTTGGCCCGCGTGAAGGCCGAGACCGGCGACCCCGAGCCCGACCTGCGGGTGTGGGCGGAGGCCGAGGTCATCGGCTGCTCCGACGCGATCCTCGCGTCGTGCGCGGCCGAGGCCGATCAGCTCGAGCGCCTCTACGGCGCCGATCCGAGCCGCATCGAGCTGGTGGCTCCCGGCGTCGACCACGCCTTCTTCTCGCCCGGCGATCGCCTCGGCGCCCGCACCGCGCTCCAGCACCTCGACCTCGGTCGCGGGCCGTTGCTGCTGTTCGTCGGCCGGATCCAGCCCCTGAAGGGCCTCGACGTCGCCATCCGCGCGCTGGCCGCGCTCCGGCGCCCGGACGCGCGCCTCGTGGTCGTCGGCGGGGCGAGCGGCGCCGAGGGCGCCGCCGAGGTCGAGCGGATCGACAAGCTGGCCGCCGAGCTCGGCGTCACCGATCAGCTGCGCCACGTGGAACCCGTGGCCCACCACCTGCTCTCGACGTACTACCGGGCCGCCGAGGTGGTGCTCGTGCCCAGCCGCTCCGAGTCCTTCGGGCTCGTCGCGCTGGAGGCGGCCGCGTGCGGCACGCCCGTGGTCGCGGCGGCCGTCGGAGGCCTCCGCACCCTCGTCGAGCACGGCCGCACCGGCTTCCTCGTCGAGGGCCGCGATCCCGCGGTGTTCGCGTCGTACGCCGAGCAGGTGCTCGACTCGCCCGCGCTGGCCACCGAGCTGTCCCGTCAGGCCGCGCAGCGCGCCCGGGGCTACACGTGGTCCACCGCCGCCGGGCGGTTGCGCCGCGTGTACGGCGACCTCACGTCGCGGGCGCTGGTCGACTGCAGCTAGTGACCGACGGTGCCTGCTCTCCGGAGCAGCTCGACGCGCTCGAGGCGCAGATCGACGCGTGGCTCGAGGTGCAGCTGGCCGACAACCCGATCGTGGCCGCGGTCGATCGCGATGAGACGCCGGGCGTCCGACGCTGGTTCGTGCGAGTGCACGGCGAGGAGAAGGACACCTTCACGATCTGGTTCCACCTCCGGCAGCGCACGCTGCACTACGAGACCTACGTGATGCCGGGCCCGGAGGAGAACCACGCCGCGTTCTTCGAGCACCTCCTGCGCCGGAACCTGAAGCTCTACGGCGCCTCGTTCGCGATCGGGGACGAAGAGGCCGTGTTCCTGGTGGGTCAGCTCGACAACGCCGCGATCCGCGACGACGAGCTGGACCGCGTGCTCGGGTCGCTCTACGCCTGGGTGGAGCAGTTCTTCCGGCCCGCCCTGCGCATCGGCTTCGCCTCTCGGTTCTCCGGCTGATCCATTGCATCTCATGGAGTCTCGATCTACCTTCGGGACTCGCGGTGGCGGGGGGGATGCCCTGACAGCACCCGATCGGGGAAGGGGTGACCCAGGCCAGCCCCCCGCCGCTCCCGCTGATCTTCTCCATCACGATCACCGGGATCCTCGCCAACACCTTGGTCGGGCCGGCGATCCCCGACATCCTCGAGGCGTTCCACCAACCGGACTCCCGAGCCGGCTTCTTCGTGGCCGCCGGCACCCTCCCGGGGATCGTGATGGCGCCCGTGATCGGCGTCCTGGCCGACCGGTTCGGCCGACGGGCCGTCCTGGTGCCGTGCCTCGTCGCCTTCGGCACCTTCGGGCTGCTGTCGGCGCTGGCGCCGACGTTCCCGATCCTCCTCGCGCTGCGGCTCCTGCAGGGCGTCGGCTCCGCCGGCCTCATCAACCTGGCCGTGGTGATCATCGGGGACCACTGGTCGGGCCTCGAGCGGGCTCGGCTCGTCGGTCAGAACGCCGCGGTGCTCACGCTGTCGCTCGCCGTGTTCCCGCCGCTCGGCGGGCTGTTGACGGAGCTCGGCGGCTGGCGGCTCTCGTTCGCGCCGTACGCCGTCGCCCTCGCCACCGCGGTGCTGATCTACCGACGGCTCGACGCCAACCGGCCGGCCGCCGGGGTGACCGTGCGCGACCAGCTCGGTGGGGCCGGCACCGCCATCCGGCATCGCGACGTGCTCGGATCGATCTCGATCGGTGTGGTCATCTTCATGCTGATCTTCGGGCTGTTCCTCACGACCCTCCCCGTGCACCTCGAGCGCGAGTTCGGGCTGAGCGCGGGCCAGCGAGGCCTGGTGATCGCCGCGCCAGCCCTCACGTCCACCTTCACCGCGCTGCGGCTCGGGTGGCTGCGCGCCAAGTTCGGCGTCGTGAGCCTGCTGGCGGGGGCGGCGGTGCTGTTCACGATCGCCTTCGCGATCATCGGCGTGGCGCCGACGCTGCCGATCCTCCTCGGCGGCGCCATGCTCTACGGGCTCGGCGAGGGCGTCTTCATCCCGACGCTGCAGGACGTGGTGGCGGGCGCCTCCACCGCGGCGCAGCGAGGCGCCGTCGTGGCGGTGTGGGTCGGATCCGCGCGCGTGGGACAGACCGTGGGGCCGCTGCTGGCGTCGGCGACGTACGGGGCCGTCGGCACGGGCACCACGTTCGTGCTGGGCGGGGCCATGGCCGCGGGGCTGGTGGTGCTGGAAGGCGTCGGCCGGTTCGGCACCGAGCCGCGCCCGGTGGACCCGAGTGCCCGGCCCAGCGACGCCTGATGCGGCCACGCCGGCCAGGTCAACCGCGGCGGGCGTCCTCGTCCTCCCCTTCGCCTGGGGAGGCCTTCGTCCTGCGTCCTTGGCAGCGGAGCGCCTGACTCGCCGTGGCCACGATCAACGCCGCGGGCCGGGCACTAGCGTCACACCCATGGTGCTCCAGGTGATCGGCGGCGGCCGCATGGGCGAAGCGCTGGTGGGCGGTCTCCTCACGGCCGGTGGTCAGCGGCTCGACGGCATCCGCATCGTCGAGCCGGACGCGAGTCGCTTGACCGCACTGCAGGCCGCGTTCCCTGGCGTCGACGTGGTCGACGAGCCGACGCCCGCCGACGGCAACGTGATCGCGGTGAAGCCCGTCGACGTCGCCACCGCGTGCCGGGCCCTCGCCGCCCACGGTCCCAGCCGTGTGCTGTCGATCGCGGCCGGCGTCACGATCGCCGCCCTCGAGGCCGATCTCGCCCCGAAGTCCCGCGTGGTGCGGGCCATGCCGAACACGCCGGCCGTGGTGGGGGCCGGAGCCGCCGCCATCGCGCCTGGCACGGCGGCCACCGACGACGACATGGAGTGGGCGGAGTCGCTGCTCGGGGCGGTGGGCACGGTCGTGCGCGTGAAGGAGCCACTGCTCGACGCCGTCACGGGTCTCTCGGGGTCCGGTCCGGCCTACGTGTTCCTGGTCGCCGAAGCCCTCATCGAGGCCGGGGTGCTGGCCGGGTTGCCGCGGGAGGTCAGCCGGGCGCTGTCGATCCAGACGGTGCTCGGCGCCGCCACCCTCCTCGCGCAGAGCGACGACGGGCCGGAGGCGCTGCGCGCCGCGGTCACCTCCCCGGCCGGCACCACCGCGGCGGGCCTGCAGGTGCTGGAGCAGCACGGGCTCCGGGCGGCGTTCCTGGCGGCCGTGGCGGCCGCCACCGAGCGGTCCCGACAGCTGGGACAGCAGCCACCACACTCCCTCTAGCCACACCAGCCACAGGCACGTACGCTTCCGCCACACCTTTGGAGAGGGGTGCCTTCCTTGGCAACGTCATCACCGCGTCCTCGGTTCCTCACGCCGAACGAGGTCGCCGAACAGCTTCGGGTCTCGAGCATGACCGTCTACCGCCTCATCAAGGCGGGCGACCTGCGTGCCGCGCGGATCGGCAAGTCCTTCCGCATCAGCGAGGACGACGTGGACGCCTACCTCCAGACCCGCTACAGCGACGCCGGATAGGCCTCGCGCCGGGCACCGCCGGTACCCTCGCCAGGGCCATGGGCGCCCGCTTCGACACGATCACCTTCCTCTCCGACTACGGCACGACGGACGAGTTCGTCGGTGTCGTGAAGTCGGTGATCCGTTCGATCGCCCCCGACGTCACCGTGGTCGACCTCACCCACGAGATCCAGGCCTACGACGTCCGCGCCGGGAGCCTCACCCTCGGGCGGGCCGCCCAGTACCTCTGCCCAGGTGTGGTGCTGGCGGTCGTCGACCCGGGGGTCGGCACCGAGCGTCGGGCCATCGCCGTGGAGGTCGGAGGCGGGCAGAGCTATCTCGTCGGCCCCGACAACGGTCTGCTCGCCAGCGCGGTGGCGATGAGCGGCGGCGCCACCGCGGCCGTCGAGCTCACCAACCCCGACTACCAGCTGGTGGCACCGGGTCCCACCTTTGCCGGGCGCGACGTGTTCGCTCCGGCGGCCGCGCACCTCTGTGCCGGCGTGCCCCTGGCGGACCTGGGGCGGTCGATCGATCCGCTGTCGCTCGTGCCGGGCCTCCTGCCCCTCAGCCGTGAAGAGGACGGCGACGTGGTGGCCGAGGTCCTGTGGGTGGACCGGTACGGCAACTGCCAGCTCAACGTCGACCCCGAGGAGGTCGCCGGCTTCGGTCCCCGCGTGCAGCTGCGGTGGGGTGACGACGTCCGCACCGCCGACCGGGCCGCCACCTACGAGGGCATCGTCCCGGGTCAGGTCGGCCTGGTGGTCGACAGCTACGGGATGCTCTCCGTGTGCATGGGCAAGCGATCGGCGGCCGCCGAGCTGGCGCTTCCCCTCGGCACCGAGGTCACGCTCTCGGCGCCGAGCGACGACGACCGCCCGATGACCTCGTCCCCGGTGAGCATGACCACGAAGGCCGACCGATGAGGCCCGGCACCACCCTCGTCCTCGCCCTCCTCCTGGCGATGATCCTCGTCGCGGCCGCCGCCCAGCTCTTCTTCATGCGCTAGGTGTTGTGCCGGCCAGGGCAAGGTCGACACCGCCCGAACTTGTGGTCGCCAGTTCCGAATTGCGGAACTCAGGGCCACAAGTTGCGGGGCTGCGCTCGCCGCGCCCTTGACCTTGTCGTGCCGCGGGCGTCAGACCTTGGCGGCGAGCTGGTCTCTGGTGAAGCGCTTGGCGCCGCCGCGGACGAGCCAGATCGCGACCAGCCAGATCGCGGCGCCGATGAGCATCGCGATCGGGAGGGGCACGAGCAGCAGGCCGCTGGACTGGCCGACGGCGAGGAAGATCAGGGGGAGGATGACAGCGCCGCCGAGCTGGTTGGCCTCCTGGCTCGTCCGGGCGCGCGCCGACACCCGCACCATCACCGCCAAGCCGAGCGTCGCCACCGCGGGCGCGACCCACAGGATCATCACGAGCCACAGCCGCGTCGGCACGAAGATGCGGTGCATCACGGGCCACGCCACCCCGTTGGCGACCAGGCAGAAGCACAGGAACCCGATCCACGACACGGCCATGGCGGGGATGAAGGCGGTCAGGAGCTTGGCGTAGAAGAGCTCGCGGGCGGCCACCGGCAGGTGGAGCAGCGACTCGAGCGTCTTGCGCTCCTTCTCGCCGGCGAACGCGTCCGCCGCGAGGACCGCCGACACCATCAACGGCACGATGAGGAACAGCGGCGCCAAGAGGTAGCCGTTGACGAGGACCACGAGCTGCTCGCGCTTCGGCAGGTCGAGGATCGGCCGGGCGAGGTCACCCGGCATCGAGCCGAGGATGCGGCCCACGTCGGGATCGACCTGGCTGCGCGCCGCGAGGCCGATCGCCAGCGGCATGACGATCATCAGCAGCGCCGGCACCGCGAGCATCGGGATGACGACCGCCTTCGAGCGCCGCACCGCGATGAGGTCCTTGGCGATGATCGCCCGCATGACCGACCCGTTCACGACGCCACCTCCTCGGGGACGGAGCCGAGGAGGTCGGCCGTCGGCGGGGTGGGCGGGCGGCCCTCCGTGGCGGCGATCCCGGCCTCCACCGCGAAGTAGACGTCCTCGAGGGTGGGCGCCTTGGCGCTGGCGCCGTACACCGACACGCCCCGGGCCACCAGCAACCGCACGAGGTGGGGCACCACCTCGCGATCGGTCACCCGCACGATGGCGCCGGTGGGTGACGGCGCCACCATCGACACGCCGCTGGTCGTCCGCAGCGAGTCGGCGGTGGCCTCGTCCGCGGGGCCGCCGAGATCGAGCTCGGCGTCGACGCCGTGCCACAGGTCGGCGGCGATGTCCTCGGGTCGCCCGAACGCGTGCAGCACGCCGCGGTGGAGGACCGCCATGCGGTTGGCCAGGCGCCCAGCCTCACCGAGGAAGTGCGTGGCCAGCACGACCGTGCGGCCGTGCTCGGTGGCGAGCGCGCCGATCAGGTCGATGACGTCGCGCGTCGCGGCCGGGTCGAGGCCAGACGTCGGCTCGTCGAGGAACAGCACGTCGGGGTCGTGCAGGAGGGCGCGAGCGAGGGCGAGCCGCTTGCGCTGCCCGGTGGACGTGCCTTGCACGGGCAGGTGGGCCCGATCGGCCATGCCGAACTGCTCCAGCAGGTCGTCGGTGCGCCGCTCGACCCACCCACGGTCGAGGCCGCGCATGCGCCCGGTGAGCGTGAGGTTCTCGCGCGCGGTCAGCCGCTCGTCGAGGCCGGCATGCTCCGTCAGGACACCCGTGCGGCGGCGCACCTCGTCGCCGTGGACGGCCGGGTCGAGCCCGAGCACCGTGGCGTGCCCGCGATCGGGGGTGAGGATCCCGTTGAGCAGCCGCACCGTGGTCGTCTTGCCGGCGCCGTTCGGGCCGAGCAGCGCCAGCACCTCGCCCGGCTGCACCTCGAGCGTGAGGCCGTCCAGCGCGACGCCGCTCGGGAACGAGCGGGTCAGATCCTGCGTCTCGATGGCGGCCGTCATCCCAGGCAGTCTCGCCGGGCGGGAGCGACGGGACTCACCAATCGATGCCAGCTAGGCCGGAGCCGAGCCGGCTTCGCCGGTCGGCGGGAGGCACCTGCGGAGACAGGAGCGAAGCGACGCTCGGAGCCGGCAGACAACTCAGCTGGATTCGAGGGACCGCAGCGGATCCAGGACCGCGGTGACGCGCGCGGTCGTCGGGTGCGGCTCCGGCGGCGGTGGCGGCGCGGTGGTCGTCGTGGTCGGCGGCGCGGTCGCGGTGGTGGGGGTGGACGGCGGGTTCGTCGGGGGCGGTCCTCCGCCGCCGCTCGGCGGCGGGGGTGGCGAGGTCGGGGGCGGGCCGCCGCCGCCGCTGAGGGCCATGAAGTTGTGGGTGGTGTAGATCCGTCCGTCGCTGGCGTGCGACACCCCGACCCCGACGTGGGTCCAGGCCGGGTCGACGAGGTTGGCGTAGTGCGCCGGGCTGTTGATGAAGGCCCGCATCAGGCCGTCGACGTCGTAGCCGACGCCCACGTTCTCGCCCAGCTTCGTCCAGTCCCCGCCGACCTGGGAGCCCAGGTTCGGGTTGTGGGAGATCTGCCCCTGCCCGACCATGTGGTCGGTCCAGTTGCGGGCCACGCCCACCAGCTCGCCCGACACCTGCAGCTGCCGCAGCCCCTTCGACGCCCGCAGGCTGTTGATCCGGCTGACGAACTGGGACTCGATGCCGGGGTCGGACGCCGGCGTCGACAGCGCCTCCGCGGTGCCGGGGGACGAGGGGGCCGCCAGCTGGGCGTCGGAGGTCGACGTCAGCAGCCCCAAGGTCAGGGCCCAGAGCGCGGCGAAGGCGGGCAGCCACCGGCGGGGGGACATCATCTCGATGATCGGGACGATCGGGCCTCGCCTTGAGGCCGGGGCGGATCCTGGGCGGGCGTGACGCAGCACCCGTGTGGTGGACTGACCGACCGTGAACCTGGCCTCGATCATCGACCCCCACCCTGACACGGACGTCGCGGTGATCTCGCGGAGCAAGTCCACCACGTACGGGTCGCTACGAGAGCAGGTGGCCGCGCTGCGGGGCGGGCTGCTCGGCCTGGGCCTCGAACCGGGCGATCGGGTGGCGATCGTCGCCGCCAACAACTGGTACTTCGTGGTGTCCTACCTGGCCGTGCTGGGCGCCGGGTGCGTGGCCGTGCCGATCAACCCCACCAGCCCGGTCCCCGAGGTGCAGAACGAGCTGGCCGCGATCGGCGCTCGGGCCGTGATCGCCGGGCCCTCGGCCAAGGCGACCGTGGGCGGGCTCGATCGCGACGCGCTCCCTGCGCTGGAGACCGTGATCGCCTCCACCGGCGGTGACATCGCGGGGGCCGTCGCGCTCGACGACCTCCTCACGTCGTCACCGGCGCCGCTCGTCGACCGCGCCGCCGACGACCTCGCGGTCCTGATCTTCACCAGCGGCACGGCCGGATCCCCGAAGGCCGCCATGCTCACGCACGGGAACCTGCTGTCGAACCTCGAGCAGTGCCAGGCCCACCCCGGTCGATCGCAGGGAACCGACGACGTGGTCCTCGGCGTCCTTCCGTTCTTCCACATCTTCGGTCTCAACGTCGTCCTCGGCCTGTCGTTCCTCGCGGGCGCCACGGTGCTGCTCGTCGAGCGCTTCGACCCGCAGAGCGCCCTCGACTCCATCGGCACCCACGGCGTCAACGTGATCAGCGGGGCCCCCAGCATGTGGGGGGCGTGGGCGTCGCTGCCGGGCACGCGGCCGGGCGCCCTCGCCACCGTGCGCACCGCCACCTCCGGCGCCGCCAAGCTCGATCCCCAGATCCACCGCACGATCAGCGAGCGGTTCGGTGTGGAGATCATGGAGGGCTACGGCCTCACCGAGGCGTCGCCCGTCGTCACATCGGGCACCGGTCACGCCGCCCCCGAAGGCAGCATCGGCGTGCCGCTCCCGGGCGTCCACGTCCGCCTCGTCGACGCCGATGGGCAGGACTCGCTCGTCGGCGACGCCGGTGAGATCTGGGTCAAGGGGCCGAACGTCTTCGCCGGCTACTGGAACGACGCGGAGGCCACCCGGGGCGCGATCACCGAGGACGGGTGGCTGCGCACCGGTGACATCGCCGTGGTCGACGACGACGGGTTCCTCTTCCTCGTCGACCGCGTGAAGGACCTCATCATCGTGTCGGGCTTCAACGTGTACCCCGCCGAGGTCGAGGAGGTCATCGCCGACCACCCCGCCGTCGCCGAGGCCGTGGTGATCGGCGTGCCCCACCCGCACTCGGGTGAGGCAGTGAAGGCCTACGTCGTCGTCGAGCCCGGCGTGAGCGTCGAGGAGGACGCCATCATCCGTCACTGCGAGGCCCACCTCGCCCGGTACAAGTGCCCGCAGAAGGTGATGTTCGTCGACGAGATCCCCCACAGCGCCACCGGCAAGGTGCTGCGCAAGGAGCTCCGCGCCACCCTCTGAGGGTGATCGTGAACAAGTGAACGAGGGCAGTACGCTGGGGCCCGCATGGCCGCGTCGCACAGCCGCAAGATCCCCGAGGCCACCGTCGCCCGCCTGCCGCTCTACCTGCGGAGCCTGTTCGAGGGGCAGCACGCGGGGCTCACCACCATCTCCTCTGAGCGGTTGGCCGAGCTGGCCGGGGTGAACGCCGCCAAGGTGCGCAAGGACCTCTCGTACCTCGGCTCGTACGGCACGCGCGGCGTCGGGTACGACGTCGAGTACCTCTTGTTCCAGATGAGCCGCGAGCTGGGGCTCACGCAGGACTGGCCGGTCGCCATCGTCGGGCTGGGCAACCTCGGACAGGCGCTGGCCAACTACGGCGGCTTCGGCGACCGCGGGTTCCCGATCGCAGCCCTCTGCGACGCCGACCCGCGCGTGATCGGCACGGAGGTGCACGCCGTCACCGTGCGCTCGATCGACGACCTGCCGGAGATCGTGGCCGAGCACCAGATCGCCATCGGCATCATCGCCACCCCCGCCTTCGCCGCGCAGGACGTCGCCGACCGGCTGGCGGCGGCCGGCGTCCCGTCGATCCTGAACTTCGCCCCCACCGTGATCTCGGTGCCCGACGACGTGTCGCTCCGCAAGGTCGACCTCGCCGTGGAGCTGCAGATCCTGAGCTTCTACCAGCAGCGCAAGGCCGGCGGACCCCCCGTCGCCGTCAACGACTAGCCATGCCCCTCCACGGGCCGCTGTACCCGGTCAACCTCGTGGTGGCCGGTCGGCGGGTCCTGGTGGTGGGGGGCGGCGCGGTGGCGGCCGAGAAGGCGCGCGGCCTGCTGGCGGCAGGCGCCGTGGTGCACGTCGTGGGCGCGGCGGTCGGTGCGGCCGTCCGGGCCCTCGACGTCACGTGGGAGGAGCGGCCGTACCTGGCCGGCGAGGTGGCGGGCTACCGGCTGGCGGTCGCGTGCACCGACGACCCCGCGGTCAACCAGGCGGTGTTCGACGACGGCGAGGTGGCCGGGGTGTGGGTCAACGCCGCCGACGATCCCGCCCACTGCTCCTACACCCTCCCGGCCCGGCTCGACCGGGGCCGGCTGCTCGTCACGGTGTCCACCTCGGGGCACAGCCCCGCCCTCGCCGGGTGGCTGCGAGACCGCCTCGGCGAGCAGCTCGGACCCGAGTACGACACGCTGATCGACCTCCTCGCCGAAGCCCGCTCGGCCATGGCCGCCGAGGGGCGTCCGACCCTCGGTGCCGATTGGCGAACGGCCCTGGATTCGGGGATGCTGGATCTCGTCCGGGCCGGTCGTCTCGACGAGGCGAGGGAGCTCCTCCAGACCTCTCTCACCCCCGCCGAGCTGCCTCCCCCGGGTTCCCTTCGCTAGGAGACCGCTGCGTGTCCGTCGTCGTCATCGGGCTGAACCACCGGAGCACCCCGCTCGACCTGCTCGAGCGGATGACCATCGGTGACGCCGCGCTCCCGAAGGCGCTCCACGACCTCACCTCCCGCGCCGACGTCTCGGAGGCGGTCGTGCTGTCCACGTGCAACCGCACCGAGGTGTACGCCGTCGCCGAACGCTTCCACGGCGCCTACCAGGACATCCGCAACTTCCTGGCCGAGGTCGCCTTCCTCGCCCCCGAGGACTTCAGCGACCACCTCTACGTCCACTACGACGCGCCCGCGGTGGCCCACCTGTTCGAGGTGGCCGCCGGGCTCGACTCCGCCGTGCTGGGCGAGAGCGAGATCCTCGGCCAGGTGAAGGTGGCCTGGGAGCGGGCCCGCCACGAAGGGGCCGCCGGTCCGGCGCTCAACCTGCTGTTCCGCCACGCCGTCGAAGCCGGCAAGCGGGCCCGCACCGACACGGGCATCGCCCGCAACATCACGTCCGTGGCCCAGGCCGCCGTCGCCATGGCCGCCCAGCGGCTCGACGGGCTGCGGGGTCGCACCGGCCTCGTGCTCGGCGCCGGTGAGATGGGCGAGGCGATGGCCATGGGCATGGCCAAGGCGGGGACGACGCTCACCATCGCCAACCGCACGTGGGACACCGCGGTCACGCTGGCCGATCGGGTAGCCGGCCGGGCCGTGCGCCTCGGCGACCTCACACCCACGCTGTCCGAGGTCGACGTGCTGCTCTCGTCCACCGGCGCGGCGTCGCCCCTGGTCGAGGTGGACGACATCGAGCAGGTCGTGGCGGCCCGTGCGGGCCGGCCGCTCCTGATCATCGACATCGCCGTGCCGCGCGACATCGACCCTGCGGTGGGCCGGCTCCCCGGCGTCACGCTGCTCGACATGGACGACCTCCGTGCGTTCGCCGAGGCGGGCACGCAGGCGCGCGAGGGCGAGGTGGCCGTCGTGCGGTCGCTCCTCGACGAAGAGCTCGAGCGCTACCTCGGGGCCACGTCGGCGCGCGAGGTGGCGCCGATGATCGTCGCGCTGCGGGATCGAGCCGAGGAGGTGCGCCAGGCGGAGGTCGACCGGTTCAGCAACCGGCTCACCGGCCTCGACGACGGGCAGCTCGACACCGTCGAGGCCCTCACCCGCGGGATCATCGGGAAGCTGCTGCACGACCCGTCCGTCGCCCTCAAGGACGCGGCTGGGTCGACTCGAGGCGACCGCCTCATCGCCGCCCTGCGAGAGCTGTTCGCGCTCGAAGGCGACGAGCCCGCCCCGCCTGCGTAGTGCGCACGCTGCGCGCCGCGACGCGCGGGAGTCCTCTCGCGCGCTGGCAGGCCGAGCACATCGCCTCCCTGTTGCGGGCCGCGGATCCTGACGTCGAGGTCGAGCTCGTGGTCGTCGACACGCAGGGCGATCGGCGCCTGGACGTGCCGATCTGGGAGCTCGGGGGCAAAGGGGTCTTCGCCAAGGAGGTGCAGGCCGCCGTGCTCGACGGGCGCGCCGACCTCGCCGTCCACAGCGCCAAGGACCTGCCCTCGGTGTCCGTACCTGGCCTCGTAATGGCCGCCGTGCCGGAGCGCGGCGATCCCCGCGACGCACTCGTGGGCTCGACCCTGGCCGACCTGCCGGACGGCGCCGAGGTGGCGACGGGGTCGCTCCGCCGTCAGGTCGAGCTGTGGCGCCACCGCCCGGATCTCCGGTTCGTGAGCCTGCGCGGGAACATGCAGACCAGGATCGCCAAGGCCGCCGACCACGACGCGGTGGTGGTGGCGGCCACCGCCCTCGATCGTCTCGGGCTCGGCGACCAGATCGCCGAGCGGCTCGCCGTCGACACGATGGTCCCGCAGGTCGGCCAAGCGGCGCTGGCGGTCGAGTGCCGCGAGGACGACAGCGCGCTCCGCGCGCAGCTGCTCGACATCCAGCACGCCCCGACGCGTCGCTGCGTCGACGCCGAGCGCGCCTTCCTGGCGGAGCTCGGCGGGGACTGCGCGCTCCCGGCCGGTGCCCACGCCACCGTCGACGGCGCCGCGCTGCGCCTGCGCGCCTTCCTGTCGTCGCCCGACGGCCGGACCATGCTGCGGCGCGACCAGCATGGCGACGGGCCCGCGGTCGGCGCCGAGGTGGCGCGGCACCTGCTCGAGGCCGGTGGCGCCGCCTTGGTCGGCTGACCGTACGCTCGCCGCATGATCATCGTCACCGGGAGCGCCCAGGCCCGTCCCGACCACCTCGACGAGGTGCTCGCCCTCGGCCTGGAGCACGTCCACCGGGCGGGGCCGAGGCAGGCTGCCTGCTGCACACGGTCCACCAGGACGTCGAGGATCCGTCGCGCGTCGTGACCGGCGGTCCCACGCTCGAGATCTACGACGCCACCCCGACGTCCGTGTGACGGCTCGCGTTCTGGCCCGGGAAGCTGGTGCTGAAGCACCCGGAAGTCGGGCCAGAACTCGGCGTCTACCGTGCTGGGGGTGGAGCTGTCACCCAGCACGGCCAGCGGGTACGTGCACCTGGCCTTCGACAAGATGCTGGCGGTGGCCGACCGGCTGGGCGACGTCAGCGTGAACGAGCGACCGATCGGCCCGGACACGAACGCCGTCGGCGGCATCATCGTCCACTGCTGTGGGGTGTCGGAGTTCTGGCTCGGCCACGTCGGCGTGGGGCGTGAGAGCCACCGCGACCGCGCCGCCGAGTTCACCACCACCGCGACGGTCGCTGAGCTGCATGACCTCGTCGCCGCCACCCTGCGCCAGGTCGATGCCGACCTCGCCGCCATCGATGCGGGCGCCACCTCTCCCTACGACGAGGGTCGCCAGTTCCTCGCGGTGGACCAGCAGACCGACGCGTCGCTGGTGGTGCACGTGATCGAGGAGCTCTTCCAGCACCTCGGGCACTGCGAGATCGCCGCCGACGCACTGCGTTGATGCCTGCTCCGGGCGTCGCTCCGCTCCGTGCGCCCTCCGCAGGTGCCTCCCGGCGACCGGCAGAGCCGGCTCGCCTCCGGCCTGCCTTGACGCTCGTACGATCGCAAGCGTGACCGTCTACCTGGTGGGGGCCGGACCCGGTGACCCGGGCCTGCTGACCGTGCGCGGCGACGAGGTGCTGCGCCGCGCCGACGTCGTCGTGTACGACCGGCTGTCGGTCGAGGCCCTCCTCGACCTGGCCCCGGCGGGAGCGGAGCGCATCAGCGTCGGGAAGTCCCCGGGGCAGGTGACGTTGCCCCAGGAGGACATCAACGCGCTGCTCGTGGAGAAGGGGCGGTTCCACGCCACGGTGGTGCGCCTCAAGGGAGGCGACCCGTTCGTGTTCGCACGCGGCGGTGAAGAGGCGGCTGCCCTCGCCGCCGCCGGCGTGCCGTTCGAGGTGGTGCCCGGCATCACGTCGGCCATCGCCGTGCCCGCCTACGCCGGGATCCCCGTCACGCTGCGCCACTCGTCCACCTCGTTCACGGTGGTCACGGGTCACGAGGACCCTGCCGCCGGCGACGACGGCACCGTCGACTGGCAGGCCATCGCCAAGGTGGGCGGCACCATCGTGATCCTGATGGGGGTCGCGCGCATCCGGCGCATCGCCGACGAGCTGGTCGCCGGGGGGCTCTCGCCGGCCACGCCGGTGGCATCGATCCGGTGGGGCACCCGACCCGAGCAGTCGACCGTGCGGGCCACCCTCGCCACGATCGCCGACCAGCCCCTGGCCACGCCGTCGGTGATCATCGTCGGCGAGGTGGCGGCGGTCGACCTGGCCTGGTTCGAGCGGCGGCCGCTCGCCGGGCAGAAGGTCGTCGTCACCCGCACGCGCCGCCAGGCGTCGCAGCTCACGGTCGCGCTGCGCGCGCTCGGCGCGGATCCGATCGAGGTCCCGGTGATCGAGATCACCGACCCGGTCGATGGCGGCGCGGCCCTGGCGGCGGCGTCGGACGGGCTCGATCGCTACGACTGGGTCGTCATCACCTCACCCAACGGCGCGCGTCGGCTCCTCGACACCGTGCGCGACGCGCGCTCCTTCGGCGGAGCCAAGGTGGCGGCCATCGGTCCGGGCACTGCGGCGGTGCTGGCGGCGGGGGGCATCGCGGCCGACCTCGTGCCCGAGCGGTTCGTGGCGGAGGAGCTCCTCGAGGCGCTGCCGGACGGACCGGGGCGCCTGCTCCTCGCCCGCGCCGCGGTGGCGCGCGACGTCCTGCCCGACGGCCTGCGGGCCCGCGGGTGGGAGGTCGAGGTCATCGACGCGTACCGGACGGTCCCGGCGCCGATCACCGACGAGCAGCGGGCGGCGGTGGCGGCCGCCGACGTGATCACGTTCACCTCGAGCTCCACCGTCGAGCACGCACTGGCCGCCTTCGGCGCCGATGGGCTGCCGGCCACGGTGGCCTGCATCGGACCGATCACCGCGGCCACCGCGCGCGAGCGCGGGCTCACGGTCGCCGTCGAGGCCAGCGTGCACACCATCGATGGGCTGACCGCCGCGTTGGTCGAGTGGGCCGCCCCGTGACGCTGGAGGCTGTGGTCTTCGACTTCGACGGGCTGATCATCGACAGCGAGTGGGCGATCTTCGAGAGCGCCTGTGCCGCGTTCTCCGTCCACGGGCACGAGCTGACCGTCGAGGCATGGGCCACGATCGTCGGCCTCGGCGATGACGATGACGAGCGCGCCTGGCAGATGCTGGTCGCCGCGATGGGCATCGAGGGCTTCGAGATGGCGACGTTCTCCGCCACCTACGCGGAGCAGGACCGGTCCAGCCGCGACCGCCTGCCGCTGCTCCCCGGCGTGGAGGTCCTCGTCGACAGCCTCACGGCCGCCGGGGTCCCGCTCGGGATCGCGTCGTCGTCGAGCCGGGACTGGCTCGACCGGCACACCGGTCGGCTGGGCCTGGCGGCACGGTTCGGAGCCGTGATCGGCGCCGACCTGGTGGGGAACGTGGGCAAGCCCGCGCCCGACGTGTACCTCCGCGCCTGCGCCGACCTGGGGGCCGACCCCGGTCGCAGCGTTGCCCTCGAGGACTCCGCTCACGGCGTCACAGCCGCCAAGGCGGCCGGGATGCGAGCGGTGGCGGTGCCCAGCCGCATCACCCGCCACAACGACTTCGCCCACGCCGACCTCGTCGTCCCGTCGCTCGACGACGTCACCGTCGCCGACCTGGCCGCCCTCGTCCGGTGAGGGCTCGGTCCGGGCGCTCGCGGGTAGCGGAGGCGCGACACCGGGATGACCCTTCGCCTCGAGCCCGCCATGGCGTCCGTCGTCATGACGTGGTGGCCGCTGCGGGTCGGCATCCCCGCGCTGGCGGTCAGCCGCGACCTGCGCGCCAAGAGCTACGGCTTGATCACGACGGCGGCGGCGCTGTACGGCCTCGTGGTGATCTGGAACCTCTGCCTCTCCATCCAGCTCTAGACCCGTGGTGAGGGCGCGCCGGTAGCCTGACCGGCGATGGCCTTCCCCCAACGCCGCCTCCGCCGGCTCCGTCGCACCCCGGCGCTCCGCCGGCTGGTGGCGGAGACCCGCGTCGGTGTCGACGACCTCGTCGCCCCGCTGTTCGTGCGGGAGGGGATCAGCGAACCGCAGCCGATCGCCAGCCTCCCCGGCGTGGTGCAGCACACGCGCGAATCCCTTCGCAAGGAGGTGAGCGAGCTGGCCGCCCTCGGTGTGCCCGCGGTGATCCTCTTCGGGGTGCCCGCCACCAAGGACGCCGACGGGTCCGGGGCCTGGGATCCGGAGGGGATCGTGCAGCTGGCGTTGCGCGACCTGCGGGCGGAGGTGGGCGACGAGCTCGTGCTCATCGCCGACCTGTGCGTCGACGAGTACACCGACCACGGCCACTGCGGCATCGTCACCGCCGACGGTGAGGTCGACAACGACGCCACGCTCCGGCTGTACGAGCGAGCCGCGGTCGCCCAAGCGGAGGCCGGAGCCGACATCACCGCACCGAGCGGGATGATGGACGGCCAGGTGGCCGCGATCCGGGCCGCGCTCGACGCCGCCGGACATCCGAGCACGGCGATCCTCGCCTACGCCGCCAAGTACGCGTCCGCGCTGTACGGCCCGTTCCGCGACGCGGTCGACGTCACCATCGCCGACGGCGGTGATCGCAAGGGCTACCAGCAGGACCCGCGCAACGCGCGGGAGGCCCTGGCCGAGATCCGTGCCGATGTCGCCGAAGGCGCCGACCTCATCATGGTGAAGCCGGCCCTCGCGTACCTCGACGTGATCGCGGCCGCCCGCGCGGAGGTCGACCTGCCCGTCGCGGCCTACCACGTGTCGGGCGAGTACTCGATGCTCAAGGCGGCGGCGGAGCGCGGCTGGATCGACGGGGACGCGGTGGCGCTCGAGCACCTCACCGCGATCAAGCGGGCCGGCGCCGACTTCATCCTCACGTACCTGGCGCGCGAGGTGGCGGAGCGCCTGTCCTTGTGACGCATGAGCGACCGAGCGCCAGCGAGGAAGCGGCCGCGGGCGGCCTCCGTGGCCGGGGAACGACGAATGCACAGCTCTTCGAGCGCGCACAGCGGGTCATCCCCGGTGGCGTCAACAGCCCCGTGCGCGCGTTCAAGAGCGTCGGCGGCACCCCGTACTTCGTCGCTCGAGGCGAGGGCGCCCACGTGTGGGACGCCGAGGGCACGCAGTACGTCGACCTCGTCCAGTCGTACGGCGCCATCATCGCGGGCCACGCCCACCCGGTGATCGTCGAGGCCGTGCAGCAGGCGGCGGCCGACGGCACCTCCTACGGCGCGCCCACCGAGCGGGAGGTCCTGCTGGCGGAGGCGATCTGCGAGCGGGTGCCGTCCGTGGAGCTCGTGCGGCTGGTCTCGTCCGGCACCGAGGCCACCATGTCAGCCGTGCGGGTGGCCCGCGGCCACACGGGACGCCGCAAGGTCGTGAAGTTCGCCGGGAACTACCACGGCCACGGCGACCTCCTGCTCGCCGAGGCCGGGAGCGGGCTGGCCGCCCTCGGGCTGCCCGGCTCCGCCGGCGTCACCGAGGCGGCCGTCGCGGACACCGTCGTCGCGCCGTACAACCAGGTGCCCGAGCTCGACGAGGACACCGCCTGCGTGATCGTCGAGCCCATCGCCGCCAACATGGGCCTCGTCGTGCCCGAGGACGACTTCCTCAAGGGCCTGCGCGCGGAGTGCGACCGCGTCGGTGCCCTGCTGATCTTCGACGAGGTGATCACGGGGTTCCGTGTCGCCCACGGCGGCGCGCAGGAGCTCAACGGGATCACCCCCGACCTCAGCACCTTCGGGAAGGTGATCGGCGGCGGTCTCAACATCGGCGCCTACGGCGGCCGGCGCGACGTCATGCAGCAGGTCGCCCCCCTCGGCCCCGTGTACCAGGCGGGCACGCTGTCCGGGAACCCGCTCGCGACCGCCGCCGGGCTGGCGGCGCTCTCCCTCCTCGACAAGGCCGCCTACGCCACCCTCGACGCGACCGCGGAGCGACTCGCCGACGAGCTCCGCGCCGCGCTCTCCGACGCGGGGATCTCCGCCGTCGTCCCGCAGGTGCGGTCCCTGGTGGGCTTGTTCTTCTGCGCCGAGGTGCCGGTCGACTACCCGAGCGCCCAGCGGACGGACACCGCGCGGTACGCCGCCTTCTTCCACGCCATGCTCGACCGAGGGGTGGCGATCGCACCCGGCGCGTACGAGGTGATGTTCCCCGGCCTCGCGCACACGGCGCCGGTCATCGACGAGATCGCCACGACCGCCCGCGCGGCGGCCGCGTCCCTCGCCGCATGACCCCGGTCCGGTCGGGTAGGCACGGCCGATGAGCTCCTACACCGACGCCCGCGACGCGGCACTGGGCGACCTCGTCGAGCGCGACGCGGTCCGCCGCCTGTTCGCGCTGGATCACACCTTGTGGCGAGACGATCCCACCGAGCTGGCCGATCGCCTCGGCTGGATCCCCGTCGTGCAGGAGGTCATGGACGACCTCCAGGCGCTGACGGCGCGGTGCGACGCGCTGGTCGACGACGTCGATGACGTGCTCGTGATGGGGATGGGCGGCTCGAGCCTGTTCCCTGAGGTCCTCGCTCGCACCTTGGAGCCCGCACCGGGCCGCCCCCGACTGCACATCCTCGACACCACCGACCCGGCGGCGATCGCCCGCGTCGCCGACTCGTGCGCACCCGCGCGCACCTTGCACCTGGCGTCGTCCAAGTCCGGCTCCACCATCGAGACGCGCAGCCACCTCGAGTGGGCCTGGGAGCGAGCGGCGGGCGCTGGACGCTTCGCGGTCGTCACCGATCCGGGTTCGGAGCTCGGTCAGCTGGCGCGCGACCGCGGGTTCGCCGAGGTCTTCGAGAACCGTCCCGACATCGGCGGGCGCTACTCGGCCCTCTCCCTGTTCGGTGTCGTGCCCGGTCTCCTGATGGGTGCGGACGTCCGCTCGCTCCTCCAGGGCGGGCTCGACGCACTGGCGAGCAGCGGTCCCGACGTGGACCCCACCCGCAACCCCGCCGTGCAGCTCGCCATCGCCATCGCCGGCGGGGTCCGGAGCGACCACGACAAGGCGACCTTCGTGCTCGATCCCGGGCTGGCGACGCTCGGCCTCTGGATCGAGCAGCTGGTGGCGGAGTCGCTCGGCAAGGACGGCACGGGCGCCGTGCCCATCGTGGGCGAGCCGTTGGGCGAGCCTGACGTCTACGGCACCGACCGCGTGTTCCTGGCCCAGGTGCCGATCGACGCGCTCGAGGCCGCCGGGCACCCGGCCCTCGTCGGCGGTTCGGACGCGAGCCCGCACGGGATCGGCCACATGGTGGTCACCATGGAGATCGCTGTCGCGCTGGTGGGTGCCGCCCTCGGCGTGCAACCCTTCGACCAACCGGACGTGGCCGCCGCCAAGGCCGCCACCAACGAGGTGCTGGCCGAGGGAGGCATCGACGTGCCAGAGCAGCCGCTCGCCGACGTGCTCGCGCACCTCCAGCCCGGCGATCACCTGGCGCTCCAGGCCTTCACGGATCCCGGCGACCACGAGGCCCAGGTGCTCGAGGCCGCGCGCGTCGCGCTGCGCGACCGCCACCGCGTCGCGGTCAGCCTCGGGTTCGGGCCGCGGTTCCTGCACTCCACCGGGCAGCTCCACAAGGGGGGCCCGAAGGCGATCGTCTGCGTCCAGGTGGTCGGCGATGATCCGTTCGAGATCCCGATCCCCGGGCAGCCGTTCGGGTTCGGGCACCTGAAGCAGGCCCAGGCCGCCGGCGACCTGCGCACGCTCCAGGCGCGCGGCATCCGCGCCGGCCGCGTGGCCCTGCACGAGCTCCTGGAGGTCGGATCATGAAGCTCGGCATGGTGGGGCTCGGCCGCATGGGCGGCAACATGGCGGAGCGGCTGCGCGGCCACGGTCACGAGGTCGTGGGCTACGACGTGTTCAGCGACGCCACCGACGTCGCCACCCTCGAGGAGCTCGTGGCGGCGCTGCCCGCGCCGCGGGTCGTGTGGGTGATGGTGCCGGCCGGCGAGCCCACCGAGGACACGGTGGCCAGCCTGGCGTCGCTCCTGTCAGCCGGCGACGTGGTGATCGACGGGGGCAACTCCAACTGGCACGACAGCGTCCGCCGGGCCGAGCTCCTCGCGGCGGCGAGCATCGGCTTCGTCGACGCGGGCACGAGCGGCGGCGTGTGGGGACTCACGGAGGGGTACTGCCTCATGGTCGGGGGCGCGCCGGAGCACGTCGCCTTCGCGCAGCCGGCCTTCGACGCGCTCGCGCCGGAGGGCGGCTTCGTCCACACCGGACCGGCCGGCACGGGGCACTTCACGAAGATGGTGCACAACGGCGTCGAGTACGGCCTCATGCAGGCCTACGCCGAGGGGTACGAGCTGCTCGCCCGCTCCGGGCTCGACATCGATGCCAAGGGCGCGCTCGGCGCGTGGCGGCAGGGGAGCGTGGTCCGCTCCTGGCTGCTCGACCTCCTCGTGCGCGCCCTCGAGCAGCGCCCCGGCCTGCAGGGCCTGGCCCCGGTGGCCCAGGACTCGGGCGAGGGTCGTTGGACGGTCCAGGAGGCCGTCGAGCGCGGGGTGTCGACTCCCGTCATCACCGCCGCGCTCTACGCCCGCTTCGTCAGCCAGGACGACGAGGGCCTGGCCATGAAGGCCATCGCCGCGCTGCGCGAGCAGTTCGGGGGGCATGCCGTGCTGCCCGAGGACGCCCCCGGCGACGAAGCGCCCCCGGTCGCGCCGGCCGACCCCGCCGCCACATGAGCGACCAACCGCCGTCGGACGCGCTGGTGCTCTTCGGAGCCACGGGCGACCTGGCCAAGAAGAAGATCTTCCCGGCCATCTACGAGATGACCAAAGCCGACCACGACCACGTTCCGATCGTGGGCTTCGCGTCCTCGGAGTGGGACGACGATCGGTTGCGCCAGCACGCGCGCGAAGCCATCGAGGCGAAGGGCCCCGTGGACGAGTCGGTGTGGGAGGACGTCGCCAAGCGCATGTCGTACGTGCGCGGCGACTACCGCGACGCCGCGTCGTTCGCGGGGCTGGCCACCAAGCTCGAGGAGCTCGGGGTCGAGCGCCCGCTGTTCTACCTGGCCATCCCGCCCGAGCTCTTCGACGACGTCATCCTCGGCCTCGAGAGCCAGCAGCTCCACGTGGGCGCGCGCGTGGTGGTCGAGAAGCCGTTCGGGCGCGACCTCGCGTCCGCGCAGCGAGCTGAACGAGATCCTGCACCGAGCGTTCCCGGAGTCCGACATCTTCCGCATCGACCACTTCCTCGGGAAGGAGTCAGTCGAGAGCATCCTCGTCTTCCGGTTCGCCAACTCGATGCTCGAGCCCGTGTGGAACCGCAACTTCATCTCCAGCATCCAGATCACGATGGCGGAGGGCTTCGGGGTGGAGGGACGAGGCCGGTTCTACGAGTCGGTCGGCGCGCTCCGCGACGTCGTCCAGAACCACCTCCTCCAGGTCGTCGCACTGCTGGCCATGGAGCCGCCGGCCGGTGCCGACGCCAACGCCCTCCGCGACGAGCGCAGCAAGCTGTTCCGGCAGATCCGGACCGTCGAGCCGGCCGAGGTCGTCCGCGGCCAGTACCGGGGGTACCGCGAGGAGGAGGGCGTCGACCCGAGCTCGGACGTGGAGACGTTCGTCGCCCTCCACCTCCAGATCGATTCCTGGCGCTGGGCGGGCGTGCCCTGGCTCATCCGCACGGGCAAGCACCTGCCGGTCACCGCCACCGAGGCGGTGGTGGAGTTCAACGCGCCGCCGCGCCTCCTGTTCTCACAACCCGGTGCGCCGGCGCCGCACCCGAACCACCTGCGCTTTCGCCTCGGCAAGGAGGACGGCGTGATGCTGCACCTCCAGACGAAGTCGCCGGGCGACGAGCTCGCCAGCCGACCCGTCGACCTCGAGGTGTCCTTCGGGGAGGTGTTCGGCGAGCGTCAGGAGGCGTACCAGCGACTCCTCGAGGACGCCATGGTCGGGGACACCCGACGCTTCGGTCGGGCGGATGCGCTCGACGAGCAGTGGCGCATCTTCGAGCCGGCCCTCGCCCACCCGCACGCGGTCAGCCTCTATCACCAGGGCACGTGGGGCCCGAGCGCCGCCGACACCCTCGCCGCCGGCGTCGGTGGCTGGCACGAGCCGCTCTAGTGCGGCAACGATGACCCTGATGCTCGCGGCGATCCCGTACACCACCTTCCCCAAGATCGATCTCGGCCCGTTCTCGCTCCGGACGTTCGGGGTCGTCGTCGCCGTGGGGGTGCTGCTCGGCGCGTGGCTCGCGGCTCGCTACGGCGAGGAGCACGGGATCCCCCGCGACGCCACGTACAGCCTGGCGATGCGCATGGTCGTGTGCGGCGTCATCGGCTCGCGGATCACGTTCGTGCTCTCGCACCTCGACGAGATGGACTCGCTGATCGACCCGTTCGCCATCTGGAAGGGTGGCCTGCAGTTCTCCGGCGGCTTCGTGTTCGCGGTGATCGCCGGCTATCCGGTGTACCGGCACTGGAACCGGCTCACCCGTTGGCACAGCCTCGACGGCTACGCCTACGGGCTCTGCATCGGCCTCGCCATCGGCCGGATCGGCTGCTACTCGGTGGGCGAGCACTTCGGCCGCACCACGTCCTTCGTCCTCGGGGTGCGCTACGAGGGGGGGCCCACGCAAGAGGACGCCCTCGGCTCCGTGGTGCTCCGACCCGGCGCCGTGTTCCACCACACCGCCCTCTACGAGCTGCTCTACCTGCTCGTGCTGTTCCTCGGGCTCACGTACCTGTTGCACATCCGGAAGTCGCGGCCGGGTCCGGGCGTCGCCATGGCCATCTTCTGCGGGTACTACGGCGTGGCGCGCTTCGCCTCCGACTCCCTGCGCGTGAACGACGAGCGCGTCCTCGGCCTCACGGGCGCGCAGTTCCTCTGCCTGGCTCTCCTGCCCACCAGTGCGTGGATCTGGTTCCGCGTCCGCAAGCAGCTCGCGCGGGACGTCGAGGCGGGCATGCCGGTGGGGCTGCCGCCGCGCGAACCGGTGACGGCAGAGGACGCCGAAGCCCACTGAGCGACCGCTCGCCACGCTGCGTGAGGGGTGTTGTGCGCAGGGTCAGGGTCGCCGTACGGTTCGGCTCGTGAGCGTCGGAGGCGTGCAGGTCGTTCGGCGTCGCATGGGCGCGCTGCTGTCGCCGCTGCAGATCGCGCACTTCCGGCGCCTCTGGATCGCCGACATGATCTCCCTGCTGGGGGACTGGGCCGGCCGGCTCGCCCTCACCGTGCTGGTGCTCGAGCGCACCGGTTCACCGGCGTGGGCGGCGGCCGTCACCGCCGTGTCGCTCGCGGGCTTCGTCGGCATCGGCCAGGTGCTCGCGACCCTCGCCGACCGCCACGGACGGGTGGCGGTGATGCTCGCCGCCGACGTCGCCCGGGCGCTGCTGTTCATCGCCATGCTCGTGTCCATGCCCGTCGGCGGCCTGTTGGTGCTGGCCTTCCTCGCCGGCCTGGCCACCCCGCCGTTCGAGGCCGCGCGCTCGGCGGCGCTGCCCGACCTCGTGCCCGAGGAGCGCTACGGCGAGGCCCTCGCGCTGGCCGGCATCTCCGTGCAGTCATCGCTGGTGCTCGGCTACGCCCTGGGCGGGCTGCTGCTCACCGTCGTGGAACCCGAGGCCGCCATCGCGATCAACGCGGCCAGCTTCATGGTGTCGGCGGTCGTCCTGCTCGGCCTGCGGCACACGCCGGCCGCGGAGCCGGCCGCGGTGCGCACCACCATGTCCCGCTCGCTCGGGGAGGGCGCCGCCGCACTGTTCGGCGATCGGATGGTGCGGCGAGCCATCTTCATCGTCGCCTTCGCCGGCGCGCTCGGCACCGTCGGCGAAGCCCTCGTGGTGCCGTACGCCGCGCGCGTCGGGTTCGGTGATGGGGTCCTCGGCCTGCTGGCGGCGGCCGTCCCCATCGGCACCCTGGTCGGCACCGCCGCCATCTCCACGGGCACGCGCGACCACCACGCCCTCCTGCGCAACGCGGCCTGGTGCCTCGCGCTCACGGCGGCCCTGGCGGCGCCGCTGTTCTGGTTCGAGGCCCGTGGCGCGCTCGCGTTCCTCGCCTTCCTGGTCGCCGGTGGCATGTTCGCGGTGTCGATCCCCACGAACCAGGTGATCGGGATGCGGCTCAGCCGCGACAACCGCGCCTCCGCGATGGGCATCGCCGTCGGTGTGCTGATGGGCAGCCAGGCCGCCGGTGCCGCGGTCGGCGGCGTGGCCGCCAGCGCCGTGGGGCCACCGCACGCCATCGCCGGCGCCCTCACGGCGGCGGCGGTGCTCGGCCTGTGGGCCGCCGTCACCACCCCCACCGACGCGAAGCACATGCTGCGCCAGCGGCGCCTGGCACCTCCAGATCCCCGAGCCGTCGTCGGCCTCGTCGCGATGGAGGCGAACCAGCCGCCCGCCGGGGTGCCGTGAACCGTCGCCGGGCCCCGTCCGTATCACCCGACATGGACCACTCCCCCCTGCCCCGCCCGTCCCGCCTCCTCGCCCTCTCCGTCAGCGCATTGCTCCTCACCGTCGGCCTGGCCGCGTGCGGGGACGACGACGAGCCCACTGCGAGCGCCGGCGACGGCGGGACCACCGCCCCGGACAACAGCGACAGCGACTACGGCTCGGGCGGTGGCGACACCGGCGGTGAGGCGGGCGAGTCCGTGGTCGTGGCGAAGGACTTCTCGCTCACCGACCTCACGGTGGAGCCCGGCGAGGAGTTCACGCTCGACAACCAAGGGGAGAACCCGCATACGCTCACCGCCGACGACGGCGCCTTCGACTCCGGTGAGGTCGAGGCCGGTGCGCAATCCGATCCGCTCACGCCTCCGGATGAGCCCGGCGACTACGCCTTCCACTGCGAGATCCACGACAGCATGACGGGCACGCTGACCGTCGAGGGCTGAGCGACGTGGGCGCGCCGTCGCTGCCCGACGCCGCGCTCCGAGCCGCCTACGCGGCCCACGGCCCCGAGCTCTACCGCTTCGCCCGACGCTCGTTGGGCGACTCGGGCATGGCGGAGGATGCCGTGCAGGAGGCGTTCGTGCGCGCGTGGCGGGCGTCCGGCTCCTATGACCCCGCTCGGTCCTCGCAGCGGACGTGGCTGTTCGCCATCCTGCGCAACGTGGTCATCGATCTCGCGCGCGCCCGTCGGGTTCGCCCGCCGCTGGCGGACGACCGCGACCGCGACGGCGACGACGCCGGGCCTCCCGTCGATGACGAGATCGACCGCGTGCTCACCACCTGGCAGGTGGAGGCGGCACTGGCGGAGCTGCACGCCGACCACCGTCGGGTGCTCGTGGAGGTGCACTGGCGAGGTCGGCCCTACGCGGAGGTGGCGGAGGAGCTGGGCATTCCCGCCGGCACCGTGAAGAGCCGGGTGTACTACGGATTGCGCGCCCTGCGGGGCACGCTCGAGGCCCAAGGGTGGCGTGATGTCTGAGCGGATGCCCGCGTGCGACGCGTGGCATGAGCACCTGGCCGGGTGGGTCGTGGCCCAGCTGACCCCCGACGAGGAGGCCGCGCTCCGCGACCACCTGGAGGGGTGCGACGCCTGCCGCACCGAGGCCGACGGGCTGTTGGCCGTGGCGGCCGTGGCCCTCGGCGCCGATCCGGGTGTCGTGCCGTGGCGGGTCGCGGTCGACGAGGAGCCCCCGGCCGATCTCGCCGATCGCATCGTCGCCCGGGTGGCCAGCGAACGTCGCCGCCACCGCGCCGGCGTGCGGGGGTCGCGCTGGGAGCCGTCGCCGCGGTCGCGGCGGTCGTGGTCGGCGTCGTCGCGCGGGGCCCGGACCAGGAGCCCCCGTTGGCGGGCGAGCCGGTCGAGTTCGCGGTCATGGCGTCGGGTGTGGAGGCGAAGGCGGTCGTCGCCCCTGATCCGGGCGGCTCGCTCGTCGAGCTCACGGCCTCCGGCCTCGACCCTGACGTCACCTACGCGCTGTGGCTCACCCCGCCGGGTGGCACGTACGAGGACCGCATCCCGGCCGGCACCTTCCGTCCCGATGCCGAGGGCGACGTCGGCGTCCGCCTCCGCAGCGCGCTTCCCGCCGAGGCGGTGAGTCGCGTCTGGGCCACGACTCCCGACCGCGAGATCACCCTCGACACCGAGCCGGCTGACCAGCTCAGGCCGGCACCCGCTCCGGGACGATCCTCGCGATCGTCGCCACCGCCCGGTACGCGGCTTCCGCGGGGCCGAGCTCGTCAGGGCGGAGGAGGTTGGCCATGATGCGCAGCACCCACTCCATGAGCGACTGCGACTGCATGCCGACCCGGGTCAGCTGCTGCATGAGGGCGGGCTGGCCGATGATGTGCGCGAACGCACGCGCCACCCGGAAGTAGAGGCCGTACTCGGCCTCGAGCAGGTCGGGGTACCGGGCCAGCGGCATGGCGGACCCGACCTCGAGGGCCTCGTCGATGAGCTCGGCGGCCATGCGACCCGTCTCGTACGCGTAGTCGATGCCCTCCCCGTTGAACGGGTTGATGGACCCGGCGGCGTCGCCGATCACGATCCACGTCGGGCCCGACTTCGGGTTGATGGATCCCGCCATGGGCAGGCGGCCGCCGGTGGCCTCGCCCAACATGGCCTCCGGGTCGATGCCCCAGTGGGCGGGCGCCGTCGCCGCCCACTCCCGCATCAGGTGCGAGGTGTTGATCTCGCGCCACCCGCGGAACGTGGAGAGGAGCCCGATGCCGACGTTGATGGTCCCGTCGCCGCACGGGAAGATCCACCCGTACCCGGGCATGGCGTCACCGTTGCGGTCGCGCACGTCGAGCGCCGACTCGATCCACGGGTCGGCGTGCAACGGGCTCTCGAAGTAGCCACGGATCGCCATCCCCTGCGGCAAGCGCTTGTCGCGCTGGTTGCCGAGCGCCCGACCGAAGCGCGACAGGGAGCCGTCGGCGATGACCACGTAGCGGGCCAGCAGCTCGCGCTCCTCGCCGGTCTCCTTGTCCTTGACCACAGCACCGGTGAGGAGGCCATCGCGCAGGATGGGACGGAGCGCCTCGGTCCCCTGCAGCAGCGTGGCGCCCCGGGCAGCCGCCTCCTCGGCGACCAGCGTGTCGAGGTCTCGCCGGCGCACGACGTAGCCGTGGCTCGGGTGCACAGGGTGCTGCGGCCACTGCATCTCGAGGGTCACGCCGTGGGCGATGCACCGCAGGCCGTCGTACCGGTGGTGGTTGGCCGCGATCTTCTCCTCGAGCCCCATCGCCCGCAGCTGGGTGACCGCCCGCGGCGTCAGGCCGTCACCGCACGTCTTCTCCCGCGGGAACGTCTTCTTCTCGACGACGACGACGTCGCGACCGGCGCGGGCCAGCCAGTGGCCGGCCGCTGAGCCCGCCGGGCCGCCGCCGATGACGAGGACGTCGTGGCGGGGTGCAGCGGTCACCGGTTCAGTCTGCCGGTCGGGGTCCGGCCCGCGGCAATCGCGGGCCGGCTCAGCCCGGGGCGAGGTTGGTCTCGTCGATGCCCGCCGCCTCGGAGAGCTCGCCCAGGCCGGCCTCTGCGAAGGTCATCTCGCCCTCGGCGATGGCCAGGAGGGTCTCGTAGTCCTCGCCCTCCTCCTCCATCCCGCCGAACTCGACGCGCTCGTAGAGCACGACCGCGGCGAGCTCCGCGTCGGTGAAGCTGCGGTGGGGTGGCATCGTGCCGTTCTCGGTGGCCTTCTCGGTGGCGCCGTACACCTCTTCGCCGGCGGCCTCGAGCCAGTCCGCGTTGCCCACCCGCACCCACATCATGTGGTCGCGGTAGTCGGGCCACACGTCGAGCACGTCCTCGAAGCCAGGCACGCCGGACCCGCCGCCACCGGTGGCGCCGTGGCAGCTGCCGCAGCCGGTGTAGCGCTCGGCGCCGGCCTCCAGGGGGGTGAGCTCGCCGGTGGGGGCGGGCTCGAGGGTGGCCTGGTACACGTAGGCCCACAGGGGGAGCCCCGCCAGCACGGGCATGGCCCAGAACGGGATCTTGCGGCGGCTCAGCGCGGCGGCCACCTCAGGGCGCACGGGCTTGGGCACCGGGGCCGGCTCCGGCACCGCGGCGGCCGCCGCAGCCGGGACCACGGGGGCGGCCGCCGGAGCGGCCTCGACGGCCTCACCCGCGGGGGCGCCCTCGTCGGCCGGGGCGTCGCCGCCGCCGATGGCGGAGCGACGTTCCTTGGAGCGCTTGAGGAGGTGCTCGGGGATCTCGGTCACTCGGTCGGGTCCTCCACCGGGTGGGGCGTGGTTGCGGCGAACCTAGGCGCGTTCCCCACCCCCTTCCAAGCCAACGGTGACGGGGATCTCCGCCCCTCGGCCGATGTGCTGAGGGGCGAACGGCCGTGCTAGACCGGACCCGTCAGGCCGGGGTCGTCCCAACGCACCCGGTACCAATGTGAGCGAATTCACGAGGGAGCCGCCGCGAGTGATCGCGTTCGCCACAGCTCTGGTCGCCGCCGTCCTCGGCAACATCGCCATCATCGCGTACAGCAAGCGGCGGGCTCCCGGCCGCTACCTCACCTGGGGCGAGGCCATGCTGGCGGCCGTCTTCGCGTTCCTGCTCTTCAACCTCTGGTACGGCGTCGTGCCCCACCAGTGGATCACCCTCGCGGACAAGGAGTGGGGCTGGCGCTCTGACCGCATCTTCTTCGGGCCGTTCGACCTCTTCGAACCGAACCGCTTCCTGCCCATCACGATCACGTACCAGGCGCTGCGCGACATCGTCGTCACCCTGATCTACGGCGTGGCGCTGAGCCTGCACATCTTCCACTGGGTCCACTGGAACAACCGATCCAAGCCCAAGCCCGAGATCGTGCCCACCACCACCTACGGCCGCCCGCTGGCGCGCAAGGCGTAGCGCCCTCACCATGGCCCGCACCGACGCCAACCCGCCGATGCCAGAGTTCCGGGAGGACTACGTCCTCCAGGAGGTCGACGCGGCTTGGCTCGGCAAGGCGGTCAAGCCCAAGCAGTTCATCCACATCGACCAGTCCGAGTGCATCATGTGCGAGGGCTGCGTCGACATCTGCCCGTGGAAGTGCATCCACATGGTCACCACCGACGCGGTGGACGAAGCCGTCGGCGTCGACCAGCCCGGGGACGACCCGAGCGACCACGTGGTGTTCGTGATCGACGACGACGTGTGCACGCGCTGCGCCCTCTGCGTCGACCGCTGCCCCACCGGCGTCATCATCATGGGGAAGATCGGCGACCCCGACCCGGAAGGCGACTTCCACCAGCGCACCAACACCCACGGCTACGGCTACGGCATGAGGCTCGGGTAGGAGAGGCACGTGGCAGACACGATGGACCCGAAGAGCACCGGCGAGCGCATCGCCGACTCGCTCAAGAAGCTGCCTGACAACGTGCAGAGCAGCCAGGCCTGGAACTCGATCTTCCGGCCCGGCTCGATCTTCAGGAACGGCTACACCGACTCACCTCGGAACCGGTCGTACGTGATCATGAACTCGGTGCTGTACCACCTGCACCCGGTGAAGGTGAAGCGCCACGCGGTGAAGGTGAGCTACACGCTCTGCCTCGGTGGTCTGTCGTTCTTCCTCTTCATCCTGCTGACGGTCACCGGCATCTTCCTGATGTTCTTCTACCGGCCGACGGCCGCCCAGGCGTGGGACGACATCTACACGCTGCAGACGTCGGTCACCTTCGGCCTGCTGGTGCGGAACATGCACCGGTGGGGCGCGCACCTGATGGTGCTGTCCGTGTTCCTGCACATGGCCCGCGTCTTCTACCACGGCGCCTACAAGCCACCCCGGGAGTTCAACTGGGTGATCGGCGTGGTGCTGCTGCTGCTCACGCTGCTGCTGTCGTTCACCGGCTACCTGCTGCCGTGGGACCAGCTGGCGCTGTGGGCGGTGACGGTGGGCACCAACATGATGGGGTACACCCCGGTGTTCGGCAACGAGGTGCGCTTCGTCCTCCTGGGCGGCGCCGAGATCGGCACCGACACGCTCCTACGCTGGTACGTGCTGCACGTCCTGATGCTCCCGTTCGTGATCGTCATCTTCATGGCGATCCACTTCTGGCGGGTGCGCAAGGACGGCGGAATCTCAGGACCCTTGTGATGACGGACGGGAGCGCTCGATGACCGAGATCCCAGAGCACCTCCGCAAGCGAGCCGAGGAGGCGCGCGCCAAGGCCGCCGCGGCCGGCGGCGCGGACGCGGGCAGCGCCGCAGTCGGAGGCAGCGGCCCAGCCGAAGGCGCCGGCGGAGAAGCGCCCGGAGACGCCAGCAGTGACAGCAAGATCCCCGCCCACCTCCTCGAGCGGTCGAAGGCCGCCAAGGCCAAGGCCGAGGGCGGCGAGGCCGCGGCGTCCACCGAGGTCGCCACCGCGGCGGGAGGCGGGGTCGCCACGGCTGTCGCGGCCGCGGCTCCGCCGCTCGCCACCGGCCCCGGGGGGCACACCCAGCGCCTCCTCACGGTGGTCAAGTCGGGCTCGATCCAGGACGTCAAGGCCCTTCCGCAGGACAAGGTCCACGTGTGGCCCCACCTGCTCGTGGTCGAGTTCGTGGCCGCGTTGGCCTGCACGGCGTTCCTCCTCGTCTTCTCGGTGTTCGTGAACGCGCCGCTCCTCGAGCTGGCCAACGTCAACGAGACACCCAACCCGTCGAAGGCGCCCTGGTACTTCCTCGGCCTCCAGGAGCTGCTGAAGTGGTTCCACCCGATGGTGGCCGGCGTGCTGCTCCCCGGCATGGGGCTCGTCGGCCTGATCCTGGCGCCGTACACAGACCGCAACCCGAGCAACAAGCCCGAGGACCGCAAGTTCGCCATCTCGCTGATGACGATGTTCCTCATGTACTGGGCCGTGCTCGTGATGATGGGCACGTTCTTCCGGGGGCAGGGCTTCCAGTTCATCTTCCCCTGGAACGACGGCCTCTACGTGGAGCTCTGAACCGACCATGGAACCAACCACCGCCCTCCTGATCGCCATCCCCGTCCTCGTCGTGCTGGCCGGTGTGCTGCTGTTCGCCTCCGCGCGGCGCCGCGACACCGGCGAGGCCATCGGTGCCCTCGCCCGCGAGACGCGCCGGCGCGACCGCGGCTCGGTCGCCGTGCTCGACCGCGACGAAGGAGCGCCGGTCACCGGGCGCGAGGTGGAACGGGCGGCGGTGATCGAGCGGCGCGAGGCGTCCAAGGCGCTCGCCACCGTCGGGGCCACCGCCCCGGTCGCGTGGGTGCCCCCGGATCCGGAGGCGCTCGGCGTCACCCGCCGCCAGTTCTTCAACCGCGGGATCGTCACGTTCTTCGGCCTCGGTCTCTCAGGGTTCGGCGCTGCGTGCCTCGCCTTCCTCTGGCCCCAGCTCGGTGTCGGGTTCGGTGCCGAGATCGGCATCGGCAGCACCGCCGACGTCGACACCAAGATCGACGAGGGGCAGGGGTTCGCCTACTACCCCGAGGGCCGCATGTGGGTCACCCGCTACCCGGCCGCCGCCCTCGGCGCCGCGCGGGGCGTGTACTCGCCGCCCGAGGTCACCAGCATGGAGGCCGGGTACACCGCGCTCTACCAGAAGTGCGTGCACCTCGGCTGCCGTGTCCCCGAGTGCAAGACCTCGCAGTGGTTCGAGTGCCAGTGCCACGGCTCGCAGTACAACCGCAACGGTGAGAAGAAGGGCGGCCCGGCCCCGCGCGGCCTCGACCGCTTCCCGCTCACCGTCAACAACGGCAACGTCAGCGTGGACACCGCGACCATCATCACGGGCCCGCCGATCGGCACGAACACGACCGGCCAGGAAGCCGAAGGTCCCCACTGCGTAGGCACCGGGGGTCATTGAACACATGAACCTGTTGTTCGCCGCCGTGCTGGGTGCCAGCACGGTGAAGGCAGTCGGCGTGGTGATCGCGGCCATCGTCGCGATCGCGTTCGTCACCTATGTCTTCGTCAACGTCCGCGCCGGGCGCGCGGAGGTCGCGTCCGAGATCGAGCTGGCTCCCAACCGCAAGCCGTACTACGACGACGAGGCGCTCGAGGGGCCGCGCCTCACCCGAGCGCTCAGCTGGGGCCTCGTGCTGCTGGCCATCAGCGCGGTCGGCCTCCCGCTGTACTGGCTCAACGAGCCGGGCCGGCAGAGCGGCGCCGTCGAGAACTTCGACCAGACGTTCGTCAACCGAGGTGAGTTCCTCTTCGGGCCCGAGAAGTACAACTGCGCGGGTTGCCACGGTGCCGACGGCGTCGGCGGCCAGGCGCCGCCGTACACGCTCACCGACACCGCCGGCGACTTCGTCGCCTCGGTCACGTGGCGGGCGCCCGCCCTCAACACCGTCCTCCTGCGGTTCGACAAGGAGGAGCTCCGGCAGATCCTCGTCTACGGGCGGCCGGGCACGCCGATGCCGGCGTGGGGCGAGGAGGGCGGCGGTCCGCTCACCACGCAGCAGATCGATGAGCTCATCTACTACCTCGAGTCGATCCAGCTCACCTCCGACCAGACCAAGGCCCAGGTGGAAGAGGCCCTGCGCACGGAGCTGGGCTTGGCGGCGGGTGCGCCCATCGACTACTCCGACCTCGAGGTCGGCAAGGCGCTGTTCAACCTCGGTCTCGAGTCGGGCGAGGCGGGCGGCGCCTTCGCGTGCGCTCGGTGCCACACGAAGGGCGCGTCGTTCCGGTTCGGCGCGGTCGAGCCCGAGGGCGCTGACCTCAGCGACTACACGGGCTTCCCGGACGGTTCGGGTGCGCTGGGCTTCGACCTCACCGGCGGCGTCGTGCCGCGCCAGTTCCTCACGGTCGACGACCTCCTCGAGTTCCTCCACGACGGCTCCGAGTTCGGGATGCTCTACGGCCAGCGGGGCCAGGGCAGCGGGCGCATGCCTGGCTTCGGCGACAACCCGAACACCGAGGACATCCCGAACGACGGCATGTTCACCGACGGCATGCTCCGCGCCGTCGCGCTCTACGAGGCCAGCCTCGGCGGCGAGACGAAGGGCACGGGCCTGCCCCCCGCCGAGGAGGACGACACCACGACCACCACCGAGGAGCCCTGATGGTGCACCTGCTCGCCGGCATCGCCTGGGACCCCCAGCTCCGCGGCTTCCTCGCCGTCGGCGTGGGCGTGGTCGTGCTGATGGGGTCGGTGTACCTCCTGCTCGGCACCAACCTGGGCTCGCGCCTCGGGTTCCTCATCGCGATCAGCGCCATCTTCGGGTGGTGCACGATCATGGGCCTCACGTGGTGGGCCTACGGCACCATCGGCATGCTCGGCGAGGCGCCCAGGTGGGAGGTCATCGGGGTCGTCTACCCAGGCCTCGAGGACGCCGGGCTCGAAGAGGCGCGCGGCCTCGACACGTCGGCGCTGCCCGATCCCGAGGAGCTCAACGAGCTCGAGGGTGAGGAGCTGGAGGAGACGGCCGCGGAGGTCGAGCCCACGCTGGGTGGTTGGGAGCTCCTCCCGGAGTCCAACCCCGCGTTCGGTGAGGCGAAGGCCACCGTCGACGAGCACTTCGCCGAGCACCCCGACGAGGAGCTGCAGCTCGATGCGGCCGACGACTACGTCACGATCTACTCGTTCGAGCGTGGCGGCAAGGAGGGGTTGCCCGACGACCCGGGCCGGATCGACCGCATCACCACCAAGCTGAAGAACACCTTCTGGCAGGTCCAGCACCCGCCCCACTACGCCATCATCCAGGTGCAGCCGGTCATCGAGCAGGAACCGGTGCCGGGCGAAGCGCCGCCCACCCCCACGGCCGATCCCGACGCGCCGGTGGTTTCGGTGATCATGGAGCGCAACCTCGGTGACGTGAGATTCCCGGGCGCGATGCTCACGATCTTCTCTGGTTCGATGTTCGCCGTGACGATCCTGATGCTCCACCGCCGCGACCTGCGGGTCGCCGAGGTGCGGGGCCTCCTGCCCGCCACCACGGAGACCTAGCCGGCATGGGCCAGTACCTCCCGGTCGTGGCACTGGCCGTGCTGGCCGTGGTGTTCGCCGCCCTCAGCCGGGTGGCGTCGCAGCTGCTGGCCCCGAGCGCCACCACCATCGCCAAGCGCGCGCCGTACGAGTGCGGCATCGTCCCCGGCCGTGAAGCCCCTGAGCGCTTCCCGGTGCGCTTCTACCTGATCGCGATGATCTTCATCGTCTTCGACATCGAGATCATCTTCCTCTACCCCTGGGCGGTCATCTACCGGAACCTCGGTGTGCTCGGGCTGGCCGAGGTCCTCCTCTTCACCGTCGCGGTGCTCGTGTCGTTCGTGTACCTGTTGAGCCACGGCGCCCTCGACTGGGGACCGGCCAAGAAGATGAGCCGGCTGTCGCCGATGGTGTCTGCCGATCGCACCACCCGCACGACGGTGCGGCACGTCGGCCTCGACGGCCGCGCCGGGCCGGACCCCGCGGAAGGGGAAGCGGCCTGATGCAGTGGGACGTCAGCAAGGGCCTCGAGGGCCTCGACCACAACTTCATCACCGGGAAGCTCGAGGACCTCGTGAAGTGGGCCCGCCGCATGTCGGTGATGCCTGCAACCTTCGGCCTGGCCTGCTGCGCGCTCGAGATGATGGGCACCGGCGGATCCCACTACGACATCTCGCGCTTCGGCATGGAGACGTTCCGAGCCTCGCCGCGCCAGGCCGACCTCATGATCGTGGCCGGCCGCGTGAGCCAGAAGATGGCCCCGGTGCTCCGGCAGATCTACGACCAGATGATGGAGCCCAAGTGGGTGATCAGCATGGGCGTGTGCGCGAGCAGCGGCGGCATGTTCAACAACTACGCGCTGATCCAAGGGGTCGATCAGGTCGTGCCGGTCGACGTCTACGCGCCTGGCTGCCCGCCGGGACCTGAGACGCTCATCCACGCCATCAACACCCTCCACGAGAAGATCCGCGACGGCGAGCTGACCCGTCGCCAACCGGGCACGGGCCTGGGCATCCACGTCGAGCAGCGCGACGGCCAACCCGAGCCGCAGCCGGTCGCGCTGAGCGCCCGGAGCTGACGTGACCGACGACGTCGCGGTGGAGGAAACGGCCACCGACGAGGCCCCCGCGCCCGAGCTCGTCCACGGCTGTCCCGTCACCTCGAGCGGGGGCCAGCGGGTGCTGCACCCGTCGCGCGACGACCTGGCCACCGTCGTGCGCGCGCTGCGCGACGACGACGGCGGCTTCAACATGTGCCTCGACGTCACCGGCGTCGACTACCTCACCTACGAGGCAGACCGCGGGCTCCCCGAGGGTGTCCAGCCGGAGCGCTTCGAGGTCGTCGTCATCCTCATGTCGCACACCAAGCGCGAGCGCGTGCGCCTCCGCACGCAGGTGCCCGAGGCCGACGCCACCGTCCCGTCGCTGTTCGACGTGCACCCCGGTACGGAGGCGATGGAGCGCGAGGTGTTCGACCTGTACGGCATCGCCTTCGACGGCCACCCCGACCTCACCCGCATCCTGATGCCAGAGGATTGGGTCGGCCACCCGCTGCGCAAGGACGAGGCCATCGGCCGCATCCCCGTGCAGTTCAAGGGCTCGGCGGACGCCCGATGAGTGCCGTCGACCACCGCAGCTCCGGCATCGAGACCTCCGAGGGCGCCCAGGAGATGACCGACCGCGCCTCGGCGGGTGCCGAGGAGCTGCTTCGGGAGCTGGGCGCCACCCTCCGCCTGTCCGAGGCAGAGGCCCAGGACCTCGTCGGCGAAGGGCCGGCGGAGGACCAGACGATGATCATCAACATGGGCCCGCAGCACCCCAGCACCCACGGTGTGCTGCGCCTCATGCTCGAGCTCGAGGGCGAGACGGTGCTGCGCACCAAGCCCATCGTCGGCTACCTCCACACCGGGATGGAGAAGACCGGTGAAGACCTCACCTACCTCCAGGGCCCGACCAACGTCACCCGCATGGACTACGCGGCCCCGCTCTTCAACGAGCTGGTGTTCTCGCTCACCACCGAGAAGCTCCTCGGCATCGACGAGGACATCCCGGCGCGGGCGCAGTGGATCCGCATGCTCCTGACGGAGCTCAACCGAATCACCAGCAACCTGTTGTTCCTGGCGACCAACGGCATGGACATCGGCGCGGTGTCGATGATGCTCTACGGCTGGCGCGACCGCGAGGAGGGCCTGCGGGTCCTCGAGCTGATCACCGGGCTGCGGATGAACCACAACTACATCCGTCCCGGCGGGGTGGCCGCCGACCTGCCCGATGGCTGGCGGGACTCGGTGCTCACGTTCATCGACAGCCTTCCTGCGAGCCTCGACGAGTACGACGTGCTCCTCACCGGCCAGCCGATCTACCGGGAGCGCCTCCAAGGCGTCGGGGTGATCACGGCGCAGGAGGCGATCGCCCTCGGCGCCACCGGCCCGATCCTGCGCTCCACGGGCGTGCCGTGGGACCTGCGTCGTGACATGCCCTACCTCTTCTACGAGCAGGTCGACTTCGACGTGGTGGTCGGCAGCTACGGCGACTGCTTCGACCGCTACGCCATCCGCATCAACGAGATCCGCGAGTCGGTGAAGATCATCCGACAGGTGCTCGAGCTGCTGCCGTCCGGTGACTACCGCCTCCAGGACAAGAAGGTCACGCCGCCCCCGCGCGCTCGCATCGACGAGTCGATGGAGGCGCTGATCCACCACTTCAAGATCTTCACCGAGGGGTTCAAGGTGCCGGAGGGCGAGGCGTACATGGCGGTGGAGTCACCGCGTGGCGAGCTCGGCTGCTACATCGTGAGCGACGGCTCGGCCAAGCCGTACCGCATGCACATCCGCGGCCCGAGCTTCGTCAACCTGCAGACGCTCCCGCACATGATGCGGGGCGGGCTGATCGCGGATGCGGTCGCGGTGATCTCCTCGGTCGACCCGATCATGGGCGAGGTGGATCGCTAGCTCATCGACGCCGGAGCAGAGCTTCGGCGCCGAGCTGAGCGGTCTCGCCTCCGGCGAGGCTGGGCTAACCGAGAACCCCAGTCGCGGGTGCCGCGTCCCATCCGGCGGACAGGTCGCGGTACGAGCGGGAGGCGCGCACGGCGAGCGTCACGACCACGCCGACCAGACCGGCGACCGTGAACATCAGGGCCAGGCCGCGCTCGGGTCCGACGCCGAACCAGCTGCCGATGGCGTCGGCGCCACCCCCGTCGGTCATGAACGGCATGACGATGGTCTCCGCCAGCGGGCCGATCATGAACGCGGTGATCGGAGCGGCGGCGTTCTCGATGAGCTGGGCGAAGCCGAACACCCGGCCCTGGCGCTCGAACGGGATCGATCGCTGGAGCACGGTCTGCTCGGCCGCCTCGATGACCGGGATGAGGGCGAGCCAGATGACCATGCCGATCACGAGCGGCACGATCGACGAGCGCACCGCGAACAACGAGCACACCGTCCAGTTGACGAGGTTGCCGAGCACGATCACGCGCAGCGGCTTGGAGCCGAGCCCGTAGCGGGCCACCAGCAAGCCCCCGCCGATGAAGGCCAGGCTGATGCCGCCGAACAGCAGGCCCCAGGTCTCGACGGAGACGAGCTCGAGCCCGTAAGCGTCCAGCAGGGCCATGAACACGCCCGTGAGCAGGTTGTTGAACGCGGCCAGGGCGATGAGCATCGAGAGCCCTGGCACCGCCCGGATGGCTTCGATCGCCGCGCCGATGTCGACCCACGGCACGCGCTCGTCGGAGGTGCGCTCCGGCTCGGGCTCGTCGATCGTGATGCCGTGCAGGTGGACGAGCGACCACACCGTGAGCGCGAGCGCGCCGTAGAGGGCCCAGCCCATCCCGAGCTGGCCGATCACCAGCCCGCTGAACACCGAGGTGATGGCGAACGACAACCCCGTGATGGTCCCGACCATCCCGTTGGCCTTGTCGCGGGCGTCCTCGGGCACGAGCAGCGTGACGCAGGTCGACAGCGCGATGCCGCGCATCTGGCCGGCCACGGACCCCAGCAGGGTCGCCGCCACGAGGAGCCAGAACCACGGGCTGGCGAGCCGCAGCAGGTGGTCGCGCTCGACGGCGAGGAACAGCACGGTCGCGAAGGCGAAGCAGGCGGCGGACAGCGTGGTGGCCAGGACCATCGCCGCCTTCTTGCGGTGGTGGTCGACGTAGGTGCCGAAGGCGGGGCCGATGGCGGCGGTCGCCAGTCCGAAGGCGCCGCCGATCACGCCGGTCGCGACCACGGAGCGGGTCTCGATGTACACCCAGAACGTCAGGGCGAACCACAGGAACGAGCTGGTCACGCCGCTCACCAGCGTGTTCACGAGCAGGCGTCGGAACACGGTGGACTGCGGTGTCGGGGGGGCTGGGGTTGCTTGGACCACTGCCGTCATGTTGGCGCAGACGGTGGCGACCGCCCGAAGTCATCGCGTCAGCTCAGGTAGCGCATCTGGGCCTCGAGGCCCGCCCACGTGCCTCGGAGGCCGCGGCACACCTGGATGGAAGTGCCCTGCACCTCGTTGTCGATGTCGAGCCCGTTGTCGACCCGGTCCACCTCCTCGCACGTCTCGAAGAAGCGGTCGAGGTACGCGGGACCCAGCCGGATCGTCACCACCACGGCGTCGTCATCCGTCGGCCATCGCAGGTCGGGATAGCCGTTCTGCGGCGAGGTGGCCGGGGGCAGGCCGCGGTCCGGTCCGAAGAGGTCGATGGCGCCGGCTTCGCCGTACGAGCCGGTGAGGAGGACGAGGTGCTCCCGATCGGCGACCGGGAGCGCGTCGACCACCTCGGCCATCTGATCGACGAGCTCGGGCCAGCCGATGGTCTCGACCGTGGCGTCGTTGAGCTCCGCCACCGGGAGGTCGTCGAGCGCGGACACCGGGAGCATCGGCAGGGCGAGGAACAGCACCCCGATCCCGTTGGCAGCGATGACGGCCGGGAGCCGTCGGGACGGGCCCGCGTCGACCTGGGTGGCGGCCACGATGCCGGCCACCGCCACCACCGTGGTCAGCGGGAGCACGTAGTACGGGCGCCCGGCGGTGGCGAAGGTGAGCACGAGCCCCGTCGGCCACGCCCAGAGGAGAGGTCGGGCGGTGGGGTGACGGCGCAGCCACCCGGCGCCGCGCCAGAGGGCGGGGATCAGGAACGGCCCGTTGAACAGGAGCTGCGCGGGCAGGAGGGTCGCCCGGTTCTCGCCGGCCAGCCGCTCGGCGAGGGCGCTGGCCATGTCGGCTTGGGGCCACCCGTGGTCGGCTTGCCAGAGCAGGTTCGGCAGGGCGAGGAGCAGCGCCAGCGCGAGGCCGGCAGCCAGCCACGGGGTGCGGAGGAGGTCCCACCGATGGTCGACGAGCAGCCCCACGAGGAGCGACACGGCGAGCAGGGGCACGAGGTCCTTGTTCAGCAGCGCCAGCCCGGCGACGCCGCCGAAGGCGAGCCAGAGTCGGACGTCACCGGTGCGCAGGAGCCGGGCGAAGAGCCAGAGCAGCGCGAACCAGGCGCACAGGTCGGTGGCTGCCGTGCTGAGGAGGTGGCCGACGCCGAGGGCGAAGCCGCCGGTGGCCAGCGCCAGCGCTCCGAACACCTGGCCGCGGCGGTTGGCGCCGAGCTCGCGGGCGATGAGCCCGCCGAGGATGACGGTGAGCCCGCTCGTCACCGCGGGCAGCACCCGGAGCACCCGGAGGTTGCCCGGTGCCAGCTCGTGGGCGAGGCGCGCGACGGCAGGCGTGAACGGTGGCTGGTCGATGTAGCCCCACGCCAGCTGCTTGCCGCTGGCGAGGAAGTAGAGCTCGTCGCGGTGCCAGCCGTACCGGTCGGCAACCGCCATCAGGACGGCCACGACGACCGCGCTGGCGCCGAGGATCGGCGCCCAGGGGACGGGTGCGATGGTCTCGTGCGGGTCGACCGTCTCCACGCCCTCGCACCCCCTGTCTGCCAGTTCGGCCCGGTCCCCGGTGACCGCTAACGTCCGAGCCGTTCGTGCCCTGACCCGCCTGGGTGCTCTCGCCCGGGCATGTGCAAGGATTCACAACGATGGCCCGGTTCACCGCCGAGAACACGATCCTGGCGCGCGAGATCATCGGTCGCTACCCGCGTCCGAAGTCGGCTCTGATCCCCCTGCTGCACCTCGCGCAGGAGCAGGACGGCTACGTCGCCGGCGACGCCATGGAGCACATCGCGGATCTCGTCGGCGTCACCGCCGCCGAGGTGCTCGGCACCTGTTCCTTCTACGAGATGTTCAAGCGCGAGCCGGTCGGGGAGTACCTCGTCAACGTGTGCACGAACATCTCGTGCCTGCTGCTCGGTGGCGAGGAGCTGCTCGAGCACCTCGAGGGCCGGCTCGGCATCAAGTCCGGGAGCACCACGCCCGATGGCACCTTCACCATCGAGGACGTCGAGTGCATCGCGGCCTGCACCGAGGCGCCATGCCTCCAGGTCAACTACCGCTACTTCTACAAGGTCACCCCCAGTGACGCCGACGCGCTGATCGACGATCTCCGGCACGGACGGCGGGCCCACGAGGTCCCCAAGCACGGCGTCCTCGCCCGCACGCGCCAGCAGCTCCCGCAGGATCGCCGAGCCGGCAACGCCGTGCCCGGCGCCGCCGAGGAGCCCGTGTGGCTGCGCACCGCCGCCAGCGAGGCGAGCACATGACCGTCACCGATGCCGCGCCGATCGTCAGCACGCGGTTCGGCCTCGAGGACGGGCACACGCTCGAGCGCTACCTGGCCACCGGCGGGTACGAGGGGCTCAAGGCGGCGCTGGCCAAGACCCCGACGGCCGTCGGTGACGACGTGAAGGCGGCCAGCCTCCTCGGCCGCGGCGGCGCCGGCTTCCCCGCCGGCACCAAGTGGGGGTTCTGCCCGCCCGGGGTCTGGCCCCGCTACCTGGTGGTGAACGGCGACGAGTCCGAGCCGGGCACGTACAAGGACCGGCTCCTCATGGAGAAGGACCCCCACCAGCTCATCGAAGGCGTCCTGATCGCGTGCTACGCCATCGGCGCCGCCCAGGCCTTCCTCTACGTGCGGGGCGAGATGGCCCTCGCACAGGAGCGCATCGCCGAGGCGCTCAACGAGGCGTACGCGGCGGGCTACATCGGTCGGAACATCCTGGGATCGGACTACTCCGTCGACATCGTCCTGCACTGGGGAGCGGGCGCCTACATCGTGGGGGAGGAGACCGGGCTCATCGAGTCGCTCGAGGGGAACCGGGGCATGCCGCGGCTCAAGCCGCCGTTCTTCCCGGCCGCCAAGGGCCTGTACCTGCAGCCCACCGTCGTCAACAACGTCGAGACCCTCGCCAACCTCCCGTGGATCATCACCAACGGCCCCGCTGCCTTCACGGCGCTGGGCACCGAGAAGGCTCCCGGCACCCGCCTGTTCGCCATCTCCGGGCATGTGAAGAACCCCGGCGTGTTCGAGGTCGAGTACGGCATCACGACCTTCCGCGACCTCATCTACGCGCCCGTGTACTGCGGCGGCATCCGCGACGGCAACGAGCTGAAGGCCTTCATCCCCGGCGGTGGATCGGCTCCCTGGTTCCTGCCCGAGCACGTCGACATGCCGCTCGACCCGAGCGTGGTCGGCCCGAGCGGGTCGATGCTGGGCTCCGGCGCCATCGTCGTCATGGACTCCACCACCGACATGGTGAAGGCGTGCTGGCGACTCGTCCGCTTCTACGCCCGGGAGTCGTGCGGGAAGTGCACGCCGTGCCGCGAAGGCACCAGCTGGCTCGAGAAGATCCTGCTCCGCATCCTGCAAGGCGAGGGCCGGCCCGCCGACCTCGACCTGCTGCTCGACGTCGTCGACAACATCTCCCCGGCGCCGTTCCCCAAGGCCAAGACCGAGGCCGGCGACTGGGAGGCGGTCCCGTTCCCGTACAAGAAGACCACGATCTGCGACCTCGGCCCATCGGTGGGCTCGCCGATCGTGTCGGCGCTGCTCCACTTCCGCGACGAGTTCGAGGCCTACGTGGCGCGCGGCGGCGCACCGGTGCAGCTCCGAGGTACAGCGGAGGTCGCCGGTGTCTGACCCCCAGGCGCCTGCCGAGGCGGTCATCCTCACCGTCAACGGCAAGGAGATCGAGGCCAAGCCCGGCGAGCTGGTGATCGACGCGGCCGAGCGCAACGGCACCTACATCCCGCGCTTCTGCTACCACCCGCGCCTCGAGTCGGTCGGCATGTGCCGGATGTGCGTGGTGGAGATCGACACCGGTCGCGGGGCCGCCCTCCAGCCCGCGTGCATGATCCCGGTGGCGCCCGACATGGCGGTCGACACGGAGAGCGAGGTCACCAAGAAGGCGCAGGACGGTGTCCTCGAGTTCCTGCTCATCAACCATCCGCTCGACTGCCCTGTGTGCGACAAGGGCGGCGAGTGCCCGCTCCAGGACCAGACGCTCGCCTACGGCCCCGGCGAGAGCCGCTTCGTCGAGGAGAAGCGCCACTTCGAGAAGCCGATCATGATCAGCGACCTCGTGGCCCTCGACCGCGAGCGCTGCATCCTCTGCGACCGGTGCACACGCTTCGCCAGCGATGTCGCCGGCGACACGCTCATCCACTTCATCGACCGCGGCAACCAGACGCAGGTCAACACCTTCCCCGACCACCCCTTCGCCAGCTACTTCAGCGGCAACACGGTGCAGATCTGCCCGGTCGGCGCGCTGACGGCGACGCCGTACCGGTTCAAGGCCCGCCCGTGGGACCTCGACCAGGTGGAGAGCACCTGCACCTCCTGCTCCGTCGGCTGCCGCACGCTCGTCCAGTCGAGTCGCAACGAGGTCCTCCGCTACCAGGGTGTCGACGTCGACCCGGTCAACTGGGGATGGCTCTGCGACCGAGGGCGGTTCGGCTTCGGCTCGGTCAACAGCGCCGAGCGCCTCGGCCGTCCGCTGGCGCGGCACGGGGACGCGTTGCGCGAGGTGGCGTGGGGCGAGGCCCTGTCGACGGCGGCCGCGGCGCTCAAGCGCGCGAGCCCCGACAAGGTCGCCGTGCTCGGCGGCGCGCGCCTCACCAACGAGAGCGCGTACGCCTGGGCCAAGCTCGCGAAGGGCGTGATCGGCACCGACCACGTCGACGCCCAGCTCGGTGACGGGCTCCCGGCGGAGGTCGTGCTCGGGCTGCCCCGCGCCACGATCGATCAGGTGTGTGCGCCGGGTGGAACGGTGCTCCTGCTGGCGCCGGATCTCAAGGAGGAGCTGCCGGTCCTCTTCCTCCGGCTGCGCCACGCCGTCGTGCGCGATGGCGCCACGGTGGTGGAGCTGGCGACGCAGCGGAGCTCGGCCTCCGAGCTGGCCGCCGCGACGCTCTTGCACCGCCCGGGCGCGGCGGGCGAGGTCGTGCGAGCCCTGCTCGCCGGCTCGCCCGCGCAGGCGGTCGGTGGCGTCGAGCCCAGTGCCATCGCGGCGGCGGCGGCCATCCTCGCCAAGGGCCCGGTCACCGTCGTGCTCGGCCGGGCCAACCTGGCCGAGTCCGCGGACGGCACCGTCGACGCGGCCGCGGCGATCCACGCCGCCCACCCCGACGTTCGCTTCCTCGAGCGCGCTGCGCCGCGGCAACGTGCACGGTGCGCTGGACATGGGGCTCGCGCCAGGCCTCCTGCCCGGGCGCACGACGCTCGCCGACGGCGCCGCCTGGTTCCGGAAGCGCGGCTGGCCGTCGGTCCCCGCGCAGCGCGGTTCGGACGCCCTTGGCATCCTCGAGGCCGCCGCCGAGGGCAAGGTCGATGTGCTGGTGCTGCTCGGCGCCGACCCCCTCACCGACTTCCCCGACACCGATCTCGCCCGACGGGCCCTCGCCGGCGCCCGCACCGTGATCGCCGTCGACCGCTTCCTCAACGCCTCGGCCCAGCAGGCCGACGTGGTGCTGGCGGCGGCCGGGCCCGCCGAGGTCGACGGCACCACCACCAACATCGAGGGTCGGATCAGCACGGTCACCCGGAAGATCACCGCGCCCGGCACGGCTCGCGACGACTGGATGCTGGCCGCCGAGCTCAGCCGCCTCCTCGGCACCGACCTCGGCCTCGAGTCGCCGGCCCAGATCCTCGAAGAGATCGCGGCCATCGCCCCGAGCCACGCCGGCATCACCCCCGAGCGGCTCCACGCCCACGGCAGCCGCGACGGCGTGCTCATCGGAGGACCGCCTGAGGTCGTGGAGACCCCGGCTCCCGCCGATCCCGGCGTCGACCCCGAGGCCGGCGAGGCGGCCGTCGCCGCCGAAGCCGCCGACACCGATGAAGGCCAGCAGGCCGCCGAGGCCGAGGCGACCGAGGCCCAGGCCGACGCGGAGGCCGACGCCGAGGCCGCGACGGAACCTGCGATCCCGCCGCCCCCTCCTGGTCCCACGGCTCCCGCGCTCATCTCGTTCGGGGCTTCGACGGTGGCCGACCCACCCGCGGTCGACGCCTACTCGCTGCGCCTCGTCGCCACGCGCCGGCTCTACGACCTCGGCACCGACGTCCAGCAGTCGCCCGGGCTGGCCGGTCTCACCACGGACACCGTCCTGCGGTTGCACCCCCACGACTTCGACCGGCTCGGCGTGGCGGCGGGCACCGTGGTCACCGTCACCGCCGCCTCGGGCTCGGTCTCGCTGCCGGTGCAACCCGACGAGGCCGTGAGCAACGGCGCGGCGGCCGTGGTGCTGCACCAGTCGGGCCCGTCGGTGGGCGCGCTCATCGACGCCAAGGCCCCTGTCACCGAGGTGCGGGTGGTGAAGAGCTGATGTTCGGCATCGACCCGCTCCTCGCCGGCGACATCGGCCTCGCCGAGGTCTTGATCGTGCTGTTGAAGGTCGTCGTCACCTTCGGGCTGCTGCTCGTCTCGGTGCTGTTCATGATCTGGTTCGAGCGCAAGCTCCACGCCGACATGAGCAACCGGTTGGGTCCGAACCGGGCCGGGCCGTTCGGCATCCTCCAGACGCTGGCCGACGGCATCAAGTTCTTCTTCAAGGAGGACCTGCTCCCGGACCGCGCCGACAAGCGCGTGTTCATCCTCGCCCCGTTCCTGTCGCTCGTGCCCGCCTTCCTCGTGTTCTCCGTCATCCCCATCGGGGGCGTGTTCACGGAGGAGAAGCAGGGCGCCGTGAAGATCTTCGGCCACCACACCTTCCTCCAGCTGGCCGACCCGCCCATCGGCGTGCTGCTGATCCTGGCCTGCTCGTCGATCGCGGTCTACGGCGTGATGCTGGCCGGCTGGTCGTCCGGCTCGAAGTACCCGCTGCTCGGCTCCGTGCGAGCGTCGGCGCAGATGGTGTCGTACGAGGCGGCGCTCGGCCTGTCGGTGGTGTCGGTCGTGCTCCTCGCCGGGTCCCTCTCGACGCACGACATCGTGATGACCCAGGCCGGCGACGGCTTCGGCGGCATCATCCCGCGGTGGAACGTCGTGGTCACCGGGGTGGTGCCGTTCATCATCTTCGTGATCGCCGGCACCGCCGAGCTGAACCGGCCGCCCTTCGACCTGGTGGAGGCGGAGCAGGAGCTCGTCGGCGGCTTCCACACCGAGTACTCGTCGATCCGCTTCGCGCTCTTCTTCCTCGCCGAGTTCATGAACACGGTGACGATGTCCGCCATCATCGTCACGCTCTTCCTCGGCGGTCCGGCCGGCCCCACGTTCTTCGGTCCCGACTGGATGTGGGGGCCGATCTGGTTCGTGGCCAAGCTCTTCATCTTCCTGTTCATGTTCGTGTGGCTGCGGGCCACGCTCCCGCGCTTCCGCTACGACCAGCTGATGGACCTCGGCTGGAAGGTCCTCATCCCGCTGTCGCTCGGGTGGATGCTGCTGCTGGCCAGCCTCAACATCGCCCGAGACCAGGGTTGGAACTCGGCGCTCGTCGTGGGCGTCGGGTTCCTCGTCATCGTGCTCTCGTACCTGATGCTCACCGCCGCCATCCGCACCGCGCAGCGCCGCCGCGAGCAGGCCGACTTGGAAGGGAGCTCCACCTGATGGGCTACCTCGACGGGTTCCGGGTCACGTTCAACAAGCTGTTCAAGGGCACCCAGACGGGGCGCACGGTCACCGTGCCCTACGTGAAGGACTCCGGGCCGAAGCGGGAGAAGCCCGATCGCATCCACGGCCGCCACGTGCTCAACCGGTACGAGGACGGCATGGAGAAGTGCATCGGCTGCGAGCTCTGCGCCGGGGTCTGCCCGGCTCGGTGCATCTACGTGCGCGGCGCCGACAACCCGCCCGACGACCCGGTGTCGCCGGGGGAGCGCTACGGGTTCGTCTACGAGATCAACTACCTGCGCTGCATCCACTGCGACCTCTGCGTGGAGGCGTGCCCCACCGAGGCCATCACGGAGACGAAGCTGTTCGAGTTCTCCTTCACGAACCGGCAGGACGCCATCTACACGAAGTCGGAGCTGCTGGTCGGCGACGACGGCATGCCGCAGCAGCTGCGCTGGGAGGACTGGTCCGACCTCGACAAGGTCGCGGCCAAGACGTCGGCGTGGGTGCGCGCCACGGCGGCGTCCGGCGACGCTGACTACGTCGGCGTGGTGGCCTGGTCCGGTGAGCTCGGCTTCGGGGTGAAGGCGCCCGAGCACGGTCAGGACGCGGCCGCGGAAGCCGAGCCCGAGGCGCCCGTCGAGGAACCCGCCGCCGACGGCCACGGAGGTGGCCACCACTGATGGAGCTCTTCGTCTTCCTCGTGGCCGGCGGTGCGTGCATCGCCGGCGCGCTCGGGGTGGTGCTCAGCCGCAACCCCGTGCACGCGGCCCTGTCGCTGGTGGGCACGCTCTTCGGGATCGCGGTGCTGTTCGTGGCGCAAGAGGCCAACTTCCTCGCCGCCGTGCAGGTGATCGTCTACGCCGGCGCCATCGTGGTGCTGTTCCTGTTCGTCCTCATGCTCCTGGGGGTCGATCGCTCCGAGGACCTGTCGATCGAGCCCCTCGGTGGCGGCCAGCGGATCGCGGCCGGGGTCATCGGCCTCGCCATCCTGGCCCTCCCGCTCACCGCGTTCCTCTCCACCGAGGGCGAGGCCACCGGCGCGGTCGCCCAGGCCGGCGACCCCAACGTCATCACCGAGGGCACCGCCGACGTCGCCCAGCTGGGCGAGAGCCTGTTCACCACCTACCTCTTCGCCTTCGAGATCACCAGCGTCCTGCTCGTGATCGCGGTCGTCGGCGCCGTCGTCCTGGCCAGAAAGGTGAAGCGAGCGGATCTCATCGCCGACCCGCTCGTCGCCGCCCACAACCAGGCCCTGGCCGACGACGATCCCGAGTCGTCCTCCGACCCCGAGTCCTCGGAGGTGTCCGCGTGATGCTCGCCGTCGCCGAGGTCACCCCGGCCTGGTACCTCGTCCTCGGGTCGATCCTGTTCGCGATCGGCGCGGTGGGCCTGCTCGTGCGCCGCAACCCCCTCGTGATGTTCATGTGCGTGGAGCTGATGCTCAACGCCGTCACGCTGACGTTCGTCACGTTCTCCCGGATGCTCCACGATGTCGACGGTCAGACGGTCGTCGTGTTCGTGCTCGTGGTCGCCGCCGCCGAGGTCGTGGTGGGCCTCGGGATCATCGTCGCCCTGCTCCGCAAGGAGCCGGCGGCCACCGCCGACGACATCAACGTGCTGAGAGGCTGAGCGATGGAGACGCTCGATCTCGTCTGGCTCGTGCCCGCGCTCCCGCTGGCCGGCTTCCTCGTCCTCGTCGTCCTCGGCCGGCGGCTCGGCGAGCCGGCGGCTGGCTGGCTGGCCACGAGCGCCTGCGGCGGTGCCTTCATCGCGACCCTCGTCGTGTTCGGAGCCCTGCTCGGCGAGGACCACGAGAGCCGCAGCCACGTCTACAACCTGTTCGACTGGCTCCACGTAGGCGGGTTCGACGTCAAGGTCGGCTTCCTCGCCGACCCGCTGTCCATCACGATGGCCCTGTTCATCACGGGCATCGGTGCCCTGATCCACCTGTACGCCATCGGGTACATGCACGGCGACCCGAAGTTCTCGAAGTTCTTCGTGTACATGAACCTGTTCGTCTTCTCGATGCTCATGCTGGTGCTGGGGAGCAACATGCTCGTGACGTTCCTCGGGTGGGAGGGCGTGGGCGCCTGCTCCTACTTCCTCATCTCCTTCTGGTTCGACAAGGACGCCAACGCGTCGGCCGGCAAGAAGGCGTTCGTCACCAACCGGATCGGCGACCTCGGGTTCATGACGGCCATGTTCCTCACCTTCGCCACCGTCGGGTCGCTCGACTACGCGGTCGTGCTCGAGCGAGCGCCCGAGATCGCCCCCGTCACCGCGACCGCCATCGCCCTGCTGCTCTTCGTGGGCGCGTGCGGCAAGTCAGCCCAGCTGCCGCTCTTCGTGTGGCTGCCCGACGCCATGGCCGGCCCGACGCCCGTGTCGGCGCTCATCCACGCCGCCACCATGGTCACCTCCGGCGTCTACCTCATGACCAGGGTCAACCCGATCATCGCCCAGGGGTACGACTGGGCCCCCAGCGTGGTGGCCTGGGTCGGCGTCATCACCGCGCTCTTCGCCGCGACGATCGCTGTGGCCCAGACGGACATCAAGAAGGTCCTCGCCTACTCGACCATCAGCCAGCTGGGCTACATGTTCCTCGCCGTGGGCACCGGCGCCTACGTCGCCGCCATCTTCCACATGGTCACCCACGCCTTCTTCAAGGCGTTGATGTTCCTGGGCTCTGGCTCGGTGATCCACGGCATGCACGACGAGCAGGACATGCGCCGCATGGGCGGCCTGCGGAAGCTCATGCCGATCACCGCCGCCACGTTCATCGTGGGCTGGCTGGCCATCGCCGGCGTGCCGCCGTTCGCCGGCTTCTGGTCGAAGGACGAGATCCTGCTGTTCGCCTGGGCCGACAACAAGGCCCTGTGGGCGCTCGGCCTGCTCACCGCGCTGCTCACCGCCTTCTACATGAGCCGCCAGGTGTTCTTGGTGTTCTTTGGTGAGCCTCGATGGAACGATCTCGCCGCTGCGTCGGAGCCGGAGGCGTCCGATGCAGCGGGGGGTTATGCGAAGGGGGGCGAAGCCCCCCTTGACGCGCAACAGCACGAGATCCATCCCCACGAGTCGCCGTGGCTCATGACGCTTCCGCTCGTCGTGCTGGCCGGCCTGGCGATCGTGGGCGGCGGGCTCAACCTGCCCTTCACCGGCGACCTGCACTTCCTCGAGCACTGGCTGGAGCCGGTGCTCGAGCACAACGAGGCCGTGATCGACGTGGCCACCGGCACCAAGGTCGGCCTCGCCGTCGTCGCCACCCTCGCCGGCCTGGTCGGCATCGCGGGTGCGGTGGCCATCTACCTGCAGAAGCGCCGCGCGCCGATCGAGCCGCAGATCCTCGCCGACGGCTGGCGGTACGACAGCACCATCGCCGCCTTCATGGGTGGCCCCGGCCAGCAGGGCTTCGACGCGGTGGCCACGTTCGACAGCACGGTCGTCGACGGCGCCGTCAACGGCGTCGCCGGCGCGGTGCGGGGCGGCGGCTCGGGCCTTCGCCGCCTCCAGACGGGGTTCGTGCGCAGCTACGCCCTCGGCGTCGCCGTCGGCGTGGTCGGCCTGCTCGCCTACTTCCTCACCCGGGCCGGCATCTGATGGACTTCGTCGCCGAAGCAGAGCTTCGTCGCCGAGCTGGCGGCGCCGGGCTTCGCCCGGCCCTGTCTTGCCGGATGGGAGTCCTCTGATGCTCGGATCCCTCCTCGCGTCGGAGACCGGTCACGCGGTGGCCACCTCGCCGCTCACGGCCGCCATCGTCGTGCCCTTCATCGGTGCGGTGGTCGTCTCCCTCGTCCCCAAGGCGCGGGAGGAGCTGCACCGCCTCGTGGCCCTGCTGTTCTCGGTGGGCTCCGGTGCGGTCACGGTGTGGCTCCTGGCCGCCTTCGAGACCGGCGACAACGGGTTCCAGTTCGAGGTGAAGCGAGCGTGGATCGCCGACTTCGGGATCTCGTGGCACCTCGGGATCGACGGGATCTCCCTGTTCCTCGTCGTGCTCTCCGGACTGCTCTTCCCGCTGGCGATCATCGCGGTGACCCCCCACCACGACCCCAAGCCGTACTACGCCTGGCTGCTCGTCCTGCAGGGCGGGTGCATCGGCGTGTTCTGCGCGCTCGACCTGTTCCTGTTCTTCGTCATGTTCGAGATCGTCCTCGTCCCGATGTACTTCCTCATCGGTGGCTGGGGCTACGCCGAGCGCGTGTACGCCGCCCTGAAGTTCTTCATCTTCACGATGCTCGGTTCCGCGCTCATGCTCGTCGGCATCGTCAGCCTGGCGTTCCTGCACCGCGACGGTGTGGCCGCCGACAACGAGGCCGAGGCGGCCACGATCCAGGAGCTCGTGCTCCAGACCCAGCAGGAGGCCTCGGCCGCGGGCGGCATCGACGCGGCGACGCAGGCGGCCATCGAGGAGGACCTCGCCCGCATCGACGACCTCCGCAACCCGCCCCTCGACTTCGACCTCGTGGAGATCGCCGAGTCGCAGCACACCACCGACACCTCCACCAGCTCCAACCCGTTCGACTGGTCCGCGGTCCGGTGGATCTTCCTCGCCTTCGCGGTCGCGTTCGCCGTGAAGGTGCCGTTGTTCCCGCTGCACACGTGGTTGCCCGATGCCCACACCCAGGCGCCCACCGCCGGCTCCGTGATCCTGGCCGGGGTCATGCTCAAGCTCGGCACGTACGGGTTCGTGCGCTTCGGGTTGTACCTGTTCCCCGAGGCGTCCGTGTGGTTCGCGCCCGCCCTCGTCACGCTCGGCGTCGTCGGGATCCTCTACGGCGCCATCGTGGCCACGATGCAGCGCGACCTGAAGCGGCTGGTCGCCTACTCCTCGGTCGCCCACCTCGGCTTCATCGTGCTCGGCACCTTCGCCCTCACCACCCAGGGCATCGAGGGCGGCGTGATGCAGATGGTGAACCACGGGATCTCCACCGGCGCCCTCTTCCTGCTGGTGGGGATGATCTACGACCGTCGGCACACGCGGGAGATCGCGTCCCTCAAGGGGCTGCAGAAGTCGGCGCCGATCTTGGCCGGCGTGTTCACCGTGGTGATGCTGAGCTCGATCGGCCTCCCCGGGCTCAACGGCTTCGCGGGTGAGTTCCTCATCCTCGTCGGGTCGTTCCTCACGCGGCGCTGGTTCACGGTGGTGGCGGCGTCCGGCGTGATCCTCGCCGCCCTCTACCTGCTCTGGGCGTACCAGCGCGTCTTCCACGGCGAGCCGGACGAGGAGAACGCGGACATGCCCGACATGAGCTGGCGAGAGGGCTTGGTCATGGCCCCTCTGCTCGGGCTCATCGTCTTCCTGGGCGTGTACCCGAAGCCGATGCTCGATCGCATCGAGCCGTCGGTCGCCCGCCTCGTCAGCCACATCGAAGACCACTCCGACTACACGGAACCCGACGTGGCCACCGTCGGTGCCGGTGACGACGAAGGCGCCGAGGAGGAGGAGCACCCGTGACGCTGCTCGCGCTCCTCTCGCAGCCGATCGACGAGTCACCCGTGTCGGTGGGCAGCATCGACGTGGCGTGGTCGGCCGTCGCACCGATCCTCGTGCTGGTGGGTGGCGCCCTCGTGCTCCTCGCCGCCGACTCTCTCTCGTCGCGCTCGCCGCTCAAGAGCGCCTACGCACTGTTCACCACCGTGACCGCGGGCGCCGCCGTGGTCGCCGCCATCCCGCTCTGGATCCGGGTGCAGGACGCCGACCGCGGCCCGTTCTCCACGCTCGCGCAGGCCGTGGGGGTCGACGGGTTCTCCGTGTTCGCCACCGTCACGATCTGCGTCGCCGTCATCCTCGGTGCGCTCCTCCTCGACGGCTGGTTGCGGCGCGAGGAGATGGACGGCGCCGAGGCCTACGTGCTCATGCTGCTGTCCGCGTCGGGCGGCCTGATGATGGCGTCGGCCAACGACCTCATCGTGATGTTCCTCGGCCTGGAGGTCCTCTCCATCGCGGTGTACGTGCTGGCCGCCATGCACCTTCGCAAGATCACATCGCAAGAAGCCGGCGTGAAGTACTTCGTGCTCGGCGCCTTCTCGTCCGCGTTCTTCCTCTACGGCATCGCGTTGACGTACGGCGCCACGGGAACCACGAACCTCGTCGAGATCTCGAGCTTCCTGTCCACCACCGTCCTGGCCGACAACGGGCTGATGCTGGCGGGCCTGGCGCTGCTGCTGGTCGGCTTCGCCTTCAAGGTGTCCGCCGTCCCGTTCCACTTCTGGACGCCTGACGTCTACCAAGGCGCGCCCAGTCCGAGCGTGGCCTGGATGGCCTCCGGGGTGAAGGTGGCCGGGTTCGCAGGGCTGCTGCGCGTCTTCTACCTCGCGTTCGGCACCTACCGGCTCGACTGGCAGCCGATCGTCTACGCCGTCGCCGCCATCACGATGGTGGTGGGCTCGGTGCTGGCCGTCGTGCAGACCGACGTGAAGCGCATGCTCGCCTACTCGTCGATCAACCACGCCGGCTTCGTCCTCGTCGCCGTGCAGGCGGCCAGCGAGCGCGGCGTCGAGGCGGCGCTGTTCTACCTGGCCGCCTACACGTTCATGGTGGCGGGGAGCTTCGGGGTCGTGACCGTGGTCAGCCGCAAGGGCGACATCGGCAACAGCCTCGACGACTACCGCGGCCTGTCCCGCGATCGACCCCTGCTGGCCCTCGCCTTCGCGCTGTTCCTGTTCGCGCAGGCCGGCGTGCCGCTCACGTCCGGCTTCTTCGCCAAGTTCTACGTCATCACGGCCGCCATCGACGCGGGGTCCACCTGGCTCGCGGTGATCGCGATGCTCACCGCCGTGGTCGCCGCGTTCCTGTACCTGCGCATCATCGTGTCGATGTACATGTCGGTCGAGGACGCCGGCGAGCCCCGCACGATCACCGTGCCCTTCGCGGCCGGCCTCGCCCTCGCCGTCTGCCTCGTCGCCACCCTCGGCGCCGGGCTCTTCCCCGGCACCCTGTCGAGCGTCGCCAAGGACGCCACCCCGGCACTGGTCCTCGAGCCCCCCGACCCCACCGGCGACCCCGCCGTCCTCACCCCCGCCCCCTAGCCCCAGCGGCCGCCCGAGCGGCCCGAGGTCGAGTTGCGGGTTCGATGCAACGGATCGGGGTCGGCGAGCGTTGTAGGGGCGTGGCTCGCTCTGGAGGCTCCCGTGCCCGACGTGGCGTGGTGACCGTGCTGATCGGCGCGGTCGCCGCCGCGGGCATCGGCCTGTGGGTGGGCGGGGCGATGGCCGCCCGCAGCACCGAGTCGACCGCCATCACGGCGACGTCGACCTCGACGTCGGTCACGTCGACCACCACCTCCACCACGGTGCCCAGCACGACCACCACGACGGTGCCGACCACGACCACGACCGTGCCCGCCGCCCCGGAGGCCGACGGGAAGCTGGAGAGCGGCGAGGAGGGCAGCGAGGTCAGCGCCCTGCAGGCGCGGCTCGAGGAGCTCGGGTACTGGCACGGCGCCTCCGACGGTCGCTACGGCCAGCTCACGCGGCAAGCCGTCATGGCGTTCCAGAAGGCCCAAGGCCTCGGGCGCGACGGCGTGGCCGGTCCCACCACGCGTGCCGCGCTGGCCACCGCGACCCGACCGGCCCCGCGCGATCCGTCTGGCGATCACATCGAGATCGACCTGGCCCGGCAGATCCTGCTGGTCGTGCAGGGCGGCCAGACCACATGGGTCCTCAACACCTCGACCGGCAACGGCGAGGCGTACGCGTCACCCCGCGGAGGCACCGCGGTGGCCACCACACCCGTCGGCCGCTTCACGATCGAGCGCGAGATCGACGGGCTCCGCGAGGCCCCGCTCGGCACGCTGTACCGACCCAAGTACTTCAAGGGCGGGATCGCCATCCACGGCTCCGGCTCGATCCCGGCGCAGCCCGCGTCCCACGGCTGCGCCCGGGTCACGAACGACGCCATGGACCTCCTCTGGTCCTCGGGGGTCACCCCGCTCGGCACCCCGGTGCTGGTGTACTGATGGCTGTGATGACGCCTCCCCGGGGCACGCCCGCGGTCCTGTGGCCGCCGTCACCTCGACGTGCGGCGCCGACGCGGCGCCACCTAGCATCGGGCGCTTCGCGGCCTCGTGCCGTCCCCCTTCCCCCCGCCGGCTGGGCTCCGTCTCACCGCACCCCATCGATGCTCTCCTCTTCCACCACGCTCCCCGACGTCGAGCTGGTCGAGCTGGCCCGGCAGGGCGAGCGGTCGGCCTTCGACGAGCTCCTGCGCCGGCACGACAGCCGCATGCGCGGGCTCGCCTACCGCCTGATGGCCGATCGGCATCGCATGGACGACGCCCTCCAGGAGGCCTATCTGAAGGCGTTCAAGGGCCTGCCGCGGTTCAAGGCGGGGAGCGACTTCGGCACGTGGCTGTACCGCATCACCTACAACGCCTGCATCGACGAGCTCCGCAAGCGCAAGCGGTCCCCCGTGTCCACCGAGGACCCGATCGACCCCGTGTCCGGTCGGCCCGGTCCCGAGCGGGTGGTCAGCGCGTCGGAGACGGTGCGCACCGCCCTGGCCGGGTTACCGGTCGATCAGCGGGTCACGGTGGTGCTCGTCGACGGCGAGGGCTTCGACCACCGTGAAGCCGCCAAGATCCTCGGCGTCGCGCCGGGCACCGTGGCCTCACGGCTCCACCGGGCACGCGCGGCGCTGCGTCGCGTGCTGGGGGAGGAGGTGTCGTGACCGATCCCGAGATCGCGCCCGACGGCATCGTGCGCACCGCCCTCCAGCTGCTGCCGGTCCCGGCCCACGAGGCCGACTTCTGGACGCGCCTCGAGCGCTCGCTCGACGAAGCCGGCGCGTCCGCCGAGGTGCCGACCCACGGCCGGTCCGTCCTGGTCGCGGCGCCGGAGGCGGCGGCTCCTCGCTCCGCCCGCCCGTCGTCGCCGCGGGAGACAGGCCCAGCGGTCCTGGAGCTCGAGCGCGATCCGGCCCTGGCGGTGGTGCCCGGTGCGCTCCGGCGCACGTCGAACGCGATCCTCGTGGCCGTGGCGGCCGCCGCGGTCTTGGTCGTGGCGGTGGCCGGCAACACGCTCCTCGAGGACCGCAACGGCACGGACCAGGTCACGGCCGACGACGACCAGCAGGCGTCCGCCACCCTCGATGCGCTCGTGAAGGACGCCCAACCCGATTCGGCGACGCCCAGCACGATGTCCGCCGACGGCGAGGAGACCAGCTCGGCGGCGGTGCTGTCGTGGGTCGACGACCTCGGGGCGGGCGACGGTGACGAGGCGTGGGAGGCCATGGGGCCCAGCTCCCAGGCCCACTTCGGAACCCAGGAGGCCTTCGAGCAGGAGCTCACCTCGCTGGCGGAGGGCTACGGCGCCTGGTCGGCGGCCGAGCCCGACGACGTGCTCGTCACCCCGATCCTGGCCAGCGACGAGGGAACGATCGCCGTGGTCACCCTGGTCGGCACCGTGGAGCAGGAGGGCACCACCCAGCACCGGGCGGACGCCTTCCCTGTCCGGATCGTCGACGACGAGGTGGTGCTCGAGCCCTTCGCGTTCGCCGGCGAGCTCGAGGTCGTGGTGCCTGAGGACGTGCCGTCCGACGGCGTGCGGCCGCCCGTGGCGCAGGGCGAAGCGCTCGTGATCGTCGTGCCCAGCGACGCCGAGGCGCCCGTGCTGCGGCTCGATGACGGGGCGACGGTGGTGTGCGGCGAGGCCGAGGGCACCGAGCTCACCGACCTCGACGACGCCCCAGGACAGCGGTGCTCCTACCTGCCGACCGACGGCATCAGCTCCGGCGAGCACACGCTGACGATCGCGTTCATGGGCTCCGACGGCACCTCGATCTCGGCCGCGTCACTCCTCTTCGACGCCGCCTGACTCCGCGAAACGGCCGGAACGACGGCCATCTTGGCCCCTCGCGCGAGCCTTCACTAGGCTCCCCCGTCGTGTCCGGGACATTCTCAGATCTCCTCCGCGACTACCTCACGGTGGGCATCTTCGGACTCACCGGAGCCGCCCTCGTGGGCCTCCTCTTGGGCGCTGGAAGCCTGCTCCGCCCCACCCGTCCGCAGGCGGAGAAGTACATCAACTACGAGTCCGGCGTCGACCCGGTGGGCTCCGGCTGGGGTCAGAGCCAGGTCCGCTACTACATCTTCGCCCTCCTCTTCGTCATGTTCGACGTCGAGGCCGTGTTCATCTTCCCGTTCGCCACGCGGGTCGATGCCTACGAGTGGTTCGGCCTCATCGAGATGGCGATCTTCATCGTGATCCTCGCCCTCGGCCTGCTCTACGCCTGGAAGAAGAAGGTCCTCCGATGGGTGTGACCCCGAGCGTGGACGGCTGATGGGTCTCGTCGAGAGCGGCAAGATCCCCAAGCCGCTCACCAAGCTGCTGAACCTCAGCCGCAAGTACTCCATCTGGGCCTACCAGTGGGGTCTCGCCTGCTGTGCCATCGAGATGGGGGCGGCCTTTGCGTCCCCTCGCTACGACGTGATGCGACTTGGTGTGATCCCGTTCCCCGCGAGCCCGCGCCAAGCCGACCTCGTGGTCATCTCCGGCACCGTCACCGACAAGATCGTGCCGGCCATCCGGCGGCTCTACGAGCAGATGCCCGACCCGAAGTACGTGATCTCGATGGGCAGCTGCACCAACTGCGGCGGCCCGTACTGGGACAGCTACTCGGTCACCAAGGGCGTCGATCAGATCGTGCCGGTCGACGTCTACGTGCCGGGTTGCCCGCCGAGGCCCGAGGCCCTCCTCGAGGGCGTGGTGCTGCTCCAGGAGCGCATCCACAACGAGGACATGGCCGAGCGATGGAGGGGCGACCAAGACCGTCCGGAGCCGATCGTCGTTGGCTGACGACACCGCCACCACCACCGAGGACGTACCGGAGGTCGTCACCGACGACCGCCGCGAAGCCCTCCTGGCCGTGTTCTCCGAGCACCTCGGCGACGCGGTCCTCGGCAGCCACATCAAGCCCGGCCAGGGCCTCTGGATCCGCGTCGCCACCGCGGCGTGGACCGAGACCGCCGAGGTGGCGCGCGAGAAGGCGGGCCTCAAGTGGTTCGACTTCCTCTCCGCCATCGACTGGCTGCCCTCGCCCTACGGCCGCTACGAGGACTCCTCCGTCGACGTCCCGTTCCCGCCACCCATGCCTGACCGATCGGCGGCCGTGCCTGGCTACGCCGGCGGTGATGCCCGCATCCAGATGCTCGCGGCGGTGGCCAAGGCCGGCACCGACGAACGGGTGCTCCTCAAGGCCGACGTGCCCGACGACGACCCTCGCATCGGCACCTGGGTCCGCAGCTTCGCGGGAGCCGCGTGGCACGAGCGCGAGGCCCACGAGATGTTCGGCATCGGCTTCGACGGCAACGACGACCTGCGGCACATCTACCTGCCGAGCGAGTTCGAGGGCCATCCCCTCCGCAAGGAGTTCCCGCTCCTGGCGCGCGTCGTGAAGCCCTGGCCCGGGATCGTCGACGTGGAGCCGATGCCCGGCGAGGACCCCGAGGACGAGGAAGCCACCGACGAGGGGGCCGACGCATGACGCTCACCGACGCGCAGCAGCTCGGCTACATCAACGCCCAGGCCGCCGACGGCCGGATCAACGTCGAGCTCGAGACCGACGACGGCATGGTCCTCAACATGGGGCCGCAGCACCCGGCCACCCACGGCACCCTCCGCCTCATCGCGCGGCTCGATGGCGAGCAGGTGACGTCCGCCGACGTGATGTGCGGCTACATGCACCGCGGCTACGAGAAGCTCTGCGAGGTCCGGTCGTATCCGCAGGTCACCACGCTGATCAACCGGATCGACTGGCTCGGCAGCTTCGCCAACGAGGTGCCGTTCATCCTGGCCGCCGAGCAGCTGATGGAGGTCGAAGCACCGCCGCGGGCGATGTGGATCCGCACGATCCTCTTCGAGCTCTCTCGCATCGCCAACGTCAGCCTGTTCATCGGCGACCTCGCCCTGCAGCTCGGCGCCCAGACCCCAGCGTTCTACGCGTTCCGCGACCCGCGAGTTCGTGCTGAACCAGATCGAGTCGGTCACCGGCGGTCGCTTCCACCCGAACTTCGACCGCATCGGCGGCCTGAAGGACGACCTCCCGAAGGGCTGGATCGCCGAGACGAAGGCGGCCATGGTCCGGCTCCGAGCCTTCTGCGACGAGATGGAGGGCCTCGTCTACGGCAACGAGATCTTCCAGACCCGCACCCGCGGCATCGGCATCATCCCGAGTCACGTGGCGCAGTCCTACGGGCTGTCCGGCGCCAACCTGCGCGGCTCCGGGGTCGACTGGGACCTGCGGCGCGACGCCAACGCCGGGCTCGCCTACGACCAGCTCGACTGGAAGGTCTGGACCCACCCCGACGGCGACAGCTACTCGCGCTGCTGGGTGCGGCTCCAGGAGGTGCGGGAGGCCACCAAGATCGTCGACCAGCTCTGCGACGGCCTGCCGTCCGGGCCGATCATGGCGAAGGTCCCGCGCATCATCAAGGTGCCGGAGGGCGAGGCCTACGTCGCCACCGAGAACCCGCTCGGCGCCATGGGCTACTACGTCGTCTCCAAGGGTGACACCGGGCCGTTCCGGGTGAAGATCCGGTCGGCCAGCTTCAACAACATCTCCGTCGCGTCGTGGCTGCTCCGCGGCGTCTACGTGCCCGACATCATCACGATCCTCGCCAGCCTCTACTTCATCCTCGGGGACATCGACCGGTGATCAGCACGCTCCTCGCGGTCGAGTGGGACAACTACTGGCAGCAGTCGATCTTCCGTGTCCTCGGCGTGCTCGTGGCGGTGATCCTGCCCGCCGGTGGGTTCGTCTACGTCTTCCTCTTCAAGATGATGAGCTTCATGCAGAGCCGGCTCGGTCCCATGGAGGCCGGGCCCTACGGCTCGATCCAGCTCCTCGCCGAGGTGGGCAAGTTCCTCCAGAAGGAGGACATCGTCCCCGAGCGGGCCGACCGCCGGCTGTTCTTCATCGCGCCGTACATCGTCCTCGCGTCGACGTTCCTGCTCCTCGTCGTCATGCCCTTCGGGCCCGACGCCTACTTCACCAACCTCGACACGGGCATCTTCCTCGCCATGGGGCTGTCATCGGTGTCGGTGATCGGCATCCTCATCGCCGGCTGGGCCTCCGCCAACAAGTACTCCCTCATCGGCGGCCTGCGCGCGGCGGGCCAGCTCATCGCCTACGAGCTCCCGATGGTCCTCGCCGTCGTCGGCGTGGTGATCCAGGCGGGCACGCTCAACCTGCAGGGCATCGTGGCCGCCCAGCACCAGGGCGAGATCTTCGGGTTCGACGGCATCGGCAACCCGTTCATCATCACGCAGATCGTCGGGTTCCTGATCTTCCTCATCGCCACCCAGGCGGAGCTCACCCAGACGCCGTTCGACATGCCGGTGGCCGAGTCGGAGATCGTCACCGGCTACATGACCGAGTACTCGGGCCTACGGTTCCTCCTGTTCTTCATCGGCGAGTTCGCCACCGCTGGCGCCTTCGCCGCCATCGCCGCCACCCTCTTCCTGGGCGGCTGGGCCGTGCCGTTCGTCGATCTCGACGAGAACATCATGAACGTGGCCGGGCCCCTCGTGCTCTTCGCCAAGATGATGCTGGTCGGGTTCTTGATCTTCTGGGTGCGCTTCACGTTCCCGCGGTTCCGCGAGGATCAGCTCCAAGCGTTCGCGTGGAAGTTCCTGATCCCGATCTCACTGGTCAACATCCTGGCCACCATGGTCCTCAAGGTGGCGTTCTAGATGCCCAAGCTCCCCGGTCTCTTCACCGGCCTGAAGATCACGCTGTTCGAGCTGCTCAAGACGCTGTTCCCCAAGCGCGGCATCAAGACGCTCATCCCGGCTCCCTCCACGGGCGCGGTCACCGTGCAGTACCCCCACGAGAACGAGTCGCCCGCACCCCGCGCGCGCGGCGTCATCGCGCTGAAGTCGGAGAACTGCACGGTCTGCATGCTGTGCTCCCGCAGCTGCCCCGACTGGTGCATCTACATCGAGGGCCACAAGACCAAGGCGCCGCCGCGCCGGCCGGGCGGCAAGGAGCGCACGGTCAGCGCGCTCGATCGCTTCGACATCGACTACGCGCTCTGCATGTACTGCGGGATCTGCGTCGAGGTGTGCCCGTTCGACGCGCTGTTCTGGAGCCCGGAGTACGAGTACTCGGAGCCGCGCCTGTCCGACCTGCTCCACGACGAGGCCCGCCTCAACGAGTGGATGGAGACCGTCCCGGACTTCGAGGCCTACGAGGCCGGCTCCGACGCCAAGGTGAAGAAGGTGCCGCGCTGATGGTCGCGCAGAACATCTTCTTCTACGGGATCGCCGCCGTGATCGTGTACTCGGGCATCCGGGTCGTCACGTCGAACAACGTCGTGCACGCCGCCCTCCACCTGGTGGCGGTGCTGGCGTCCGTGGCCGCGCAGTACATCCTCCTCGCCGCCGAGTTCGTGGCCGCCACCCAGGTGCTCGTCTACATCGGCGCCATCGTCGTGCTGTTCCTCTTCGGCATCATGCTCACTCGGGCCAAGATCGGGGCCGACCAGGAGCTCACCAACAAGCACTGGCTGGGTGGGGCCGCCACCGCCCTGCTCCTCTTCGGGGTGATGGCCTACGCGCTGATCGATCAGTACCACTGGAGCGAGACCCCGCTGCCCGCCGACCCGCGGATCGCGTCGGTGAACGGGTCGAACACCGCCACCGTGAGCGACTCGATCTTCTCCACCTACCTGATCCCGTTCGAGGTCGTGTCCGTCCTGCTGCTCGCCGCCCTGGTGGGCGCCATCGTGCTGGCCAGGAAGGACTGACGTGGACGACCTGCTCCTCAACCAGTTCCTCCTGCTCGGCGCCGTGCTCTTCTGCCTGGGCGTCTACGGCGTGCTCGCCCGGCGGAACGCCGTGCTCGTGCTGATGTCGATCGAGCTCATCCTCAACGCGGTGAACATCAACCTGGTCGCCTTCGGCGCCCTGCACGGCTCGGTGGCCGGCGCGGTGTTCGCGCTGTTCGTGATCGCCATCGCCGCGGCCGAGGTCGGCGTGGGCCTCGCCATCGTCCTGCTCATCTACCGCAACCGCCGGAGCGTCGACCTCGACGACATGGCCGAGATGAAGGGCTGACGTGGGCTTGGAAGGTTCCTGGTTCCTCGAGCACGCGTGGCTGATCCCGCTCATCCCGGCGGCCTCGTTCTTCCTCATCCTGTTCTTCGGGAAGCGCATGCCGAAGAAGGGCGCCGAGATCGGCATCGCCGCCCTGGGCGTCTGCTTCGCCATGGCGCTCGCCACCAACGTCCAGTGGCGCGACCACGTCAATGACGCCGAACACAAGGCGGAAGCGCACGAGGCAGAGGAAGGCGTTGAAGGGGAGCACGGCCTAGCCGACGGCGAGTCGGCGGCGTCCGCCATCTCGTCCGCCGAGGAGGAGCACCTCGAGTTCGACGTGGAGCCCGTCCACGAGTCGTGGACGTGGTGGTCGAACGGCGACGTCGAGTTCACCGCCGGCATGCTGCTGGACGGCCCCGGCGTGATGATGCTGTTCGTCGTCACCCTGATCTCGCTGCTCGTGCACATCTACAGCACCGACTACGTCGGAGGTGACCGGCGCTACACCCACTACTTCGCGTTCCTCTCCCTGTTCAGCGCCTCGATGCTCGGGCTGATCATGAGCGAGAGCACGCTCCAGCTGCTCACCTGCTGGGAGCTCGTGGGCCTGTGCTCGTTCGCGCTCATCGGCCACTGGTGGGAGGAGAAGCCGAACTCCGACGCGGCCCTGAAGGCCTTCATCACCAACCGCGTCGGCGACGTCGGCCTGATCTGCGGCGTGATCATCCTGTTCTTCGGAGCCGGTCAGACCTTCGACATCCAGACGATCAACGAGATGGCGGTGTCGGGGGAGATCAGCCACCTGGTGCTGCTGGTCGGGTCGTGCTCGCTGATGGCGGCAGTGATGTCGAAGTCCGGCCAGTTCGTGCTCCACACCTGGCTGCCCGACGCCATGGCCGGCCCCACCCCGGTGTCCGCCCTCATCCACGCCGCCACCATGGTCGTGGCCGGCATCTACATGGTCGCCCGCATGTACGGCGTGTTCTTCCAGGGCCTGTCGATCGGCACCTCGAGCGTGAACCTCCTGGCGGTGGTCGGCGGCGTCACCGTGATCGGGGGAGCGGGCCTCGCCTTCGTGCAGAGCGACATCAAGAAGGTCCTCGCGTACTCGACCGTGTCGCAGCTCGGCTACATGGTCATGGCCCTCGGCGTCGGCGCCTGGACCGCGGCGCTGTTCCACCTCTTCACCCACGCCATGTTCAAGGCCGGGCTCTTCCTCGGCTCCGGGTCCGTCGCCCACTCGGTGCACTCCTTCGACATGAAGGCAGACATGGGCGGCATGAAGCGCTTCATGCCGAAGACGTACGTGACGTTCGTGATCTGCACGGGAGCGCTCATCGGCCTGTTCCCCCTGGCGGGCTTCTGGTCAAAGGACGAGATCTTGGCGGGCGCCGAGCAGCTCGGCGGCTCAGGGGCGTACACGGCGTTCCTCGTGGTGGGGCTCGTGGGCGCCTTCATGACCGCGGCGTACATGACGCGCTGCGTGTACCTCACGTTCCACGGCGAGCCGCGCGGGCACGCCGCCGACAAGGAGCACCCGCCGCACGAGTCGGGCCCGCGCATCGTGGTGCCGCTCTACATCCTCAGCGGCATGGCCATCGTGGCCGGCTTCGCCAACCTGCCCAACACCGGCGCCCTCTCCTGGGTGCCCGACGGGCTCGCCCTTCGCTTCGAGCACTACTACGAGCCCAAGGGCGCCTACTTCCCGGCCGTCCTCGAGACGTTCAGCCACCCGGAGTTCAACGTCGGCATCGCGCTCGGCTCCACGGTGATCGGCGTCGTGGGCATCGGGCTCGCCTACGCCTGGTACTTCCGAGGCCTCGGCCCGCACGGCATCACCGAGCGCAACAAGCTGGCCCGGTTCGGTCACCGCACGCTGGTCGAGAAGTACTACCTCGACCGGCTCTACACCGACATCATCGTCGGGGCCGTGAAGGGGCCGATCGCCAAGGCCGCCTACTGGTTCAACCAGAAGGGCATCGACGGCGTCATCAACGGCGCCGGCACCGCCGCCGTGCGCAGCGGCCGCTTCGTCTACGACAAGATCGACCAGGGGGTCGTCGACACCATCGTCAACGGCTCCGGGGCCGCCGCCGGCGGCAGCGGCCAGGGCCTCCGCCGCATCCAGACCGGGCGCGTGCAGCAGTACGCGGCTCTCCTCTTCGCCGCCACGGCCGTGCTGGCCGGCGTCTTCATCATCGTCATCTAAGGAACCAGGACCGAACGGGACCATGGACAACAACGACTTCCTCACCGACTGGGGCCTCAGCCTGATGGTGTTCCTGCCGGTGGCCGGGGCCCTCGTGATGATGCTCATCCCGAAGGCGGAGGAGCAGCTCCACAAGGTGGTGGCGCTGGGCACGTCGCTCGCCTCGGCCGCCGTGGGCGTCTGGCTGTTGGTCGACTTCGACTACGACAACGCGGCGAAGCTCCAGTACGTCGTCAACAGGTCGTGGATCGAGGTCATCAGCTCCCGCTACATCGTGGGCCTCGACGGGCTCTCGCTCCCGCTGGTGGCCCTCACGCTGCTGATCACCCCGCTGGTGATCATCTACAGCTGGCACCACTTCCCCGAGCCGCACAACCCGAAGGCGTTCCTGATCCTCATCCTGGTGCTCCACACGGGGATGCTCGGCACCTTCGTGGCGCAGGACCTGATCCTGTTCTTCGTGTTCTTCGAGATCGTGCTGCTGCCGATGTACTTCATGATCGGCGTGTGGGGCGGCGAGGAGCGCCAGTACGCGGCGATCAAGTTCTTCCTCTACACGCTGTTCGGTTCGGCGCTCATGATCGTGAGCTTCCTCGCGGTCTTCTTCGTGGCCGGCGGCGACAGCTTCTCCATGGTCGACCTGGCCCAGGGGGTGGCCGATCGCAACGCGGCCGGCACCCTGGCGCTCAGCACCCAGGTCCTCATCTTCGGTGGCATGTTCATGGGCTTCGGCATCAAGGTGCCGATGTTCCCGTTCCACACGTGGCTGCCTGACGCCCACACCCAGGCGCCCACCCAGGGCTCGGTGATCCTGGCCGCCGTGCTCCTGAAGCTCGGCACCTACGGGTTCATCCGGGTCGCCCTGTTCATCCTCCCCGAGGCGGCCGTGGAGTGGGCCCCCTACATCGGGCTGCTGGCGGTGGTGGGCATCATCTACGGCGCGCTCGGCTGCCTGGCCCAGACCGACATGAAGCGGCTGATCGCCTTCTCGTCGGTGGCCCACATGGGCTTCGTGATGCTGGGCATCGCCACCCTCACCGACTTCGGCCTCAACGCGGCTGTCTTCGGCATGGTGGCCCACGGCCTCATCACGGGGATGCTCTTCTTCGTCGCCGGTTCGGTGAAGGAGCGCTTCCACACCCTCGAGATCAAGCGGCTGGGCGGGCTGCTCCTCCAAGCGCCCCACCTGGGCTGGATCCTCGGCTTCTGCACGATGGCCTCGCTCGGCCTGCCCGGCCTGGCCGGCTTCTGGGGCGAGTTCCCCGCCATCCTCTCCGCCTACAACCCCGGCGCGGGCCTGCCGGAGGAGACGTTCCGCACGTACATGGTGATCGCCGCCATCGGCACGGTCCTGGCCGCCGGCTATCTGCTCTGGCTCTTCCAGCGCACCGCCTTCGGCACGCCGTCGGAGGAGTTCATCGACGAGGACATCCACGACGTGAACACCACCGAGTGGCTGGCGTGGGCACCGATGCTCTTGCTCATCCTGGTGCTCGGCGTGCTCCCCAACCTGATCTTCCACGTCACCGACCCGGTCCTCACCGCGATGGGCGACACCTTCCAGGCGTTGGGCAAGTAGCCGCTCGTGCTCGCATCGCTCCTGCAGCAGGGAACTCCGTTCCTGCAACCGGACGTGGACTTCCACGCGCTCGCGCCCGAGCTCGTGCTCACCGGCGCGATCGTCGTCGTGCTCCTCGCCGACCTGCTCACCCCCCAGAGCTCGCGCGGGATCGTCCCCTCGATCGCCGGCATCGGGTTGCTGGCCGCCACGGTGCCGGTGCTCACGCTCGCCCTCGACGGCGTCGACCGGGCGATGTTCGGCGGCGCCTACTCGGTCGACAACTTCGCACTGGTGCTCAAGGCCCTCTTCCTGCTGAGCGGCTACGTGGTCGTGCTGCTGTCCACGAACTACATCGCGGAGGGCGACTACGCCGAGGGCGAGTACTACTTCCTCCTGCTGTCCTCGATCCTGGGCATGACCGTGATGGCGTCGTCGCGCGACCTGCTGTCGATCTTCGTCGCCCTCGAGCTGCTCTCGATCCCCGCCTACATGCTGGCCGGCTGGCGCAAGCGCGACCTCCACGGCAACGAGGCGGGCGTGAAGTACTACCTGATGGGCGTGTTCGCCTCGGCCGTGATGCTGTACGGCATGTCGTTGCTGTTCGGCCTCACCGGCAGCACCCTGCTCTCCGACATCGGGGCGGCGGTGGCCAGCCCCGAGTCGACGCCGTTCATCACGCTCGGGATCGTCCTCGTCGTGATCGGCTTCGCCTTCAAGGTGTCGGCGGTGCCGTTCCACACCTGGGCCCCGGACACGTACGAGGGCGCGCCCACGCCGATCACCGCGTTCCTGGCCGTCCTGTCGAAGACGGCGGGCTTCGTCGCGCTCCTCCAGCTGATCCTGATCGCCTTCGGTCCCCGGCACGACGTGGTGGAGCCGCTGATGTGGATCCTGGCCGCCGTCACGATGACCGTGGGCAACCTCATCGCGCTCCGCCAGACGAACATCGTGCGCCTGCTCGCCTACTCCGGCGTGGCGCAGGCGGGCTTCATGCTCGCCCCGCTCGCGGTGGTGGGCAGCAACCCCATCGGCGCGGGGCGCGCGGTCATCACCTACCTGCTGATCTACGCGGCCATGAACCTCGGCGCCTTCGCCGTCGTGCTGGCGGTGGCTCGCAAGACCCGCAGCGCCGAGATCGAGACGTGGGGCGGCCTGTTCGGGTACGCCCCCGGCCTCACCGTGCTGATGACGATGTTCCTGTTCAGCCTGGCGGGCATCCCGCCGCTCGGGGGCTGGCTGGCCAAGTTCGTCGTGTTCCGCGCCCTGCTCCAGCCCGACGTCACCGCCAGCGGCGTGGCGCTGGCCGTGGTGGTCGGCGTGAACTCGGTGATCGCGCTCTACTACTACGCCAACATCGCCAAGGAGATGTGGATGAAGCCCGCTCCGGACGGCGACGTGACGCCGGTGCGGATCCCGTTCTCCCTCTCCGCCGCCCTCACCATCTCCGCGGTCGTGACGGTCGCCTTCGGCGTCAGCAACCTCGCCACCCGCTTCGGCGACCTGGCGCTCTTCGTACCTACTTGACTCGAGGGGGGCTCCGCCCCCCCTTCGCACAACCCCCCGGGTTGGGGCGGCGGCCACGCCGCCGCTTCGGGGCCTGCGGCGCTGAGCTGTCGCGCGAAGGAGCCCCGGCGACGAGACCGGGGCTCCTTCTGTGTGGATGCGCTGGTCGGCGCGTCAGTCGTCGCTGCTGGGGCCGCCGTGGTCGTCACCGCTGTCGTCGTCGTCACCGTGGCCGGGGCCGCTGTGGTCGTCGTCACCGGTGCCGCTGCCCGGGCCGCTGTTGCTGTTGTCATCGGCGTCGTCGCCCCCGCTGCCGGGCCCGCTGTTGCTGTTGTCGCCCCCGTTGTCGTCGCCGTTGCCGTCGGCGGCGTCGTCACGCACCCGGACCCGCTCGCGGACCTGGCCGTCCTCGAGCTCGACGTTCACCTGGACGCGCTTCGTGCCGCTGCGGAAGTCGACCTCGATCTCACGGCCGGCGCTCTGCTCGACCTCGACTCGCCAACCCGAGGTCGGCGTGGCCGCGACGAGGCGGAGGCTGTTGCCGTTGACCGCCACGATGACGGTCCCCGCCCCGGCGGCGTCGATCGACCGGATGGCGCCGGACGACGGCGTGGGCGACGGGGTCGCGTTGGTCGTGCTGGTGCTGCCGTCATCGACCGTGGTGCTGGTGCTGCTGTCGGCGACGGTGCCGCCGGTGGCCGGGGTGCCGGCGCACTCGGGGTCAGCAGCGTGCTCGGCTTCGTCGCAGTTGCCGCTGATGTCCCCGCTGGCGCTGGCGAGCTGGAACACGGACGGAGCCGGTCCCACCCCCAGGACGACGGTGACGGCCGCGGCGGCGCCGAGGAGGCCGGCGGCGGCGGCGAGCCTGGTGCGGTGGGTGGGTGTCTCTGACATGGCGGGGGTCCTTTCCCGACGGAGGGGGTTGCTGGGAGCACCATCTCCTGCGGGCCACTAAGGCGACCTCCGCCTCCGCTAAAGCAGAGGTGAAACCTGACGAGCGTCAGTCGTCCTCGCGGACCTCGTCACGCGGCCCGCCCTCCCACCAGGCGTCCACGCGGCTGCGGTGGTCGTCCGACTCGAACTCGACCCGGACGCCGTTCCCGTGCGTGTCGTCGTTGATCACGACCGAGAAGCCCGCGGCCGGGACGGCGGTGAGCACCGTCACACCGGCGGAGGTGAACCGCAGGGTGGCGGTGCCACCCACGAGGTCATAGGTCCGGTTGATGGCCGTCGGCGGGGACGTGGTGGTGGTCGTTCCGCCGGTGGGCGGCGGGGTGGTCGTCCCCGGGGGGCCGGTGGTCCCGGGGGACCCGCCCGTCGTCCCGGGACCGGAGGTTCCCGGCGTCGAGGTGGGCGAGGTGGGGGAGGTGGGCGACGTCGGCGAGGTGGTCGTGGTCGTCGTTGCCCCCTCCGCGGTGGACGGCGGGCTCCCGGCCTCCTCGGCCAGCTCGTCGCGCACCTCCTCGGAGCTCAGCGGCGCGGGCCGGCTGCCGGTGACCTGCCGGCTCACCATGGCCACGCCCGCGCTGGCCACCAGGACGGCGGCGACGCCGGCCGCGAACCACGCAGCGATGAAGGGAACGGTCCGACGCACCCCACCATCTTGGGCCAGGACGCGTTGGTCCCGGCTCAAGACGGCCATAAGGATCGCTTAAGGACGGGTTTGACCGGTCCAGGGAGACGGGCTGGCGGCGTAGCGTCCACCCCGAGATGGCATCGGTGCTCGTGATCGAAGACGACCAGCGGATCCGGGAGACGCTCGCGCGCGCTCTGGCAGACAGCGGTCACGCCGTGCGGACGGAGGGGCGCGGGTCAGATGCGCTCAGCGTGGTCATCGATTGGCAGCCGGACGTCGTCGTGCTCGACCTCGGGCTGCCCGACCTCGACGGCCGCGATGTGCTGCGCATGATCCGCAGCGTGTCCTCGGTGCCGGTCATCGTGGCGACCGCCCGTGATGACGAGGCGGAGATCGTCACCGTGCTCGACGCCGGCGCCGACGACTACGTCGTGAAGCCGTACTCGGCGTCGCAGCTCGACGCCCGCATCCGTGCCGTCCTCCGGCGGGGCGCTGGTTCCGGCACGGAGTCCCGCTCCGCCATGATCGTCGACGAGCTCGTCGTCGACGCCGATCGGCGCACGGCCACCCTCGCCGGGCAGCCGATCGAGCTCTCACGGCTCGAGTTCGACCTCCTCGCCCACCTGGCGCGGCGTTCGCCAGAGGTCGTCACCCGGCGCGAGCTCCTCGCCGAGGTCTGGCGCCAACCCCACGGCGGCGCGGACAAGACGATCGACGTCCACCTGTCGTGGCTGCGTCGCAAGCTCGGCGAGTCCGCCACCGAGCCGCGCTACCTGCACACGGTGCGCGGCGTGGGCATCAAGCTCGAGCCACCGGGCGGCTGACCCGCCGTGCGTCGCCGGCTGTTCCTCGTCACCCTCGTCGTCACCACGTTGCTCGTGGCCGCGTTCGCGTTCCCGCTCGCGGTGCTCATCCGCGAGGTGGCGCGCGACCGCGCCATCACCGAAGCGGAGCGCGCGTTGGCCTCGATCGCCCCGCTCCTCGCCGTGGGCCCCGACCCCGCGCTGCTCGAAGCCGCCGTCGAAGGCGTGGCGGGGCAGGAGGGCCGTCTCAGCGTGCTGTACCCCGACGGGACGCGGATCGGCGACACCACCCCCGCCGATCAGGACGCCATCGACCTCGCACGGTCGCAGAACGCGTTCTCCCAGACGACCGACGACGGAGTGGACGTGTTCACACCGGTGGTGGTCGGGAGCGACGACGTGTTCGTCCTGCGGGCGCGGGTCCCGAGTGCCGACCTGACCGACGGGGTCGCGTCCGCGTGGGCCGTGCTCGCCGGCGTCGCCCTCGCGCTGATCGTGGTGTCGGTGGGGCTCACCGATCGCCTCGCCCGCAGCGTCACCCGCCCGGCCGCCGACCTCGCCCGCACGAGCCGAGACCTCGCGGGTGGGAACAGCGCGGCGCGCGCGGTGGTGGCGGGGCCCCCGGAGATCGCGGCGGTGGCCGACGCCCTCAACCTGCTGGCGGACCGGATCGACGAGCTGCTCACCGCGGAGCGCGAACGGGTCGCCGACCTGTCCCACCGCCTCCGCACCCCGCTCACCGCCCTGCGCCTCGACGCCGAGGGCCATGGCGCGGCGGCGCTGGTGGAGGACGTGGACCGTCTCGAAGCGGAGATCACCGAGATCATCAGGACGGCTCGCCGGCCTCTGCACGAGACCGTCGTGGTGCGCTGCGACCTGGCTTCGGTCGTCGACGACCGAGCCGCCTTCTGGGGAGCCCTCGCCGACGACGACGGCCGTGACTGGACCTGCGCGGTCACGCCCGACGGCCCGCACCCCGTGCGGCTCTCGTCGTCCGACGCCGAGGCCGCCGTCGACGTCCTGCTCGGCAACGTCTTCGCTCACACCACCGAGGGCACGCCGTACGCCCTGTCGGTCACGGGGGTCGACGGGCGCGTCCGCCTCGTCGTGGAGGACGGAGGTTCGGGGATCCCCGACTCGGCCGTCCTCGATCGCGGGACCAGCGCCGGGGGATCCACCGGGTTGGGGCTCGACATCGCCGCCTCGTTGGCGCGGGCGGCCGGCGGTGAGCTGCACATCGAGCGGTCGGAGGCGCTCGGAGGCGCCCGGGTCGTGCTCGACCTCCCCGCGGCCGAGGAGTCGAGGTGACACCGGCGGAGGCGGCGGTGCGCGGAGCGATCGAGCGCCGCGGGCCGATCCCCTTCGCCGAGGTGGTTGACCTCGCGCTGTACGGCGAGGGTGGCTTCTACTCCGGCGGTGGTGGAGCCGGCCGCGGGCGGGACTTCCTCACCAGCCCGGAGGTGGGCCCGCTGTTCGGCGCCGTGGTGGCCCGGGCGCTCGACGCGTGGTGGGACGAGGCGGGCAGTCCTCCGGTGTTCGCCGTCGTCGAGGCGGGCGCCGGCGCGGGGGTGCTGGCCCGAGCGGTGCTGGCCGCCGGCCCGCGGTGCGCGCCCGCCCTCCGGTACGTGCTCGTCGAGCGGGCCGACCCCCAGCGCCAGCTCCACGGCCGACACCTCGCCCTGGAAGACCCCGCGGCGGCGTTCGCCAGCCTGCCCGAACCGGACGACGATGCCCGTCCGGCTGCGCCCCCGCCGATGGGACCGATCGTCGTGAGCCTGCCCGAGCTCCCGCGGCTGCCGGGGCCATGTGTGGTGCTCGCCAACGAGCTGCTCGACAACCTCCCGTTCGGGCTGGCCGAGCGGACCGCCGATGGCTGGGCCGAGGTCCACGTCGCCGTCGAGGGCGACGAGCTCGTGGAGGTGCTCATCCCGACAGCCCTCGCCCCAGACGTCGACGGGCCCAGCGGCGCACGGGTGCCGCTCCAACGGACGGCGGCCGACTGGGTGGATGCGGCGCGTGGGCTCGCCGGGTCGGGCGGGCGCGTCGTGGCGATCGACTACGCGTCGACCACCGCCGAGCTGGCTGGGCGCCCGTGGACGGAGTGGGTCCGCACCTACCGGGGCCACGCGCGAGGCGGCCCGCCCCTCGAGGCGCTCGGCACCCAGGACATCACGTGCGAGGTGGCGGCGGACCAGCTCCCGGCGACGTCCGCCAGCTCGACGCAGGCCGAGTGGCTGCGCGCCCACGGGATCGAGGCGCTGGTGGCGGAGGGTCGCGCCGGGTGGCGAGCCCGGGCCGCGGTCGGCGACCTCGAGGCGGTGCGCGCCCGCAGCCGGGTGGGCGAGGCCGAGGCGCTACTCGACGAGGGCGGGCTCGGTGCCTTTCGCGTCCTCGAGTGGCGGGGCTGACGGGCGCGCCGCCGGGGTCCGCCGGGCGCCCTTCTTCGGCGCCACGCGGCGGTAGACCACGAAGAAGGTGGCGCCCGCGATCGACCCCAGCACCGCCCACGCCACGGCTGGGTGCCCCACGTCGGTGCCCGCGGTGACGCCGTGGAGCGTGGCGGCGACGGCGAGCAGGTAGCTGGTGAGGTGGACGGCCCGCCACACCCGCTTGGGCAGCCGGCGCATGAGGAGGGAGGTGATCTCGATGGCCACCATCAGCCAGAGGGCCAGCACGCCCCACGCCACCGCGCCCGGTCGCCAAGCAGCCGCGAAGGGGACGAGGGCGTCCACGATGTCGAACTGGACGTAGGAGTCGGCGATCAGGCCGCCCACGTGCGCGGCGGTGAAGACCACCGCCAGACCGCCGCACCAGCGGTGGAGGTCGAGCAACCAGGGGCCCTTCGGCTTCGTGCCCATCGCGCGCGTGGCCAGGGCGAGGCCGAGCAGCAGGGACGCGACGGCCAGCCCCCACGCCACGAGTCCCGTCGCCCGCGCGATGTGCCACCAGAGCTCCGGTGCCATCAGGCCGCTCCCGCGCCGGACCAGCAGAGGCGTTCGAACCCGCCCACCGCGATCGGATCGCCGCGTGGCGCGACCAGCAGCCCCGCGACGCCCGCGCGCTCCAGGAGCTCCGTCGCGGCCCTGACCGTCCCGGCCACCAGCGCCGCCTTGGCCAGCACCTCGGAGCCGGTCGCCTCGGCACCCACGACCGTCACGGCCACCAGCTCCCCGTCGCAGGGCCGACCGGTGGCGGGGTCGATGAGGTGGTGGGCCCGGCGCTCACCGACCTGCCAATGCCGGCGAAGCGTCGTCGACGTGGCGACGGCGCCGGCGGCCAGGAAGAGGAGCGCGGCCTGGCGACCCGAGCGCAGGTCCTCCACGGCGATGGGCCAGCCGGACGTGCCGGCGGGCGGTTCGCCCCACACGCGCAGGTCGCCACCGAGGTCGACGAGGCCGCCGGGCGCCTCCGTCGTCAGGGAGGCCACCACCAGGTCGACGGCCCGACCCTTGCCGATGCCACCGAGGTCGAGCCCCACGCCGGCCGGCAACCGCACGGTGCCGGCGTCGTGGTCGACGGCCAGGTCCGCGCAGCCGGGCACGGGGGCGCCGTCGCCGATCGGCCCAGGACCGGCCGCGAACGAGCGGACGTAGCCCGCGTCCAGCACGGCGGCCAGCACGGTCGGGTCGAAGCGACCGGACGTCGCGTGCCACCAGGCCACCGCGTCGCCGACGAGGTCCGCGGTCTCCGAGCTGACGGGGACCGCGTGGCCGGCCCGGGCGTTGATGCGGCTCACCTCGCTGCTGGGGCGGAACCGGCTCCAACGCGACTCGAGGTCCTCGACCAAGCGGCGGGCTCCAACGAGGGCGCCGTGATCGTCGCCGCTGAGGTGCACGGCGGCGTGCGTGCCCATCGCGGGCCAGGTCGCGACGGCGGCCATCAGCTGCCGGTCGAGGCGGCGACGGGAGCGGGCGCCGGTGCCGCGACCGGCGCGGGAGCGGGCTGCGCTGGCCCGGCGCTCGGCGCCGGCGCGGCCACGGCGGGGGCGGCGGTGCCCGCGGCGCTGGCCGGCTGCTGGATGACCACCACGGTGATCGGTGCTGGCGCCGGCGGCGCGGCCGCGGGCGAGGCCACCTCAGCCGGGGCGACGGTCGGCTCGGGGCGGGCCGCTCCCATCGAGGCCACGAGGAGTCCGGTCGCGCTCACGGCCACGCCGGTGGCGAGGAACCGCGCCGCGGTGGCCGGACGGGGGCGGCGACGCTTGCCGCCTCCGCCGCGGTCTTGGTCCTAGGTGCCGGCGACGGCGAGGCGGAAGCCGTCGCCGGCACGACGTTGGGCGCGGGATCGGCGATGGGGGCCTCGCCGCTCCGCTTGGCCTTCAGCGCGGCGATGCGGGCGGCCCGAGCCGCGGCCGCATCGCCGTCAGACGCAGGGGCGTCGGGCGCCACCTCCGGTGGCTCCGCGTCCGGTGGGGCCTGGCCGCGCTTGGCGCGCAGGGCGGCGACGCGGGCGGCTCGCGCGGCGGCGGCGTCCTCGTCTGGCGCGTCGGCGGCCGCCTCCGGCGGCGCCAGCTCAACCGTCGTCATGATCGTCGTCATGATCGTCGTCGTGGTCGTCGTCCCCGCCATGGCCGTGGCCCGACGAGTCGTCGTCGTCGTCATCGTCGTCGTCGTGACCGCCGTGATCGTCGAACGAAGCCGCCGCCGGGGCCGGGGCGGCCGCTGCGACGGCGGGGGCGCTCGGCGCCGCGACCGCCGCAGGGGCAGGAGCCGGGGGAGCGGCGGGGGCCGGCACGACGACCGTGACCACCGTCGGCTCGAGGGTGGTCGGCGTGGTGGTGGCAACGATCGCGCCGGGCTGCGTGGACGCGTCGGCCGGCTCGGCTCGCAGGTTGGTGGTCAGGCCCGCGCCGATGGCGAGCACAGAGAGAGCGGTGGCGCCAGCGGCGGCGAGAGCGGTGCGTCGTTCCATCGCTCGAACGGTACGGAGGGCCGCGCTAGGGCCTTCTCAACCGAAGGTTAAGGAAACGGAAAAGGGTCCCAGCTACTCCGGGAACATGCCGCGGCGCGGTTCGTCCGTGTACGCGGGTGGACGCCCAGCGTCGAACGCGCGGATCGCCTCAGGCAGGTTCTCGGTGAACCCGAGCATGAGCTGGTTGCGGTCCTCGAGCTCCACCGCCGCCTCGAGGCTCGCCACCTCGAGGTTGGCCCACAGCACGTCCTTGGTCATCGACAGGCCATAGGGGCTGTAGCGGGTCATCACCTCGGCGACCTCGAGGCAGGTGTCGAGCAGCTCGTCATCGGGCAGCACCCGCGACACGAGGCCCATGCCCAGCGCCTCCGCTGATCCCACCACCCGCCCAGTCAGCAGCAGGTCGTTCGAGCGGGCCACCCCGATGAGCCGGGGGAGCAGCCAGGACACGCCCAGCTCGGTGGACGTCAGCCCGTTGACGATGCCCGTGCTGTTGAAGGTGGCGCACTCGGCCGCGAACCGAAGGTCGGCGCCGAGCGCCAAGCACATGCCGCCGCCGTAGGCCGGCCCGTTGACGGCGGCGATCACCGGCTGCGGCATCCGCCGCAGCCTCGGCACCAGCCGCGAGTAGTGGCGCATCGCTCGCTGTGCGATCCGGCCCACCTGCAACCCGTCGATGTTCGGCACGATGCCGTGGTCCTTGAGATCGAGCCCGGAGCTGAACGCGCGACCCGAACCGGTGAGCACCACGACCCAGGTGTCGTTCTCCTCGGCGAGCCCGTCGAGGGCGTCGTGGAGCTCCGACACGAGCTCGATCGACATGGCGTTGAGCCGATCGGGGCGGTGCATCCGCACCACCGCCACGTGCGGGCGCGGGCGCTCGACGAGCACGAAGGGAGGGGCGTCGGCCATGGCCCGGGACGGTAGCGGTCCGCGTAGGGTGGGCTCGCACCGCAGCGGAGGCAGGAGCCAAGCGACGCTCGGAGCGCCAGCAGTACCGCCGATCCGCACAGGGGGACCAGCACATGGCCGACGAGCCGCAGTCGGGCGCCACGATCGAGGACTACCTCCTCGAGGACCGCACCTTTCCGCCGTCGGAGGAGTTCAAGGAGCACACGTTGGTGGCGTCGCCGTTCCTCTACGACGAGGCCAACGAGGACTGGCAGGGCTTCTGGGCCAAGCAGGCGATCGAGCTGCTCGACTGGGACGAGGAGTGGCACACGATCCTCGAGTGGGACCTGCCGTTCGCGAAGTGGTTCGTCGGCGGGAAGCTCAACGTGTGCCACAACGCGGTCGACCGCCACGTGCTGGCCGGCCGCGGTGACAAGGTGGCGTACCACTGGGAGGGGGAGCCCGGGGACACCCGAACCATCACGTACGCCGACCTCCACGCCGACGTCCAGCGCTTCGCCAACGTCCTCAAGGGCCTGGGCGTCCAGAAGGGCGACCGGGTCTGCATCTACATGCCGATGATCCCCGAGCTGCCCGTCGCCATGCTGGCGTGCGCCCGCATCGGGGCGCCGCACTCGGTGGTGTTCGGCGGCTTCAGCCCCGACTCGCTGATCGACCGCATCAACGACGCCGAGTGCAAGGTCGTGATCACCGCGGACGGTGGCTTCCGGCGTGGCGCGCCGGCGCTCCTGAAGCCCAACGTCGACGCGGCGCTGGCCTCCACCCCCACCATCGAGCACGCCGTGGTCGTGCGCCGCGTGGACGAGCCCGTCGCCATGCAGGAGGGTCGAGACCAGTGGTGGCACGACCTCATGGCCGACGCCGAGCCGGAGTGCCCCTGCGAGCCGATGGACAGCGAGGACCTGCTGTACCTGCTCTACACGTCGGGGACCACGGCCAAGCCCAAGGGCATCATGCACACCACGGGCGGCTACCTCACCCAGGTCGCCTTCACCCACAAGTACGTGTTCGACCTCCACCCCGACACGGACACGTACTGGTGCGCGGCGGACATCGGTTGGGTCACCGGCCACAGCTACATCGTCTACGGGCCGCTCACCAACGGCGCGACGTCGGTGATCTACGAGGGCACGCCCGACACGCCCGAGCGCGACCGCCTCTGGGACATCGCCGAGCGCTACGGCGTGACGATCCTCTACACGGCGCCGACCGCGATCCGCACGTTCATGAAGTGGGGCCAGCAGGAGCCGGAGAAGCACGACCTCTCGAAGCTGCGGCTCCTCGGCAGCGTCGGCGAGCCCATCAACCCCGAGGCGTGGATGTGGTACCACCAGAACATCGGCGGCGGTCGCTGCCCGATCGTCGACACGTGGTGGCAGACCGAGACCGGCGCCATCATGATCAGCCCGCTGCCGGGGGCCACGATCACGAAGCCGGGCTCGGCCACCTTCCCACTCCCCGGGATCGAGGCGGAGGTGGTCGACGACGCCGGGCAGCGCGTCGACCGCGGCGGCGGCTACCTCACCCTCACGCGCCCGTGGCCGTCGATGCTGCGCGGCATCTACGGCGACCCCGAGCGCTACCGGAGACGTACTGGAGCCGCTTCGAAGGCCGCTACTTCGCCGGCGACGGCTGCAAGCTCGACGACGAGGGCTACCTCTGGCTGCTCGGTCGCGTCGACGACGTCATGAACGTGTCCGGGCACCGCATCTCGACCACCGAGGTGGAGAGCGCCCTCGTCGACCACCCGGCGGTGGCCGAAGCGGCGGTCGTCGGCGCCAACGACGCCGTCACCGGCCAGGCGATCATGGCCTACGTGATCGTCCGGGGCACCCACACCCCCAGCGACGAGCTGGGCGAGGAGGTGCGCCAGCACGTGGCCACCAAGCTCGGGCCGATCGCCCGCCCCAAGACCGTCATCTTCACCGACGAGCTGCCGAAGACGCGCTCGGGCAAGATCATGCGCCGACTCCTCCGCGACGTCGCCGAGGGTCGCTCGCTCGGCGACACCACCACCCTCGCCGACCCGAACGTCGTCGAGGAGATCAAGCGCCGGGCCGTCGAGTCCCCCACGGAGGAGTGATCCCCGTCGACCCCGTCCACTGGGAGTGGCGGGATGGACCGGTGGAGCCGGGCCCGGCGGTCGTGTTCGACATGGACGGCGTGCTCTCCGACGCGGCCGGTCGCCAGCACCTGCTGGAGCGACCCCGGCGCGACTGGGACGCGTTCTTCGAAGCGGTCGGCGAGGACCAGCTCATCGACGAGGTGGCCCGGCTGCTCGAGGTGCTCGACCCGGACCTGCGCATCGTGCTCCTCACCGCTCGCCCGATCCGCGTCCAACCGCAGACGATGGCCTGGCTCGCCGAGCACGGGCTGCGCTGGGACCTGCTCGTGATGCGCGACTGGGGCGACTACGGCTCGGCTCGGGAGTTCAAGCGGGACGCGGTCCACGACCTCCGCGCCCACGGCTTCGAGCTGCGGCTGGCCTTCGAGGACGACCGCCGGAACGTGGACATGTTCCGGCGTGAAGGCGTGCCGTGCGTCTACATCCACTCCGGCTACTACGACTGACCGTCGTCCCCGAGAGCGGCGTGGACGGCCTCGAGGAACGACTCCTCCTCCATCGGCTTGGCCACCACGGCCTTGCAGCCGAGCGAGAGCATCTTGCGCACGCGCAGCGGGCTGGCCGCGGCGGTGGCCATGATGATGGGGATGTGCCTGAGGTCAGGGTCGAGCTGGAGCTGCTCGACGAGCTCGTCCCCGGTCAGCACCGGCATGAGGGCATCCGTCACGATGAGATCGGGCACGGTCGAGCGGATGAGCTCCATGCCGGCCGCCCCGTCGCCGGCCAGGAGCACGGTGTACCCGGCGTCCTCGAGCCAGAACGCCACGAGCCGCTGCACGGCGGGTTCGTCCTCGACGTAGATGACGGTCTTCGCGGCCTTTGGGCTCATGGCGGAGCCAGTCTGCCCGAGCCACGGGCGCCCGCGGGCAGGACTCGGCCCTGGCCGGCCAGAAGCACGCGGGTGATGTTCCTCCTCCGTCGCCGTGCGTCGCTCGCCCTTGCCGGGGCTGCCGCGATGGGCGCGTTCGTCCTGATGTCGCCGACGCTGCGGGCGCAGGTGCCCCCGATCCTCACGACGACCACCACCACGACCGCCGCGCCGTCCGCCGCCCCCTCGACCGCGCCACCGTCGGGGTCGGACTTCGCCGAGGGGGCCACCGAGGCGCCGGCCGGCGCCGCCGACGCCAAGGGCGACGGCACCGCGGCTCCGGCGGGCGGGATCGTCGTGCCCCCGGCCGCCCAGCGGATCATCGACTCGGTGGCCCGCACGGGGCCCAGCGACAACGACGCGCTGCTCGCCTCCCTCACCGCCCTCGAGGACCTCGGGCTCCCCGCCGCCGAGACGATGCGCGTGGGTCTCGGCCGGTTCCCGATCGCGGGTCCCGCGCACTACGGCCACGACTGGCTGTTCCCGCGCTACGGCCCGGGCTTCCGGTTCCACCTCGGCACCGACGTGTTCGCGGCGTACGGCACGCCCGTGCGCGCGCCGGTCGACGGCGTGGCCCAGAGCGCCAACGGCGGCCTGGGCGGCCTCACGGTCAAGGTCGTGATGCCCGACCGCACCTACTTCTACCTGGCCCACCTGTCCGGTCTCGTCGAGGGGTTCGTCGACGGCATGGCCGTGCGCACCGGCGACATCGTCGGCTACGTCGGCGACTCCGGCAACGCACGGGGCGGCGCGCCGCACCTGCACATCGGCATCTACCCGCACGGGGGCGCGCCGATCGATCCGAAGCCGATCCTCGACCACTTCCTCGTCGAAGCGCAGGCGCGGGTGCCGGCGATCGTCGCGGCGTTCGGGCGATCTCTCCCGGCGGGTTCGGCGGGCGTCCTGGTCCCGATCGCCGAGGAGCAGCGGCAGCTGCGGCCGATGCTGGCCACCGAGCTCCTCCACGACCTCGCCTCGGGTTCGGCGGCCTGGCCGGCCGAGATGCTCTACCTCGCGGGCGCCAGCACGCGCAGCGGACCCCGCATGCTCATCGACCTCGCGGTGGAGGACATCGTCGCGGGCATCGACTGGGCGTCCCGCGCCGAGGGCTAATCCCTGAAGTTGGTGAACTGCAGGGGGATGCCGAAGTCGGCTTCCTTGAGCGCGGCGATCACGGCCTGCAGGTCGTCACGCTTCTTGCCCGTGATGCGGAGCTGCTCGCCCTGCACCTGGGACTGCACGCCCTTCAGGCTGAGGCCCTTGATGTGCTTGTTGAGCTCGGTGGCCTTGTCCCGTGAGATGCCGGCCACCAGCTTCACCAGCTGACGGGCCGTCGCGCCCGACGCCTCCTCCACCTTCTGGTAGTCGAGTGCCTTGAGCGACACCTTCCGCTTGACCAGCTTCTCCTCCAGCACCTGCCGGAGGGCGGTCAGGCGGTCCTCGCTGGCGGAGTGGAGCTTGATCTCGGTGGGGCTCAGCTCGATGGTGGTGTCGGTGCCCTTGAAGTCGTACCGGGTGGAGACCTCGCGGGACACCTGGTCCACCGCGTTGCGGATCTCCTGCTGGTCGATCTCGGACACCACGTCAAAGCTCGGCATGACCGGAAACGCTACCCGCCGCTATCGTCGTTGACCCTGGGTCCGTGCCCGAGTGGCCAAAGGGAACTGGCTGTAAACCAGTCGGCATTGCCTACGGAGGTTCAAATCCTTCCGGGCCCACGCGCGATGCCCCGCTCCGGCGGGGCATCGTCGCGCGTCAGTCGCGCCGCAGCACCTCGGCGGCCGGCACCCGGCTGGCGATCTGCGCCGGCACGACCGCCGTGAGCACCAGCAAGGCCAGGAACGACGACCCCGCCAGTGCGATGGACGCGGGCGCGACGACGGGGTGGCTCGGGATGCCGAGCTGCCCGGCGGCCACCGCCCACGCCGCGCGGCCACCGGCCACGCCGAGCGGCACGCCGACCAGGAGCGAGATCACTCCGAACGTGACCGCACTCCACGCCACCGTCCGTCGCGTCTCCGACCGCCCGAACCCGATCGTCCTGAGCACGGCCAGCTCGCGCTCGCGCCGTCGGACCGCACTGAGCATCGCGTGGGCGACCGTGCCGAGGCCGAGGATCGCGACGACGGCACCCAGGGCGCGGGGGAGCACTGCGGCGTCGCCGAGGTTCCTGAGGTCGAGGGGTTCGATCGGCGCCACCCGGGTCGACGTCGGGAACAGCTCTGCCAGCTCCGCCGCCACCGCCGCGGTGCGGCCGGGCTCGGCGTCGACCAGGAAGATCTTCGGGGCGATGAACTCGGCCGCCGCCGGGTCGAGCAGCTCGAGCATGCTCCAGTCGAACAGCGCGCCGCGCCCGGGCGGGATGGACACGTCGACGCCGGCGACGTTGAGGACCACGGTCCCCGTGATCTGGAAGGTGCGGCTCCCGGCGATGGGGTCGACGATCGAGAGCTCGTCGCCGATGGCGAAGCCCTCTTCTTCCATGGTGAGCGCCCCGAGCGCGACCTCACCGGGCCCTGGGGCTCGTCCGTCGGTGATCAGCGGCGTCACCACCCCTGCCTCGCGCCGCACCATGACGCTGGGGAGCTCACCGAAGGGCGTGTCGAACGCCGTGGTGCCCAGCGAGGAGAAGGCCGCCACCCCCGGGATGTCGCCCACCTGGTCGGCGAGCGCCAGCGACTCGGCAGGATCGGTGATCGATCCTGCGGCCACGTCCCACGTCACGCCGAACCGCCGCGGGTCGTCCTGCGTGTCGGCCAGCGACGAGCTGAAGGTGACCGCCACCAGGACGAGGGTGATCGCGCTGGCGGAGGTGACCAGGGCGGTGCGGACCGGCACCGCGGAACGGCCGCGGCCCGGCTCGAGGGCGAAGCGGACGCCGATGGCGGCCGGGACCGGCAGGCCGGGCGCGACCAGCCGCGACGCGAGGCTCGGCCGACGGCGCAACGACGGGTCGAGCACTGCGGTGGTCGTGGCCCGCACCGACGGCAGCGCGCCCGCCACCATCGCGAGGATCGCCGCCAGGATGCCCCCGCCGACCAGGACCGGCAGGTCCACGGCCATCCCTGGGTGCAGCTCGGCCCGCCGGGCCACCGAGCCCGGCAACGGTGCGAGCGGGGACAGCGCGAGGGCGCCGATGGCACCGAGCACCGCCCCGATGACAGCCACCGGCGCGGCGCGGAGCAACGCCGCCAGCCAGAGCTGCCGCGGCGTCAGCCCCAGCGCGATGAGCGTGGGGTTGTCACGCGCCTCGAGCGCGATCTGGCGGCCGAGGGTCTGGCCGACCAGGAACAGCCCGGCCAGCGCAAGGACGGCGGCCAAGGCCACGAGGGCGCGGGACTGCAGGCTCGCGCTCCGCTGCACGCCGTTGTAGGTGCCGTCGAGCTCGAGGAACCGGGCGTGGTCCACCGCGTACGCGCCGGTCTCCTCGGTCACGCGCGCGAGCAGCTTCGGGAGGTCGACCTGGGCGTCGACCTCGAAGGCGACGAACGGGTTGTACGTCGCGAGGTCGCCCTCCGCGGCGTTCCAGAAGCCTGACGTGAGGTAGACGTGCTGGTGGACCACGTACTCGTTGGGCACGAGCTGACGCGCCTGCGGATCCCGCAGGTCGATGGGCCGCCGCACGATCCCCACCACGCGGCCCGCGAGCTGGAGACCGGCAGGGCCCTCTGACGGCGCCGCGAGCAGCTGCGGACGGCTGTACGCACGGAGGTCGACCCGGGACCCGACGTGGAGATCGGCATCCCGGGCCAGCTCCTCGTCGATCATCAGCTCGTCGGCGCGCGCTTGGTCGGCGTGGCGCCCGTCCACCAGGCGGAAGGTGCTCACGAGGTCGAGCCCGTCCGGATCGAAGCCGACGTAGCCGAAGACCGCGAGCTCGCCGCCGGGGATCGTGGGTCCGGAGAGCTGGACGGCGGTGAAGCTGAAGCGGGCTGTGCGCGTCACGCCGTCGTACGCCGCGAGCGCCTCTTCCTCGAGCCCGAGGTCGGCGGAGGCCGACCCGCCGAACTCCGCAGGGAAGTACGCGGCGTAGCCATCGGCCACCTTGTCCGCGGCCACGAAGTCGCCGACGGCGGCGTCCGTGCGACGGGCCCCCGCCAAGGCGGCCAGCACCATCGACACCGCGACCGCGAGGAGCACGGCGATGAAGGCGCTCGACCGCCGGTTGCGACGAAGGTGCGACGTTGCAACCAGTGCGACTGCTGCCACCCGTTCCTCCGATCGTCTACGTGAGGCCGAGCGCGTCTCGGAGGAAGGCGATCTGCAACAGGAGGAGGTTCTCGGCGACGTCCTCCTGGTTCGCCATGTGGGTGACGCCGGTGAGCGGGAGCACCTGGTGGGGACGGCCGGCCGAGAGCAGGGCGGACGACAGCTGCAGGGTGTGGGCGGCGACGACGTTGTCGTCGGCCAGACCGTGCAGGAGCATCAGCGGGCGCTCCAGCTTGGCGGCGTCCGGGAGCACGGAGCTGGCGTCGTAGATCGCCGCGTCCGTGTCCGGGTGGCCCAGGTACCGCTCCGTGTAGAAGGTGTCGTACAGCCGCCACTCGGTGACCGGGGCCCCCGCGATGGCGGCGTGGAAGACGTCCGGTCGCCGGAGGATCGCCAGCGCGGCGAGGAAGCCGCCGAAGCTCCAGCCGCGGATCGCGACTCGGGAGAGGTCGAGGCGCGGGTCCTCGGCGGCCAGCGCGAGCAGGCCGTCGATCTGGTCCTCGAGGACCGGACCGGCCAGGTCGCGGTGGATGCCTCGCTCCCACTCCGAGCCTCGACCGGGCGTGCCGCGGCCGTCGATCACGACGACGGCGAACCCCTGGTCGGCGAACCACTGCGAGGTGAGGTAGGCGGAGCGCGCCTGCACGACCCGCTGCGCGTGGGGACCGCCGTAGGGGTCGAGCAGGACTGGGAGCCGGGCGTCGTCGGGCACGTCATGGGGGAGGAGCAGCGCGGTGGCCAGGCGGCGCTCTCCGACGTGCCGGATGGTGACGTTCGGCGTGACCAGAGGTGTGGCGACGTCGCCCGCCACCACCGGACCGCCCACCAACGAGACGACGGGGGCGTGGCTGTCGAGCGACACCCGGCGCACGACGATCGTGTCGCCCCCGACGACGGCGCTGTGCACGCCGTCGTCGGCGGTGAGCTGCTCGAGGCTGTCGTCCGTCCACCGCCACACCGAGGTGCCGGTGGCGTCGTCGATCGGGTTGGCCGTGAACACCACCCGGTCGTCGCCGACGTGGGCGACGCCGCGGACGTGCAGGTCCTCAGGGGTGACCGGGGTGCCACCGACCACCAGCCGGCGCCGACCGTCGGCGTCGGAGCACACCACCACGCGGCCGTCGGCGAGTCGCGCCGGCGTGCCAGGGGCCCGCTCCACCCATGCGTCGTCGCGGTCGGTCCAGAGAGCCTCGGTGGCGCCGGAGCGCGGGTCCGCCCCGCGCACCTCGATGCTCCGCTGGTCGCGTGGGTGCAGCGCGACGAGCGGGCCGTGGTCGTCCCACGCCGCCTCGGCCAGGTAGGGCAGCGCGTCTCGGTCCCAGGTGACCTCGGTGCGTTCGCCGTCGATGCGCAGGATCCACGCGCTGACGTCGGCGTTCGGGGTGCCGGCCGCCGGATACGCCACCTCGGTCGGGGAGCGGTCGGGGTGGGTCGGGTCGGCGATCCACCAGCGCTGCACCGGGGTGTCGTCGACGCGCGTGGCGAGCAGCGCCGAGCCGTCTGGCGCCCACCAGTAGCCGCGGAAGCGGTCCATCTCCTCGGCGGCGGCGAACTCGGCGACGCCCCACCGCACCTCCGGGTCGTCCTCGCCGGCGACCACCCTCGCGCGGGTCGGGTCCGCGAGCTCGAGGACCCACAGCTGCCGTCCGTCGACCCAGGCCACGCGGGTCCCCGTCGGATCGGGCCGGGGGTCGATCACTGCGCTCGCGACCGGGACCAGCGAGGCCGTGCCCGCCTCCAGGTCCGCCACCACCAGCTGCCCGGCCAGTGCCGCGGCCACCACCCGGTGCGACGCGTCGGTGGCGTAGCCCGTGATGCCGGCCGCGCTCTCGCGCGCTCGCTCGCGCCGGACGCGCTCCTCGGGCGGCAGGTCGGTGGGATCGCCCGCCAGCAGCGCGGCCGGGTCGGCGACGACACGTTCGGTCCCGGCCGCGACGTCGAGCACCCACAGGGACGTGAGCGCGTCCTCCGGCCCCGCGGCGCGCAGGAACGCAACCCGTGAGCCGTCCGGCGCCACGGTCACGTTCCGGGGCGCCCCCAACGTGAACCGCTGCGTCCGCGCCTGCTGCCGTGGGAACGAGTCGGGCACGCTCATCCGAGCAGTCTCTCCATCAGGACGACGTCGAGCCACTTGTTGAACTTGCGGCCGACCTCCCGTTCGGTGCCGACCACCTCGAACCCACACGTCTGGTGCAGGGCGATCGACGCCTCGTGGCCGCCGACGATGCGGGCCATGCACGCATGGAAGCCGTGGGCGGTCGCGGTGGTGACGAGCTCGGAGAGCACGGCGCGGCCGACGCCCTGACCCTGGTGGTCCCGGTGCACGTACACCGAGTCCTCCACGGTCGTCGAGTACGCGGGTCGGTCGCGCCACGGCGACAGCGAGCCGAACCCGCACACCTCACCGTCGGTGACGGCCACGACGACGGCTCGGGCGCCCGAGCGCTCCGCCTGCCAGGCCCGCTGCTCCTCGAGGGAGCGGGGCACGAGGTCGAACGTGGCCGTGGAGGTCGTGACCTCGAGGTTGTAGATCTCGCGGATGGCCTCGGCGTCGTCGAGGGTCGCCAGCCGCAGCTCCATCGGCGGCAACCTACTGGGGTCGCTAGAGGCGGATGGGCTCGTTCGGGGAGCGGTGGGGCTCGTTCGCGGGGACGGGCTCGACGAGGGAGACCTCACCGGTGAGGGCTTCGAGGCGAGCCCACGACGCGACGTCCTCGTCTTCGGTGAGGAACACGATCTGCGGTTCGCCCGCCGAGCGGCCGAGGAGCTCGAGGAGGAGCAGCTTCACCGACGGGTCGAGCTGCTGGAACGGGTCGTCGAGGAGGAGGGGCACACCTTCGCCGGCCACCGAGCGCGACCTCGGCCAGGCGGCTCACGAGCACGTGGGCCAGGTCGCCGGTGTCGTCGTCCGAGATCTCCGGTGCGGTGGTGGACAGCGCCCCGAGGGCGTCGACCTCGCGGCGCAGGCGGGAGGCGGCTTGGATCTCCTCCCGGTTCGCGAAGGCCCACTCCACCGGGATGTCGCCGGCGAGCTGCTGCCACTCGTGCAGCGCGGCGCGACGGGCGCCGGCCACGTCCATCAGGGCCTTGCGGTTGAGGTCGTTGCCCAGGAGCCCGTTCACCCGCTGAAGCTGGAACCCGAGGTAGCTGTTGGCCCCGGCGTCGGCGAGCGCCCGCTCCTCGGCCTTGGCGGCACGGCCGACCTTGGCCCTCGCCAGGAGGGAGGCGACCACGCTGGCGGCCGCGACCAGCGCGAAGAGCAGCCCGACGGAGCCGGCCGCGGCCGCGCCGGGGATGGTGGCGGCGGCGCACACGCCACCGATCCAGAACGTGCGCTTGCGAGTGCTCTCGAACTGGTCGGCGGCTCGCTCCACGGCGATGTGGCGGGCCTCGACCTCGTCGATCATGGCGGCGTCCTCGGGGGCGGACCCGATGGCCTCCGCCTCGGAGGTGAGCTCGCCCTCGGCCTGGAGCAGCGGCTCGGCGGAGCTCCACACGCGTCGCTGGTCGAGACCGGCGAGCACCTCGACGGCCTTGCCTCGGTGGCTGCTGGTGGCGAGGTCAGCGGCGCCGAACCGCATCATCCGGCGAGCTGACCGGGAGTCGAGGGCGAGCGTGGTCGAGCAGGTTGCAGTCGCCGTCGGCGTCCGTGAACTCGGCCGTGACGTCCTGGGCCAGATCGACGTCGACGATGCGGTGCCGGCCCGCCGTCGGGCGGAAGAGGGCGAGGTGCCGACCGCTGCGCTCCTCGATCTCCACGTGGAGGCCGGGGCGGCTGCCTGCGAGGGCGCCGATGACCTCGCCCACGAGGCTCTCCCGCTCCACCTGTCCCATCCCCGCCACCACCGTCAGCCGGGGGTGCAGGTCCAGGGTCAGCGTGTTGTCCCCTGCCTCGATCACGAGCCGTTCCACGCGCATGCGAACAGATCGGCCGCCCGCGCGGCGATCTGAAGCATTTCATGGGCCAAACGGCCTACACGGACCGTCGGAAGGGGACGAGATGGCCCGAGAGAGCGGCCGCCGCCGTCCGAACGCCGGGGAACGCCATTGGAGCGCTGTCGGCGGCGACCTGTAGTCTCGTGGGTCGCTCCACCCTCGGGTGGGGCGGTTTTTCGCAGGCGCCCTCTTAGCTCAGTGGTAGAGCACTTCCATGGTAAGGAAGGGGTCGTGGGTTCAATCCCCACAGAGGGCTCGGTCAGCGCACCCGAGGCGGCGTAGCTCAGTTGGTTAGAGCACTCGGCTCATAATCGAGTTGTCCCCGGTTCGAGTCCGGGCGCCGCCACCCACCAGCGCACCGCCCCCAAGTCAGCAACGCAGAGAGAAGAGAGCAAGGCCATGGCCAAGGAGAAGTTCGACCGGAACAAGCCGCACCTCAACGTCGGCACCATGGGCCACATCGACCATGGGAAGACGACGTTGACGGCGGCGATCACGCGGGTGCTGGCCGAGAAGAACGGCAACGTCCAGGTGATGGCGTTCGACGAGATCGACAAGGCCCCGGAGGAGAAGCAGCGGGGCATCACGATCAACATCGCCCACGTGGAGTACGAGACGGACAACCGTCACTACGCGCACGTCGACATGCCGGGGCACGCTGACTACATCAAGAACATGATCACCGGTGCCGCCCAGGTCGACGGGGCCATCCTGGTCGTGGCGGCCACCGATGGCCCGATGCCGCAGACGCGTGAGCACGTGCTGCTGGCCCGCCAGGTCGGCGTGCCGTCGATCGTGGTGGCCCTCAACAAGGTCGACCAGGTCGACGACGAGGAGCTGTTGGAGCTCGTCGAGATGGAGGTCCGGGAGCTGCTCACGGAGTACGAGTTCCCCGGCGATGACACCCCGATCGTGCGGGTGTCGGCGCTGAAGGCCCTGGAAGGCGATGCCGACGCGGCGGCGCAGGTGCTGGAGCTCATGGAGGCGGTGGACTCCTTCGTCCCCGAGCCGACCCGCGATCTGGACAAGCCGTTCCTGATGCCGATCGAGGACGTGTTCTCGATCACCGGTCGCGGCACGGTCGTCACCGGCAAGGTCGAGCAGGGCGTCGTCCACACGGGTGACGAGATCGAGATCGTGGGCATCCGTCCCACGCAGAAGACCACCTGCACCGGTGTGGAGATGTTCCGCAAGCTCCTCGACCAGGGCCAGGCCGGCGACAACATCGGCGCGCTGCTGCGTGGCACCAAGAAGGAAGAGGTCGAGCGCGGTCAGGTGCTGTGCAAGCCCGGCTCCATCACCCCCCACTCCGAGTTCGAGGGTCAGGTGTACGTGCTGACGCAGTCCGAGGGCGGGCGGCACAAGCCGTTCTTCTCGAACTACCGGCCGCAGTTCTTCTTCCGGACCACGGACATCACCGGGAGCATCGTGCTGCCCGAGGGCACCGAGATGTGCATGCCCGGCGACAACACGCTCATGCACGTCGAGCTGATCCACCCCATCGCCATGGACGAAGGTCTCCGCTTCGCCATCCGCGAGGGCGGTCGCACCGTCGGCTCAGGCCGAGTCACCAAGATCATCAAGTAGAGGACAACGATCAACCATGGCCAAGGCCAACGAGAAGCGCATCGCCGTCACCCTCGAGTGCACGACGTGCAAGCGCCGCAACTACATCACCACCAAGAACAAGGTGAACGACCGCGAGCGCATCGAGATGCAGAAGTACTGCCGGTGGGACCGGACCCACACGATGCACAAGGAGACCCGCTAGCCCTCCGCGCGTCGTTCGTCGCACGATCGTCACGTAACCGCACTCTCGGAAGGGGGGTCGAACGCCCGATGCCACAAGACGTGGCCCACCTGGTCACCGCCGCTCGCGACGGGGATCGGGAGGCATTCGACGAGCTGGTTCGCGTGACGTACGCAGAGTCCTTCACGCTCGCGCTCCGGCTCACCGGGAACGAGGAGGACGCACGGGACGTGGTGCAAGAGGCCTACATCCGAGCCTTCCGGGGCCTCAGCCGCTTCCGCGGCGACGCCCAGTTCTCGACGTGGATGTACCGGATCACGGCCAACTGCGCCAACACCCACCTCGTCAAGCGCAACAAGCACCGCCATGAGGTGCTCGACGAGGCCGATCCCATCGCGGACGACCGTCCCGCCACCGACCCCCAGCTCCAGGCCGACGCCAGCGCTCTCCGTCACCGTCTCACCGCCGCCCTGGAGGACCTGCCCCCCAAGCTCCGCCAGGTGGTGGTGCTGCGAGACATCTACGACCTGCCCCACGAGGCCATCGCGGCCGAGCTCGGGATCTCCGAGACGGCGGCCAAGGTGCGCCTCCACCGGGCTCGCAAGAAGCTGCGGGAGGACCTGTTCCCCCGCCGTCTTGAGGAGGCCGCTGATGCGGTGTGAAGAGCTCTCCGACGAGCTGGCGGCCGCGGCCGACGGATCCGAGCTGCTGGGGCGCAACGAGCGCCGCCACGTCGAGCGCTGCCTGCACTGCCAGGCCGAGATGGTGCAGTACCGCAAGGTGCTCCGCGCCATGCGGGCCATGCGCACCGAAGTGCTCGAGCCGGCGCCCGGCTTGCTCTCCGACATCCTGGCCAACCTCGAGGCGGCGGGTGAGCGCCGGGCCATCCGTTCGATGATCCAGGGCCGCCGAGCGGCCTACCTCGGTGGGCTGGCCGCGGCCACCGCCGCCGGCGCGGCGGGCGCCATCGTGTACGCCAACCGGGCCCGCAAGCTCCGCACCGCCAGCTAGCAGCCCCTGCTCTATCCTCCGGCCGTCCCGCGGCCGCGTGCGCCGCCGGGCGGGGGGAAGCAGCCATGGGTGGGATCCCGACGAAGATCGACGACATCACGCCGGACTGGTTGTCGGAGGCCACCGGTCTCGACATCACCGGCGCGGAGATCGAGCAGATCGGCATAGGGGTCGGGGTGAGCAGTGCGCTGTACCGCGCGCGGTTGACCGGCTCCGGCTGCCCGCAGACGGTGGTCGTGAAGCTGCCGGCGCTCGCCGAGGAGGCCGTGTTCACGTCGACGGTGCTCCGCATGTACACCCGCGAGGCCAGCTTCTTCGGGGAGCTGGCCGGCCAGGCGCCCTTCCGGGTGCCGACGTGCCACCACCACTCGGTCGACCTGGAGACCAGCCAGTTCGTGCTCGTGATGGAGGACTTCGGGGACCTCCGAGCCGTCGACCAGGTCGCCGGCATGGCGGCGACCGACGCCGAGCAGGCCGTCGACGGCCTGGCCGCGTGGCACGCGACCTGGTGGGGCCAGGCCGAGGAGCTGGCCGAGCGGGGCCTCACGGTCAGCCTCGGGGACGAGATCTACAAGGCGGTCCTCCCGATGATCTTCCCGGAGGGTTGGGAGAAGATCACCGCCGAGCTCGACGTGCCCCAGTCGATCCTGGACGTCGGCCCTCGGTGGGTCGAGGCCATGCCCGGCCTGCTCGACGGCCTGGCGGCGGAGCCGACGACGATGATCCACGGCGACTACCGCGCCGACAACCTCTTCTTCGAGTCGGACGGCGCCGTGGCGGCGGTCGACTTCCAGCTCGTCGGCACGGGTCGGGGCGCCTACGACCTCGCCTACTTCATCACGCAGAGCATCGGTCCGGCCGATGCCGCCCAGCACGAGCGGGCCCTCTTCGATCGCTGGGTCAGCGCCCTCGTGGCGGCCGGTGTGCCCAAGGGTGACCTCGCCACCGCCTGGGAGGACTACCGGGCCGCGGCCCTGTTCTGCCTCGTCTACCCGGTGGTGGCCTGGCGGGGCATGGACGCCGGCGATCCCCGCCAGTGCGGCCTCGCCACCACGATGATGGAGCGCTTCGACCGAGCCGTGGCCGAGCTCGACCTCGCCGACCTGCTCTGATGCCTGCTCCGAGCGTCGCTTCGCTCCTGTCTCCGCAGGTGCCTCCCGGCGACCGGCGGAGCCGGCTCGCCTCCGGCGTCTGACTGCCTGGCGGATCGGCGCCACGACGGCCTACGCTGGCCAACCGCAACCCCCAAAGGGCAGTAGCTCAACTGGCAGAGCAGCGGTCTCCAAAACCGCAGGTTGGGGGTTCGAGTCCCTCCTGCCCTGCACTTTCCCTACCTCAGGAACGCTCACGTCCATGGCGATGAACCGACAGCAGAAGCGCATGCTCCAGCGGCAAGGCCAGCTGGGCGCGGACGGCGAGCCCGCCGCCCGCAAGCGCACCGCGCCGCCGGCCCCTCGCCCGCAAGAGCAGCGCACCACGCCAGTGCAGTTCGTGCGCGAGGTGCGGGGCGAGCTCCGCAAGGTGGCCTGGCCCACACGGGCCGAGGTCGTCAACTACTCGATCATCGTGCTCGTCGCGGTGGTCGTCCTGACCGCTTACGTGGCCGCCCTCGACTACGGGTTCGGCGACGTCCTACTGAAGTTGTTCTCACGATGAGCGCGTACATCACTGATCCCATCCCCACTCCTGAACCCGACGGGGATCCCGTCGACGGGCAGGAGTCCTCCGCCACGGACGAGCCCGCGATCGACGCCGAGGTCCTCCTCGAGGCGGAGGCCCGGCCGAAGCCGGAGTCGCCCTTCAACCGGCCCGGCCGCTGGTACGTCGTGCACACGCAGTCGGGCTACGAGAAGAAGGTCAAGCAGAACCTCGAGGCGCGCACCTCGTCCATGAACATGGAGGAGCGCATCCACGAGGTCGTCATCCCGATGGAGGACGTCGTCGAGTTCAAGGGCGGCAAGAAGGTCGTCGTCCAGAAGAAGATGTTCCCCGGCTACCTCCTGGTGCGCTGCGAGCTCGACGACGACAGCTGGTACGTCATCCGCAACACCCCCGGCGTCACCGGCTTCGTCGGCCAGGGCGCCAAGCCGTCACCGCTGCCGCGCAAGGACGTCGAGGGCTTCCTGTCGGTCTCCACCGAGACGCCCGAAGAGGTCGCCCAGCGCGCCAAGCCCGCGCTCGCAGTACGAGATGGGTGAGACCGTCCGGGTCAAGGAAGGCCCCTTCGCCGACTTCTCCGGCGAGGTCATCGAGATCAACGAGGACCAGCTCAAGGTCAAGGTCCTCGTCAACATCTTCGGCCGGGAGACCCCCGTGGAGCTCGACTTCTCCCAGGTCGCCAAGCTGTAGCACACTGTTCCGCTGCCCTCACGGGGCGCACCCACCTCACCATCGCAAGGAGTCGGCCTCATGGCCAAGAAGAAGGTCCTGGCTGTCGTCAAGATCCAGATCCCGGCCGGTCAGGCCACCCCCGCGCCCCCCGTGGGCACCGCCCTCGGCCCCCACGGCGTGGCGATCATGGACTTCTGCAAGGCGTACAACGCCGCCACCGAGGCGCAGCGGGGCACGATCGTCCCCGTCGACATCACCGTCTTCGAGGACCGCTCGTTCACCTTCGTCCTCAAGACCCCGCCCACCTCGGTGCTGATCCGCCAGGCCGCCGGGCTCGAGAAGGCCGCCGTGAACCCCGGGCCGCGAGACCGTGGGGTCGATCACCGACGCCCAGGTCGCCGAGATCGCGCAGATCAAGCTTCCCGACCTCAACGCCAACGACCTCGACGGCCGCCAAGCTCCAGGTCGCCGGCACGGCCCGCTCGATGGGCATCTCCGTCAACTAACCAACACCCGTCTGGACCGGCACCACCTCATCCGGGCGACGCTCACCAAGAGGGAGCCAGACATGGCGAAGAAGGGCAAGAAGTACGACGACGCCGCCAAGCGGTTCGATCGAGACCAGCTGTTCACCCCGGTGGAGGCGCTCGACCTCGTGAAGGGGCTGGGCACCGCCAAGTTCGACGAGTCCGTCGAGCTGGCGATCCGCCTCGGGGTCGACCCCCGCAAGGCCGACCAGATCGTCCGGGGCACCGTGGCGCTGCCGGCCGGCACGGGCAAGGACGTCCGCGTCGCCGTGTTCGCCAACGGCGAGGCTGCCGATGCGGCCCGGGCCGCGGGCGCCGACCACGTCGGTGGCGACGACCTCGCCGCCGCGGTGGAGGGCGGGATGCTCGACTTCGACGTCGCCATCGCCACCCCCGACCTGATGCCGCTCGTCGGCAAGCTCGGCCGGGTGCTCGGCCCGCGAGGCCTGATGCCGAACCCGAAGACCGGCACGGTCACCACGGACGTGGGCAAGGCGGTCGAGGAGTTCAAGGGCGGCAAGGTCGAGTACCGCACCGACCGCTACGGCAACGTCCACGTGCCGATCGGCAAGGTGAGCTTCGACATCGACGCCCTCCGCGCGAACTTCACCGCCGTCCTCGACGAGATCCAGCGGGCCAAGCCCGCCTCCTCGAAGGGCCGCTACATCAAGAAGATCTCGCTGTCGCCCACCATGGGCCCCAGCGTCCGGATCGACGCCAACCGCCTGCGGCAGAGCGTCGACGCCCAGGGCCAAGTGGTGCCGCTGGGCCAGGAAACGTAGGCTCGCGCCCCGCAAGACAACATCAGAACGCTCGCCACAGACATCCGGTGCCCTTCGGGGCTCAAAGGGACCGCTCGGTCCCGCCTGACGAGGCGGACACCTCGAGGACTCACTCGCTGTGCCCGCGCCCCGCGCGAGCCACGAGACAACGAGAGGAGGTGTCGATGGAGAACCCGAGACCGGAGAAGGTCGCGGTGGTGGAGGAGGTGAGAGAGCGCCTCGATTCCACCAGCGCAGCCCTGCTCACCGAGTACCGAGGGCTCGACGTGACCGCGATCAGCGATCTGCGGCGAGCACTGCGGCAGGTCGGCGGCGAGTACAAGATCTACAAGAACACGCTCGTCCGCTTCGCTGCCCGCGACCTCGGCTTGGAGCTGGAGGAGCTGCTCATCGGGCCGACTGCGATCGCCTTCATCACCGAGAAGCCCGACGGCTCCCCGGGCGATGCGGTCGACGTGGCCAAGGCCCTGCGCGACTTCGCCAGGACCAACCCGAGCCTCATCGTGAAGGGCGGCGTGCTGGGCACGAAGCCCCTCACCGCTGACGAGGCACGGGCGCTGGCCGATGTCGAGCCCCGTGAGGTGCTGCTCGCCCGGCTCGCCGGCGCGATCGCGGCCCCGATGGTGCAGTTCGCCGGCCTGCTCGAAGCGCTGCCCCGCAACTTCGCCTACGGACTCAAGGCCCTCATCGACCAGCAGGGCGGCGTGCCGGAGGAAGCTTCGGTCGCACCACGAGCGGAGGCAGGAGCGTCAGCGACGCCCGAAGCCGACGAGACACAGTCACCTGCTGCCGAACCCGAAGCAGCGGCCGAGGCCCCCGAGGCCGAGGCCGCCGCTGACACCGACGCCCCTGCCGAGGAGGCTCCCCGCGAGGAGCCGACGGCCGAGGCCGACACCACTGACGACGCGCCGGCCGCCGAGGAGGCTCCCAGCGAGGAGCCCGCGGCCGACGACACCACCACGGAGGAGTGAGCACCATGCCCACCAAGGAAGACATTCTCGATTCCATCGCCAACATGACGGTCCTGGAGCTCTCCGAGCTCCTCAAGGACTTCGAAGAGAAGTTCGGCGTCACCGCCGCGGCCCCGGTGGCCGTGGCCGCCCCCGGTCCCGGTGGCGGCGGCGCCCCCGCCGAGGCCGAGGAGGAGAAGGACGAGTTCGACGTCGTCCTCACCGAAGCCGGCGACAAGAAGATCCAGGTCATCAAGGAGGTGCGCGCGCTGACGAACCTCGGCCTCAAGGAGGCCAAGGACCTCGTCGACGGTGCGCCCAGCCCCGTCCTGGAGAAGGTGTCGAAGGAAGACGCCGAGAAGGCCAAGGCCAGCCTCGAAGAGGCCGGCGGCAAGGTCGAGCTCAAGTAGCCGAACTGCCCACGCAGTGTGACCGAAGGCCCGGCCGCCCGGCCGGGCCTTCGTCGCGTCAGGGGACGGTGCCCCGCGGGACGACCCACTCCATGGGCTGGCCGGTGACGGCCGCGATGAGGTCGAAGTCGTGGTCGTAGTGCAGGACCGTGAGCCCGGCCCGCTCGGCCGACGCGGCGATGATGAGGTCGCTGGTCGGCACACCACGGTGCTGTCCACGGGCCGCCAGCTCGCCCTGCACCTCGATGGCCCGGTCGGTGCACGCCTCGTCGATGGGCACGCGGGGAAGGAGCTGTCGCTCGAACCAGATCTCGGCGTGCTCGCCCGCGTCTCGGGCGGTGACCAGCACCTCGAGGTCGACCATCGCGCACGTGGCCACGCGGCCTCCGAGGAACATCGGCTGGACCCGGGCCGCCACGTCGTCGTGGTGGAGGCGGGCCAGTGCGCTCGTGTCAGCGAGGTGCGTCGCCACAACCGTCGCCGTAGGAGCCGAGCCGCCGTCCGCCCTTGCGCCAGACCTCGTCCATGATCTGCGGGTCGGTGAGGTCCGCCGCCCGCTGCTGGAGCCGCTCGAAGTGACGCGCGCGACCGCGCACCCGGATGACCTCGCGCATGGCCTCGGTGATGGTCTCCGTGGTGGTGCTCGTGTCGAGGAGCGCCTTCACCTGGGCGACGAGCTCCTGGTCGAGCAGCAGGGCCGTCTTCTTGATCGCCATCGATCTACCTCCAGGTGCATGTACCGGTAGATCACTCTGTCAGATCATCTACCTTCCGGCAACAAATCCTTGACCACCACGCGTGGCTGTCGTACGGTGCGACCCAGCCAAGGGGCTCCTCGGCAGCACCGCTGTGCGCTGAGTTGCCTTCTAGCGGTCTCCGCCCTAGGATCGACCGAGCCGTGGCCCTGGTGTCTTGCTTCGTCGTCCCTTCGTGGCGACCCCGCGCGCCCAGGAAGCTCATCCAGCCCGGCCGGCCGACCACCTGAGCTAGGGAGACGCGTTGCCCGCTCGCACTGCACTTCGCGACCGCTATTCGTTCGCGAACATCGACGAAGCCCTGTCCCTTCCCGACCTGATCTCGGTCCAGCGGGACAGCTTCGAATGGTTCCTGCAGGAGGGTCTCAAGGAGACCTTCCGCGACATCTCGCCGATCAAGGACTTCACCGAGACCCTCCAGCTGGAGCTCGAGTTCGATCCTGACGACGAGGACCTGCGCCCGCCGCCGAAGTTCTCGGTGGAGGAGTGCAAGGAGAAGGACATGACCTACTCCGCTCCGATCTTCGTGCGGGCCCGCTTCATCAACGCGGCCACCGGCGAGATCAAGGAGCAGACGGTCTTCATGGGGGACTTCCCGATGATGACCGACAAGGGCACCTTCGTGATCAACGGCACCGAGCGCGTCGTGGTGTCGCAGCTCGTGCGGTCCCCCGGCGTCATCTTCGAGCCCGGCGAGCGGTACCGCCTCCGCAACCTCACCAAGCACCAGCTGGTGAAGGGCACGGTCCACCCGTACCGCGGCGAGTGGATCGAGTTCGACGTCGAGCAGAAGCCCGGCAAGGACGTCACCGCCGGCACCCGCGTCGCCCGCAAGCGCCGCCTGTCGATCTTCATCCTCATGCGGGCCCTGGGCTACGGCGAAGACCGCTGCCCGGGCTTCATGGAGGCCTTCGTCCGGCACTTCGACTTCCTCGAGGGCCAGTGGGAGAAGGACCGCGAGATCGCGCCCACCCGTGAGGAGGCGCTCGTCGAGATCTACAAGCGCGCTCGCCCGGGCGAGCCGCCGTCGGTCGAGTCGGCCCGCGCCTACTTCGACAACGCCTTCTTCCAGAACCGGCGCTACGACCTCAGCCGGGTCGGCCGCTACAAGCTCGACAAGAAGCTCCGCAACGAGATCGAGCGCCTGTCGGAGCTCTTCCCGATGCTCAACGGTGCGGACGAGGACGGCGTGCCGTTCCTCGACCGTCCCGAGGAGGGCCAGCCGGTCCTGTCGCACTGCGAGGTCCTCGCGGCGTGCTCGTACCTGCTCCACCTCGTGAACGCCGAGCCCGGCTACCGCCTCGACGACCAGGACCACTTCGCCAACCGGCGCATCCGCTCGGTCGGCGAGCTGATCCAGAACCAGGTGCGCATCGGCCTGTCCCGGATGGAGCGGGTCGTGCGCGAGCGCATGACCACGCAGGACGTCGAGGCCATCACGCCCCAGACGCTCATCAACATCCGGCCCGTGGTCGCCGCCATCAAGGAGTTCTTCGGCACCAGCCAGCTCTCCCAGTTCATGGACCAGGTGAACCCGCTGTCGGGCCTCACCCACCGCCGTCGCCTGTCGGCGCTCGGACCCGGTGGCCTGTCCCGTGAGCGGGCCGGCTTCGAGGTCCGCGACGTCCACTTCTCCCACTACGGCCGCATGTGCCCGATCGAGACGCCGGAGGGCCCGAACATCGGCCTGATCGGTGCGCTCTGCACCTACGCCCGGGTGAACGCCTTCGGCTTCATCGAGTCCCCGTACCGCCACGTGCGCAACGGCCAGGTCACCAACGACATCATCTGGCTCACCGCCGACGAAGAAGAGGACTACGTCGTCGCCCAGGCCAACGAGCCGCTGACGCCGCAGCACAAGTTCAAGAACGAGCGGATCCTCGTGCGCCGGTCGCCCCAGGCGGCCACCCTCGAGAACCTGCGCCTCCAGCTCGAGCGCGACACCTACTTCGCCGCCACCACGGAGATCTCCGCGGTGCCGCCGGCCGAGGTGCAGCTCATGGACGTGTCGCCGAAGCAGATCGTCTCGGTCGGCGCGTCGCTCATCCCGTTCCTCGAGCACGACGACGCCAACCGGGCGCTCATGGGCGCCAACATGCAGAAGCAGGCCGTCCCGCTCGTGAAGGCAGAGGCGCCGTACATCGGCACCGGCGTCGAGGAGCGTGCCGCCCGCGACGCCGCCGACATGATCATCGCCGAGGAGGACGGTGTCGTCACCGAGTGCTCCGGCGACGCCATCACGGTCGAGTACAAGACCAAGGGCAAGAAGGTGTTCAAGCTCCTGAAGTTCGAGCGCTCGAACCAGGACACGTGCATCAACCAGAAGCCCCGCGTCATCGAGGGTGAGTCCTTCAAGAAGGGCCACATCATCGCCGACGGCCCCTCCACCGACAACGGTGAGCTGGCCCTGGGCAAGAACCTGCTCGTCGCCTTCATGCCGTGGGAGGGCTACAACTTCGAGGACGCCATCATCCTGTCCGAGCGCCTCGTGCGCGACGACGTGCTCACCTCGATCCACATCCACGAGCACGAGATCGACGCCCGCGACACCAAGCTCGGCCCGGAGGAGATCACCCGGGACATCCCCAACCTCTCCGAGGAGATCCTCAAGGACCTCGACGAGCGCGGGATCATCCGGGTGGGTGCCGAGGTCGGCCCTGGCGACGTGCTGGTCGGCAAGGTCACGCCCAAGGGCGAGACCGAGCTCACCCCGGAGGAGCGCCTCCTGCGCGCCATCTTCGGTGAGAAGGCCCGCGAGGTGCGCGACACCAGCCTCAAGGTGCCGCACGGCGAAGAGGGCAAGGTCATCGACGTCAAGGTCTTCACCCGGGAGGACGGCCACGAGCTGCCGCCCGGCGTGAACCAGCTCGTCCGGGTCTACGTCGGCCAGAAGCGCAAGATCAGCGTGGGCGACAAGCTCGCCGGCCGCCACGGCAACAAGGGCGTCATCTCCAAGATCCTCCCCGTGGAGGACCTGCCCTACCTCGCCGACGGCACCCCGGTCGACATCGTGCTCAACCCGCTCGGCGTCCCGTCCCGCATGAACGTGGGCCAGGTCCTCGAGGCCCACCTCGGCTACGCCGCCCGGTGGGGCTGGGACATCACGGTCGCGAGAAGGTCGGCGAGCCCGCCTACCGCGGCACGGAGGGCAAGACCCGCACCAAGACCCCCTCGTCCACGCTCGTGGCCACGCCGGTGTTCGACGGCGCCCACTGGGACGAGGAGGAGCAGGCCGGCAAGCACCCGACGATCCAGACGATCTTCCAGAACCTGACGCCCGAGACGGAGCACACCGAGTACGGCGACAACGGTCGGCTGATCCAGGACGACGGCAAGACCACGCTCTACAACGGTCGCACCGGCGAGGCCTACGACAACCCGATCACGGTCGGCTACGTCTACATCCTGAAGCTGGCCCACCTCGTGGACGACAAGATCCACGCTCGCTCCACGGGTCCGTACTCGATGATCACGCAGCAGCCGCTCGGCGGTAAGGCCCAGTTCGGTGGCCAGCGCTTCGGCGAGATGGAGGTGTGGGCCCTCGAGGCCTACGGCGCCGCCTACTGCCTGCAGGAGCTGCTCACCATCAAGTCCGACGACGTGCTCGGCCGCGTGAAGGTCTACGAGGCCATCGTCAAGGGCGAGAACATCCCCGAGCCCGGCATCCCCGAGAGCTTCAAGGTGCTCATCAAGGAGATGCAGGCCCTGTGCCTCAACGTCGAGGTCCTCGCCCAGACGGGTGAGGAGATCGAGATGCGTGAGCTCGACGAAGACATCTTCCGCACCGCCGAGGAGCTGGGCATCGACTTGTCCCGGCCCGAGCGCGGCAGCGACGACGAAGACGAGCGGCGACGCGAAGGAGCCCGTTTCTAGTGCTTGACGTCAACAACTTCAGCCAGCTTCGGATCGGCCTGGCCACCGCGGACTCCATCCGCACGTGGTCCAACGGCGAGGTCAAGAAGCCGGAGACCATCAACTACCGCACGCTCAAGCCGGAGAAGGACGGGCTCTTCTGCGAGAAGATCTTCGGTCCCACCAAGGACTGGGAGTGCTACTGCGGCAAGTACAAGCGGGTGCGCTTCAAGGGCATCATCTGCGAGCGCTGCGGCGTGGAGGTCACCCGCTCCAAGGTCCGGCGCGAGCGCATGGGCCACATCGAGCTGGCCGCCCCGGTCGTGCACATCTGGTACCTCCGCGGCACCCGCTCCTGGCTGGCCTACCTCCTCATGGGCACCGAGCCGCGTGAGGAGCTCAAGGCCAAGCAGCTCGAGAAGGTCATCTACTTCGCCGCCAACCTCGTCACCTGGGTCGACGAGGAGCGCCGCGACGCGGATCGCCCGAACCTCGAGAAGGAGATGCTCCTCGAGCGCGAGGCGATCGAGAAGGAGCGCGACCAGAAGATCAACGAGCGCTTCACCGAGCTCGAGAACGAGGTCGAGGGGCTCGAGAAGGAAGGCGCCAAGGACGCCGACATCAAGGCGCGCCAGAAGGCCGCGGAGAAGGAGGTCGGCGCGATCCGCGAGACCTACGAGGCCGAGCTCGACATGCTCGGTCGCGTCTGGGACGAGTTCGGCGACCTCTTCGCCCGCAAGATCCTCGAAGACGAGATGCTGTGGCGCGAGCTGAAGGACCGCTACGGCGAGTACTTCGAAGGTGGCATGGGCGCCGACGCGCTCAAGTCGCTCATCAACCGCCTCGACCTCGACGAGGAGGAGCAGAAGCTCAAGGTCGCCATCGACCCGCCGGAGGGCCAGCGCCCGCTGTCCGCCCAGCGGAAGCAGAAGGCGATCAAGCGGCTCAAGATCGTCACCGCCTTCAACAAGCGCAACGACGCCGGCAAGCGGGTCAACGACCCGGGCGCCATGATCCTCGACGTCGTGCCGGTGATCCCGCCGGAGCTGCGCCCGATGGTGCAGCTCGACGGTGGCCGCTTCGCCACGTCCGACCTCAACGACCTCTACCGCCGGGTGATCAACCGGAACAACCGCCTCAAGCGGCTGCTCGACCTCGGCGCGCCGGAGATCATCGTCAACAACGAGAAGCGCATGCTGCAGGAGGCCGTCGACGCGCTGTTCGACAACGGCCGCCGCGGCCGGCCCGTCACGGGCCCGGGCAACCGCCCGCTGAAGTCGCTCTCCGACATGCTCAAGGGCAAGCAGGGCCGGTTCCGCCAGAACCTGCTCGGCAAGCGCGTCGACTACTCCGGCCGTTCGGTCATCGTGGTCGGCCCCACCCTCAAGCTCCACCAGTGCGGCCTGCCCAAGCTGATGGCGCTCGAGCTCTTCAAGCCCTTCGTGATGAAGGCGCTCGTCGACCGGGAGCTGGCCCAGAACATCAAGTCGGCCAAGCGCATGGTGGAGCGGCGTCGCCCGCAGGTCTGGGACGTCCTGGAGGACGTCATCAAGGAGCACCCCGTGCTCCTCAACCGGGCCCCCACCCTGCACCGCCTCGGCATCCAGGCCTTCGAGCCCGTGCTGGTCGAGGGCAAGGCCATCCAGATCCACCCGCTCGTCTGCACCGCCTTCAACGCCGACTTCGACGGCGACCAGATGGCCGTGCACCTGCCCCTCTCCGCCGAGGCGCAGGCCGAGTCCCGGGTCCTGATGCTCAGCGCCAACAACATCCTGTCGCCGGCCCACGGGCGTCCGCTCGTCACGCCGACCCAGGACATGATCATCGGCGCCTACTACCTCACCGAGCTCGTCGAGGGTGACCTCGGCGAAGGCCGCGTGTTCGGCACCGTGGGCGAGGCGCTCCAGGCGTACGAGGCGGGCGACATCTCGCTGCACGCTCGCATCAGCCTGCGGGACACCAGCGACAACACCGAGGCCACCCGCCGCGACGGCACCCTCGGCCGCTTCCTGTTCGACGAGTGCCTGCCCGCCGGCTTCGGCTACATCACCGAGACGGTGAAGAAGAAGCAGATGGGCGAGATCGTCGACCGGCTGGCCAACGACCACACCAAGGCCGAGGTCGCCACCAGCCTCGACGGCATCAAGGACCTGTGCTTCAGCTTCGCCGCCCGGTCCGGCCTCACCATCTCCATCTCCGACGTCACGACCCCCGCCGAGAAGCGCGGGATCCTCGACGACCACGAGAAGGAAGCCGACAAGGTCGAGCAGCAGTTCCGGAAGGGCATCATCACCGACGGTGAGCGACGCCAGAAGGAGGTGGAGATCTGGACCAACGCCACCGACAAGGTGCGGGAGGCGATGGAGCGAGGTCTCTCCTCCAAGCAGTTCAACCCCATCGACATGATGGTCGGCTCGGGTGCCCGAGGGAACATGATGCAGGTCCGCCAGATCGCCGGCATGCGCGGCCTGGTGGCCAACCCTCGAGGCGACATGATCCCTCGGCCCATCAAGAGCAACTTCCGCGAGGGGCTCTCGATGCTCGAGTACTTCATCGCCACCCCGGGCGCTCGAAAGGGCCTGGTCGACACCGCGCTGCGGACCGCCGACTCCGGCTACCTCACCCGCCGCCTCGTCGACGTCGCGCAGGAGCTCATCATCCGTGAGCCGGACTGCCAGCGCGACGGCGACCCGGTGCGCGGCCTCTGGGTGGAGGGCGTCGTGCCCGACACCGCGGGCGAGCGCAGCTACCTCGAGACCCGCATCTTCGGCCGCACCCTGGCCGTCGACGTGAAGCTCTCGGACGGCACCGTGCTCAAGGCCGGCAACCAGATCAGCGAGGAAGACCTCGACGCCCTCCGGGACGATCCCGAGGTCGATCGGGTGCGGGTGCGCTCCGTGCTCACCTGCCAGTGCGACCTCGGCGTCTGCGCGGCCTGCTACGGCCGTTCGCTGGCCACCGGCAAGGACATCGAGATGGGCGAGGCGGTCGGCGTGATCGCCGCCCAGTCCATCGGCGAGCCGGGCACACAGCTCACGATGCGGACCTTCCACACGGGTGGCATCGCCGGCACCGACATCGCCGGCGGTCTCCCTCGCGTGGTCGAGCTGTTCGAGGCTCGGAGCCCGAAGGGCAAGGCCACGTTGGCCCGCACCTCCGGCGTCCTCCGCATCGCGGACGACGAGGGCAAGGGCCGGGTCATCACCATCGTCGGCGACGACGGTGACGAGGACGCCTACACCGTGCCCAGCCTGTCGCGGCTGCAGGTCACCGAGGGTCAGGAGATCACCGCCGGCGATCCGATCGTCGACGGTCCCCGCGACCCGAAGGAGCTGCTCGAGATCAAGGGCGTCCGCGAGACCCAGCAGTACCTCGTCCAAGAGGTGCAGAAGGTGTACCGCGACCAGGGCGTGTCGATCCACGACAAGCACATCGAGCTGATCGTGCGGCAGATGACCAAGCGAGTCGGCGTGCAGGAGCCGGGCGACAGCCCCTTCCTGCCGGGCGAGCGCGTCGACCAGAAGGTCTACGCCGACGTCAACCGCCAGCTCGTGCAGGAGGGCAAGGTGCCCGCCGAGGGCCGGCCCGAGATGATGGGCATCACCAAGGCCTCGCTGGCCACCGACTCGTGGCTCTCCGCCGCCTCCTTCCAGGAGACGACGCGGGTGCTCACCGAGGCGGCCATCGAGTCGAAGTCCGACGGGCTCCTCGGCCTGAAGGAGAACATCATCATCGGCAAGCTCATCCCGGCCGGCACCGGCAGCTCGGGCTACAAGGACATCGAGACGTCCGCGCCCGACTACCAGCCCATGGACTACTGGTCGTCCGATCCCGAAGAGGATCAGGACATCGCCGAGTGGCTCGGGCAGAGCTACGAGACCACCACCGTCGGCACCCAGGAGGTGGCCGAGGTCCTCGGTCTCCCCACCAGCGACGACGAGGCGGCGAGCTAGCCGACTGCGCTCCACAAGATCGTCTGCAGCTAGACGAGCAACGACGGTGCCCGGGGTTCGCCCCGGGCACCGCCGCGTCCGGAGTGCCCGTTGCGTCGCTCGCGCCGGTCGGCAACATTGGGCAGGCGGGCGCGGAAGGAGGCAGAGCCAATGGGTGATCTCGGACGACGGGGCTTCTTGCAGGGGCTGGCGGCCATGGGCGGAGGGGTGCTCGTCAGCGGGCCGCTGCAAGCCATGGCGGCCCAGGTCGCGTCCGCCGCCCCGCTCGTGGTGCCGCCCCTCGAGGCGATCCCCGACCTGCGCGACGGGATCGTGCGCCTGCACCTCCCTGCCGGGTTCTCGTACCGGTCCTTCCACGACACCGAGCCCCCGAACGTCAACGTCCTGACGGACGGCACCGTCCTGCCGGGGCGCCACGACGGCATGGCGGCGTTCAACGCCCCCGGCGGCAACGTCTGGCTGGTGCGCAACCACGAGGTCAACGGGCCCGGCGCGGCGTTCGGTCCGGGCGCCCCCTACGACGCGCAGGGGCGCGGCGGCACCACCACCAGCCTCGTCACGCAGCAGGGCGAGGTGCTGCGCTCGTTCACCAGCCTCAACGGCACGCAGATGAACTGCTCCGGCGGGCGGATGCCGTGGGGCAGCTGGCTCACCTGCGAGGAGACGGTGAACGGCCCGGACGTGGGGCCCGACTTCACGCTCACGCCCAACATCGCGCTCACCAAGCCGCACGGCTACGTGTTCGAGGTCGAGGCCGGGCTCCAGTCCGACCGGGAGCCGATCCGGTCCGCGGGCCGGTTCGCCCACGAAGCGGCCGCCTACGACCCGGTGGGCAAGGCCCTGTACCTCACCGAGGACAACTTCGGGTTCCCGTCCGGCTTCTACCGGTACCTCCCGCCTGTCGACCCCATGGTCGCCGGGCGGCTCGTCGACGGTGGCACCCTCCAGATGGCCCGGGTCCTCGGCCAGCCCAACGCCCACCTCGAGGGCGCGCAGGTGGCGGGCACCAGCCATCGGATCAAGTGGGTGACGATCGGCGACCCCGACGCGGTGTTCCCGTACACCCCGGGGCAGACCGCCCCCACCACCAACGACACCGCGCTGACGTACGTCTCCCGTCAGGGGTGGGAGCAGGGCGCCGCCTACTTCTCCCGGCTCGAGGGCGCCACCTACAAGTCGGGGGAGGTGTACTTCTCCTCCACCCAGGGCGGCGGGGCGGTGGAGGACTTCACCGGTGCATCGCACGAGGGCACCGGGGGCTTCGGCAACGGCAACGGCCAGGTGTGGTCGTACAACCCGGACACCAGCCGGCTCCGGTGCCGCTACCAGTCGAGCGGCCCGTCGGTGCTCGACTTCCCGGACAACCTCACGAGTCGCCGCGACGACGGCGCCGTCGTGCTGTGCGAGGACAACACCAACGACAACTACATCCGGGGCCTCGCCAACGGGCAGCTGTTCGACATCGCCTTGAACCGCCTCACCACCAACATGGGTGCGCCACGGTTCAACGACGAGTTCGCCGGCGCCACGTTCGGTCGCGGCACCCTCTTCGTGAACATCCAGGCCACCAACGGCCTCACGTTCGCGATCTGGGGTCCGTGGGCATCGATCGGCGTCTGACCGACCCGCACGACGCGTAGGCGCCGCCGCACGCACCCGAAACCTGCCGGTGCCGCCCCTCGTACGGGGGAATCCGCTATGGGAGGATTCGGCCGTGGACAGACGGGCGTTCCTGGGGCGGTTGTGCGCGCTCGCGGGCGCGTCCCTGATCGCCCCGAACCTGCTGCGCTCGACCTCGTCCGGTGCCGCCGTCGCCGGGCCCGGGCCCTACGGCCCGCTCGCCGCCCTCCCCGACGCCAACGGCATCCGACTGCCGGCCGGCTTCACCAGCCGGTTGATCGGCACGACGGGTCTGGCGGTCGGCGACACCGGCTACGCCTGGCACGCCGCGCCCGACGGTGGCGCGTGCTTCCCGGTGACCGGCGGCGGTTGGGTGTACGCGTCCAACTGCGAGGTCAGCGGCGTCGGTGGCGGGGTCAGCGCGGTCAAGTTCGACAGCGCTGGCGCCATCACGTCGGCCTACCGGATCCTCGGGGGCACGAGCCGCAACTGCGCCGGGGGAGCGACCCCGTGGGGCACGTGGCTGTCGTGCGAGGAGAACGGGCCCTTCGGGCACGTGTGGGAGTGCGACCCTCAGGTGGCCGGCCAGGGCGTGCAGCGCCCGCGGCTGGGTGCCTTCGCCCACGAGGCCGCGGTCGTCGACCCGGTCACCGGGCACGTCTACCTCACCGAGGACGATCCGGCCGGCCGCCTCTACCGCTTCACGCCGACGACACCCGGCAACCTCGCCACGGGGTCGCTGTACGCCGCCAACGTGGCGGGCACCGCGGTCACCTGGGTGCCGACCAGCTCGAGCACCCCCGACCGGGCCGACGGCACCACGCCGTTCAACGGCGGCGAGGGGGCGTGGATCGCCGGCCGCACGCTGTGGTTCACCACGAAGGGCGACCGCCGGGTGTGGGAGCTCGACCTCGACACGCAGCAGGTCGTGGTGCTGTACGACTACGCGTCGACGCCGGGATCGGCGCTCAACGCGGTCGACAACATCACCGTGCACAGCCTGTCCGGCGACCTGTTCGTGGCCGAGGACGGCGGGGACATGGACCTGTGCATCATCACCACCGTCGACGCCCAAGACACGGTGTCGCCCTTCCTTCGCTTCGTCGGCCACACGGGCTCCGAGGTCACCGGTCCCGCCTTCTCGCCGGACGGCACGCGCCTGTACGTGAGCTCGCAGCGCGGCACGGATGGCACCACGGGCTCCACCTACGAGATCACCGGGCCGTTCCGCACCGCCGGACCGCCGCCCCCGCCGCCACCGCCGGTGTTGGTGGCGCAGGATCTGTTCGGGCGGGTGGTGAGCAGCTCGTGGGGTTCGGCGGATCTGGGTGGGGCGTGGTCGGGGGGTGGGACGGCGTCGAGCTACTCGGTGGCGGGTGGGGTGGGTCGGATCGTGCTGTCGTCGTCGGGGATGACTCGGGCGGTGACGCTCAACGGCGTGTCGGTGGCCGATGTCGACGAGACGGTCGATCTGGCGTTGGACAAGGCGCCGACGGGGAGTGGGGCCAGCGTGGCGCTGGTGGCCAGGAAGGTGGGGACGACGGAGTACCGGTTGAAGGTGCACCTGCGGCCAACCAGTCGCACGTTGCAGATGATGCGGGTGGTGGGTGGCGCGGAGACGGCGTTGGGGACCTTCACGCTGCCGGGTGGGGCCTATGGGCCGGGTTCGGTGCTGCACCTGCGGTTGTTGGTGACCGGTTCGGGGTCGACGACGGTGTCGGGCAAGGCGTGGTTCGATGCGGCGGCGGAGCCGGCGTCGTGGCAGATCCAGGCGGCCGACTCCACGGCGGCGCTGCAGCAGCCGGGGGCGGTGGGTCTGCACACGTGGTGCTCGAGCTCGACCACCAACGCCCCCGTCACCATCACCGCCGACAACCTGCGAGCCACCACGCCCGGCGTCGAGCCACCGCCGAACGAGGATCCCACCGCGTCGTTCGTCGCGACCCCCTCGAACCTCACGGTCGGCTTCGACGGATCAGGGTCGACCGATCCGGATGGCTCGATCGCGACGTACGCGTGGACGTTCGGTGACGGTGCGTCGGCGAGCGGGCCGTCCCCGACCACATCGCACGCCTACGCGGCGGCGGGCACCTACACGGTCACGCTGACGGTCACCGACGGCCAAGGGGCCACCGACCAGGCCTCCCAGCCGGTCACGGTCACCGACCCCGGGGTGCCGGTGTTGGTGGCGCAGGATCTGTTCGGGCGGGTGGTGAGCAGCTCGTGGGGTTCGGCGGATCTGGGTGGGGCGTGGTCGGGGGGTGGGACGGCGTCGAGCTACTCGGTGGCGGGTGGGGTGGGTCGGATCGTGCTGTCGTCGTCGGGGATGACTCGGGCGGTGACGCTCAACGGCGTGTCGGTGGCCGATGTCGACGAGACGGTCGATCTGGCGTTGGACAAGGCGCCGACGGGGAGTGGGGCCAGCGTGGCGCTGGTGGCCAGGAAGGTGGGGACGACGGAGTACCGGTTGAAGGTGCACCTGCGGCCAACCAGTCGCACGTTGCAGATGATGCGGGTGGTGGGTGGCGCGGAGACGGCGTTGGGGACCTTCACGCTGCCGGGTGGGGCCTATGGGCCGGGTTCGGTGCTGCACCTGCGGTTGTTGGTGACCGGTTCGGGGTCGACGACGGTGTCGGGCAAGGCGTGGTTCGATGCGGCGGCGGAGCCGGCGTCGTGGCAGATCCAGGCGGCCGACTCCACGGCGGCGCTGCAGCAGCCGGGGGCGGTGGGTCTGCACACGTGGTGCTCGAGCTCGACCACCAACGCCCCCGTCACCATCACCGCCGACAACCTGCGAGCGGCCCAGGCGTGACGGGGTTTGCCGATCTTGGCGGCAGGCCCGTAGAGTTGACCCTCGGCACTGGCGCGCCCTGCAGGCCCCAGATGCCCCCGAAGTCCGAAGATCTTCATCGCTCGCGAGGTTTGAGTGCCCACCATCCAGCAGCTGGTCCGCAAGGGCCGGCAGTCCAAGCCGACGAAGGCCAAGACGCCCGCTCTGAAGGGCGCGCCCCAGCGGCGCGGTGTGTGCACCCGCGTGTTCACCCACACCCCCAAGAAGCCGAACTCCGCCCTCCGCAAGGTCGCCCGCGTGCGCCTGTCGAGCGGGCAGGAGGTCACCGCCTACATCCCGGGTGAAGGCCACAACCTCCAGGAGCACTCGATCGTGCTCGTGCGCGGCGGTCGGGTGAAGGATCTCCCGGGCGTCCGCTACAAGATCATCCGGGGCACCCTCGACACCTCTGGGGTCAAGGACCGCAAGCAGGCCCGTAGCCGCTACGGCGCCAAGAAGGAGTCCTAATGCCCCGCAAGGGTCCCGCTCCGCGTCGGGAGCTCATGCCCGACCCGATCTACCGGTCGCTGCTCGTCACGCAGATCGTGAACAAGGTGCTGCTCCACGGCAAGCGCTCCACCGCCGAGAAGATCGTCTACACCGCCCTCGACATCGTCGAGGAGAAGACCGGCGCCGAGCCCGTCTCCACCCTCAAGCGCGCCATCGAGAACATCAAGCCGCAGCTCGAGGTCAAGAGCCGCCGGGTCGGTGGTGCCACGTACCAGGTCCCGGTCGAGGTGCGCGGCCCCCGCGCCAACACCCTCGCCATCCGCTGGGCCATCGGCTACTCCCGCCAGCGGCGCGAGAAGACCATGGCCGAGCGCCTCGCCAACGAGATCCTCGACGCCAGCAACGGCATCGGGGCCTCGGTGAAGCGCCGCGAGGACATGCACAAGATGGCCGAATCGAACAAGGCCTTCGCCCACTACCGCTGGTAGAGCGGGACCGGTCCCCCCGAAACCTCGACGACCGGGCCAGAGGGCCCGGTCGTTCCCTTGTCACGAGAGAACACCCATGGCAGACGCAAAGCGAACCCACCCCCTAGAACGAGTCCGCAACATCGGCATCATGGCCCACATCGACGCGGGCAAGACCACGACGACCGAGCGGATCCTCTACTACACGGGCAAGAGCTACAAGATCGGTGAGGTGCACGAAGGCGCCGCCGTCATGGACTGGATGGCCCAGGAGCAGGAGCGGGGCATCACCATCACCTCGGCGGCCACCACCTGCCAGTGGCGCGACCACAACATCAACATCATCGACACGCCGGGCCACGTCGACTTCACCGTCGAGGTGGAGCGCTCGCTGCGCGTCCTCGACGGCGCCGTCGCGGTGTTCGACGGTGTGGCCGGCGTAGAACCGCAGACCGAGGAGGTGTGGCGGCAAGCCAACAAGTACGGCGTGCCGCGCATGTGCTTCATCAACAAGATGGACCGCCTCGGCGCCGACTTCCTCGCCGCCCTCGAGTCGATCAAGGACCGCCTCGGCGCCAACGTCGCCGTGATCCAGCTCCCCATCGGGGCGGAGGGCAACTACAAGGGCGTCATCGACCTGCTCACCATGGAAGCCCTCGTGTGGCACGACGAGGAGCTCGGGGCCAAGTGGGACGTCGAGGAGATCCCGGCCGAGCTGAAGGCACAGGCCGAGGAGTACCGCCACCAGCTGATCGACGTGCTGTCCAGCTTCGACGAGAACATCCTCGAGAAGTACGTCGGCGAGGAGGAGATCACCGTCGCCGACCTGCGCTCGGCCATCCGCGCCGGCACCATCTCCGGCGAGATCGTGCCGATCCTCAACGGCTCGGCCTTCAAGAACAAGGGGGTGCAGCCGCTGCTCGACGCCGTCGTCGACTACCTCCCCAGCCCCGTCGACCTGCCGCCCACCAAGGGCATGAACGTCAAGGGCGACGAGGAGCTCGAGCGCAAGCCGTCCGACAACGAGCCGTTCGCGGCGCTTGCCTTCAAGATCATGACCGACCCTCACGTGGGCAAGCTCGTCTACTTCCGCGTCTACTCCGGCACCCTGGAGAAGGGCGGCACGGTGGTGAACACCACCCACAGCAACAAGGAGCGCATCGGGCGCATCCTGCAGATGCACGCCAACAGCCGCGAAGACGTCGACGCCGTGTTCACGGGCGACATCGCGGCCGGGATCGGGTTCAAGAACACCCGCACCGGCGACTCGTTGGCTGCTCCCGGAGCGGAGATCGTGCTCGAGAACCTGGTGTTCCCGGAGCCGGTGATCCACGTGGCCGTGGAGCCCAAGACCAAGGTCGACCAGGACAAGATGGGCAAGGCCCTCTTCAACCTGTCCGAGGAGGATCCCACCTTCCAGGTGCGCACCGACGAGGACACCGGCCAGACCGTGATCTCCGGCATGGGTGAGCTGCACCTCGAGGTGATCGTCGACCGCATGCTCCGCGAGTTCAACGTCGACGCGACCGTCGGCAAGCCCCAGGTGGCCTACCGCGAGACGATCACGGAGATCGTCAAGAAGCACACCTACACGCACAAGAAGCAGACCGGCGGCAAGGGCCAGTTCGCCGAGGTCACGATCGACCTCGAGCCCACGGGTCCCGGCGGCGGCTACGAGTTCGTCGACAAGATCACCGGCGGGCGCGTGCCCAAGGAGTACATCCCGTCGGTCGACGCCGGCATCCAGCAGTCGCTCGACGCGGGCGTGCTCGCCGGCTACCCCACCGTCGATGTGCGGGCGGTCCTCACCGACGGCAAGTACCACGATGTCGACTCCTCGGAGATGGCGTTCAAGATCGCCGGATCCATGGCGTTCAAGGAGGCCCTCCGTCGGGCCAAGCCCGTCCTCCTCGAGCCGATCATGACCGTCGAGGTGGTGACGCCCGACGAGTACATGGGCGACGTCATCGGCGACCTCAACTCCCGGCGTGGGCAGGTCGGCGGCATGGAGCAGCGCGGCAACAGCCAGATCGTGCGGGCCACTGTGCCGCTCTCCGAGATGTTCGGGTACTCCACCGATCTGCGCTCGCGCACCCAGGGTCGCGCGAGCTACTCGATGCACTTCGGCAGCTACCAGCAGACCCCCGCATCCGTCCAGGAAGAGATCGTCGCCCGCGTGCGCGGCGACTAGCAGTCCGACACCAACCAGAGATCGAAGAGAGAAGAGAGCAGTCATGGCCAAGGAGAAGTTCGACCGCAACAAGCCGCACCTCAACGTCGGCACCATGGGCCACATCGACCATGGCAAGACCACGCTGACCGCGGCGATCACCAAGGTCCTGGCGGAGAAGAACGGCAACGTCCAGGTGATGGCGTTCGACGAGATCGACAAGGCCCCGGAGGAGAAGCAGCGCGGGATCACGATCAACATCTCGCACGTGGAGTACGAGACGGACAACCGTCACTACGCGCACGTCGACATGCCGGGGCACGCTGACTACATCAAGAACATGATCACCGGTGCCGCCCAGGTCGACGGGGCCATCCTCGTGGTGGCGGCCACCGACGGTCCGATGCCGCAGACGCGTGAGCACGTGCTGCTGGCCCGCCAGGTCGGCGTGCCGTCGATCGTGGTGGCCCTCAACAAGGTCGACCAGGTCGACGACGAGGAGCTGTTGGAGCTCGTCGAGCTCGAGGTGCGCGAGCTCCTCAACGAGTACGAGTTCCCCGGCGACGACACCCCGATCGTGCGGGTCTCCGCCCTCAAGGCGCTCGAGGGCGACGCCGACGCCGCCACCGGCGTGCTGGAGCTCATGGACGCCGTCGACAGCTTCGTCCCCGAGCCCACCCGTGACCTCGACAAGCCGTTCCTGATGCCGATCGAGGACGTGTTCTCGATCACCGGTCGCGGCACGGTCGTCACGGGCAAGGTCGAGCAGGGCGTCGTCCACACGGGTGACGAGATCGAGATCGTGGGCATCCGTCCCACGCAGAAGACCACCTGCACCGGTGTGGAGATGTTCCGCAAGCTCCTCGACCAGGGCCAGGCCGGCGACAACATCGGCGCGCTGCTGCGTGGCACCAAGAAGGAAGAGGTCGAGCGCGGTCAGGTGCTGTGCAAGCCCGGCTCCATCACCCCGCACTCCGAGTTCGAGGGTCAGGTGTACGTGCTGACGCAGTCCGAGGGCGGGCGGCACAAGCCGTTCTTCTCGAACTACCGGCCCCAGTTCTTCTTCCGGACCACGGACATCACCGGCACCGTGGTGCTCCCCGAGGGCACCGAGATGTGCATGCCCGGCGACAACACGCTCATGCACGTCGAGCTGATCCACCCCATCGCCATGGAAGAGGGCCTGCGGTTCGCCATCCGCGAGGGCGGTCGCACCGTCGGCTCTGGCCGCGTCACCAAGATCATCAAGTAGGGTTCCCCCGCCCTTCGGGGCATCCGCGTTCTTTGACAAGCATCCGCGTTCTTTGACAAGCATCCGCGTTCTTTGACAAGTGAGGCAAGCGAGTGGCTGAGAAGCAGAAGATCCGCATCCGCCTGAAGGCGTACGACCACGAGATCATCGACCAGTCGACGAAGAAGATCGTCGAGACGGTCCTGCGCACCCAGGCCACCGTGCGGGGTCCGATCCCGCTTCCCACCGAGAACCACCGCTACACGGTGATCCGCGGGCCCCACAAGGACAAGGACAGCCGCGAGCACTTCGAGATGCGGATCCACAAGCGCCTGCTCGACATCCTCGAGCCGTCGCCCAAGACCGTGGACTCCCTGCAGCGCATCGAGCTGCCCGCCGGCGTCGACATCGAGATCAAGATCCAACAGGTCTAAGAGCCAGGCCGGAGGCGAGCCGGCTTCGCGGCTCAGGCCGCTGCCATGATGGCGGGATCGCCGACGCGCCCCGTCACCTCACCGACCCCCCGAGCCCGACCCGTCGTCGACTCACGGCCCTCGTCGTCGGCGTCGTCGCCCTGGCCAGCCTGGCGGTGGCCTATCTGGTCGGTCGACCGGACGACCGCCCCGAGCGGGCGTCCACGCGCGGCACCGACCACGACGACGGACGCACCGAACGCCACCGCGCCCCCGGACCCCCCCACGTCGACCACCGTCGACGGTCTCGGCAACGGCCGAGCGATCACCATCGCCTTCGCCGGCGACATGAACTTCGAAGGCGTCCTCCGCGCTCGTCTCGATGCCGATCCCGCGTCCGCGGTCGGGCCCTTCGCGGACGTTCTCCGGGGTGCGGACCTCACCGTCGGCAACCTGGAGACGTCCATCGCGGTCGGCGGCACGCGCGCGGACAAGCAGTTCGCGTTCCGGGCCCCGCCCAGCGCCGTCGACGCACTGCGGGCGGCAGGCTTCGACGCCGTCAGCATGGCCAACAACCACGGGCTCGACTACGGCACCGACGGGCTGGCCGAGAGCCTGGCCGTGAAGCGCGCCCAGGCCGATGGCTTCATCATCGGGATCGGCGGTGAGGAGGACGAGGCCTTCGCCCCGTTCACCGCCGAGGTGAAGGGGCAGCGGGTGGCGGTGATCGCCGCCACGCAGGTGCTCGACAGCAGCCTCATCTCCGCGTGGACGGCCACCGCCTCGCAGGCCGGCATGGCCTCTGCCAAGCGGGTGGACCGCCTGGTGGAGGAGGTGCGGGCCGTGCGGGCCACGAGCGACACCGTCATCGTCTTCCTGCACTGGGGGATCGAGAAGGAGACGTGCCCCACCGGCGACCAGCAGACCCTGGCCGGCGCGCTGGTGGAGGCCGGCGCGGACATCGTCGTCGGCGGTCATGCCCACCGGCTCCAAGGCGGTGGACGCCTCGGCGACGCGGTCGTGCACTACGGGCTCGGGAACTTCCTGTTCAAGGAGAACAGCGCGGACGGCGCCCGCACCGGCGTCTTCGAGGTCACTGTGACTGGGCGCCGCATCGACTCGTACCGCTGGATCCCGGGGCGGATCTCCGGCAGCGTCCCCCAACCCCTCGCCGGCGACGACGCCGCAGGAGAGCTGGCGTACTGGGACGGCCTCCGCGGCTGCTCAGGGCTGTCCCCGTGAGCGGGAGCAATCGAGGGTGAACCCTGGCATCCTCGCTGGGTGATCAAGGTCGGCTTCCAGATCCCCAACTTCACCTTTCCCGACACGGCGCCGGGTGAGCTCTTCGAGAAGGTGGCCGCCGTCGCGGTCGCGGCCGAGGAGGCCGGGGCCGACACCGTGATGGTGATGGACCACTTCTACCAGCTGCCCCTCCTGGGGCCGCCGGAGGCCGAGATGTTCGAGGCCTACACCCTCCTCGGCGCACTGGCCGCCCGCACCAAGACCGCCAAGCTGGGCACGCTCGTCACCGGGGTCACCTACCGGAACCCGGCGATCCTGGCCAAGATCGTCACGACCCTCGACGTGATCTCCAACGGCCGGGCGTTCCTCGGGATCGGGGCCGCCTGGTACGACGTCGAGCACGCGGGGCTCGGGGTGCGCTTCCCGCCGGTGAAGGAGCGGTTCGAGCGGCTCGAAGAGGCGCTGCACATCTGCCGGGCCATGTTCCGCGGTGAGCGACCCAGCATCGAGGGCACGCACTACACGGTGAGCGACGCCATCAACAGCCCCGCGCCCATCACCGTCGGTGGCCCGCCGATCATGATCGGCGGTCAAGGGGAGAAGAAGACGCTCCGCCTGATGGCCGAGCACGCCGAGATGGCCAACATGACCTCCGGGTTCGACGAGCTCCCCCACAAGCTCGAGGTGCTGGCCGCCCACTGCGTCGACGTCGGACGGGACTACGACACCATCAACAAGACGCCGCTGTGCTCCGTGGTGCTGGGGGAGACCATGGAAGCGGCTGAGAGCCTTCGGAACGACTTCCTGCGCCAGCGGGGCCTCGACTGGGACGCCCTCGACGACGGCACCCGAGCGCTCGTCGCCGCCCGGCTGGTGGTGGGGGACCCCGACGCGGTGGGGGAGCAGGTCGCCAAGATCATCGGGCTCGGGCTCGACGGCATCACCGCCAACCTGCCGGCCAACGGCCACGACCCCGACGCCGTCGCCCACACCATGGCCGTCCTGAAGAAGGCGGTCGGTTAGACGCGTCCCGTCTGACGCCGCTATCCTGCTCACTCCGTGCTTCCGGGCCCTTGCCTCCTCGAGGAAAGGTGTCCGGGGCCGAAGATCTGAAACCGACGTCCGCGCAGGCCCGGGACCCTCGGGAACCGCACGGCACAACCTCCAATCACGCTCCGCCGGGCTTCCCGTGCGGAGCGTTCGCGTGAACCGGGGTCCGTCCCGGTTCCTCCGCATCAGAGAGAGACGCAGCCGTCATGGCGACCAAGGCAATCGTGGGCGAGAAGGTAGGGATGACCCAGGTGTGGGACGACGAGAACCGCGTCGTCCCCGTCACGGTCCTGCGCGTCAAGCCCTGTCGTGTCGTGCAGGTGAAGACCGACGAGCGCGACGGGTACTCGGCCCTCCAGGTGACCTTCGGCATCAAGAAGGCCAGCAAGATCAGCAAGCCCAAGCTGGGCCAGTTCGAGAAGGCCGGCGTCGACCCGGGTCCGCGGCTCGTGGAGCTCCGCCTGGACGACGTGTCCGAGTACTCCGTGGGCCAGGAGCTCAAGGCCGACCTGCTGGCCGACGGCGACAAGGTCGACGTCACCGCCGTGAGCAAGGGCAAGGGCTTCGCCGGCGCCATGAAGCGCCACGGCTTCGGGGGCATGCCCGCCTCCCACGGCACGCACCGCACGCACCGCGCCCCCGGCTCGGTTGGCGCCTGCGCCACGCCCTCCCGGGTGTTCCGCGGCACCCGCATGGCGGGCCGGATGGGTGGCGAGAAGGTCACCACCTTGAACCTCACCGTCGTGCAGGCCGACGCCGAGCGCGACCTCGTGCTCGTGCGGGGCTCGGTCCCCGGTCCCAAGGGTGGGCTCGTGCTCATCCGTGACGCCGTGAAGGCAGGTGCCTGACATGCCGACCGTCGACACCAAGGACGCCGCCGGCAAGCCGGCCGGCTCGGTGGAGCTCGACGACGCGATGTTCGGCATCGAGCCCAACATCCCCGTGATGCACCAGGTCGTGACGGCCCAGCTGGCGGCCAAGCGGAGCGGCACCCAGTCCACCAAGACCCGCGCCGAGGTGCGGGGTGGTGGCGCCAAGCCGTGGAAGCAGAAGGGCACCGGGCGCGCCCGGGCGGGGTCCAGCCGCTCGCCGATCTGGGTGGGCGGTGGCGTCACGCATGCGCCCAAGCCCCGCGACTACTCGCAGCGCACCCCGAAGAAGATGATCCGCCTGGCGCTGAAGTCCGCCCTGTCCGACCGGGCCGCGTCCGAGCGCGTGCTCGTGCTCGACTGGGGCCTCGACACGCCGAGCACCAAGGGTGCGCTGGCCGCGCTGGCCGCCAACGGCGTCGAGGGCAAGGTCCTCGCCGTGCTGCGCCCGGAGGACGAGGCGATCTGGAAGAGCCTCCGCAACCTCGACCACATCCACATCTGCGGTGAGGGCGAGCTCAACGCCTACGACGTCCTCGTGTCCGACTGGGTGATCTTCACGCCGGACACCCTGCCCGTCGATCGCCCCGTCACTCGCGGCGGTCATGCGACTGAGGAGGCCTCGTGACGAAGGACCCCCGCGACGTCATCATCGCTCCGGTGGTGAGCGAGAAGTCCTACGCCCTCTCCGAGGGTGGGGCCTACACGTTCAAGGTGCACCCCAGCGCCTCCAAGCCCGAGATCCACGACGCCGTCGAGGCGATCTTCGGGGTGCAGGTCCTCAAGGTGAACACCCTCAACCGGAAGGGCAAGCGGAAGCGCAACCGCAAGACCTTCGGGTTCGGCAGTCGCCCCGACACCAAGCGAGCGATCGTGACCCTCGTCGAGGGCCAGACGATCGACCTGTTCCAGGGATAGACGGAAAGCCCTTATCTGACATGGCCCTTCGCAAGCGCAAGCCCACCAGCCCCGGTCGCCGGTTCCAGACGGTCTCCGACTTCAAGGAGATCACCAAGGACACGCCCGAGAAGTCGCTGCTGGCGCCCAAGCACAACACCGGTGGTCGCAACAACTACGGCCGCAAGACCGCCCGCCACAAGGGTGGTGGCCACAAGCAGCGCTACCGCGTCATCGACTTCAAGCGGACCAAGGACGGCGTGCCGGCCAAGGTCGCCGCGGTCGAGTACGACCCGAACCGCAACTGCCGCATCCTGCTCCTCCACTACTTGGACGGCGAGAAGCGCTACATCCTCGCTCCCAAGGACGTGAAGGTCGGCGACCTGCTGCAGTCGGGCCAGGGCTCCGAGATCCGTCCGGGCAACGCCCTCCCGCTGCGCTACATCCCCGTCGGCACCACCGTGCACGCCATCGAGCTGTACCCCGGCGGCGGCGCCAAGATGGGCCGCTCCGCCGGTACGGCCGTGCAGCTCGTGGCCAAGGAGGGCGACTTCGCCACCCTGCGCCTGCCGAGCACCGAGATGCGCCGTGTCCCGATCAGCTGCCGGGCCACCGTCGGCGAGGTCGGCAACTCCGAGGCCGAGCTGATCAAGATCGGCAAGGCCGGCCGCAACCGCTGGAAGGGCGTCAAGCCCCAGACCCGCGGCGTGGCCATGAACCCGGTCGACCACCCCCTCGGTGGTGGTGAGGGCAAGACCTCCGGTGGCCGCCACCCCGTGTCCCCGTGGGGCAAGCCCGAAGGCCGTACCCGTGACAAGACCAAGCCGTCCCAGAAGCTCATCGTCCGCCGGCGCCGTACGCGCGGCAGCCGGAGGTAGGAAGCCATGCCCCGCAGCCTGAAGAAGGGTCCGTTCGTGGACGACCACCTCCTCAAGAAGGTGGACGTCCTCAACGAGAACGGCGAGAAGAAGGTCATCAAGACCTGGAGCCGCCGCTCCACGATCATCCCCGAGATGGTCGGCCACACCATCGCGGTCCACGACGGCCGCAAGCACGTGCCGGTGTACGTCACCGAGGCGATGGTCGGCCACAAGCTCGGCGAGTTCTCGCCGACGCGCACGTTCAAGTTCCATGCCGGCATGGAGAAGCAAGCGCGAGGGCGGCGATAGCCATGGCGTTCGGCACCAAGACCAACGAGCGCCCCGGCACGCGGGCATCGGTCCGCTACCTGCGCGTGTCCGCCTACAAGGCGCGTGAGGTCCTCGACCTCATCCGCGGCCTGCACGTCGACGACGCTGACGGCGTCCTCGAGTTCACCGACCGCGCCGTCGCGGCCGACATCCGCAAGGTCCTCGCGTCGGCGGTCGCCAACGCCGAGAAGAACGACGAGATCGATCCCAACGAGCTGTTCGTCTCCGCCTGCTACGCCGACGAGGGCCCCACGCTCAAGCGCTGGCGCCCCCGTGCCCGCGGCCGCGCCACCCGCATCCGCAAGCGCACCTGCCACATCACGATCATCGTGAGCCGCATGGAGCCGAAGCTGCTCGAGCAGCGTCGGGCCCGCACCGAGGCCGCCGTCGGCCGCGGCGGCGTGCGCCGCGACGCCGCCGAGGCCCGCCGCGCTCGCGTGGCCAAGAGCCAGGCCGCCCGCGCCGCCCGCGAGGCCGAGCACGATCACGACCACGACGACGCCGACCACACCCACGACGAGGACGGCAACCTCGTCCCGATCGAGGCCGTCGACGACGACGCCGACCTCACCGACGAGGTCATCGACCAGGCCGAAGCGGACAACCCCGCCGAGCCCGAAGAGGCCGTCGAGGCCGCGGTCGAGGAAGCCGCTGAAGAGGCGCAGGCTGAAGAGCCCGCCGCCGAAGAGGACGCCCCTGAGCCTGAGGCGTCTGATGACGCCACTGAGGAGAAGCCGTAATGGGTCAGAAGGTCAACCCCTACGGGTTCCGGCTCGGTGTCACCACCGAGTGGAAGTCCCGTTGGTTCGCCGACCGCAAGGAGTACGGCGAGTTCGTCATCGAGGACTGGAAGATCCGCGACTTCCTCATGACGCAGCTCCCGCACGCCGCCATCAGCCGCGTCGAGATCGAGCGCACCCGTGACCGCCTCCGGGTCGATGTCCACACCGCCCGCCCCGGCATCGTCATCGGCCGCCGCGGCGCCGAGGCCGACCGCCTCCGCGCCGGGCTCACCGCCATCACCGGCAACAACAAGGTGCAGCTCAACATCCAGGAGATCAAGCAGCCGGAGCTCGACGCCGCCCTCATCGCACAGGGCGTCGCCGATCAGCTCGCCGGCCGCGTCGCGTTCCGCCGGGCCATGAAGCGCGCCGTGCAGAGCGCCCAGAAGGCCGGCGCCCTCGGCATCCGGGTGCAGTGCTCGGGTCGCCTCGGTGGCGCCGAGATGTCCCGCACCGAGTGGTACCGCGAGGGTCGGGTGCCGCTGCACACCCTCCGCGCCGACATCGACTACGGCTTCCGCGAGGCCCGCACCCCCGCCGGTCGCATCGGCGTGAAGGTGTGGCTCTACAAGGGCGACATCCTCCCGTACAAGAGCACCAACGAGGACAAGATCAGCCGCGAGGCCGCCATGGCCGTCGGGGAGACGTCCGGCGGCGCCGGTGCGCCCCGCCGGGTCGTGTCGAGCTCGGCGGCCGCTCGTCGGCCCGCCGTCGCCGAGGGCGACGCGCCGATCGAGGCCGAGCCCCTCGTCAAGGAGGCCGATCCCGAGCTGGAGCGCCTCCTCGCCGAGGAGGAGGAGATCGAGCGCCGCACGCTCACTCCCCACGAGACCCCGAAGTTCCACCCCGGGGACGGTGATTGAGCCATGTTGATGCCCAAGAAGGTGAAGCACCGCAAGCAGCACCGCGGTCGCACGAAGGGTCCGAGCAAGGGTGGCAACGAGGTCACCTTCGGCGAGTACGGCATCCAGGCCCTCGAGCCCGGGTGGATCACCGCTCGCCAGATCGAGGCGGCCCGAATCGCCATGACCCGCAAGACCCGCCGCGGCGGGAAGGTGTGGATCACGATCTTCCCGGACAAGCCGGTCACCGAGAAGCCCGCCGAGACCCGCATGGGCTCGGGCAAGGGCAACCCGGAGCGCTGGGTCGCCGTCGTGAAGCCCGGCCGCATCCTGTTCGAGCTCTCGTACCCCGACCAGGAGCTGGCCAAGGTGGCCATCGACCGCGCCATCCAGAAGCTGCCGATCAAGGCCCGGTTCGTCACTCGCGAGGAGGCGCTCTGATGGCTGACGACAACAAGCACGCCTACCGCGACCTCGATGACGGCGCGCTCCTCCAGGAGCTGGCCGACACCAAGGACGCCCTGTTCAAGAAGCGCTTCGAGAACGCCACCGGGCAGCTCGACAACGTCAGCGTGCTGAAGAAGCTCCGCAAGGACGTCGCGCGCATCAACACCGAGCTCCGTGCCCGCGAGATCGCGGCCCACGAGGCGCTCGCAACGCAGCCTGAGACCACGAGGGAGAACGCCTGATGGCGGACGAGACCACCACTCGGCCCAACGCCCGCAAGCTGCGCGAGGGCATCGTCACCTCCGCGGGCATGGACAAGACCGCGGTCGTCACGGTGACGACCCGCAAGCCGCACCCGCTCTACAAGAAGACGATGGTGCGGACCAAGAAGCTCTACGTCCACGACGAGGCCAACGACGCCAAGCTCGGTGACAAGGTGCGGGTCCAGGAGACCCGCCCGCTGTCCAAGCTGAAGCGCTGGCGCCTCGTAGAGGTCCTGGAGCGGGCCCGATGATCCAGCAGGAATCCCGGCTTCGGGTCGCGGACAACAGTGGGGCCAAGGAGGTCCTCTGCATCCGCGTGCTCGGGGGCACCAAGCGGCGCTACGCCAGCATCGGCGACATCTTCGTCGCCACCGTCAAGGACGCCATCCCTGGCGCGGCGGTCAAGAAGGGCGAGGTCGTGAAGTGCGTCGTCGTCCGGGTGAAGAAGGAGAAGCGCCGTCCCGACGGCAGCTACATCCGCTTCGACGAGAACGCCGCGGTGCTCATCAACGACCAGATGAACCCGCGAGGCACCCGCATCTTCGGCCCGGTGGGCCGCGAGCTGCGAGACAAGAAGTTCATGAAGATCGTGTCGCTCGCCCCGGAGGTGCTGTGACCATGGCTGGCCTCAAGATCAAGAAGGGTGACCAGGTGCAGGTGCTCACGGGCAAGGACCGTGGCGCCAAGGGCAACGTCACCCGCGTGCTGCCCGCCGCCGGCAAGGTCATCGTCGACGGCGTCAACGTCGCCAAGAAGCACCAGAAGGCCACCAAGGCCACGATGCAGGGCGGCATCATCGACCGGGACATGCCGATCCCGGTGGCCAACGTGGCGCTGCTGTGCCCGACGTGCGGAAAGCGCACCCGGGTCGGCTACAAGATCGACAACGACGGCACCAAGGTGCGCACCTGCAAGAAGTGCGGAGGTGAGATGCCGTGAGCACCACTGAAGCCAGCACCACTGAAGCCAGCACCACTGAAGCCAGCACCGAAGCCACGACTGCCGCGCCCGCGGAAGCCGCGCCCGTGCCGCGCCTCAAGGCGAAGTACGACAGCGAGATCCGCGCGGCCCTCCAGGAGCAGCTCGGCCTCGGCAACATCATGGAGGTGCCTCGCCTCGAGAAGATCGTGATCAACATGGGCGTGGGCGCCGCCGTCGGGCAGCCGTCGCTGCTCGAGGGCGCCGTGAAGGACCTGACCCGGATCGCCGGCCAGAAGCCGATCATCACCCGGGCCCGCAAGTCGATCGCCAACTTCAAGCTCCGTGAGGAGAACCCCATCGGCACGAAGGTGACCCTCCGGGGCGCCCGCATGTGGGAGTTCCTCGACCGGCTCATCAGCCTCGCCATCCCCCGCATCCGTGACTTCCGGGGCCTCAACGCCCGGTCGTTCGACGGGAACGGCAACTACACGTTCGGTGTGACCGAGCAGCTGATCTTCCCAGAGGTCGACTACGACTCGATCGATGTGTCCCGAGGCATGGACATCACCATCGTGACGACCGCCAAGACCAACGCCGAAGGCAAGGCCCTCCTCGACGCCTTCGGCTTCCCCTTCAAGCGCGAGGGACAGGAATAATGGCCAAGAAGGCACTCATCGAGAAGCAGCAGCGGACCCCGAAGTTCAAGGTCCGTGCCTACACCCGTTGCCAGCGCTGCGGGCGCCCGCACTCCGTCTACCGCAAGTTCGGCCTGTGCCGGGTCTGCCTGCGCGAGATGGTCCATGCCGGGGAGATCCCCGGCGTGACGAAGGCCAGCTGGTGAGGGGAGGCGCACGATGACCATGACCGACCCCATCTCCGACATGCTGACGCGCATCCGCAACGCGAACATCGCGATGCACGACGACGTCCGCATGCCCAGCTCCAAGGTGAAGGAAGCCCTCGCCGAGATCCTCCACAAGGAGGGCTACATCGAGGGCTACGACGTCGCCGACAACACCGAGCGCCCCGGCCGCGTCCTCTCCATCAAGATGAAGTACTCGCCCGAGCGAGCCCGCGTGATCTCCGGCCTGCGCCGGGTGTCGAAGCCGGGCCTGCGCGTCTACAGCCAGTCCACCAAGGTCCCTCGGGTCTTCGGTGGCCTGGGCGTGGCCGTCCTCTCGACCAGCCAGGGGCTGATGACCGACCGCGAGGCGCGCAAGCGCAACGTGGGCGGCGAGATCCTCTGCTTCGTGTGGTGATCTGAGATGTCTCGAATCGGCAAGGCACCCATCCCGGTCCCCAGCGGCGTCGACGTGACGATCGCGGGCGCCCACATCACCGTGAAGGGCCCCAAGGGCACCCTCGAGCGCGACATCCCCGGCGCCATCACCGTCCGCCGGGACGGCGAGGCGCTGCTGGTGGAGCGGCCCAACGACGAGCGCCAGAACCGAGCCCTCCACGGGCTCGTCCGCTCGCTGGTCAACAACATGGTCGTGGGCGTCAACGAGGAGTTCGTCAAGGAGCTCGAGATCATCGGCGTCGGCTACCGCGCCGCCGCCCAGGGCACCACCAAGCTCGACCTCGCCCTGGGCTTCAGCCACCCCGTCTCCGTCGACGCCCCCGAGGGCATCAGCTTCGAGACGCCCGCCCCGAACCGCATCATCGTGAAGGGCATCGACAAGGAAGCCGTTGGCCAGGTGGCCGCCAACATCCGCAAGATCCGCAAGCCTGAGCCCTACAAGGGCAAGGGCGTCCGGTACCTCGGCGAGTACGTCGCCAAGAAGGCCGGGAAGACGGGCAAGTGAGGACACGATGACCGTCAGCGCACACCACAAGCGGGAAGCCCGCATCCGGCGCCACCGCCGCGTGCGGAAGAAGGTGGAGGGGTCGGCCGACCGCCCGCGCCTCGCCGTGTTCCGCTCGAACAAGCACATCTCCGCCCAGGTGATCGACGACCGCTCTGGTCGCACGCTCGCCGCCGCCTCCACCACGGAGCCCGATCTCCGCGGTGCCGGCACGGGCAACAAGGACGCCGCCACCAAGGTCGGTCAGCTCGTCGCCGAGCGGGCCAAGGCCGCCGGTGTCACCAAGGTCGTCTTCGATCGAGGCGGCAACCTCTACCACGGACGGGTTGCGGCAGTCGCCGACGCCGCCCGAGCAAACGGATTGGAACTCTGATGGCCAACGGATCAGGTCCCCCCCGCCGCGACCGCGAGCGCGAGCCGCGCGAGAACCCACGCGCGTCCAGCGATGCGTCTCTGCGCGAGTCGCGCGTCATCAACATCAACCGCGTCGCCAAGGTCGTGAAGGGCGGCCGTCGCTTCAGCTTCACCGCCCTCGTGGTGATCGGTGACGGCAACGGCCGGGTCGGTCTCGGCTACGGCAAGGCCAAGGAGGTGCCCCTCGCCATCCAGAAGGGCACCGAGGAGGCGCGCAAGAACCTCTTCCAGGTGCCGCTGGCCGGGTCCACCGTCACCCACCAGGTGATCGGTCGCATGGGCGCCGGGCGCGTGCTGCTCAAGCCCGCGGCTCCGGGCACCGGCGTCATCGCCGGCGGCGCCGCCCGCGCCATCCTCGAGGAGGCCGGCGTGCACGACGTGCTCTGCAAGTCGCTCGGCTCGTCGAACCACATCAACGTCGCCCGCGCCACGATCAACGGCCTCAAGTCCCTCAAGCGGCCCGACGAGGTCGCCCGTCTGCGGGGCCTCGACCCCGAGGACTTCGTGCCCAAGGGCATGCTCGCCGCCTACCGCCTGAGCGAGCGCGGCCCGCAGGCCAACGTGCCCGAAGAGGTGGCGTGATGGCTGCGAGCAAGAGCGAAGACGGCACCATCACCGTCACCCAGATCCGGTCGGCCATCGGCACCAAGCCCAAGCAGCGCGGCACGCTGCGGGCGCTCGGCCTCGGCCGCATCGGCAAGTCGAACACCCTTCCTGACCGCCCCGAGATCCGAGGGATGGTGGCCCGCGTGCCCCACCTCGTCTCGGTCGAGGAGCAGACCTCATGACCATCAAGATCCACGACCTCCAGCCCCCCAAGGGCTCGAACCGACCGAAGCGCCGGGTCGGGCGCGGCATCGCCGGCAAGGGCGGCAAGACCGCCGGCCGAGGCCACAAGGGCCAGAAGCAGCGCGGCAGCGTGCCGGCTCGCTTCGAGGGCGGGCAGATGCCGCTCCACATGCGGCTGCCGAAGCTCCGGGGCTTCAACAACCCCTTCCGCGTCGAGTACCAGGGCATCAACCTCGACACCATCGAGGAGAGCGGCCTCGACGAGATCAGCCCGACGGTGCTCCAGAGCCACGGCCTCGCCCACAAGGGCGCCCTCATCAAGGTGCTCGGCCGCGGTGCGCTCACCCGCAAGGTCACCGTGCAGGCTCACGCCTTCTCGAAGTCCGCTGAGGCAGCCATCACCGCCGCCGGCGGTACCGTTGAGATCTTGCCGAAGCCCTGGGGCGACCGCCGCCCGCCGGTGCAGGGCAACCAGTTCGCCAACCGCTGACCGACATCGTCCGCTGCCCCTGGCAGCGCCGCTGACCAGGAGCCCAGCCCGTGCTGTCCAGCGTCCGGAACGTGTTCAGGGTCCCCGACCTTCGGGGGAAGATCTTCTTCACCCTGTTGATGCTCGGCCTCTACCGGTTCGGCGCGTTCATCCCCGCGCCCGGCATCGACCTCGACCAGGTGCAGGAGCTCAAGCGCCAGGCGGAGACGGGGGGTGGCGTGGTGGGGTTCCTGCAGCTGTTCTCCGGTGGCGCCCTCACCCAGTTCGCGCTGTTCGCGCTGGGGATCATGCCGTACATCACCAGCTCGATCATCATGCAGATCCTCACGGTGGTGATCCCCAAGCTGGAGGAGTGGCAGCAGATGGGGGCGGTGGGCCAGCGCAAGATCACGCAGTGGACGCGCTACCTGGCCGTCACCATCGCCCTGCTGCAGTCCACCGGCCTGGCGTTCCTGTTCCACAACGGTGGCGGCGGCCTGCTGGGTGGCGGCGGCAACTCCACCGGCGTCGACGTGCTGCCCGTGTTCACCCCGTTCCGGGTGATCATCGTGGTGCTCACGCTCACCGCGGGGCACGCCCTGCTCATGTGGATGGGTGAGCTGATCAGCCAGCGCGGCATCGGCAACGGCATGTCGCTGCTGATCTTCGCCTCCGTCGTGAGCTCGTTCCCCGGCGCGGGAGCTCGGCTCAACGCCGAGAAGGGCACCACGCTGCTCATCGCCCTGCTCGCCCTGGCCATCCTCCTCCTCGTCGCCATCGTGTTCATCGAGCAGGGACAGCGCCGCATCCCCGTGCAGTTCGCCAAGCGCGTGGTCGGCCGGCGCATGTACGGCGGGCAGAGCACCTACATCCCGCTCAAGGTGAACCAGTCGGGCGTGATCCCGATCATCTTCGCCAGCTCGGTGCTCTACCTGCCGATCTTGCTCACGAACGTGCTTCCGGCCGACGGCTGGGGGGCGACGGTGCAGCGGTTCGTGAACGACAACCTCGTGCAGCCCGACTCGATCCTGTACGTCGCCACCTACGGCCTGCTGATCATCGGGTTCGCGTACTTCTACACGGCCATCGCGTTCGATCCCGCCCAGCAGGCGGAGAACATCCGCAAGCAGGGCGGCTTCATCCCTGGCATCCGGCCAGGGCCACAGACGGAGCGCTACCTCGCGTGGATCCTGTCGCGCATCACCCTCCCGGGCGCACTGTTCATCGCCTTCATCGCGCTGCTGCCGTCGATGCTGCTGGCGTTTGCCGACGTGCAGAACTTCCCGTTCGCCGGCACCTCGATCCTCATCGCCGTGGGCGTGGCCCTCGAGACGATGAAGCAGATCGACAGCCAGCTGATGATGCGCAACTACGAGGGCTTCCTGAAGTGACCTCCCCGGGGATCGGGCAATGATCCCCGGCGCCCGTCTGGTCCTCCTGGGACGTCAGGGTGCGGGGAAGGGCACCCAGTGCGTGCGCCTGTCGCGGCACTACGTCATCCCCCACATCTCCACGGGCGACATGCTCCGCTCCGCCGTGAAGGAGGGCACGGAGTTCGGCATCAAGGCCAAGGAGGTCATGGACCGGGGAGAGCTCGTGTCGGACGAGGTCATGGGCGGGGTCGTAGACGAGCGCCTCACCAGCGACGACACCCACAACCGCGGCTACATCCTCGACGGCTTCCCGCGCACGGTCGGTCAGGCCGAGCTGCTGGGCAAGATCACCGAGAAGCAGCCGCTCGACCTCGTGATCGACCTCGTGGTGCCGGTCGACGTGGTGCTGGAGCGACTGGCGGCTCGGCGGGTCTGCACCGACTGCGCCACCAACTACTCCGTCGACAGCCCACCCCGCTACGGCTGGGTGTGCGACAACTGCGGTGGCGAGGTCGTGCAGCGCGCCGACGACACGCCCGAGGCGATCCAGAAGCGGCTCGACCTGTACGAGCGCGAGACCACGCCGCTCATCGCCTGGTACAAGGACCGTGAGCTCCTGCAGGCGGTCGACGGCCTCGGCGCAGCGGACGAGGTCACCGCCCGGCTCGTCCGGGCCATCGACGAGCGCCGCGCCTAGCCGCTCGGCTCCTTCTCGCGCCGGGTCAGGGCGAGTAGATGAACTCGAGCTGGATGTTGTCGGGATCGCGGAAGACCAGGGTCGAGAACGGGATCGGATCGGTGAGGTCCCGGATGCCCGAGTGCGCGATGCCCAGGCCGTCGAGCTTGGTGACCCAGGCGTCGAGGCTCTCGCGGGTGGGGACCTTGAACCCGATGTGGTCGAGCCCGGTGCGGGCCTCGTCGAAGGCTTCGCCCTGGTTCGCGGTGTTGTGGTGCAGACCGATCGCCAGTCCTGACGTCGGATCGAGCAGCAGCACGGCGTAGCCGGTGTCCTCCCGCTCGTGGTGGGCGAAGGTGATGGGTACCCGCGTCATCGAGAACACCTGCTCGTACCAGGTGGCGCTCGCTTCGACGTCGCTGACCGTCGGAGAGAAGTGGTGGACGCCGGAGATCGCCGCTTCAGTGCTCATGCCCGCACCGTAACCCTCTGCTCCCGTGATCAGCCTGGAGCTGCCGTGATCAGCCTGGAGCGGCGAGGCGTTGAGACCGGCGTACGCCGCCGGCGTTGCTGCCGAACACGATCGCGGCGAAGGCGGCAGTTGTGGGCCTGGGATGAGCGCGTCCTACGCGGGGTCCTCGGCGGACCCGGGCATCGTTCCCGACGACCAGTGCGTGAGCTTCTCGTCCTCGTCGTTGGCGTGCAGGTGGCGAGGCGGGGTCGCGAAGGTCTCATACGGAGTGCATCGGATGACCACGAGCCCCTCCTCCGCAGCCATGGTCTCCACGAAGGGCCGAGCGTCCTCACCGAGCGCTTCCCCGACATGCGACCAGCCGACGGCCATCATCGTGTGGACGACAAGGGTCGGGTCGGCCTCCAAAGGGCATCGCAGTAGACCTGGAGATAGGTGACGGGCCATGGCTCGTCGAGCACACACAGGCTCACCTTGCCGCTACGCCTGATTTGCGTTGGCCTCACTGCGGTCCCGCATTGTCGACACGGAGCGCTAAGCATCGGCCGGCTCGTGAGGCGCCAGATCCCGGCCGACACTGCGGCACAACTGCCGAACACGGCCCCGCGAGAGTTGGGCCGACCGGCGGCCCACCAGGAGGTAGGGACCAGCGAGAGCACACGATCGACATCGCGGGTCCGTGCGCCATCGTCACGAACGTGTGGCGCAGCCGAGTGCGGCATGATCCGCGTCGCGGGGTCCCATCTGCTGCCTCGGAAGCGGCCGACGCAGAGCGACGAGCACGGCGACAGCACCCAGTGACCCTCTTCTGCCGCTCGGCTCGCGTCATCTCGGCAGAGACGACAACGTCTGTGGTCGATTTCGGTCGGCATGCGAGCGTTTTCGACCTCAGACGTTGGAACAGTTCTGCCGGAGTGCCCGGCACCGATGTGCGGGCCGACTGACCTCCGGGCGCGGCGGCACCCTCGGCGAGAGCCGAGGCAGTGCGCGCGGGGTCAGGCGCTGGCGAGTGGGGGATCACCGCTGGTCGGGCTGCCGAGGCGACGAGGGTGGCGGGGATCGTCGGGAGGCACGAACGGTCGGGTGCCGGTGCCGGACACCAGCTCCCAGCCGTCGTAGGTCTTGAGGTCGTGGTGGTGACCGCACAGCGGGTCGAGCTCGCTGAGCGTGGTGTGCCGAGACTCGGCGTAGGGCACGCGGTGGTCGATCTGCGTGATCGTGCGGCCGCAGCCCTGGACGCTGCAGCCGGGGGAGCGCCACGCGAGCGAGGCGAGCATGGCGGCGCTCGCCTTGCGGGACAGCGTGGTGACGTTGAGGACGTCGACGCCCCGGGTGATCAGCAGCCTCCACGTGGCCTCGCCGAGCAGCTCGACCGCCTGGTCGACCGGGATGGGCCCGACGCCAGCGACCTCGCACCACTCGTCACCTTCGACGGCACCGCGCTGCAGGGCGGCGAGGTCGCAGCGGACCAGGGCCTCGCGGCGCGGGCGTCGCCCGGGAGAGCCGCCGTCGCCGGTGGCTGCGCGCTCGGACACCCTGACGAGGGCGTCGAAGGCCCGGGCCTCCGACGTCTCGCGGACCCCGGAGGAGCGGCGCTCCGTGAAGATCTCCTCGATGACCGGTGCCAGCGCCGCGTGGATCTTGGCGCCGTCGGCGGCGGTGCCGCGGGCGTGGAGGTTCCATGCGCCTTCGCTGTCCGTGAACTCGCGAAGGCCGCGCTCGCGGTGGATCCGACGCTGCGTGCCCGCGGGGTCGGGGTCGCCCGCGGCCTTCGCCCGCAGGGACCGTTCCTTGAGCTCCTTGAAGCTGTCCCGGCCGGCCGCCTCCACCAGCGTTCGCTCGGCCTGCGGGTTGACCCGCGCGGCGTCGGCGATGAGCGCGCCCTGGTCGAGGGACACCGCGCCCTCGAGGAGCGCCTGCTTCGTGGCGGGCAGCTGGGGGAGGGCCTTGGACGTGTCGAGCTCCCGGCGTGCCGCCCCCAACGAGGTGCCGCCATGGGCGGCCAGGTACTCGGCGGCCGATGCGAAGCCCTCCCGCCGCCACACCTGCGAGTCGTCCACTCGGCGAGCGACGAGGACCTTGGCCGCGGCCACCTGGCGCGCCAGCTGGTCGAGCTCGCACCACAGCGCCGGCGCGTAGCTGGCCGGCAGGTCGTCGGGATCGAGGCGGTCGGTGAGGTCGGCGAAGCGCTCCCTGACCTCCGCCACCTCCCGATCCATCCCCGTCATCAACATGCCCATGACGCTACTCAGGGGGTGTGACAGTCCTTCTGGGTCTCAGGCGTGGTCCTAGCCTGACGCCATGCGGCGATCGGCAGGTGACCTCGCGAAGATGCGCAAGGCGGGGCGCGTGGTCGCCGAGATGCACGACGAGATCCGCCGGGCCATCCGGCCGGGCGTGACCACCGCCGACCTGGATCGCATCGGCCGGGAGGTCATCGAGCGCCGAGGCGCCCGCTCCAACTTCCTTGGCTACGGGCACCCGCCGTTCTCTGGCGTGATCTGCGCCTCGCCCAACGACGTGATCGTGCACGGCGTCCCTGGGCCCCACCGGCTCGAGGAGGGGGACATCATCTCGATCGACTGCGGCGCCATCGTGGAGGGCTGGCACGGCGACGCTGCCTTCACGGCCGGGGTGGGAGAGATCGACCCGGAGGCGGCCCGCCTCATCGAGGTCACCGAAGCCTCGCTGACCGCCGGGATCGCTGCCATGCAGCCCGGCGGCCGGCTGTCCGACATCGGCGCGGCGGTGCAGGGCGTCGCCGAGGCGGCCGGGTTCTCGGTGGTGCGGGAGTACACGGGTCACGGCATCGGGATGGCCATGCACGAGGAGCCCGACGTCCCCAACTGGGGGCGGCCGGGCAAGGGTCGCAAGCTCGGCCCGGGCCAGACCTACGCCGTCGAGCCCATGGTGTGCGCCGGCCGCCCCGAGACCCGCCTGCTCGACGACCAGTGGACCGTCGTGACGAGAGATGGACGCCTGGCGGCCCACACCGAGCACACGATCGCGATCACCGAGCAAGGTCCGGAGATCCTCACCCGGCCCTGATCCGGGGGGTGCCCCACCGAGGGTGTCCGGGGGGCTACGGTGAGCGGACCGCTTCCGAGCTCGAGGTCCTCGGCCCCTGTTTTCCGGCCGAGTTGGACCTTCGCTGTGCCCGCGCTAGCATCACCCTTCGGCCCTGGGCCCCCTTCGTCGTCTGCACGCGCCCCGTGCCGCGGCCGTTCGGGCCCGTACACCCCGTCGGCCATCTCAGCAATCAGGAGCACCACCCTGCCGAAGTCCAAAGAAGACGCGATCGTGCTCGAAGGCACGGTGACCGAGCCCCTCCCGAACGCCATGTTCCGGGTCGAGCTCGAGAACGGCCACAAGGTGTTGGCCCACATCTCCGGGAAGATGCGCATGCACTACATCCGCATCCTGCCCGGTGACCGCGTCCAGGTGGAGCTCACCCCGTACGACCTCACCCGGGGTCGGATCACCTACCGGTACAAGTGAACGAGAGCGCCCGTTGAAGGTCCGTCCGAGCGTCAAGAAGATCTGCGAGAAGTGCAAGGTGATCCGCCGCCACGGGCGTGTCCAGGTCATCTGCACCAACCCCCGGCACAAGCAGCGCCAGGGCTAGAGAGGAACAGGCACCCGCATCCATGGCACGCATCGCCGGCGTCGACATCCCCCGCGAGAAGCGGTTGGAGATCTCGCTCACCTACATCTTCGGCATCGGCCGGACCACCGCGCAGAAGATCTGCACGGAGCTGGGGCTCGACCCCAACACGCGGGTCCGCGACCTCACCGACGAAGAGGTGAACAAGGTCCGCGCCTACGTCGACCAGAACCTCGAGGTCGAGGGCGACCTGCGCCGCGAGGTCCAACAGGACATCCGCCGCAAGATGGAGATCGGCTGCTGGCAGGGCCTCCGCCACCGCAAGGGCCTCCCGGTCCGCGGTCAGCGCACCCAGACCAACGCTCGCACCCGCAAGGGCCCCAAGAAGACCGTCGCCGGCAAGAAGAAGGTGCGTAAGTAGTGGCTAAGCCCAAGCCCGGCGGTCGCCGGCCCCGCAAGCGCGAGCGCAGGAACGTCTCCCACGGCGTCGCCCACATCAAGAGCTCGTTCAACAACACGATCATCACGATCACCGACCAGGAGGGCAACGTCCTCTCCTGGGCCTCCGCCGGCAACATCGGCTTCAAGGGCTCGAAGAAGAGCACGCCGTTCGCGGCCCAGATGGCCGCCGAGAAGGCCGCCCGCGGCGCGATGGAGCACGGCGTGCGCAAGGTCGACGTGCAGGTGAAGGGTCCGGGCTCCGGCCGCGAGACCGCCATCCGCTCGCTGCAGAGCACCGGCATCGAGGTCACCGGCATCAAGGACGTCACCCCTGTCCCCCACAACGGCTGCCGCCCTCCCAAGCGGCGCCGAGTCTGAGGCTCCCGCAATGGCTCGCTACACCGGACCCAAGGTCAAGATCTCGCGCCGTCTCGGCGTGAACATCTTCGAGAACGAGAAGGGCCGCAAGGCCCTCGAGAAGCGGCCGTACCCGCCCGGCGAGCACGGTCGCTCCCGGCGGCGCCAGCCGTCCGAGTACTCGATGCAGCTGCAGGAGAAGCAGAAGGCCAAGCACATCTACGGCCTGCTGGAGCGCCAGTTCGAGAACCTCTACAAGGAGGCCACTCGCGCCAAGGGCGTCACCGGTGAGAACCTGCTCCGCTTCCTCGAGCAGCGCCTCGACAACATCGTCTTCCGGGCCGGCTGGGCCCGCACCCGCCCCCAGGCACGGCAGTTCGTGAACCACGGGCTGCTCGACGTCAACGGGCGCCGGGTCGACATCCCGAGCTACCGCGTGCGCAAGGGCGACGTCGTCACCCTGCGCGACAAGAGCCAGGCGATGATCGTCATCCAGCACAACCTCGACACGCTCGACGTGCGCCTTCCCGCCTGGCTCGACGCCGGCGACGGCGGCAAGTCCGTCACCGTGCGCGAGCTCCCGTTGCGCGAGCAGATCGATGTGCCCGTGCGCGAACAGCTCATCGTCGAGCTGTACTCCAAGTAGTCCGTCCCGCCGCCCCCCAGCTCACGAGGTAGATCATGCTCGTCATCCAGCGCCCCACCGTCGAGGCGATCGGCGAGGCTCAGGGCAACCGTCAGACGTTCGCCGTCAGCCCGCTCGAGCCTGGCTTCGGCCACACGCTCGGCAACTCCCTGCGCCGCACGCTCCTGTCGTCCATCCCCGGTGCTGCCATCACGCAGCTCCGGTTCGACGACGCCCTGCACGAGTTCGACACCATCGCCGGTGTCACCGAGGACGTCACCGACATCATCCTCAACCTCAAGGACCTCGTGCTGGTCTGCCACAGCGAGGAGCCGGTCACCCTGCGGCTCGACGTCAAGGGCGCGGCCGACATCACCGCCGCCGACATCTCAGCCAACAGCGACGTCGAGATCCTCAACCAGGACCTCCACATCGCCACCCTCAACAAGTCGGCTCGCCTCGCGATCGACGTCACCGTGGCGAAGGGCCGCGGCTACGTCTCCGCCGACCGCAACAAGGGCAGCGCCACGATCGGCGTCATCCCGGTCGACTCGATCTTCTCGCCGGTCCGGCGGGTCGCCTTCCAGATCGAGCCCACCCGCGTCGAGCAGTCCACCGCGTACGACCGCCTCGTCCTCGACATCGAGACGGATGGCTCCATCAGCCCCGCGAGGCCCTCGCCTCGGCCGGCGACACCCTCCGGTCCCTCGTGGGCCTGGTGGCGGAGATGAGCGACGACCCCCAGGGCCTCGAGCTCGGCGAGGTGGCCACCACGACCACCGGCTCGCCCGACCTCGACCTCCCCATCGAAGACCTCGACCTGTCCGAGCGGCCCCGCAACTGCCTCAAGCGGGCCCAGGTCAACTCGATCGGTGAGCTCCTGCTCAAGACCGAGGACGACCTCCTGGCCATCACGAACTTCGGCCAGAAGTCGCTCGACGAGGTCATCCAGAAGCTCGACGAGCGCGGCCTCCAGCTGCGCACGAAGGACTAGGACTGCCATGCCTGCCACCCCGAAGAAGGGCCGTCGCTTCGGCGGCAGCTCGCAGCACCAGCGGCTGATGATGGCGAACCTCGTCGCGTCCCTGGTGGCGGCCGAGGGGATCGTCACCACCGAGGCCAAGGCCAAGGCCCTGCGCCCGGTCGCAGAGAAGGTCATCACGAAGGCCAAGAAGGGCGGGCTCCACAACCACCGCCAGGTCGTCTCGTACCTCGGCGACAAGGAGATGGCCCACAAGCTCTTCACCGAGATCGGCCCTCGGTACGCGGAGCGCAACGGTGGCTACACGCGCATCCTGAAGCTCGGGAACCGTCAGGGCGACAACGCCCCGATGGCGCGCATCGAACTGGTGTGATTCCCTCGGCAGCGTGACGCTGTTCGAGGACGTGCCTGACTCCCCAGCGGCCCCGAGCGGGCCGCTGGTGCGCGTCCGGCTCCTGGTCGCCTACGACGGCTCGGGGTTCTACGGGTTCGCCGCCCAGCCTGGCCACCGGACGGTCGCCGGCGTGCTGCGCGAAGCGATCGAGAAGGTCGTCCGGCACCCGGTCGAGCTGGTGGGGGCGGGCCGCACCGATCGCGGCGTGCACGCGTGGGGTCAGGTGGTGTCGCTCGACCTGTCGCCCGACGTCGACCTCGAGGCGCTGCAGCGCTCCCTGCTGAAGCTGTGCGGGCCGGAGCTCGTGGTCCGCGAGGCGGCCGTGGCGGATCCGGACTTCGACGCGCGCGGTTCTCCGCGCGGAGCCGCACCTACCGCTACACCGTCCTCAACCGGGTCGTCCCCGATCCCTTCCTCTCTGCCACGTCCTGGCACGTGGCCACCCCGCTCGACATCGAGCTCCTCGCGCTGGCCTGCGATCCGTTCCTCGGCGAGCACGACTTCAGCGCGTTCTGCCGGCGCCCCAAGGTCGCGGCTGGCGAGGAGCCGCTGTCGCTGGTGCGCCGCGTCCGTCGCGCCGGTTGGACCGACCTCGGGGACGGCGTCCTCCGGTTCGAGATCGAGGCCAACGCCTTCTGCCACCAGATGGTGCGCAGCGTCGTCGGCACCGTCGTCGCCGCGGGGCACAACGGGGTACGGGCGGGCGACATCCGGGGGATCCTCCGTTCGGGCAGTCGGGCGGCGGCCGCCCCCATCGCCCCGCCCGAGGGCCTCTGCCTCTGGCACGTCTCGTACTGACGGGCGTGTCCGGAGAGACCTAGATTGACCCGCGGGTCAAGTCTGGGGACGGGGGAACCGCGGGATGGCGATCGACGAGCGCGACGTGGACACGGTCGCGGCGACGCCGGCCACGCCGACGAAGGTGGGGCGCCTCGCGGGGAGGTCGGCGGGGCCGCTCGTCGTGCTGTCGCTCGTGAACCTCGTCGACCAGACCGACACCAACATCCTGCGCGGCGTCCTGCCCTTCATCGAGGACGAGTTCAACGCCTCCGACTTCCAGCTCGGCGCCCTCGGGTTCGCGTTCGTCTTCATCAACGCGCTCGCCACGATCCCGGCGGGCTGGTTGGCCGACCGGGTCCGCCGCACCCGCCTCATCGGCTACACGCTGTTCTCGTGGAGCGGGCTCTCCGCGCTGTCGGCGTTGGCCGGTGGGTACGTGCAGCTGTTCGCGGCGCGGGCGTCACTCGGGTTCGGTCAGGCGATCGACGATCCGGCGTCGACCTCCCTGCTTGCTGACTACTACCCGGCAGAGGTGCGCGGCCGCGTCTTCTCGATCCAGCAGGTCATGAACTTCATCGGTGGGGGCATCGGCTTGGCGCTCGGCGCCTTCGTGGGCGAGGAGTTCGGGTGGCGCTGGGCGTTCATCGTCGTCGGCATGCCGGGTTCGCTCGTCGGCTTCCTGGTGCTCCGCCTGCGCGAGCCGCAGCGGGGCGAGGCGGAGGGCGTCATCGCCCCACCCGAGCCCGAGGTGAAGGTGCCCGTGCGCGAGCTGGCCCGGTCCGCCTGGAGCGGGCTCCGCACCGACCTCAAGATGATCTTCGGCATCCGGACGATGCGGTTCGTGCTCGTCGGGGTGTCGGCCCTGCTCTTCACCGTCGCCGGCGTGGGCTACTGGTTGGCCGTCTACCACGACCGCTACTCCGGCTTGACCGAGAAGGAGGCGGCGGGCGTGGCGGCTGGGGTGCTGGCGCTGGCCGGCGTCATCGGCACGATCTACGGCGGCCGGGTGACGGACAAGGTGTACGGGGTCAGCCCCGCGGGGCGGATCACGCAGGTGTCCAACGCCATCCTCATCTGCGCGGGCACGTTCGCGATCTCGTTCGCCGTGCCGCTCGTCCCGGTGCGCCTGGGGCTCCAGTTCATCGGGGTGCTCTCCATCGCCAGTGCCTTCCCGGGCCTCCGGGCGTCGATGATGGATGTCACGCCGGTGCAGGCACGCGGCGTGAGCTCGTCGGCGTTCGCCCTCACCTCCACGCTGTTCGGGACGGCCCTGGCCCCGCCGTTCGTGGGCCTCCTCTCCGACCTGACGGGGTCGCTCGTGGCGGCCTTCTACATCGTGATGCCGCCCGTGATCATCGGTTCGCTGATCCTCCGGAAGGCCAAGGACACGATCGTGGACGATGCGGCGGCCATCCTCAGCTCCATGGCGGCCGCGGCGGCCGCCAACCCCGAAGGCGACGCGGACGATGGGCCCAACCTGTCGCTCTGACCTGCGGGAGCTGTGAGTTGCGGGGAGGCCCTGGTCAGCCGTAGCCTCGTCCTTCGCCTCGGGCGCCGCCGCGCCTGATCAGTACCCCGAAAACCCGCAAGGACGCGACGCGTGCGCACGTACAGCCCCAAGGCCAGTGAGATCACCCGCAAGTGGTACGTGGTCGACGCCGAGGACCTCGTCCTGGGTCGCCTCGCCACCGAGGTCGCCCGCATCCTCCGCGGCAAGCACAAGCCCACCTTCGCCCCGCACATGGACATGGGCGACCACGTCATCGTCATCAATGCGGAGAAGGTCGTGCTCACGTCGAACAAGGCGGAGCAGAAGCTCGTCTACCGGCACTCCGGGTACCCCGGTGGCCTCAAGTCCCGCACGTTCGCCCAGGCGCAGGCCCTCAAGCCTGAGGAAGGCGTGCGCCGCGCGGTCCGCGGGATGCTGCCGAAGAACCGCCTCGGTCGGCAGATGCTCACGAAGCTCAAGGTCTACGCCGGCCCGAACCATCCCCACTCGGCGCAGCTGCCCGAGGCCCTCGACTTCGCCGCCGCCCGGCGCACCGCCTAGGAGACATCAGTGCCCCAACCCCTCGTGCAGACCACCGGTCGCCGCAAGCAGGCCATCGCTCGTGTGCGCGTCCGCACCAGCGAGGGTGAGGGCGACGGTGTGATCACGGTGAACAAGCGGCCGCTCGCCGACTACTTCCCGTCGAAGACCCACCAGATGATCCTCACCGAGCCGCTTCGGGCCACCGAGCTCACCGAGGCCTACGACATCGACGCCACCATCATCGGTGGGGGTCCCACCGGCCAGGCCGGTGCCCTGCGGCTCGGCATCGCCCGAGCCTTGATCCACCTCGACCCCGAGCTGCGCGCCCTCCTCAAGAAGGCCGGCTTCCTCACGCGCGACGCCCGTGAGAAGGAATCGAAGAAGTACGGCCTCAAGAAGGCCCGCAAGGCTCCGCAGTACTCGAAGCGGTAGCCCGCCCTACAGCTGGAGGGTCACCTTCGGCGAGCTGATCTCCACCTCGACGTCCACGGCCTGGCCCTCGGCGCGCTCGGCTTGGCGCATGAGGCGCTTGATGGCGTTGCCCAAGAGGTCGAGGTCGGTGCTGGTGTAGCGCTCGCCACCGAAGCGCGTGATGTTCTCGGTCTGCGCTTCGAGCATCTGCACGTCCTGCTCGAGGATCTTCTTGCCCCGGGCCCGCACGATCGGGCCGATCACGCGTGCCGGTGCGGGGCTGCGGAAGCGGAGGACGAACCAAGCTCGCGTCCTCGTCGGCGACAGCGGCAGGTGGAGGATGTTGTTCACGATGCGGACGGCGTCGCCGACCCGGTACTCGATCTGAGCGATGGACGGCAGGAAGAACCGATCCCAGTGGTCGAAGGTGGCGTCGCCCGGGAGCCGCAGCGGCCCGAACGCCGCCGGTTCGCCGACGAAGCGCACCTCGACGCCATCGATCAGGTCGGTGCGCTCGGCTTGGACCTGCGGGCCCTGGCCGCTCTTGCGGAAGAGCCCGCCGTGCAGGAACGCCGTGTGCGGCACGTCGAGGGCGTTCTCGAGAGCGGCGTGCATCGTGCAGTCGATGTCGCGCTGGAACACCACCTCGCCGGTGGTGCCGCCGTCGCCGAGCACGGGCAGGCGGTACGGCTCGCGCGGTGGGAGCCACATCGGCGGCTCCCCAGATCCACACCACGCCGTCGAGCTCGCGCACGGGTCGGGCGACGGCGTCGCGCGGCGACGGAGCGGTGCCGAGATCGGCAGCGAGGGCCGGTACCGCCGCGCAGCGGCCCGAGCCCTCGAACCGCCAGCCGTGGTAGCCGCACTCCAACGTGCCGTCGGCGTGGACCCGTCCCAGCGAGAGGGGCACGTTCCGGTGCGGGCACCGGTCGACGAGCGTGTGCGGCTGGCCGTCGCCGTCCCGGTACAGCACGAACGGCTCGTCCATGAGCGTGATGCTCAACGGGGTGCGTGCGAGGTCGTGCCCCATGCACGCCGGGTACCACCACTGCTGGGGAAACGCCACGGACCACCGTTGCTCAGCCACCCCTACAGGTTCGCTCACCACCGACCCACACCTGCCAACGGCTTTGGCAACCGGCCGACGAGTCCTACGCTCGAACACTGGCAGAACCTGTGCGCGGCAGGTGCGCTCCGACAAGGCATGCCCATACCGATGCCAATATGCACTTGGTCGGCCGGCTTCGGAAGTGACTCGTGGGCGGTCCTCTCGTCCCACGCAGGGCCCGGATTGACCGCTGGAGGTGTCTGTGCTCGTCCTTTCGAGATCTCAGGTTGAGGAACTCCTCGACCTTGACGAGTTGGTCGACGCGTTGGGCGCCGCGATGGCGGATCTGAGTGCGGGGCGCTCTTCCACGCCGCCACGCGTCGCGGCGATGGTGCCGGAGCACTCGGCGATGCTCGCAGCGATGGTGGCGTTTCTTCCATCTGCGGAAGCGCTCACGACGAAGTTGATCTCGTTGTTCCCGAAGAACCGGGACAGACCGACCCATCAGGGTGTCATCTGCTGCTTTGACCCCGACTCCGGCTCCCCGTTGGCACTCATGGATGCCACGTACATCACAGCGGCGCGAACCGCCGCGGGTTCGGCCCTGGCATCCCGTTACCTTGCTCGACCCAGCTCGCAGGTGCTGTCCATCATCGGCACCGGAGTTCAGGCGCATGCCCACGCCCGTGCGTTTCGCAACTGGCGCGGACTCGAACGGGTCCTGGTGGCAGGCCGGGATCGACCGGCGGTAGAGAGGTTGGTCGACGACCTGGTGACCGCTGGAACACGAGCCGAGGCCGTGGACTCGATCGAGCAGGCCGTGCGCACGGCGGACATCGTGTGTGCGGCGACCCATGCCGACATTCCGGTCGTGCGCCGGGATTGGCTCGGCCCCGGAACCCATGTGAACTCCGTCGGCTACAACGCGGCCGGAGACGGCGAGATCGACAGCGAGGTGATCCGCGACGCCCGCGTCGTGGTCGAGTCACGAGACGCAGTGCTGGCACCACCGCCATCGGGGTCGATCGAGCTTCGACGGGCGCTTGAGGCAGGGATCGTCAGTGACGGGTTCATCCACGCCGAGATCGGCGAGATCGTGGCCGGCACAGCCGAGGGACGTAGCGATGACGAGTCGATCACCTTGTACAAGTCGATCGGCGTCGCCGTACAAGACACCGCCGCCGCGGCGCTCGTCCTCCGTGCGGCGTCTTCCAGCGGGACCGGTACAACCATCGACCTCTGAACGCTGCATACCTGCCAGTGAAGGGGCTGCCCAGAGCCCCTGCTTCTGTGTGCCTTCATCATCGGTATCCGGTGCCCAGCGCACACAGAACGAGTAGCTCCTGAGCGCATCTGGCATCCTTCCGCGGTGCTGAAGTTCGGGACAGACGGGGTGCGAGGGGTGGCCAACCTCGACCTGACGCCGGAGCTCGTCGTGGCCCTCGGCCGGGCGGCGGCGCGGGTGCTCGGCGGATGGAGCTTCGTCGTGGGCCGGGACACCCGGCAGTCGGGACCACTGCTGGAAGCCGCCCTCGTGGCGGGACTGGCGGCCGAAGGGGTCCAGGTCACCACCCTCGGCGTGGCACCCACCCCGGCGGTGGCGTGGCTGGCGGCGGCGGACGGTGTGGCGGGCGCGGTGATCTCGGCCTCGCACAACTCGTTCGAGGACAACGGGGTGAAGCTGTTCACCGCAGGAGGCGCCAAGCTCTCGGACGAGGTGGAGGAGGCGCTCGAGGCGGAGCTGCACGCGCTGCTCAGCCACCAGGACCACGGCGCGGCCCGGACGGGTGACGCCGTGGGCTCGGTGACCGACGGCTCCGCTGACGTCACCCGCTGGGCGGAGTCCGTGCTCGCCTCGATCGACGGGCGCGGGCTCGAAGGCATGCAGGTGGTGGTCGACTGCGCCAACGGCGCCGCCACCCACGTCGCCCCGAAGGTCCTGCGCGCGCTGGGCGCCACGGTCCACGTGCTGCACGACGAGCCCGACGGCACCAACATCAACGCGGGGTGCGGGTCCACGTACCCGGAGGACCTGCGGAAGGCGGTCGTGCAGCGCGGCGCCGACGCGGGCATCGCGTTCGACGGCGACGCCGACCGGGTCCTCGCGATCGACGCGGATGGCCGTCTGATCGACGGCGACCAGATCATCGCCATCACCGCCGTCGACCGGCGTGACCACGGCCGCCTGGCCAAGGACACCGTGGTGGTCACCGTGATGACGAACCTCGGGTTCCGGATCGGGATGGCCGAGCACGGCATCAAGGTGCTCGAGGTGCCCGTCGGCGACCGTTACGTGCTGGAGGCGCTGGCCGACGAAGGCCTGACCCTCGGCGGTGAGCAGAGCGGCCACGTGGTGTTCGCCGACCTGGCCACCACCGGCGACGGCCTGCTCACCGCCGTGCAGCTGCTCGACGTGGTGCGCCGGTCCGGACGCTCGCTGGGCGAGCTGGCGGACGCCGCCATGACCCGTCTGCCGCAGGTCCTCCGCAACGTACGCGTGACCGACAAGGGCATGGACGTCAACGCCGCGCTGGCCGACGACATCGCGGCGGTGGAGACCGAGCTGGGCGACCACGGGCGCGTGCTCATCCGCGGGAGCGGCACCGAGCCGCTGGTGCGGGTGATGGTGGAGGCGCCCACCGCCGATCAGGCCGAGGCGGCGGCGAACCGCCTGGTGACGGCCGTGGAGGGCCTCGGGACCGGCTGATCCCCCCGGTAGCCTTTCCCGGGTGTGCGGCATCATCGCTCTCCTGCGCGGGCCCGGTGCCCGACTCGACCTCCCCCCGGCTGAGGTCCTCGGCCGGCTCGACTCGCTCCAGCGCACCCTCGGAGGCCCGGACGCGATCGACGCCGCTCGCGCCGCCGCCGAGATCCTGGAAGAGCTCGACGAGCTCCTCCGCACGCCGGATGGCGTCGCCCTGCTCGTGCGCGACCGCGAGGTCGCCACCCGCACCGGCGCCGTCGGCGCGGCGGCCGGCGACTGGGTCGTCCGCGTGGAGGCCGGCCTCGACGCTTCGGGCGCGCCCGACGGGCACACCCTCGAAGACGCGAACGCCACGCTGCTCCGGTTGAAGGACGCGCTGTGGGCCGTCGTCCGCGACCGGCTCCCCACGGCCACCGCGGTGCGCGAATTCGTCGGCGATCGACCGTCGTGGTCGGCGATCGAGATCGGCACCTCGATCCAGCAGGCGCTGTCGGCTCTCGACCGGCTCGAGGTGCGCGGCCGCGACTCGGCCGGTCTCACCGTGCTCGTGCGCGACCACGGGCTCGACCTCAGCGACCCCGCCGTCGCCCGACTCGTGACCGCCCGCACGGGTGACCACCTGTTCCGTTCCAACGCCGTGCGCACCCCCGAAGGGCTCTTGAGCTTCGTCTACAAGGCGGCCGCCGAGATCGGCGAGCTGGGCGACAACACGGCGGCCATGCGCGCCGACATCCTGGGTGACGACCTGCTGCGGCTCGCCCTGGCGGGGGAGCGAGCGTCGGCCCTCGTGCTCGGGCACACCCGGTGGGCGAGCATCGGCATCATCTCGCAGCCCAACGCCCACCCCGTCGACAGCCTCGAGCTCGACGGCCCCAGCGGCCCGTACGTCACCGCCGCACTGAACGGCGACGTCGACAACTTCGCCGACCTCAAGGCGGCCGACGGCCTCCGGCTGGCCGCCGAGATCACCACGGACGCCAAGGTCATCCCCACGCTCGTCTCCCACCGCTTGGCGGAGGGAGCTGACCTCACCACCGCGTTCCGCGACACGGTCGCCACGTTCGAGGGCTCGGTCGCCATCGGTGCCAGCGCCGCCACCCACCCCGATCACCTGCTGCTCGCGCTGCGCGGCAGCGGCCAGGCCCTGTACGTGGGCCTCGCCGACGGCTGCTACGTGGTGGCCTCGGAGCCCTACGGCTTGGTGGAGCTCACGCGCACCTACCTGCGCCTCGACGGCGACACGCCGGCCAACCCGGAGAACCCCAACGCGAGCCGCGGCCAGATCGTCGTCCTCGACGGGGCGCGGGCCGGCTCGCTCGAGGGCATCACCCGCCAGGCGTACGACGGCACCGACCTGCCGGTCACCGACGCCGACCTCCAGGAGGCCCAGGTCACCACCCGCGACATCGATCGAGGCACCTATCCGCACTTCCTCCTCAAGGAGATCACCGAGGCGCCGAACAGCTTCCGCAAGACCCTGCGCGGCAAGCTCGTCGAGCGCGACGGCGCGCTGCGGGTCGCGCTGGACGAGGACGTGCTGTCCGCCGCGGTCCGGGAGGGTCTCCGGAGCGGTCGCATCGACCGCATCCAGGTGATCGGCCAGGGCACCGCCCACGTCGCCGGCCAGAGCCTCGTCACCGCCCTCGTCGCCTGCATCCCCGACGGCTGCCTCCGGGTGGAGGCGCTCCCGGCCACCGAGCTCTCGGGGTTCGGGCTCCGGGCCGACATGAGCAACACCCTGGTGGTGGCCATCAGCCAGTCGGGCACCACCACCGACACCAACCGCACGGTCGACCTCGTGCGCGATCGCGGCGCGTCGGTGCTCGCCATCGTGAACCGCCGGGGGTCCGACCTCACCGAGAAGGCCGACGGCGTCCTGTACACGTCGGACGGGCGCGATGTGGAGATGAGCGTCGCCTCCACCAAGGCCTTCTACTCCCAGATCGCGGCCGGGTTCCTGCTGGCGTGGGCCATCGCCGAGGAGGTGGGCGGCACCGTCGACCCGGCGTTGGTCGCCGCCCTCCGCGACCTGCCGAGCGCCATGGAGGTCACCGTCGGTCGGCGGGCGGAGATCGCGACGGCCGCCCAGCTGCTGGCCCCGGCCAAGCGCTACTGGGCCATCGTGGGCAACGGCACGAACCGCATCGCCGCCGAGGAGCTGCGGATCAAGCTCAGCGAGCTCTGCTACCGCTCGATCGCCTGTGACGCCACCGAGGACAAGAAGCACATCGATCTGTCGTGCGAACCCCTGATCCTCGTCTGCGCCGCTGGCCTCGAGGGCTCCACCGCGGACGACGTGGCCAAGGAGGTGGCGATCTACCGCGCCCACAAGGCGTCGCCGATCGTGGTCGCCACCGACGGACAGGCTCGCTTCGCCGCCGCGCTCCACGTGATCTCCGTCCCGGTCACGCACCCGCAGCTGGCGTTCGTGCTCACCGCGGTGGCGGGCCACCTGTTCGGGTACGAGGCGGCGCTGGCGATCGACGCGCAGGCCCGGCCGCTCCGCGAGGCGCGCGCCGCCATCGAGGACGCGGTCGGCGAGCACGTCGTCGCCGACGGCGACCAGCTCCTCCGGTCACTCCAGCCGGCCCTCGTCGCCTCGTCCACGCGCTTCTTCGACGGTCTCCGCAGCGGTGCCTACGACGGCAACCTCGAAGCCAGCACCGCGGTCCGCCTGGCGTCGTCCTACCGGTACGCGCTCGGCATCGCCCCGCTCGACGCCTATCAGGCCGAGCTGGGCCGCATCGGCACCCCCGCGGTCGTGGTCGACGACCTCACTGCTGCCCTCACCCAGGGGATCGAGGAGCTCACCCGTCCGGTCGACGCGATCAAGCACCAGGCCAAGACCGTCACGGTCGGCATCTCGCGGAGCGACGAGACGCTCCTGCAACCCCCGCTCGTGCAGGCGGTGCTCGCCGCCGGTGCCGCTCGCGATCGGCTGAGCTACAAGACCCTGCGCACCCTGGCCGACGTCGATCCGACGATCGCCGAGGTCACCGGCTGGATCCGCTACGAGCTCGACGGCGATCCGGAGACCGGCGAGGTGCCGGTGTCGATCGTCGACCGCGGTGGGATCGCGCGGGACATCCCGTCGCGCACGGAGCGCACGGGGCTGCTGCGAGGCACCAAGCACACGGTGGCGGTGGAGCGCCAGGTCTTCGTCACCCGTGGCCGCGAAGACGGCCGCACGGTCGTGATCGTGCCGGAGACCAAGGACGATCGGGCCACCGGCCTCACCCTGCTCCACGTGCGCTTCCACGAGCACCTCACCGTGGCCGCCGCGCGGGGCGCCCTGCAGGGCTACCGCAACCGGTGGTCGGCGCTGCGCGACGCCGTGCTCGAGACCGAGCCCACCTTCCGCGAAGACCTGCTCACCGAGGTCCCGGCCGCCGACCTCCTCGTGGAGCCGATCCGCGAGCTCGCTGACCGCTGGCGATCGAAGTGATCGACGAATGATCGGGATCGGGGTCGACCTGTGCGAGGTCGACCGGATGCGCACCGCGCTGGCGCGCACGCCCACGTTGCGGAACCGGGTGTTCACCGACGAGGAGCGGGCGTACTGCGACCGACGCACGGACCCCACGGAGCGGTACGCCGCGAGGTTCGCCGCCAAGGAGGCGGTGATGAAGGCCATGGGTGTGGGGGTGGGCGCGTGCAAGTGGCGGGAGATAGAGGTGGCGAAGGCCAGCACCGGTGCGCCATCGGTGCACCTCCACGGCGGCGCCCAGGTGCTCGCCGACGGCTTGGGCATCACGGAGTGGCGACTCACCATGACCCACACCCACCGCATGGCCGAGGCCATCGCGGTCGCGCTCTAGCGCCCTAGCCTGCTCGCTGATGATCCCGGTGGTGACGCCCGACGAGATGGCCGCGGTCGACGCGGCCGCCTCGGAGCCGCTCGACGTGCTGATCGAGCGAGCCGGCGCGGCGGTGGCGCGCCACGCCATCGACCTGCTCGGCGGCTCCTACGGCCGCCGAGTCGTGGTGCTGGCCGGCAAGGGCAACAACGGCGCGGACGGGCGGGCAGCAGCCCTCCGGTTGCGGCGCCGCGGGGTCCGGGTGCAGGTCATCGATGCCCTGGACTCGCCGAGCCGGCTGCCGACCGCAGACCTCGTGATCGATGCGGCCTACGGCACCGGGTTCCACGGCGAGCACCACGCCCCGGACGTCGGCGAGACGCCGGTGCTGGCGGTCGACATCCCGAGCGGCGTCGACGGCCTCACCGGCGAGGTGCACGGCGAGGCATGGGCCGCCGTGCGCACCGTGACGTTCGCGGCCCTCAAGCCCGGGCTGGTGCTCGAGCCCGGCCGCTCCCTCGCCGGCGAGATCGCGGTCGCCGCCATCGGGCTCGAGGCCGGGGACGGGGCGGCCGGCGTCGTCGAGCTCCGCGATGTCAGCGGGTGGCTCCCGCGTCGGGCGACCGATGCGCACAAGTGGCACGCCGCGGTGCTGGTCGTGGCCGGCTCGCCCGGGATGACGGGCGCCGCGCACCTCGCGGCGGCCGCCGCCCAGCGCGTCGGTGCCGGCATGGTGCGCGTGGCGTCGCCTGGCGTCCGCGACGATCACGCCCGACCCACCGAAGCCGTCGGGCTGAGCCTGCCGGCGGCCGGCTGGGCGGAGGACGTCCTCGAAGCGGCGCCGCGGTACCAGGCGCTCCTGATCGGCCCAGGCCTCGGCACCGACGCGCCCACCCCGGCCGCCGCGCGCGACGTGCTGGCCGGCTCGACCCTTCCCGCGGTGGTCGACGGCGACGCGCTCACCGCCCTCGGCACCGACGTCGCGTCCGTGCTGGAGGGCCGCGCCGCCACGGTCCTCACGCCGCACGACGGTGAGTTCGAACGCCTCACCGGGTCCCGACCTGGCGCCGACCGGCTGGCCGCCGCCAGACAGCTGGCCGCCACCGCCGGGGTCACGGTGCTGCTCAAGGGGCCCACCACCGTCGTGGCCGGAGCGGACGGCCGCGTGCGGATCATCACGGCCGGCGACGCGCGTCTCGCCACCGCGGGTACCGGCGACGTGCTGAGCGGCACCGTCGCGGCGCTCCTCGCGCAGGGCCTCGATCCCCTGGACGCGGCGGCGGCCGGAGCCTGGCTGCACGCTCGGGCAGGCGCGCTCGGCCCTCCGCACGGCCTCGTGGCCGGCGATCTCGTCGAGCTCCTGCCGCTGGCCGTCATGGAGGCGTTGGACGCGTGAGCCGGGCCTGGGCCGACGTGTCGCTCGAGGCGGTGGCCGCCAACGTGGCCACCCTGCGGGCGATCAGCGCCCCGGCAGAGGTGTGCGCGGTCGTGAAGGCCGACGGCTACGGGCACGGAGCCGTGCCCGTCGCGCGGGCCGCGGTCGAGGCCGGCGCCGCCTGGCTGGCGGTGGCCCAGGTGGGAGAGGCGAGCGAGCTCCGCGCCGCGGGCATCGCGGCGCCGGTCCTGCTCCTGTCGGAGCCCCGGCCCGACGACGTCGCCGAAGCGCTGGCCGCCGGCGTCGCCGTCACCGTCTACACGCCCGACCTCATCCGTCGCCTCGGCGCGGCCGCCCGGGCCGGTGGGCTCCCCGTCCCGGTCCACCTCAAGGTCGACACGGGCATGCACCGGGTCGGCGCCGCGCCCGGCGACGTGGTGGAGCTGGCCAAGCTCATCGCCGCCCAGCCGGCGCTGTCCCTCGATGCGCTGTGGACCCACTGCGCGGTGGCCGACGAGCCCGACAACCCCTTCACGGCCCTGCAGCTCCAGCGCTTCGACGCGGCCAGCGCCGCCGTGCACGACGCCGGCATCCACGTGCCCATGCGGCACGCGGCCAACTCGGCGGCAGCCGTCGCCCACCCCGCCAGCCGCTACGACCTCGTGCGCTGCGGCATCGCGGTGTACGGCATCGCGCCCGCGCCGAGCTTCGTCGAGCACCTCGCGCTCGAGCCGGCGTTGCGGCTCGCCACCGAGGTCGCCTTCGTGCGGCCGGTCGCGGCGGGCGAGGGCATCTCCTACGGGCTGCGCCACCACTTCGAGCGGGACACGGTGGTGGCGACCCTCCCCATCGGGTACGCCGACGGGGTGTTCCGCGCGCTCGGCGCCGCCGGCCAGGACGTGCTGATCGACGGCCACCGGCATCCGATGGTGGGGACCGTGACCATGGACCAGGTGATGGTCGACGTGGGGCCCCTCAGCGGGGTGGAGGCCGGTGACGAGGTGGTGCTCCTCGGCGCGCAGAGCGGGAGGCGGATCTCCCCGGACGAGTGGGCGGGCCACGTGGGGTCCATCGCCTACGAGGTGGTGTGCGCACTCGGCGCTCGGGTCGAGCGGCGCTACGGCGCCTCGTAGGCTTCGCCGACGTGAACGTGGTCGCCACCACCACCTCCGTCGACCAGACGCGCGATCTCGGAGACGCGCTGGCGTCCTTGGCGCGGCCGGGTGACCTCATCGTGCTGGCGGGCGACCTCGGGGCCGGCAAGACCGCGTTCGTGCAGGGCTTCGGGCGGGGCCTGGGGGTGCCGGAGCGCATCACGAGCCCCACCTTCACCCTCGTCCACGTGTACGAGGGCCGCCTGCCGATCCACCACCTGGACGTCTACCGCCTCGGGCAGCTGAGCGAAGCGCTCGACCTCGGCCTGCCCGAGATGCTGGATGACGGAGGGGTGGTGCTGATCGAGTGGGGTGACGCCATCCTCCCGGTGCTGCCCCACGACTACCTCGACGTGCGGCTCACCTTCGGCCTGGGTGACGACGAGCGCCACGTCGCGCTGCGGCCAGTGGGACGGGCGTGGACGCTGCGCTCCGATGCGGTGGCCGGCGTGCTGTCCCCCTGGACTGACGCCTGATGCTCATCCTCGGGATCACCACCTCGACGGCGCAGGTCGGCTGCGCCATCGGCGGCCATGAAGGGGTCCTCGGCGCCATCCACTCGACGCGCGGACGCCGCCACGCCGAGACCCTCACGCCCGCCATCGAGTTCCTGTGCCGACAGAGCCGAGTGGCGCTGAGCGACATCGGCGCCATCGCCGTCGACCTCGGCCCGGGGCTGTTCACGGGCCTGCGGGTGGGCGTGGCCGCCGGCAAGGCCCTCGCGCACGCGCGTCGGCTGCCGATGATCGGCGTCACCAGCCTCGACCTCCTCGCGTTCCCGCTCCGCCACTCGCACCGGCGCATCGTGTGCGCCCTCGATGCTGGTCGCGGCGAGATCTTCCACGCCAGCTACCGCCAGTCGCCGGGTGGCGTGCAGCGCATCACCGAGCCACAGGTGGCGTCGCCCGCCGAGCTCGCCTCCGACCTGGAGGTGGCGGGCGAAGAGGTGCTCCTCGCCGGCGACGGTGCGCTGCGCTACCACGGGGCCTTCGTCGACATCCGGCGGGTCGAGATGGCCGATCACGGCGAGGCCTACCCGCTGGCCGGGTCGCTGGTGCAGCTGGCCCACGCCAGGGCGCTGCGGGAGGAGTTCGTCAGCCCTGTCGAGCTCACGCCCACCTACCTGCGCAAGCCGGACGCCGAGATCAACTGGGCCACGCGCGACGGGGTCGGCACCTGATGGCGGTCGCACGGATCCCGCAGCCGGACGACCTCGAGGTGACGATCGCCTCGATGCGTCGCCGCCACCTCCGGAGCGTGCTGCGGATCGAGCAGCAGGTCTACCCGCGTCCGTGGTCGCTGGGGTTGTTCATGAGCGAGCTGGGCTACCGCGGCAGCCGCGTGTACGTGGTGGCGCGCGTGGGCCCCACCGTCGTGGGCTACGGCGGCCTCATGCTGGTGACCGAAGACGGCCACATCACCACCCTCGCCGTGGACCCTGCGTGGCAGCGCCACCAGCTCGGCACGCGCGTGCTGCACACGCTCGCGACGGCCGCCATCGACCGGGGGGCCAAGAACCTCACGCTCGAGGTGCGGGCCAGCAACCGGGGGGCCCAGGCCCTCTACCGCGCCTTCGGCTTCGCGCCGGCCGGGATCCGCAAGGGCTACTACGTCGAGACGAACGAGGACGCCATCATCATGTGGGCCAACGACGTGGACACCGCGGAGTACGCCCGGCGCCTCGCCGCGCTCGAGGCCGGCGTGTCCGGCTCCACCATCGTCGAGGAGCTCGACCCATGACCACCGACGTCGGCCGCGGCCGGATCCTCGGCATCGAGACCTCGTGCGACGAGACCGCGGCCGCCATCGTGGAGGGCGGCACCTCGGTCCTGTCGTCGGTCGTGAGCAGCCAGGTGGACCTCCACGCCCGCTACGGAGGCGTCGTCCCCGAGATCGCCAGCCGGGCCCACGTCGACCTCATCGTCCCCGTGGTCGCGCAGGCCTTCGTGGAGGCCGGGCTGTCGGACCGACCCGTCGAGGGCGAGGGCTGCGAGGTCGATGCCGTCGCCGCCACCTACGGACCTGGTCTCGTGGGGGCCCTGCTCGTAGGGGTGTCGGCGGCGAAGGCCCTCGCCCTCGCGTGGGACGTGCCGTTCATCGCGGTCAACCACCTCGAGGCCCACCTCTACGCCACGCTGCTCGAAGAGCCAGACCTCGAGCTCCCCCTCGTCGTCCTCCTCGTGTCCGGCGGCCACACCCTCTTGGTCCTGATGGAAGGCCACGGCCGCTATCGCGTGCTCGGCTCGACGATCGACGACGCCGCCGGCGAGGCGTTCGACAAGGTGGCCCGGTACCTCGGGCTCGGCTACCCGGGAGGCCCGGCGATCGACCGGCTCGCCGTGACGGGCGACCCGGAGGCGATCCGGTTCCCGCGTCCGATGGTGGGCGACGGCACCTACGACTTCTCCTTCAGCGGCCTGAAGACTGCCGTGGTCAACCACGTGCGCAAGAACCCCGACGTCGCCACCCCCGACGTGGCCGCCTCCTTCCAAGAGGCCGTGGTCGACGTGCTCGTCACCAAGGCCCGGGCCGCCGCCCGTGAGGTCGGGGCCAAGGGCCTCTGCCTCGGCGGTGGGGTGGCCGCCAACTCGCGCTTGCGGGAGCAGTTCCTCGATGCGTGCGTGGCCGATGGGCTGCGGGGCTTCTTGCCGAGCTGGGCCATGTGCACCGACAACGCCGCCATGGTGGCCAGCGCCGCCTGGTACCGCTGGCAGAGCGACGGCCCGTCCCCGCTCGACACGGGGGCCCACCCCAACCTCGGCATCCCGGAGCTCTGACGCGCGGCGACCGGCAAAATTGGCACTCGACGGTTGCGAGTGCTGATCCCGCGGGCCTAGGGTTAGCACTCGCACGACCAGAGTGCTAACCGCATCGCAAGCGTCACGGAGGCGCCAAGACATGTCATTGCAGCCGCTCGAAGACCGCATCATCGTGAAGCCGGGGGAGGCCGAGGAGACCACCGTCAGTGGCCTCGTCATCCCCGACACCGCCAAGGAGAAGCCCCAGCAGGGCGAGGTGCTCGCCGTCGGCCCCGGCCGCCGCTCCGAGCAGACGGGCGACATCATCCCGCTCGACGTCAAGGTCGGCGACATCGTCGTCTACAGCAAGTACGGCGGCACCGAGATCACCGACGGCGGCGACGACGTCCTCATCCTGAACGGTCGCGACATCCTCGCGATCGTGAAGTAGGCACGGATGTCCAAGCTCCTCAAGTTCGACGACGAGGCGCGCCGTGCCCTCGAGGCCGGCGTGAACAAGCTCGCCGACGCCGTGAAGGTCACCATCGGCCCCAAGGGCCGCAACGTGGTGCTCGAGAAGAAGTTCGGCGCTCCCACCATCACCAACGACGGCGTGTCCATCGCCCGTGAGGTCGAGCTCGAAGACCCCTTCGAGAACATGGGTGCCCAGCTCGTCAAGGAGGTGGCCACCAAGACCAACGACATCGCGGGTGATGGCACCACCACCGCCACCGTGCTGGCCCAGGCCCTGGTCAAGGAAGGCCTCCGCAACGTGGCCGCCGGTGCCAGCCCCCTCGGCCTCAAGCGGGGCATCGAGGCGGCCGTGGCCGCCGCGGTCAAGGACATCGAGGGCCAGGCCAAGGAGATCGACGACAAGTCGGAGATCGCCCAGGTCGCGTCCATCTCGGCGGCCGACCCCGCCATCGGCGAGGTGCTCGCCGACGCCATCGACAAGGTCGGCAAGGACGGTGTCGTCACCATCGAGGAGTCGAACACCTTCGGGATGGAGCTCGAGTTCACCGAGGGCATGCAGTTCGACAAGGGCTACCTGTCGCCGTACTTCGTGTCCGACCCCGAGCGGCAGGAGGCGATCCTCGAGGATCCGTACATCCTGTTCGTCAACGGCAAGATCTCCTCCGTCCAGGACCTGCTCCCGGTGCTCGAGAAGGTCATGCAGGGCGGCAAGCCGCTCCTGATCGTGGCCGAGGACGTCGAGGGCGAAGCCCTGGCGACCCTCGTGGTCAACAAGATCCGTGGCACGTTCAGCTCCGTGGCCGTCAAGGCCCCAGGCTTCGGCGACCGCCGCAAGGCGATGCTGCAGGACATGGCCACCCTCACCGGTGGCCAGGTGATCGCGGAAGAGGTCGGCCTCAAGCTCGACAACACGACGCTCGACCTGCTCGGCAAGGCCCGCAAGGTCGTCATCACCAAGGACAACACCACCATCGTCGAAGGTGGAGGCAACCCGGACGACGTCAAGGGCCGCATCTCGCAGATCAAGCGCGAGATCGACGACACCGACTCGGACTGGGATCGCGAGAAGCTCCAGGAGCGCCTCGCGAAGCTGGCCGGCGGCGTGGCCGTCGTGAAGGTCGGCGCCGCCACCGAGGTGGAGCTCAAGGAGAAGAAGCACCGCATCGAGGACGCCCTCTCGGCAACCCGCGCGGCCATCGAGGAAGGCATCGTCGCCGGTGGCGGCACTGCCCTCCTCCGGGCCCGCGCCGCGGTGGCCAAGGTCGTCAAGAAGCTCGACGGTGACGAGTCCACTGGTGCGAAGTCGGTGTGGCAGGCCCTCGAGGCCCCCGCCCGTCTGATCGCCAGCAACGCTGGTCACGAGGGTGCGGTCGTCGTGGAGCAGATCGAGCGCGAGAGCGGCCCGACCGGCTTCAACGCCGCCACCGGTGAGTTCGAGGACCTGGTCAAGGCCGGCGTCATCGACCCCGCCAAGGTCACCCGCGCGGCCCTGCAGAACGCGGCGTCCATCGCCGCCATGATCCTCACCACCGAGGTGCTGATCACCGATGCTCCGGAGCCCGCGAGCGCCGGCGGCGGTGGCGGCATGCCCGGCGGCATGGGTGGCATGGGCGGCATGGGCGGGATGATGTAGCCCAGGCTCACGCCGGCAGATGTGCGAAGGGCCGCCCTCCGGGGCGGCCCTTCCGCGTCGTGGGGTCTCAGCCGTCCGCGGGTCAGCCCCGCCTGGACGGCGGTATGGGGAAGTGACCCGATCCTGGCCACACCGTGATGAGACGGATCCGTCCGTCGGATGCCTGCTCGCAGAACGAGGTGCCCCCGGAGCTGGAGCCGTCGGGAAAGTGCCAGATGTACGAGTAGCGGTAGAACTGGTGGAACGACTCGATCGGGGTCACGACCTCGACCGAGACGCCGGAGCCGGACATCCCGCGCGTGCTCCTCGCGAACCTCGGCCTCGTGGCCCTCCATCGGCGCGCTCATGTAGCTGCCGATCATGTCGGCCACCGCTTCCAACCCATGGAGCCGCCCGAGCTCCGGATCCATGAAGACGATGTCCTCGGTGCACGCCGTCCGAAGGGCCTCGATGCGCTGGTCGCGGTCGCGCTCGAACCAGGCTCGGCCATAGAGCACAAGGACTTCCTCGGGAGTCACGGGTCGGACGCTAGACCCCGACGCGCGCGTTCGTCGGTGCGCCGCGTTCAGCCGCCGCTCACCAGCAGCTCGGCGCCCTCCGGAGGCGTCGGATCGTCTCGGTTCTCCACCCATCCCTCGGGGAGGTGCACCGGCCTCGGACCGTTGGTGTGGCCGCGCGCCGCCCGCCGCGCGTTCGACGCGAGCGCGGCCGTGGGATCGAGCTCGGCGATGAGGCGGTCGAGGTCGGCGAGGGTGGCGACCACGTTGGCCTGCTTCTTCACGACCCCGCCGACCGGGTAGCCGGTGAGGTACCAGCCCGCGTGCTTGCGGAACGACTTCATGCCACCGACCTCACCGCTCCACGCGACGAGGCGCTCGGCGTGGTCGCGCATCACGTGGCACACCTCGCCGAGGAGCGGCGGTGGCTGGACCGGCCGGCCGGCGAAGGCGTCGACCAGGTCGCGGAAGAGCCACGGGCGGCCCAGGCAGCCCCGGCCCACCACCACGCCGTCGCAGCCCGTGTCCGCCAGCATCGCCAGGGCGTCGTGCGCCTCCATGATGTCGCCGTTCCCGAGCACCGGGATGGTGGTGACGTGCGCCTTCAGCGCGGCGATGGCCTCCCAGCGCGCCGAGCCGCTGTAGAGCTGCTCCGCCGTGCGCGCGTGCAGAGCGATGGCCGACACGCCCTCCTCCTCGGCGATGCGGCCGGTGTCGAGGTAGGTGAGGATCGAGTCGTCCACGCCCATGCGGAACTTGATCGTGACCGGCACCTCGCCCGCCGCGGCGACCGCTGACCGGACGATGTCCCGCAGGAGCGCCCGTCGCACAGGAAGCGCGGAGCCGCCGCCCTTCCGAGTGACCTTGGGGACGGGGCAGCCGAAGTTCATGTCGACGTGGTCGACGCCGACCTCGTCGATCAGGTAGCGGACGGCCTCGCCGATGGTCCGGGGATCGGTGCCGTACAGCTGGACCGAGCGGGTGGCCTCCGACCCGTCGAACCGCAGCATCGCCAGAGTCCGCCCGTTGCGCTCCACGAGCGCCCGGGCCGTGATCATCTCCGACACGTACAAGCCGGCGCCGAAGCGGGAGCAGACCCCGCGGAACGGCGCGTCGGTGACGCCGGCCATCGGCGCCAGCACCACCGGTGGGTCGACCACGAGCGGCCCGATGCGCAGGGTCATGTCGGGCCCCACAGGTCGGTGATCTCGATGTCGATGGACGCGAGGAGCCGGCGCAGGAGCGGCAGGGACAGGCCCAGCACGGCGCCGTGGTCGCCATCGATCCGGTCGACGAACGGCGCCGCGTAGCCGTCGATCGTGAACCCGCCGGCCACGGCGAGGGGCTCGCCGGTGGCGAGGTAGGCATCCATCTCCCGCTCGGACGGGCAGCCGTAGTGCACGATCGTGGTGGCCACGCCACTGGCTCGCCGGGAGCCGCCGTCGATGGCACAGAGCCCCGAGTGCAGCGTGCCGCTCCGACCGGCGACGGACGCCCACCACGAGCGAGCCTCGTCGAGTGACGCCGGCTTGCCGCGGGTCTCGCCGTCGACGTCGAGCACCGTGTCGCAGCCGATCACCAACGCCGCCGGGTCATCGAGGCGATCGGCAACCGCGGCGGCCTTGCGCTCGGCCAGGTCGAGCGCGATCTCGTGCGTCTTCCCGGTGACCGCGTCCTCGTCGACGCCGCTCACGATCACCTCGGGCGCGAAGCCGGCTTCTCGCAGCACCCGGAGGCGCACGGGCGACGCGGAGGCGAGCACGAGGCGTCGGGTCACCCCACAAGGGTCGCGGACCCGGCCGGCGGGGGCGAACCGAGAACCTCCGCCGGTAGCCTCGCCGCATGGACCGACCGCCCCCCGACCCGAGCAAGCTCCTCGCCGATTGGATGGAGTGGGAGAAGGGCGAGACGCCGCCCGGCAAGGTGATCAGCAACCTGAAGACCCACGGCCTCCGCGACCTGCTCGAGACCCTCAAGGCCGCCCAGGAGGCCAGTGCCCCTGCCTGACGAGGCTCCGGACGACCCGCCCGAGGAGGCCGTCGCCGACCCGATCGACGGCCACGAGCCCCCCGTCCTCTCGGCTCGGGAGGCGGCCCGTCAGGGCATGCCGGGCTGGCCCGAGCCAGGCGAGGACTTCCCCCCGCCCCCGGTGCCGGTGCCGGCGGGGCGCGGCGGCGACCAGATCATCCCGCGGCCGCTCAACGCCCGGCCCGGGCGGCCGGCGCCCTGGGCCGACCTGCCGGCCGACCGACGGCAGCCGTCCTTGGCTGACGTGCGCACGGCCTTGCGCGCGGCGGGGCCGGCCATCCCGTCGGAACGGGAGCTCGTCCCCGAGATCGACCGCGCGTCGGCGGTGCTGGCACCCCTCTACGAGGACGACGGCGAGCTCTTCGTGATCCTCACCCGGCGGACGTGGACGATGCGCTCCCACTCGGGGGAGGTGAGCTTCCCTGGTGGTCGCCAGGACGACGCCGACGCCGATCTCTGGCACACCGCCCTCCGGGAGTCGCACGAGGAGATCGCGCTCGACCCTGCCAAGGTCGAGCGGATCGGTGAGCTGGACCACCTCTCCACCGTCACGAGCCGCTCGTTCATCGTGCCCTACGTCGGCGCCCTGCCGGCTGAGCCGTACACGCTGGCCAGCGCCGCGGAGGTGTCCGCCGTGCTGCACGTGCCGGTGGCCGAGCTGCTCGACCCGGACATCTTCCGCGAGGAGACGTGGACGTTCCCGTGGGCGGAGGACCGGCCCATCTTCTTCTTCGAGCTGGTCGGTGACACGGTGTGGGGTGCCACGGGCGCCATGCTCCGCCAGCTCCTGGGCTTGGTCACCGGCACGGTCACCCGCGGCCAGCTCGACCACGTCTGACCCGTGCAGGGCAGGATGTCGCCTGTGACCGCCGTCTTCGCCAACCGCATCACCGAGCTGCTCGGTGTCGACATCCCGATCGTGCAGGCCCCGATGGGCTGGATCGCCCGGTCCCAGCTGGCCAGCGCGGTGTCCAACGCCGGCGCGATGGGGATCATCGAGACGTCGTCGGGCGAGCTCGACGTCATCCGGGAGGAGATCCGCAAGATGCGGGACCTCACGGACAAGCCGTTCGGCGTCAACATCGCCCAGGCGTTCGTGCGCGATCCGTCGATCGTCGAGTTCGTGGCCGAGCAGGGCGTGAAGTTCGTGACCACGTCGGCCGGTAGCCCGATGAAGTACACGCAACCGCTCAAGGAGGCCGGGCTCACCGTCTTCCACGTGGTGCCGAACCTGGCGGGTGCCCTCAAGGCGGTGGACGCCGGGGTGGACGGGCTGATCGTCGAGGGCGGCGAGGGCGGCGGCTTCAAGAGCCCGCGACCGGTCGCCACGATGGTGCTGCTCCCGTTGGTCGTGTCGAAGGTCCACGTGCCGGTGATCGCGGCCGGCGGGTTCGTCGACGGTGCCACCATGGCCGCCGCGCTTGCACTCGGCGCCGAGGGGGTGCAGCTGGGTACGCGCATGGTGTCCTCGGCCGAGTCGCCCATCCACGACAACTGGAAGCAGGCGGTGCTCGACGCGGGTGAGACCGACACCGTGTTCCTGAACCAGCACACGAGCCCTGCGCTGCGAGCGTTGCGCACAGAGCGAACCAACGCCCTCGAGTTCGACACCGAGACCAACGCCATGACCCTGTTCGGGAACGCGATGGACCTCTACTTCGGCGGCGACATGGAAGCCGCGGTCGCGCTGAGCGGCCAGGTGGCCGGCCGCATCGACGAGATCAAGCCCGTCGCCCAGATCATCGACGAGTGCACGAGGGACTGCCTGCAGGTCCTGGCCGATCTGGCCAAGCAGTACCCGATGGCATCAGCTCACCAGTAGTTGGGGGCTTCCTTGGTGATCGTGACGTCGTGGGGGTGGCTCTCGCGGAGGCCGGCACCGGTGATGCGGACGAAGGTGCCGCGGTCCTTGAGCTCCTCGATGGTGCCGGTGCCGCAGTAGCCCATGGCCTGCCGGAGGCCGCCGACGAGCTGGTAGAGCACGTTGGCCAGCGGACCCTTGTAGGCGACCCGACCTTCGATCCCCTCGGGCACGAGCTTGTCGGCGTCGACGACGTCGCCTTGGAAGTAGCGATCCTTCGAGAACGACCGAGCCTTCATCGCGCCCATCGACCCCATGCCGCGGTACTCCTTGAAGCGCTCGCCCTGGTGCAGCACGACCTCACCCGGCGACTCGTCCACGCCGGCGAACAGCGAACCCAGCATGACGACGTCGGCGCCGGCGGCGAGCGCCTTGGGGATGTCGCCGGACAGCTGGATGCCTCCGTCGGCGATCAAGGTGATGCCGTGCCGCTTGGCCGCGACCGCACAGTCGTAGATCGCGGTCAGCTGCGGGACCCCGACTCCGGCCACGACCCGGGTGGTGCAGATCGATGCGGGTCCGACCCCGGCCTTCACGCCGTCAGCGCCGGCCGCGACCATGGCGTCGACCGCCTCGGCGGTGACGATGTTCCCGCCGATCACCTCGATGGCGAGGCTGCCCTTGATCGTCTTCACCACGTCGAGGACGCCCTGCGAGTGGCCGTGCGACGTGTCGACCACGAGGACGTCGACACCGGCGGCGACGAGCGCCTCTGCCCGCTCGATCGCCTCGGGCCCGACGCCGACCGCGGCACCGACCCGCAGGCGGCCTTGGTCGTCCTGGGTCGAGAGGGGGTACTCGGTCTGCTTCTTGATGTCCTTGACCGTGATCAGCCCGCGGAGGGCGCCACGATCGTCGACGATCGGGAGCTTCTCGATGCGGTGCTGCCAGAGGATGTCCTTGGCCTGCTCGAGGGTGGTGCCGACAGGAGCGGTGACGAGCGGTGCCGCCTTCATCACCCGCTCGACGATCTGGTCGTGGTCTTCGACGAAGCGCAGGTCGCGGTTGGTGAGGATGCCCACGAGCGTGCCGCTCGCATCGACGATCGGCACGCCGGAGATCTTGTAGCGCGCCATCAGGTCGAGAGCGGCTCGCACGGGGGCGTCGGGCGGAAGCGTGACCGGATCGGTGATCATGCCGCTCTGGGAGCGCTTCACCCTGTCGACCTCGGTGACCTGGTCGGCGACGGAGAGGTTGCGGTGGATGATGCCGATGCCGCCGTGGCGGGCCATGGCGATGGCGAGCGGCGCCTCGGTGACCGTGTCCATGGCGGCGGACACGATCGGGATGCTCAGCTGGATCTTCGGGGTGAGCTCGCGCGGCGGTGCTCACCTCGTTGGGGAGCACGCTGGACTCGGCCGGGAGCAGCAGCACGTCGTCGAACGTGAGCCCTTCCTTCGCGAACTTCGGCGGGTAGCCGGCGCCCTCGTCGCCGGGGAAGGGGCTGGGAGGCGTCTCCATGGAGAGAGCCTAGTCGCCGACCCCTACATTTCGGAGGTGACCGCTCGCACGTTCCACTGGACGCCGGACGAGTTCCGGCAGCATGGCCACGAGGTCGTGGAGTGGGTGGCCCGGTACCTCGAGACGGTCGATGAGCGACCGGTGCAGAGCCCGGTGGCGCCCGGCTGGGTGCGCGACCAGCTGCCCGCCTCGCCGCCGCAGGACCCGGAGGACTTCGCGCACGTGCTGGCCGACCTCGACCGGGTGGTGGTGCCCGGTCTCACCCATTGGCAGCACCCCGGGTGGTTCGCGTACTTCCCCACCGGCGCGTCCGGGCCGTCGGTGCTCGCTGACCTCGTGTCGGCCGGGCTCGGTGTGCAGGGGATGCTGTGGTCGACCTCGCCCGCCTGCACGGAGCTGGAGACGCACGTCCTCGACTGGATGGCCGAGCTGCTGGGTCTCCCGGCGCGGTTCCGCTCGGACGGCGAGGGCGGGGGAGTGATCCAGGAGTCGGCGTCGGGCGCCACCCTGTGCGCGCTGCTGGCGGCTCGCTGGCGGGCGGCCGGCGACGGTCCGTTCGACCGGCTGCGCGCGTACACGTCGACCCAGGCGCACAGCTCGGTCGAGAAGGCCGTCCGCATCGCCGGGCTGCACCCCGACCAGCTCCGCCTCCTCGATGTCGGCGCCGACTTCGCCGTCGACCCCGCCGTGCTGCGCGCGGCGATGGCGGAGGACCGGGCGGCGGGTCTGGCGCCGTTCTTCGTGGTGGCCAACGTCGGGACGACCTCGTCCACGGCCATCGACTCGGTCGCCGGGTTCGCCGAGGCGTGCGCCGCCGAGCGCGCCTGGCTGCACGTCGACGCCGCCCACGCCGGTTCGGCGCTCGTGTGCCCGGAGCTGCGCTGGATCGTCGCCGGACTCGATCGGGCCGACAGCTTCTGCATGAACCCGCACAAGTGGCTGTTCACCAACTTCGACTGCGACTGCTTCTGGGTGGCGGACCGTGCCGCGCTGATCGGCGCGCTGAGCGTCCTGCCCGAGTACCTCCGCAACGAGGCGTCGGAGTCCGGGGCCGTCATCGACTACCGCGACTGGCAGGTGCCGCTCGGCCGGCGCTTCCGGTCGCTCAAGCTGTGGTTCGTGCTGCGGTCCTATGGTGCCGAGGGGCTCCGCCACCACATCCGTGAGCACGTTTCCCTTGCGCAGGACCTCGCGGTTCGGGTGGCCGGCCATCGTCGCCTCGAGGTGGTGGCACCGCACCCGCTCAACCTCGTGTGCTTCCGCCACGTCGACGGCGACGATGCCACCGGAGCCCTCCTCGAGGCGCTGAACGCGGACGGATCCGTGCTGCTCACGCACACCCGGCTCGACGATCACCTGGTGATCCGGGTGGCGATCGGCGCGCAAGCCACCGAGGCTCACCACGTCGACGCCCTCTGGGCCTTGATCGAGGAGCACCTCTCGTGACGCTCGACCCTGACATCGATCCGCAGCGCTTCGCGGTCCATCGCTTCGACGGCCGTGGGTTCGCCCAGGCGTACGTCCGCGAGAACCCCGGTGGGGTCCCCCTCCTGCTCGTGCACGGCTGGCCCGAGTCGAAGCGGATCTGGTGGCGGGTGATCGAACCGCTCGCCGCGGCGGGCTTCGACGTGATCGTGCCGGATCTCCGTGGGTTCGGTGACAGCGACCTCGGTCCTGACGGGTTCCACGACGTTGCCGCCCACGTGGGCGACCTGCACGCCTTGCTCACCCAGGGGCTGGGCCTCGAGCGGGTGGTGCTCTGTGGTGGCGACCTCGGTGGGCCGGTCGTGCAGATGCTGGCCCTCGAGCACCCAGAGCTGACCGAGCGCCTCGTCCTCTTCAACTCGCCGCTGCCGTACGACAAGGAGCGCATGGCCGGGATGGCGAGTCGCCCTCCCGCAGAGGCGGCGGACTACTTCGTGCGGCAGGGCATGGACGCCGACGGCCTGGCGGCCGATCTCACGACCCCCGAGCAGCGTCGCCGCTACATCGCCACCTTCTACACGTCGCGGTTCTGGGCGCACCCCGGCGCGTTCCTCGGCGATGCCGTCGCCGTGTTCGGCCCGTTCGGCGGGACGCCCCAGGTCGACTTCCACACCGAGCCGTTCGGCGACGCGGCCAAGCTGCGCGCGTCCTTCGGCGGGTACGAGAGCGTCTTCGACCCCGCCAAGCAGAGCGGACCGACCCGGATCGAGCGCAACGACGGCGTGCGCGCCCTGCTCCTGTTCGGTCCGTCGGACCACGTGATCTACCCGGCCTTCGACGAGATGGCTGCGGTGGTGTTCCCCGACCACGACGGGCCGCATCGCCTCGGGGACTGCGGGCACTTCGTGCCGTGGGAGGCGGCGGACCCTCTCTCCGAGCACGTGGTCCGCTTCTGCGCTGACCTCCTCGCGGCCCCGCGTCCTAGACGCTGACGAAGGCCGGCGCACCGACCCCGACCGCTTGGAGCGCCCCGACGGCGCGCGAGACCGCGTCCTTGGCGCCGACGCTGTCGACTCGGCTGGCTGCCCCCTTGACCTCGCCGGGGATCCCGATCTCACGGACCACGACAGTGAGGCGGGACCACACCGCCCCGGCCGCGCGTGCATCGCCACCGCGGAGCAGGGCGACGAACCCGCCGACCTCCGGCGCCTCGTGGAGGAGGTCCTGGACGCGGAGCTCTTCGCGCAGCATCCCCGCCACCGCCAGCCGGCAGTCGGCCACGAGCAACGGCCCGACATCGCTCTCGAGGGCGTCCAGCCCCACGAGCGTGACGGCCAGGGCCGCGTCGCCGACCTCGAGCTCCTGGAGGGAGTGCGTGAGGTCGTGGTGGGACGAGACACCCGCCGGCGACCGCCACATCTTCGGTGCGGCCTCCACGAGGCGGCTCGCGACCCGGCGGTCATCGGGCTGCTGGGCGGCGGCGACCTCGTCCACCGAGGTGCCCAGGCCGGCCAGCACGTCGCTGAGCAGGTCGAAGTCGGGCTTCTCGACGACCTCTCGGGCGCCCAGTCGGATCAGTCGGCTCGGGTCGGAGGCGTACGCGGTGAACACGACCACCGCGACTGGTGAGCCCTCCAACGTGAGGTTCTCGATGGTCTGCTCCCCAGAGCCATCGGCCAGCGCGAGGTCGAGGATCAGCACGTCCACGCCGAAGCGGCGGACCAGCTCGGCGCCGTCGGCGCCGTTGTCGGTCTCGGCGACGACCTCCAGACCGATGTCCGCGCAGAGCGAGGAGATCGCGGCCCGGACGCCCCTGTCGTCGTCACAGACCACCACTGTCGCCATGGATGCCCACCCCTGCCGTGCGTCGTCCGACGGGAGGTTAGCGGTCAAGACCCAACAGACCTGCGGGCTACGCTGTCCCCTTCCCCAAACGGGACGGAGGGCCCCGCTGCCATGGCTGACGTCGAGATCGGCATCGGCAAGTCCGGACGCCGGGCGTACGGGTTCGACGACATCGCGATCGTCCCGAGCCGCCGCACGCGCGATCCGGAGGAAGTGGACATCGCGTGGGAGATCGACGCGTTCCGGTTCGAGCTCCCGGTGATGGCGTCGCCGTCCGACAGCGTGGTGTCTCCCGCGGTGGCCGCTGAGCTGGGTCGCCTGGGCGCCCTCGGCGTGCTGCACCTCGAGGGGTTGTGGACGCGCTACGCCGACCCCGAGCCCATCCTCGAGGAGATCGCCGGCCTCGCGCCGGAGAAGGCCACCAGCCGGATGCAGGAGGTCTACGCCGAGCCGGTGCAGCCCGATCTCGTCGGCCAGCGGATCGCCGAGCTGAAGGCAGGCGGCCACACGGTCGCGGTCGCGTGCACGCCCCAGCGCACCCTCGGCCTGGCCCCGGACATCCTGCGCGCCGAGCCCGATCTCCTCGTCATCCAAGGGACCGTCGTGTCGGCCGAGCACGTGTCCCGCGAGCGCGAGCCGCTCAACCTCAAGGACTTCATCCGCCACTACGAGATCCCGGTGGTGGTCGGTGGGTGCACCTCCTACCAGGCCGCTCTCCACCTCATGCGCACGGGCGCCGCTGGCGTGCTCGTGGGCGCGGGGTCCGGGGCGGCCGGCACCACCCGCCGGGTCCTCGGGGTGGGGATCCCGATGGCCACCGCCATCGCCGATGCCCGGGCGGCGCGCATGCGCCACCTCGACGAGACCGGCGTGTACGTCCACGTCATCGCCGACGGCGGGATGACCACCGGGGGCGACGTGGCCAAGGCGATCGTGTGCGGCGCCGACGCGGTGATGGTCGGCACGCCGCTCGCCGCCGCCGCGGAGGCACCAGGTCGCGGGTACCACTGGGGCACGACTGCGGTGCACGCCACCCTCCCGCGCGGCAACCGCGTCCCCGTGGAGCCCCGCGGGTCGCTCGAAGAGATCCTCATCGGCCCGGCCCACGAGGCCGACGGTCAGCGAAACCTGCTCGGTGCTCTGCGCCGCTCGATGGCCCTGTGCGGCTACGAGAGCCTGAAGGACTTCCAGAAGGCAGAGGTGGTGGCCCTCTCATGACCCCGGGCCTCGACGCGCCCGTCCTCGTGGTCGACTTCGGCGCGCAGTACGCCCAGCTGATCGCCCGCCGGGTGCGCGAGGCGCGGGTGTACAGCGAGATCGTGCCGCACACGATGCCCGTGGCGGAGATGCTGGCGCGGCGGCCCGTCGCTCTCATCCTGTCGGGCGGGCCGTCGTCGGTGTACGCCGACGGTGCCCCGAGCGTCGACCCCGCGCTGTTCGACGCCGACGTGCCCACCTTCGGCATCTGCTACGGCTTCCAGGCGATGGCCCTGGCCCTCGGGGGCACCGTGGAGCAGACCGGGCTGGCCGAGTTCGGGCGCACCCCGCTCACGATCACCGCTCCCGACACCCACCTCTTCCACGGGCTCCCCGAGCAGCAGTCGGTCTGGATGAGCCACGGCGACTCGGTGTCCGCCGCCCCCGACGGCTTCGAGGTGTCAGCGCGGTCCGCCGGGGCCGAGGTGGCGGCGTTCGAGCACCTCGGTCGCCGCATGGCAGGCGTGCAGTTCCACCCTGAGGTGCTCCACACCGAGCACGGCCAGGCGGTCCTGGAGCACTTCCTCTTCGAGATCGCCGGTGCCGAGCCCACGTGGACCACCGCCAACGTCATCGACGAGCAGGTCGCCGCCATCGCCGCGCGGGTGGGCGACAAGCGCGTGCTCTGCGGGCTCTCGGGCGGGGTGGACTCGGCCGTGGCCGCCGCCCTCGTGCAGCGGGCCATCGGCGACCGCCTCACGTGCGTGTTCGTCGACCACGGCCTGCTCCGCGCGGGGGAGGCCCAGCAGGTCGAGCGCGACTTCGTCGACGCCACCGGCGTGTCGTTGCACGTGGTCGAGGCCAAGGAGCGCTTCCTCGCGGCCCTCGCCGGCGTCACCGACCCCGAGGAGAAGCGCAAGGCGATCGGGCGCGAGTTCATCCGGGTGTTCGAGGAGGCCGCCCGTCGCGTGGTGGCCGACGCGGGAGCGCACGGGGAGACCGTCGAGTTCCTCGTGCAGGGCACCCTCTACCCCGACGTGGTCGAGTCGGGCGGGGGCACCGGCACCGCCAACATCAAGAGCCACCACAACGTCGGCGGACTGCCCGACGACCTGCAGTTCCAGCTGGTCGAGCCGCTGCGCACGCTCTTCAAGGACGAGGTGCGCCGCGTGGGCCTCGAGCTCGGTCTCCCCGAGGCCATCGTGTGGCGCCAGCCGTTCCCCGGGCCGGGTCTCGGCATCCGGATCGTCGGTGAGGTCACCGGCGAGCGGCTCGAGGTGCTGCGCCATGCCGACCGCATCGCGCGGGAGGAGCTCTCGGCGGCGGGTCTCGACCGCGAGATCTGGCAGTGCCCGGTGGTGCTCCTCGCCGACGTCCGCTCCGTGGGTGTGCAGGGCGATGGCCGCACCTACGGGCACCCCGTCGTGCTGCGACCCGTGTCGAGCGAGGACGCCATGACCGCCGACTGGACCCGCGTGCCGTACGACGTGCTGGCCGCCATCTCCACCCGGATCACCAACGAGGTGCGCGAGGTCAACCGCGTCGTGCTCGACCTCACGTCCAAGCCGCCGGGCACGATCGAGTGGGAGTGAGCGGCGTGGACGCCGAGAAGGTCCGGTTCAACGAGAAGCTCGATCACCTCCAGGCGCGTCGGCCCTTCGCCTACAACCTCGTCACGGGCGCCTTGATCGGGCTGGTGTTCGTCCTCGTGTTCCAGTTCCACTGGATCCTCGGCGTCCTCTACATGCTGTCGTGGGCCAGCCTGCGGGCCTACCTCTGGGGTGACGGGCGCATCATGCGTCGCCAGTACGACGCCCGCCTCGTCCGCGTCGCGCAGCAGAAGGCGGCGCAGCGCCGCCAGCAGTGACGGCACCTACGCTGCGGGCAGGATGAGTCGGGAACCCGGGGGGCGTCGCGAGCGTCTGATGACCGTGCGACGGCGTTGGTGGTCGCTCCTGGCCGTCTTGCTCGGGTTGTCCGCCTGGGCGACCCCCGCGCGAGCCGGCACCACGGGCGACGGCGGGCAGGTCCGCATCGAGGCCACCGTCGGCCTCGACGGCATGGTCGCGGCCGCCCGCGCCTACCCGGTCGTGGTGGACGTGAGCTCCCCGCGGCTGCTCGCCGCCACGCTGCGGGTCACCAACGACTCCGACGTGGGGCGCGACGTCGTCCAGCGCGGCATCGAGGTGGCCGGCGGCACCACCAAGCGGTTCGCCCTCACCGTCGGCAGCAGCAACGGGTTCGGCGGCGACCGCGTGCGCGTGGACATCATCGAGGACGGCGCGACCCTCGCGACCATCTCCCCGAGCATCACCTCGGACGTCTCCGAGGAGCTCGTCGGGGTCTTGCCGGGCCTCGTGGACGCGCTCGACCGGGACTCGGTCCCGCTCGTGATCGATGCCGGCCAGGCCCGCCTCGGGGCGATCCCGGCGGAGGTGCTCGCGCAGGGGCCGGTGGCGCTCGAGGTGTACGACCAGATCGCGGCGAGCGGAGGAGACCTCGACGACCTCAGCGACGCCGACCGACGAAGCCTCGCCCGGTGGGTGGGGCAAGGTGGCTACCTGCTGCTCGACGGTGGCGATGCGGCCGACCTGCTCCCGGCCGGCTTCGACCCGTCGCCCGGCACCGCAGAGGTCGTGGGCTTCGGACGGGTGCTGCTGACCGACGGCGCGCTGGCGGCCGGCCGTTGGGAGGACGTCCTCATACCCACCCCGGTGCAGTCGCAGGCGGAGGAGGACATCCTCTCCAGCGGGTTGTTCGTCGCCGGCGACGTGACCGCGAGCCTGGCGTCGGAGGCCGGGTTCGACCTGCCGTCCATCCGCACCCTCGTCATGGTCCTCGGCGTGTACGTCCTCGTGGTGGGCCCCATCGCCTGGTTCGCGGTCCGACGCCGGCGCACCACCCTGCTGTGGGCGATCGTCCCTGCGGTGGCCTTGGCGACCACCGGTGCGCTGCAGCTGGCCGGCAGCGAGTTCCGGCAGTCCGACGAGGCCGTGCACGTCACGATGATCGAGACGGGTCCTGGTGGCTCGATGGGGACGAGCACCGTCTTCGTCGCAGGGCAGGGTGGCGCCACCACCTTGGACCTGCCGCCCGGCTGGCTCACCGCCTCCAACTCGTGGTTCGGGAGCTTCGGGTTCTTCAACGGCGAGGCGCGGCCGCGCACGATGTCCGGCGACGGGTCGCAGGTGCCCGTCGAGCAGGGCGTCGGCGGGGCGGCGGTGTTCCGCGCGCGGGGCCCGGTCGACCTCGACGGTGGCCTCGTGGTCACCGCGACGTCTGACACGGACGGCCTCATGCGCGGCACGGTGGACAACACCCTCGACGTCGACCTCGAAGAGGTGGCCATCTTCGTGGCGCGCGCCACGGTGGTGGACGTCGGCGACCTCGCGGCCGGGGCGTCGGCGGAGTGGGAGGCCGACGACGCCACGCGCTTCGAGTTCGATGCGCAACCCGAGGCCGAGGTGTGGCCCATCGACGTGGATGCTTCGTCGTTCGGGTTCAACGGCGAGGTCCCGTTCGACCCGCGCACCGGCGAGCCCATCGACGTCCGGGCCAGCGACGGTGGCGTGTCGTCGCTGGTGTCGAGCCTGTCGGCGTACAGCGACGTGGTCTCAGAGCGTGGGACCACCTTCAAGCCGCAGGGGCAGGCGGTGGCCGTCGGGTGGACCCGCAGCCTCTCCGCCCCACTGCGGATCGGAGGGTCGGTCGTCTCCAAGGGCCGAACCGGCATCATCGGTCGAGGTGAGGTGAGCTCGGTCGGTGGCCGCCTGGTCGACACGGGGACGGTGCAGTTCCTCGTGCGCGGGCCGAGCGGGGCGGGCTCCATGGACGACCCGGACGGGGGCGGCAACCAGCCCAACGACGGGAGCAAGGTCCTGGCGGTGTACGCGTTCAACCTCCCGAGCGCGGTCGGTGATCGGCGGGTGGACGCCTCCCGCCTCACGTTCCACGTCCCCGCGCTGTTCTCGCGCGTGCAGGTGTGGGCGGGTGGCCGCTGGCGGGAGCTGCCCGCCGGCGACGGTGAGGTGCCCGTTCCCGCGGACGCCGTGGTGGGCCAGACCGTGTTCACTCGAGTCCAGATCGGCATCGACCGGATCCCAGGTCCGGGTCGGGGCTTCGTGGTCTACGAGGCGGAGCCATGACCGACGTCGCCATCGAGGCGGTCGCGCCCGTCGCCGCGGACCCGGCCGTGGTGATCACGGGCCTGACGAAGCGCTACGGGGATGTCCTCGCGGTGCGTGACCTCAACCTCGAGATCGCGCGCGGCTCGGTGTACGGCCTCATCGGGCCCAACGGCGCGGGCAAGACGACCACGTTCGCGGTGCTCGCCTCCCTCCTCAAGCCTTCGTCGGGCTCGGTGCGACTCCTCGGCGTCGACCCGAGCGCGCAGCCGCGCGAGGTGCGCCGGATCATGGGCTACATGCCCGACGTGCTCGGCGTGTACGACGACCTGCGCGTGGACGAGTACCTCGACTTCTTCGCGGCGAGCTACCGCATCGCGAAGCCGCTCCGCCCCGCCGTGATCGACGGCCTGCTCGAGCTCGTCGACCTGACGGGCAAGCGGGCGGCGGCGGTCAACTCGCTGAGCCGAGGGATGAAGCAGCGCCTCAGCCTGGCCCGGGCGCTGGTCCACGACCCCGAGGTGCTCATCCTCGACGAGCCGGCGAGCGGGCTCGACCCTCGCGCTCGCGTGGAGCTGCGCAACCTCCTCGTGGAGCTCAAGGAGATGGGCAAGACGATCATCATCAGCTCGCACATCCTCGCCGAGCTGGAGGAGATGTGCAGCGAGATCGGGATCATGGAGTCCGGTCAGCTCCTCGCGTCGGGTCCACCCCGGGCCATCCGCGAGCAGATCGGGGGATCGCAGCGGCTGGAGGTGCGGTTCGCCGACGGCACGCGCGAAGAGTTCGAGGTCGCCGACGAGGCGGCCCAGGTGGCCCTGCTCCGCCGCCTCATCGTGGATGACGGCCGTGACGTGCTGGAGTTCGTGGAGACCGGTGGCGGGCTCGAAGACCTGTTCCTGCGCATCACGAAGGGCCAGGTGTCCTGATGGCCTTCGCCGTGAACCCCGTGCTGGCCCGGGAGCTCAAGGAGCGCATGCGGGGCCGCCGGGCCGTCATCATCATCACGATCTACCTCAGCCTGCTGACCATCGCCCTCTGGCTCGTGTACGAGGCGGCCTCATCGGCGAACGACTCCGGCAACCCGCTGCCGACGCAGCTGGCCGAGGTGGGCTCGACCGTGTTCGAGTGGGTCCTGTTCTTCATGCTCCTCATCCTCATGTTCCTGGTGCCGGCGCAGACCGCCGGTGCGATCGCGGGCGAACGCGAGCGCCAGACCCTCGTCCCGCTCCAGATCACCCTCTTGTCACCTCGGTCGATCCTGCTCGGCAAGGTGAGCGCGGCGATGGCCTTCTTGACGCTGCTCGTCGTGGCCGCGGTGCCGTTGATGTCCATCGCCTACCTGATCGGCGGGGTCACGATCCCGCAGGTGCTCGGTGGCACGGCCCTCGTGTTGGCCACCGGCGTGTGCGTGGCGACCCTGTGCGCGGCCATCAGCACGTACACCCGGCGAGTGCAGGGGGCGACCGTCCTCTCGTACGGGCTGACCCTCGGCCTCACCATCGGCACGCTCCTCGCGTCCGGGGCGGCGGCGGTGGTCGACCAGTCGAGGGGGATCGACCGTGCCGATCCGCCTTCGTTCCTCATCGCGCTCAACCCGGTGGCGATCGTGGGCGATCTCGTCGGCAACACGAGCAGCGGTTCGCAGACGAGTCCGTTCGATGCCATCAAGAACCTGACGGACCCGGACGAGGAGAGCTTCGCGGTGTTCGACGACACACGCGGTCCCGTACCCGCGGACCAGCAGTTCTTCCCAGGGGCGGGCGGAGACGTGATCGTGATCGACGACGCGGGCGGCGGCATCGGTGAGGTCGGCGGCGGGATCGACCCGGCGCCGGGGCAGGGTGACGACGGCATCCCGTTCTGGGCCGGGTCGCTCCTCGCGCTCGGCGGGCTGGCCGTCGTGGCCCTGCTCCGCGCCGCTCGCCGCCTGCGGGCCCCGGCGGAGCGTGAACGATGAGCGGCCCGATCACGGCCTTCCTCGTCGCCGTGCGGCGGCGGCTGCGCCGCACATGGGTCATCGCCACCCTCCAGTGGCTCGCGCCGATCGCCGCGCTCGCGTCGCTCGCGCTGGTGCTCATCGGTCGACGTGTCCCCGAGGCCTGGCCTGAACCGGCGGCCCTGGTCGTGGTGGCCGCCGTGGTGGTCAGCGTCCTCCTGGTCGGCATCCTGCTGCGCATCCCCGACAGCACGGTGGCCCGCGCCGCCGATCGCCAGCTCGCCACCAAGGACGCGCTGGCCACTGCCCTCGAGGTGCCCGCCGACACCGATTGGGGTGACCGGGTGCAGCGCCGCGCCGCGACGTTGGTAGCTGGCGTCCCCGCGAAGGTGGCCGCGCCGATCCGGCTCTCGGCCCGCCGGATCGCCACCTCCGGCGTGCTCGGGCTGGTGGCCGTCGTCCTCGCCGTGGCGCCCAACCACCAGGACGACGTGCGGCGTCGAGCGCGAGGCCGAACAGGCCGCGGCCGACGCTGCCGCGGACGAGCTCCGAGAGGAAGCCGACGCCCTCGAGGAGGACCCGGCGGCCACCGACGCCGATCGCGCCGCGGCCGAGGCGCTCCGCGAGCTGGCTGACGAGGTCGACGCGGCCGACTCGCTCGAGGAGGCGCTCGAAGCCCTCGACGAGGGCCGCGCGGAGCTGGCGGAGGGCGTTGATGGCGACCTCCTGGCGCAGAAGGCGGCGGTGCAGGGTCTGGATCGCTCGCTGGAGGCGCAACCGCTCCCAGGCGCTCAGGGGGCGTCCGCCGCCGACCAGCTCGAGCAGGCCGCCGAAGGGTTGGACGACCTCGACGCCGCCGAGGCGGCGGCGCTGGCGGACCGGCTCGACGAGCTGGCGGAGGCGCAGTCGGTCGGGAACCCGGCCGCCGCCGGGGCGATGGCCGATGCGGCCGCCGCCCTCCGTGAAGGAGATGTCCCCGGCGCCCAGGCGGCGTTGGGCGAGGCGGCCGGGGCCCAGCGCTCCGCGGCTGCGTCGGTGGCCGACCAGGAGGCCCGCGCGGGGGCGGCGGCCGCGGCCGGCCAGGCGCGCGATGGGCTGGCCGCCGCGGCGGCGGCCGCCCGCGGGGCGGGCCAGGCGCAAGGCCAGGGCCAAGGACAGGGCCAGGGCAGGGGCAGGGGCAGGGGCAGGGCCAGGGCCAAGGCCAGGGACAGGGGCAGGGGACCGGCTCCGGGTCGGGATCTGGGTCCGGCCCGCAAGGGGGCGGCTCGCCGTCCGGCAACGTCGGCGGCGCGGCGGGCGGCACCGGGTCGGGTCAGGGTGGCCCGGGCCAGAGCGGTGCCGGGGGACCGGACCCCACCGGGTCGGGCGAAGGCGAACCGACCGTGTTCGATCCCGTCGGCGGCGACGGCGACGACCTGAACACCGGCGGCACCGGTTCGGGGCAACCCGGGGAGACGGTCGGCCGGGGCAACGGGGCCACGACCGCGGGCCAGGCCCGCACCCCGCTCTCGCAGGCGCTGGGCCGATATCGGGAGCAGGCCACCCGAGCCATCGAGCGGGCCGACCTCCCGCCGTCGCTGCGCGATCTCATCCAGGCCTACTTCGACCAGCTGTCGGGCGCATGAGACCCCGGCACCGACCGATCGGGACGCGATGACCGAAGCCATGACCGTCGAGCGGTACGCCACCGTCGCGGCGGAGATCGAGGCGGAGATCGGCAAGGTGATCGTCGGCCAGCGCGGGCTCGTGCGTGACGTCCTCTTGTGCCTGCTCTGCGAGGGCCACGCCCTCCTCGAGGGGGTGCCTGGGCTCGGCAAGACCCAGCTCCTCAAGACCCTGAGCGGGGTGGTCGACCTGGAGTTCGGACGCATCCAGTTCACGCCCGACCTCATGCCCGCCGACATCGTCGGCACCCAGGTGCTGGAGACCGACCCCGACGGCGGCCGCCGCTTCGAGTTCCGCAAGGGCCCGGTGTTCGCCAACCTCGTGCTGGCCGACGAGGTGAACCGGGCCACCCCGAAGACGCAGTCGGCGCTGCTCGAGGCCATGCAGGAGCGGGCGGCGACGGTGGCGGGCGCCACCCGCCCCTTGCCTCGGCCGTTCTTCGTCATGGCCACGCAGAACCCGCTCGAGATGGAGGGCACCTACCCGCTCCCCGAGGCGCAGCTCGATCGCTTCCTCCTCAAGGCCCTCGTGCCCTTCCCCTCCGCTGACGATCTCGTCACCGTGGTCGAGCGCACCACGGTCGCCGGCGAGGCCGAGGTCCGCCCGGTGGCCGATGGCCCCACCATCACCTCGATGATCGCCCTGACGCGCGAGGTGCCGGCCGCCTCGCACGTGGTGCGTCACGCCGTCGATCTCGTGCTCGCCACCCACGGCGACCAGGAGTCGGCCCCAGACGTGGTGCGTCGCTACGTGCGGTTCGGCGCCAGCCCCCGCGGCGCCCAGTCGATGATCCTGGCCGGCAAGGCCGCCGCCCTCCTGGACGGGCGACCGTCGGTCTCCACCGACGACCTGCGCGACGTGGCGGCGTCGGTCCTGCGCCACCGCCTGGTGCTCGGCTACGAAGCCACCGCCGACGGCGTCACCCCCGACCAGCTGGTGGACGCCGTGCTCGAGGCCGTGCCGACCCCGGCCGCCGGGCTGCGCGGCGCACCGTAGGCCCCGATGCCGCTGCTCGAGCCACGCCTCCTCGCTCGGCTCGAGCGGCTGCAGGTCGGCACCCGCCGCCGGCTCGGCGGGCAGTTCGCCGGAGAGCACCGCTCCATCCGGCGGGGGGCGTCGCTCGACTTCGCCGACTACCGCGAGTACCACCCCGGCGACGACTTCCGCCGGATCGACTACCAGCTGTTGGCGCGCCTCGACGTCGTGCTCCTCCGCCTGTTCGAGGCCGAGGACGACCTCGTCGTGCGACTGCTCGTCGACACCTCGCGGTCCATGGCGACCGGCGGCAAGCTCCTGCAGGCCGAGCGCATCGCGGCCGCCCTCGGCTTCGTCGGGCTGGTGCGGCGCGATGCCGTCACCCTCCACACCTTTCCCGGTCGGAGTGCGGGGCCACCCCGGTTCACGGGGCGGGCGGGCGGCCCCGCGCTGTTCGCCCACCTGGAGGCGCTGACCGCGGACGGGGGCACGGAGATCGTGGCCGCGGCCACCGACCTGCTCAGCCGACCTGGCCCGCCCGGGCTGACCGTGCTCATCTCCGACCTGCTCACGCCCGAGTGGGCCCCGGCCATCACCCGGCTCCCCGCTCGCGGCGGCGATCTCGTGGTCGTCCACGTCCTCGCCGCCGAGGAGCTGCAACCCGATCTCCTCGGCGACCTCGAGCTCGTGGACGCGGAGACCGGCCACTCGGTGGCCGTGAGCCTGTCCGCCACGACGTTGCGGGAGTACGCGCGCCTCGCGTCCGTCTGGACCGATGACATCGCGCTCCGCTGCCGGCAGGCCGGCGCCGCCTACGTGCGCCTGCTCGACACCGACGACCTGGAGACCGTGCTGCTCCGGTCGTGGCGCGACGCCGGGGTGCTGCGGTGACGTTCGCCAGCCCTGCCGGCCTCTGGCTCCTCGCGCTCGTGGTGCCCGTGCTGGCCCTGCACGTGCTGCGCCCTCGCCGTCAGCGGGTGGAGGTGTCGTCGACCCTCCTCTGGGACCAGGTGGCGGCGCCGGTGTCGGCGGCGACCCCGTGGCAGCGCCTCCGACCGAGCCTGCTGCTCTTCCTCCAGCTGCTGGCGGTGGCGCTGCTGGCGGTGGCCGCCGCGCGCCCGGTCCGACTGGTCGACGCGCCGCTCGCCGAGCACACCGTGTTCATCATCGACACCTCTGGGTCGATGGCCGCCACCGATGGCGATCCGGACCGCTTGGAGTCGGCCAAGGCGCGCGCTCGCGAGCTGCACGACGAGCTCCCCACCGGCGGCGTGGCCTCGGTCGTCGTCGCGTCGGACCGCCCCACCGTCTCCCTCACCGCCAGCCCCGAGGACCACGCGTTCGAGGAGGCGCTGGCGCCGCTGCAGACCACCGAAGGTCGGTCCGACTTCGCCACCGCCTTCAGCCTGGCGGCGTCCCTGGAGACACCGGGGACGCCGATCGGGTTCGTGTTCCTGTCCGACGGCGGGCTCACCGAGGCCGAGCAAGGCCTGCTCCCGCTCGGCACGACGTACGAGGCGATCGGCGAAGCCGCCACCAACCGCGCCATCGTCGGGCTCAACGCCTCGCCCAGGGGGTCGGGGCTGCACGTGGTGGCCACCGTCGCCAACACCGGCGGCGCGGCGGTGCGGCAGACGCTCCGCATCGACGTGGACGGTCGCACGGTCGCCGACCCGCAGGTCGAGATGGGCCCGGGTGAGACCGTCGATGTCGAGGTGGACGTGCCCGCCGGCGACCGGGTGGACGCGTTCCTCGAAGGCGAGGACCTCCTCGACAGCGACGACATCGCCCACACCACGACGCCGGATCGCCGCGAGCTGCGGGTGCTGCTCGCCGGTCCCGCCAACCCGTTCCTCGACACCCTGCTCGACGCCATCGGGGGCCTCCAGGTGGAGCGGTCGCCCACCTCCGTGCCGGGCACTGGGTTCGACCTGGCGATCTACGACCGGGTGGCGGTGCCGGCCGCGCCCGGGGCTCCGTTCCTCGCCATCGCCCCGCCCGGCGGCGCGCCGGGTGTCGTCGTGGAGGGCGCCGTCGAGGGTCCCGTCGTGTCGCTGGTCGACGTGTCGGACCCGTTGCTCGAGGGGGTCGACCTCACCGAGGTGGCGATCGCCACCGCCCAGGTGCTCGATGCCCCCACCGGGACCACGCTGGTGGGGGCGGAGGGCGCGCCCCTGCTCGTGCAGGGAACCCTCGGCGGGCGGCCGTACCTCTACCTCGCCTTCGCGTTGGCAGACTCGAACCTTCCCGTGCAGGTCGCGTTCCCGATCCTCGGCGATCGGATCCTCACGGAGCTGGCCGGGACCGCGCTCCCGGCCGGCGATCTCGTCGTGGGCGAGGCCCTGCCGGTCGACGCCGCCGTCGGGGCCACCGTGGAGCGCCCTGGGGGCGCGCACATCGAGGTGCCGCCTGGCGGTCCCGCACCCGTCGCCGACCGCAGCGGCTACTGGACCGTGACCGTGGAGGGGCGCCCCGCTCGGACCGTCGCCGTCAACCCCGACCCGAGCGAGTCGCAGCTCACCCCCGCGTCTGCGCTCCTCACCGAACGCCGCCAGGAGGTCGCGGGCGAGCCGCCGCCTCAGGGCGAGCGGTCGCTGCTGCCCTGGGTGGCCTACCCGCTGTTGGGCGTCGTGCTGCTCGAGCTCCTCGTCGCCCGTCGGCGCGTGGGCGTGCCACGTCGCCAGTGGCGGTTCGCCATCGCCACCCGCATCGCGGTCGCGCTCCTCCTGGTCGCCGCGTTGGCCGACCTCGCGGTCGTGCGTCCCGCGCCGCGCGTCGCCACGGTGTTCCTGATCGACGGCTCCGACTCGCTCGGCCCGAACGGGCGCGAGGAGGCCGTGGAGTGGGTGCGCGACGCCCTGGACGCGCAACCGCGCGGTTCGCTGGCCGGCGTGGCCCTGTTCGGCGGCGATGCGCGCCTCGAGGCGACCGTGCGCGAGGAGCTCGCTCTCGATCGTCCCGCCGTGCAGATCGATCCGACGCAGACGGACGTCGCCACCGCCCTGCGGCTCGCCGCCGCCGTCCTGCCCAGCGACGCGCGGCGCCGCGTGGTGGTCGTGTCCGACGGCCGGCCCACCACGGGCGAGGTCGGGCCCGAGGCGACCCGGCTCGCGGAGGCCGGCATCGAGGTCGAGTACCACCTCATCGGCTCGAACGCGGGTCCCGACGTCGCCGTGGCCAACCTCGACGTGGACGCCCGAGCGCGTGAAGGCGACGAGCTCACGATCGAGGCCACGGTCGAGGCGTCGCGCGCAGGCCCGGTGCAGCTCGCGCTGCTGCGCGACGGCCAGGTGGTCGACGAGCGGGTGGTCGACCTCGTGGCCGGAGCCAACACGGTCACCTTCACCGACACCGCCACCGGATCCGGGCTGGCCCGGTACCAGCTCCGCGCCACCGCAGCCGGAGACTCGGTGCCACAGAACGACCAAGCCTTCGCGGCCGTCCAGATCGACGGGCCGGCCACCGTCCTGATCGTGGAGGGGGCCGTCGACAACGCTGCCACCCTCGCCACCGCCCTCGGGTCGGGCGGGGTCCGGAGCGAGCGCATCAGACCGGGCGAGCTCCCCCCGCTCGACCGGCTCACCTCGTACAGCGGCGTGGTGCTCGTCGACGTCGACGCGCGCGATCTCACGCCCGATCAGGTCCGAACGATCACGGCCGCCACGCGCGACGTGGGTCTCGGCCTCGTGACGATCGGGGGCACGCACAGCTACGGCATCGGCGGCTACCTCGGGTCGGAGCTCGAGGAGCTGCTGCCGGTGGTGTCCGAGATCCTCGACCCGAAGCGCCGCCAGACCGTCGCCCAGGTGCTCGCCATCGACACGAGCGGCTCGATGGGCGCGTGCCACTGCGCGGAGGGCGCGGAGGGGGGCATCGGCGGCAACTCCCTCGAAGGCGGCGTCACCAAGACGGACATCGCCCGGGCGGCGGCCGCCCGCACCATCGAGAGCCTCTCGGACCTCGACGAGATCGGCGTGCTGGCCGTGGACACGAGCGACCGCTGGGTGATCGACCTGCAGCAGCTGCCCGCGGAGGACGTGGTGACCTCGGGCCTCCGCAAGATCACCCCGACCGAGAACGGCACGAACCTCGGCACCTCGCTGGCGACGTCAGCCGAGGCGTTGCGGGAGAGCTCCGCGGCCCTCAAGCACATCATCCTGTTCACCGACGGTTTCACCGACCCCGCGAACCTCGTGGGTCTGGCGGAGGTGGCCGCCGGCCTGCGCGAGGAGGGGATCACGGTGTCCGTCCTCGCCACCGGCGAGGGAGCGGCGACGGAGCTCGCCGCCATCGCCGAGGCGGGCGGAGGTCGCTTCTACCCTGGTCGCGACCTCCAGCAGATCCCGCGCATCATGCAGGAGGAGGCCGTGCTGGCCTCCCGCAACTTCATCACCGAAGGCGAGTTCCTCCCCACCGTGACCGGGGTCGGCGACCCCACCGACGGCCTGGAGGCCACCCCGCCGCTCTTCGGCTACGTGGCCACCACCGACAAGGGCCCGGCCCGCACGCTGCTGCGCATCGGCCCGGACCGCGACCCGTTGCTGGCCACGTGGCAGGTGGGGTTGGGCACGGCGACCTCGTGGACGTCCGACGCGTCGGCCCGCTGGTCGCAGGCCTGGGCGACCTGGGACGGCTACGTCGGGTTCTGGACCTCGGTGGTCAAGAGCTCCTTCCCCCAGGGCAGCTCCGGTGGCGTGGTGGCGCGGATCGTCGACGGGGTGCTGGAGGTCGAGGTCGAGTCCTCCGACGCCTTCCCCGACGGCAGCGAGGCGACCGTGCGGGTGACCGGTCCCGACCTGGAGGGCCACGACGTCCGGCTCGAGCGCGTGGCCCCCGACCGGTTCGCCGGCCGGTTGCCCGTGGAGGGTTCCGGCAGCTTCAGCGTGGGCGCCGCGGTGACGGGACCCGACGGGGTGGTCGTGCAGGGCACCGCGCTCGCCAGCCAGTCCTTCTCGGAGGAGTACGAGCCGGGCGAGGCCGACGACGCGGTGCTCCGATCGATCAGCGACGCGACGGGCGGCCGGGGCGCCATCGAACCGGCGCAGGCCTTCGACACGGCCGATCTCCGGGCGGGGCGCTCGCGGTGGCCGCTGGCGGGGTGGTTCCTCCTGGTCGCGGCCTTGCTGTGGCCGGTGGCCGTGGCACTGTCCCGGCTGGCGTTGTGGGGAGCGGTGACGCAGCGCCTGGCCTACGCCCGTGCATCGGTCTGGTACCAGGTTCGGACCCGCTGGCCGTCCCGGCCCGGCACCGACCCGGCGTCGACGACCGCGCGGCCGGTCAAGCCGGTGCCGACGGGGCCGTCGCGTCGCGACCGGCGAGGGGCGGCGGCGGAGCGGGCTCGGGCTCCGGAGGGCGCGCTGGGATCGTTGCTCGACTCGCAGCGTCGACGCCGCGGCGGGGGTGAAGAGCAGGACCCGGATCCGGACGGCTGATCCCGGCGCCCGCGAAGGTCACCAGACCGCCTACCACCAGCAAGATCGCGCCCCACCAGACGAGCTGCTGGAGCGGATGGACCCCCACCTGCAGCACCACGGAGCCGTCGTCGCGCGCATCGCGGAGCATCACCTGCACGTCCTCCCGAGGCGTCGAGTGCAGCGCGGACTCGGCGAGGAGGCGGTTCCGGGTGGTGTGGGCGACGAGCTGTGGGCGATACGTGCGGTCTCCGACCGCCACCGTGGCCTCCACCACGTCGGTGTCGTCCGATGGCGTGTCGACCACCGCCACGCCGTGGTTGGCGACGAACCGGCCGTGGACCTGGGTCGACTGGCCCTCGGCCAGGGACACGGTCTGCGTCGTGCCGGTCGTGGTGCCGGCCACCCCGAGCAGGAACAGCGCCACGCCGAGGTGGGCGAGGTGGCTGCCGACGCGCCGACCGTCATGCCGGCCCCGCACGAGGGCGAGCCCGGTGCCCGCGACCGCCGCCCCGCCTGCCGCCGCGGCCGACAGCGCGAACAGCCCTCCCCAGCCGTCGGTGCCGGCCCATGCCACACCGAGGGCGGCGCCGAGGGCCGGCGTCAGCGCGACGGTGCCGATGGGCAGGCGGCCCAGGGAGGGACCGACCGCCATCGCGAGCAGGAGGAGGACGGCGATGGGTCCGCAGAGGGAGGCGAAGAACGATCCCCCCACGGACACCTCCCGCCCGCCGCGCAGCTCCGCCACGAGGGGCCAGACCGAGCCGAGGAGCACGACGGCGAGAGCGCCGAGGACGAGCACCTGCTGCACACCCAGCGCCCGGCCGCGCGTGGGTGGCCACCACGGGTCGTGTGATGGCCGCGGCGCGGGCACGCGCCCGCGGTGGCGGGCGACCAGGACCGCGCACCCGAGCGCGACGGCGAAGAGGAGCGCGGCGAAGGCACGTCCGATGGCTCGCTCCTCGGCGAACGCGTGCACCGACGTCGTGGCGCCGGACCGGGTCAGCAGCCCGCCGAGCAGGGCGAGCAGGAAGGCCCCACCGACGAGGACCGCGACCCCCAAGGTCGGTGGATCCGCGTCGGCGTCGATTCGACGTCGATTCGATGCCGACGTCGACGCCTGGATCCTGTGCAGGGCGGCGGTCACCGCCAACCAGGGGAGCAGGGCGGTGTTCTCCACCGGATCCCAGGCCCAGTAGCCACCCCACCCGAGCTCGACGTACGCCCAGTGGGCGCCGGCCAGCATGCCGATGGCGAGGAGGGTCCACGGCACGAGGAGCCAGCGCCGCACCTGGGTGCGCCAGCCGTCGTCGAGTCGGTCCCGCCCGAGGGCTGCCACCGAGAGGGCGAAGGCGGCCACCAGCGAGGTGAGCCCGGCGTACACGAGCGGCGGGTGGTACAGCATCGCCGGGTGCTCGAGGATCGGGGTCAGCCCGGCGCCGTCCACGGCAGGGATCTGGAGCCGGTCGAAGGGGTCGCTGAAGACCGCGACGAAGCCGACGAGGCTCGCGCTGACGGCGCCGGCGACCGCCGCCACCAACCCGCGATCGGCTGCGGGAGCGCGCCAGGCCGCCACGAGCCCGGTCACCGAGGTGCCCAGCGCGAAGAAGAGCAGGGAACCACCCATCCCACCCCAGAGCCCGGACACCCGGGTGGCGGTGCTGGCATCCCGCCGCGCGTGGTCGGCCACGTAGACGAGCGAGAAGTCCTTCGACCAGAACGCTTCGACGAGCGCCAGGACCGCCACCACGGTCGCGCCCGCGGTCACCGCCACGGCCCCCACCCCGATGGACCGCCGCCGCACGCCGACCAGGCTGACCAGCCCGGCCACCACGGCCAGCCGGAGCGCCCACGCCCCGAGGCTGACCGCGACCATCCAGCGAACCTAACCGGACCCCTCCGGCTTGTACCCTCGCCGACGTCATGGTGACCCGCCGTCCGCTGCTCGTCGGCCTCGTCGGCCTCGTCGCGCTCCTCGCGGCCTGCACGGGCGGAGGCGGCGACGCTGACGACGATGGCGCCTCGCTCGGCGACACCTCCGCACCGACCAAGGTGACGGCTCCAGAGCTGCCGGCGGCATCACCGGTCGGCACGGGCGTCGTGGTGGTGGGCGGCAGCACCAGCTCGTTCGCGGTCACCGCCTGCCGCCTGGTGCCGACCACCGAAGCGAGCACCGCCGCCATCCTCCTGCTCCTCACCGGCGAGGGCACGACGGGCAGTGACGTCCGCTTCACGGTGGAGGTGCAGCGCTTCGCCACGTCCACCGGCGTCGAGACGTTCACCGACACCGTCAGCTACTCCGACACCGCCCGCATCCTCCAGATCCAGCGGTTCGAGGTGGACGGGGAGGTCACCGACCTGCGGGACCCCGACGCCCGCGGCACGCTCGTGCGAGTGCGCCCCGACGGTCTGTCGGCAGCCGGCATCGCCGGTCCACCAGGTGCCGTCGCCGGTGAGGACGAGGGCATCGTCGGCCTCGCCATCGACGCGACCTGCGCCTGAGCGTCAGGTCCCCGCCAGGCGCGCGATGACCGGCGCGAACGCCTCGAGCTGGTCTGCCGACATCCCCAGGTAGGAGATGCCCCAGCGCTCCCGACGCTCCACGAGCTGATCGCACACCTGGTCGACCGTGCCCACCAGCGCGTGGGGAGTGGCCCGAGCCTCGTCGGGGGTGAGCCCGAAGCCGGGGGCCAGCTCGGCGATCACGGCGTCGGGATCGTCGGTGATCATCGCCAGGTGCACCCGCACCTGGAGCTCGAGGTCGCCGGCGCGGTCTCCCGCCGCCGCCCGCACCCAGGCCACCTTGCGGTCCGTCGACTCCGGCGTGCCGTCCGGGAAGGCCCGCTCGTCGATCACCCCGGCGCGCAGGTTGACGTTGATGGCCACGACGTCCGCGGTCCGTGCGGCCAGGCGGAGCACGCGCTCGCCACCACCGCCGACCACGATCGGCGGTCCGCCGGGTGTGGATGGCCGCGGGAGACCGTCCAGTCCGTCGATCCGGTAGTGCCGACCGTCGAAGGTGCAGGGCCCGTCGGCCCACAGGCCCTGCAGCACCGCGATGGCCTCCGCCAGCCGTTCGACGCGGGTCCCCGCTCGATCGAGGGGGAGACCGGCAGCTTCGTAGTCGGTGGTCATCCAGCCCGCGCCGATGCCGAGCTCGAAGCGACCGCCCGTGAGCACGTCGAGGGTGGCGGCCTCCTTGGCGACCACCACGGGGTGGCGGTAGTCGTTGGCCAGCACCATGGTCCCGACCCGCAGCGTGGTGGTGGCGTCGGCGGCGGCCATCAGCCCCGGGATCGGCGCGAGGGCCGCGTCGAAGTGGTCGGCGATGGTGAGGGTGGACCAGCCGAGGTCCTCCACCTGCCGCGCCAGCGCCCGCCAACCGGCTCGGTCGGCGGGCCCACGGCACTGGATGCCGAACCGGAACGGGTGCATGAGCGGCCAGGGTACGGTGCCCGCCCATGGGGGATCTGAGCGGCTACGAGAAGGATCAGTTCACCTACGACGGCAAGACCCGTGACGTCTACCGGAAGGGCGGCGGCCCGGCGGTGCTGGTGTTCGCCGAGATGCCCGGCATCACCCCCAAGGTGATCGAGTTCGCCGACCGCGTGGTCGCCCTCGGGTGCACGGCGGTCGTGCCCCACCTGTTCGGCGTGCCCGCGGCCGAGCCCTCGGTCGGCATGACCATCAAGGCCATCGGGCCCGCGTGCGTGTCCAAGGAGTTCTCCGCCTGGGCCACCGGCAAGACCAGTCCGATCGTCGAGTGGTCGAAGGCCCTGGCCCGCCACGAGCACGAGCGGCTCGGCGGGCCGGGCGTCGGCGTGGTCGGGATGTGCTTCACGGGCAACTTCGCGCTGGCGATGCTCCCCGAGCCGGCGGTGATGGCGCCGGTGCTGTCGCAACCGTCGCTCCCGCTCGGCTTCAGCAAGAAGGCGCGGCGCGGCCTCTACCTCAGCGACGGCGACCTCGCGAAGGTGCAAGCCCGGATGGCCGCCGAACCCGATCTGTGCGTGCTCGGCCTCCGCTTCACCGGAGATCGGCTGGTCCCCAAGGAACGGTTCGCCCATCTCCGCGAGGCGCTCGGCGACCGGTTCGTCGGCGTCGAGATCGACTCGTCCAAGGGCAACCCGTGGGGTCACCCGAAGGTGGCGCACTCTGTCCTCACCGAGCACCTGATCGATGAGCCGGGCCAGCCCACCCGGGACGCGTTGGAGCAGGTCCTCGACCTGTTCCGCACCCGCTTGCTCGTCAGCTGAGGGGGCGGCCGAAGGGCAGCGCGTCCTGCCAGGTCTTGAGGTGGTCCTCGGCCTTGGCGACGGCCGCCATCCAGAGGTTCGTTCCCTCGCCGGCCAGCGCGGCCACCGCATCGTGGACCCGGGTCATGGGGTCGCCCCCACCGGGGTCGACAGCCGTGAGGAGCGGAGCGGCGGTGGAGAGGAAGTCGGGCACCACCACGACCCCCGCCCGCCCGAGGATGGCCAGCGCCCGCGCCGTCACGGGCACGGGGCTGAGGGGCACCACGACGCGTGCCTTGACGGTGCCGGCGAGATCGTGCTCGAGCACCCCGGCCTTGCCGGCCACGAGCAGGGCGTCGCAGGGGGCGTCGAAGGCACCCTGCTCGAACAGCGCGCCGCCGTTCACGGCGACGGAGGCGGCGGCGGCATCGGCGAGCGGGCCGCTGCCGACGATGGCGACCTGCTTCCCGTTGAGCGAGCCAAGGGCGCCGAGGGCGGCGGCGACGGCGCTCTCGCCCGCCGCGATCGCGTCGAAGGCCTGGGCGCGATCGTCCGGACGCGGCAGGCCGACGAGGTCCTCGGCCGAGACACCCACGCCAGGGCCGGGGAGCCAGCGGCCGCTCTCGACCAGTGGCGTGACCTCCTCGAGGAACGCGGCGAGGGCGGCGTCGCGGTCATCCGGCTTGGCGTTGATCCCCGCCGAGCCCCCGCCGACCTGGAGGCCGAAGCTGGCCGCCGCGTAGGTGGTGGACCGCGCCAGCAGCTCGGCGCCGTCCTTGAGGACCTTCGGGGCCTGGCGCACCACGCCCACGGTGGGCGCGTCGCCGAGGTCGAACACGATGAAGGCGTCGGTCGAGGTGAGCTTGAGGAACTCCATCAGGGGGTGGTCTAGCCCAGCCCCAGCCGGACGAGCTGCTCCGTGGGGGCCTCGATGGACCGCATGGCCTCGACGAGCAGGTCGGCCATCTCCTTGTCCGCGCCCCCGCCGGCCTGGTTCCGCACCTCACCGGTGGCGTCGGACTCGGCGCGGTCGTAGAGGACGTCGCCGAGGAACCGGCCGCCCGCCCAGAACGGCAGGTCATCGCTCTGGTCGAACGGCTGGCGGATCACCGGGACATCGGTGCCCGGAGCTCGGTCGAGCCACGCCCGCTGGTCGGGCCGCGGCATCCGGTAGCCGGGGAGCGCGCGGATCGGCATCGTGGTCCACCGGTTCGACGACATCGACAGCGGGCGGTTGCCCTCCACCGGGGCCTTGGCGAAGGTGCGGGAGGCGTCCGCCACATGGACCTCGCGCCCCCACACCCCGCAGAGCGCCCACTCCCGGATCGACGACGCCGTCCCGTCGAGCAGCGGCACGAGCGAGCGCCCGTGGGTGCGGTGCTCGGGCGTGACCGCGAAGACGTCGCACAGCGTGGCGTGCAGGTCGACCGTGGTGGTGAGGGCGCCGTTCGTGCCAGGCGCCACGCCGGGCCACGACACCAGCAGCGGGATGTGGCCCAGCTCTGGGTGCACCGGCACCTGCGGCTTGCCCCAGAAGCCGCGCTCGCCCAGGTAGTGGCCGTGGTCCGTGCACAGGATGAACGCGGTGGTGTCCCACGCCGCGTGCCGGTCGATCACCTCGAGGATGCGACCGAGCCAGTGGTCGATCATCGAGAGCTTGGCGCCGTACTGGCGGCGCAGGTGCACGCTCTCGCGGTCGGTGAGCCCCGACCGCTCCTGGCTCGTGGCGTAGGGCGGCCAGATGAGGCGCTCGCCCTCCCAGTCGGGGTCGTACCTGCTGGCCCACGGCTCGGGCACGTCGAAGGGCTCGTGCGGATCGAACTCGTCGACGACGAGCAGGGCCCGCTCCTCGGGGCCGCGCTCGGCGGAGAGCTCGCCCTCGAGCCACGCCGCCGCGGCGGCCATCGTGCGCGGGCCGGGGTAGTCGGCCTCCTCCTTGAACCACGTGCGGGAGATGTCGTAGCCGCGCTCCCACGGCGGCCGTCGCGCGGGCATGGCAGGCGCACCGATCCAGGACGGGTCGGGACGGGTGCGCCAGGGGTCGTCCTCGTGGCCGCGGAGGTAGTCCCAGCCGCCGAAGTCGGTGTGGTAGTTCTCGCCGCCGGTCTCGAACAGGTGGGGGTGGTCCGACACGAGCATCGTGGAGATGCCGGCGTCGCGGCGCAGCCGCGAGGTGACCGCGTCCTCCCACACCTCGATCGACCCCCAGGGCCGCCACGGGAAGTCGAGGGCGCCGACCAGCAGGTCGTGGCGGGCGGGCATGCACGGCAGCGAGCCGGTGTGGTGGTTGGTGAAGCGCACGGACCGAGCCGCCAGCCGATCGAGGTTCGGGGTGTCGAACTCGGTGCCGCCGTAGCACCCGAGCAGGTGCCGGTTGAGGCTGTCGAGCAGGACGACCACGACGTCCCGGGGAGCGGTCACGTCCGGACGGGACCGTCACTACCGTGTCACACCGCCTTCGTAGGCTGGGCCGGCAACCCAGCGTCGAAGGAGTCGCGATGACGAGCTTGCCCGACCGTCCGAACACCGCCGTGGTCGTGGTCGACGTCCAGAACGGGGTGGTCGAGGGCGCGCCCCGGCGCGACGAGGTCATCGCCAACATCAACACGCTCATCGGGCGGGCTCGCGCCGCGGACGTCCCCGTGGTGTGGGTCCAGCACCAGAGCGAGGAGCTGCCCGAGGGGAGCGACCAGTGGCAGTACGTGCCCGAGCTGCAGATGGGGGACGGCGAGCCGGTGGTCCACAAGCGCTACGGCGACTCCTTCGAGGACACCACGCTGGAGCAGGAGCTCGCGGCGGGGTCGGGCGGCTCATCGTCGCCGGTGCCCAGACCGACGCCTGCGTCCGGTCCACCCTCCACGGCGCGTTCACGAGGGGCTACGACACCACCCTCGTGGGCGACGCCCACACCACCGAGGACCTCACCGAGTGGGGCGCCCCGCCGGTCGAGCAGGTGATCGCCCACACGAACCTGTACTGGTCGTGGCAGGCGGCGCCCGGTCGCACCGCCGAGGTCGTGCCCGCCGCGGCGGTCGAGCTTTCGTCGCCCCGGGGGGGTGTCACAGGCGACCGGTAGCGTGGGCGGGTCATGAGCCCCGCCGACGACGCCCTCCTGGAGGGGCTGAACCCTGTCCAGCGGGAGGCCGTCACCCACACGGAGGGGCCGCTGCTGATCGTGGCCGGGGCCGGTTCGGGCAAGACGCGCGTGCTCACGCACCGCATCGCTCACCTGATCCGTGAGCACAACATCAGCCCGTTCGAGATCCTCGCCATCACCTTCACCAACAAGGCCGCCGACGAGATGAAGCACCGCGTCGGTGCGCTGGTCGGACCGGTCGCCGAGAAGATGTGGGTGTCAACGTTCCACTCCGCGTGCGTGCGGATCCTGCGGCGCGACGCCGACAAGCTCGGCTACCCGAAGCAGTTCACGATCTACGACCAGGCCGACGCCAGGCGTCTCACGGGCTACGTCATCCGCGACCTCGGTCTCGACCCGAAGCGCTTCCCGCCCCGCTCGATCCACGCCACCATCAGCGCGGCCAAGAACGACCACCTGTCCGCCGACGCCTACGCCGAGCGGGCCGGCGTCATCTACGAGCGGAAGATCGCAGACGTCTTCCGCGAGTACCAGGCCCGCCTGCAGCGCGCCGGCGCCATGGACTTCGACGACCTCCTCGGCAACACCGTCACGCTCTTCCAACGCCACCCCGACGTCCTCGAGAGCTATCGCCGCCGCTTCAAGCACGTCCTCGTCGACGAGTACCAGGACACCAACACCGTCCAGAACGAGATGGTCCTCCTCCTCACGAAGGAGCACAGAAACGTCTGCGTCGTGGGCGATGGCGACCAGTCGATCTACAAGTTCAGGGGAGCGGACATGAGGAACATCCTCGAGTTCGAGAACGCCTTTCCTGACGTCACGATCGTGGTGCTGGAGCAGAACTACCGGTCGACGCAGACCATCCTCGATGCCGCCAACGCGGTCATCGGGAACAACCTCAGCCGCAAGCCGAAGGAGCTGTGGACCGACCGCGGCGACGGCAACCCGATCGTGCGGTACCACGGTGACGACGAGGTCGACGAAGCGCAGTGGGTCACACGCGAGATCGCCAAGCTCCACGATGGCGGTGACATGCGCTGGGCTGACATCGCGGTCTTCTACCGCACCAACGCGCAGAGCCGAGTGGTGGAGGAGAACCTCACCCGCATGGGGGTGCCGTACAAGGTCATCGGGGGGACGCGCTTCTACGACCGCCGGGAGATCAAGGACGCGCTCGCCTACCTCAAGGCGGTGATCAACCCACAGGACGAGGTGTCCGTGAAGCGGATCCTCAACACGCCCAAGCGCGGCATCGGCGACTCGAGCATCGGCAAGCTGGACGCCTACTCGTCCAGCTACGGGGTGTCGTTCACCGATGCCCTGCGCCAGGCCGACGCCGCCGGGATCACCGGCACCGCGGTGAAGGGCATCGCCCGCTACCTCGAGCTCATCGATGGCGTGGGGGAGCTGGCGGCCGAGGACAAGCCGGCGCCGCTGCTCCAGGCCCTGCTCGACCGCTCCGCCTACCTGATCGAGCTGCAAGAGGAGCGCACGATCGAGTCGGAGAGCCGGCTGGAGAACCTGGCCGAGCTGGTCGGCTCCGCCGAGGAGGCGGAGGGCATCGACCAGTTCCTCGAGCAGGTCGGCCTCGTGTCGGACGCCGACGAGATCGACGGCGACGACAGCCAGGTGATGCTGATGACCGTCCACGCCGCCAAGGGCCTCGAGTTCCCCGCCGTGTTCATCATGGGGTTGGAAGAGGGCGTGTTCCCCCATCTGCGCTCGATCGGCGAGCCCGACGAGATGGAGGAGGAGCGCCGGCTCGCCTACGTCGCCATCACGCGGGCCCAAGAGCGCCTGTACCTCACCCACGCATGGAGCCGCACGCTGTTCGGCGGCACGCAGTACAACCCGCCGAGCCGGTTCCTCGACGAGATCCCCGAACGCCTGGTGGAGGCCATCGAGCAGCGGCGCGCGAGCCGCGGCGGTCGCACCTACGGCAGCGGAGGCTACGGCTCGCGCGGCGACGGCATCGATGCCAACAAGGACCGCATCGTCGAGCGGGCCATGCGGGGGACTGGGACGGGCCCGGCCAAGCACGGCGCGGACGCCCTCGGCCTCAAGGTCGGTGACGACGTCGTCCACGCCACGTTCGGCGAGGGCGTGATCCTCCTCATCGAGGGTCAAGGCGACAAGGCCGAGACCGTGATCCGCTTCCCCGGCATCGGCGAGAAGCGCCTGCTGCTCTCCTGGGCCCCCATCAAGAAGGCGTAGCGGCGTGCAGATCGTGCCCGCCACGACGGCGCAGGACTGGGACGACGCCCAACGTCTCGTCCACGACTACCTCGACGGGCTCCCGTTCGAGGTCGACTTCCAGGCTGACGTCCACGACGAGGTGGCCGACCTGTCGACGGCCTACGCCGCGCCCGACGGCGTCGTCCTGCTCGTCAAAGATGCTGACGGGACGGCGGTCGGGGTGGTCGGCGTGCGTCGCTTCGGCGAGCACGACGGCGAGCTGAAGCGCATGTACCTGGATCCGAGCACCCGCGGGCAGGGGCTCGGTCGAACGTTGGCGGAGGCCGCCATCGAGGTCGCCCGATCGCTCGGGTACCGCCGGCTGCTGCTCGACACCGTCTCGCGGTTGGCACCGGCGGTTGCCCTCTACGAGTCGCTCGGGTTCGTGGACATCGACGCGTACCGGTTCAACCCGTTCGACGATGCCCGCTACTTCGCGCTCGAGCTCGCGCAGGACTGACCGCTCAGGAGGTCGTGTCGACGATCAGCACCGACGCGCTGGCACCATGCGCGACCGAGTTGGGCACGCTGCCGAGCACCCGGCGGGCCCCCTTCATGCCCTTGTTGCCGACGACGATCAGGTCTGCCTTCACCTCGCCGGCCACCATCAGGAGCGCCTCGGCCGGGTCGCCCGGGATGACGTGCATGTGCACGTCATCCACGTTGAGCAGTGACGCGAGGAACCCTTCGGCGTCGTCGCGAGCGCGGGCGTCGGCCTTGTCGTACGCGGTCACCAGGTGCAGCGTGGCGCGGTAGCGCTCGGCAAGATCGATGGCCACCTTGGCGGCCTCCTTGGCACTGTCGGTCTTGCCGACACCCACGACGATGCGCCCGAACAACGCGCCATCCCCTCCCTGGGCCACCACCCCGGTGACCCGATGCGAACGCTACTCCTGCCCTGCGCCCGCCGTCCGGGTGGCGGCGGAGCGCTGCGCCCCGGTAGACCGGTCCGCCATGGCCACCAGGTCGATCGAGCGGGCAGCTCTCCTCCTCAAGCGCGATCTCACGCTCGGCACCCTGTTCGACCGCCTCGAGAAGGTCCATGGCGATCGCCAGCTGGTCACCGAGGCCGAGGGAGGCCTCGACCTCACCTATGACCAGGCGGCGCGGCGGGTGCGACGCTGGGCCGGCGGCATCGCCGCCCAGACCGAGCCGGGCGATGTCGTCGTCGTCGCCACCGCCAACGGGTACGAGCAGCTGCTCCTGTGCTGCGCGGCGGCGCGGGCCGGAGCGCTGCCGGCACCGGTCAACGACCAGATGCGGCCCGAGGAGGTGGCCCACGTCGTGGAGGACAGCGGCGCCACCCTCGTGCTGCGCTCGGCGGCGACCGTCGACGGGGTCGACTCGCTGGCGGACGCGCACAAGGCGGCGCCCGACGATGTCGCGGCCCTCTTCTACACATCCGGCACCACCGGCAAGCCGAAGGGCGCCGCCCTCACCCACCGGGCGTTGGTGGGCCAGGTGGCCAACGCGGTGCTGTGGCCGGCTCGCCTCCACCGTGACGAGGCGGTGATCGCGCTGCCGGTCGCCCACATCATGGGTTTCGCCGTGCTCATCGGCCTGGGCGTCGCCGGCATCCCCGCCTTCCTGCTGCCGAAGTTCAACCCGGTGAAGGTGCTCGACGCCATCGAGTCGCGGCGGGCCACGATGTTCGTCGGCGTGCCGGCGATGTACCGGATGCTCGATGAGGCCAACGCCGCCGAGCGCGACCTCACGTCGGTGCGGGTGTGGGCCTCGGGCGCCGACGCCATGCCGCCCGAGCTGGCGGAGCGCTTCAAGAAGATGGGCGCCACCATGACCGTGCCGCTGCTCGGTGCGGTCGGGCAGGCCGCCTTCGCCGAGGGCTACGGGATGGTCGAGGTCGGGGGTGGCGTCGCCGCCAAGCTCTCGCCGCCGTACCTCGGCTCCGGCGCCGGACCCTTCGGGGAGGCTCTCGGCTTCGCCCTCCCCGGCTACGAGATGCGGGTGGTCGACGAAGAGGGGGAGGAGCTCCCGGGCGGCCAGGTTGGTGAGCTGCAGGTGAAGGGCCCCGGCGTGCTCAAGCGCTACTGGCGCGACGAGGACGCCACCGCCGCGGTGCTCACCGACGACGGGTGGCTCCGCACCGGCGACCTCGCCCGCAAGGGCCCCATGGGGCTGCTGGTGTTCGAAGGCCGGAGCAAGCACGTCATCAAGCACGGCGGCTACAGCGTCTACGCCCTCGAGGTGGAGCACGCGCTCGAGCAGCACCCCGACGTGCTCGAGGCGAGCGTCATCGGCTTGCCCGACGAGCGTCTCGGCGAGGTGCCCGTCGCGGCCGTCCGCCTGGCCGAGGGCGCCACGCTGAAGAAGGCCAAGCTCGACGCCTGGGCCAAGGAGCGCCTGGCCGACTACAAGGTGCCGAAGCGCTTCCTCGCGGTCGACGAGCTCCCTCGCACCGGCACCAACAAGGTGCAGAAGTCCGAGCTGCTGCCCCTGTTCGACTAACCCTCGGTGGTGGTGGAGGTCGTCAGCTCGTTGATGTCGACGTACACGCGGCCGTCCTCCACCGTCGTCGGGTAGGACCGCAGCCCGTCGCCGTCGAGGGGGTACGTGACGTCGCGGTCGCAGGCGTTGACGAGGGCCTTCGCGTCTCGATCGATCTCCACCGCGCAGCTCGGCTCGTCAGGATCGAAGGCGCCGAAGGCGACCCAGCCCTCGTCGGGATCGTCGCCGGTGTGCTGCACGAACAGGTTGCGGTCGCCGTTGACCAGGTCCTGGTACAGGAACGGGAGGTCGCCGCCATCGTCGATCTCCTTGGCGAGGCGCTCGCTCTGCCCGGCGTTGAAGCGCGCGTCGCCCAGGTTGATGTCCACGTCGCCACGGCTGGCGGCGAGGGCGACGACGAACGTGATCCCCAGGATGAGGACGATGCTCACGCTGGCGATGATCAGCGCCTTGCCAGCGTGGCCGCGCGTCTGGGCGACCGGCATCAGGCGGGCGGGCTCGACTGGCAGCGGATCAGCGGCACGCCCCTAGTATCGGCCGACCTGACGCCACGTCGGAAACCGGAGTGTGGATGGATCTCTACGAGTACCAGGGCAAGCAGTTCTTCGCGACGTACGGGATCCCCGTCTCGCCCGGCGAAGCCGTCACCACGGTCGACGAGGCCGTCGCGGCTGCTGCCCGCATCGGGTACCCCGTGGTCGTGAAGGCCCAGGTGCAGGTGGGGGGCCGCGGCAAGGCCGGCGGCATCAAGCTCGCCAACGACGCGGACGAGGTCCGCACCCACGCCGGGAACATCCTCGGCATGGACATCAAGGGCCACACCGTCGAGATCGTCTGGATCGAGCTCGCGTCCGACATCGCCGAGGAGTACTACGCCAGCTTCACCCTCGACCGCTCCGCCAAGAAGCACCTGGGCATGCTCTCCGCCCAGGGCGGCGTCGAGATCGAGGCCGTGGCCGAGACCGACCCCGACGCCATCGCCAAGATCTGGATCGACCCCGTCGACGGGCTCACCGAGGCGGCGGCTCGGTCGTGGGTCGAGGCCGCCAAGCTCAACCCCGCCGCCACCGAGGGCACGGTGGACATCCTCCGCAAGCTGTACGTCGCCTACACCGAGGGCGACGCCGACCTCACCGAGATCAACCCGCTGATCCTCAAGCCCACCGGCGAGGTCCACGCCCTCGATGCCAAGGTCACCCTCGACGGCAGCTCGGTGTTCCGCCACCCCGAGTACGAGCAGTACGAGGCCACCCAGGTGCGGGACGAGCGGGAGAAGGAGGCGTACGAGAAGGGGCTGCAGTACGTCGGCCTCGACGGCTACGTCGGCGTGATCGCCAACGGCGCCGGGCTGGCCATGTCCACCGTCGACATCGTCAACCAGGTCGGTGGCAAGCCCGCCAACTTCCTCGACATCGGCGGCGGCGCCAACGCCGACGTGATGGCCGGCGCCCTCGAGGTCATCACCCACGACCCCGACGTGCGCTCGATCTTCATCAACATCTTCGGCGGCATCACCAAGGGCGACGAGGTGGCCAACGGGATCATCACCGCCGTCGGTCGCGTCGACATCAAGGTGCCGATCGTGATCCGCCTCGACGGCACCAACGCCGACGCCGGCCGAGCGCTGCTCGAGCCCCACCTGTCCGACATGCTGCAGCTCAAGCCGACCATGGTCGAAGCTGCCGAAGCCGTCGTCGCCGCTGCCGGCGCCGGGAAGTAGGAGCGACCGACATGGCCATCTTCGTCGACGACAAGACCAAGGTCGTCTACCAGGGCCTCACCGGCTCGCAGGGCAAGTTCTACGGCCTCCTCAACCGTGACTACGGCACCCAGGTCGTGGCGGGCACCAACCCGAAGAAGGCGGGCACCGACGTCGACGGCATCCCCGTCTACGCGACGGTCGCCGACGCGGTCGAAGCCACCGGCGCCACCGCGTCGTGCATCTTCATCCCCGCGCCCGGCGTGAAGGACGCCGTGATCGAGGCGGCCGAGGGCGGCGTGAAGCTCATCGTGGCCATCACCGAAGGCGTGCCCGCCCACGACGAGGCCTGGTTCTTCAACAAGCTCAAGCGGGACTTCCCCGGCGTGCAGCTGCTGGGTCCGAACTGTCCCGGCATCATCAGCCCCGGGAAGGCCAACATCGGCATCACCGCCGGCCACATCGCCAAGGCCCCGGTCGAGGGCAAGCCCAACGTCGGCATCGTCAGCCGCTCGGGCACGCTCACCTACCAGGCGCTCTACGAGCTCAAGCTCAACGACATCGGTGTCACCACGTGCGTGGGCATCGGCGGCGATCCCGTGCCGGGCACCAGCTTCATCGACTGCCTCGAGGCGTTCGAAGCGGATCCGGACACCAAGGCCGTGATGATGATCGGTGAGATCGGCGGGTCCGCCGAGGAAGAGGCCGCCGCCTTCATCGCCGACAAGATGAGCAAGCCGGTCGTCTCGTACGTCGCCGGTGTGACCGCGCCCCCCGGCAAGAAGATGGGCCACGCCGGCGCCATCGTCTCGGGCGGCAAGGGCACCGCGGCCGCCAAGCAGGAGGCCCTCCAGGCCGCGGGCGTGAAGATCGGCCAGAACCCCACCGAGGCGGGCGCCCTGATGGTCGAGGTCGTGAAGACGCTGTAGGTCGGCCGCATGCCATCGTGAGCGGCATGACGAGACGATGGTGGGGCCTGCTGATCGCGGCACTGGTGCTGCTGGTCGCCGGTGCTGTCGCGGTCGTCGCCCGCGAGGACCACGAGCCCGCCGCCGCCCCCACCACGTCGTCGACGACGTCGTCCACCACGACCACCGGCGAGACCACCACGTCGACCACCGTCCCGCCCACGACGACCACCACGACCCCACCGATCGCCTGGCCGTCGGTGCCGGCCGGTCCGCCCAAGGCGGTCGTCACGCCGGCGGGTGTGGTGCTCGCAGTGCTGGCCGCCAACGCCGACGGCACCTTCCTGGCCCGCGCCCCGTGCGGCGGCGAGGTCACGGTCGCGGGCACCCCGTTGGCCGGCGCCAACGTCGTGCTCGACCCTGGCCACGGCGGCGACGAGCCGGGCGCCGTCGGGCCGGCTGGTACGACCGAGAAGTCCGTCAACCTGGCCATCGCCCGAGAGGCCAAGCGGCAGCTCGAAGCGCTCGGGGCGACGGTCGTGCTCACGCGCACCTCGGACTACCGGATCACGCTCGTCAGTCGGGCGGCCATCGCGACGAGCCTCCACCCCCAGCTGTTCGTGTCGATCCACCACAACGCCGCCCCCGACGGACCTCGGGACGGGCCGGGTGCGGAGACGTACTTCCAGATCGCGTCACCCGAGTCGAAGCGAGCCTCCGGGCTTCTCTACGAGGAGCTGGTGCGGGCGTTCACCCCGTATGACGTGGCGTGGGTCGCGGATGCCGACGCGGGTGCGAAGTACCGGCCCCGGGCGGGCGGCGGCGACTACTACGGCATCCTCAGCCGCTCGGCGGGTGTGCCGTCGGTGCTGTCGGAGGCCGCCTTCATCAGCAACGCCCCCGAGGAGCAGCTGCTGGTCGACCCCGCCTTCCAGGCGGTCGAGGCCAAGGCCATCACGAACGCGGCGGTGCGCTTCGTGACGGGCCACGACCCCGGCAGCGGGTTCGTGGAGCCCTACCCCCGCACCGAGCCGGCCGGCCCCGGTGGCGGCTCGACCGGCTGCGTCGACCCACCCTTCGGCTGAGCCTCATGGGCGCGGCTCAGAGGGCCGACGCACGCGCGCTGCCCCCTGAGTCGAGCCTGCTCGTCGGCTGGTTCAGCAGACGATCTGTGCGTGGACGGCCTCGTCGATCGTCTCGCCGCCGAAGAACAGCAGCTGCCGGATCTGGAGACCGATCGTGTTGGGCGCCACGCCTGGGGTCACCTCGACCGTGGCCGGGTTGAACGGCGCGTCGCTGGTGACCGAGCCGCGGCTGGCGACCGTTGCGCAGCTCGACAGGTCGGTGCCCGTCGCGACGTTGCGCGAGCCGATGCCGGTGCGGAAGCTGCTGGTGAGCGCAGAGGCTCGAGCCGGTCGGCCGTCAGCGTGGACGACGGCGATGTCGCCGGCACCCTTGCCCGGGCAGACCGCCGCCAGGTGGAACGGGATGCCAGTCGCCAGTCCGCCAGCCGGGTTCTTGGTCTCCACCAGCACCGAGTTGGGGGTGGGGCCAGAGGCCGTGGACACGTTGGCCGGGTTCGCCACGAGCGCGTTGGCCGGATCACCGACCGTGGCGAGGTAGGCGCATCCGCTCACGTTGTTGGCGAAGGTGACCAGGTACTGGCCTCCGCCCGCGCCGATGGAGGTGCCTGCGCTCGCCCGAGCGAGCGCGCCGTCGTAGTCGACGACGGCCCAGTTGACACCCGGCCTGGTGCACTCGACGACCACGTTGAACGGCGCCGCGGTGAGACCGCCGCCCTGGTTCTTGGTCTCCACGTACACGCCCTTGGGGGACAGGTGCCCGCCCGCCGTGTAGGCCTGCACGGCCTGGCTGAAGGCGTTCGTGGTCGTCGCCATGTACGCGCAGCTGCTCACGTTGGAGGTGAACCGCACCTCGTACTGACCAACTCCGAGGACCGTGACCGATTGGACCGCGGGTCCGGCCACGACGGACCCGTCCGCGGCCACGACGGCGTACCGAACCGCTTGGGCCGCTTGGGCCGGTTGGCTGCCTCCGATCGCGAGCGCCGCGCCGGTGAAGAGCAAGAGGCCGAGCGCGCCGCGCGAGGACCTCCGGAACAATTGGTGCATCATGTGCGTCTCTCTCAGTCACACGGTGCGTAGATCGCACCGATGCCTCACGACCCGCCCGGCCGAGACCTGCTGAACGTACCGGTGATCGCCCCCGCCCGCTGGTGTCGTAGGGCGCCGAACGCAGCGGGTGGCCGCTAGGCCGGCGGCGGGGGCGGGATGGGTGGGTCCTCGGGAGCGGGAGGCGGCGGGGGAGGCGCCCACTGGCCTTCGTCGGGCGCCGGGGTCGCCTCGGGCTGCGCGACCAGCGGACTGACGCGCCGCATGGGACCGGCCGGCACCGCCGCGCCGTCGGGCATGCCCAGCGTGACGGTCATCTCGTCGGGCTCCTTCAAGGCGGTGGCGAGGGCGTGGCCGGCGAACACGAGCCCGATGCCGCCCGCGATGAACAGCATGCCGCCGACGGTGGCGTCGTCGTCGGGCGTCATGTCGACGAGGAAGGTGGCGAGCCCGAGGGCGGTGACCGCGCCGCCGATCCACGTGGTGGCGCGTCGCCATACGGTGGCGCCGCAGTAGGCGAGCGCGAGACCGATGACGACCATCAGCAGCCCGGTGCCCGCGGCCTCGAGGTCGTCGGCGAGGGCGATCACGCCGACGAAGAGGCACGGGATGGCCGCGAACGCGAGCGGGGTCGCGGCGCCGTGGCGGCCAGCCTTGTCGAGCCACCGGCCGCCCAAGAGGAAGGCGACACCGAGCGCGAGCGACAGGATCCCGATGGTGGACGGATCGGGCACGTCGGGGATGTTGAAGTCGCCACCGCTCGGGATGAGCTCCCCGGTCTCGGGGTCGAAGCTCGAGCCGTCGTCGAAGCCGCTGGAGCCGAAGAAGAACGAGCCGACGAGGTCGAACGGCGACGTGAACACCTTCTCGGTGAGCTGCAGGATCGTGAACCAGAGACCGATCAACCCGGCGCCCAGGAAGAACGGCCGCCCCCGGCCGGGGCCCACGGCGTAGGCGCCGAGCCACACGATCGTGGACACGATGAGGATGCCCTCTGTGGAGTACGGCGGGAAGCTGTTCTCGTCGAAGGTGAGGAAGAACATGAAGGGCGGCACGCCGAGCGCGGCCGCGACGGTGCCCCCCGTGGCGACGGCGCCTTGCCTGGCGGCGGCCAGCACGTAGAACCCGGCCGCGATCACCAGCCCGGACAGCAGGATGCCCGGCACCCGGTTGAGGTCGCCGCTCGAGTCGTCGATGCCGGTGTCGCCGGCGACGATCAGGACGCCCACGATGGCGAGCACGCAGCCCGCCCCGGCCGTGGCGATGGATGTCCTCGGCTCCGCTCGACGCTGGCCTCGTGCACCCAACGAGTCCAGGAACGACATCGAGTCCGCCTGCCCCACAGGTTCTGTCATGCGGCGACGGTACGCCCGGCCGCTCTGGGGTTGGCGGACCCGAGACGCGGCGAGGCCCCGGCCGCAGCCGGGGCCTCGTACCGACCGCTCGTCAGATCAGAAGGGTGCGGTGCCGGTGCCGCCGGGGGCCGCCGGGGCGTCGTCACCCTCTTGGAACTTGAGGAACCCACCGGCCGCCAGACCGACAGAGGCGATGGCCGCCACGAACAGGCCCCACTTGCGGTCGAGGTCGATGCAGCTGCCGAACCCGCAGACCTCATACCCGATGAGGAGCTTGAGGACGACGATCAGCGCCGAGAGCCCGCCGGCCGCGAGGATGGCTTGCCCCCACGTGATCGGCAGATCGGGGAGCTTGACATCGCCGAGCTTGGTGGCGAGCACCACGCCGGCGGCGAGCAGGCCGAGGAGAGCGGGGATGCCGCCCCAGAAGAAGCCGACGTCCCAGCCGTTCCCGTCTGCGTTGAAGCCCTCGACGCCGAACCAGGGGAGGAACGACGCGATGAACAGCAAGAGGCCTGAACCGGCCACGACCTTGTCGCTGGTAGTGAGTTTGTCCACGATGTCCGCCTCCGGAGGTGGGTGTGAGGGTCGGCGGGAACGCTAACGCACGCCGCCGGGAAGTGGATGGATCTCTCGGGATCTGCGCCCGGAGGCGCCGAGTAGGTTCCAGACGTGCGCATCGCGGTGCTGGCCTCGGGCAGCGGGACCCTCCTGGACGCCATCCTCGAGGACGGGATCCCCGTGGCCCTGGTGGTGACCGACCGACCGTCGAAAGCCCAGGTCGTCGCCGAGTCGAACGGGGTGCCGGCCGTCCTGGTGGAGCGCGTGAGCTACGGCGCGGACTTCGACCGCGAGGCGTACACCGCCGCCGTGGTCGACGCGCTCCAGGCGCACGACGTCGAGCTGGTGGTGATGGCCGGCTTCGGCACGATCTTCAGCGCCGCGATCCACGACGCGTTCCCTGCCCGCATCCTGAACACGCACCCGGCTCTGCTGCCGTCGTTCCCGGGCTGGCACGGCGTCCGCGATGCGCTCGCCTACGGCGTGAAGGTCACCGGCTGCACGGTGCACGTCGCCACCCTCGAGGTGGACGCCGGGCCGATCCTCGCCCAAGAGGCGGTGCCGGTCCTGCCGGGCGACGACGAGGAAGCCCTCCACGAGCGCATCAAGGCCGCCGAGCGCCGCCTCTACCCCGCGACCATCCGGGCGGTCATCGCCGACCCCTCGCTCCTCCAGAAAGGCGTCACCCAACGATGAGGGCATTGCTGTCCGTGTACGACAAGTCCGGCATCGTCGAGCTCGCTCGCGAGCTTCGGGGCATGGGCTGGGACCTCATCTCCAGCGGTGGCACCGCCCAGGCCCTGCGCGACGCGGACCTGGCGGTCACCGACGTCGCCGAGCTCACGGGGTTCCCGGCCATCCTCGGGCACCGGGTGGTCACCCTGCACCCGAAGGTCCACGGGGGGATCCTCGCCGACCGTCGCAACCCGGATCACCAGAAGGACATGGCCGAGTACGGCATCGACCCGCTCGACCTGGTCGTGTCGAACCTGTACCCCTTCGGCGCCGACACGGCCACCTTCGAGCACGGCGCCACGCGCGCGGAGGAGCTCATCGACATCGGTGGTCCCGCCATGATCAGGGCGGCCGCCAAGAACTTCCGCGACGTGGGGATCCTCACGCACCCGTCCGACTACCAGACGGTCGTCGACGAGCTGAAGGCGGGCGGCGTGCTGTCCGACGCCACCAAGCTGGCCCTCGCTCGCAAGGCGTTCGCCCACACCGCGGCCTACGACGTGTCGATCGTCACCTGGTTCGACCGCGTCGCCGAGGAGCCGCTCCCGCCCACCATCCACCTGGCCCTCGAGCGCGTCCAGGAGCTCCGCTACGGCGAGAACCCGCACCAGACCGGCGCGCGCTACCGCGACATCGGCACCACGTCGTGGTGGGACGGCGTGGAGCAGCACGGCGGCATGGCCCTCAGCTACCTCAACCTGTTCGACGCCGATGCGGCCTGGGGGCTGGCCAACGACCTCGCGGCCACGTTCGGCAAGCCGGCCGTGGCGATCATCAAGCACGCCAACCCGTGCGGCGCGGCGGTGGCCGACACGTTGGCGGAGGCGTACCAGCGCGCCTTCGAGTGCGACGAGCGCTCCGCCTTCGGCGGGATCGTGGCGCTGTCCCACCCGGTCGACGACGCCACCGTCGAACGCATGGTGGCGGCGGCCCAGGCCGACCTCGTCATCGCGCCCGGCTACGGCGACGGGGTCATCGACGCGCTCACCAAGAAGCGCAAGAACACCCGCCTGCTCACCGCCACCCCGCCCACCGCTGACCGGCACCAGATCCGCCAGCTCACGGGCTCGTGGCTGGTCCAGGACGCGCACCACTTCGCCGGCACCCGCGACGACTGGCGCGTCGTGACCAAGCGCCAGCCGACGGAAGCCGAGTGGGCGGACGCCGAGCTGGCGTGGCGGCTCGTCGGCTGGGTCAAGAGCAACTCGATCGTGCTCGTCAAGGACGGCACCGCGTGGGGCATCGGCGCCGGCCAGCAGAACCGCGTCGAGGCCGGCCAGATCGCGGCCTCGAAGGCGGCCGGCCGGGCCAAGGGCGGCGCCTGCGCCAGCGACGCCTTCTACCCGTTCCCCGACGGCATCGAGGCGGCCGCCGATGCCGGCGTCGCGGTCGTCATCCAGCCCGGCGGCTCGGTCAAGGACGAGGACACCATCGCCAAGGCCGACGAGCTCGGCCTCGCCATGGTCTTCACCAGCGAACGCCACTTCCTGCACTGACCGGGCCAAGGGCCGGCGACGGCGCAGCATCGGTAGCTCCACGCGGCCCGTGGTCGTCTCGCTCAGGTTCGGGGCATCAGCCGTCGGAATCGGCCGCTTCTTGCCCCCAACCTCGATGCAGCCCGAGGTTCGGGGCGTCAGCCGTCGGAATCGGCCGCTTCTTGCCCCCAACCGGGCGGGCGCGCCACCGCCAGCGGGCGGGCAGGCACCGACCCTGACGCGCACGCTCGCCGTGCCCTTGCCCTGGACCTTCGCGGCCCACTGGCCGGCCGGTGCCGGTGGTCGCGGCCCGTAAGATCAGGGGCATGACTGCCGTCTTGATGCCCGGTGCCCCGGTTGCCGAAGCGGTGTTCGCGGACCTCGAGCCGCGCATCGCCAAGCTGCTGGAGAGCGGGCATGCCGTCGGCCTGGGCACGATCCTCGTGGGCAGCGATGGGGCCTCCGCCGGGTACATCCGGATGAAGCAGGAGAGGGCCGAGTCGCTGGGGATGGCGGCGCCGCACCTCCACCTGGGAGATGACGCCACCCAGGTCGAGGTGCTCGACGCCATCCGGCAGATGAACGAGGACGACGCCGTCACCGGCCTGCTCCTGCAGCACCCCACCCCGCAGCAGATCGACTTCGATGCCGCCCTGCTCGCCATCGACCCGGCCAAGGACGTCGACGGGCTCCACCCGGAGAACGTCGGTCGCCTCGCGCTGGGGATGCCGGGGCCCGTGTCGTGCACGCCCGCTGGGATCGAGGCGCTGCTGGCTCACTACGAGATCCCCGTCTCGGGCCGCAGCGTGTGCATCCTGGGTCGGGGTACCACCCTCGGCCGGCCGTTGGCGCTGCTGCTGTCGCAGAAGCGGCCGAGCGCCAACGCGGCGGTCACCGTGGTCCACACGGGTGTGCCCGACTGGCCGGAGTACACCAAGCGGGCCGAGATCGTGATCGCCGCCGCCGGTGTGCCCGGCATCCTGCAGCCCGAGCACATCACCCCGGGGTGCGTGGTGGTGGGCGGTGGCGTCCGCTACGAGGGCCGCAAGCTGCTGCCGGACGTCGACGAGGCGTGCGAAGAGGTCGCGGGGTGGATCACGCCGCGGATCGGCGGGGTCGGTCCGACCACCATCGCGATGCTGTTCCGCAACTGCGTCGAGGCGGCGGAGCGCAGGGCTGGACTCGCATGAGCGTGGTCGCCCACCGTGCCCGACCTGGCGTGGCCGGCCTTCGAGTCCTCGTCCACTCCTGACGGGGCGGTCGAGTCCCCGGGACCCTGGGCTGGCGGCCGTCGGGCACGGTGGGCTGCCAGTAGGAGGCGGCGACGATCGGGGACCTCGCAGAAATGCCGGCCCCCTCTTCTCGGCCTAGCGTCCCCCGGATGCCAGGGATCCTGACGGCGCTCGATCCGGTTGCGATCGAGGGCCACCGGTCGTCCGGCCTCGGATCGCCGGACCACCCGATGCGCATCATGACCAGGCGGGCCGCCGGCCTCCACCCGGGAGCGTGGGACGACACCGCCCGCGCCGAGGTCGCAGCCTTCTTCGATGAGTTGGCTCCCGACTGGCACACGCGGACGTCGCCCCAGCGCGATGCCGTGGTCAAGGACGCGCTCGAGCGCGGGCTGCCGGACCGTCCGAGCGGCGACGTCTGCATCGAGCTGGGCAGCGGGATCGGCGCCTACACGCCCGTGCTCGCGCGCCGCTGGCACCGCGTGCTCGCCGTAGAGGTGTCGCTCCAGATGCTGCGCCTCGCGCCGACCGACGTCGGACATCGGGTGCTGGCCGACGGCTCGCGCCTCCCGATGGGGTCAGGGGTCGCCGACGCGGTCGTGCTCGTCAACTGCTTCCTGTTCCCCGACGAGGTCGATCGGGTGCTGGCGCCGGACGGCGTGGTCGTGTGGGTGAACAGCAGCGGAGCCGAGACACCGATCCACCTGCCGGCCGAGGACGTCGTGGAGGCCCTGCCCGGCCGGTGGGAGGGCGTCCAGACCACCGCCGGCATCGGGATCTGGAGCGTTCTGTGGCGTTCGGACCCGTGATCGCACCTGGCTCCGGGCCGGTGCCACCGCCTACCGTGGACTCCCCATGACCCGGATCAACGACCTGCTCGACGCCGGGCCGACGATCTCGTTCGAGCTCTTCCCACCGAAGACCGACGAGGCCGAGCGCGTGCTCGAGAAGGCCGTCGTGGAGCTGGCGGAGCTGCGACCGTCGTTCGTGTCCGTCACCTACGGCGCCCTCGGAAGCACCCGCGAGCGCACGCGCGACGTCGTCACGCGCATCAACCACGACCAGGCCTTCCCGGCCATGCCGCACCTCACCTGCGTCGGGCACACCCGGGCCGACATCGCCGAGCTGCTCGACCACTACGCGGCCAACGGGATCGAGAACATCCTCGCCCTCGGTGGCGACCCGCCCGCCGACGGGTCGGAGGCGGGCGGCGACTACGAGCACGCCTCGCAGCTGGTCGAGCAGGTCCGAGCGCACCCCGCCGCCTTCTCGGTGGCGGTGGCCGCCCACCCCGAGATCCATCCGCGCTCACCCGACCGAGGCAGCGACCGTCGCCACCTCGCCGCCAAGCTCGAGGCAGCCGACTTCGCGATGACGCAGTTCTTCTTCACCATCGACGACTACCTGCGTCTCGTCGACGAGCTCGCGGAGCTCGGCTGCGACAAGCCGATCCTCCCGGGCGTCATGCCCTTCATCAGCGTCGCAGGCGTGGTGCGGATGGCCGGCATGAACGGCAGCGTCATCCCTGCCCCCCTGCTCGAGCGGATCCAAGCGGTGGCCGACCAGCCCGAGGAGATCAGCAAGATCGGGATCGAGGTGGCCACCGAGCTCGGCGCCGCCCTCCTGGCCGAGGACGCCCCTGGCCTGCACCTCTACGCCCTGAACCGAAGCGAGTCCGTCCGCCAGATCCACGCCAACCTCGGTCTCGGGTAGCGCCAAGCCAACCCCAAGGGCGCACCGAGGCGGAGCGGCGTGATCGGTACTGGTACGCCTCGTTCCGCTCGTCCCGCCGAGGTTGGGGGCACGAACCGTCCGCTACCGACGGTCTGTGCCCCGAACCCAATGCGCCGAGGAGGTTGGGGGCACCAGCCGTCCGATTCCGACGGCGGATGCCCCCAACCGGGATGCCGTCCGTCGTCGCCGCGCCCTTGCCCGTGACCTTCAGGCGCCTCGCGGGTGGTAGATCGCGGTGTGGGTCGTTCGGGCGACTGGGCGCAGGTTGGCGAGGTGCAGGACGTCGAGCTCCACGAAGCGGTGGCCCTTGTGGTCCCACTCCTTCGTCACGAGCGCCCGCGCGGTGACCTCCTCGCCGTCGCGCACGACGTCGTGGTGCTGCACGACCGACTCGACGTGGATCCACGGCCCGAGGCGGACGTTGGCGGAGAGCACGTAGTTCGCGTCGCGCAGGATCCAGCCGGGATGCGCGACGCCCTCGGCGGCGTAGACGGCCGCGGTGGCGCGCACGTCGGCGAGGTACTCGTGGTGCCGATCGGCGTGGAACCCGTGCGGCGCCAGGCCGAACGCGGTGCCCGGCACGAGCACCTCGGGTGACGCGGGCGGCGGGTCGTCGACCTGGTCGACGTCCGGCCAGCCGGCGATGTCGGGCGCTGGGGCGGACTGGCCGGGGAGGGTGGCGACGCCGTCGGCGCACCGATCGCCGGCCTCGTCGCGCACCTCGAGGGCTCCATCGGCACCGGGCGTGATGTCGACGCGGTGGCCGTCGTACACGGGCTGGTGGAAGCGAGCGCGCATCGTGCCTCGTCGCAACCAGTCGATGCCCCACGCCTCCGCCGGTGGGTGGCACAGGTACGCGTACACGTCGACGCCGGGCACGAGGCCACCGCGGAACCCGAGCTGCTTGGCGACCTCGTCGTCGTGGATCTTGTTGGCGGAGGCCGTCGCCGTGTTGAACGCGACCAGCGAGTGGGTCTGCATGCTCAGCCCTGGATCGTGGCCAACGCGGCGTTGAACGTCGGAGACGGGCGCATCACGGCGGCGACCTTCTCGAGATCGGGGGCGTAGTAACCGCCGATGTCAGCGGGGTGACCCTGGACTGCGAGCAGCTCGGCGTCGATCGTGTCCTGGTCGACGGCCAGGAGCGCGGCGAGCGGGGCGAAGGCGGCGGCCAGCTCGGCGTCGTCGCCCTGGGCGGCGAGGGCCTCGGCCCAGTAGTGCGCGAGGTAGCACGTGGCTGCCCCGGTTGTCGATCTGCCCGAGCTTGCGCGCCGGCGACTTGCCGTTCTCGAGGACCATGGCCGTGGCCTGGTCGAGGGTGTCGGCCAGCACCTGGGCCCGCTTGTTCCCGGTGGTCGTGGCGAGGTGCTCGAAGGACACCGCCAAGGCCAGGAACTCGCCGAGCGAGTCCCAGCGCAGGTAGTTCTCCTTCACGAGCTGCTGCACGTGCTTCGGAGCGGAGCCGCCGGCGCCGGTCTCGAACAGGCCGCCGCCGTTCATGAGCGGGACGATCGACAGCATCTTGGCGCTGGTGCCGAGCTCGAGGATCGGGAACAGGTCGGTGAGGTAGTCGCGCAGCACGTTGCCCGTGACGGAGATGGTGTCTTCGCCCCGCCGGATCCGCTCGAGCGAGAAGGCGATGGCGGCGACCGGCGCCATGATCTCGATCTGCAGACCCTCGGTCTCGTGGTCGCGCAGGTAGCTGCGCACCTTGTAGAGGAGCTCCGCGTCGTGGGCCCGCGCCTCGTCGAGCCAGAACACGGCCGGGGCCCCCGTGGCCCGTGCCCGCGTGACGGCCAGCTTCACCCAGTCCTGGACGGCGGCGTCCTTGGTCTGGCACATGCGCCAGATGTCGCCCGCCTCGACCGCGTGCTCGATGAGGGTGGTGCCCGTCGTGTCGACCACCCGGACGGTGCCGGTTGACGCGATCTCGAAGGTCTTGTCGTGCGAGCCGTACTCCTCGGCCTTCTGCGCCATCAGCCCGACGTTCGGCACCGACCCCATCGTGGCGGGGTCGTAGGCGCCGTTCGCGCGGCAGTCGTCGATGACGACCTGGTAGATGCCGCCGTAGCTGCTGTCGGGGATGACGGCCTTCGTGTCCTGCGGACCGCCTGCCGCGTTCCACATCTGGCCCGACGTGCGGATCATGGCCGGCATCGAGGCGTCGACGATGACGTCGCTCGGCACGTGCAGGTTCGTGATGCCGTGGTCGGAGTCGACCATGGCGAGGTCGGGTCCGTCGGCGATGCCCTGCTGGATGCCGGCTTCGATGGCGGCGCGGGTGTCGGCGGGCAGCGACGCGATGCTCTCGAGCAGGCTGGCCAGCCCGTCGTTGGGGCTGATGCCGGCCTCTTCGAGGGCCGCGCCGTGCTCGGCGAACACCTGAGGGAAGAACGCCTCGACCGCATGCCCGAAGATGATCGGGTCGGACACCTTCATCATCGTGGCCTTGAGGTGGAGCGAGAAGAGCACGCCCTGGGCCTTGGCGTCGGCGATCTGCTCGGTGAGGAACGCGACCAGCGCGCGCTTGCTCATCACGGTGGCGTCGATCACCTCGCCGGGCAGGAGGGGAGTGGACGCCTTCAGGACGGTGGTGGTCCCGTCGGTGGCCACCAGCTCGATGCGGACGTCCGTGGCGTCGGCCACGGTGACGGAGCGCTCGTTGCTGCGGAAGTCGTTCGCTCCCATGCTGACGACGTGCGTCTTCGACTCGGGTGACCACGCGCCCATCGAGTGCGGGTGGTTGCGCGCGTACTGCTTCACCGACGCGGCGGCCCGCCGGTCGGAGTTCCCCTCGCGGATCACCGGGTTCACGGCGCTGCCCTTGATCCGCTCGTACCGCGCCAGCACGTCGCGCTCCGCGTCGTCGTTCGGCTCGTCGGGGTAGTCGGGCAGCGCGTAGCCCTTGCCCTGCAGCTCCTCGATGGCCTCCCGGAGCTGCGGCAGCGACGCGCTCACGTTGGGCAGCTTGATGACGTTGGCCTGCGGCTGGGTGACCAGCTCGCCGAGCTCGGCGAGGGAGTCGGGCACCCGCTGCGCCTCCGTGAGGTGGTCGGGGAAGGCGGCGAGGATGCGCCCGGCGAGGGAGATGTCACGGGTCTCCACCTCGACCCCCGCCGTGGAGGCGAAGGCCTGGATGATGGGCAGGAGGGAGCAGGTGGCCAGCGCTGGGGCCTCGTCCGTGAACGTGTAGATGATCTTCGAGTCCGGCATCGGGGCGAGGCTATCCACGGTGCTCGCGCCCACGCGCGGGGGTCGGTAGCGTGGCCCCTGGCTGTCACACCCCCTCCGTAGGGTCCGTGGTGTGACGAGATCGACGAGAGGGTTGGCCGCGGTGGCTCCAGACGCGCAGCGCAAGCGAGCGACCTCCACGTCCTCGTTCGGCGTGTCCCGCCGCGAGAACCACGACGCCAGCGGCTTCTACGCCCGGTTCACGGCCCCCACCCTGAGCGGCGACGACACCGTGGAGCCGCCCGGCGTGGTCGACCAGATCTACGTGGGCGACGCCCGCTCGATGGACCGCGTGCGCGCGTCGTCGGTGGCCCTGGTGGTCACGTCCCCGCCCTACTTCGCCGGCAAGGCCTACGAGGAGGAGCTCGGGGAGGGCCACATCCCCGCCACGTACGTCGAGTACCTCACGATGTTGGAGGACGTCTTCGCCGAGTGCGTCACCAAGCTCGAGGCGGGCGGCCGGATCGCGGTGAACGTCGCCAACCTCGGTCGCAAGCCGTACCGCTCCCTCTCCGCCGACGTCATCGGCATCCTGCAAGATCGGCTCGGCCTCCTGCTCCGAGGCGAGGTGGTGTGGCGCAAGGCGCGCGGCGCCGGCGGCAACTGCGCGTGGGGCTCGTTCAAGCAGCCGGCCAACCCGGTGCTGCGCGACCTCACCGAGCGGGTCGTGATCGCCAGCAAGGGCCGGTTCGACCGCGCCATCAAGGGTCCCGCCCGCGCCCAGCAGGGCATGCCCTTCGAGGCGAGCACCACGGCCGACGAGTTCATGGACGCCACGCTCGACGTGTGGGAGCTGGCGCCCGAGAGCGCCACGCGGGTGGGTCACCCGGCCCCGTTCCCGGTCGAGCTGCCCCATCGGCTGATCGACCTCTACACGTACCGCGAAGACGTCGTGCTCGACCCGTTCATGGGTTCGGGCACCACGGCGGTCGCGGCGGTGCGCACCGGGCGCCACTACCTCGGCTACGACACCGACGAGGGCTACGCCCGCGCCGCGCGGGAGCGCGTCGCCACGGAGGTGGCGCGCGCCGTCACCATCACCGCGCCGGTGAAGCCCGACAAGGCGGTGGCCGCCGCCCAGGGTCTGCTCGTCGGCGCCGGCTTCACCGTGGAGGACGTCAAGGTCAGCAAGCGGCGGCGGTTCGCGGGCGGGCTGCTGGTCGATTGGATCGCCGCCGACACCAAGGGCGCGGAGTGGCTCGTCCTCGTCGCCGGCGCCAGCACCGTCCACCGCAGCGGCTTGCGCCGGTCCGACGTCCTGTTCCGCACGCTCGGCGAGGCATCCGTGCTCACGACGGCCGGCCACCGCGTGCTGGTGCTCACCACCGACCTTCCCGCCCGCGGTTCGTCAGCGATGGCGGCCGTCGCCGCCGCGCGGGGGGTGTCGCTGGTCGATGTCCTCGAGCTCGGGGCGGCGGGGGTTCCCGAGCGCCTGGCGGTGTACGCCGCCGGTCGGGTCACCGCGCCGGTGGGCGAGCTGCTCCCCGGAGCCTGAGCCGCCGGTGCCGTCGGCCAAGACCGAGATCACCGAGATCGTCACCGGCCTGGCCATCACGGGCGCGCCCACGCTCGCCGAGGCGCTGACGGCGCGTGCGGTCGCCAACGTCGACGACGCTGCCTGGGCGCGGCTGGTCGAGCTGGCGAAGGCGGGCCAGCACCGCCAGGAGTTCCACGCCGCCTGGGCCAACGGGCAGGCGTTCCTCCACGCCGCCGACGGGCTGCGCGGCCGGCCGCCCCAGCTCGTCGAGTGGAAGGGCCCCACCCACGCTCCAGGTGACGAGGTGGTGCCGGCCGACCTCCGCGTCGACCACGTGTGGCTCGTCAGCTGCAAGTACCTGTCGAAGGTGCTGGCCAACGCGGCGCCGAGCCGGCTCTTCGACCGCGGCCTCGTGGGCGGCCCCGCGCAGACCGCGGGCGACTGGTACGCGGAGGTGGCATCCGACGCGTACCAGGCGCTCTACGCCACCGTGCGACTGGAGCTCGGCACCCGTGCGTCGCTCCCACCGCACGCCCGCGACCTCACCCCTGCGCACCGCGCCGAGCTGCGCGCCTACCTCGATGCGGGGTGGTCGCCTGATGCCCAGGCCGCCTACCGGACCGTCGCGGTCGAGGTGGGCAAGGCGTCGGCCGATCGGTGGCGCGCGGCGTTGGCCAAGCGCACGGAGGCCGAGGCAGTGCTGTGGCGCCTGCTGCGGATCGGCAGCGCCCCGTACTTCGTGCTCGGCGCCCAGCGCGACCGCACGCTCCGCCTGCGGGTGATGACGCCGTGGGACTGGCGACAAGCGCACGAGCTCAAGCGCATCGACGTGTGGGGCGACGACGCCGGTCAGCCCCAGGTGCGCTGGCAGGCCCGGGTGCGCGACCGCGCGTCGGGTGAGGAGCAGACGGTCGACGGTCACGTCGAGGTCCGGTGGAGCCACGGCCGCTTCGGCAAGCCCCCGGAGGCCAAGGTCTACCTCGACACGCCGCACCACCGTGTGCCGGGGTACGTCCCGCTCACCTGACCCCCAACGTCTGTGGTCGAAAACGTCCGCATGGCGAACGTTTTCGACCACAGACGATGTCAGGGCGACTCGGCGATCGCCTTCAATCGCTCCAAGGTGGCGCGCATGCCGTCGCGGAGCTCGTCGGTGTGGCCATCCTCGCCGCCGAGGAGCACCTGCGTGAACAGCTTGGCGACGACCGGGCGCTTCTTGAACGGCGCCCGGCTCTCGGTGACGAAGGTGGCCGTGGTGCCGTCGGGCTCCAACAGGTATGACCAGCGGTAGCCGCTCTGCTGCGTCTCGAAGCTGAACACTCGGCCCGGCTCCGCCTCCACGACCTTGTTCGTGGTCGACCAGCGGGCGATGCCCCGCTTGTTCTGGCCCTTGAAGCGCGCACCCACGGCAGGACCGGTGGCGCCGTCCAACCAGCGCCCCCCGACGCACTCTGGGCTCAACCGCCCCATCTGGGCGATGTCCGTGACGATGTCGTAGACGCGGTCGGGCGGCGCCTCGATGCGCATGGAGACCGCGTCGGGAGATGGGCTGGGATCGGGGGCCTCGGGCATGGGCGGACCGTAGCCTTCGGCCTCCCACGACGGTGAGGTCACCATCGACGTGACCGAGGGCCAGGACTCGTACACCGGCTCCGCCGCCAAACGGGTCACGTCCTCGGACTACCCCGCCCACACCCTCAGCTACGAGTTCCCGCCGCAGCTCTGAGCCACCCCTCGGCGGGGCGCTCGGTGTGCGACGGGGCGGGACCCGGCGATAGCGTCGACGCCGACGGGGTCGCAGGTGCGGCCCGATCCACCACAGGGGGCTACGTGTCGTACGACCACGAGAAGATCTACATCGATGGCGCGTGGGTGCCGTCGCAGGGAACGAGCACGATCGACGTGTTCGACTCCACCAACGGTGAGGTGATCGGCCACATCCCGGACGGCAACGCCGCTGACGTCGACGCCGCCGTCAAAGCCGCCGCCGCTGCCTTCCCCGCGTGGGCGAAGACCAGCGCCGAGGAGCGGGCCAAGTACTGCACCCGCATCGCCGAGGGCCTCGGCGCCCGCATGGACGAGATCGCCACCGTCGTCACCCGCGAAGCGGGCATGCCGAAGTGGCTGAGCCTGATGATCCAAGCCGGTCTGCCGATCAACTCGTTCAACACCGCGGCCCAGATCGCGGAGAGCTACGAGTACGAGACCACCAACGGCAACAGCCTGATCGTGCGGGAGCCGATCGGAGTCGTCGGCTGCATCACGCCGTGGAACTACCCGCTCCACCAGATCGCCGCCAAGGTCGCCTACGCGATGGCCGCCGGCTGCACCGTGGTGTTGAAGCCCAGCGAGATCGCCCCGCTCGACGCCTTCATCCTCGCCGAGGTCATCGACGAGGTCGGGCTGCCGGCCGGCGTGTTCAACCTCGTCACGGGCACCGGCCCCGAGGTCGGCGAGGCCATCTCGGCCCACCCCCAGGTCGACATGGTGAGCTTCACCGGCTCCACCCGGGCCGGCAAGGCCGTGTCGGTCGCCGCTTCCGACAGCCTCAAGCGCGTGGCGCTCGAGCTGGGTGGCAAGTCTGCGAACATCATCCTCGACGACCTGGACGACGCTGGCTTCGAGGCTGCCGTGCGCGATGGCGTGGGCAAGTCCTACCTGAACCAGGGCCAGACCTGCACCGCTCTCACCCGCATGCTCGTGCCCCGCGATCGCCTGGCCGACGCCGAGCGCATCGCCGCCGACGAGGTCGAGACCAAGTTCCAGCCGAAGGATCCCTTCGCCGACTTCGCCATGATGGGGCCCCTGTCCAGCCAGGCCCAGGTCGACCGGGTCAACGACTACATCCAGAAGGGCATCGATGGGGGCGCCAAGCTCGTCGTCGGTGGCACCGGCAAGCCCGAGGGCGTCGACGAGAACGGCTACTTCGTGAAGCCCACGGTCTTCTCGAACGTGACCAACGACATGACCATCGCCCAGGAGGAGATCTTCGGGCCGGTGCTGTCGATCCTCCCGTACGACGACGAGGACCAGGCCGTGGCCATCGCCAACGACTCGCCCTACGGCCTGTCCGGCGGCGTGCAGGGTGCCGACAAGGACCGCGCCACCGCGGTGGCCCGCCAGATCCGCACGGGTCAGATCGAGGTGAACGCCGGCGCGTTCAACCCGAACGCCCCCTTCGGTGGCTACAAGCAGTCGGGCAACGGCCGCGAGTACGGCACGCACGGCTTCGAGGAGTTCCTCGAGACCAAGTCCATGCAGCTATAAGGGCTTCGGCTCGGTGCGAGAGGGGCCCGGAAGGGCCCCTCTTCGCGTTCACTAGGTTGGGCGCATGGCACCCACCAAGGACCCCGTCCGCGTTGCTGTCACCGGGGCGGCCGGTCAGATCGGCTACTCGCTGCTGTTCCGGATCGCGTCCGGCTCGATGCTCGGCCCCGACCAGCCCGTCATCCTGCAGATGCTCGAGATCACCCCCGCCCTGCCCGGCCTCGGGGGTGTGGCGATGGAGCTCGAAGACTGCGCGTTCCCGCTGCTGGCCGGCATGGTGCAGACCGACGACCCCGACACCGCCTTCGGCGATGTCGACGTGGCGCTGCTCGTGGGCGCGATGCCCCGCAAGGACGGCATGGAGCGGTCCGACCTGCTCAGCGCCAACGGCGGCATCTTCAAGCCCCAAGGCGAAGCGCTCTCCCGCAGCGCCCAGAAGGACGTCAAGGTCCTCATCGTCGGCAACCCGGCGAACACCAACGCCCTCATCGCTCAGCAGAACGCCAAGGATCTCGACCCGCGCCGGTTCACCGCGATGGTGCGCCTCGACCACAACCGGGCCATCGCGCAGCTCGCGGCCAAGGCAGGTGTCCACGGCACCTCCGTCACCAGGATGACGATCTGGGGCAACCACTCGGCCACGCAGTACCCGGACATCATCCACGCCAACGTCGACGGGCAGCCGGCCTTCAACGCCGTCGGCGCCGATCAGAAGTGGCTCGAAGACGACTTCATCCCCACCGTCCAACAGCGAGGCGCCGCGGTGATCAAGGCCCGCGGCCTGTCGTCAGCGGCCTCCGCGGCCAACGCCGCCGTCGACCACATCCGGTCCTGGGTGCACGGCACGCCCGACGGCGACTGGGTGTCCATGGGCGTGGTGAGCGACGGCTCCTACGACGTCCCCGAAGGTGTGATCTCTGGCTTCCCGTGCACCTGTGCCGGCGGCGAGTACACGATCGTCCAGAGTCTCGACATCGATGACTTCAGCCGTGCCCGCATCGACAAGAGCACCGGCGAGCTCGTCGACGAGCGCGACGCCGTCAAGGAGCTCGGGCTCATCTGATGCGGCGGCTCCTCGCCATCGCGGTGGGCGCAGCTCTCTTGGTGCTCGGCCTCCCTGCCCCCTCGGCGAGCGCGTCACCCGCGGGGGCCTCGCCACCCCCGGCGTTCGACCCCCGCTACGACAAGTTCAACCTGTCGATCTCCGGCACCTACCGGCCCCTGATCGGTGACTTCGACTGCGACGGCGATCCGGGCGACCACGGCGAGGGATCGCAGGAGGTGGGGATCCTCTGGTACGCCCCCGGTGGCGCGGCGGACTACCTCTGGACCGATCTCACGCGCACGGGGGGCGTCCTCGGCCGCACCCAGAAGCAGCTCGTCATCAACCGCACGTACTCGCCGCTGGTCGGCGACTTCGACGGCGACCGGTGCGACGACATCCTCTGGTACGGCGTGGGCGCGGCCCCCGACCTCCTGTGGTGGGGTGGCCCGAGCGGGTTCACCGGCCAGGCGATCACCGTGGCCGGCACCTACCGGCCGTTCGTCGGAGAGTTCGGTGGCTCCCCGGCCACCGCCGACGGCATCTTCTGGTACGCGCCGCACGGTACGGAGCGGATCTGGGTGCCGCGGGGCACGCGGGCCACCCCGTTTCGGTCCGTCAGACGCGCCGCAGGTGGTGGGCACCGGGTACCAGCCGTCGTGGTTCTGGCTGACCTTCAGCGGGACGCCGCTCATCCTCTGGTACGCGCCCGGCACGGCGACCGATCACATCTGGCGGTACACCGCGGACGCCAGCGGGCCGGCCAACTTCGAGGACGAGGGCGCCGACGCGCCCGTGGACATCAACGGGACCTACCGCAGCGGCGGTTGCGGGCCGTGGGTGGTGCTGCACGGACCGGGGCCGGCGCTCGACATGGCCGCCTGGCGGAACTTCGGCGTGCAGTACTCGAAGATCACCATCGCGGGCTCGTACACGATCGCGACCACCCCGGGCTTCTACGGGTGCAACATCGTGTGGCACGGTCCCGGCAGCGCGGCCGACCAGATCTGGCTCGAGAAGCAGGCCTGACCGCGGCTACTTGAGGAACTTGCTCGTCGTGTTGTCGGCGAGCACCTTGCCGCCGGTCTGGCAGGTGGCGCAGTAGGCAACGGTGTAGCGGGTGTACTCCACCGATCGCACGGTGTCGCCGCACACGGGGCACACCTCGCCGACGCGGTTGTGCACGTGGGCGGGCCGGTCGGCGGACGAGCTCATCTCGGTGAGCCCGCGCTCGAAGGCGAGGCCCTCGTTGATGCACACGTGGATGGCCTCGGTGAGCTGGGTCACGTCATCGCGGTCGAGCTTGGCGGTCGAGGCGAACGGCGACAGCCGGGCCCGGTGGCAGATCTCGTTGGCGAGCAGGCGGCCGAGGCCGGCGACGATGTGCTGGTCGCGCAAGAAGCCGTGCAGCCGCATCGGGTGCTCCTCGAGCAAGCGTGCGACCGTCGCCTTGTCGATCGTGTCGGCCTCCGGTCCGAGGCCGAGCAGCGGTGCCTGCTCCTCCGGATCGCCCTCCAGCACCCACACCCCCGCCTTGCGCTCGGTGCCAGCCTCGGTGAGCAGCAGCGCTCGCCCGTCGGCGAAGCGCCAGCGGGCCTGCCCGAACCGCGGCTTGGCGGATTGCTTCTCGTCGGGCTTCAGGCGGCCGCCCTGCATGAGGTGCACGACGAAGGTGACCGTGCCGAAGTCGAGCAGCAGGTGCTTGCCGCGACGTCCGACGAACACGAGCTCCTTGCCGTAGGCCGCGTCCGGCGGTGGCATGGCCGTCTTCAGCGCGGTGAACGCGATCGGGGTGAAGCGCTCGAGTGGCGTCCCTGCGAAGGCGGTGTCGAGGCGCTCCGCATGGGCCTGGATCTCGGGGAGCTCAGGCACGGGCGGCCGCGAACACGTCGTCGAGGGCGGCGAGCGCACCCGCTCGCTCGATCACGGCCCGGAGATCGCCGCCGAGCCGGAGGCGCCCTTCCATGAAGGCCGCCTGGGCGGAGAGCTCACCGCGGTGGATGGCCAGGGCGGTGGCGTGGTCTTGGGTGAACGTGACGTCCGGGTGCTCGACCCGGCCCTGGCGCACGGTCAGGCGACCGTCCGCCGCCTCCACCACGTAGGCCACCTCGTGCCCGTCCGGCCCGTCGGGCACGACCTGCTGGACGACGACGCGCAGGTCCGGTGCGACGGTGGCCGCTCGGGCGGCCGCGTCGAGCTCGTCGAGCCACGCGTCAGTGAGGAACCCAGCCAAGGCCCGTGACGCTACCGAACTGTCGCTGCTCAGCGGTCGCCGCGACCGCGGCCGCCACTGACCCACGCCGCTAGGTTCCCGTGCATGCAAGAGATCGGACGGGGCGCGAAGGTGTTCGACGCGGGACCGGTGCGCGGGCGCTTCCAACCGATGGAGGGCCCGGACGACGTGCTGGCCCTCATGGACACAGGAGCCGACGGGGTGGTCGCGCTCGTGCGGGACGCCGGTGCCACCTTCCTGGCGCCGATCTACCACGAGCTCACCGCCATCATCTGCACGAGCGGCACGGTGCGCAGCCACATCGGGATCGTGAGCCGAGAGTTCCAGGTGCCGTGCGTGATGGCCTGCACCTTCGGGGATGGCGAGCCCGAGGCCGGCGCGGAGGTCGAGCTCGACTGCTCCGGAGCCGAGGCGGTCGTCCGTGGCTGAGCCGGAGACAGCCGTCGCCACGGCCAACCGCCTCATCGCGTACCACGCCCCCATCTCGAAGGCGCTCACCCAGGAGCGCACCTCCCTCGAGAGCGCGCTGATCCCGGTGACCGCCTACATCGTGGTGGCGTGCGCGGAGTCCTACCTGCGCTACCCCGAGATGATGCGGACGATCGACGCCGCCATGCCGGCCCAGGAGATCGGCCGACGGGCGCGCCGCCCGGGCTGCCAGGTCGACCCCTGCTACCTCTGGTCGGTCGCCAACTTCTTCCTGCTCGGTCGCAAGATCATGGCCATGGTCGACCCGCAGGGCGACGACCCGGCCGAGACCGCCACCGTGCTCGACTTCTGGGAGCGCGCCGCCCTCGCCTACCGCGGCGACGGCACCCACCAGGCCTGGGACACGGGTGCCTCGCTGATCTACGACGACGCGACGGTTGCGGCGCTCCTCGCGGGAGCGGTGCCCATCGGCGACGACGACCACCGGGCCAACGTGAAGCGGTTCAACGCCACGCTCGTCAACCACCTGTTCCTGCTCTACTTCGACACCCGCGCCGGCTACGGCGACACGGGTCCGTACCCCGTGCCCGGCCACCCGTCGCAAACGCTCCTCGTGCGCGACTTCTACCGGCTCGCCCACGGTGACTTCCCGTGGTCCGAGGTGGCGAGGGACGTGCCGTACCACCACCTCACGGCCGCTCTCGTGCTGGAGGACGTGCAGAGCACGTTCACCGACTTCGGCACCTCCAACCACACGCCTGAGGACTACCTCGACCGCCTCGTGGCGTTCGGGCTGTACACCACCGACGGCCTCCCTCCCGGCGAGCTCCGCCCGGTGCCGGCGAACGAGCACGACGACATCGTGGCCGCGGTGCGGAAGGCCCAGGCCCAGCACTACCGCAACATCGCCGCCATGGAACGGGACGAGAAGATCCGCGCCGGCGCCTACGTGTACTTCAGCTTCCTCCGGCCGTTCGCGGAGATCGCCGGTGTCGCCGACCAGCTCGACTGGACGGTGCCGCGCGACCTCCCCGAGCCGCTGTACCAGCTCATGTCGGCGATGCAGGGCGAGAACGCCGGCGTCCCCGAGGACGAGGCCTACTACGAGCTCTACGGTTCGTGAGCTGACACCCAACCGCAGACGGGCCTGGCGCGTCTGGATGGGTGATGGGGGCGACGGGGCCGGCTGATCCTGAGCGCGGCCGCGACCGCCGCCGCGGTGGTGCTGTTCGCCGTGATCGCGGTGGCGGCGACGGACGACAGGAGCAAGATCGACACGGCCGATGACCCCACCACCACGACCGACGACGGAGCCCGAGACGACCACCACGACGGGACTACATCATCACCGTGGAGGAGCCGCGGCCGACCCCCGGGCAGCGTGGTCGGACACATCGAGCGCTCCGACTCCCACGCCTACGACTCCCCAGGCGAGCGGCCGATCGTCGTCACCATCGCGTCGGGTGACTACGACGGCACCGCCCATCCCTCCTCGAGCTACGTGGAGCTCGAGCTCACGGTGGCAGTGCACAGCTGAGGTGGAGGTGCGGCATGCTCATGGCATGACCGACCACCCGCCCGCCGTCGACCTCACCCCCGCCGACGAGCTCGCCCACGTCCCCGGTGAGGAGCGCCTGTGGGGCGAGTCCTGGTACTTCGACTTCACCGACCGCGCGGGCACGCTCGGCGGGTACGTGCGCCTCGGGCTCTACCCGAACCTCGGCGTGGCCTGGTACTGGGCCTGCCTCGTCGGCGAGGGCCGGCCGCTCGTCACCGTCATCGATCACGAGGTCGCGCTCCCGAAGGCTCCTTCGATGGAGATCCGGGCCGACGGGCTGTGGGCGGACCAGACGGTCGAGACGCCGTTCGAGCACGTGTCACTCGGTTGCGAGGCGTTCGCGGTGGGCGTCGACGACCCCGTCGAGGTGTACGGCGACCTGCGCGGCGACCGGGTGCCGTTCGGCCTCGACCTCGAGTGGGAGACCGATCGTGGGGGCCTGTACCCGTGGATCGGGACGACTCGCTACGAGGTCTCGTGCAACGTGCACGGCGAGATCCTCGTGGGCGACGAGACCATCGACTTCGACGGCATCGGGCAGCGCGACCACAGCTGGGGTGTCCGCGACTGGTGGAACTTCGGTTGGGTGTGGACGGCCGGCGGCCTCGAGGACGGCACGCGGTTCCACACGGCCCGGATCCGGGTGCCTGGGCTCGACGCCTACGCGCCGGGCTATGTCATGCCTTCGGGTGGCGGTGTCGAGCAGATCGACCTCTGCACCGCGGAGGAGGAGGTCGACGGCAACGGCTTCCCCACCAGCTCCCGCATCCAGTGCGGCCCCCTCGACATGGCGGTGGAGCCCCGCTACTTCAGCCCGGTGCACCTGATCGACGACGACGGCACCACCACCCGCCACGCGCGGTTCCCCCGAGCGCTGTGCCGGTTCGAGACCACCGACGGTCGCTCGGGCGTCGGTTGGACCGAGTGGAACCAGCCCACACCGAGCTGATCTGACCGCGGGGGCGGCGCCTCAGTACCCTCGTCCGGTGCTCGCCGCCTTCTTCGCCCTGCTCCCGGACTTCCTCGATGCCGAGCACCTCATCGACACGTTCGGGCTCCTGGGCATCTTCCTGATCGTCTTCGCCGAGTCCGGGCTGCTGATCGGCTTCTTCCTGCCCGGCGACGCGCTGCTGTTCACGGCCGGCTTCCTGGCGTCGAGCCCATCGAGCGTGGACGACAGCCTGCACCTCCCGCTCGTGCCCCTCATCCTGGGCATCTGGGTGGCCGCCGTCGTGGGCGACCAGGTCGGGTACGCCTTCGGCACGCGGGTGGGCCCGGCGCTGTTCAGGCGACCCGACTCCCGGTTCTTCAAGCAAGCCAACGTCGAGAAGGCCCAGGAGTTCTTCGAGAAGTACGGGCCGCGCGCCATCGTGCTGGCGCGGTTCGTGCCGATCGTGCGCACCTTCACGCCGATCACCGCGGGCGTCAGCAACATGGAGTACCGCACGTTCGTGCGCTGGAACGTCATCGGCGGCACCATCTGGGCTTTCGGCGTGACCCTCCTCGGGTTCTTCCTCGGCCAGGTCGACGTGATCGAGGAGAACCTGGAGCTGGCCATCCTCACGGTCGTCGCCATCTCCTGCGCCCCGATCGCCATCGAGCTGCTCAAGGCTCGCAAGGAGCACCGCGCCAGCGCCCTCAGCGAGGTCGCGCACGACCTCCTCGAGCCGCCGCTGGGCGACCTGGTCGACGAGGCCCGCGACCCCGACGGGCACCTGTAGGCGTCAACTCCGTCCGCAGGGCCACCGCCGGGCTCGTCCGCCCGACCCTCGAGAGCCCCGTGCACGCGCTGGGGTCACCCGTGATCGCGATCTCCGTTGCCGGCCTCGCGACGGTCCTCACGGTCGATCGCCGAGAGCGGCGGTCGTAGCGCTCCCGCTCAGTCCTGGGCGAGGAGCTTGCGGTTCTTGATCTGCGCCTTCACGTAGTCACGGTTCATGTAGGCGATGAAGTCGATCGAGATCTCCTTCGGACACGCCTCCTGGCACTCACCGTGGTTCGTACAGGAGCCGAAGAACATCTCCATCGTGTCGACCATCGCCTGCGTGCGCTGGAAGCGCTCGGCTTGGCCCTGGGGGAGCAGGTTGAGGTGGCTCAGCTTGGCCGAGGTGAACAGCTGCGCGGCGCTGTTCGGGCAGGCGGCCACGCACGCGCCGCAGCCGATGCAGGCCGCCGCGTCCATGGCGCCGTCCGCCACCTCCTTCGGGACGAGCGTGAGGTTGGCGTCGGGCGCGGCCCCCGTGGGCGCGGTGATGTAGCCGCCCGCCTCCATGATGCGATCGAAGGCGGACCGGTCGACGATGAGGTCCTTGAGCACCGGGAAGGCCGTGGCGCGCCACGGCTCGATGAAGATCTCGTCGCCGTCCGCGAACTTCCGCATGTGGAGCTGGCAGGCGGCGGTGCCCTTCTGCGGGCCGTGCGCCTGCCCGTTGATCATCATCCCGCAGCTGCCGCAGATGCCTTCCCGGCAGTCGTGCTCGAACGCGATCGGCTCCTTGCCGTCCGCGTTGAGGCGCTCGTTGACGATGTCGAGCATCTCGAGGAACGACATCTCCTCGGAGATGTCGGGTGCGTCGTAGGTCTCCATGGTGCCGGGGGCATCGGGGCCGGCCTGGCGCCAGACGTGGAGCTTTACGTGCATGGGGTCGTCGCTGCCTTTACTTGTACGAGCGCTGGGTCAGGTGGACGGACTCGAAGGCGAGCGATTCCTTGTGGAGGGTGGGGGTGCCGCCCTCGCCACCCCACTCCCAGCCGGCGACGTACGAGAACTCGTCGTCCTTGCGCAGGGCCTCGCCGTCCTCGGTCTGGCTCTCCTCGCGGAAGTGGCCGCCGCAGGACTCCTCGCGGTGCAGCGCGTCGCGCACCATGAGCTCGCCGAGCTCGAAGAAGTCGGCGACGCGGCCCGCCCGCTCGAGGCTCTGGTTCATGGGGCCGTCGCCGAGCACGCGCACGTCCTTCCAGAACTCGTCTCGGAGGGCGGGGATCTCGGACAGCGCCTTCTCGAGGCCGGTCTTGTTGCGGGCCATCCCGCAGTAGTCCCACATGATCTTGCCGAGCTCGCGGTGGTAGTGGTCGACGGACTTCGTGCCACCGATCGAGAGGAACCGCTTCACCCGGTCGTCGACCGACTGCTGCGCCTCCGCGAAGGCCGGATCGTCGACGGGCAGCGAGTCAGACCCGAGCAGCCCGGCGAGGTAGTTGGCGAGGGTGTAGCTGATGACGAAGTAGCCGTCCGCGAGACCCTGCATGAGGGCGGAGGCGCCGAGGCGGTTGGCGCCATGGTCGGAGAAGTTGGCCTCACCGAGGACGAACAGGCCGGGCACGTTCGACATGAGGTGGTAGTCCACCCACAGCCCGCCCATCGTGTAGTGGACGGCGGGGTAGATGCGCATCGGGACCTTCGTCGGGTCCTCGTCGGTGATGCGCTGGTACATGTCGAGGAGGTTGCTGTAGCGCTCGTAGACCACCGACGCGCCGATGCGCTCCCGTGCTTCGGCGAAGTCGAGGTACACCCCGTTCTTCAGGGGCCCCACGCCCTTGCCCTCGTCGACCATGGTCTTGGCGTTGCGGGACGCGACGTCGCGCGGCACGAGGTTGCCGAAGCTCGGGTACTTGCGCTCGAGGAAGTAGTCGCGCTCCTCTTCGGGCACCTGGTCGGGGGAGCGGGTCTCGTCGGGGTTCTTCGGCACCCAGATGCGACCGTCGTTGCGGAGCGACTCCGACATCAACGTGAGCTTCGACTGGAACTCGTCCGAGGCAGGGATGCACGTGGGGTGGATCTGGGTGAAGCACGGGTTGGCGAACGCCGCACCACGACGATGCGCCCGCCAGGTGGCCGACGCGTTCGAGTACTTCGCGTTGGTGGAGAGGAAGAACACGTTGCCGTAGCCACCGGTGCAGAGCAGCACGGCGTGGGCCGAGTGGCGGCTGACCTGACCGGTGACGAGGTCGCGGACGATCACCCCGCTGGCCACGCCGTCCTTCACCACGAGGTCGAGCATCTCGCTGCGAGTGTGCAGGGCGACGGTGCCGGCGTGCACCTGGTGCATCATCTGCTGGTAGGCGCCGAGCAGGAGCTGCTGCCCGGTCTGGCCGCGGGCGTAGAACGTGCGGGAGACCTGGGCGCCGCCGAAGGAGCGGTTGTCGAGCAGGCCGCCGTACTCGCGGGCGAACGGCACGCCCTGCGCCACCATCTGGTCGATGATGTCGACGGACACCTCGGCCAGCCGGTGCACGTTGGCCTCGCGAGAGCGGAAGTCGCCGCCCTTCACCGTGTCGTAGAAGAGGCGCTGCACCGAGTCGCCATCGCCTTTGTAGTTCTTTGCCGCGTTGATCCCGCCCTGGGCGGCGATCGAGTGCGCTCGCCGCGGGCTGTCGTGGTAGGTGAAGACCTTGACGTTGTAGCCCTGCTCGCCGAGCGTGGCGGCGGCGCTGGCGCCGGCCAGGCCGGAGCCGATGATGATGACGTCGAACTTGCGGCGGTTGTTCGGCGCCACGAGCTTCATGTCGAACTTGTGCTGGGTCCACTTGGTGTCGATGGGCCCAGGGGGGACCTGGCCGTCGAGGGAGCCGATCACGGGGTGGCCTCCTCGTGCTCGTACTCGGTGCAGTCGACGATGACGTCGCCGCGCTTGACGCAGTCGGGGTTGTCGTCGGCGCTGACCAGCCCCGTCATGACGGAGATCGGGAACATCACGTTCATGGCGGTGATGAGGGCGGCGAAGCCGACCGCGAAGCTGCGCCGCCACGAGTTCCAGCGCGGGTTGTTGAGCCCGAGGCTCTGGAACATGGACCAGGCGCCGTGGAAGAGGTGGAGGCCCAGCGCGAGGTTGGCGACGAGGTAGATCACCGCCACCGGGGGCCGGCTGAAGGTGGCGACGAAGTTCCGGTACACGTCACCGCGCACGAAGTCGGGGTTCACGGTGCCCCACGTGAGGTCGGCCAGGTGGAACACGATGAAGAGGCCGATGATGATGCCCGTCCAGCGCATCGAGCGGCTCGCGGCGTTGGCGGCCTGCCAGTCGCGGCTCTGCTGGTACCCGGGGCCGTTCGCCCGGTGGTTCATCCGGGTGAGGCCGTAGGCGGAGTGGATGTGGAGGACGAAGGCGACGATGAGCCCGGAGCGCGCGAGCCAGAGGAAGACGGTGCGCGGCAGGAGCGGCACGAAGAGCTCGCGGAGGAACTCGCCGTAGTGGTTGAAGTCCTCGGCGCCCAGGTACACCTTCAGGTTCCCCACGGCGTGGAAGAACACGAAGCCCATGATCATGAGGCCGGTGACGGCCATGGCCCACTTCTTGCCGACCGCCGACCGGTAGAACTCGACCGGCCAGGGCGCCCGACGGGCCGGCCGCGGGTGCACGGGCGGCGCCTCGGGGCGTTCCATCGTCGTCGCCATGGAACGGAACCTAGTCCTCGGTCCACGGCGCCCCGTAACCCGGGGAGGCTCGTGTCTACGGGCGCGTGATCGAGAGCTTGAAGGTCCGCTTCACGGGGTTGTCGGGGTTGCCCGGTGATTGGGTCTGGTTGGTGACGACCGCCACCACCGAGGTGCAGCCCGTCGGGTCGAAGTCGACGAGGGTGGTCGTGGCTCCACCGCCGACGGTGCTCGGCAGCGGGGACACGGCGAGGGTCGTGCCCGTGTCGCACACGACGCTGCCGCGCAGCGTGCCGCCCGCGTCGGTGTTCCGCAGGGTGATGTCGTAGGAGCTGGTCCCCCCGGGGAGCGCGACCCACAGCATCGAGTAGTCGTCCTCGAGGTCGCGGTCGACCCGTCGCTTGTCGGGCGTGATCTTCGCGTGCGCCGCGTTGGGTCCGGCGGCGGCCTCGTAGTCGGCGGCCTCCTCGAAGCAGTGCGGCAGCGCGTAGCCACCGCCGCAGGGCTTGAGGAACTTGGCCGCGATGGCGTAGTCGTGGAACGCGTCGGACAGGGTGACGCCGGTGGTGGCCAGTGCGGTGGCGAAGGCGCCGACGTTCTGGGCCTCCGAGTCCTGGCTGATCAGCTCCCAGAAGTCCTGGAACACCTGCTCGCCGTCGCCGCCGGGGCCGGTGCCGAACCGCTCCGTGATGCCGCGGAACGTGATCCAGTACGGATAGGGGGACGCGTTGTACTCACCGAGGCTGTCCGTGAACTTCGGCCAGAGGTAGCTCTGGTTGTCGTCCGCGGCGTCCATCACCTCGTCCTCCATCCAGGTGGCGCCGCCCTCGACGAAGCTGTCGTCGGGGACGTTCGGACCGCTGAGGGCGCCGTACCCGAACTGGATGGAGTGGTTGAACTCGTGGGCCGTCGTGGCGTCGAGGGCCTGCCGAGGGGTGCCCGGGAACGCGGTGTAGTCCTCGTTCAGGACCATGCAGGACGCCTTCGCGTCGACGTCGTCCCACGGGGTGTTGGGGTTGTCCCCCACGAACCCGGCGTGGGTGCCCTTGCCGGCCACGAACCCGTACAGGCCGGACCCGAGGTCTTCGACGCGCACGTGGTAGCGGTTCCCTGGTGCCGGTCGCTCGAGCTTCACCGGCGGCGCCGCCCACCCGAAGGTGGTGACCTCGGTGGCCCACGACGTCTCGAGGGAATCGAGGTAGTCGTCGATCCCGATGCCGCCGCCGATCGCGTCGTAGGTGACGTAGAAGTGCGGGCTCTTGCTGTGGTTCGCCAGCGGCGTGCTGGAGGAGCTGCACGAGGCCGTGGAGGCCGCGGGCGCCAGGGCCTGCTCGACCGCGAGCCGGGCGGCGCCCTTCGGCATCCGGGCCACGCGCTCCTGGAGCCGGAGGAGCGGCACCGTGCCCTCCCACGCCGCCGCGCTGCGGAACCTCGCCGGGAGCTTGGTGTGGTCGCCGAGCGCGTGCGCGAGGTACCGGTCGGCCGTCGCCTGGTCCAGGTCCCCGCCGGCCACGGCATCGGCGAGCAGCTCGGGGGTGGTGCTGGCGGGGACTCCCGCGTCGGGCGAGGGTGAGGGGGCCGCGGTCGCACCGGTGCTGCCCACGAGGCTCGCGACCGTGAGCGCCACCGTGCCCACCGCCGCCCATCCACGTGCTCGCACCATCGCCTGTCTCCTCGGTCGTGCCCCAGCGGCCTGGTCTGTGGCCCATCCTTGCCGGGCCGCGGGCGGCGCGCGCCGCGGCCGCTGAGGTTCGTCAGGCGACGATGGTCGACTCGTATCGGTTGTCGCTGTGCTGGCCGCCGTGCCGGCAGCCGAGCTCGAGCGCGAGCGGGCCGGGCACGTCGGGCACGACGATCTGCATCGTGCCCACCCGCTGGCACCCGTCGGCCGGGATGTCGCCACGCCACCGCCACGTGCGCTCGCCGCCACCGGCCCAGGTCAGCCGGGCGGTGGTCTCGGCGTCGTCCACCTGGGCCCGGAGGTCGCTCACCACGTGGACGTCGAGGGCGATGGCGTCGCCCGGCGCCACCGTGGCCGGGAGGCGATCCGCCACGACGATGACCGGCCGGCACGCCTCTCGCAGCGCGTCGTACGCGAGCTTGGGCGATCGATCGTGGCCCAGGACCGACCACGTCACGGCGGGATGGCCGTCGGCGAAGCAGAACTGGGCGAAGCCACCCGTCGGTCGGTACTTGATGCGGCGCAGCGCCTCGATGTGCCGGCGCACCACCACGGCTTGGTACTCCTGGGTGGCCGTCCGCCACTCGTCGAACGTGGCGTGCGCATCCGGCGGCACGTACCGGTCGAACACCGCCTTCTGGAGCGTGTGGCGATGGCCCAGGTGCTCCCAATCGAGGTTGGGCCAGCGCTCGGGTTCGCAGAAGTCCGCCGACGCAGGGATCGACTGCGCACCGAACTCGGTGACGAAGCGCGCCATGCGGGGGAGCGCGCGGAGGAAGCCGGGGAAGTCCCGCTCCTCGCCGTGGTACCAACCGAAGTAGAGGTGGCTGTCGGTGCCGTCCAGCTGCGGTGGGTGGGGGAGGACGCCGGAGTGGGCGATGACGGGGCGCGTGCCGTCGCTCTTCTCGAAGGCCCGCTTCACCGACCGGTCGAGCACGGTCTTGTTCCAGGTGGGGAGCTCCTGGGCGGCGGCGGCCTTCAGCGCCATGCGCCGCCGCGCCTTGCGGTCGCCCCACATCGACGGGTCGTTCTCGATCGCCATCGGCTCGTTGTGCCCGCACCAGATCGCGACGGAGGGGTGGTGTCCCAGCACGTCGACCGCGGCGGCCGCCTGGCGCACGGCCTGCTTGCGGATCCCGCGGGCGTAGCCCCACTGCAACGGGAAGTCCTGCCAGAGCAGGAGGCCGGCGCGATCGGCCGCCTCGTAGAGCTCGGGCCGGGTGATGTGGGCGTGGATCCGCAGCAGGTCGAGCCCCGCCTCGCACGCCAGCTCCACGTCGCGCTCGAGCTCGGCCGGGGTGGCCTCCGCGAGCGCCATGCGCGTCGGGCCGTGGTTCGATCCCTTGAGGAAGATGCGCTCGCCGTTCACGCTCGCCACCCACGACCGCATCCGGACCTGACGGAGGCCGGTGCGGACATGCCGCTCGTCGGAGGTCGAGCCTCCTTCGCCTGCGTCGAGGTCGACGCGCACGCGCAGATCCTGCAGCGTGGCGTCGCCGAGGGCGTGCGGCCACCAGAGCGCCGGACGGTCGACGGTGAGCGTCCACTCCACCTCGTTGGCTCCCGCGGCCAGCGGCTGGTCGGCGACGTGATCGAGGTCGCCGAGGGTGCTGTGCAGGGACACCGTGCGGGCCGCGTCGCTGTCGAGGGTGGCGCGCAGCACGAGCACGGCTCGTTCGGGGGTGGCTTCGCGGCAGAGGGCGCGGAGGCGGCTGATGCGCACGGGCCCTGTCTCGGTGACCCGGACGGGCCGCCACAACCCCCCTGGGTTCCAGTCGGGGTCGAGGCAGTCCCAGTGCTGGAACACGCCCGTGATGTTGCGCTTGGCCGTCGGGTCGCTCTGGCGCGAGCACGTGACCTCGATGGCGAGGTGGTGCTCGCCGCGGCGCCGCAGCGCGTCGGTGACCTCGAAGGTGTGCGGGGCGAAGTACCCCTCGGTGTCGCCGAGGTAGCTGCCGTCGAGCCACACGTCGCCCTGGTAGAAGATCCCGTCGAAGGTGAGCCACGCCCGGCGGTCCTCGGCGGGGCCCATCGCGTCGAAGGGACGGCGGTACAGGAGCGGACCGTCGGTGTCCGCGAACGCCGGTGTGGAGCGCCAGTGGCCGGGGACCGCCGTCTCCTCCCAGGCGCGATCGTCGAAGTCGTCCTCGTGCCACGTGCGACGGAGGTCGTCGTCGGCCACCGCCGCGCGCCACGTGCCGGTCAGGTCCATCAGGTCGTCGTCGCCTTGCCCTGGATCGTCGCGGTGATCGTCCAGCCGCCGCCCGGGGCAGGCGTGAGGGTGATGTCGAACGCGCCGGTCGCCGCGTCGAGCTTGGTGATCGAGCGAGTGCCATCGGCGTCGGTGACCTCGAGGGTGCCCTCGAGGTGCACAGTGCCCGGCCCGAGCAGGTGGCGCGGCGCGATCGGTGCCAGGAACAGCGCCGCGTCGCCTCGCGGCTCGAAGGTCGTGTGGTCGGTGACCTCGAACGCGACCGACTCACGGGCGCCGGCCACCCCGGAGGCGCCGACCGCCACCGGCGTGTCGAGCTGGTAGGTGCCAGGCGTGAAGCTGTGCACGCCGCTGCTCAGCGCCAGGCGCACGCCTTCGGGCGCGAGGTCGAGGGTGAGCGGGTCGAGCACGAGCGCTCCACCTGACGAGAGCACGAACGGGGTCCCCCCATCCCAGACGATCGACTGCTCGGTGTCGTCCACGAGCACCCCGAGGACCTCACCACCGTTGCCGAACCCACGATCGGACACGATCGTCAGCGGGGTCGGGACCTCGCGGGGGTCGACCACTGCGTCTTCGAGGTGCAACGCGGTCACGGTGCCGGTCACCTGGAGCCCACCGGTCGGCGGGTCCGTCGCGGGGCTACCGACGCTGGTCGTCGTCTCGGACGGCACCGCGCCGTCGGCCCCCACCACCTGGTCGCTGCCCTCGCCGCCCTCGTCGAGGCGCTCGCTGATCACCACCGTGAGCCCGGCGGCGAGGGCCAGGATCAGGGTCATCGACAGGAACCAGCGGAGCCGCACGGCGCACAGGCTGCCTGGTGCCGCGCCCGCGTTCCAACCACGGCCTACGCGGGGACGGTGGACGAGGCCCGGCGATAGGTTGGCGCCATGACGTCCACCGCCGCGCACCCATCTCCCGCCACGGTCGGCCAGCTCCGTGAGTCGGGCTGGACCTCGGTGCCCGTGAAGGAAGAGCTGCGTCGCAACGCCATCGCCCACATCCAGTCGGGGGAGGCGTTGTTCCCGCAGGTGGTGGGCTACGAGGACACCGTCCTCCCGCAGCTCGAGAACGCCCTGCTCGCCGGCCACGACGTGATCTTCCTGGGCGAGCGCGGGCAGGCGAAGACCCGCCTGATCCGGTCGCTCACCGACCTGCTGGACGAGTGGATGCCGATCGTGGCCGGCTCGGAGATCAACGACGACCCCTACGCCCCGGTGTCGAGGTACAGCCGGGAGCTGATCGCCGAGCACGGCGAGGATGCCCCCATCGAGTGGGTGCACCGCTCGCGGCGATACGGCGAGAAGCTCGCCACGCCCGACACGTCCATCGCCGACCTGATCGGCGAGGTCGATCCCATCAAGGTGGCCGAGGGTCGCTACCTGTCCGATGAGCTCACGCTGCACTACGGCCTGGTGCCCCGCACCAACCGCGGGATCTTCGCGATCAACGAGCTCCCCGACCTCGCCGAGCGCATCCAGGTGGGCCTCCTCAACGTGCTCGAGGAGCGCGACATCCAGGTGCGGGGCTACAAGATCAACCTGCCGCTCGACCTCATCCTGTTCGCGTCCGCCAACCCCGAGGACTACACGAACCGCGGCCGGATCATCACGCCGCTCAAGGATCGCTTCGGCTCGCAGATCCGCACGCACTACCCGCTCGACGTGGACACCGAGGTGGAGATCGCGCTCCAGGAGGCCACGCCGCTCGTGGCCGAGGGCGTGCGGGTCGCCGTGCCCGAGTACATGACCGAGGTCGTCGCCACGCTGTCGCACCTCGCCCGGTCGAGCCCCCACATCAACCAGCGCTCCGGCGTGTCCGTGCGCTTCACGATCACCAACCACGAGGTGATGGTGGCCAACGCCGCCCGCCGTGCGCTCCGCCACGGTGAGAAGGAGGTCGCCCCGCGCATCAGCGACCTCGAGGCGCTGCCGGCGTCCATGATGGGCAAGATCGAGATCGAGTCGCTCGAGGAGGGCCGCGACGCCCAGATCGCGGAGAACCTCGTGAAGGCCGCGGTGCTCACCGTGTTCAAGGACCGCTTCACGCCCGATCGGTTCCGTCCGATCGTCACGGCCTTCGAGGAGGGTGCCGTGATCCACGCGGGGGAAGACGTCACCTCCGCGGAGTACGTGTCGCTCCTCGAGCAGCAGCCGGCGCTCCGCGAGGCGGTCACCGAGCTCACGGGCGGGGACGAGTCACCCGCGTCGGTCGCGTCAGCGGTCGAGCTCCTCCTCGAGGGCCTGCACCTGAGCAAGCGGCTCAACAAGGACTCGGTCGGCGCTCGCGCCACCTACCGCGAGGGCGTAACGACCCAACGTCAGGTCTGGGTCGCGGACCTCGCGATGGCGGCGGCCGGCTTCGGGTTGCGGTCGCGATCGAAGAGGCCGAAGTGCAGGTCGTAGCCCTGGTGCCACTCGTAGTTGTCGACGCCGGTCCACCAGAAGAGGCCGGCCACGTCGATGCCGCCGGTGATGGCGTCGTGCACGTGGCTGAGCACGCCCTCGACGTAGTCGTTGCGCAGCTGGTCGTCGTCGGTGCCGATGCCCGCCTCGCACACGAGGAGCCGCCGGCCGGGATGATCCTCGGACAGGCGCTGGAGGACGTGGGCGAAGCCCTCGGCCCACGGCACGTAGCCCTGCGGCCCCGGCGTGCCGTCGACCGGCCACCGGCCGACCTTGCCGGCGCCGGTGACGCCGATCGCCGAGTAGTAGGAGAAGCCGAGGTAGTCGTAGGCGTCGAGCTGCTGGTCGTCGGCCCATGACCCCCACCAGAGCTCGTCGAGCCGGGCGGCCGCCTCGGTGGCGGCGGCGGTGTCCTCTGCCTTGAAGATGGGGACGAGGGCCTGCACCGTGGCGACGGGCGTGGCCGGGGTGCGCAGCAGGCGAGCGGCATCGGCGCCCGCCTGGTGGATCGTCTGCAGGACGTTGGCGGCTTCGTTGCGGTCCGTCCGACCCGGGGGCAGCGCGCCGAAGAGGTGGGACCCGAGGGCGTAGAACGTCGGCTCGTTGATCGGCTTCCACCCGGCGACCAGGTCGCCGAACGTCTCGGCCGCCCAGTCGACGTGCCGGCTCCAGACGAGGCGGCCCTGCTTGTCGTCCCGGAAGCCGTGGAGGTCGTCGGCGAACCAGCCGGGGAGGGCGAAGTGGTGCAAGCACACCCACACCGAGAGCCCGGCGTCGCGCCCCGCCTGCAGGATGGAGCGGTACCGCTCGACCTGCTCGGCGTCGTGGTGGCCGGGTGTCGGCTCGAGGCGCGTCCAGTCGAGCGACAGGCGGTGGTGGGTGAGGCCGTGCTCGGCGTAGAGGGCGAAGTCCTCGGCGTACCGCGTGGCGAAGCCGTTCCCGTCCCCTGAGGGAGGGGCGTGACCGGCCTGCTCCCACGCGTACCAGTCGCTGTCGGGCGACGCGCCCTCCGTCTGCGTCGACGACGCCCCGGTGCCCCACATGAACCCATCCGGCCACTCGGTCGTCACGTGGCGGAGCCTGCCACGTTCAGGTGTCGGTCTTCTCGAGCTCCGCCTGGATGTGGGTGAGAGCCTTGACCCACTTGTCGGTGTCGAGCGCGCCTTGGAGCATCCACTGACCCTCGACGATGAACGTGGGCACCGCGCTGATGCCGTTCCCATAGGCCTCGTCGCGCTCGGCGCGCACGAAGTCGGCTTCGTCATCGGTCGTCAGGAACGCGGCCGCGGCCGCCCCATCGAGGCCGACCTCGGCGGCCAGGTCGGCCAGCACCGCGTGGTCGGCCACCTCGCGCCCGTCGGTGAAGTACGCCCGCAGGAGCGCCTTCTTGAGGGCGCGCTGGTCCTCGGCCCCCGACGAGTGGAGCGCCCACGCCAGCAGCCGATGGGCATCGAACGTGTTGGCCCGCCGCATCTGCGACCACCGGAAGTCGATGCCGAGCTCGGCGCCTGCCGACGTGAGCCGGGCGTGGGCGGCCTGGACGCGGCTCAGGTCGCCGAACTTGCGCGCCAGGTACTCCGTGAGGGGCGGGCCGTCGCCCGGGGGCACGTTCGGGTCGAGCTCGAACGAGCGGTACACCACATCCACGTCGGCGTCGGTCTCCGTGACGGCTCGCTCGAACCGCGCCATGCCCACGTAGCACCACGGGCACGCGACATCGCTCCAGATCTCGACCTGCACGGACGGGTCAACCGCGAGAGCATGCAGAACCTTCCGAAACTCCGTTGCTCACGGGGGGTGGGGTCGCGTAGCAAGTCATCGCTCGGGCGACTCGGCCCGGCGCTTCGTCCCGATGAGGGGTGTGTGCATGTTGACGACCCGGCCGGCTCGGAGCGCCTCACGTCGAACCGACGGAGGGTCCTGCACCTGAGCCAGGTGAGCCCACGGGCTCGCTGAGCGAGCTGGACCCACGCGGGCCGACGGAGGCGCATCGCGCCCATCCGTCCGAGCAACCGCAGGAGTCCCCTTGTCCTCCAACCACGACCGACGGCGTGCCCACCAGCGCGCCGAGTCCTTCCGCTGCGCCCACTGCCGCCTCGACGTGTCGATGCGCGCCCCGGGCACGGCCCACCGCAACCACTGCCCGGCCTGCCTCACCAGCAAGCACGTCGACGATCACCGCCCGGGCGACCGAGCCTCTGATTGCCACGCGCGCATGGAGGCGATCGCCATCACCGTGCGCGGCGACGGCGAGTGGGTGCTCATCCACCGGTGCACGGGATGCGACGAGCTCAGCTCGAACCGCATCGCTGGCGACGACAACCCCTTGCTGCTGGTCCGCCTGGCCGTGAAGCCGCTGGCCCAGCCGCCGTTCCCCCTGGAGGTGCTGTCCCAGCTGTGAGTGAGCACCGCCGCCGCGAAGCCATCGGGGCACCGGTACGGTGACCCCGATGGCAGGCGCTCCCCGGTTCCGGTACTCGAAGTGGGACGGCACCCAGGTGGGCTTCGACCTCGACGCCGAGGCGGTGCTCGAGGAGATCACCGACGACCTGCTGTACCACGGCGACCTCCACGCGGCCTTGCGTCGCATGATGCAGCAGGGCTTCCGCGACCGGAACGATGAGCAGGTCATGGGCATGCGCGACCTCATGGAGCGCCTCCGCCGCCGCCGTCGCGACCAGCTGGAGCGCTACGACCTCGGCGGTGTGTACGAGGAGATCGCCGAGTCCCTCCGCGAAGTGCTCGACATGGAGCGCGAGGGCCTCGACGAGCTCGCCCGCGAGGCGCGCGAGAGCGGCGACGCCCGCCGGCAGGAGATCACCGACCAGGTCGTGGCCGAGCGCAACCTCGAGCTCGACATGCTCCCGCCCGACCTCGCCGGGATGGTGCAGCAGCTCCAGCAGTACGAGTTCACCTCCAGCGAGGCGCGCGAGAAGTTCGACGAGCTGATGGACCAGCTCCGCCAGGAGATGGCGCAGAGCTACTTCAACCAGATGTCCGGGGCCATGCAGGAGATGTCGCCCGAGGCCATGCAGCGGATGAAGGACATGCTCAACGACCTCAACGACCTGCTGGCCATGAAGGAGGCCGGGCAGGACACACAGGCCGCCTTCGAGCAGTTCATGGAGCGCTACGGCGACTTCTTCCCCGAGAACCCCGAGACGCTCGACGAGCTGCTCGAGATCATGGCGCAACGCATGGCCGCCATGCAGGCGATGCTCAACTCGATGACGCCCGAGCAGCGGGCGCAGCTCCAGGGGCTGTCCGAAGCCCTGTTGGAGGACATGGACCTGCGCTGGCAGATGGACCAGCTCAGCGGCCACCTGCAGCAGCTGTTCCCGCAGATGGGCTGGGAGCGCCGCTACGACTTCTCGGGCCAAGACCCCCTCGGGTTCGCCGAGGCCGCCCAGATGCTCAACGAGCTCGGCGACCTCGACCAGCTCGAGCAGATGCTCCGCGGCGCCTCATCCCCGGGGGCGCTGGCCGAGGTCGACATCGACCGGGCCCGCGACCTGCTCGGCGACGATGCGGCCCGCAGCCTCGAGCAGCTCGCGAAGCTGGCGCAGCAGCTCGAGGAGGCCGGCCTCATCAACAACAAGGAGGGCAAGCTCGAGCTCACCCCCAAGGGCCTCCGCAAGATCGGTCGCAACGCCCTGTCCGACCTGTTCTCGAAGCTGGCCCGGGACAAGCTCGGCCGGCACGAGATCGAGCGCACCGGCATCGGCCACGAGCGCACGTACGACACCAAGGCCTACGAGTTCGGCGATCCGTTCAACCTGCACATCGAGCGCACCGTCCGCAACGCGGTGCGTCGCAGCGGAGGGGGCACCCCGGTGCGCCTCACGCCCGACGACTTCGAGATCGAGCAGACCGAGCAGGTGGTGCGCAGCTCCACCGTGCTGATGCTCGACCTGTCGCTGTCGATGCCGATGCGTGACAACTTCCTGGCCGCCAAGAAGGTGGCCATGGCGCTCCACTCGCTCATCTCGATGCAGTTCCCGCGCGACTTCCTCGGCATCGTCGGGTTCAGCGAGGTCGCCCGGGTGATCACCCCGGAACAGCTTCCCGAGGTGTCGTGGGACTTCGTGTACGGCACGAACATGCAGCACGCGTTCCTGCTCAGCCGGCAGATGCTGGCGCGCCAGACCGGCACGAAGCAGATCATCATGATCACCGACGGCGAGCCCACCGCTCACTTCGAGACGGGCATGTCCCAGCCGTTCTTCAGCTATCCGCCGGTGCAGGAGACGATCGACGCCACGCTCCGCGAGGTGGCGCGCTGCACCAAGGAGCAGATCCGGATCAACACGTTCATGCTCGACGCCACCCCGTACCTGCGGGCGTTCGTCGAGAAGCTCACGCAGATGAACCGGGGACGAGCCTTCTTCACCACCCCGGAGACGTTGGGCGACTACGTCCTCGTCGACTTCATCGAGCAGAAGCGGGCCCTGCGGGCCAGCCGCGATCGCCGCCCCGCCTGACTCAGCCCAGGGTGGTGGTCCGGAGGTCGGCGCCACGGGTGCCCTGAGGCAACGAAGCCCGGATTTCCGGCCCTTCCCCTTGCGCGACGCCCGTTGACAGGCCAAGATCACACCGTTGTAATTACGGATGTGGTAGTTGCCGGGGGCGGCCGCCACGCCGTACCGACTCGGTTGCACCGTCCCACCCCTAGGAGGGCACGTGCAGATCCCCATGTCCATCGAACCCGACGACCGGTCCTGGCAGGACTACGCGAACTGCCTCGGCGTCGATCCCGACCTGTTCTTCCCGGAGCGGGGAGCGTCCACGCGGGAGGCCAAGGAGGTCTGCCGCGGGTGCGTCGTGCGAGAGGACTGCCTCGAGTACGCGCTCGTCAACGGCGAGAAGTTCGGCATCTGGGGCGGGATGAGCGAGCGCGAGCGCCGGCGGCTCCGCCGTCAGCGCGCGCTGGCCCGCCGCGCCTCCACCGCCTGACCAGCGCACGGGGCCGGGTTCACCGGCGGGCGCTGGCGATCCGGGCTTCGATCGTCTGCTCGGGGCCGACGCCCAAGCGCGGCTGCGTGGCTGGGTCGATGTCCGCCAGCACGAGCTCGGGCAGGAGTCCCACCAGCTCCGCGCGGGTGATCGAGCCGCTCGTCCCGATCAGCGCGCGCTCCACGAGCTCGTAGGCGACGGCCGGCCCGAGCGCCATCGGGTCGACGAGGTTGATCGACACCTGCACCACCTCGCCCACCTGCAGGCCGAGGGCTCGCAGGGCGGGCTGCCGGATCGACGATGCGATGGCGCGTGCACCCGCGAGGCCGAGCCCGTCGATCCAGAGGTTGTAGGCCACCAGCACCGAACGAGCGCCGGCACAGGTCGCCCCCGCGGTGGGATGCGACTCGCGGGGCCCGACGTCGGGCGAGAGGTCGGTGAAGGCGCGACGGCGGACCTCGGGAAGGCTGCGCTCCGGGCCGTACGTGAAGACCGGCACACCGTGCGCGTCCGCCAGCCACGCCGCGAAGGCGTCGCGCGCAGCGATCGCGTCGTCCATCGTCGATCCGTCGAGGGGCACGAAGGGGACCACGTCGACGACCCCGAGGCGCGGGTGCACGCCCTCGTGCTGTCGGAGGTCGAGTCGGTGGACGGCGACAGTGGCCACCGCTCGCGCCGCCTCCTCGCCGACGAGGGTGAAGACCGATCGGTGGTGATGGGGATCGCGGTGGACGTCGAGCAGGTCGTGCTCGGCCGCATCGCTCAGCTGGCGCAGGACCTCGGCGTCACGACCCTCGCTGACGTTCAGCACGCATTCGAGCACCCGCGAAGCGTGGCACCTCGACGGGGGCCGATGCTGCCGTGGAAGGGGAGGCTGGTACGGTGCAGGGCATGGCAGGTCTTGGTACTGGCGAACTGCTCATCGTGCTCGTGGTGATCCTCGTGCTCTTCGGCGGCTCGAAGCTCCCCAAGCTGGCCCGGTCGCTCGGGCAGGCGCAGAACGAGTTCAAGCAGGGGATCAAGGACGGCTCGTCCGAAGACGACGACGCCGACCCGAAGGCGTAGCGCGCTAGCTGACCACCGCGGCGTCGCGATCGGCCCGGCGGCGCTTCAGGATCCGGCGGCGCTCGCGCTCCGAGCACCCACCCCACACGCCGTGATCGATCCGGTGCACCAGCGCGTGCTCGAGGCACTGCTCCCGCACGGGACAGGTGGCACAGATCTTGCGGGCGGCTTCCACGCCGGCGCCGTCACTCGGGAAGAACTTCGACGGCGGGATGCTGGTGCACAGCCCTCGAGCCATCCACGCGTTGTCGTGCTCCATTCGACGACCTGCCTTTGTAGATCCTGCACCCAGTTCTACGGAACAGACGCCGGTTTGGTTCCCAGAAGTCTGAAGCGAACCTGAGAACCCCGGCTCGGCGCGCGGTGCCATCGGCCGCGACTGGGGCGAGGATGGGGTCCATGGGAACCACCGAACCCCCCCAGGACACCGGCTCGACCACCACCGCCACCGGCGACGAGCCCACCGTCCCCTCGCCGACGTGGCGCACCCCTGAGGACCGCACGGACGAGCGCCCGATCCGCACCCAGCCCCCGGTACCGCCGGCCTGGGGCGCTCCCGGCGGCGGCGCCATCCCGCCCGTGGTCACCGACACCCCCGCCCCGCGTGGGCCGAGCGCCAAGCGCGCCGCCCTCCTCGGCGCGGTGGCGGGCGCGCTGGTGTCCGCCCTCGTCGCCACCGGCGTCACCGTCGCCCTGGATGACGACGCCTCCGCTCCCGTCGATCGGCCCGTCGTCACGCCGGTCACCACGAGCGAGGGCACCCTCGACATCCAGGCCATCCTCGCCAAGGTGCAGCCGTCCGTGGTGACGATCCAGAACAGCGCCGAGACGTCGCAGGGCCTCTTCGAGGCGGCCGGGTCGGGCATCGTGCTCTCGGCCGACGGCCTCGTGCTCACCAACGCCCACGTGATCGGGAGCATCGGTGACCTCACCGTGGTCCTGGCGGACGGCAGCGAGCACTCGGCCACCCTCGTGGGCAGCTCGCCGGACGACGACCTCGCCGTGATCCAGGTCGAAGGCGTCGACGACCTCGTGCCGGCCGAGCTCGGCTCGTCGGACGACCTCCGCGTCGGCGACGAGGTGATCGCCATCGGGAACGCCCTCAACCTCGGCGGCGAACCCACCGTCACCCGCGGCATCGTGTCGGCCAAGGACCGCGACCTGCAGGCGGAGGGCGTCTCGCTCACCGGCCTCCTGCAGACGGATGCCGCCATCAACCCTGGCAACTCCGGTGGCCCGCTGGTGAACGCGGCCGGCCAGGTCGTCGGCATGAACACCGCCATCGTGGCCGACGCCCAGAACCTGGGCTTCTCGATCGCCATCGACCCGGCTCGTTCGATCATCGAGCACCTCAAGGCCGGCGACGGCGACGTGACCCCCGACCAGGCCTTCCTCGGCGTCTCGAGCACCGAGCTCTCCGAGATCACCGATGCCGTGAAGGCGCAGTTCAACATCGACGTGGACGAGGGCGCCTTCATCACCGAGGTCGTCCCCGGCTCGGCCGCGGACGATGCCGGTCTGAAGCCCGGCGACGTCATCATCGAGATCGACGGCGACGACGTCACCGAGGCCGCCGCCGTCCGAGACGCCATCCTCGACAAGGAACCGGGCGACCGCGTCGAGATCACGATCCTGCGCGCCGGCGACGAGCAGACGCTCACGGCCGAGCTGGGACGGCGCGGCGACCGCTCCTGACCTGGGGAGTCGCGCCGCCTTCCCGCTATCGTGGGCCGCCATGTCTGATGCCCCCGTCGCCCCCCTCGAACCGCCCCGCGCCCACGCACGGGTGGTGTACCTGGGCCCGGTGGCGCCCCACTGGGAGATCCACACCGACTTCGGGGACCGCCAGATCATCGACGAGTTCCGCGGTCGGGTCCTGGCCCGCCTGGTGCTGCTCCCGCCCCACGATCCGCAGTTCCGGCGCAACCGCGAGCGGGTGATCCGCGACGCCGAACGGGAGAACATCCTGCTCGACTGGGACCTCGGCCTCCCCGAAGAGGACGAGCCCACCTGACCGAGGGCTGACCCCCCCCCAACCCCCCCCGGTTCACCGGCCGGCCATGTGCCGGCCAGGTCGGGATCGGTACGCTCGGCGGCATGCCCAGGACCGGCGAAGCGCACGTCGACCGACTGCTCGACGACGCCCTCGACGCCCCCCGGTACCTGAACCGGGAGCTCTCCTGGCTCGACTTCAACGAGCGCGTCCTGGCCCTCGCCGAGGACGAGAACGTGCCCCTGCTCGAGCGGGCGAAGTTCCTGGCCATCTTCAGCGAGAACCTGGACGAGTTCTTCCAGGTGCGGGTGGCGGGCCTCAAGGAGCAGGTGTCGGCCGGGATCGGCACCACCACCCCCGACGGCCGCACCCCCGCCCAGCAGCTGCTCGAGGTGCGCGAGCGCGTGGAGCTCCTCGTCGAGCGCCAGCAGCACCTCTTCCTCGACGGGATCGTCCCCGCGCTGGCCGACAACGGCATCCGGCTGTCGAGCTGGGACGAGCTCGACGACGACGACGAGAAGTTCATGGTCGAGACGTTCGAGCAGCGGATCTTCCCCGTGCTCACCCCGCTCGCCGTCGACCCCGGCCACCCCTTCCCGTACATCTCGAACCTCTCGCTGAACCTGGCGGTCCTGCTGCGCGATCCGGTCACCGGTGAACGGCGCTTCGCGCGCGTCAAGGTGCCCGATCTGCTGCCCCGGTTCGTGGTGATGCCCGACGGCGAGCGCTTCGTGCCGCTGGAGCGCGTGATCGCCGCCCACCTGGGCCAGCTGTTCCCGGGCATGGAGGTGGAGTCCACCGACACCTTCCGCGTCAGCCGCAACGCCGACCTCACGCTCGAGGAGGAGGAGGCCGACGACCTCCTCGCCGCCGTGGAGATCGAGCTCCGCCGCCGTCAGTTCGGCCGAGCGGTGCGCCTCGAGATCAGCGCCAACATCACCGACGAGGTGCGCGAGCTGCTGCAGCGCGAGCTCGACCTCACGGAGGACGACACCTACCGCATGGCCGGCCCGCTCGATCTCGGAGGCCTGTGGTCGGTGCACGCCCTCGAGCGCCCGGAGCTCAAGGACCCGGTGTTCCAGCGGGTCTCGCCGTCGCGGCTCGACAACGGGGAAGAGGAGCGGCCCGACTTCTTCGCCGTGCTGCGGGACGGCGACGTGCTGGTGCACCACCCGTACGACTCGTTCCGCACGACCGTCGAGGAGTTCATCCGGCAGGCCTCCACCGACCCCCACGTGCTCGCCATCAAGATGACGCTCTACCGCACGTCGGGCGACAGCCCCATCGTCCGCTCGCTCATCCGGGCCGCGGAGCGCGGCAAGCAGGTGGCGGTGCTCGTGGAGCTGAAGGCGCGCTTCGACGAGGGCGCCAACATCGAGTGGGCCAAGGCGCTGGAGACGGCGGGCGTGCACGTCGTCTACGGCCTCGTCGGCCTCAAGGTGCACACCAAGACCGCGCTGGTGGTGCGCGACGAGCCCGATGGCATCCGCCGCTACTGCCACATCGGCTCGGGCAACTACAACTCGAAGACCGCCCGCATCTACGAGGACGTCGGCTTGCTCACGTGCGACGCCGACATCGGCGCCGACCTCACGCAGCTGTTCAACTTCCTCACCGGCTACGGGCGCGACGTCCGCTACCAGACGCTGCTGGTGTCGCCGCACACCACCCGGTCCGGGATGGACGCGCTGATCCGCAACGAGATCGCCGCGGCGTCCGAAGGCGGTCACGCGTCCATCACGCTCAAGATGAACAGCCTCGTCGACACCCAGATGATCGACTCGCTGTACGAGGCCTCCCAGGCAGGGGTCGAGGTCGACCTCATCATCCGAGGGATCTGCTGCTTGATCCCCGGCGTGCCCGGCCTGTCCGACCACATCCGCGTGCGCTCCATCGTCGGCCGGTACCTCGAGCACTCGCGCATCTACCGGTTCGCCAACGGTGCGGGGCCCGGGCAGCCCCACGTACTGATCGGCTCCCCCGACCTCATGCCCCGGAACCTCGATCGCCGCGTCGAGGCCCTCGTGCCGGTGGACGTGCCCGAGCTGCAGGCTCGCCTCGACGAGATCCTCGAGGTCAACCTCGCCGACGACAGCCTGGCGTGGCGCCTCGGCGCCGACGGGACATGGGCGAGGGTGGAAGGCGACGGGCTCGTGGACACGCACCTGCGCCTCCAGGAGATCGCCCGCACGCGCATCCGCCGGCGCACCTGAACCCAAACGTTGGGGGTGGGTTCACCTCTCGTTCACCAAGGCCACTCCGCCCCGCTACCGGGGCTTCCTACGGTGCGCGGCGACGACTTGTCACCCCTAGGACATCTGTTGCTCCCCCAAAGGAGGGCACCCCGTGCTCAAGAAGAAGCCGATCGCCTGGCTTTCCCTGGTCCTTGCCTTCGGACTGGTGGCCACGGCCTGCTCCGATGACGAGCCCACCAGCACCGGCTCCGACGGCGGGTCCGAGGACTGCCCGACCGACGTGGAAGGCGCGGTCCTGGTCTCGGGCTCCTCCACGGTGGAGCCCATCTCGAGCCTCGTCGGTGGGAACCTGCTCGACTGCGGTTCCGGCGTCGAGGCCACGGTCGACGGTCCCGGCACCGGCGACGGCTTCGTGACGTTCTGCGAGGGCGAGACCGACATCTCCGACGCCTCCCGTACCATCAAGGAGGAGGAGGCGCAGGCCTGCGCTGACGCCGGCATCGAGTTCATCGAGCTGAAGGTGGCCTTCGACGGCATCTCCGTGCTCACCAACCCGGCCAACGACAGCGTCGAGTGCCTGAGCTTCGCCGACCTCTACGCCCTCTTCGGCCCGGAGGCCAAGGGCATCGGCAGCTGGAGCGATGCGTCCCCCCTGGCCACCGAGCTGGGCTCGTCCACCGAGCTGCCCGACGCCGACCTGACGATCACCGCCCCCGGTGCTGAGTCGGGAACCTACGACAGCTTCAACGAGATCGTCTTCGCGGACATCAGCGAGGGCCGACTCGAGGAAGGCAAGATCAGCGAGGACCAGGTGGAGACCAGCCGCAACGACTACGCCTCGCAGGCCGACGACACCGCCATCATCTCGGCGATGGAGGCCGAGGACACTCCGCTGGGGTTCGTCGGCTTCGCGTTCGCCGAGGAGGCGGGTGACGAGGTGAAGGAGCTCAGCGTCTCCGCAGCGCCCGACGGTGACTGCATCGAGCCGTCCGCGGAGACCATCGCCGACGGTTCGTACCCGATCAGCCGATCCCTCTACATCTACGTCAACAAGGCGAAGGCCGAGGAGAACGAGGCCGTCGCCGGATACGTCGACTACTACCTGAGCGACGCGGGGATCGCCTCCGTGGCCGACGCTGGGTACGTCGACCTCCCCGCTGACCAGCTCGAGGCCACCCGCAGCACGTGGGAAGCCAAGACCGTCGGCACCACCGCCGAATAGCCCACCCTGCCCGTACGCTCTGTCCACCCGCCCGTCGAGATCCCATCGAGGACCGCCTCTGATGTCCGACCTCTCAGTTCCGTCGTCCGGGCTCACGCTCGCCGACCTGCAGGGAGACCGCCGCCGGATGCGCACCGAGCGCATCGTGAAGGCGATGCTCACGGCGGCGGCCGCCGTCTCGATCCTGATCAGCGCCGGGATCATCTGGTCGCTTGCCCGCGAGACCTACACCTTCGTCACGAGCGTGGACTGGAGCATGGTGCTGCTCTCCGACGGCTGGTTCCCGCGCCAGGGCGTCTACGACATCCGCACGATCCTCGTCGGAAGCCTCTGGGTCACCGTCATCGCCATGCTCGTGGCCGTCCCCGTCGGACTCGGCAGCGCGATCTACCTCTCCGAGTACGCGCGGCCCCGCGTGCGCCGCATCCTGAAGCCGACGCTCGAGGTGCTGGCCGGGATCCCAAGCGTCGTCCTCGGCTTCTTCGCCCTGTCGGTGATCGCTCCATCGATCGTCCAGCGCTTCTTCGGAGCCGGGCTGTTCAGCCTCACCGCTGCCGGCATCGGCGTCGGGATCCTGTCCATCCCGCTGGTGGCCTCCGTGTCGGAGGACGCGCTCCGATCCGTGCCGCTCGCCCTCCGGGAGGCGAGCTACGGCATGGGCGCCAAGCGGATCACCACCGTGACGAAGGTGGTGGTGCCGGCCGCCGTGTCTGGTCTCGTCGCGGCGTTCATCCTGGCGGTCTCCCGGGCGATCGGGGAGACGATGGTCGTGTTCATCGCCGGTGGCGCGGCGGGCAACCAGCCCTTCGAGCTGAACCCCCTGGAGCCTGGCCTCACCATGACGGCGGCGATGGCCACGCAAGCAGGTGGCACCGACCAGGTGGTTGGTGAGGCGCTCACGTTCCAGAGCCTCTACTTCGTCGGCGCGCTGCTGTTCGCTGTCACGTTGATCCTCAACCTGGTCGCCGACCGGTTCGTGCGCAAGGTCCGGCAGGCCTACTGATGGCCCTTCCGACCACCATCGGCGCCGGCGGCGACGTCGCTCGCCGCCGTGTCCACGAGCAGCTGACGGCCGGCAAGCTCGACGTGCGGGGTCAGGTCTTCCGCATCCTGCTCCTGCTGTCGCTCGGCATCTCGCTCGCGGTCCTCGCGGTCCTCTTCTACGACGTGGTCACCACGGGGTCCACGGTGTTCAGCACCCGCGCCGAGTCGTTCCTCGAAGGCGGCGTGCGGCAGCAGGCCGACCGCGCCGGCATCTCACAGGCCATCCGAGGCACGTTCTGGATCGGGATCTTCGTGGTCGTGTTCTCGTTCCCGATCGGTGTGGCCTCCGCCGTGTACCTCGAGGAGTACGCGAGCAAGGGGTGGCTCTCGCGGTTGATCGACGTGAACATCCGCAACCTCGCCGGCGTCCCGTCCATCGTCTACGGGATCCTCGGGCTCACGATCTTCGTGAAGCAGCTCGACGGTCTCACTGGCGGCCGCTCTCTGATGGCGGCTGGCATCACCCTCGCCATCCTCGTGCTCCCGATCGTGATCATCACTTCGGCGGAGGCGGTTCGGGCCGTCCCCACCTCGCTGCGGGAAGCGGGCTACGGCGTCGGGGCCACCCGATCCGAGGTCGTGCGCACCCAGGTGCTCCCGTACGCGCTTCCCGGGATCATCACGGGCACAGTGCTGGCGTTGGCTCGAGCCATCGGTGAGGCTGCCCCGCTCTACCTCTGCGGTGCCATCACCGGCCTCCTGCCGGGCAAGGATGCCCTGCTCGACCCCGGCCAGCTGCAGGACAAGTTCACCGCCCTGCCGGTGGTGATCGCCGAGTGGTCTCGCAACCCGCGCACGGGGTTCGACGAGATCGCGGCCGCCGCCATCATCGTGATGCTGATCATCGTCCTGGCCATGAACACCGTGGCCATCGCCCTGCGCACGCGGTACGAGAAGAAGAGGAACTAGCCATGGTCGGCCAACCCATCGACCTCACGCCCGCCGTCGACCTCACGGAGCCCCTTGACGTGGAAGACCTCACCCCTGACACCGATCCCATCGTCGTCGCGTCCGACGCTCCGGCTCCCGAGGTCGTCTTCGATGTCAAGGACCTCGACGTCTACTACGGCACGTTCCGAGCCGTGCGCGACGTGAACATCAGCGTGCACCGCAACGAGATCACCGCGTTCATCGGCCCATCGGGGTGCGGCAAGACCACCGTGCTGCGTTGCTTCAACCGGATGAACGACCTGATCGACATCGCTCGAGTCGAGGGAACGATCACCTACCACGGTGTCGACCTGTATGACCGCGAGGTCAACGCGGTCGAGGTCCGGCGGCGGATCGGCATGGTGTTCCAGAAGCCGAACCCGTTCCCCAAGTCGATCTACGACAACGTCGCCTACGGACCGAAGATCGCCGGCGTCAAGGGGAACATGGATGACATCGTGGAGAAGGCGCTGCATGGCGCCGCCCTCTGGGACGAGGTGAAGGACCGCCTCAAGGCCTCTGGGCTCGGGTTGTCGGGCGGGCAGCAGCAGCGGCTCTGCATCGCGCGGGCCATCGCCAACGACCCTGAGGTCCTGCTCATGGACGAGCCGTGCTCGGCGCTGGACCCGATCGCGACCGGCGCGGATCGAGGACCTCATGCAGGAGATCAAGGACCAGTACACGATCATCATCGTCACCCACAACATGCAGCAGGCGGCCAGGGTGAGCGACCGCACCGCGTTCTTCACGACCGAGGTCAACGACCAGAGCGATACGCGCACCGGGCTGCTGGTGGAGTGCGACAGCACCGACAAGATGTTCTCCAACCCGAGCGACGAACGTACCGAGAACTACGTCACCGGCCGCTTCGGATGAGCTCGAGCCCTCTGCCCATCGAGCCTCTGCGGCACGGGTTCCGGGAGGAGCTCGACCAGCTCCGCATCCAGGTGGAGCTGATGGGCGTGCGGGTGGACGAGAACCTCGAGCGCATGCGCGAGAACCTGCGCAGCGGCGATCTGGGGCTGGCCGAGACGGCCTTCACCGCGGACAACGAGATCGACGCCATGAACGTCTCGCTCACCGAGCGGTGCTACCTGCTGCTCGGTCGCGAGTCGCCGGTGGCCTCGGACCTGCGGTTCATCGTGTCGGTCCTGCGGATCGTGTCGGAGCTGGAGCGGGTGGGAGATCTCGCGCTCCGCGTCGTGAAGCTGTCACCCAAGCACGACCTGCTCACCCGCTCGGAGGTGCTGTTCGACATCCTCGTCACCGTGGCCGACGAAGCCGTCGAGATCTTCCGCGTCGCCCTGCGAGCGTGGTCGGCGCAGGACCTGCAGCTGGCCACCGAGCTCGCCACGCAGAACCGCAACCTCGACCTCTACTACGAGCGCCTGATGAGCGAGCTGAAGCGCCTCGACGGGCCTGATGCGGTCCGGATCGCCATGGCCGCGTTCGCCGCCGGACGGGCCCTGGAGCGCATCGCCGACCACAGTGCGATCATCGGGGCACGCCTGCGCTACCTGATCACAGGCGAACCCGCGCACCTCGCCGCCGAGGTTCGGTAGGGAGGCCGGATGCCAGAGAGCCGCCCGAACTTCCACCACCAGCTCGATGATGTGCAGCGCGACCTCATCCGGGTGGCGGCTCGCGTGACCGAGTCGATCATGCGCGGCACCGAGGCGCTGCTCACGCTCGACCTCGCCGCCGCGCAGGAGCTCATCGACGACGACGACGAGATCGATGCCCTCACCCTCGACATCGAGGATCGCTGCTTCACCATCCTCGCTCGCCAGCAGCCGATGGCGAGCGACATGCGGGCCGTGGTGACCGCCATCCGGCTCACGTCCGAGATCGAGCGCTCGGGAGACCTGATGGTGAACGTGGCGAAGGCGACACGGCGCCTGTACGGGTCCGAGGTGCCGCTGCCCCTGCACAGCCTGCTCCGAGCCATGGCCGACCAGGCGGTGCGCCTCTACCGGCTGGCCATGGACGCGTACGGCGACGGCGACGCCAACCTGGCGGCGGCCCTCGACGACATGGACGACCGGCTCGACCAGCTGCACAAGGACTTCATCCAGACGATCTTCGAGATCCATGCCGACGTGCGGGACGTGCAGGTGGCGGTGCAGCTGGCGCTGGTCGGCCGCTACTACGAGCGCATCGGCGACCACGCCGTCAACATCGGCGAGCGGGTGCAGTACATGGTGACGGGCTGGCTCCCCGAGCACGCCGGCGCCGCGCGGCTGGCGGCCAAGGCCGCGCAACGATCCGGGTCGGCCGCCACGCACGAGGACCTCGGGTGAGCGCCGTCCTCGCGGTGCTGGTGGCGGTGCTCGTCGTCGTGCTCGTCCTCGTCTTCATCGGCCAGCAGCGCCTGGCCCGGCGCCTGGTCGCGGCGGGCCAGCGGTTGTCGGACGACATCGCCCCGCGGGGATCCGGGCTGGCCGAAGCGACCTCGGTGATCGAGCGGGTGGTCGACCGCGCGGTGCTGCGGGGTGGAGAGGGCTCCGCCGTCGAGGCCCGGTTGGCCAGTGCCCTCGCGGTGATCCCCCAAGGCGTCGTCGTGTTCGACGACATCGGCGGGATCGCCTATCGCAACGACGTGGCGGCTGGCTACCTCGCGGCCCGCCATGGCGAGGCCCTCGTCGAGGAGGCGATCACCGAGCTGGCCGAGGAGGCCGCCGCTCGCACGGGGAGCGGGGCGCCCTCGCGCACCGTCGACCTGTTCGGTCCCCCTCGGCGGACCCTCGTCCTCAAGGCGATCCGGCTCCAACAGGACGGGCGCCGGCTCGGGGTGCTCGTCGTGACCGACGACGTCACCGATCGGCGTCGCCTGGAGGCGGTCCGTCGCGACTTCGTCGCCAACATCAGCCACGAGCTGAAGACGCCGGTGGGGGCGCTGGCTCTGCTGGCCGAGACGCTGCTCGCCGAGGACGACGCGTCCGTGGCCCAGCGCCTGGCCGAGCGCATGCTCACGGAGGCGTTCCGCGTCGGACGAACCATCGACGACCTGCTCGAGCTCTCGCGCATCGAGGCGGACGAGGAGGCAAGACGGGAGGACGTGCCGGTGCACCGCCTCGTCGCGGAGGCGGTCGATCGGGTCCGGCCGGCCGCGGAGCAGCAAGGGATCGCCATCGAGGTCGAGGAGCCCGCCGCTCGACTCGCGGTCGCGGGCGACCGTCGCCAGCTCGTGTCGGCCGCCTACAACCTGCTCGAGAACGCGGTGAAGTACTCGGATCGCGGCTCCACCGTCCAGGTGCGGGCCCGCACCGACGGGCGCTGGGTCGACATCGAGGTGCAGGACCACGGCATCGGCATCCCGCGCCGCGACCTCGAGCGCGTGTTCGAGCGCTTCTACCGGGTTGATCGCGCGCGCAGCCGCGAGACCGGCGGCACCGGGCTCGGGCTCGCCATCGTCCGCCACGTCGCCAGCAACCACGCCGGCGACGTGCGGGTCGAGTCCACGGAAGGGGAAGGATCTACGTTCACCCTGCGACTCCCGGTGGGAACCGGTCCCGTCGCCGTCACTGCAGAGGCAGGCTGACCGCCATGAGCACACCTGATGCCACCGTCCTGGTGGTCGAGGACGAGGACTCGTTCGTCGAAGCCCTCACCGTCGGGCTCAAGCGCGAGGGCTTCCGGGTGCAGGTGGCACGCGACGGCGCGGAGGCGCTCGACGTCTTCGACGCGGTTCGCCCCGATCTGGTGCTCCTCGACGTGATGCTCCCAAAGGTGTCGGGCATCGACGTGTGCCGGGAGCTCCGACGTCGGTCGAACGTGCCGATCATCATGGTCACCGCCAAGGGCAGCGAGATCGACACGGTGGTCGGCTTGGAGGTGGGGGCCGACGACTACGTCACCAAGCCGTACCGCCTGCGCGAGCTGGTGGCGCGCATGCGCGCGGTGCTGCGTCGCCGTGCTGGAGAGGCGCCCGAGCCGGTGCTGGGCGGCGACGCCCTGGAGGTGGGTGACGTCGCGCTCGACCCCGAGCGGCACGAGGTCGTGATCCGCGGCGACGCCGTGTCGTTGCCCCTGAAGGAGTTCGAGCTCCTCGAGATCCTGCTCGCCAACGCGGGCCGGGTGCTCCCGCGCGACACCCTCATCGACCGGGTGTGGGGCAGCGACTACGTGGGCGACACCAAGACCCTCGACGTCCACGTGAAGCGGCTCCGAGCGAAGGTCGAGCCTGATCCGTCCTCACCGACCCGGATCGTGACGATCCGGGGGCTGGGCTACAAGTACGAGGCGCCCAGGGTCTGATCACCCGACGGGGAGGGCAGGCACCGACCCGTACCATGGCCTCGATGTCCACCCCGGCCGGCTGGGAACCGCTCAAGTCGCCCAAGCATCGGGCCGGCGCCGACGCCTTCCACCTGTCCCCGTTCGCGCGGATGGCGCGCGCCCACGTCCTGGTGGGGACGGCGGACGCCCTCGTCACGATCGCGCTCGCCAACTCGCTCTTCTTCGACCTCGACCCGAACGACGCCAGGTGGAAGGTGTTCCTCTACCTGGCCCTGACCATGGCGCCGCTCGCGGTGGTCACCCCGTTCATCGGGCCCGCCCTCGATCGGTCGGTGGGCGGTCGCCGCTGGATGATCGTCGGCGTCACCGCGGCGCGGGCCGCGGTCTGCCTGGTGATGATCGACGACCTGCAAGGCCTGTTGCTCTTCCCCGAGGCCTTCGCGGTCCTGGCGCTGGGCAAGGCCTACAGCGTGTCCCGGAGCGCCATCGTGCCCACCGTGGTGCGCAACGACGACGAGCTGGTGGAGGCCAACTCGAAGCTCCAGCTGCTGTCGGGGCTGGCGGTGCCCCTCGCCGGCATCCCCGCCGGGATCTCCTACGCCGTCGCCGGGTCGCAGGGCGTGCTGGTGGTGGCGGTGGTGGCCTACATCGCCGCCACCCTCGCCGCGCTCCGCATCCCGGCCACCCAGGTGGCCAGCGAGCCCGCGACGGCCGCGGAGTCAGCGGAGCTGCGAGGCGTCGGCGTGCTGCTGGCTGCGTCTGCCATGGGGCTGGTGCGCGGCATCGTCGGCTTCCTCACCTTCCTCCTCCTGTTCGAGCTCCGCGACGACCCCACGTGGAACATGGGCGCGGTGCTGGCCGTCAGCGGGGCCGGCGCGCTCCTCGGCTCGGCGGTCGCCCCGGTGCTGCGCCGCTCGCTGTCCGAGGAGCGGATGTTGATCATGGCGCTGTCGGTCGGTGTCGCCGGTGGCCTCACCGCCGCCTGGGTCGGCGGGCTGGCGGCCAGCATGCTGCTCGCCGCGGTCGTCGCGATCGTGTCCACGGCCGGACGCCTTGCGTTCGACTCGCTCGTGCAGCGAGACGCACCCGACGCCAACCGCGGTCGCTCCTTCGCCGTCTTCGAGCTCCGGTTCCAGCTCGTCTGGGTGGTCGGCGCGGTGATCCCCGTACTGATCTCCATCCCGTTGGAGGCCGGGTTCTTGATCGTGGCCGGCGTGGCCGGCTTCGCCCTCTTCTCCTACATGGCGGGCCAGCGGGCCGCCCACCGCGCCCACGTCGACCGGCCACCGGCTGGCCCCGGCATCGCCCCGGACGAGAACGAACCCGCCGAAGCCGCGACGAGAGAGGTCGGCGCGCCCATCGAACCCACGCTCGTCGACCCCCCGCTCGTCGACCCACCTGGGCCGACCACACCGCGATCCAGCAGCAACCGGCCGCAGGAGGGGGGAGCGGGAGGGGGGACCGCTCCGCGATCCCCCCTCGCCCGGGAAGTGATCCGGCTCCGCCGGTCGACGACTAGCGACGTCGGCGGACGAGCGCGACCACGCCCGTCGCGACGCCGGCCAGACCGACCGCGACACCGCCGAGGGCGAGCTCCTGGCGGCGGTTGGGGCTGAGGGTGGCCCAGCGTCCGGCGCGGTGGGCGCCGACGTAGGCCTCCTCGTTCGACGACTCGGGCGCCCACCCGTCGGCCTTGAGGCGATCGTTCGCCACGACCCACGGGTGCACGGTGAAGGGCAGCAGCTCCGGTGGCGTGGGCGTGAGGCCCCAGCGCCAGCCCATGCCCGCCAGTCGGATCGCCAGGCGCTCGGGCAGGCGGAGGCGAGGGACGCCGCCCGCCAGCGCGCGGATCGTCTCGCCGCTGATCCACCCGTCGGGGGCCACGTTGCGGGGACCGTCGAGCCGGGCCCGGCGGGCCAGGTCGACGGCGGCCGCCAGGTCGGTCACGTCGAGGAACTGGGCCGGCGGCTCCTCATCGGTGACGGGGAGCGACGTGGAGCGGGCCAGCGCCCGCGCCAGCCAGCCGTTGCCTTCGGCGGCCACGGTGACCGTCGGGCGGAGGATCGCGACCGTGGCGCCGGGGTGGGCGTCACGCCACTCGGCGGCGGACCGCTCGAGCTCCGCCTTCTCGGACGCCAGCGCCACGCCGGGGTTCGGGCGGAGCGGGGCCTCCTCGGTGAGCGGCACGGGGTTGTTGGCCCAGGCGCCGTACACGGTGGCGCTCGAGCGCAGCACGACGTGCGCGGCGCCGACCGCGGAGGCGGCATCGAGGACGCGCCGGGCGAGGGCGCCGTCACCGGCGTCGGCGGCGACGGGAGCGGGTCCCGTGGCCTGCGCCAGGTGCAGGATCGTCGTCGCCCCCTCCATGAGGGGTTTGAGGTCCGCGGTGCCCAGGTCGACCGTGTGCCCCTCGACCCCGGCGGAGAGGCGCCCCAGGGGCCGGCGGTCCAGGGCGATGACGCGGCTCACGGTGGGGTCAGCCATGGCCAGGGCGCACACGCGCTGGCCGAGCGGCGACGCCGCGCCCGTGACGATGACCACGTCGGCGGCGAGGCCCGGTTCGGATGCCATCGCCCTACGATGCCCTCGTGAGCGACCAGGATCCACTCGGCGACCCGTTCGAGGGGATGCCGTTCCTCGGGGACATCGCTCGGATGCTCGGCCAGCAGGGCGGCGCCGCCTGGGACAGCGCCCGCCAGCTCGCCGTCAGCGTGGCCACCGGCGGCGCCAGCGAGCCCAACGTCGAACCCGTCGAGCGCATGGAGATCGAGCAGCTGGCCCGGGTCGCCGACCTCCGGGTTGCGGACGTCACCGGCCTCTCCACGTCGGTGAGCGGGCGCGCCGTGTCCGTGCTCCCGGTCAACCGCACACGGTGGGTGATGGACACGCTCGAGGCCTACCGGCCGCTCGTGGAGCGCCTGGCCGAGTCGCTCAGCCCGAGCGATCCGCCAGCCGACGCCGACCCGCTCGAGCCCGACGACCCGCTGTCGGGGATGTTCGCGGGCATGTTGCAGATGTTCCAACCGATGGTGCTGGCCATGACGGCCGGATCGATGGTCGGGCACCTCGCCCAGCGCACCTTCGGCCAGTACGACCTGCCGATCCCGCGGCCGACGTCGGGTGCCGGCGCCGACGAGCTGCTCCTCGTGGTGCCCAACCTCGATGCCTTCGCGGACGAGTGGAGCCTCACCTCCGAAGACCTGCGGCTGTGGATCTGCGTGCACGAGGTCGCCCACCACGCCGTCCTCGCGGTGCCCCACGTCCGTCGCCGGATGGACGAGCTCCTCATCCAGTACGTGTCGAGCTTCCGCAACGATCCCGCCGCCCTCGAGGACCGCATCGGCGAGATCGATCTCGGGGATCCGTCGGCGCTGGGCAAGCTGCAAGAGGTGATGGGGTCGCCCGAGATGATCCTCGGCGCCATCACCTCGCCCGAGCAGGACGCGCTGCGGCCGCACCTCGAGGCGCTCGTGGCGGTGGTCGTCGGCGTGGTCGACCACGTCGTCGACGTCGTGGGCACCGAGCTCATCCCGAGCTACTCGATGCTCACCGAGGCCGTGCGTCGCCGTCGGGTGGAGGCGGCCGAGGCCGACCGGTTCGTCGAGCGCCTGTTCGGGCTCGAGCTCACCCAGGCCACCTACGACCGCGGCAGCGCCTTCGTGGCCGGCGTCCTCGAGCGGGCCGGCGACGACGGGCTCCGCCGCCTCTGGGATCGCGCCGAGATGCTGCCGACGCCACCCGAGGTCGACGCGCCCGGCCTCTGGCTCGCCCGCATCGACCTCTGACCGCCCGAGGGGCGCTCAACCCGGGTTCTGGCCCGGGAACGTCGGGCTGGAGTGCGGGGACCCCGGGCCAGAACCGTCGTTCACGCGGCGAGGCGGCGAGCGGCTCGGGCGCGGGCCGCGTCGACGCGGTCCAGCACCGACTGGGGGTGGTGGAACACGTCGACGTCGGTGACCGGTACGACCTCGAACCCGGCGCGCTCGAGTGCGGCGATCCGATCACGGTCGTCCTGCTCCGCCGTCAGCCCGCGGTGGAACCGCTCGCTCTGCACCTCGACGATCACCGGGAGTGGATGGTCGCGGAAGTCGACTCGACCGATCCAGCGATCGCCGTCGCCGGTGTCCACCTGGCGGCGCATCGGCGGTCGTCCGGCGTCTCGCAGGATGGCCTCGAAGCGCGCCTCGAGGTTGGAGGCAGGTGGCGTGTACGCCGGACCTCGCTCCTCCACGAGGGTGCGGAACGCCCGCAAGCCGCGGCGGCCTTGCTTCGACATGCGCCGGTCCCACCCGTTGAGGGACTCGTAGGACACCAGCCGGTCCGTCCACGCGGCGTCGATGGCCCGGCCGAGACGTCCCAGCCGACAATCCGGCATGCCGGCGAGCTGGAGGAGCGCGAGCGCGGGGACGATCACCGGGATGCTGTCAAGGGTTCGGATCGCGTCAGCGGGCAGCGAACGGACCTCGTGCAGCACGGTGCCGCGAGCTGGGCGATCGCCTTCGTCGCGGTGGCGGATGACGTGGATGGGCCCGTCGACGAAGCCGCGGACACCCCACAGGGCGAGCGCGGACGTGTGCGACAGGGCGGCTCGAGGGCCCGCGTCGAGTACGTGCGCGAGGAGTCGCTGGTGTTCTGTGGCGGGAGCCCCTGCGACGCGCAACAGCGTCGGGGTCAGCCGTTCGAGGCGCCCACGCTCGGTGGCGTAGGCGAGCCCGTCGCTGGTCATGCCAGCGTCATGCGCCTGACGGCTCGTGGCGAGACCGTGCTGGGCCTCGGCGATCTTCCAGATGAGCTGCATCGGGTCCATGCCAGATCGTCTCAACCGGGTGTGACAGCTCACGTCGACCGCCGGCATCCGATCGCCGCGGGTTGACGTTCTGGCCCGGAACACCCGTGCGGCAGTGCCAACAGTCCGGGCCAGAACCCGGCTTGGAGGTTCTGGCCCGGAAATCGTGTGTCGGGGCGCCGACCTTCCGGGCCAGAAACCCTCGCTAGCCGCCCGAGGGGCGCTCTTCGATGGTGACGGTGGTGGTGTGGCGCTGGCCGCCGCGCCAGTAGCCGATCACGACGTGCTCGCCGGGCTTGTGACGGCGGACCGCCACCACCAGACCGGAGCTCGACGACACGCGGTCGCCGCCCACGTTGGTGATGACGTCGTGCGGGGCCAGACCCGCCAGCGCGGCAGGACTGCCGGCGGCCACGTGACGCACCGTGGCGCCGCCGGGCACACCCAGCGCGTGGGCCTGCGCCATGGGGAGGTCAGCGCCGTCGATCCCGAGCCAGCCGTGCGCGACCTTCCCCCACGCCACCAGCTCGTCGGCCATGAGCCGCACGAGGTCGATCGGGGTGGCGAAGCCGAAGCCCGCCCGCTGGCCGGTGAGGTCGGTGCTGATGCCGATCACCGCACCGTTGGCGTCGAGGAGGGGCCCGCCGGCCCACCCGGCCTCGATGGGGGCGTCCGTCTGGATCATGCCGTGCAGCGACTCGCCGTCGATGTCCACCCGCCGCTCGAGCGCGCTCACGACCCCGGTGGTGACCGATGGTCCGGAGCCCTCTTCGCTCGGAGCACCGACCGCGACGGTGAGGGTGCCCACGGCGAGGTCGGCGGAGCTGCCGAGGACCGCCACCGTCAGGTGCTCCGTGTCGATGGACACGACCGCCACATCGGTGGGCAGGTCGACGCCGATCAGCTCACCGTCGAAGCGGCGGCCGTCGTGGAGCACGACGGAGATCGCCGTGGCGCCGTCCACCTCGCGGGCGCTGGTGAGCAGCAGACCGTCGTCGCGGTACACGACCGCGGAGGCGGGCTCGGTGCCGCCGGCGGTGGTGACGGAGAGCCGAACGACCGTGGGGCTCATCCGCTCGGCCAGAGCGGCCACGTCACCCTCGCCCGCCTCCATCGGGGACGACACGATCGGCGTCACGGCCACCTTCTCGACCACGCGGTGCTGGCGCTCCGTCGCCAGGACCCCGGTGACCGCCAGCACGCCGCCGCAGAGCGCCGCACCGACGCACCCGGCCACCAGCGCGACGGGCCATGCCGGCCCCCGTCCACCGGCGACCGGAGCCGCCAAGGACCGCCCCAGCGCGCCGCCCTGACCCCACGACGACACCTCGGACGGGTGTCGCCAGAGCCGGTCCTCGGGTGGCAGTGGGGGACCGTTGCCGACGACGTCGTCGTCCGCATCGTCGTCCATGGACATGGGTCAAACGGTAGTGGCGGCCCCTGCCGGTACGTCCGCGGGCAACGTAAGGTGGCCCGAATGGATCGCGCCCGCGCTGCCGCGCCCGAGAAGGGCGACGACTGGGTCGCGCTGATCCCAACACCGCTGCCGGTCGCCGATGCGTCCGCCTGGGTCGTCCGGCCCGACTGCGGGGCCACGGTCACCTTCACGGGCACGGCCCGTGACCACGCCCCCCACCGTCCCGGCGTCCACCACCTCGAGTACGAGGCCTACGAGGGCCCGGCCGGGGAGCGCCTGCACGCTCTGGTGGCGGAGGCCCGCGTCCGCTGGCCCACCCTCGGGAGGGTGGCGCTGCTGCACCGCACCGGGGTGGTCGCCATCGGCGACGCCGCGGTGGTCGTCGCCGTGTCCTCCCCGCATCGCGCCGAGGCCTTCGAGGCCGCTCGCTTCGCCATCGACGAGCTGAAGCGCACCGTGCCGATCTGGAAGCGGGAAGCATGGGACGGCGGCGAGAGCTGGGGCCTCGAGGCCCAGCACCTCACCGAGGTCCCGTCGTCGTGAGCGCGATCGCGTTCCTCTTGATCGTGGTCGTGGTCTGCGGCATCGGCGGGCTCGTGCTCTGGGTGCAGCACCGGGAGCCCAGCACGCTCGAGTCGGGGGTCGACGCCTTCCGGCGCGAGATGGACGCCCTCGCGCCGCCGGCCGACGACGCCAAGCCAAAGGTGCGTCGCGCCAAGCGACCCACGCGGGCGGGACACCCCCGTCCGCCCGACGAGGACCGCTGATCCGTGGCCCGCGACCTCGCCATCGACCTCGGCACCGCCAACACCCTCGTCTACGAGCGCGGCCGCGGCATCGTGCTCAACGAGCCGACGGTGATCGCCCTCAACGAACGCACCCAAGAGGTGCTGGCCATGGGGCACGAGGCGTGGCAGATGATCGGCCGCACGCCCGGCTACATCGTCGCCGTGCGTCCGCTCCGCCAGGGCGCCATCACGGACTTCGAGATCACCCAGCGCATGATCCGACTCCTGCTCCACCGCGTCGGCGTGAACCGCTTCAACCGCCCCCGCGTGGTGATCTGTGTGCCCTCGGCCATCACCGAGGTGGAGCGTCGAGCGGTCACCGAGGCCGCGCGCCGCGCGGGAGCCGCGGATGCGCAGCTCATCGAGCAGCCCATGGCCGCCGCCATCGGTGCTGCGCTGCCCATCCACGAACCAGTCGCCAACATGGTCGTCGACGTGGGCGGCGGCACCTCCGAGACTGCCCTCATCTCCCTCGGTGGCGTCGTGGCCCTCAAGGCCGTGCGGGTCGGGAGCTTCGACATCGACGCGGCCATCACCGCCTTCATCCGGCGCGAGTACGGCATCGCCGTCGGCGAGCGCACGGCGGAGGAGATCAAGATGGCCATCGGGTCCGCCGCCTCGGTCCGCGACGAGGTGAAGGCCGAGGTGCGTGGCCGCGATCTCATGAGCGGCCTCCCCAAGACGATCATCCTCTCGCCCGAGGAGGTGCGGGCCGCCATCGACGAGCCGGTCTCCGCCATCTGCGACTCGGTGGTGGCGTGTCTCGGGATGAGCCCGCCGGAGCTGGCCCAAGACCTCATCCTCAACGGGGTGAAGCTCGTGGGTGGGGGAGGGATGCTGGCCGGTCTCGACCAACGGCTCGCCAACGAGACCGAGGTCCCCGTCCACCTCGTCGACGCGCCGCTCGAGTGCGTCGTGCTCGGCGCCGGGCGCTGCATCGAGTCCTACGACTCGCTCAAGGTCATGTTCATGGGTTCGAACCGCTAGGTCAGCGCGCCCTAACGTCGGCGGCCGTGACGACTCCCCGGGCCCTGATCGCCTCCGCTGGCGTCGCCTTGCTCGACGAACGACGGCAGCTGACCTCAGCGGAGCTGGCGGAGCTGGCGGCGGTGCCCGACGAGAGCGTGCCCGCCCTGGCGGCGCTGGCCCATGAGGTGCGGCTCTCGTGGTGCGGGCCCGAGGTCGAGGTGGAGGGCATCCTGTCGGCCAAGACCGGTGGCTGCCCCGAGGACTGCCACTTCTGCTCGCAGTCGGCCCAGTTCGACACCGTGGTGCAGGCCACCCCGTTCCTCGACCGCGACGAGCTCATCGCCGCCGCCAAGGAGACCGCCGCCATCGGCGCCTCGGAGTTCTGCATCGTCTTGGCCGTCCGTGGGCCCGACGAGCGGACGATGCAACGTCTCGAGGAGCTCGTCCCTGCCGTGCAGGAGGAGACCGGCCTCAACGTGGCCGTGTCCGCGGGCATCCTCACCGAGGACCAGGCCATCCGCCTCGCCAAGGCCGGCACGCATCGCTACAACCACAACCTCGAGACGGCCCGCTCCTTCTTCCCGCAGATCGTCACCACCCACGCGTGGGAGGAGCGCTTCGACACCTGCCGCCTCGTGCGGGAGCAGGGCATGGAGCTGTGCTGCGGGGCGCTGCTCGGGATGGGGGAGACGGTGACGCAGCGGCTGGAGCTGCTCGACCAGCTCCGCGAGGTGGAACCAGCCGAGGTGCCGCTGAACTTCCTCAACCCTCGCCCCGGCACGCCACTGATGATCCGCAAGCTCGTCGAACCGCTCGAGGCGATCCGGTGGATCGCGCTGTTCCGGCTGGCGCTGCCGTCGGTGATCCTCCGGTACGCGGGCGGGCGTGAGGTCACCCTGCGCGAGCTGCAGGCCCTCGGGCTCACGTCAGGCATCAACGCGCTGATCGTCGGCAACTACCTCACGACGCTGGGCCGATCCCCGGAGGAGGACCTGCAGATGCTGGCCGACCTCCGGATGCCCATCGGCGTGCTGTCGAAGGCCATCTGATCGCCGCCGTGGCCGCCGGCGTCGCCCACTGCAGCGGGTGCGGCCGCCCGCGGTCGGAGTGCGCAGGGTGCGGGCCCGAGCTGGATCCGCCCCGGTTCTGCGAGACGTGTGGGAGGCGCCTCACCGTGCAGGTGACGCCCACCGGCTGGCGCGCCCGGTGCAACCGCTGCGGGGTGGCCGTCAGCCGCTGAGGTCCTCCGCCGCCTGGCGGACCTGCCAGTCGCGATCCTCCCGAGCTCGGGCCAGCGCGGCGTCGACCTCGACGCCGTCGAACGGGGCCAGCGCGATCACGGCGCGACGACGCACGGTGGCCTTGTCGTCGAGCGCGGCGAGGACCGCGGGGAGCCCGGCCTCGTCGCCGATGGCTCCGAGCGCGGCGACGGCGGCCTCCCGCACGAGCGCGTCGTCATGGTCGGTGGCCATCGCCGCCAGGGCGGCCACGGAACCGGGTTCGGGCGGCTGTCGCTCGCCGCTCGCCCACGCGGCCACCTCCGCCACGGTGGCGTCGTCGTCGGCCAGCGCGGGGAGGAGCGACGGGGGCTGGTCGCCCGGGCACCGTGCCACCGCCTCGCAGGCTCGCCGGCGCACGGTCCGCGCCGGGTCGGACAGGGCGGCGGTGAGGACGTCGGCGGTCAGCTGTCCGAGCCGTTCCAGCGCCCCGAGGGCGGTGGCTCGCACCGCCGCATCTGGATCCGCCAGCGCCGCCCGGGCCGCGGCCCCGTCCCCCGCATGACCCGCCAGGGCGGCCGCTCGCCGTCGGGCGGCGGCGTCGGCGGTCACCGGTGTCGTGGGGCTAAAGGCTCATGCCCCGGAGGTCGATGACGCGGATGGCGGCGCGACCCCTTGCGCCCTCGCTCAGCAACGGACAGGGGAGTGGTGTCATGCCGTTCATGGTGATCTACCGGACGTCGGACGGGAGCGCGCAGTACGAGCAGGCCGACGCCATCGACGAGGCCGCCCTCTTCGTGGAGCGCCTGCGCAACAGCGAGGGGATCGACCAGATCCGGATCTACCGGATGGAGGAGATCAGCTTCGCGTTCCGCCCGTACTACAAGGTCGAGCTGGGCCTGCCCGAGCGGCAGACCTCGCCGCCCGCGGTGGCCGAGAGCACCCCGCCGGTCGTGGTGACCGAGGCGGCCGAGTCGGTCGAGCCGACCGACGACGGGGAGCCCGCCACCGACACCGAGGTCGCGCTGGACGCGCCGGCCCCGACCGCCGACGTGCCCCCGGCCCCCGAGCCGCCCCCGCTGCCGGCCCCCCCGGGAGCCGACGGCGAGACCGCGGGCGCCAACGGGCGACGCGGGCTGTTCGGCCGCTGACGATCCGGGCCGTGGGCCCGCCGTCATCCCAGCGCCTGGTCGAGCACCGACGCGAGCGCCAGCGCCGCCAGACCGAGCACAGCGGCCACCGCCACCCCGAGCGCAGCCAGGAACAGGGCGAGCATGCACGCTGACCGCAGCCGCAACCACCACGGCCGGTCGTCTCGCTCCACGACCTCGGTCATCTCCACCTTGTCGACCTCCCGTGGCGCGACTTGAGTCGGAGCGCTTCGATGACCACGCTGGAGCCGATGCTACCGCTGGCCCCCACCGCGCCTGACGTGCGGCCGGAGGCCGAGGCGCCTCGCCGGACCCGCCGCCGGTGGATCCTGCTGCTCGTCGCCGCGATCCTCCTGGTGTCCGCGTGCATCGGCGCCGCGGTCATCCAGATCCCCTACATCGCACTGCGCCCGGGCTCGGTCCGTCCCGTCACCGAGCAGGTGCTGGTGGAGGGAGCGCCGAGCTACCCGCCGGAGGAGTCGATCGCGTACACGACCGTCAGCGTGGGCTCCACGACCCTGCTCGAAGCCTTCGCGGGCTGGCTCGACGACGACGTCGACGTCCTCCCCGAGAAGGCAGTGCGCGGCGACCGCTCGGAGGAGGAGAACCGGCGCTACAACGCGCAGCTGATGGACACCTCGAAGATGACCGCCATCGCGGTCGCCCTCGAGCGCCTCGGCTACGAGGTGGACATCCGCACGACAGGGGTGGTCGTGCGAGCGATCGCCGAGGGCTCTCCTGCCGCGGAGGTGCTCGAGCGGGACGACGTGGTCGTCGCCGTGGACGGCGAGCCTGTGGATGTGCCGGGCGAGCTCGGCGGGCTCCTCCAACCAGGCGGCCCTGGGACCACCCACACGCTCACGATCGAGCGACCGGCAGGCAGCAGCAACCGGCGCGACGTGGACGTCACCACCGTGGCTGCGGAGGACGACCCGGAGCGCGCCATCGTCGGCATCCGCGACCTCGAGGAGCGCTACGTCGACTTCGACTTCCCGCTCGACGTCACCATCGACTCCGGCAACGTCGGCGGACCGTCGGCGGGTCTCGCCTTCACCCTCGCCGTGCTCGACGTGCTCACGCCGGGCGAGCTGACGGGAGGGCACAAAGTGGCGGTTACCGGCACAATGGGACTCGACGGAACCGTCGGACCGGTGGGTGGCGGGGCGCAGAAGGCGATCTCGGTCCGCAACGGTGGCTACGAGGCGTTCCTGGTCCCCTCGGATGAGCTGGCGCAGGTGCAGGAGGCGGTCGGGGACGATGTCGCGGTGATCGCGGTGGATAGCCTGGCGGAAGCGCTGGAGGCGCTCGACTCGCTGGGGGGAGACGTGGGGTCGCTGGACGCGGAGCCCACCGAGGCCTCCTCCTGAGCGGTTGAGCGAGGCGCTTCCACCGAACGAGGGCAGGTCACGGCCACACCATGTCGACGACGGAGGTGCAGCTGCGGTTCGCCGCAGAGTTCGCGCTCTTCCTGGTGGCCGTCGCGGGTCTCGGCTACGCCGCGCTGCGGTCCGACCTGCTCGTCGAGCGAGCCGCCGCGCGGGCCGGAGCCGCGTGTGGCTTCGCGGCGCTGGCCGCCGCGGCCTTCCTCAGCGGCGCGCTGATCGTCGACGACCCGGCGGCCGGGACGGTCGTCGCCCTGCGCGTCGCGGGCGTGGTGCTGCTCGCGATCGCGTCGCGTGGGTGGCGCACGGCGAACGGGGGCCGGACGCTCCTCTGGATCGGCTTGGTCGCCCTGGTCGTCGCCGAGGTGGCCGCCACCGTCGGTGACGATCCCGGTGCGGTGGTCGACGTGGCTCGCGGGCTCGGGGCGTTCGCCGTCGGCGCTGCCCTCGTCGTCGCGAGCACACGCGCCATCTCGGCCCGCATCGCCGCGTCGGCCGCGGCGATCCTCTTCCTCGTCATCACCGTGCTCGCCGTCGCGCTGTCAGCCGTCATCACCGACAACGTCGAAGACGAGGCCATCCGCCGCTACAGCGCACGCGCCGAGAGCGAGGCCCAGGGGGCTGACGACCAGGGTCGAGCCATCCTCCTGACCGCCTCCGTGCTCGGCACCGCCCTCAGCAACTCGCAGGCCCTGGCGCCCACGGTCGAGGCCCTGCTCACCTCGGACGACCCGGCCGTCATCAAGGAAGCCGGCGATGCCGTGCTCGAGGCGATCGCAGAGTTCCGCGAGAGCCTCATCGACATCGATCGGCGTTCGGGTCCCCTCGTCATCGTCGCCGCCGACGGCGCCAACCGCGCCTTCGTGGAGGCGAGCGGCTCCCTCGCCACCGAGCTCAGCGGCACCCCGGTCGTCGCCCAGCTGTTCGACACCCTCGAACCCGCGCAAGCCGTCGCGCCCGTCGGCGGCTCGGCGTTGGCCGTCGCCGCGGCCCCGATCGAGCTCGACGGCGCCTTCCGGGGGGCCGTGGTGGTGACGAGCCAGCTCGACGCGACGTACCTCCAGGCGTGGGCGGAGCCCATCGAACGCGAGCAGGCCGGCGTGGGGCTGGCGCTGGTCGACCGCGAGACCGTGTTGGCGAGGACCGGCCCTGACGGGCGGACCAAGCAGATCGTGGCGCTCGGCACCGCCGCCATGAACGACGAGGTCGAGCTGACCCGCACGATCGGCAATCGCTTCTACGTGGCCCGCCCGGTGCAGGGCAACGCGTCGAGCCCGACGATGGCGATGGTGCTGTCCACACCCACGTCGCAGTTCGAGGCCGCGAGGGAGGACCTGTACCGGGTGCTGTTCCTGGTCGCGATGGGCGCGGCGGCCGCCGCCCTCGCGCTGGCCGCGTTCGCAGGCGAGCGCATCGGTGCCGGGCTGCGCCGCCTCACGGTCGCCGCCACCGCCATCCGTGAGGGCAACCTCGACGTCACCGCCGACGTCACGACCGACGACGAGCTCGGCACGCTCGGGTCGACGTTCGACTCCATGGCCGGTTCGATCCGGACGATGACCGCCGACCTGCGCACCGCGGCCGTCGAGGAGGCCGAGCTGCGCGGCCGCCTCGAAGCGGTGGTCGCGGGGATGGGTGAGGCGCTGATCGCGGTCGACGCCGATGGGCACATCACCGACTTCAACGCCGCCGCCGAGGAGGTGTGCGACCTGCCGGCGCGCGAGGCACGCGGCCGATCCGTCACCGACGTCGTGACGCTGGTGGGGGAGGACGGCGTCGACCTCGGCGAGCGGATGGGCCGGGCGGTCCTGGAGGCGTGGACCGAGACCGGCAGCCTGGTGCAGGCGTCGGGCCGCGAGGTGCCCGTGGTGGTGTCGGCCGGTACGCTCCGAGGCCCCGACAACGATGTGGCGGGAGCGGTGTTCGTGCTCCGCGACGTCCGTCGCGAACGGGAGCTGGAGCGCATGAAGACCGAGTTCCTCGCCAACATCAGCCATGAGCTGCGTACGCCGCTCACGCCGATCAAGGGCTTCGCGTCGATCCTGAAGACCCGCGACCTCCCGAAGGACAAGGCGCAGGGCTTCGCCGACGAGATCAACGTGGCGGCGAACCAGATGGAGCGGATCATCGGCCAGCTCGTCAACTTCGCCACCATCGTCGGTGGGCGCTTGTCTCTCGACCCGCAGCCGGTGCCGGTGCGAGGGGTGCTCGACGAAGCCGTCGATCGCTGGGCCGATCGGGTGAACGGGAGCCACCAGGTCGTCCGCCGGGTCTCGGCCGGCACCCCGTCGGTGCTGGCCGACCGGAGCTATCTGGTGCAGACGATCGACGAGCTCGTCGACAACGCGGTCAAGTACTCGCCGGCCGGCGGGAAGATCACGCTCAGTGCGAGCCGCGCCGAGGCCGATGCTGCTGAGGTGCGGATCTCCGTCACCGACCACGGGCTGGGCATCCCGCCCGACCGCCTGGAGTCGATCTTCGACGACTTCAGCCAGGGCGACGCGTCTGCGACGCGACGGTTCGGGGGCCTCGGCCTGGGTCTCGCGCTCGTGCACCGCATCGTCCGGGCCCACGGAGGCGAGCTCACCTGCGAGTCCGTCCCAGGGAAGGGCTCGCGGTTCTCGATCGTGCTGCCCGCCGTCGTGCCCGCGCCGAAGAAGCGGAGCCGGCGATGAGGCGGCGCGCGTCGGTGCTGCTCCTCGTGACGCTGCTGGCGCCCGCCGCCTGCTCCGACGACGGCCCCAAGGCAGGCGAGGCTCGGCTCGAGGTCGATGGTCGTGCCACCGTGGAGCGCGCCGACGGCGGGCGGGACTCCATTGACGGCGGCACCGATGTGCGCAGCGGAGACCGGGTGTGGGTCGATGAGGGTGGCGCGCTCATGCGGCTCAGCGACGGCACCCAGCTCGAGCTGCGCGAAGCACTCGGCGCCGCGGGTGCGCCCACCACGCTCGTCATGGGCAAGCGCCCGGTGCTCGAGGCCGGTGACCTGCTCGTCATGACCCCCGAGTCGATCGGTCTCGAGGTGGACGGCACCGAGGTGGAGGTCACCGACGGCGCCGCGCGGCTCACGCGCGCGTTCGGCATGAGCGTGGCCTCGTACGACGCCGACGTGGCGCTCGACTCGGCTGGCGTGCCGGCGGACGTCCCTCCGCTCCGCCAGATGGTGGTACCCGACCTCGGACGACCGCCGCGGAACCCGCGACCGATCATCTACAACGAGGAGGACACGTGGGACCGGCGGTTCCTCGGTGCCGCGATGGCGCTCGGCGACCGGCTGGAGAGCATCGCCACCGGGCTGACGAACACGCTGCCCGACGGGGAAGGGCGCACCCCTGGCTTCTTCCGCCTCGTGCTCCCCGGCCTCGAGGACGAGTCCGGGTTCAGTGCCGACCTGCTCGACCTCGAACGGGAGCCCGGTGAGACGCTGATCGGCGCCGCCATCACCGACCTGGGCTCCCGGGGTGACTTCACGGACCGCTGGGACGACGTGTTCACGTTCCACGACGCCGGGGCCGAGTGGGGGATCGTCGCCCTCGACCAGGCCGTGCGGTCCGAGCCGCTCGTCGGCACCGTGGAGGAGGCGCTCGACTCCTTCGAGGAGGCCGCCGCCTTCGTCGAACCCCCGTCCTCCGCTCCGCCGCCGACCACGCCCACCACGACTCCCGGTGGGGGCGAGGACCCGGGCGAGACGGATGGCACCGACGGTGGACCGTCCACCACCCCGCCGCCGACCTCGCCGCCACCCACCGAACCGCCCACCGACCCTCCGGTCGAGCCGCCCATCGTCGAACCTCCCCCGCCTCTGGCTCCGGTGGTCGAGCCGGTGACGGACTTGCTCGACGACCTCCTGGGCGGACTCCTCGGCGGTCTGCTCGGGGGCGGCGGCTAGGCGTCCACGCTCGTCGCGGAGGTCGGTCGTAGCATCGGTGCGCCATGGCCGACCCGCTCGACAGCCACTCCATCGCCCGCCGTTCCTTCGAGGTCTCCCGTCGGGGGTACGAACAGCAGGAGGTCCGGGCCTTCCTGCACGAGGTCTCGTCGCTGTTCGATCGCCTCCATCGTGAGTCCACCGACTTCCGCGAGCGGGCCGAACGGGCGGAGGCACGGCTCGGCCTGTCCGACAAGCCCGACGAGACGATGCTCCTCGAGATCCTCGGTGAGGAGACGACGCGGGTGCTCACCTCGGCGCGCGACGCCGCCGCGGAGATCCGGGCCAAGGCGGAGGCGGCCGCCGAGCGGATCATCGCCGACGCCACCTCGGAGGCGGCGGAAGCCCGGGCCGAGGCGGTGCGAGAGACCGATCGACGTCTGGCCGAGGCCGCGTCGGAGAGCGAAGCGGTGCTGGCGGCGGCCCGCACCGAGCTCGAACGCCGCAGCGCAGAGGCCGAAGAGGCGGCCACCCGCATCCGGGACGCGGCGACCAGCGACGCGCAGGAGCTGCGCGACGAGGGCCAACGCGACCTCGACCGAGCCCACGAGGAGGCGGAGACCGAGCTCGACGCCGCCCGCACGCAAGGGCGCGAGATGGTGGCGGAGGCGCAGACGGTGCGGGAGCGGGTGCTGCGCGACCTGGCCGTGCGCCGGAAGAAGGCGCGCCGGCAGGTCGAGAAGCTGAACGCCGGTCGCGAGCGCCTGCTCCAGGCCTACGACGTCGTGCGGCGCACCATCGACGAGGCCACCGACGAGCTCAGCACGTCGCTGTCCGATGCTCGCCTGGCCGCGGACGCGGCCGCCCGGCGCATCGAAGAGGAGCCGGACGCCACCCTCGAGCAGCTGGACGAGGAGATCGCCACCGGCGCGCTCGTCGACCTCCCGATCGTGGAGCTGGACGATCCCGACGACGAGGAGTCGCCCGGACCCTTCTCGGGTGAGGTGCCCGTGGTGGAGACGCCGGACCCGCCGGCCGAGTCCGAGGCCGACGCCGAGGAGGCCGCCGCGCCGCCCGTCGACCTCCACGAGCGCCGCGGCCGCAAGGGTCGCCGTCGCAAGGAGAGCTTCGAGGGGCTGCCCACCGGGTCCCTCACCCGCGTGGAGCCCCCGGCCGAGGGCGAGGGCATCCGGATCCTCGCCGAGGCCGCCGACGATCCCGCGGCCGACGCCGATGCGCCCGACCCGTCAGAGGATGTCGAGGTGGACGCGCCGGGTGAGCAGGACGCTGCCGATCCGACGGACGGTGGTGACGTGGAGGAACCCGGGACGGTGGAACACCTCTTCGCTCGCCTGCGCGCCGAACGGGTCGCGGGCCACGCCGACGGCCCGGCTCACGACGCCGAGCCCGAGCCGGAGACAGCCGCCGAGCCGGGCCCCGAGCCGAAGTCGGACCCCGAGCCCCTGCCCGAGGCGGCGGCGGGCACGGAGGTCGACGACGAGGCTGAGCCCGACGCGGCCGAGGAGGAACCGGACGAGGCGCCGGAGGTCACCCCGTTCACGGAGCGGGATGCGGCGCTCGAGTCCGTCGACAAGGAGCTGGGCCGCCGGCTCAAGCGGGCGCTGGCCGACGAGCAGAACGAGGTGCTCGACCTGTTGCGACGAGCCAAGCCCAAGGGCGTCGACGATCTGCTCCCCGACCCCGACGACCACGCGGGTCGGTGGGCCGAGGTCGCCTCGAGCCCGCTCGACGACGCCGCCGGCGCGGGCGCCGCGTGGGTGAGCGGCTCGGCCGGATCGATCGCCGACCTGGCCGACGAGCTGGCTCGGTCGCTCACCGCACCCCTCCGCGAGCGGATCGATCGGAGCTTCGTGGCCTCGGACGGCAACCTCGACGACGTCGCCGACCGGGTGCGGGCCCTGTACCGCGAGTGGAAGGGCAAGCGCCTCGCCGACACGTCCCGCCACTACGCCGCGGCCGCCTACGCGCGGGGCGTCTACGACGGCCTGGGGCCGGACGCCAATGTGCGTTGGGTCCTCGACCCCACCGGCGGGCCGTGCCCGGACTGCGACGACAACGTGCTGGGCGGCACGATGACCAAGGGCAGCGAGTTCCCCACCGGCCACCAGTGCGCGCCCGCCCACCCTGGGTGCCGCTGTCTGGTGCTCGCGGCGGACGCCTGACCCTCCCCCGGTAGCCTCCACGTCCATGCGAGCTCCGAGCGACATGCCGCGCCGCCCCGTCCGCGGTCCGGCCGCGGGTCGGGGCCGCACCTGGCTGGTCGTCGGCGCCGTGGTGCTGTTCTTCCTGATCACCTCGCTCCGCGGGATCGCTGGCTTCTACACCGACTACCTCTGGTTCGACTCCCTCGGGCGGTCGGAGGTGTGGCGGGGTGTCCTCGGCGCCAAGATCGCGCTGGCGGTCATCTTCACCGGGGCCTTCTTCCTCCTGATGTGGGTCAACCTGGTGATCGCCGACCGGCTGGCCCCGCCGTTCCGGCCCGCGGGGCCCGAAGAGGAGTTCATCGAGCGGTACCACGAGATCGTGGGCGGTCGGGTCGGGCTCGTGCGAGCGGTGGCCTCCGGCCTGCTGGCGCTGATCGCGGGGGCGGGTGTCTCGAGCGAGTGGAACTCGTGGCTGCTGTTCACCCACAGCAAGAGCTTCGGGGTGAAGGACCCGCAGTTCGGCACCGACATCGGCTTCTACGTCTTCAAGCTGCCGTTCCTCAGCTTCCTGGCCGGGCTGGCTCTTCGCCGCTCTGCTGATCGTCCTGATCGTCACGGCCGTGGCCCACTACCTCAACGGCGGCATCCGCATGAGCGCCCAGCACAACCGGGTGACGCCGCAGGTGAAGGCCCACCTGTCGGTGCTCCTCGGTCTGCTCGCCCTCGTGAAGGCCGGCGGCTACTGGCTCCAGCGCTACGACCTCACCGTGTCGTCACGGGGCTTCGTCGACGGCGCCGGCTACACCGACATCAAAGCCCAGCTCCCGGCCATCAACCTCCTGCTGCTGATCTCGATCGCCAGCTTCCTGCTGTTCATCGTCAACATCTGGCGGCGGGGGTGGACCCTCCCGATCCTCGGCGTGGGCCTGTGGGCGCTCATCGCCGTCGTCGCCGGCGCCATCTACCCACAGTTCGTGCAGCGCGTGCAGGTGACCCCGAACGAACCCGAGAAGGAGCAGCCGTACATCCAGCGCAACATCGAGGCGACGCAGGAGGCGATGGGGCTCACCCCCGATGACATCGAGGTGGTGCCGTTCGATCTCGAGACCGACAAGGACCGCATCGACCTCACGGCCAACGAGGCGTCGGTGTCCAACATCCGGATCTGGGACCCATCCCGTGCCGTCCTCGGCCGGACGTTCCCACAGCTCCAGCGCGTTCGCGACTACTACCGGATCAACGACGTCGACGTCGACCGGTACGAGCTCGACGGCACCCCCACGCAGGTGGTGCTCTCCGTGCGCGACCTGAACACCGGCAACGTCCCGCGCGACACCTGGGCCGCCAAGCACCTCACCTACACCCACGGCTACGGGGCCATCGTCGCCCCGGCCAACGCCAAGGAAGCCAGCGGCGAGCCATCCTTCATCGCCAAGGACGTGCCCTACGTCAGCGACGTCGACGAGCTCGCGCTCACCCAGCCGGCCGTGTACTTCGGCGAGGGCCTCTCCCAGTACGTCGTGACAGGGAGCAAGCAACAGGAGCTCAACTACCAGGACGACGAGGAGACGCGGTACGCCGCGTACGACGGCGAGGATGGCGTAGCGCTCGACAACCCCCTGAAGCGAGCCGCGTTCGCCCTTCGCTTCGGCGACGTCAACCCGCTGATCTCGGACCAGCTGACCAGCAGCTCGAAGATCCACTACGTGCGTGACATCAACGAGCGGGTGGAAGCGCTGGCGCCGTTCCTGCACTACGACGCTGACCCGTACCCGGTGATCAGCGACGGCCGGATCCAGTGGATCATCGACGCGTACACGACCACCAACCGCTACCCGTACGGGGAAGCGGCCGAGACCGGGACCCTCACCGAGGGCAGCGGCCTCGACCACGGCTTCAACTACGTGCGCAACTCGGTGAAGGCCGTCGTGGACGCCTACGACGGCACCGTCGACTTCTACGTCATGCCGGTCGAGGACCCGATCATCGAGGCCTACCGAGAAGCGTTCCCGAGCCTGTTCAAGGACTTCGCGGACATGCCGGAGGAGCTCCAGGCCCACCTGCGGTACCCGGAGGATCTGTTCCGGGTGCAGACCAACATGTGGGCCCGCTACCACGTGGAGGAGCCGGGCAGCTTCTACGAGGGCAACGACTACTGGGACGTTGCCCGCGACCCCGGCACCGCCGGCGCCGGTGAGGGCACGAGCGTCACGAACTCGGCGGGCGAGACGGTGTCGGTCCGCGAGGCTCGCATCGACCCCTACTACCTGTTCACCCAGCTGCCGGGATCCGACCAGCCTGAGTTCATCTTGCTGCGGCCGTTCGTGCCGACGTCGCGGGAGGACGACAGCCAGCTGCTCACGGCCTTCATGGTCGGCAAGAGCGACGGCGACGACTACGGCAAGCTGCAGGTGTACGTGATGCCGCGCGGGAACCTGCCCGATGGGCCCGCCATCGTGCAGGGCAACATCCAGAGCGATGGCGCGGTGTCCGAGGAGGAGACGCTCCTGTCGGGCAGCGGATCGAAGGTGTCCTTCGGGAGCCTCACGGCCATCCCCATCGACGGTGGCCTCGTCTACGTGCGGCCGTTCTACGTCACGTCCGAAGAGACCGAGATCCCCAACCTCGAGTTCATGATCGTGTACTTCGAAGGCGAGGTCGCCATCGAGTCCACGCTGGAGGAGGCCCTGGTCTCGGTGTTCGGTGAGTCGCCTCCGACCTTGGAGGAGCCTGGCGAGGGTGAGCCGGGAGAGGAGCCACCACCGGAAGGCGACCTCACGCAGCAGGTCGCCACGCTCTTGGCCGAAGCCAACGCGCTCTTCCTGGAGGCCGACGCCGAGCTCACCGAGAACGGTGACCTCGGGGCCTTCGCCGAGAAGATGGCGGAGGGCCGGCGGAAGATCGATGAGGCCGAGGAGCTGATCGCGAACGCCACCGGCGAGGAACCTGCGGAGGGCACCACCACCACGACCACGGACGGCGCCTCCGCCTGACGAGCGCGCTTCTGGCCCGGGTTCCTTGGGCTCGGGCGCGTGGTCTCCGGGCCAGATCTCCGGATCAGGCGGTGGCGGCCCAGTCGCCGGGCTCGTCGGTCAGGTCGAGCGGTGCGGTGTCGAGCGAGTCGCTCAGGTCGATGATCGTCTCGGCGAGCGTTCGAGCCCGACGTTGCCGCCGGTCCTCGGCCACGACCGCGGGCATCCGGACGGCGAGGTCGTCGATGCGGGCTTGGAGGTCGACGGCGACGCGGGTGAGCTCCGCCGACACGCGGGCGGAGTGCAGCCGGACCTCGAGCAGGTCGTCGTGGGTGGGCAGGTCGAGGGTCAGCTCGGCCCCGGCCAGCTCGTCGAGGCGGTGCTCCATGCGCTCCAGCCGCGCGTCGAGCTGCTGGGAGTGGATGGCGAGGGTCACCAGCGCTCGCTCGGTGCGGAGCACCGGGAGCCCCGCCGGCTCCGCCGCCACGCGGCGGGTTCGGAAGGGGAGGCGCATCACGCCGACGGTACCGCTGGGCCCCGCCACGACGGTGGACCGCAGGTTGCCGCCCAACCGGGCCACCGATACAGTCGCATGTCCACACCAAGTCGACGCGGGGTGGAGCAGTCAGGTAGCTCGTCGGGCTCATAACCCGAAGGTCGCAGGTTCAAATCCTGCCCCCGCCACCAACGAAGATGCAGGTCAGAGGCCCTTTCCGAAGTCGGAAAGGGCCTCTCTGCTGCTCCGGATCGGGCTGCTTGTCACGGTGTTGTCACGGCAAGGCGCATCCACCTGTTGCGACGACAACCCGACGATCAACTGGTAGGAGCTCAACGGGCGGCGGACGTCTGACTTCGATCAGCTAGTCCTCGAGTGACCGAGCGACAGCGCTATCGACCTCCTCGAGTCTGATCGCGTACGTCAGAAGCGCCTCTGCCATCTTGGTGAGGGCCTGCTCAGCGTTCTCAGCCGAGCGTTCCCAGTCGCCGAGCCGCTCGCGGTACGCAGCTGCGGAAGAGCCCGCCCATTGCGTGCCCAGGTCGTCGGCGACCCCGCGAACCCGTTCGTTGAGTTCCGCGTAGTGCGCAGCGAATGCGGCCATCACCTGGGCCGCGCCGCGACCATCGTCGGGTGCGGCGAGGATCGCACCTTGGCGAGCGCTGGGCAGGTCGGGCGACCGGGCACCGAACAGTGACTTCCGCTCGGACTCCGAACAGCTGAGCGCAGTTGCGAGTGCGCTCACGGTCTCGATGCTTGGCCGTCGCTGACCGGTCTCGAGGAGTGCGACGTAGCCAGCCGATACCCCGACCGATAGGTCGGCCAGCTGCTTCTGCGTGAGGCCGCGCGCGCTGCGGAGTCGCTCGAGCTCGTCGGCGAAGGACCGCTTCATCGCAGGAGATGTGCGCTGCGAGCAGAGTCGACCGGTCGTCGGGCGGAAGCCACACCACGACGCGGCCGGCCACCGCACTCGGGGCTCCTCGGTCCTGCGGAGTTCCTCGACGCTGCAGAGAACTCCCGCCCCTCTCTTCTCGCCCGATTCCGCAATCTCATGTGGTGCATACCCGGGGGGGTACTGATATGGTACCCCCTCGGGTACCGGTGGGTTCTTCGCCGGTCCGTTCGCTGAGGAGGCGTCCTGCATGACCGTCACCGTGGAGCGGACGAACCCGGCCGCCAGCGAATCGGCCCGGCGTGAGGGTTGGTTCGCCCGGCTGGCCAGGTTCTCCGCCCGACGGCGACGGCTGGTCGTGGTGGCCTGGTTGGTCGGTGTGCTGGCGGCGGCGCCGCTCGCGTTGGGGCTGAGCGGCGCCCTGTCGGGGGCCGGGTGGGAGGCGCAGGGCTCGACCGCCCAGGAGGTGCGCGACGAGCTGCGGGCCGACTTCCCCGGCCTTGGCGCCGAGGCCGCGGTCGTCGTCTACCACCAGACATCGCCGATCGCCGATGACCCGACCGGCCTGCAGGGCCTGGTCACCGATCTGCAGGGCGCGCTGAGCGCGGCACGGGTGGTTGATCCGAGGACTCAATCGGCCGACGCAGGCTTGGTGTCACCGGACGGCCGGACCGCGCTGATCCCCGTCGGGCTCGCCGCGGACGAGGACGCCGCGCTGCCCGAGGCGGCGAACGAGCTCATCGACCACGTCGAGGGGCTGCCGCTCCCAGCGGGCGCGACGGCGGAGGTGACGGGGGAGTGGCCGGTGTGGGCCGACTTCAACGACACCAACGAGGAGGCCCTGCACCTGGCCGAGCTGGTCTCGGGATTGCCGACGATCATCCTGCTGCTGGTCGCGTTCGGCTCGGCGATCGCGGCCGGGCTGCCGCTGCTGTTGGCCCTGGCCGGCATCGCCGTCGGCTTCGCGGTGCTCAACCTGGCCACGGCGGTGACGCCGCTGTCGGTGTGGTCGATGAACTTCTCGATGATGATCGGCCTGGCCGTCGGCATCGACTACAGCCTGTTCATCGTCTCCCGCTACCGGGAGGAACGGGCGGACGGCAACCAGCCGGCGGACGCGATGGCCAACACGTTGGGTACCGCAGGCAAGGCGGTGTTCCTCTCCGCGCTGACGGTGGTGCTGTCGCTGGCGGCGGTGTTCGTGGTGCCGGTCATGGTGTTCCGGTCCATGGCCCTCGGCATGATCCTGTCGGTGGTGGCCACCGCAGCGGCTTCACTCACGCTGCTCCCGGCGGTGCTCGTCGCCCTTGGCGACCGGGTGCTGGTGGCCCGCGGGCACAAGGATCCCGACCGGGCCGCCGAGGGACGCTGGGCCCGCTGGACCGGTCTCGCCCAGCGCCGCCCCGCCGCCACCCTCGCGGTCGGTCTCGTCCTGTTGCTCGCTCTGGCCGCGCCTGCGGTCGGGATGCGGTTGGGGATGCCCGGTGCCCGGGTGGTCGACGAGGGCCGTTCCAGCCGGGACGGCTACGAACTGCTCATCGAGGCGTTCGGCCCCGGCGCCGCCGCCCCTGCGTTCATCACCACGCCCGCCGCCGACGCCCAGACCGTGGTGGACACTGCCAGCGCGACCGAAGGGGTGGTCGACGCTCGCGTCGTGTCGGCCCCGGCCGCCTCGGGGCGCACCGTGGTGCGGGTCATCCCCGCCACCGCGGTCGACGACCAGGCCACCTCCGACCTCGTCGGCGCCCTGCGCGACCGGCTCGACGCCGAGGTGCCCGACGCCAGGGTCGGTGGGCCGGCCGCCCAGAACCGTGACCTCACTGCCGTGCTCACCGGGCGAGCGCCGCTGGCCATCGGGCTGATCATGGCGGTGGCGTTCCTGCTGCTCCTGGTCGTTTTCCGCAGCCTCACCATCGCCGTGTCGTCGATCCTGTTGAACCTGGTCGGGGTGGCCGCCAGCTTCGGGTTCGCCACCCTGGTCTTCCAGCACGGCATCGGTGCCGGCCTGCTCGGCATCGACCACCAGGGCTTCGTCGACGCCTGGGCACCGCTGTTCTTCTTCGCCCTGCTGTTCGGGCTGTCGATGGACTACCAGCTCTTCCTGCTCGCCGCCATCCGCGAGCGCTACGAGGAAACCGGCGACACCGCCGTCGCCGTGCGCGACGGCATCGCCCGCACCGGCCGGCCCATCACCAACGCCGCCCTCATCATGATCGTGGTGTTCGTCGCCTTCGGGGTAACCGGCCCCATCCCACCCACCGAGCTCGGCGTCACCCTCGCCCTCGCCGTGGCGCTCGACGCCACCGTCGTTCGCATGATGCTCGTCCCGTCACTCATGACCCTGCTCGGCCAGCGCAACTGGTGGCTCCCACGCGTCCTCGAGCGGCGCCTCCCCCACATCCACTTCGCCCACTGACATCCGGAAGGACCAGGACCCTCATGACGTCTCCCAGCTCCCACACCCTCGACCGGCCTGTCCGTGACGTCGCTGCCCAAACCCCCGCTCCGTCCGACCCGGCGCCGCTGGAACGACGCGGCCGACGCTGGATCTTCGGGTCCTTCGCCGTCTGCCCGTGCCACCTGCCCCTCACTCTGGGGATCCTGGTCACGGTGTTCGGGGGCACCGCCGCCGGCGCCCTGCTGCGCGATCACATCGTGCTCGCCGGCATCGTGATCACCGCCGCCTGGGTGGCCGGAACCTGGCGGGGCTTCCGCCTCGTGCGGCTCGCCCAGCAGGGCGCCTGCCCGCTGCCCGCTCAAGCGGCGGGACCTACGGATCGCAGCACATGACCTTCGGCCCCGGCCCCCCGACGCCGCTCGATCACGCTCGTGCCGCGACGAGCGAACCGGTCCCCGGACCAGCGGGGTGTGCCACATGAGCGGTGGGTTGGGCGTGGGCCTCGTGGGTGACGGTCTCGAGGTGCCGTGCGTCGATGGCGTCGAGCGCCCCTACCTGTCGCTCGACGCCGCAGCATCTACCAGCGCCCTGCCGGCGGTCGCGTCGCGAGTCGAGGCGTTCCTCCCCTGGTACTCGAGTGTCCACCGGGGGGCGGGCTGGAAGTCGCAGGTCGCCACCGCCGAATACGAGCAGGCCCGTGACGCCTTCGCCGCCTTCGCGGAGCGGACGGGCACTGATGACGTTGCCATCATCTGCCGCAACACCACCGAAGCGATCAACCACCTCGCCTACCGGCTGGCGCTCGAACCCGGCGACGTGGTCGCCACCACCGTCGTGGAGCACCACGCCAACCTCCTGCCCTGGGCCCGCCTCGCCCGCTGTCGCTACGTCGAGTGCGACGCGGCAGGAACGTTTGGTGTCGATGCGGTAGCGGCAGTGCTCGACGAGCGCCCGCGCCCGCGACTGCTCGCCGTCACCGGCGCCTCCAACGTCACCGGTTGGGTTCCCCCAATCGACGAGATCATCGCGATCGCCCACGACCGCGGCGTCCCGGTCCTCGTCGACGCAGCCCAGCTCGCTCCCCACCGTCCGCTGCCCCAAGACGCCGACTACCTGGTGTGGAGTGGCCACAAGATGTACGCGCCGTTCGGTGCCGGCGTGCTCATCGGGCCTCGTGAAACGTTCGCCACCGGCGATCCGTTCCTGGCCGGTGGTGGCGCCGTCGACCTCGTCGACCTCGACGAGGTCGTGTGGACCGACCCGCCCGACCGCGAGGAGGCCGGCTCACCGAACCTCCTCGGCGCCGTCGCCCTCCACGCCGCCATCGACGAGCTCAACGGACTGGGCTGGGACGCGATCCGGGGCCACGACGACGACATGGCCCGCCGGCTCCGCCAAGGTCTCCTGGGCATCGACGGGGTCGAGCTACTCGGCCCCTCCGCCCAACCCGGCGGCCTGCCCGTGGCGTCCTTCGTCGTCGAGGGCATGTCCCACGCCCTCGTCGCCGCCCGTCTCAGCGCCGAGCACGCCATCGGCGTCCGCCACGGGTGCTTCTGCGCTCACCCCTACCTCCTGCGCCTCCTGGGCATGTCGGCCCCCGAGGTCGCCGATTACCGCGCCGCAGTCCTGCGAGGCGACCGCCGGGCGGTGCCCGGCGCCGTGCGGGCCAGCGCCGGGATCGCCACCACCTGCGACGACATCGACCGCTTCCTCCACGCCCTCGCTCAGATCGCCAGCGGCGAGGCGTCACCCGTCACCTACGACCAGGACGATCACACCGGTGATTACTGGCCCCGAACCGATGACCCGGCTTGGTCCAGCGCGGGTCGCAGCCTCGGCGCCTCATGCGCCCGAGGCTGAACCGTCCACCTGCCCGTGGCCGCTAGGCCAGCTTCATGAACATCTTCTGCACGTCGTCGATGTCGTAGCCCTCTTCAGCGGCCCGCTCGGGGTTGTTCAGGCAGTAGGTGAGCCCGGAGGCGACGAGCTTGAACCCGGCCTGGTCGAGGGCCTTGCTGGCGGCGGAGATCTGGGTGACGACGTCGCGGCATTCGCGGCCGTCGAGGAGCATCTGCTGGATGCCCCGGATCTGGCCCTCCACGCGGCGCAGCCGCTTGAGGAGGTCATCGATGGTCGGTTCGGGCAGGTCCATGGTCTCTTCCTCAACGAAGGGTACGGCGGGGGGTATTCCCAGTGTGTTGTGTGGGTCGGTCGGTCAGCCGTTTGGAATATACCCTAGGGGGTATGGCATTGGACATGTCGTTCCCGACGAGGAGGAAATTGGTGTCCGAAGGACCGAAGATCGACGAAGTCTCACCGCAGGACGCAGCTGGTCGGCGCGAGAAGGGCGCGGTGCTGCTCGATGTCCGCGAGCCCGACGAGTGGGCCGCCGGCCACGCGCCCGACGCCATCCACGTTCCGCTGGCGGAGGTGGAGACAACCGCTGCCCGTTTCGCCGGACAGGAGGTCCTCGCCGTCTGTCGCAGCGGCGGCCGTTCCGCCAAGGCGGCGGAGACGCTGGCCCAAGCCGGGATCGAGGTCCGCAACGTCGCCGGCGGCATGACGGCCTGGGCGGCCGCCGGCCTGCCGGTGATCCGCGACGACGGCGCCCCCGGCGCCGTGGCCTGACCCGGAGGGCCCGATGGAGATCATCACGATCGAGACCCCCTCGCTGGGTGACCGCAGCTACGTCCTGGTCTCCGGCGACGAAGCCGCGGTCATCGACCCCCAACGAGACATCGACCGAGTCGAATCGGTGCTCGCCGAGCGGGGTGTGCGCCTGTCGCACGTGTTCGAAACCCACCTCCACAACGACTACGTCACCGGCGGCCTTGAGCTGGCCCGTCGAGCCGACGCCGCCTACGTGTTGGCCGCCGCCGACGCCGTGGCCTACGACCACACCGGGGCTCGAGACGGTGATGAGTTCACCGTCGGCGATCTGATGGTCCGGGCGGTGCACACACCGGGCCACACCCCGACCCACCTCTCCTACGTGGTGCTCGAGGACGGCCAGCCGGTGGCGGCGTTCACGGGCGGGTCGATGCTCTTCGGCACCGTCGGCCGCACCGACCTCATCAGCGACGAAGCGACCGAAGACCTCACCCGGGCCCAGTTCCAATCGGTGCGACGCCTGTGCGACGAGCTGCCGGGCGAGGTCGGGGTCCACCCCACCCACGGTTTCGGCAGCTTCTGCTCCTCCGCGTCGACGTCGGGCTCGGACGCCAGCACCATCCGCCAGGAACGTCAGTCGAACCTGGCGTTGACCCTCGATGACGAGGACACCTTCGTCGAGAAGCTGCTGAGCGGGCTGACCGCCTACCCCCGCTACTACGCCCACATGGCACCCATCAACCGGACAGGACCGGCCGATGTCGACCTGTCGCCGCCCGAACCGGTCGACCCCGTCGAGATCCGTCGCCGCATCCACGCCGGGGAATGGGTCGTCGACCTGCGGTCGCGCACCGCGTTCGCCCGCGGGCACCTCGCCGGCACCGTCAACTTGGAGGTCGGCGACTCCTTCGCCACCTACCTGGGCTGGGTGCTGCGGTGGGGGACACCGGTGACCCTGGTCGGCGACACCGCCGAGCAGGTCGCGGAGGCGCAACGCCAGATGGTCCGCATCGGCATCGACCGCCCCGCCGGGGCCGCCGACGGCGGCATCGACACCTGGGCCACCGACGGCGAGGTGCGCTCCTACCGCACCGGGACCTTCGCCGACCTCGCCGACGCCCGCGACGACGACGGCGTGGTGGTGCTCGACGTGCGCCGCGATGACGAGTGGGCCGATGGCCGCATCGACGGTGCGGTGCACATCCCGCTTCACGATCTCGAAGCCCGCTTCGAGGAGATCCCCGACGGCGAGCTGTGGGTCCACTGCGCCTCCGGCTATCGGGCCTCGATCGCTGCGTCGCTGCTCGACCGGGCCGGCCGCACCGTCGTGGCCATCGACGACGAGTGGGCGGCCGCCAGCAAGCACGACGCCCTCGGCGTCAACGCCGACTGATCGTGGACATCGACGCGCGGCGCGCTCAGTGGCCGGGGCTGCGTTGAGCACTAGGGCCCTGCTGGCATCGCCGCTCGGGTTCCTCATCGGCGTGTCCCTCGGCGCGCTCGGTGGGGGCGGTTCGATCCTGGCCGTCCCCGTCCTGGTGTTCGTCGCCGGTCAGACGGCCTCGGCGGCCACGACGACGTCGCTGGTCATCGTCGGTGTCGCCGCGCTCATCGGAGCCCACGGCCATTGGCGGGCCGGCCGCGTCCGGGTCAGCCAAGGCCTGATGTTCGGCTTCGTCGGCATCGCCGGCTCCCTCGCCGGATCGGCCCTGAACCGTCGCCTCGACGACGACGTCCTGCTGCTCGCGTTCGCGGGGCTCATCCTCGTCGCCGCCTGGCGCATCGTGGTCGGCTGCCCGAGCTGCACCCGCAGCGGCGAGGCCAACGCCATCAGTCGAGGCGATGTCGGTGACAGGACCGTCAAGACCCGGCCCCGCACGATGACCCCCGTTGGCGTCGCCAAGATCGTCGCCGCCGGCACCGCCGTCGGGTTCCTCACCGGCTTGTTCGGTGTGGGCGGCGGGTTCGTGATCGTCCCCGCCCTTGCCCTGGTCCTCCAGTTCCCGATGGGCACCGCCATCGGGACCTCGCTACTGGTCGTCGCCGTCAACGCCGCTGTCGCCCTCGCCGCCCGTGCCGGCGCTGGCTCGATCGACTGGGGAACGACCCTGGTGTTCACCGCGGCGGCGGCCGCCGGGGTCGCGGCCGGCAAGCGGATCGCCGACCGCCTCGAACCCGAGTCGATGCAACGCGCCTTCGCCGCTCTGCTCGTCGCTGTCGCCCTCTATACCGGCGCCCGCGCACTGCTCGCCATCTACTGACCGCCAACCAACTGGAGGACCAACCTCATGGACTTCACTCGCCGCATCGAGCTCGACACCACCTACGACGAGGCCATCGCCCGCGTGACAGCCGCCCTCAAGGAACAGGGCTTCGGGATCCTCACCGAGATCGACGTCCGCCAGACGTTGCAGGACAAGCTCGACATCGACGTCGACGCCCAGATCGTCCTCGGGGCCTGCAACCCCGAGCTCGCCCACCGCGCCCTGCAGATCGACCCCCGCATCGCCACGTTGTTGCCGTGCAACGTCGTCGTCCGCACCGACAACGGCCACACCGTCGTCGAAGCCCTCGACCCCAAGATCATCGCCGAGGTACCCGACAACGCCGCACTCGCCCCCATCGCCCAGGAAGCCGGCCAGCGCATCCAGGCCGCCCTCGACGCCCTCGCACACGCTGGATGACCGACATCGCCTCGGCTGTGCGCAGCGTGCTGCGACACCAGACCGCTATGGCCGTTGCTGGTCGTGAGACCGCCTCGATCGCACGGACAGATCACACGGCCGGATCGCGGCTGCCCGCGGAGCTTCCGTCGACGCGCGAGCGGCCCGTGAACGTCGGGGTCTTGTCACCATTTTGTCACCCCAACTCGAACCCACCGATGCAAACGAGCGCACACGACCGATGCGAAGCAGCCGTGGATCTGACTCCTGACCTGGGGTAATCTGCCTCCAGAGCACACCACCGCATACGGGAGCAGAGCCGGTCCGTCGGTCTCATAACCCGAAGGTCGCAGGTTCAAATCCTGCCCCCGCCACCATTTGCGCAGGTCAGAGGCCCTCCCGCTGGGAGGGCCTCGGCGGGTGAGGGGACCTTGTCAAACATCGGTCAAACGCGGGTGTCGACAGGCATTTGGCGAGCGCATCTCCGATGACGCATTCGGGCTGGTCAGCGGGGTCAGCTGTCACATCCCGCGTCGCACCCGTCGGGTTGGGGGCCCGACGAGAACCGCTCTCACTCGGTAGGGCCTCTACGAACTCGACGCAGCGGTGCGGTCTGCCATTGCGATGAGGTCGTCGAGCGACATCTGACGCCCGCGATCGAGCGCAGCCTCGGCGGCGCCGGGCTCCAGCGATGCCATCTGTCGCACGACCTGAGAACGCATCGGATACGACGCAGCCGCACGCCAACAAGCGCCCGATCGGGCTAGCTGGGTGACGTTGCGGATCCGTCGACGTCATCGTCGCGGACGACTCGGCGGGGTCTTGCGTCCTCCCGTTGACACGTTCGATGTATTGATGGCAGAGTAACTGTCATGACGGCGCCAGCGGAGCGGCCATACTCGAGCCCGCTGCGCGCGGAGCAGGCGGCGGCAACCCGCGATCGCATCGTCGACGCCACCGTCGCGCTCCTGCAGGACAACGACGGGAGCTCGTTCAGCATGCAGGACGTCGCCGACTGGGCGGGAGTCGCGGTGCGGACCGTGTATCGGGCCTTCCCGACCAAGGACGACCTCATCGCCGGTGTCCTCGACGAGATCCGGCAGCGGTTCGACGCGGCAGCCGGCCCGCCGCCCACCACGCGGGAGGAGCTGCATGTGAGCGTGCCCGCGGCGGTCCGGGCCGTGTACGAGCTCGAGCCGCTGTACCGGGCGCTCTTCGCCACCGCCGCCGGGCGCGAGGCCCACCGAGCCACGGCCCGCGAGCGGTGGGCGTCAGTCGACCGAGCATTCACCGGTGGCCTCGACGGGATGGACGAGCGGCAGCGCCGGCTCGTCACAGCGATCCTCTACCTCGTCACGTCGTCGCAGTCGGTCCTGTGGCTCAAGGACTACGCCGATCTCGACGCCGACGAAGCGGCCGATGCCGTCGCATGGGCCCTGGCCGCCCTCACCGCCGCAGCACAGAAGGGGGCGGACCGATGACGGTCGAGTGGGAAGCCCCCGCCGGCGGGTTGTGGGAGCTGGAGACAACCCACGTTCGGGGCGCCCAGCCTCGCGTGTTCCAGGAGCGGGCGACGACAGCGTTCCGCGACCCGTTCATGGCGACGGCGGCCCGCTACGGGCTACCGATCTCCTTCATCGAGGTTCGCTTCGTCAACGACCACTGCTACGCCCGGGTGCGCCCGGTCGGCGCCCCTGAACCGAAGCCCGGCAAGCCGAGCAAGGCGCCGCCGGGGTTCGTCCTGTGGGCGCTGGCACGGCTCCACCCCGAGCTTCGTCGTCGCGCCAAGGCGGCCCGACGAGCGCTCGACGAACGGCTGTGGCGCACGGACCTTCAGGAGTGGGAGCAGCACGGCCGCGCCGAGATGGTCGCTGCCGCGCGCGCCCTGCAGCGCGAAACGATCGAGCAGCTCGACGACGACGCGTTCGTCGACCATCTCGCGCGTGCCCTCGACCACCTGGAGCGCAGCATGGGCACGCACTTCCAGCTGAGCCCGATCCACGACGTGACCCTCGGGCGCCTGCTGTTGGCGTGCCGGGCGTGGGGTCTCGACGACGCCGAGGTGTTCCCGCTCCTCGCCGGCTCGTCGCCCGCGTCGACGGCCTCGGCGGCGCGGCTGGCGACCATCGCCCGGGCGCTCGACGACGCCGGGGTGGAGCCGCAGACGCTCGACGACGTCCGCGCCGCCAGCGCCGAGGCGATGGCCGCGTTGGACGATTACCTCGCCGACCACGGCTGGCGAGTCGTCACCCAGTACTCGCCGCGAGGCGTCACCCTGATCGAGCTGCCCACGGTCCTCCTCCGGGCGATCGCGGCTGCCGGGAAGGACGACGGTTCCCTTCCGTCAGCCGATGTCAGCACCGTGCGCGACCGGGTCCCACCCGTTGACCGGGCCCGGTTCGACGACCTCCTCGAGGATGCCCGCGCGTGCTACGGCTCGCGCGACGACAACGTCGCCCTCACGTTCATGTGGCCGAACGGACTCGTGCGCCGGGCACTGCTGGAGGCCGGCCGCCGGCTCGCCGACCGGGGCACGCTCCATGATCTCGGGCACGTGTTCGCCCTCGGCCAAGCCGAGATCGCTACGGCTCTCGCCGGCGACACGGGCCTTGGCGCCGTGGCGGCCGCCCGCATGGCACACGGCATCGACGCGGAAGCCGACGGGGCGCCGGCACAGCTCGGGGACGACGAAGGCCCGCCCCCGAACCCGGGGCTCTTCCCCGACGCCATGGCCGAGCTCGTGCGGGCCATGTTCCTGGGCTTCGAGATCGAAGGCGCGTTCACGAGCGAGCTCGTCGAGGCGAAGTCGTTTTCGGGCGAGGGGATCGGGGTCGGCTCGACGCCCTACACCGGTCGCGCCTGCGTCGCGGTCGACGCCGAAGACGCACTCGCCAAGCTCGAGCGCGGCGACGTGCTCGTCACGGGCCACACCACGCCCTCCTACGAGGCGATCATGCCGATCGCGGGAGCCCTGGTCACGGAGCACGGCGGGCTGATGAGCCACGCGGCGCTGGTGTGCCGGGAGTACGGCATCCCCGCGGTCGTCGGTGTCGTCGCCGCGACCGCTCACATCCCCGACGGCGCCATCGTCACCGTTGACCCATCGGCCGGCCGCATCGTCATCGACGTCGCGACCCGGGAGGCAACCGAAGTACAGCCCGCCGCCACCTGACCTATCCGTCACGGGACGGATCCTCACCCAGATCGACGCGCGTGACCGTGACCGCGCGCGCCCCAACCCGAAGGAACTCGATGTCCACAACACGCAGAGACCGCCTCACCCACGTGACCGCAGTCGGCTTGCTCGCCATCGCACTCGCCGGCGCTGCCGCCTGCGGCGATACCACCGACACTGCGGACAGCCCAGACGAGTCGACGACCAGCACCGCCGCCGACGGCGCCCCGATCGTCGACGTCACGGCCGCCGACTATCGCTTCGACGAGCTGCCCTCCGAGATCGAAGCAAACACACGCCTCGAGCTTCGCAACGAGTCGGCGCGTGAGCTGCACGAACTCGTTGCCATGCGATTGGCCGACGATGAAGACCGCACCGCCGAGGAGCTGGTTGCCCTACCGGAGCAAGAGCTCGGCGCGCTGTTCGCCGGACCACCGGCGCTCGTGCTGATCGCACCACCGGGTGAAGGCGGCTTCGTCGCCGTTGGCAACGGCGCCCTCGATGAACCGGGCCGGTACCTCTTCATCTGCTTCATCCCGACCGGCGCTGAGCCCGCTGCCTATCTCGACGCGCTGGACGCGAACCCCGGACAGCCTCCGTCGGTCGCGGGCGGGCCTCCGCACTTCAGCGCCGGCATGTACGCCGAGGTCAAGGTGCGATGACCGTGAGAACCCGTTTCGTCGCGCCGGCGGTCGCCCTGCCGGCCCGCGGGGTGCAGCTGGCGGCCGCCGTCCGGGAGCGGATCTCGTGAGCGAACGAGCGACGCCTTCGGCGACGTGGCGGGCGGTCGATGCGTCCGGCGATGCGGGCGAGATGATCTCCTACCTAGACCGCGCGGCGTCCGCGACGGTCGCCCTCAGGGCGGAGAGCCTCAAGCTGCTCCGCTTGTCCCCGGGCGACATGGTCCTCGATGCGGGATGTGGCTCCGGTGTCGCCGCGGTCGAGCTCGCCGCCCTCGTCGGTGGGGAGGGTCGCGTGCATGCGATCGATCCGAGCGACGCGATGGTCTCGCGGACCTCGGAGCGTGCCGGGATGCTGCCTATCGAGGCGAGCATCGGTGATGTTCGGTCGCTCGATGTGCCGACCGGTTCGTGCGATGCCGCCCGCACCGAACGAGTTCTCATCCACCTGACCCCGGAGGAGTGCAAGGTGGCCGTCTCGGAGCTCGCGCGCGTCGTCCGTCCGGGCGGACGGATCGCGCTGGTCGAGACGTGCCACGTGCAATGCAGGATCGACGGCGACGACTTCCTCGTCCCGAGCGCGACCGCTGGGGTGGCCAACCCCGCTGCGGGCCTGCAGCTCCGTGCCGCTCTCCTCGGAGCCGGGTGCCACGACGTGCAATCGCTGCCTCGGCCGCTCTCGTTCGCCTCGATCGCTGAGCTCGCGCCGGTGGCACGCCTCGAGGTGCTCGCGCGAGTAGCCGTGCGGTCCGGCGCGCCAGAGGCAGAGGTTGCGAGCGCACTCGCGGAGATGCACCGGCGGGACGAGGAGGGCACCTTCTTCGCGGTGATGATGTTCTACGTCGCGGCCGGAACGGTCGACGGTTGACCACTGCGAGCGGCACGCTCACCAAAGATGCCTCGTCGGGACTCTTCAGCCCTCAAACCAGGCCGCGTGATGGCGGCGTGGCGGCGAGGCCGATCAACAGCGGCGGCTGGGGGTTGGCCGCTGGTGAGCGTCACCCGAGCTGACCGAGGACCCTCTCCGAATCGGGGCCCCACACGAACCCCGGATCGACGACAGGGGCATCGGCCGTATGGCGCGCCCGAAGCGCGTCGTCCCACACGCCCGTGCAGTAGATGACGAGCGCATGGATCTGACCGCGCTTGTTGGAGGCCACGCAGAGCCGTCGCGACGTCCCACCGTGGCCGCCTGCTGTCACGATCTCCAGCACGAGCACCGGCCCGGCCGCGACCGCCGTGGACGAGTCGACGACGTTGCCTTCTGCCAGCTCGACGCGCCGCCACTCCTCAACGCGCGCGGCCTTCGACCTGCAGTCGCCACTCGGGGACGTTCAGATCCACGATCAGATCCTCGGCGAACAACACCGGATCGACCCCACCCGAGGCGAAGAGCTCCTCGAGGGCGGCCGTCAGACGATCACAGATCAGCCGTGGGGTCTCCGCGACTTCGCTGTGTTGGACGGAGATGGAAACATGATCAAGCTCGGGCAACGAACGGCTACCTGAGCAACGTGTCGGAGGCGATCAGAGGGCGAATCGGCGCTGCCGGTCGGCAGGGCCGACGTTCGGGTCGTGAACCCGATGAGCGCTTCCCCTGCGGACTGCGATCGGCGGACCGGCTGAGTGGCGTTGACTCGGCGCGCTTCCATTGCGTTCACGTGCGCCCCGCGCCGGTGTCATCGCCGCGGACCACGACGCCGACCTCATCGCCGTCAACGCTGCCCCCTCGAGACATCTCGATCCTGGCCCAACCCGACTGCATCTCCAGCATCTGGCGCCACGGCAAGATCGCCGAGAGCACAGCCGCACCGACCTGAGTCAAGACCTGGGGCCTTGTACGCGATCGAGCTCGGCGATCATCCGCTTCAACGCGACCTGTCGATAGGAGTTGTCGAGGAGCTCGGCGACCTCTTGCCAATCAACTGGAGCAGCGGTGAAGTCGAGGGCCAGCCACCCGGATGGCCCCCAGTACGCGGGTACGTAGAAGCGCTCGTCGTCGAGTAGCGCGGGTCGCTCGTCCGGCTCGGGGCGAAACACCACCGAGTACCGCTCGTCGTTGATGCCGGTGAACACGGCGAAGATCTTCTTGCCAGCCCGGAACGTCGGGCGCCCCCACGCCTCGACCTCCGTGCTCTCGGGGAAGCCGAGCGCGACCCGTCGAAGGTCCGCCAAGTGAGGGTCGTCGTCGCGGTAGACGCGTGGGTGGCTCATCGGGACTCCTCGTGCTCGGTGGCCGTCGGGTGTATGGAGGAGACCCGACGAAGGACCTCGCCCCACCACAACCCCAGAACGCTCGCGGCGGCATCCGGAGGTGCCAGACCGTCTCGGCGATGGTGGATCGTGATCCGGGTGCCTGCTCGGTCAGGGGCCAGCTCGATGACGACGACGTCGCCACGCGCTGCGTGCGGGCCATGCCAGCGCAGCTCCAGCAGCGACGGCGGTGACCACCGCAGCACCTCGGCGACCACGATTACGCCGTTGGCGGCGAGGGACACGAGGCGATCGCCTTCGAACTGCACCACCGCGTCCGGGCGGGCGGGATCGCGTCGCCACCAGCGGTCGATCTCCTGGGTAAAGAGACGGAACGCTTCATCCACACCGGTACCGATGCGTGTCGTTGCCAGGACCTCACCGACGGCCACTGCGGTCCTTTCGCTGCGCATGGGCCGTGAACGACGCCAGCTGCCCTTGCCAGAAGCCGGTCAGGTCGTTGGCCCAGTCGCGCACCTGCAGGAGCGGGTCGGGGAGAAGCTGGTAGATGTGCCGGCGCTGATCGTTCGCATCCAGGTTGGCCACCACGAGCTGCTCGTCGCGCAGCACCCGCAGATGCCGGGTCAGGACCGCCGGCGTCACGTCGAGACGAGCAGCCAGCTCGCCGGCGCTCAGCGGACCGTGCGCCAACGCCTCGATGACGCCTCGCCGCGTCGGATCAGCCAGCGCGACCAGGGTCGCTCCGACAGCGCTCATGCGAGGCTGCTCGCGAAGTACCAGCGGTGCCCCTCGCAGTCGATCGCTCGGTAGGTGCGGAACCCGAAGGCCTCGTCGGCAGGCGGGCCGATGACCACCGCGCCAGCGTCGCGAGCCGCGAGCGTGGTGCGCGTCAGCATCCTCGACCTCGCACCACACCTGGCCATGGACCCCGCCGAGCTCGCTCGGCGACGCGAATCCCGCGTCCGGCCAAGCCGACGCCAGCATCACCCGAGCCCCGCCCAGGGCGAGCTCGGCGTGACCGACGGTGCCGTTCGGTCCGTCGGACCGGGAGGTGACTCGAAAGCCGAACGCGCCGCACAGGAAAGCGATGGCCGCTGGCGCATCGGCGTAGATGAGGTACGGGACCGCGGTCATGAGCCTCGCGCACAATACTCGACGCCTCGAGAGATAGTCAACGTATCAGTTGACGAGGTATGGACGCGGCAATAGGGTCGCGGCATGAAGACAGCCGACGTGGTCCCCGTGCTCGTCTACGAAGACATCGAGGGCGCGCACGACTTCCTCGTTAACGCGTTCGGCTTCACCTCCGGCGGCCTCCAACGCCTCGGTGACGGCACGATCGTCCATGGCGAGGTCTTGCATGGTGACGCGGTGATCTGGCTTCACCGGGTGGCACCCGACCAAGAGATGGCCTCTCCCCGGCAGGTGACGTCTTCACACGGCGGGCTGTCGGTGCAGGTACCAAACATCGATGAGCACTACGGGCTCACCAAGTCCGCCGGCGCTCACATCGACTCCGAACCCACCGACCAGCCCTACGGACTACGCGAGTACGGAGCGCGAGATCCAGAAGGCCACCGCTGGTGGTTCTTCGCGCCGGTCACCTAACGCTCGGCAAGCCGAGCCCATCGAGCTCTTTACGCGGGTTGGCGCCGGGTGAAGCGCTTGCCCGCCGGGTGGCGTATACGGATGTATTGCGTTGGTCTGCGTGGATGATCGGGCTTCTACGCCGATCCCGAGAACAAGACGCCGCAGGGACCACTCCGCCGGCGCGGGCGAGGGCTCACCGAGATGGTCCCGGTCCGCTTCCCACCGGACACCCTGGCGGCGGTCCGCCAGCGTGCCGATGACGAGGACCGGTCGGTATCGAACTGGATTCGCCGAGCTGTCGAACAGGAGCTCTCGTCCTCTGCGGGGCGACGGGCTGGTCAAACATCTGGTCAAACGAACGACGACAACCCGGCCCGGACGAGCCCGGACCAACGACCAAGAAAAGCAGCCGCGACCAGGACGAAGGCGGACCCACCGGGACGACGCCGCACCCGGAAGTCGGCCTCATAACCCGAAGGTCGCAGGTTCAAATCCTGCCCCGCCACCATGTGAAGGCCCAGGTCAGCGACCTGGGCCCTGGGCGACGGTGGCTCCGGTAGTGGGCCGTGGCGAGCGACGCCAGGTCAGGGTGCGCTGGTGGTGAAGAGGGCGTTCCCGGCGTCGCCGGGTGTCGTCTCGATGGTGACGTCGCCGAAGCCAGCCTCCTCGAGGAGTCGTAGCGCGGTCTCTTCGCCCCAGCCGGTGCCGAGCCCCGCGCCACCATGTGCCAGGGAGACGGTCATGCAGTGCAGCGTGCTGACCGCATAGGTGAAGGGGGCCATGGGGTTGTCGAGGTTGTCTTCGATCGCCGCGGGCATGCGGGGTTCGTTCATGAGGAAGAGACCGCCGGGTACGAGGGCCTCGCGGGCGCATCGGAGCATGGCTGCCGGGTCGACCTGGTCGTGGACGGCGTTGAACACGAGTACGACGTCGAAGAGCTGGTCGGGCTGGAGCTCGGCGGCGTCGCACTGCTCGAACGCGACGTTGGTGAGGTTCCGGGCCACGGCCGTGGCCCGTCCTCGGTCGAGTCCGTCGGCGTCGAGGTCGTAGCCGGTGAAGGTCGACTGGGGGAAGGCTTCGGCGAGGACCAGCAGCATGCTGCCGGTTCCGCATGCAACGTCGGCGACGCGGGTACCGGCTCGGAGCCGATCGAGGATCCCGGGTGCGAGGGGGAGGATGGTGTCGATGAGGGTCTCCTCGTAGAGGGGACCCCAGAGGATGTCCATGATGTCGTGGATCTCGGGCTTGTAGGCGTCCCAGGGCACGCCCCCTCCGGAGCGGAAGGCCTCGGTGACGGCAGGGACGTGGCGACCGAGCTCGGTCACGAGGGCGCCGACGGGCGCGAGGTCTGCTGCTCCTCGAGTGAGGCAGATGGCGTGCTCGTTGGGCAGCCAGTAGTGGTCGGTCGTCGGGTCGTACTCGAAGATCCCGCTCGTGGCCATGGCGGCGAGCCATTCACGGACGTAGCGCTCGGTGAGGCCGGATCGGGCGGCGAGCTCGAGGCTGGTCATCGGCTGGCCGGCTGCGGTGTCGAACAGTCCGGTCCGGCGGCCGATCTCGATGAGGTAGGTGAGTGCGCCGCCGGTGAAGAGCCCGAACAGTCGGCCGGCGAACTCCTCGACGGCCGTCTCGTCGATGTCGGCGGTGGCGGTCGTGCGGTCGATGCTCGCGCTGGTGGTCATGTGAGGACCGTACGGAGACGGGCGGGCCGAGTCATGGGCGCGCGCCCCATGTTCTCGCCCGTCGTCAGGTGGTCTCGGTGGCGTCGCCGTCGTGGGCGAGCATGAGCCCGTGCTTCATGGCGAACACGCCGGCCATGGCCCGGTTGGTGACGCCGATCTTGGCGTAGATGCGCTCGATGTGGTTGCTGGCCGTCTTCCGGGAGATCACGAGGCGCTCGGCGATCTGCTTGTGGGAGCACCCCTGGGCGACGAGGCGCAGGACTTCGACCTCGCGAGCGGTGAGCCCGGCGGGCCAGCCTCGCTTGCGGCGCACACGGTGGCCTGCCGCTCGCAGAACTGCGTTCACGGCGTCGCCGTCGAGGCGCCCGCCCTTGACCTCGGCGCGCAGGTGCAACTCGACGTCCTCGGCTGAGGCCTGGGGCCGATGGGGTCGAGCTTCGGTCTTCGTCTGGTACACGTCGGCGGCCGCCAAGGCCCTGCTGGTCAACGACAGGGCTGCACCGTTGATGCCGCGGGGGTAGCCGGAGCCGTCGAGTCGTTCGTGGTGTTCGGCGGCGAGCCTTCCGACGGGCGCGAGTGGACTCGCCGAGAGCATCCGGTCCACGAAGTACGGGTGGAGCCGCACGCGCTCGATCTCGACCGGAGAGAGCGGACCACGCTTGTCCCAGATCGAGTTCGGGACGCCGAGCTGGCCGACGTCGTGCACGAGCGCCGCTCGCCGCAGCACCTCGAGATCCGCCGCCGGCAAGGAGAGCTCAGTACCGGCGGCGGACGCGAGGTCGGCCACGTTGCGGGCGTGCCCGATCGCGAACGGAGCTTTGAGGTCGACGAAGTCGCCGATGGCCTCCAATGCCTCGTCGACCTGGCCCGCGCTCAGGGCTTCGGCCGCGGGGCGGCGGTTCGTGAGCATCTCCCAACCGGTGACCTGCTCGAGCTCATCGAACAGGTCGTTGGCGCAGGTGCAGAACAGGTCGACGAGCGCGGGATCGAACTGGGTGCCTCGTCGCGCTCGAGCTACGCCAATCGCAGCGTCGACGCCGCCGGCTTGGTGGAAGACCTCGACCACGTCGGCGAGGTTCACGAGGCGTGACGCCATCAGGATGTCGCCGCCCTTGACGTCGCCGGGATCGCCCTTGCCGTCCCATCGCTCGAAGGTCTGGGCGATGTTCGCTCGTACGGCGTCGCCGAGGCCCAGTCGCTCGGCGAGCTGGTCCGCAGCCCGCCAGTGGTTGTCCAACATCGCGTCCATCGCCTTGGCGCCCTCGCCCAGGAACCCCGCGCCGAGACGCGCCCGCTCCGCAAGCCGTCGGCCGCTGCCGATGTGGCGGATCACGAACGCGGCGCTCTCGACGGGCCGTCCGAAGTCAACGGACCGGATCTCGTGCTTGACCGCGCAGTCGTCGCCGAACCACTTCGCCTGCTCATAGGCGTCGATGTGACAACCGACCCAGGCCATCATCGACGAGAAGTAGACGATCTCGCGCTCCTCCTCGCTCAAGCCCACTTCCTCGGCCAAGCGAAGCGCCAGGAACGTCTGCCGGAGGACGTGCTCCATCGGGTGCCCCATGCCGAGGTCGGTGCCGAGGGACAGCGCCGCGAGGAGCTCTGGCATGTTCACACCGCCGCCGATCCCCGACGCACTCACGCCAGACATGATCGCAGAGGGGCAACCGCCGGGTGCGCGAGGGCGGAGATCGGACCGAACGATCTCTGTGCACGCACAGGCTTTCGTCACCCCCGAGCCCGCCCCGATGGCGTCCGCCTCAGGACACCGTCGAGAGGCCGCGAAGGCGACCGAGCGATTGCTGGATCGCGTGACGAAGTCCCCGGCGGCGCAGGGGTAGGAGGAGGTGCTTGCGCCAGAACGTCCGGGGACGAACCGTGACCTGGACGTCGACCCGGGTTGTGCGCCCGTGTTCGCCAGGGGTGAGCTCCCAGCGCCAGTCGGCATGGGTCGGATTGCCGTCGTCGCTCTGAGACCGATACGCGAACACGCCCCCCTCGCGGTCGAACTGCACGATCCGCGCTCGGCTGTTCCAGTGGGTCCTCATGGCATGGATCCGGATCAGCCACTCGGCCCCGACCTCCAGCCGCACAGGCACGTCGAGCACTTCACGAAGCTCGACGTTCCAGTCCGGCAGCCGTTCGAGGTCCGTGATCAGATCGAACACCTCGACGGGAGAACCCGGCAGGACCGCCGCTTCCTTGATCGTGTAGTCCATGACGGCATCGTGCGCTCCGGCCTCCCGCCGACACATGGGGCATTCACCCCCAATCCTGGTTTCGCCGCTTGCGGTGCAGTCGCCGGACGCGCCGCCCCGACGACGCGTCGCACGCCCCAGAACGTCGGGCGGATCCGGTCAGCGTCACCGATGAGGAAGACGAGTGCGGAGGCGACGTCGTCATCGACTGCGCCGGCGACGTCAATGGGACTCCGCACAACCCCGGCGACGGCTGCGAAGGTCGAGGTGTTCGCCGGGTCGCAGCGCCCGACGGCGTCGGCGAGCGCAACCTGCCTCGTTGGGTTCGACGGGCTTGACGGCCTGCGATCGGAAGCGCGACCTGGTCGATCCGGCCAGCATCGAACCTGCCGACCTCGATGAGGTGACCCGCCTCGTCAAAGAGGCCGCGGACACCCTGGACGCCGCACCTGCGCTGTCCCTCGATCCCGCGGTTGGTGGGCCAGACACCATGCCGATCGAACGGGGTCGACACCGCCGAGCTGGAGCATGCGCTGGACTGCGACCTCGGGCTGTCGCCGGTTACGAACATGATGCCGATCCTGCGCCACGACCTCCTTCAGCGCGAAGGGATCATCGAGCATCGGTCCATCGAAGCCCTCGATCAGGTGCGCGCAGCTTCGCGGCCGACGTCATCGCCGACGCCGATGGTGTCGTGATCGACTACCCGGGCATCGCCCGGCGACTGCCCGCGACCCCACCAGCACTCGGGTGAGTCGGTGCCGCCCACTCGGATGGCGTCGCTCACCGTTGTGACAAGCCCGATGCAGGCCGCTCCTACAGCGGCGCTCGTCCATGTGCGTCCGAGCGAGCGGGGTCCTCAGCCGGCGGCTTCCATGTTCTTCTCGACAACCGCGAGCGTCTGCTGCAGCTGGTCGGTGGGGCTGAACTCAATGACCTCCGTGCCGGCATAGAGGACGGGAGTGTGCCCCGGGGGGACGTAGTAGGCGTCGCCGGTCTCGAAGGTCTCCTCACCTGAGGCGGTGATGAAGCTGACGTTGCCCTTGATGACGTAGCCCCAGTGCGCGCACTGGCAGCGGTCATCAGGGAGGCCGGCGAAGAGGGGCGCTAGGTCGGCGTCGGCGGTGTAGCTCTCGAAGCTGACGGTGTAGCCGCCGTCGAAGTTCTCGAAGTGGCCTTCGTAGCCGTCGACGACCATCGAATCGCTGGCCGTGGTCTTGGATGCTTTGGGCATTGTTCTCTCCTTGATCGCTGGTCTTCGGGTTGTGCTGTCGGGACCTGGCCTCGTGAGCTCACGGCTCGGGCGATCCCGCGACTGCCCTGGATTGCAAAGGTGCGCCCGCGTCACCGAGGAAGTCGCTGACCAGGCTCCCGAACCCGACAGGGTCGTCCAGCCACGGCAGATGGCCAGCACTCGGCCAGACGACCACCTGGGCGGAGGGCAGCGCCGCTGCGAGCTCACGGCCGACCGTGTCATCGCCGACGGGGTCGTCGGTTCCGACGAGGACGAGGCATGGTTGCCGGATCGCCGCCAACTCGTCGGGAGTCATGTCGAGGCGTTCGTCGAACCCGCCTCGGCGGGTGCCGCACGTGGTGATCATGGCGGCGTCGTTGCGCATCGTCTCGGTGTCGCGTTGCCACGAGCGCACCCAGTCGAGCATTGGTGTGGGGATCGATCGGGCCTTCAGCGAGCGATGGTGGCCGTGCTCCTTCAGTGAGAATCGAACCGATGAGCGCGTCGGTGGCGCCGCGAGCAGCAGCCGGCCGAGCACGGGAGTTCGCAGCACGTTGAAGAAGCGCGGTTGGCGCCAACCGGGGACGAACGCGGGACAGCCGGCGAGGACGACTCGTTCGATCCGATGATCGAGCGTCAATGCGGACCGGAGCGCTGAGTAGCCGCCGAAGGAGCAGCCGACCAGTGACACCCGCGGGAGCTCGAGCGAATCGAGGACATCGCGGGTCAGGTCGGCGACATACATCGGCAGGCGTTCGGCATCGAGTACAGGTTGCGGTGGCTCGCTCAGCCCCGTTCCCGGCCGGTCCAGAAGGATGCACCGCAGTCCGACGGTGCTTGCCGCGGCGTACGCCCACGTCGCCCCGGCGTCGGGGCCACCAGAGAGAAACAAGGCGGGCTGACCTTCGCCGACCTCGAGCACTCGTGCTCGTGTCCCGATCGTCGGGAGATCCACCCACCGCTCCGTCGGATCGAGGCCCGCCGACGTGAAGAGCTCCGTTTCGTACCGCCGGTACCGCTGCTCGTCCATGGTTCACCTTTCGCTACACGTTGCGTAACCCGTTACGTAACATATAGCGAAAGACCGGATATCGTGTCAAGGGTGGGTCGACCCCGAGAACACGACGACGCAACCCGCGAGGCGCTTCGTTCGGCAGCGGAGCGACTCTTTGAGCAGCACGGCGCCGAAGGTGTGTCCGTTCGTGCCGTGGCCGACGCCGGCGGGACGACCACCCGAGCCGTCTACAGCCTGTTCGGCTCCCACGACGGCCTCCTCATCGATGCCATGGCCCAGAAGGCGTACACCTTGCTCGAGGTCGGACTCGATGACATGCCCGAGACCGACAACCCCGCGGCCGACCTCGTCGAGTCCGCGATCCACGTGTTCCGGCGCTTCGTCCGCGAGCACCCCGCGCTGTTCCGAATCACGTTCCAACGGGTCGTTCCTGGCTTCGCGCCCGGACCGGAGCTCCTCGCCGCCCGGGAGTCCTCCTATCGACGTCTCGTCGCCAAGGTCGCTCGACTCGAAGCGGCAGGGATGCTGAAGGGGCGAACAGCCGGAGGAGGCAACGCTGCAGTTCCAGGCCCTCTGCGACGGGCTCGGAAACTTCGAAGTCCGCGGCTCGACCCTGCCGATGCTCCCCGACGGGCCCGCCGCCGAAGCAGCCTGGAGAGCAGCGTTCACCACACTGATGCTCGGCCTCCGCACCGACCCATCAGCCTCGGCCGCGGACGGAGCGCGCCGCCGATCGCGGCGGTGATGAACCTCGGGCTTTGTCACGGTGTGCCCCGCGAGCGTCCCGTGATCGTCGGGCTCTTGTCGCCGTTCGTCACCCCATCTCCACCCCACCACTGCAAACGTGTGCAGACGCTCATAACCCGAAGGTCGCAGGTTCAAATCCTGCCCCCGCCACCATTTCAGTCTGTAAGGCCCAGGCCGTACCTGGGGTAGGTGCTCGTGGCCAGGTGCCGCTTCTTGGTTGGCAGCCGCTGGCTGGTCACGGACTCGCCGAAGGTCAACGAACGCGCAGCATCGACGCGGCTCGTCTCGGTGGCGGCGATAGTGGCGATGCACGGCTGACCTTCCTGTTCACGGACGTCGAGGCGTCGACTCGACTCTGGCGCGATCACCATGACGACATGTCGCGGCGCTCGATGCGTTGACCACGGCGATGGGTCTGCAGAACGACCTCGCTGCGGAGTCCTGGCCCCGGCGCACTCCGATTCGCGTGCGAACGGCCCAGCTGGTCGTCGCCTCTCGACCCCGGTCGCCGCTTGTCGGTCCGTAGGGCGATCGCGGGTCTCGTAGTTGCTAGCTACCTAGAGCCTCCCGCGCCCGGTCTGGCAGCCGTCGAATGCTCGGTGCGAACCTCCGGTGGTCCTTCCCGTCATTCGTGGGTAGGAGGCGAAGTTCGGAGCCACGGCGAGAGCTTGTGAGACCTTGGGTCGTCGTCGTCGTCGTCGACGACGCTCGCCGTCGCCTCTGTCGCGGCTGACGCAGGGCCTCAGCTCATTCGAAGCGGGCGGTGTACGCGTCGGCGACCGCTGCGAGATCGGCCGCGAGCGGGCTGGCGTGTTCGCAGCCGGCGACGACGAGCCGGGCCTGGGCGAAGATCTCGTCGCGGGCGTTGGTCGTGATGCCGGTGCTCGACTCGCTTAGCAGCCGCAGCGCCTCGAGCAGGTAGATGCAGACGGTGGGGGCCGGGGCTGCGGCTCGGCGGATCTCGTCGTAGGCCAGCCGGATGAGGTCGACGTGGTGCGGTGCTTCGGGGAGCAGCAGCGTCCTGCCGCGATCGTCGTGCACCGGTCCCGGAGGTGACCGGCGGAGCAGCTCGGCGAGGACGGCCGTGAGGTGGAAGATGGCGTCCTGTGCGGTGGTGGGGTCGTTGACGCCGGGTGAGAGGGCGCGCAGCGCTACGTCGGCGAGCTGCCGCAGGCCGTAGGACACGTCCTGTTGCATGGTGCGGGTGTTCCCGATGGCGACGGTGGCCAGGATGTCCTCGTTGCTCGCCTGGGCTTCATCGCCGCCACTGAGCGAGACGGTGCAGAGAACGGTGCCTTCGATGGCGTAGTGGCCGGCGTAGGTGTGTACGACGACCGTGGTGCCATCAGGAGCGCAGTCGAGGAGCGCGGCGGCATCGATGAACTGCACCCACCCAGACTGGTCGAACCGCACGCTACGACCCTGCACCGACGTGGTCGCTTCCGTGGCCGGCTCGGGGGTCGGCTGCTCGTCGACGGGCTTCCAGTTCCCCCGGATATGCCGGAGGGCGTCGCGCTTCACCCGTTCGAGGATCTCGCTGACGTCCATCGCGTGGGCGTTGTGGTTGATGAACGCGACCACCGCGAGAATGGCGGTGATGCCGAGCACGACGGCGATGCCGACCGAGAGGTTCGGGACGACCGGGTCGCCACCCTCCTCGAGCGGGGAGCGGACCGAGCGCAAGACGATCACGCAATAGGTGAAGGTGCCGACCACGATCCCCATGACGCGCTTGTTGAACGGGTCGCGGAACAGGGTGTGCACGACCCGTGGTGAGTACTGGCTGGAGGCGAGCTGGATGACCAGGAGCGAAACGGAGAAGGCGATGCCGGCGAAGGTGATCGTGGCGCCGGCGATCGTGCCGAGCAAGGCGCGAGCGCTCTCCACCGTGGACGCGAGGGCGAGGGGTAGGTCAGTCCCGTCGCCGTCGAGCCAGCGGTCGATGGTCACTGTCCCGAGGCCCGCACCGACGGCGAGTACCACCGCCGCCATCGGGACGAGGAACAGGCTGGCGCGCAGGCGTTCGATCACCGACCGGACGCGGAGGTGCATGTTCCATTCTCACTCATGCGGGCGGGCGCGCCCTAGCCGTCCGAGTCGACTTTCCGACAGCGCTTCGACGCAGGCGATGGCGGCAGCAGCGCTGGACGCCTTCGGTCGGATCGACTTTCTCGTGAACAACGTAGGTCTGTATGCGTCTCTCGGGATCAAGCCTTGGTCGGCGATCACGGTCGAGGAGTGGGACCAGGTGATGGCGGTCAATCTCTGGCGGGTGGCCGAGCCGGCCGTCGTACGAGGCTGTTCGTCAGGCGAGACCGGCGTCCCGCGCGAGAACGATCGCTTGCGCTCGGGTACGGACGTGGAGCTTCTGAAAGATGCGAGTGATGTGATTGCGCACCGTCGCCCGGCTCACGACAAGCTTCGCCGCGATGTCGTCGTTCGAAAGCCCACGCGCGATCAGGACGAGCACCTCTTCCTCACGTGGCGTCAGGTCTTCGAAGGGATGCGGTCGGACAGAGGTCGGCGGCTGCCTCCTCGACTGCAGTTCGGCGAGGAGTTCGCTGGCGCCGACTCGCTCGTAGGCGGCGATCGCGGCGACGAAGAGGTCATCGGCCGCAGGGTCACCGAGATGTGACGCGAGCAGCCCGGCAATGTGTCCGTGGCTTCCGGCGAACGCGACGACGGCGCCGTTCACGGCGCAGGTCTCCGCGATTGGGGAGAGGTCCGCGAGGAGTTCTTCGCACAGCGCGCTCTCGTCGAGAGCGATTGCGGCCACCGCGAGCTCGCGCACGCCGACGGACCACATGTACGAGCGATCGGCCCGCCAGGACCCGAGGTCGGCCACGATGTCCGAGTGACGACGCGCCGCTGCCAGGTCGCCCGCCCTCGCGGAGAACCCGGCGGCGACCATGTGGGCATGGAGCGGGGCGCCGGTCCAGTGCTGGACAGCGGCTTCGGCGTAGCCGAGCAGCTCGTCGGGGATTGCCCGTGCCCGGACCAGCTCCAGCCGCTGCGCCATGCGGACGTTGTCGGCGTCGGGTTCGCGGATCGAGGAGCCCAGGATTGCGGCATCCTCGATGGCGGACTCAGCGTCGGTCGAGCGCGCCGCGGAGGAGCAGCATCGCCGCGCGGCGAGTGGCGGCCGTGTAGCGGTGGCGTGGTTGGCCGAGTTGGTCGAGCATCCGGAGGCTCTCGGCGAGGGTGGGTTCGAAGGCGGCAGAGCCGCTCTCGAGCAAGGCGTTCGCCAGGAGCAGGTTGCCCTGGGCAACGCGCTCGTCGTCGCGTGCACGCGCCGCGACGGCGACGATCTCTCGAGCAACGTCGATCCGCTCGGTGGACGAGCCGGGCAGCCACAGCACGTCGTGTCGGGCTAGCAGGCATGTCACGAGCGTGGTGGGAGCGGCGCCCGCCCGTCCGAGAGCGAGCGCACGCTCGCTGAGGGGTCCGGCCCGGGGGCGGTCGACGGCCACCGAGTGCTGCAGCTCCTGGGCCAGGCGCGCCGTGAGGCGTGCCTCGAGGTCGGGGTCGACACCCTCGACGACGACCAAGGCCTCCTCGAGGACGCGCAACACGTCGTCGCGTCTGGTGTAGGAGCGGGCGCCGAGCTCCGCGACGGCAAGGGCGAGTTCGGCCCGCAGGTCGGCGAGTGGCCCCGCGGCGGTGACGACGTCCGCCGAGCGCAGCCGGCTGCGGGCCTCGTCGACCATGCCGGCCCGGGCAAGGGCGTCGGCCTCGGCGAGGAGCACCGTGGCGTGCTCGCGCGCGTCGAGGTCCCCGGGTGTCACTGCGACCGCTTCGCGCCAGCGCCTGAGGTGAGCGGCGGCTTCGCCGAAGGCGAGCGACCGGATCTCGACCGCTGCCGCCTCCAGCGCCCACTGCGCAGCCCGCGATGCTTCGCCGGCTGCCACCGCCTCCGTGAAGTGGTGAGCGAGATCAGCGGGATGCACGGGCATGCCCGCGACGGCACGCTCAGCCAGCGCGATGCCGAGCTGCTGGTGCACCTTCACCCGTCGATCGGCTGTGGTTGAGGCAACGATCGTCTCTCGGTACAGGTCGTGCACGAACTGCAGTCGGCCCGAAGCGGTAGTCACGATCCTGGCGGACTGCGCCTCGGCGAGCGCTTCATCGACGATGGGCCGGGGCCGTCCTGCGGCGCCGGCGATCAGGCCGGCGTCGACGACGCTGCCGGCGAGGGCTGCCACCTCGAGCACCGCACGCGTCGCTGGGGACAGCACGAGGAGCCGGCGCTCGATGGCGTCACGCACGGCAATCGGCAGGCGGTCGGTACCCTCACCGTCACGCGCGAGGAGCGCGAGCTCCCGGGTGAACACCGGGTGGCCGCCGGCCCGGCGGAAGAGCGCGTCGACCTCGTCCGCGCCGAGCGGTCCAGCCACCTCTGCCGCGAGGGTCTCGACCGCCGGCCGATCAAGACCGGAGAGCTCGACCGTGCTGGCAGATGTGGCCAGTTGGGACAAGCGGCGGCGTGCCGGCGCCGCGAGCTCGTTGTCGCGATAGCAGCCGATGAGGGCCACGGCGGCGGCTGCAGGGTCGCGGGCGACGAACTCGAGCAACGAGAGTGACGACTCGTCGGCCCATTGCAGGTCGTCCAGCACCACCACGACCGGCCCCCGCTCCGCGGCGACCCGTACGAGCCAGCGACTCACTGCGTCCATCAGTAGGAGCCGGTCGCGCTCGGAGCCCTCCGACGCGGCGCCGGGGCCGAAGTACCGGCCGATCAGGGCCAGGAGTGGCGCATCCTCGCCTGCAGTCGCGGCGACGGCGCCCGGGCCGATCGCGGCCGCAACGGCATCGATCGCGCGACTCCATGGCCAGTACCCGGGCGCGGACACCGCTTCAACACATGTGCCCCAGCCCAGTACCTGGATGTCGGCGACGACGGAACGGACGAGCGAGGACTTCCCGATACCAGCGGGCCCGGTCACGAGCGCCAGCGACCGCCTCCCGTCCGACGTGCGAGCGAGGAGCTCCCGCAGGCGAACTTGAGGTTCGTCACGCCCGTGCAGCCGCTCTCCCTCTGTCATCGCCGCCAGTCTTCCCGTCGGCGCCGGTCGGCGTAGGACCGAGGTCCCAGAGTCGCCTGGGCGGCACGCCCCAAAAGAGGACCGCGCTCTCATGACGACCACCCTCGCGTTCAGGATGATGCAGTCATGGCCACCAACCCGACGCCGTCTGCGGCTGTGCGAGCCGATGCTGGCGGGTCACCAATGGACCTGATCGAACAGCTCGAGATCATCCTCCCCGCCCTACAGGAGCGCATCGCTCAGGTGCCTGTCGAGAACCTCGACGAGCCGACGCCATGTTCCGCCTTCCGGATCCGGCACCTCCTCGACCACCTCATCGGCGGCGCCTCGGCGTTCGCCCCGCAGCTGCGAGGCGACGATCGACCTGGTGAGCCACCCACGCTGACCGACGAGACGAGGTCTGCCGCGGCGATCACGGCGATCGACGAGCTGCTGGCAGCAGCCAAGTCGCCCGGCGCGTTCGAGCGCATCGTACAGCTTCCATTCGGAGCGGTGCCGGGCGAGGTGCTGGCCCGCTTCCTCACCGTCGACGGCATGGTCCACACCTGGGACCTCGCTCGCGCGACCGGCACCCCCTACGACCCGCCCGCCGCGCTGACCTCGTCCGTGCTCGCCTCCGCACGCGAGCTCATCGGCCCAGAGTTGCGCGACGGCGACACCTTCGCCGACGAAGTGGTCGCCCCCGCGGACGCCTCGCCCCTGATCCAACTCGTGGCGTTCACCGGCCGCGTCCTCTGAGACCGACCATGAAGTCGTTTCGAGCCCGGGAGCTGTCGCCCACCATCCAGACCGACAGCGTCGACCTGCGCATGACCGAGGCGGGCCCCATGACGGTCTCGTTCATCCGGCTGGCCGCCGGAACCGACCTCGGACCCTCGCTGGTCGGGCTCGCCGATGATCGGTGCCCGTGCCCCCATTGGGGCTACATGCTCGACGGGACGCTGACGATGCGCACGCCGGACGGGGAACAGCACTTCTCCGCCGGTGACGCCTTCTACTGGGCTCCGGGGCACGTGCCCATCGCCACCGTCGACTGCGCCTACGTCGACTTCTCGCCAAGCGCCGAGCTCCACGACGTCGTCGCCCACATCACCGCTGGTTGAATCGAACATACGAGGAGGAGCGACATGAAGTCATTGCACGTTGCCGAGGTCCCCATCACGCTGAAGGACGACAACGTCGAGGTGCGAACCGCGCAATTCGGCGACATGACGGTCGGGTTCTTCCGCCTGGCCAAGGGAACCGACTTCGGACCAGCACTCAAAGGCCTCCCCGGCGATACCTGTCAGTGCCCGCATTGGGGCTACATGCTCGAGGGAAGGCTGCTGATGCGCACATCTGAGGGGGAGCACACCTACGAGGCCGGCCAGGCGTTCTACTGGGCGCCAGGACACACGCCCGTGGCACTCGAAGACTCGGCGTATGTCGACTTCTCACCAACTGCCGAACTCGAGGCCGTCCTCCGTCACGTCAAAGGCGGATAGCTCGACGGCTCGTCCCGAGCGATAGCTCGACTGCGTCGACGTCAGGGAATCTGCTCACTCCGCCCGAAGCGCGATTCGCGGCCGCGGCGAGGGACGCGGTGTCCAGTCCGGAAGGCCTACGGTGACAAGCGAGGCACCGTGCGATCACCGCGTAGCCCAGCCAGCACGACCTCGGCCGTCTCATCGGGGCTGAAGGTTCGGTACTTCCTCTTCTCGCTCATCGCTCTCCCCGACGTTCAGAGCGATCAGCAACCCCCAAGCCCTCCGGCTCCGGCAACCGTCAACGTGTCACTGGGGTCCGCGTCAGCAGCCAGAGGATCATCAGGCTCGACCACGCGAGGTGGGTGATCGTTGGGGCGAGGATTCCTCCCGAGGCTCGCCGCTCCAGTGAGAACAACGCTCCCATGACGACGGCCGCGACAACGAGGGCCACGTTGCCGGTTGCTGCGGTCACGAGGGCATAGATGCAGGTGGTCACCACCACTTGGCGAGACGCGCTGATCGCCGATTGCAGTGCCCCTCGGAAGAACACCTCCTCGGCGACCCCGTTCACGAGGGCCACCCCCAGCACGACCCACCACGCGCCGGCATCGGTCTTGTCGAGCACGCTCTCCAGGGCGCCGTCGAGGCCCGGGACCTGCCGTGCGATCAGGTAAGCGACGAGGAAGACCAGGAACGCTCCGACCCCGACCGCGAACGCGGGGACCACCACTGCCCGCAATGGCTCAGTCGCCGCACCCCGCAAGGGAGTCCGTCCCGAAGCGAACGCGCCGAGGATCCAGGTGGACGCCGCCAGCAGCGCCAGCACCGTGAACTGGTCGGAGTCACGTTCGACCCGCAGCGTGGCCGCCAGCAAGGCACTTCCCACCAGCAGTGTGGCCACCAGCACGGACCGACGTCGCCCGGGCTCCGCGACGTCGGATCCGTCGTCAGCGTGTCCGGCCGCCAGCAGTCCAGGCCGGCGCATACGCAGCTCAGCTCGGCGCATACGAGGCCGCCGCACCCACGCGCTTCGCTCGATCGGCGAGTGCCCTGGCCACCGCTTCCTCGAAGCGCATGGGTTCGTGACCGAGCAGTCGCCGGATCCGGTCGTCGTGGACGACCACCTCGTTCGACATCGAGTCGATCAACGCGCGAGCGGTGTGGAGGTCGACGTCGGTGATGAGACGCAGCCAATGCGAGGACAGGCTGGGTGACAGCAGCGGCACCGGGACGACCAGCCGGCGCCTGCCCATCACCTGGGCGGTGGCCAGCATCATGCTGCGATACGTCAGCGGGTGGGGACCTCCGATCTCGAACACCTCGCCGATCGCCTCGCTTCGCCCCAAGACGCCCACCAGGTCGGCGACCGCGTCATCGATGGCGATCGGCTGGGTGCGGGTCTGCACCCACCGTGGCGTGATCATGGCGGGGAGCCGAACGACCAGCTGGCGGAGGATCTCCCAGCTGATGCTCCCGTCGCCGATCACGATCCCAGCTCTCAGTGCCGTGGTCGGAGCCCTTGCGAGGAGGATCTCCTCCACCTCTCGGCGGCTTCGCAGGTGCTCGGACAGCTGGTCGTTCGAATCCCCCAGACCGCCGAGGTACACCACTTGTCGCAGCCCGGCGCCCACCACCGCCGCCGCGAACTCCTGCGCGCCGGCACGGTCTCGTTCGGTGAAGTCCTCGGAGTCGAGCGAGTGCACCAGGTAGTAGGCGGCATCGTGGCCGGCGAGCGCGGTCCGCATCGTGTCCGCGTCCGTGATGTCGAAGCGGGCGGGTTCGCCCGGTCCGCGGTAGCGGTCCGGTGTCCGGGTGAGGGCGGTGACCTCATGTCCGGCCGTCAGCAGCGCACGGGTGACGGCGGACCCGACGAACCCCGACGCTCCCGCTACCGCGACCTTCATCTGCGGGCCCCGCCCGTCACGCGTGGGCGTCGCGGAGCGCTCGGACGCGGTCGTGAGCCTCCTGGACCTCCGCCACCGTGCCGGATTCATCGATGTCGTCGCCACCATCGGCCGCGGCGAGCTTCTCAGCGCCCTTGGCGAATCCCTCCTTGCCGTCCTCGAGGGTCTGTATCAGGGTTTTGGTCACCCTGGCATCCTCGGACATCGTCGGTCTCCCTGGTCGTGGGGTCGTGGGGTCGTGGGGTCGTGGGGTCGTGGGGTCGTGGGGTCGTGGGGTCGTGGGGTCGTGCGTCGTGCGGTCGCCTCGTCATTCCCGCGGGACCGCCGATTGCAAACGTCCTCGTTCCGGATGGTGCGGCAGGCCAACAGCAACCCGGGTCCGGCCCATCGCGAAGGCGCTCCAAGGACCGTGACGGGCCACGTGTTCGACCACGATCCAGAACCGGCAAAAAGCGCCAAGCACCGGTATGAAACCAGGTCGCGCGGGAACAAGGCGGGTGCTGCCGGTGTCCGGGAGCACGAGAGGCGTGCCATGGGTCCGATAGTGCCTGCCGAACCGGCTGCGGCGTCCACGGAGTCTGACGCGGCCGACCTCGACGACACGGAGCTGGCAGCGGCCTATCGAGCCCATGGTGGGCCGGTGTTCGCCTTCGCCGCCCGCATGTGCGGGGCCACGGTCGCGGAAGACATCACCCAGAAGGTCTTCCTCTACCTGTGGCAGCATCCAGAGCGGTTCGACCGCAGTCGGGGCAGCCTCCGCGTGTTCCTCGTGACGGTGGCTCACAACCAATCGGTTGACTGGGTGCGGTCGATCGAGGCGCGACGAGGGGGGGAACGGCGCGTCGCCGAGTATGCCGAGCAGCCCATGGACACCGAAGAGCGAATCGTCCTCCTCCCGGCGGGGGAGCGAACGCGTGTTGCGCTGGACCTCCTTCCCGACTGCGAGCGCGAGGCGATCGTCACGGCCTTCTTCGGGGGACTCACCTATGGCGAGGCCGCAGGAGTTCTGGACACCCCGATTGGAACCATCAAGTCCCGCATTCGATGTGGCCTGCGACGCCTCGCACTGATCCTCGAAGCCGCCGACGATCCCCGACTCGTTGCCGGCCCTCCCTGACGCTGCCCCGGTACACGGTGCCGTGGGTGTTGGCCCATGGCCCAGGGTCCAAACCGACGCGCCCACGTCGCCGCCCCAGTGGAGACCGGTGGTGGGTCGGGGATGCCGCGGGTCGTCGCCCAGTCCGGTACTCGGTGCCGAGCGCGGTCGCGGGGTAGTTTGTTCGGGCCGGAACGATGAGCTGAGTTGGCACGAGGCGACCGAGGTCTCCGGCACAAGTCGATGGAAGTCGATGGCTCCTTTGCTTCGGGTTGGAAGTCGGAAGGAGGTGGGCGTGGACGACGAGGTCGGACTCGACCGCGATAGCGAGGGCCGGATGATCATCAGAGCCAGCGGTGAGGTCGACCTCGCCACCGTGCTCCCGCTCTCCGTCGCCGTTCGCGGCTGCGAGGACGGCGCCCAGGTGGTGCTGGACCTCTCGGAGGCCACCTTTCTCGACTCCTCCGTGCTTGCCCTCGTCGCGGAGCTCCACCGCCGCTGTGAGGTTTCGGTCGTGGGAGCCCACGGGATCGTGCGTCGTGTGTTCGAGATTTCCGGCATGGACCCGCTGCTGACCGACTGAGTGATGGACCTGACGCACCCGCACCTGGTCTTCGAAGGGCACGCGGTCCTCGCCTACGACCAGGAGGCGGCGTTGTCCTCGACCGTGCCCGCAGTCCTCGCCTCGGCTGGGTTCTCCGGGGGAATCGTCCTCGTAGCGACGGACCAGCACCGGTCCGCGGTGCTGGACGGGCTCGCCCAGCTCACGGATCTCGACGCGCTCGAAAGCGCCCAGCGCATCGTCGTGCTGGAGGCCAGCGAAGCGCTCGATCGGATCATGGTTCACGGACAGCCAGATCCTGAGCGCTTCGCATCGGTGATCGGCGCTCCCGTCCGTGCGTTGGCTGCGACCGGACCGGTCATGGCCTTCGGAGAGATGGTCGCGTTGCTGTGGGATGCGGGAGAGATCGGTGCCGTTCTCGAGCTCGAGGATCTGTGGAACGAGATCGGCTCTTCGGTGCCATTGGATCTGGTGTGCGGGTACTCGGGCCCCTCGTTGGCGACGGGTCCCCGTCGCGAGGTGTCCTGTCGTCACCATCACCACCTGCATCGGGCCGCCTTCCGGTCCCTCCCCTGTGAGCCGGAGTCGGTAGCGGCCGCCCGTCACTTCGCCACCTCGACGTTGATCGCGTGGGATCTTGCGGACCTCGTCCCAGATGGGCAGATCGTCGTCTCCGAGCTGGCCGCCAACTCCGTTACCCACGCCAGAAGCCCTCTGCACCTCTCCCTGCAGGAACGAGGTCACACGGTGCGGGTCATCGTTGCCGACGAGAGCTCGGCTGCTCCGATGATGCGTGCGGCCGATGTGCACTCCACGGGCGGACGAGGACTGCACCTCGTCGAGGCATCCAGCACCGCGTGGGGCCACCGGGCCATAGGGGGGGCGAAGCGGGTGTGGGTGGATCTCCAGGTCGCCGCCGTGTCGTGAGGGCCGGCGACCCAGGGACACGCGAAGCCGACGACTACCGGCGTCGCATGACGATCAAGGCCACGTCGTCCTGGGGGACCCGCCGGCCGATCGCCGACTCCATCACGCGGTCACAGACGTCGTGTGGGTCGACGGCCGTGACCGAGGATCGGACGCGCTCGATCCCCACGTCGAGGAGCTCGCCGCGACGCTCCACGAGACCGTCCGTGTAACCCGCGAGCACGCATCCCCTTGGGGTTTCGAAGCGCTGACTGGGTGGCCGAGGACCGAGGTCGATGCCGAGGGGCGGGCCCGGCACGACATTGATCAGCCCGGCCGGGCGTCCAGGGACGGCGCGAATCAACGGTGGGTGCCCTGCGACCGCGACCTCGGCATCGTCGTAGGGAGGCCGTGATTCCACCACCACGGCCGTCACGATGGTGCCGATCTCGAAATGGGTCAGCTTGCGATCCGTGAGGGCGAGGACGCCTTCCGGCCTCTCACCGACGAGCGCGAAGGCTCGTATCGCCGACCGGACTCGACCCATGACCATGGCCGCCTGCAGTCCGTGCCCGGCCACGTCTGCGACGATCATCCACACCTCGCCGGTGTCGAGTGCGAAGACGTCATACCAGTCGCCCCCGATGCCGCCATGCCCGGCGGCCACGTGGCGCGCCGCACAGTCGAACCCAGCGACTGTTTCCGGCACGCTCGGCAACAGGCTCCGCTGGACGGCTTCCGTCGCGTCTCGCTCGGCTTCGAGGAGTCGGACCTGAACGGCCAGGGCGACTTGGTCGGCGATGAGCGACAGGGCATCGATGTCAGCCTTCCCGAAGCGCCGCGCGGTGGAGGATCCGACGTGGAGGACGCCGATGGTGCTGTTCCCGGCGACGAGGGGGACTCCCACGAGCGCCTGGAGCCCTCGACGCCAGAGGATCGGGTTGACGACGGTGCTCTCGTCGATCCGATCGAGGATGGCCGCCCGACCCTCAGCAGCGATCCGCCCGGCAAAGCCCTCGCCAACGCGGATCCGAATGCCCTGGTGAACCTCCTCCTCGATGCCGCGGGCAGCGCGGGCCACCAGCTCGGTGCCCGATGCGTCGACGAGCAGCACAGCGGCCGTGTCCGCGCCGAGGAGGGCCATGACATGGTCCAGGGCCCTCGCGAGGAGATCGTCGAGATCGAGGTGAGTGGCGGTCAGGTCAGCCAGATCGAGCGCCTCTGGGAGGGGGCCCGGGCTGCGGGCGCTGTGCCATCGCCATCGGCTGCCTCCGTCGATCCGCGGGTGCCTGACCCTAGGACGCTGGATCGGTGCCCGCCCGCGTTCGTGCGGATCGACGTGACCAACGGCCAGGATCTGGTCCTGCCGGGTCGGGCTAGCTGCGGTTCCGTCAGGTAGCCGGGCCGGCGTGACCGCTCTGCGTGACGTCGCGGCGGTGCTCACGTCGCGAAGTGAAGGCCGTCGTCGAGGACGCTCGGGTCCTGAGCTCTTTGCCCGCACGGGCCGCAGATGTGATCGCTCGGACGGGTCTGTCTCTGTTGTGCTGACGGGAGGCGGTCGCCGAAGGCATCGCGGTCGGGTCCAGCTCGTCGTAGAGCAAGCTCGACGATGATGGGTCCCGGGCCTTCGTCGTCGGTGGCGGCCATGATGTGCGCGACCAGAAGGGACGGGCCCGGCCATGACTGATCGACGGAGCTCTGCGCAGCCCTCCCGCGTCTTCGCGCGGCTGGGTTGACGGCCGCGCCGCGATGCCCGCTGACCGGCCGACCTGGTCCACCTGGCCCGAGGGGGCTCGAGTCGTCCTGCATCCGCCCCACCTGCGCAAGACGGTGACCATCGCGCTGGTCGTCGGGACCGTGCTGTTCTGCATCAACCAGCTCGACGTCGTCCTCCGGGGTGACGCCACGACGGCGGTGTGGATCAAGTCGGCGGTGACCTACCTCGTCCCGTTCTGCGTCTCCAACGCTGGGGTCCTCGTCGCCAGCCGGGTCGAGCCAGCGAAGCGCCGCTAGCCAGGATCGGGTCGACAGTGGTCAGTGCCCAGGGCAGGGGCGTCCGTGAACGGTCGCGACCTCAACGCCGTTCGAGGATCGCCTTGACCTTGGCCAGGTCCCTGTTGTTGGCGCGTCGCATCGCGATGGCCATGAACGGCGCGATGACTCGTGAGAACCCAGCGGGTGCGCCGCGGTTCCGGAGCGTCATGTGGGTGCCAGCGCGGCTGGTCGGCGCCCAGGTGTAGGTCGTCTCCATCGGGAAGGGCCCTTCGGTCGTGCGCATCACGACCCGCTCCCCGGGGACGAGCTCGACGAAGCTGTACGTGTAGGCGAGGCGGCGGCCGAGGAAGCGAGCCACGAACGCCACGGCGGAGCCGACCCGCAGCGGCGGGTCGGTCTTCCACTCGATCGACTCGATGTTGGCGTACCACTCCGGGGCGTTGTCGGGGTCGGTGGCGTAGGCGGCGACCTCGGCGACCGGACGGTCGATGTCGATGTCGGTCAGCACGTCGACGGTCACGACGTCCCTTGGCGGTGGTCGACGGCGGCGGCGAGCAACGGGAGGAAGTGGGCCCAGCCGCTTCGGTGCTCGTCGGCGATCGCGACGGGCGGTCCGGTGTGGCGCAGGGTCATGATGGTGTCGCCGTCCTCCGCGGTGAGGGTGATCTCGACCCGCGTGGAGCCGGGGGCAACCGGGGGTGCGCCGTCGGTGGGTTCCCAGCCGAAGCTGAACACGATCCGCTGATGGGGGACCAGCTCGAGGAACTCGCCGATCATCACCGGCCCGCCGCCCATCTCGACCCGACAGGTGCCGCCGGGGCGGGGGTCGAGCTCGGCTGCGGCACCCCACCAATCAGCCATCCGGACGGGGTCGGTCCAGTAGCGCCACACCGTCTCGGGACGGGCGCCGATGCGGAGCGTCTGCTCCACGGTCTTCGTGTCGGCGTCGGTCAATGCCTGGGCTCCTCGTTCGCTCGGCGGTTCGCCGCGCGGGCTCGCTCGGGCCACTCTTCCCGCTCGGCGGCGGCCTTGAGGCGGGCCAGCCGGTCCGACCACATCTCCTCGACGAACGAGACCGCGTCCCGCAGGCCCTCGCGCCGCCACCGGTAGAGCCGCCGGTTTCCCTGCGGGCGCACGTCGACGAGGCCGGCGTCGGCCAGCACCCGGAGGTGCTGGGAGACGGCGGGCCGGCTCATGGAGGGGAAGTGCACGGCGATCTCACCGGCCGGGAGCTCGTCGTCGCGCACGAGGCGGAGGATGGCGCGTCGATCACCGATGCGCTCGAGCAGACCTTCGACCACGCCCACGGCGTCATCGCTGGGGTGCGGGTCGACCAATACGACGACACGACGCCGTGTGCGGAGTGGTCCGTGCGCGACCTGCTCGACCACATGGTCGGCGTCGTCGCCGGGCTCGGCTCGGCCGCCGCTGGCAAAGAGCCGTCGACCTTCGAGCTCGGCGACGACCCCGCCGCCGAGTTCCAAGCCGCTGCCGCGGCGGCGATGCAGGCGTGGCGCACGCCGGGCGTGCTCGACGCGATCATCGACGCCAGCCGGTCAACCGGCTGCGCTGCCCGAGGACGTCGCGGCGGCGGCGATGGAGGCGAGCCGGGCGACGATCTCACCGGATATCCGCCCCGGCCGGTTCGGCCCGGAGGTCGACGCTCCGTCGGGTGGGTCGGCGACCGACGCGCTCGTGGCGTTCCTGGGCCGACGCCCGTGAGCGCGCGACCTCGCCGAGCGACGCCGGGCTCTGCCTTGGGTCCCCGTCGACAAGGAGTACGCCTTCGACGGGCGCGACGGACGACCCGCGCTTCGTGACCTGTTCGACGGGCGAAGCCAGCTGCTCGTGTACCACTTCATGTTCGGGCCCGACTGGGACGAAGGCTGCCCGAGCTGTTCGTTCTGGACCGACACGAGGATCAGGCGAACACCGCGGCGATGAACTTCTCGAACCCGGCCGCGTCGAAGGAGACGTCGTAGCCCGACTCGTCGTGCTCGATGCGCAGGGATGGGCAGAAGAAGTCCCCGTCGGGGGTGAAGAAGTGCGGCGACCCTTCCACGCCGCGCCGCTGGCCGTCGGCGAGATCGGAGTGCACCGCCGCTTCGTCAGCGGCGGTCGGTTCGCCGACGTCGCAGGCGTCGCGCAGGCGGCCGAGGACCTCTGGGTCCGAGACGTCTTCGCCGTCGTCGAACAGGGCCTGGCGCAGCCGCAAGCTGAAGGTCTCCCCCACCTCGTTGCCGCCCCGGTAGGCGGCCGCCTCGGCGATGAGCGCGGGCAGCGACGTCGCCGGGAAGGCACCGGGGTCGAACCCGCCGAAGCGATCGGTGGCGACCTCGGCGCGCAGCGCATCGACCTTCGACACGAGCGCCGCCCCATCGAAGCGCGCGCCGTTCACCAGCTCCAACGGCCAAGCCCGGACCCGCAACACCGGCACCGTCAAGCCGCGCCCGTCACGGAACGCCGCGAACCGTGCCAGCCCCGCGTGGGCGAACGGACAGGCCACATCGGCGAACACCTCGAGCGTCTGCATCACCCACTCCTACCCCGAAGTGGCTCGGATCCCTCCGCCGGCCGGCCCTTGACGCCGCCGTACGTGTTCCAGCGTCGACCACGAACCGTGGTGGAGCTGGCCTAGCCTGCTGCGGTGGACGAACCGGAGAGCTGGCGGTGGATCTGGCTGGTGACGGCGATGCTCTTCGGGCTGGGTGAGATGGCGACCCCCGGGTCGTTCTTCCTCGCACCGTTTGCGATCGGCGCGGGGGTCGCCGCCGCCCTCGCCTTTGCCGACGTTCCGGGGGTGTTCTCGTGGTCCGCCTTCGTCGGTGTGTCTCTCGCGTGCCTCTTCGCACTCCGGCCCCTCGCTCGCCGGCTCGATCAGCAGAGCGCCTCCCCCGGTGTGGGCTCCCGTCGTTTGATCGGGCGCTCGGCGGTGGTGCTGGAGGCGGTAGCGCCCGACGACCTCGGACTCGTGCTGGTCGACCGGGAGGAGTGGCGCGCGACGGCCATCGGTCGTGACATCGAGGTCGGCGAGCGCGTCGTGATCGTCGAGATGGAAGGGACCAAAGTGATCGTCACTCCCTACGAGGAGCATGCACCGTGAACGCCGGCATCATCGTCCTGGCGGTCATCGCCGTCTTCCTCCTGATCTACGTCGCCACTGGCGTCCGGATCGTTCGACCGTTCCAGCGCGGCGTCGTGGAGCAGCTCGGCAAGTACAAGGAGACCGCCGATCCTGGGCTTCGGATCATCATCCCGTTCGTGCAGTCGGTTCGGATGGTGGACATGCGCGAACAGGTCATCGACGTGCCGCCCCAGGAGGTCATCACCAAGGACAACGTGGTGGTCTCCGTCGACGCAGTCGTCTACTACGAGCCCACCGATCCGCAGCGGCTCATCTACAACATCGGGAACTTCATCCTCGCGATCACGAAGCTCGCCCAGACGAACCTCCGAAACCTGATCGGCGAGATGCAGCTCGACGAGGCCCTCACAAGCCGAGATTCGATCAACACGGCTCTTCGCCAGATCCTCGACGAAGCGACCGACAAGTGGGGTGTGCGCGTCGGTCGGGTGGAGATCCAGCGGATCGATCCGCCGCCCGACGTCATGAGCGCGATGCACGAGCAGATGAAGGCGGAGCGCACCCGGCGGGCGGTGGTGACCGAGGCAGAGGGTCGCCGGACCGCGGCGGTCACCACCGCCGAAGGCGAGAAGACGGCCGCGATCCTGTATGCCGAGGGCCAGCGCCAACAGGCCATCCTCGAGGCTGAGGGCCAAGCCGAGGCGATCCGCGCGGTGGCCGACGCTGAGCGGTTCCGTCAGATCACCGTGGCGGAAGGCGAGGCGAGCGCCATCCGCGCCGTGTACGCGGCGATCCACGACGGTGGTCCGGACGCCGGGCTGGTGGCCATCAAGTACCTCGAGACCCTCCAGGTCATGGCCAACGGCACCGCCACGAAGATCGTCGTGCCAACGGAGCTGGCCGGGATCGCCGGACTGATCACCGGCATCGCCGAGACGTTGAACGTCCCCGGCGCCATCCCCGAGCAGCTGGAGTAGGGCAGGGCTCCTCCAGCGGAGCGGTGCCCACCCGAGGCCTGCGCGCTCGCGGCCTCGCTCGGCGCTCCCTCGCTCGTACCAACCGTACGTGACGGAGGGGGGCTTGCCGCAAGCGCGGGTTCACCCTGATGATCAGCAACCTGATGTACGCGACCAGTCCTGCCATCGAGGCCGACGCGCTCGTCAAGACCTACGGCGAGGTCGAGGCCGTCCGCGGTGTGTCGTTCACCGCCGCGGCTGGCGAGGTCTTCGGCTTCCTGGGCCCGAACGGCGCCGGCAAGAGCACGACGATCAACATGCTCTGCACGCTCGCCCGCCCCACCTCCGGCACCGCCCGCGTGGCCGGCTTCGACGTCGTGCGCGAGCGCGACGACGTTCGCCGACACCTCGGCCTCGTGTTCCAGGATCCGACGCTCGACGGCCAGCTCACCGCGGCACAGAACCTCTGCCTGCACGCCGAGCTCTACGGCATCGACCGCGGTGAGATCCCGGCCCGGATGGACCAGATGCTCGCCATGGTCGACCTCTCCGATCGGCGGGACCAGCCGGTCCTGACCTTCTCCGGCGGCATGAAGCGGCGCCTGGAGATCGCCCGCGGCCTCATGCACTCACCACGGGTGCTGTTCCTCGACGAGCCGACCATCGGGCTCGATCCGCAGACCCGGCGCGCGATCTGGCGCTACATCCGGGCGCTCCAGGAGAGCGAGGGCACCACCATCTTCATGACCACGCACTACATGGATGAGGCGGAGTTCTGCGATCGCATCGCGATCATCGACCGAGGGGAGATCGTTGTGCTCGACACGCCCGAGGCGCTCAAGGCGAGCGTCGGCGCCGACCGGGTGGTGGTCGGCACCGATGACGACGATGCTGCGCTCGCCGCGGTGCGCGACCGGTTCGGCATCGAGGCGACGGTGGCGGAGGGGTCCGTCACGTTCCACGTTGCCTCGGGTGAGGCGTTCGTGCCCCGACTGTTCGCCGAGCTCGGCGTCGGCATCACGTCGGTGGCGGTCTCTCGGCCGAGCCTGGACGACGTGTTCATGCGCTACACGGGGTCGACGCTCCGAGACGCAGAGGCCCCCCCGGACCGGGCCCCCAACCCGCTGCACGTGTTCTCGAAGGCGGCCCGATGAGCGCAGCGATCGCCGAGGTCGTGGCCGTCCGCGTCCCGGCCCGGTCGTGGCGGTCGGAAGCCCGGGCCGTGCGCGCCGTCTGGTGGCGGGAGATGATCCGGTTTGCCGACGACCGCGTGCGGATCGTGACGGCGCTGATCCAGCCGCTGCTCTTCCTGTTCGTGCTGGCGCCGGGTCTTCAGTCGCTGTCGAAGGCGTCCACCGACGGGGTGGACCTCACGACGTTCATGTTCCCCGGGATCCTCTGCATGGCGATGTGGTTCAGCGGCATGATCAGCGCCGCATCGCTGGTCATGGACCGCCAGCTGGGGTTCCTGCGCGAGATGATGGTCGCACCGGTGCGCCGGTCGTCGATCGTCCTGGGCAAGTGCCTGGGAGGCATGACGACCGCGATGAGCCAGGGCGTCATCCTGCTGGCGCTGGCCGGGCTGGTGCACGTGCCCTACGACCCCGAGCTGCTCCTCGCCATCTTCGGCCTGCAGCTGCTGATCGCCTTCACGGTCACCGCCCTCGGCCTGATGGTGGCGACCGCCATCGCGCAGCCGCCCACGTTCAACAGCGTGATGCAGCTGCTGGTGTTCCCGGTGGTCTTCCTGTCGGGCGCCATGTACCCGGTCGCGGGCCTGCCGAGCTGGCTCGGCCTGCTCAACCGCATCAACCCGCTGACCTACGCCGTTGATCCGATGCGACGGTTGGTCTTCGACCACCTCGACATCACGGTCGCCGCCCGCGACCGGCTGGCTCCTGGGGTGACCTGGTCGGGCTGGACCGTGCCCACGCTCGTCGAAGTGGCCATCGTGCTGGCGTTCGGGGTGGCGATGCTCTCGGCCGCCGTCGCCAAGTTCAGTCGGACCGAGTGACCGCGACCGGAAGCGACCCGAACTGCAACGACCCGACTTCCACCTGTTCGGCACCGCGGCGGATGCCGCCGGCGCGGCGGCGCTGCTCACCAACCTCCAAGGACACCTCGCATGAAGCTCGCCAACCTCGACGACCGCCTCGCCCTCGTCCTGTCGGATGGCGTCGTCGACGTCGCGACGGCCAGCGACGGCCGGTTCGGCCCGGATCCGATGTCCGCCTTCGACGACTGGCCCGCCTTCGTCGCGTGGGCGGCCGGCGTGACCGAGAGCACCGCACCTCTCGACGAGGCCCGGCTCGGGTGCCCGGTTCCGCGGCCGCGGCAGGTGTTCGGCATCGGCCTCAACTACCGGAGCCACGCCGAGGAGTCGGGCATGACCATCCCCGAGGTCCCCGCCACCTTCACCAAGTTCCCGGCCTCGCTCGGCGGCCCCTTCGACGACATCGAGATCGTCGGCGACTCGGTCGACTGGGAGGTCGAGCTCGTCGTGGTCATCGGCAGCGAGGCGCGCCACGTCGCCGAGGCTGACGCGTGGAGCCACATCGCAGGGCTGACCGTGGGCCAGGACGTCAGCGACCGCAAGCTGCAGTTCGCGGCGGGCATGCAGTTCTCGCTGGGGAAGTCGCGGACTGGCTACGGCCCGATGGGACCGTGGGTAGTCACGCCAGACGAGGTGCCCAACCCGGACGACCTCGGGCTCGGGTGCTCGGTCGACGGGGAGACGGTCCAAGACGCCCGCACGAACGACCTGATCTTCAACGTGCCGCAGCTGATCGCGGAGCTCTCCTCCGTGCTCTCGCTCCTCCCCGGCGACGTGATCTTCACCGGCACCCCCGCGGGCGTGGGCATGGCGAGGAAGCCGCCGCGCTCACTCCAGCCGGGCCAGGTCCTGGAGAGCTGGATCGAGGGCATCGGCACCATCCGCAACCGCTGCGTGTAGCGCTGGCCGGGCCGCCCCCAACCGGTCCCTCCCTCGGTGCGGCAGAATCCGGGGATGTCCAGCGCGAAGGTGAAGGTCTTCCAGGTCGCCACCGGCAACGTGGGCAGTGAGATGGTCAAGCGGATCGTGCACCACCCGGATCTCGAGCTGATCGGTCTGCACTGCTACTCGCCCGAAAAGGTGGGCAAGGACGCCGGCGAGATCGTCGGCATCGATCCCATCGGGGTGATCGCAACCGGTTCGGTCGAGGAGATCCTCGCGGCGAACCCCGACTGCCTCACCTTTCACGGCGTGTTCCCCGACCTCGACCTCTACGAGCGGGTGCTCGAGGCCGGGATCAACATCGTCACCACGGCGGACTGGGTCACCGGTCACCATCGCAACGCCAACCACCCGCACCCGTCGGGCAAGGCCGAGTCCGAGGTGATCGAGGCCGCGTGCCTCCGAGGCGGTTCCACGTTCTACGGCACCGGGATGAACCCGGGTCTGGCGCAGATCCTGTCGATCGTCCACACCACCGACGTCACCGAGATCGAACACGTCCTGTCGAAGGAGTCCGTCGACGTCTCCTGTCACCACTCGGTGGACACCTGGATCGAGGTCGGGTTCGGTCGGTCGGTCGAGGATCCCGCCGTGCCGGGGATGCTCGAGAAGTACACGCGCGTCTTCGAAGATGCGGTGCGCCTCATGGCCGACTGCTTCGATCTCGAGCTCGACGAGGTCCGCTTCGAGGCGGAGCTCGGCGCCTGCACCAAGGACGTCGACCTGGGCTGGTACCACCTGGCGAAGGGGACCCTCGGAGGCTGCTACCTCAAGTACATCGGCGTCGCCGCCAGCGTTCCTCGGATCGAGATGCACCTCGAGTGGCAGATGACGCCGCACACCGATCCCCACTGGGACATCCAGGGCTGCTACATCACCAAGATCAAGGGCGATCCTTGGATCCAGAGCAAGCATCAGATCCTCCCGAAGCCCGGCACCGACTTCTCGTCGCCGGAGGCCTTCGCCTCCGTCGGGATGACGATCACGGGCCTTCCGGCGCTCAACGCGATCCGCGCCGTCGTGGATGCCCCACCCGGTTGCATCACCAGTGCCGATCTGCCGCTCCGCGCGTTCGCCGGCCGCTTCAAGCTCGACTGAGGAGACCGCATGGGAGCCAGCCGGTACCCGTTCCCGCCGTTTCCGGACGGCTGGTTCGGTGTCGCCGAGTCGGACGAGCTCGGTGTCGGTGACGTCAAGGCGCTGCACTACCTCGGGCGGGAGCTGGTGGCGTTTCGCGGGGAGGACGGCGACGTTCGGGTCTTCGACGCGCACTGCCCGCACCTCGGGGCTCACCTCGGGGTCGGCGGTCGGGTGTGCGGCGATGGCATCGTCTGTCCGTTCCACGGCTGGCAGTTCGACGGCAACGGCCAGGTCGTCGGCGTCCCCCACCTCGAGCGCCGGCCACCTCGGGTCACCGCAAGGACTTGGGAGGTCTGCGAGCGCAACGGGGTGATCCTCCTGTGGCACCACGCGAACGGCGCCCCGCCGCAGTTCGACGTGCGGCCCTACCGTGACGGCTCGCGCACCTGGACCCCCTGGCGGGTGAGCACCTACCGCGTGCGGGTCGGCCTCCAGGACCTCACGGAGAACATCATCGACCGGTCGCACTTCTGGACGGTCCACGACATGGTCCCTCCGCAGGATCCGATCTTCGACGTCTCCTTCGACGGGTCGACGATGGTCGTCGACCAGAAGATCAGCGTCACCGCCGTCGCCGACGCCGGGTTCGAAGTGCGCGCCCGCACCACCACGTGTGGGCCGGGTGTCGTTGCCGTCGAGGTCGAGGAGGGCACCCTGGAGATGCTCACCTACATCACCCAGACGCCGGTCGACGACGAGCTCACCGAGATCACGATCCGCTTCTCCATGGTCGCGCTCGAGGACGAGCGCGCCACGGCCGCGATCGCGGAGCTCAACGACCAGGTCACGAACGTCCAGTTCTCCCAGGACGTACCGATCTGGGAGAACAAGGTCTACCGCGAGCGGCCACCGCTCACCGCCGTCGACGGGCCGGTCGCGCAGTACCGCCGTTGGTTCCGCCAGTTCTACTCTGGGTGGGAGCCCTCGGCCGAGCCGGCGTCGTCGGGCTGACTCAGTACCCTGCCGCTCGTGCCGACCCTGCAGGAGCTGCGCGTGTTCGCCCGGCTCCACCTTCGGCAGCGGGCCTACGACCACCCCGCGCAGGACGAGGAGATGGGCGTCGTCTCGCTCGGCTACGAGCCCGGGACGTTCGAGCGGTCGGTTCGTGGGTTCAGTGACCGCTACGAGGTGACGGAGGAGGCCCGAGTCGCGTACCGCGGTTCGACGCGCCCCATCCTGTCGGTGTCCTCGCGCACGCCGGAACCTGGGCGGCGGCTCCTCGTGGTCTCCGGGATCCACGGCAACGAGCAGGCTGGCATCGTCTCCGTCCCCGAGATCCTCGACCGCTACGCCGATGACGGGGCGGTCGCCCTGCGGGTCCTCACGCCGGTCAACCCCATCGGGGCCGCCGAGCTCTCCCGGTTCAACGCCGACGGCTACGACATCAACCGCGACTTCGTCCGCTTCCGGACGGAAGAGGCGCGCGTCGTCCGACGAGCGTTCGACGAGTTCCGGCCGGACTTCGTGCTGTCGCTGCACGAGGGACCGCAGGACGCGGCCTTCATGTTCACCAACCGGCATGTCGACGGTGCGCTCGCACGACGGCTGCTCACCGCGCTCGAAGCGGGCGGGACGACGCTGGCCACGAAGGACTACTTCGGGTTGCGCTTGCGTCCACCTGGACTCTCGGCGTCCACTCCCGCACAGCGCGGGATCGTCCGGCTCTGGGCGGCGACGCTCGGGATGATGGCGGTCAACGAGTACGCGGCCCGCCGGAACGTGCCCGAGGTGACGCTCGAGAGCTCGTGGCGGAGCCGAGACCACGGCGCGCGGGTCAGAGCCCACGTCGACCTGGCCCTCGCCCTCCGGGACGAGCTCGCTCAGGTGGCGACGTAGGCGGCGAGGTGCTGGCCCGTGAGGGTCTTCTTGGCCGCGACGAGGGTGGAGGGGGTGCCCTCGAAGACGATCCGGCCGCCGTCGTGACCGGCACCGGGGCCCAGGTCGACGATCCAGTCGGCGTGAGCCATGACCGCCTGGTGGTGCGCGATCACGATCACCGACCTGCCGGACTCGACGAGCCGATCGAGGAGGCCGAGGAGCTGCTCGACGTCGGCGAGGTGGAGGCCGGAGGTCGGCTCGTCGAGCACGTAGACGTCGCCCTTGTCGGCCATGGCGGTGGCCAGCTTCAGTCGCTGCCGCTCGCCGCCCGACAGCGTGGTGAGCGGCTGGCCGAGGCTCACGTAGCCGAGCCCGACGTCGGCGAGCCGCGCGAGGACCTTGTGCGCGGCCGGCGTGTCCGCCTTTCCGTCGGGGCCGAAGAACTCCTCGGCCTCGGTCACCGCCATGGCGAGCACCTCGGCGATGTGCTTCCCGCCGAGCTTGTACTCGAGCACCGCGGCCTGGAACCGCTTCCCCTCGCACCCTTCGCAGGGGATGGCGACGCCGGCCATCATCCCGAGGTCGGTGTAGATGACCCCGGCGCCGTTGCAGGTGGGGCAGGCGCCCTCGGAGTTGGCGCTGAACAGGGCCGGCTTCACGTCGTTGGCCTTCGCGAACGCCTTGCGGATCGGTTCGAGCAGCCCGGTGTAGGTCGCTGGGTTGCTCCGCCGCGAGCCGCGGATCGGCGTCTGGTCGACGGCCACGACGCCGTCCCGACCCGCCACCGAGCCGTGGATCAGGGAGCTCTTGCCGGAACCGGCCACGCCGGTGACGACCACGAGCACCCCGAGCGGGATGTCGACGTCGACGTCCCGCAGGTTGTGGGTGCTGGCGCCGCGGACCTCCAGGGTGCCGGTGGGCTCTCGCACGGTGGCCTTGAGGGAGGCCCGGTCGTCGAGGTGCTTGCCGGTGACGGTGCCGCTGGCCCGCAGACCGTCGACCGTGCCCTCGAACACCACCTCGCCGCCGGCGGTGCCGGCGCCGGGCCCGAGGTCGACGATGTGGTCGGCGATGTCGATCGTCTCCGGCTTGTGCTCCACGACCAGCACCGTGTTGCCCTTGTCCCGCAACTGCACCAGCAGGTCGTTCATCCGTTGGATGTCGTGCGGGTGGAGGCCTGTGGTGGGCTCGTCGAAGACGTAGGTGACGTCGGTCAGCGCGGAGCCGAGGTGGCGCAGCATCTTGGTGCGCTGGGCCTCGCCACCCGAGAGCGTGCCCGACGGCCGGTCGAGCGAGAGGTAGCCCAGCCCGATGTCCACGAACGAGTCGACGGTCTGCTGCAGCGCGACGAGCAGCGGCGCGACCGACGGCGCCTTGATGCTCCGGACCCACTCGGCCAGGTCGCTGATCTGCATGGCGCAGGTGTCGGCGATGTTGAGCTTGTTGATCTTCGAGGAGCGAGCGCCCTCGTTCAATCGGCTGCCGTCGCAGTCGGGACAGGTCGTGAAGGTCACCACCCGCTCCACGAACGCACGGATGTGCGGCTGCATCGCGTCGACGTCCTTGGCCAGGAACGACTTCTGGATCTGCGGGATCAGCCCGGCGTAGGTGAGGTTGATGCCGTCGACCTTGATCTTCGTCGGCTCCTTGTGGAGCAGGTCGTTGAGCTCCTTCTTCGTGAACTTGCGGATCGGCTTGTCCGGGTCGAAGAAGCCGCAGCCGCGGAAGATGCGCCCGTACCAGCCGTCCATGCTGTAGCCGGGGATCGTGAGCGCGCCCTCGTTGAGCGACTTGCTGTCGTCGTAGAGCTGCGAAAGGTCGAAGTCGGTGACCGAGCCGCGGCCCTCGCAGCGCGAGCACATGCCGCCGGTGATGCTGAAGCTCCGCTTCTCCCGGACCTTGGTGCCGCCCTTCTCGATGGTGACGGCGCCGGCGCCGGAGATGGACGCGACGTTGAACGAGAACGCCTGGGGCGAACCGATGTACGGCTTGCCGAGGCGACTGAAGAGGATGCGCAGCATGGCGTTGGCGTCGGTGGCCGTGCCGACCGTCGATCGAGGGTCGGAGCCCATCCGCTGCTGGTCGACGATGATCGCGGTCGTCAGCCCATCGAGCACGTCGACGTCAGGCCGCGCCAGCGTGGGCATGAACCCCTGCACGAAGGCGCTGTAGGTCTCGTTGATCATCCGCTGCGACTCGGCGGCGATCGTGCCGAAGGCCAGCGAGCTCTTGCCCGAGCCGGACACGCCCGTGAACACCGTCAGCCGGCGCTTCGGGAGCTCGACGTCGACGTCCTTGAGGTTGTTCTCGCGGGCGCCGAGCACCCGGATCAGCTCGTGGCTGTCGGCGACGTGCGCGCCCGACAGCACCTCCTTCTCCTTGGCCATCTTGGGCGTCATGCCCGAGGACGGTACCTTCCGCCTGGTTGTGTGCAATATCGAGGAGAATTGGCCTGCACCAGCGTCAAATCGGTTGCTTCGCATACAATCCGGCCGTGCCGAGACTCGCCCAGATCCCCCGCTCCGACGACAACCCGAAGATCGTGCGGCGCATGTACACGCTGCTGTTCGGCGACCGCGACCCCGTGGCGGAGCCGGGCACCGCGACGGGCACGCCCGGCGACTGGTGGACGGTGTTCGCCAACTCGCCCGACGTCCTCGAGCACGCGGTGCAGGGCTTCGCCCTCTACGCCAGCCCCGAGCGCAAGGTCCCGCCGGAGCTCCGCGAGCTGGGCCAGACCCGGGCCGGCTGGCTCGTGGGCAGCCAGTTCGTGTTCTCGCAGCACTGCAAGTCGTGCCGTGCCCTCGGCTTCTCCGAGGAGAAGATCGAGGCACTCACGTCCTGGCAGGTGTCCGACCTCTTCAGCCCCGTCGAGCGGGCGCTGCTCGCCTACACCGACGGGCTCGTCCTGGCCCACGGCCGCGTGTCCGACGGCGTGTTCGCTGCACTGCGCGAGCACCTGAGCGATGAGGCGATCCTCGACTTCACCTACATCACGATGACCTACACCCTGCACGCAGTCATGTCGGTCGCCCTGCGCTTGGAGTTCGACGAGCGCCCCGACCCGGTCGTCGAGATCGCGGCACCCGAAGGGTATGAGGCGGTCAACCTCGGTCGTCAGATCAGCGGGCGCGACGACGGCGCGTGAGCAGCCACGGTCCGCTCACGGGCGTGCGCGTCCTCGAGCTCGGTAGCTTCATCGCCGGGCCGTTCGCCGGCCAGCTGCTCGGCGACTACGGGGCCGACGTGATCAAGGTCGAGTCGCCGGACGGTGGCGACCCGATGCGCCGATGGGGCCACAGCCGGGACGGCGAGAGCCTGTGGTGGCCGACCATCGCTCGGAACAAGCGATCGGTGGTGCTCGACCTGAAGCAGGAGCCGGCGCAGCACCTCGTGCGCGACCTGGTCGCACACTGCGACGTGGTGCTCGAGAACTTCCGCCCCGGTGTGCTCGACAAGTGGGGACTCGGGTACGACGCACTCAAGGAGGTGAACCCTGCGCTCGTGCTGGTGCACGTCAGCGGGTTCGGCCAGACCGGGCCGCTGGCGGGACAAGCCGGCTTCGGCAGCGTCGGCGAGGCGATGGGTGGGATCCGCCACACGACCGGGAGCCCAGATCGTCCGCCCTCACGGGCCGGCATCAGCCTCGGGGACGCGTTGGCCTCGGTGTTCGCCGTGATCGGCACGTTGGCCGCGCTCGTGTCGGCGCGCGCCACGGGGGTCGGCCAGGAGGTCGACGTCGCGATCTACGAGGCCGTCGCCGCGCTGATGGAGTCGACGATGGCCGACTACGAGCTCGGCGGGGTCGTGCGCACGCGCTCGGGCAGCGTGCTGCCCGGCGTGGCGCCGTCGAACGTGTACCCGACGAGCGACGGGGCCGAGGTCGTGGTCGCCGCCAACGCTGACGGCGTCTTCGCTCGCCTGTGCGCGGCGATGGAGCGCGGCGAGCTGGCCGACGATGCACGCTTCGCCACGCACCAGGCGCGCGGCGACAACATGGCCGAGCTCGACGTGCTGGTCGGCGTGTGGACGTCGACCATGCCGTGCGACGAGCTGCTGGAGCTGCTCGACGCCAACGGCGTGCCCGCCGGACGCATCTTCACGGCGCCCGACATGCTCACCGACCCGCAGTACCTGGCGCGGGGGATGGTGCAGCGGGTCATGTCGACCCAAGGCTGGGATGTGCCCATGACGGGTGTGGTCCCGCGGTTCGCGGAGACACCAGGCAGCATCCGTCAACCCGGGCCGCGCCTCGGTGAGCACACCGACGAGGTGCTGGCGGAGCTGCTCGGCCTCGACTGCACGCAGCTGGTGGAGCTCCGCACCGCCGGCGTGACGGGTCCATCGTGAGCTTCACGCTGCGCGACGTCACGATGCGGGACGGGTTCCAAGATGAGCCGCCCGTGGCCACGGTCGACAAGGTCGCCGTGTTCGATGCGCTGGTGGGTGCCGGCGTGCGCGACCTCGAGCTCACCTCCTTCGTGCGACCCGACCGTGTGCCGGCGATGGCCGACGCGGAGGAGCTGGCCGCGGCGACTGGCGGCGACGTCGAACGGTGGGCGCTCGTGCTGAACGCTCGTGGCGTCCAGCGGGCTCTCGCCGCCGGGATGGACCGACTGCAGTTCGTGGTGAGCGTGTCAGAGGCGCACAGCGTCCACAACGCCGGCCGCACCCCCGATGCCGCCCTCGCCGAGGTGGAGGCGATCACCGCCGGCTTGCCCGATGGGACGGCACTGGAGGTCACGCTGGCGACGGCGTTCGGGTGCCCGTACGCCGGGCCGGTGAGGGAGGGGGAGGTGCTCGCGATGGCGGAGCGCGTGCTGGCCGCCGGCGCCGCCGGCGTGTCGCTCGCCGACACCATCGGCACCGCGATCCCGTCGGAGGTCGCGTCGCTCGTGGGCGCCGCGAACGCGCCTCGCCGGTGATCGGCCGGTCGGTGTGCACCTGCACGACACGCGCGGGCTCGGGATCGCCAACGCGCTCATGGCGCTCGACGCCGGCGCGGCGCGGATCGACGGAGCGGTCGGCGGTCTGGGAGGTTGCCCGTTCGCACCGGGTGCCAGCGGCAACCTCAGCCTCGAGGACCTCGTGCACGTCTTGGAGGAGACGGGCGTCGACACCGGGATCGACCTCGACGCGCTCATCGAGGTCGCCCGGCTCGCCTGCGGCGTCGTCGGCCGACCAGTCGAGAGCCATGTCGGCAAGGCCGGCCGACGGTTCGAGAAGCGGGCGGGATTCGAATGACGACCCTGCCCACCGAGCCCGCGGTCGTCGGCAGCGCCCATGCGTACACCGAGCTGCGCGCCGCCATCGTGGAGAACCGCTACGCGCCGGGCGAGCGCCTGGTCGAGCAGACCATCGCCGGCGAGCTCGGCCTGTCCCGCACACCGGTGCGGGAGGCGCTCCGGAGGCTGGAGGCCGAAGGACTGGTCGTCAGCGAGCCGAACCGCGGCGCCAGCGTCCGGCCGCTGTCGTCCACCGAGGTCGTCGACCTCTACGGGCTGCGCATCCGGCTCGAGTCATACGCCGTCGAGGTGGCGACGCAGCGAGCGACCGAGGCCGAGCTCGGCGAGCTCATCGCCGCCGCCGACGCCTTCACCACGGTGCGCGGCGCCGTCGACGTCGAGAGCATCGAGGGCGTCCGGCAGATCCACGAAGCGAACCGCCGCTTCCACGACGGGATCCTCGCGGCGGCGCGGCACGGGCGGCTGACGAGCATGCTGGCCCGCACCGTCGACATCCCGCTCGTGTTCCAAGCCTTCCGGTCGTTCGGGCCGGCGAAGGTCGAGCGCTCCGACGTCTTCCACCACCTGATCGTCGAGGCCATGTGCCGCCGCGACGCCGAGCGGGCATCGGCCTTGATGGCCGAGCACATCGCGGAGGGGCGCGATGCCGTGCTCGACGAGATCGTGCGGGTCGACCCGTGAGCACGATCGACGCGCAGCACCGCCAGCTCTGCCACGAGCTGCTCGACGCGATCGAGCCAGGCGACCTGGCCGGCGTCGGTCGCTGCTACGCCCCGGGGATGACGATGTGGTTCACCGCGTGTGGCGTCGGCCCAACCGGCGCCGGCGACACCACCCCGGCGCGACCAGGACGGAGACGCGTGCCAACAGGGGGGCGTCGTCGGGGAACTCGGCGGTGTGCTCGAGCGCCAGCCCGCCCGCGCCCGTCGGCCGCCACGCACAACGCCACGATCTCGATGAGCTGGCGATCGCGGCCGAGCTCGAAGCCCGGCAGGTGCGGGTCGTCCACGGCGAGGTCGCTCGGTTGGTCGTCGACGGCGGCCGCCATCGCGATCAACGCCGACCTGGTTCTCGACGACGTCGACGCCGCCGTGGCCGCCCATGCTCGACGGGCGGCCTGAGCCAACCGGCCACGCCCCTGCGCGTCGCCTTCTGTTCATCTACCGTGCACCCACACAATTCGGGCAAGGGGGGCATCGAACGCGGCGTCCTCCTCGACGCGGGAGGAACGCCATGACATCGACGTTGATCTGGGAGCCGCCGAACCCGGGGCCCTGGCAGCAGGACAGCGCCCACAACCCGGTGGCCCAGACCGCCCTGCTGCAGCAGGCGTACCCGGAGGGGTTCAACCGGGGGTTCGAGGAGGCGTTCGGCGCCTACGGCGTGCTGCTCGACCGCTTGGCGATGGCAAGCATCAACGGGTTCACCTACCACCAGCCGCAACCCTTCGACCTGCCCGGTCCGGACGGGCCCAAGGACCCGGAGTGGATCGGCGCGGAGTTCGGCCGTCGGGCGGGTGTCGCTGCGAAGGCCTTCGAGGAGCGCATCTGGCGAGACGCCATCCGTCGCTGGGATGACGAGCTGAAGCCGGCGTCGATCGCCCGCCATCGCGCGCTCGATGTGGAGCTCTCCGCCCTCGACGACGCCCAGCTGCAGGCCCACATCGAGGAGTGCACCGCGCACGTGACCGAGATGGTGTACCAGCACCACCGGCACAACGCCCACGCCCTCGTGCCAGTGGGCGACTTCCTGCTCCAGGCCGCCGCGTGGACCGGGCGACCACCGCAGTCGCTCATCTCGGTGTTCGACGGCTACTCGCCGGTGTCGAGCGTGGTGGCCCCGGAGATGCGGCCGGCCCTCGACGCCCTCCGCAAGGACGACGCCGCGCGCGCCCTCCTCCTCTCCGGCGGCGATGCGGCCGACGTGCTCGCCCGCCTGCGAGCGCAGGTGCCCGAGGTCGGCCACTACATCGACGCGGTGCACTTCCGCCTGCTCGACGGCTTCGACGTCACGAGCCCCACCATCGGTGAGCGGCCCGAAGGCCTGGTCGGCCGGTTGCAGACGGCGCTCGAGGTCGACGTCGACGATGCCCTGCGGCGGTCGGACGCCGACGCCGCCGACCTCCGGGCGGCCGTGCCGGAGGAGCACCGGGCGGCGTTCGACGACCTGCTGGCGGAAGGCCGGCTTGTGTACCGCCTCCGCGACGAGCGCGGGCTCTACAGCGAGATCTCGGCGATCGGCCTCCTCCGGCTCGCGTTGATCGAGCTCGGTCGCCGCCTCCAGGCGCGCGGGAGGGTGCAGGTCGCCGAGGACGTGCTCGAGGCCAGCGTCGCGGATCTGAGCGCCCTGTCGTCCGGTGCCGACGCCCCGACGGCTCAGGACCTGCACGAGCGGGCGATCGACCGCGTGACTCGCACGAAGGACGGCGCGCCCCGCCACCTCGGCCCGCCGCCGCCGGCTCCGCCGCCGGTCGACGCGCTCCCGCCACCGCTGGCTCGCCTGATGTCGTCGATCGGGTTCCTCATCGACGGCATCCTCGGCCAGAAGGAGGTCCCCGAGGGCGACGCCACGACGATCATCGGCATCGCAGGCGCCCAAGGGGTGGTCGAGGGTCCGGTGCGGCTCGTCCGATCCATCGACGACCTGTTCGACCTGGAGTCAGGTGACGTATTGGTGGCCCCCACCACCGGCGAGGCGTTCAACTCGATGCTGCACCTGGTGAGCGCCATCGTCACCGACCACGGGAGCTTCGCGTCCCACGCCGCCATCGTCTCGCGCGAGATGGGCATCCCGGCGGTGGTCGGTACGAGCGACGGCACGACGCGGCTGGCGTCGGCCAAGCGGGTGCGCGTCGACGGCACGACGGGCGAGGTCACGATCCTCGAATGACCGACGACGGCGAGGGCGTCGTTCCTGCCATCACCATCGCAGGGATCGCCCTCGCCTCGGCCCTCGTGCCGTTGAACTCCACGATGATCGCCGTGGCCCTGCCGGGGATCGCGCGCGACTTCGACATCTCCAAGGGTCGGGCGAGCGTCCTCATCACCCTGTACCTCGTCGCCATGCTCGTCGGGCAGCCGCTGGCCGGGCGCCTGTGCGACGTCCTCGGTGCTCGACGCTTGGCCACGATCGCCACGGCGGGCTTCGGCGTGTTCTCCGCGGCGGCCATGCTGGCGAGCTCGTTCTGGCTGCTCGTCGCGCTCCGGGCGTCGCAGGCCGCGTTCGCGTCAGCGTTGGTCCCGAGCGTGCAGGCGATGCTCCGCGAGGTCGTTCCGGAACGACAGCGCGGCCGCGCGTTCGGGGTGCAGGGCTCTGTGCTCGGCGTCGGAGCGGGGCTCGGCCCGGTGATCGGTGGGCTCGCCACCGCGGCGTTCGGGTGGCGCGCGATCTTCGGCGTCAACCTGCCGGTCGTGCTAGCGGTGCTCTACGTCCTGGGGCGCCGGGTCCAGCGGTCCGCGCCCTCGTCGTCGGTGCGGGACGAGCGCGTCGTGCCCGACGATGGTCGCCCGCTGTTGAACGGAGTGTTCGGCGTGGCCTTCTCGACCCAGGCCCTGTCGACCTTCGCTCAGTACGCCCTCCTCCTGGCCGTGCCGATCGTGCTGGACAGCCGCGGGTGGAGCTCGGCGGCGGTCGGCGTGGCGTTGTCCTTCCTCACCGTCGGGATGGTCGTGACCGGTCCGTACGGTGGGCGTCTCGGCGATGCCCACGGCCGTCGCCGCCCCGTCGTCATCGGCCTGGCCGTCACGGTCGTCGCGGTCGCGGCATCGGCGATCGGGGGTGATCACGTGCCGTCGGCACTGCTCGTGATCACGCTGCTGCTGTTCGGCCTCGGGCTGGGCGTGGCGACGCCCAGCGTGATGACCGCGGGCATCGAGGCGGCGCCACCGGCTCGGGCCGGGTCGGCCGCCGGTCTGTTGTCGGCCAGCCGCTACGTGGGCAGCATCGCGTCCACGCTCGTGCTGGCGGGTGTCGTGCGCGACGACGGCTCCGGCCTGGCCAAGCTGCTCGTCGTGTGCGCGCTCAGCCTGGCGGTTTCCCTCGCCGTGGCCCGCCGGCTCCCGGGGCGCCTGGTCGGCGCCCCGGAGCTGGTGCCCTGACCGGCGTCAGGGCCGGCGAGGCGGAGACGCTCGGTTGACGTGCGCGCACGCGCCTCGTCCCTGGCCACCACCGGCGCCTCCGCTCGGCAGCGGGCTCGCCTCCGCAGTTAGCCTGCGCGCGTGTCCAGCGACGCCGCCGGGGGGCCCCGGAGCCTCCCGTTGATCCTCGCCCGCGAGCTGGCCGCGAACCTGGCCACGCCGATGTTCCTGATCGACGGCGTGGGCATGCTCGTCTTCTACAACGAGGCCGCCGAGGTGATGCTCGGCAAGCCGTACGCAGAGATGGGCTCGGTCAGCGCCAACGACTTCGGCGCCATGCTCGACCTCGCCGACCTCGACGGCACGCCCCTGCGCCGCCGCGACTCCCCGGCGGGCATCGCGTTCATGCGGCGCGAACCTGCGCACCGCCTGCTCCTGGCGACGACCTTCGACGGCAGTCGCCGGCGCGTGGAGGTCACCGCCTACCCGCTGTTCGGTCACACGGGGGAGATGCACGGCGTGCTGGCCGTGTTCTGGGAGGCGAACGAGTGAGGGCGACGATCTGGGGGTGCCGAGGTTCGCTCGCCGCGCCCGGCCCGGAGAACATGCGCTACGGCGGGAACACGTCGTGCGTCGAGATCCGCGGCGACGACGGCAGCGCGGTGGTGCTCGACGCCGGCACCGGGATCCGACCGCTCGGTGTGGCGATGGCCGACGCGGGGGTCACGTCGGTCCACCTGTTCCTCACGCACCTGCACCTGGACCACCTCCAGGGCCTGGGGTTCTTCCGACCCCTCTTCCGACCGGAGGTCGAGGTCCACATCTGGGGTCCGCCGTCGCCGGTGCAACCTCTGGCCGATCGCATCGCCACCTACCTGTCCCCGCCGCTGTTCCCGGTGCGCCTCTCGGACATCCCGTGCAACCTGACGTTCCACGACGCCCCCGAGGAGCCAGTGGCCGTCGGGTCGTTGTCGGTGCGGGCCGCACTCGTGACCCACCAGGGCCCGACGGTCGGGTACCGGGTGGAAGGGGACGGCCAGTCGCTCGTGTACCTGCCGGACCACGAGCCGAGCGTCGGAGGGGATCTCAGCGCCCAGCCCGCCGACTGGATCAGCGGCCACGACCTCGCCCATGGGGCCGACGTGCTGATGCACGACGCGCAGTACGGCGACGACGAGTACCTGCGGCACGTCGGTTGGGGGCACTCGGCGATCGGCGATGTGGTCACGTTCGCCCGGAAGGCCGATGTCGGGAACCTCGTGCTGTTCCACCACGACCCGTACCACACCGACCTCGAGCTGGAGGCGCTGGTCGCCGACGCCCGCCGGATCTGGGGTGACGACGGCGTGTGCGCCGCGTGGGAGGGGATGACGATCGACCTCGACGCCTCCGGCGTATCGCTCAGCTCGCCCGCGCTCTCCTGATCCGGGTGACCGTGGGGCTCATGCACAGCCCGGCCGGCGTGGCCGCCCACGCGCTCATCGGCCGGCGCGAGCCGCAATGGGTGTCCGCCAAGCCAAAGGTTCGCGTGGACCATGGGCCTCGTGATGTCAGCGTCGATGACGGTGACCACGAACGTGAACACCCATGGCACCCTGCCCCGCACGATCTGCCTCATCTGCATCGTCCTCATGCGGATGGAGGCCATGCGCGGCGTGTGCGTGGGCTGCGAGCTGTACGCGCTCCTGGTGCGCCGCGGCTGGGTGACCAAGGACGAGGCCTACGAGGTCTGCGCGGGTGGCGTGTGCGACATCCCGGTGACTCGCGACGTCGCCCCGATGCCGCGTGACGTCACCTCCGGGCCGCGGAGGCGGCCCCTCGTCGCCAGCGCCTCATGACCTTCGGGCGGTGATGAGCCAGGCGGCGGTGCCGAACCGCACCCCGTCGGGGCCGGCGTGGCCCGCCACCGTCTCCCACAGCTGGGCCAGCGCATTGGCGCGATCGGCCGCGTGGAGGCCGTTGGTGAGCCCTTCGACGATGCCGAGCGTCCGCATGAACGCGTAGGCGTCGTCCGCGTCGGAACCGAACTCGATCGGCTCGTCGATCGCCTCGAAGCCCACGTCAGCCAAGCCGGCCGCGTCGAGGATCGGGCGCACGCGGTCTGGGTCAGCCAGCGCGAACGGAGTCGGCGCGTCGGGGGGCGGCAGCGGGAGCTCTCGTCCGACCGCCAGCGCCGCCCGCAGCTCGGTGAGCCACTCGTTGCTCGCCAGCTCGCGCCAGGCGAGGAGCGCCAGGCGCCCGCCGGGTCGCACACCCCGGCCGATGTTCGTGAAGGCGGCGACGGGATCGTTGAAGAACATCGCCCCGAAGCAGCTGATCGCGATGTCGAAGGTGTCGGGCTCGAGGCGGTGGACCTGCGCGTCGCCTTGCACGTAGCTCACGTTGCCCAGGCCCTCCGCCGCGGTGACCTGGCGCGCCCGCTCGAGCATGCTCGCCGACAGGTCGATGCCCACCACCGAGCCCTGTGAGGCCGCGCGAGCCACGTCTCGGGTGGACTTGCCGGAGCCACAGCCGACGTCGAGCACCGCATCGGTCGACGCCACCAGGTCGGCGTCCAGGAAGCGCTGCCAGAGATGTCGACTCGCCCGGTCGTAGCGGTCGGCGTGCTCGGTCCAGTGCTCGCCCTCGTGCCCGTTCCAGGCGGCTGCCTGCTCGGGGTTCGCGATCGCCATCTGCTCGTTCGCCTCGGTCGTCGTGGGGGTGGGGTTCACCATGATGGGCTCCTGGTGCGGTCGAAGGTTGGTGGAGGAGCGCCGCGCGCGCTCAGCGCGCAGCCGCGGTGCGCTTGTCGAGGTCGTCGGCGAGGTCGATCAGGGCGGTGGTGCAATCGCCCGTGAACGCCGGGCCGTGCATCAGGGCCAGAGTGGCCACGTCGAGGTCGGCAAGCCGGCGGATCATCGAGCCCGTCGCGGGGTGGAGCGACAGCGAACCCGGGAAGTCCTCCTCGGCGGCGATCGCCGGTCCGACGATGTCATCGGTCGTGCTCGCGGCGAAGTCCCCCATCTGGGTGAACAGGTCGCTGCAGAAGAGCGTGCGGGTGGTCTCGTCGAAGAGGAGGCCCGCCTCCCAGGCGTGGGGCACGTGCGGGGTGTCGATCCACCGCAACCGGTGCCCCCCGATGTCGAGCACCTCGCCGTCGGCCAGCGGTCGCGGCGGACGGTCGGCGAGGTCGGCGAGCGAGACCATGCAGCCGGTCTGGCCCTGCACGACGGTGGAACCGGGGGCGGCGGCCAGCCACTCGTTCATCGACCCGCACTCGTCGGCCTCCACGTGGCTGAACGACACCCATCGCAGCTGATCGGACGGCAGGACGCCGGCGACCGCCTCGGACACGAGCGGGAACATGCCGCGCATCCCGGTGTGGAAGAGCAACGGTTCATCGCCGGCGACGAGGAACTGGTTGAGGCCGAAGTCCATCTCGGCGAGGTAGGTGGAGAGCTGGTGCACGCCGTCGGCGATCTCTGTGGTGCGGATGTCCATGGGCTGATCGTGCGCCTACTTCCCCGTCGCGCACATCGGGAGGGACTACGGCATTTGCGCCTGGGGACCCGTAGGTAGGGCGGCGAAGCGGGTGAGCTCGCGCCGGTTGGCGGTGCCCGTCTTGGCCAGCATCCGCTCCACGTGGGCCTCGATCGTGCGCGGCGACAGGACGAGCCGCTCGGCGATCTCCCGGTTCGACAGCCCTTCGGCGACGAGGAGGAGCACATCCACCTCGCGGCTCGTAACGCCGAGGGCCCGCAGCTCGGGCGGGACCTCGGAGGCTCCCCGGCCGCGCCGCGGGACGGGCACACCCGCGCCCCGCAGGAGCGATCGGCAGGCCGCGGAGACGCGGTCGTTGCCGTGGGTCTCGAAGTACGCCTGGGCGGCCCGCAGCCAGCCCACCGGGTCGCCCCAGCCACCGGCGAGCGCGGCCTCGGCCATCAACCGATGCCCGTAGTGACGCGACCAGCTGGACCGCTCGAGCAGCCGGTCGCCTGCCGCCGCGGCCTCGGCCGCCTGTTCACCGTGCCCGCCAACACCGTGCACCACGGCCTCCGCGTACCGCAGGTAGGCCCGGCCCGCGTAGTGGACGGGCTCGCCGCGCGCGTGGACCTCCTCGACGCTGTCGCCGTCTGGCTCGCCGGACGTCGCCTGCAACAGCGCCCACGTCCCGGCGAACGGGGCGGCGTAGCGCGTGGCCTCGGACCCAGTGAGCAGCCGCCGCGCCTCGGCGGGGTCGTCTTCGGCGAACGCGAGGTACACACGGGCCCCGACCTCGACGATCTCGAGGTCGGCCAGCTCTGACGCCACTGACCGTGCGGCGGTGAGGCACCGCTCCATCTCGCCTCGGCGCCCCGCCCGGGCATGGCCCGTCGCCTCGAACCCGAGTGCGATGGCGAGGGTCGACGTGAGCCCGAGCCGGCGAGCGAGATCACCGGCCCGGTGCGCCACCGCGATGGCTGGATCGGGGTCGTCATCGTCGAGCCGCCCGGCACTGATCTGCAGGTCGAGATCGGCGACGGTGGCCATCGCGCCGACGCCCAGCGCCAGCTCGCGAGCCTCGGTCAGGCGGTCGGTGCCCCCGAACTCGAGCAGGTCGATGGTGCCGAGCTGGTGCAGGGCGCGGATCCGCCAGAGCACCAGGCCGTGCTGCTCCGCGATCTCGTACTCGCGGCGGAAGGCAGCTTCCGAGCGCTCGAGGTCACGCCAGCGCTCGCCGCGCCCGACGACCTCGAGCGCTTCGCACGCCACCTCGGGCAGGTCGAGCCGCTCGGCGGCCGCCAGCGCGGCTCGGGCGAGCGCGCCGGCGCGGTCTGGATCGTCGCGGCCGAGGGCGGAGAGGGCCTCGAGCGAGTCGGCGCGAGCCGCCAGACGCTCGTCGGCGGCCTGGCTCGCCTCGGCGCGTGCCTGTTCGAGGTGCTCGTCAGCCTCGCCCCATCGAGAGGTGGTGACCGCTGCCCTGGCCAGCCGCAGGTGGACCTCGCTCCGACGGGTCGCGTTCGGCATGTCCGCGCCGAGCCTGTGCAGCAACGATCTGCCGACCTCCACGGCGCGGTCGCGCTTGCCGGCCAGGGAGAGCACGTCGACCAGGACGTCTTCGATGTCGCTGACCAGGGGGCTGTCGGCCGGTGCCCAGACGAGGGCGCGCTCGAGCGTCGCTTCCGCCGTGGTGAGGGCGCCGCGCTCCCCGGCGTCGCGAGCCACGTGGAGCAGCAGCTCGCCGGCGCGCCCCCGGTCGCCGGCCGCCCGGGCGAGCTCCGCGGCCAGCTCGGCTCGTTCGGCATCGAGCGGCGCCTCGGCCTCCATGGCATCGAGCGCCTGTCGCGACAGCGAGGCTCGCTCCGAGGGGAGGAGCTCCGCCAGCACGGCATCCCGAGAGAGCGCGTGGCGGAAGCGGAAGGCGCCGTCCTCGACCGAGATGATCTGCGCATCGATGCCGGCGTGCAGGGCGGCATCGACGACCTGGTCGCTCAGCCCGGTCGTGGCAGGGAGCAGGCTCCACGCGAAGCGGTGGCCGAGGACAGCCGCCGCGCGCACCACCGCCCGCGGCTCCTCCCCGATCCACGCGAGGCGCTCGCGCATGTGGTCGGCGAAGGTCGCGGGCACGACGGGCTCGGTCGGGTCCAACAGGGTCCACGAAGATCCGTCCTCGGCCAAGACGCCCGACGCCACCGCAGCCGCGAGGAGCTCCTCGATCAGGAACGGCACCCCGGCCGCCCGCTCCGCGAAGTCCAGCACTGCTGCCGGTACCTCCGGGATGTCGAGGCAGGAGGCCACGAGCGCTGCCACGTCGTCCGCGTCGAGGCGTGACAGCTCGATCAGGGTCGCGACGCGCCGGGCGGTGGCGGCCCGGGCGAGGTCCAACGCAGGCGACCGAAACTCGTCGCGCAGCGTGATGAGGCAGAGGATGGGTTCGGACGCGAGGTTGTCGGCGAGGTACTCGACGATCGACAGGGTCTCGGGATCCGCCCAGTGCAGGTCTTCGAGCACGACCACGCAGCTCCGGCCACCCGCGAGGGCTCGCAGGAGGCGCAGCAGGGCCTCGGCGATCGCGACCACCGAGTCGTCCCCCCGGGCCGCATCGTCCGCCGCGCCACTCCGGGATCAACCGGCCCAGCACCATCCGATAGGGAGCCAGCTCGGCGGTGTCGGGCAGGGCGCCGTCCCTGGCCATCGAGCTGAGCGCCTCCACGAACGGCCGGTAGGCCACCGCGCTGGCGGTGTCCGCGGCCCTTCCCCGCAGCACAGGGATGCCGTCCGCCGCGGCCCGGGCCGCGGACGCGTGCACCAGCCCTGACTTGCCGATCCCCGCCTCGCCGAGCACGAACAGCACGCCACCCCGACCGGCGGCGGCCTTCGCCACCGCCTCCCGCACCTGGCCGAGCTCGCGGTCACGCCCCACCAGGCGGTCAGCCAGCATCGGCCGTCTCCCGCCTGGCGCCTCTCGAGCCTCGTCCACGGGCCCCATCGTGGTCGCAAACCGGACGGGCAACCACAAGTGCCCACACCAGGGGCTACGCGGCGGCGAGCTCCTTGAGGAGTGCTCGGGTGCGGTGGCGGGAGGCCGATCGGTCGTCGCCGACCGGGAACGGCGCCGCCCACAGGTCGGTGGTGCCGGCGTCGAACAGCGCCTGGATCTGGGCGGTCACGGCCACCTCGTCACCGACGATGGCGGCATCGCCGGGCCCAGGCGCGCCGCCGATGTCGAGGATCCGGCGGTAGTTCGGGAGCACGCCGTAGCCGGCGAAGGTCGTCGCGGCGATCTCGCGCGCCTCCGCCACGTCGTCGTGGACGGCAACGGGCAGGCCGGCGACGATGCGCGGCGCGGGTCGACCGGCCGCCGTCGCCGCCGCGTGCAGCTTCGGAGCGACGTGCGTCTCGATCGAGCGGGCGTTGGCCATCCACAGGATCGTCCCGTCCGTCAGCTCGCCGGCCACCCGCAGCATCCGTGGCGCGAGCGCCGAGAGCATCAGGCGCACGGGCTGGGGGAGCGGGCTGACCGTGGGGATGTCGACGCGGAAGTGCTCGCCGTGGTGGCTCACGCCCTCGCCGCGCAACAGAGCGCCGAGCACCGTGACGTACTCCTCCGTGTGGGCCCCGACGTGCTCGTACGACAGCCCGTAGGCGCCTTCGATCGCCGGTTGGTGCGACGGGCCCACGCCCAGGGTGAGGCCAGGTCGGTGCATCGCCGCCGCGGTCGACGCGCCGCGGTTGGCCTGCAGGACCGGGTGGCACGTGTAGGTCTGGAGGACCGAGGTGCCGAGCTCGATCGTGGTCGTCGCCCGTCCGGCCAGGGCCATGGCGACGAGCGGGTCGCCGAACACCGCGCTGGCGTACCAGAGGCTGGTGAAGCCATCTGCCTCCGCGTCGACGGCTTGCTGGACGATGCGGTCGGCCGTCGAGCCGCCACCTGTCAGACCGATGCGCATGACGAGAACCTAGAGTCGGTCGATGCGCCGTGCCGTGTGGTCCACCGACGGTCTCGACATCGTCGACGCCGAACCCGGCGCGCTGGAGCCCGGCTGGGTGCGCCTCCGCGTCGAGGCCTGCGGGATCTGCGGCTCTGACCTGCACTTCTGGCACGGGCACCTGCGGCGCCCGCTGGGCACCTCACCGGGCCACGAGCTCGCCGGGACGGTCGTCGACGGCCCGCCCGACCTCGCCGACGTGCGCTACGCCGTGTCGCCGAACGTCACGTGCGGGGTCTGTGAGTTCTGTCGCAGCGGTCGCACGAACCTCTGCGGCCGTGGCGGGCCCGGGCTGGGGCTCGGGCGCGACGGGGGCCTCGCGGAGCTGATCGACGCACCCCTCGCCAACCTCGCGCCGATCCCGGACGGGGTTGACGCGGTCACCGCATCGCTCACCGAGCCGCTGGCGGTCACCGTCCGCGGCGTGGGCCTCGCTCGGGTGCAACCCGACAACACGGTGCTCGTGCTCGGGGCCGGCACGATCGGCCTGTGCGCCGCGCTGGTCGCCCGCGATCGCGCCGGCGATGTGGCCATCACCGCGCGCCATCCCCACCAACGGGCGGCGGCGGAGCGGCTCGGGGTGACCGTGCTCGATGAGGGCCAGGCCATCGAGTGGGGGAAGCAGCATCGCCCCGACGTCGTCATCGAGAGCGTCGGCGGCGCCGCCGACACGCTCGCCGATGCCATCCGCGTCGTCCGTCGCGGCGGGCGGATCGTGATCCTCGGGTCGTTCAGCGAGCCGAAGGTGGTCGACCTCCAGCGCCTGATGATGAAGGAGGTCGCGCTGCTCGGCTCGTTCTGCTACGGCACCGGCGACCGCGACGCGGAGTTCGCGACGGCCGCGCGCCTCACGGGCCGCTGGCGCGACGAGCTGGCGGGGCTGACCACGCACCAGTTCCCGCTGGATGCCGTCTCGAGCGCGTTCCTGACCGCGGACGACAAGGCCACCGGGGCCATCAAGGTCACCCTGACCCCCTGACCGCGACGGCGGGATCGGTGTGTCCAAGCACCCCCGCGATGGTTCAACATCGTCGTGGCGCTGGTGCTCGTCCTCGTCGGGGTCCTCGGCACCTTCATCGATCTGCTGCCCGAGCGCCTGTCGGTCTGTCGAACTGACCCTTGGGTCAAGTCGTCCCTATGATCAACCCGTCGTCGACACGGGGGTCAGCAGATGGGGTGGGACTTCTCCACCGAACCGGAGTTCCAGAAGAAGCTCGACTGGGTCGAGGAGTTCTGCCGCGAGGAGGTGGAGCCGCTCGAGTACGTGTTCCCCTACGCCGTCCGGTCGCAGGAGCCCAAGATCAAGGCGATCGTCAAGCGCCTGCAGGACGAGATCAAGTCGCAGGGCCTCTGGGCGATCTTCCTCGACGAGGAGCTCGGCGGGCCCGGCTACGGGCAGCTGAAGCTCGGCCTGCTCAACGAGATCCTCGGCCGCTACCCCTCGGCCCCCCAGATGTTCGGGGCCGCGGCGCCCGACACCGGCAACATGGAGATGCTCGCGGCCTACGGCACCGACGAGCAGAAGGAGCGCTGGCTCACGCCGATGCTCAACCAGGAGATGTGGTCGGCGTACTCGATGACCGAGCCGCAGGGCGGCTCCGACCCCAACCTGTTCAAGACCTACGCCACCCGCGACGGTGACGAGTGGGTCATCAACGGCGAGAAGTGGTTCACCAGCGCGGGTCGGGTGGCCGACATCCTCTTCGTCATGTGCACGAACGGCATGTTCGTCGTGCCGCGCACCACCCCCGGCGTGGAGATCCAGCCGGAGCCGCGGAACCACAACCACATCATCTACAACGAGGTGCGGATCCCGCTCGACCACCTGCTCGGCCCGGAGGACGGGGCCAAGGTGCTCGCGCAGCGTCGCCTCGGGGGCGGCCGCATCCACCACGCCATGCGCACGATCGCCCAGTGCAAGCTGGCCTTCGACATGATGTGCGAGCGAGCGCTCAGCCGCGAGTCGCACGGCAAGGTCATCTCCGACCACCAGATGGTGCAGGAGAAGATCGCCGACTCGTACGCCGCCATCCGCATGCTCCGCCTGTTCGTCCTCGAGACGGCGTGGAAGATCGACAACACGAGCACCCAGGAGACGCGCACCGACATCGCGGCGGTGAAGTACACGATGGCCAAGACGCTGCGCGAGGTGTCGTTCAACGCCCTCCACATCCTCGGCTCGCTGGGCACCACGAACCTCACGCCGCTCCAGGCCATGTACGCCGGCGCGCCCACCATGGGCATCGCGGACGGGGTCGACGAGGTCCACAAGGCCACGGTGGCTCGCAACGTGCTGAAGGGCTACCGGCCGCACGAGGGGTATTGGCCCACCGAGTACTTCCCGGCCAAGCGCGCCGCCGCCCGGGAGAAGTTCGAGCCTCTGTTCCAGGACGATCCCGACCTGCGCACCCTCGCCGACGGCTACGCCAAGTACTTCGCCGGTCGCAGCTGACCTACCCGTCGATCAACCCACTCGCGGGGTCCGCTCACTCACAACCGAGGTGACAGCTCCTCGGTGAAGAAGTCGAAGAACCCCTCCTGGTCGTCGCCCACCTGACCGATGTGGATCTCGTCGAAGCCGGCGTCGAGGTACTTCTTGATCGTCGCCGCGTGCCGATCGGGGTCCGGGCCGCACGGGATCTTCTCGGCCAGCTGCTCCGGGGTGACGAGCTCGGCCGCCTGCTCGAAGTGCGCGGGCATCGAGAGCTCCTGGGATGACTCACCCGGCACGCCGCTCGAGGCCCAGAGCCGATGCACCGTCTTCTTCGCGTCGTCCTCGTCTTCCGCCCAGCACACCTTGATGGTCGCGACCGACGGCCCTCGGCCTCCCTCGTCGCGGTACTGCTCGAGGAGCTCGCCGTCGGGTGACGTGCTCATCACGCCGTCGGCGATGCGGGCCGCCAGCGATCCGGCCTCGGGGCCGAACGCAGACACGATCACCGGCACCTCGCCACTCGGGGTCGTGTAGATGCGCGCGTTCTCCACCGTGTAGTGCTGGCCATGGCGGGTGACGGTCTGGCCCTTCCAGAGCTCGCGCATGACGTCTACTGCTTCGTCGAGCATCGAGCGGCGCACGCTGGCCGGCGGCCAGTGCTGCCCCAAGATGTGCTCGTTGAGGCGTTCGCCGGTCCCCACGCCCAACCGGAAGCGACCCTCGAGCAGTGAGGACGCGGTGGCGGCGGCCTGGGCGATGATCGCCGGGTGGGTCCGGAGGATCGGGCATGTGACCGCCGTGGTGACCTCCAGCTGCGTGGTGCTGGCGATGCCTCCGATCGTGGTCCAGACGAACGGTGACTCTCCTTGGCTGTCCATCCACGGATGGAAGTGGTCCGAGATGCTGACCTTCTCGAACCCGGCTCGCTCGGCCATCTGCGCCTGCTCCACGAGGGCACGCGGCCCATGCTCCTCCGAGGACAGGAAGCATCCGAAGGTGGCCATGGCGTCGTCTCCTAGGTCGGGGTCGCGCACGCCCTACCCGGGAGTCGGCGCTGTGACACCTGACCCATGCCGTCGTTGCGTGTCTACGAGCCAGCCCGACGGGTATGCGGGCTGGACGCCACCTACAGGAGGAAGCATGCAGATCGGACGGATCGACGTGACGAAGCTGCGCGGTGTCGCCGACAAGGCGATCGGCCTCGGCAAGGAGCTGTTCGGTGTGCTCATCGGCAGTGAGCGGCTCCAGGACGAGGGCGAGGCCCAGCAGGAACGGGCGGCCGCCGAGCTCAAGGCGCTGCGCGAGGAGCTTCGTGCGCAGACGGAAGACACCAAGGCCGCCGCGGCCGAGAAGCGCGAGCAGGCGGCCCAGCGGGCCAAGGCCAGCTGACCACCCCCCCGACACGACACACGAGAGGAGCACCACATGGGTGCCATCGAAGAAGCCAAGGGCAAGCTCAAGCAGGTCGCCGGCGACCTCATCGACGACCCGGACCTCCAGCGTGAGGGCCAGGCCCAGGAGGACAAGGGCGAGGCCGAGTCCGAAGCGGCCAAGGCTCGCGCCAAGGCCAAGGCCCACGAGGTCGAGGCCAAGGAGAAAGAGGTCGAGCAAGAGGCGGCCGAGCGAGCCAAGTAGCCGTCCGCGCCGTCCCGGCGCGTTGGCATCTTCGTCAGACGAGCGGTCGGCTCGGTGGCTACGGTCACCGAGCCGATGCGCGTCTGCGAGCTGACGGAGGCCCCATGTCGAAGCCGATGCACCACACCGAGCGACCACTGCGCTTCGGCGGCGCCGTCGATGCGGACGGGCACATCCTGGAACCGCCCGACCTGTGGGAGTCATACCTCGAGCCGCAGCACCGCGACCGAGCCCTGCAGCTCCGGGTCGACGACCAAGGGCTCGAGGAGCTGTGGATCGGCGGGCAGCCCTCAGCCATGAGCCGCCGCGGGTTCCCGTCGACCTTGGGGGCGATGGGCGACCCCGACCTCCGAGCCATGCAGCTCGACCCCGAGCGGACCTACCTGCGGGAGGCGCCCTTCGGCAGCATGGACCCGAGCGAGCGGCTGAAGCTGCTCGACGCAGAGGGCATCGACGCCGTCGTGCTCTACACGACGGTCGGGCTCCTGTGGGAGGCGGAGCTCGAGGATCCGGAGCTCAGCCAGGCCTACACCCGGGCCTACAACCGCTGGATCTGCGACTTCTGCCGTGACAGCGAGCGGTTGGTGCCGACAGCCCACCTCTCACTGTCCGATCCCGTCGCCGCCGCCATCGAGCTCGAGCGCGCGGTCGAGGACGGGGCTCGCGGCGCCTACGTCGCGCCGTTCACGCACGACGGGCGTCCGCTCGGACACCCGGACAACGATCCCGTGTTCGCGGCGGCGCAGGACCTCGACGTGCCGTTCGCCATCCACCCCACGTTCGAGCCGCAGTGGACCAAGGGCACGCGCATGGGGGCCTGGGAGAACGTCAAGCAGCTCCGCCTGCTGGCGTCGGTCACCGCATCCGACGGCGTCCGCCAGCAGTTCACGACGCTGTTCGACTACGGGGTGTTCGACAAGTTCCCGCGCCTCAAGGTCCTCGTGCTCGAGTCGGGTGGCGGATGGATCGGCTACTGGCTCGACCGCATCGACGCCGTCTACGGCCACACCTTCATCGGCACGCGGGTGCCCCTGAAGGAGAAGCCGAGCGACTACTTCCGCGAGCGGGTCTGGATCTCGTGCGACCCTGACGAGCGGATGATCCCGGCTCTCGCCCAGCGGTACGGCGACCGCTTCCTCTGGGCCTCCGACTTCCCCCACGCCGACCACACCCCCGCCTACCTCGCCGATCTCGAGGAGCTGGCGGCCGGGTTCCCCGAGGATGGCGGGCGGCAGCGCTTCTTGGGCGACAACGCGCGTGAGCTGTTCCGGATCAGCGCCTGACGTCTCGGGCGATCACGCGCGACCCACGACGAGGACCACGAGGCCCCCGGTCACGACGGCGGCCGCACCGACCCGACGGGCCCCCGACGGCTCGCGCAGGGCGGTGATCCCCACGATGGCGGCCAGCAGGACCGATGCCTCCCGCAGCACCGCGACATAGCCCAGGGGCGCGAGCCGGACCGCCGCCAGCACCAGCCCGTAGGCGGCGGCCGAGGCCGCCCCGCACCAGAGGTAGGTCGGCCAGGCCGACCGGAGCGTCAGCCGGAGCTGGTTAGCCCGACCGCTGCCGATCCCCCACACGGTGACCGTCACCGCGCTGGCGATGTAGGTCGACACGAGGTAGGCCGCCCCGTCGATCTCGCGGGCGCCGGCCGCGTCGATGGTCGTGTAGACGCCGATGCAGCACGCCACCACGATGGCCCAGCCGATCGGCACCCCGCGCGTGCCGGGGCGGACGATGACCGTCAGCCCCGCGCCCACGATGGCGATCCCCGTCCACGCCAGGAGCGAGAGCCCGTCGTGGAGGACGCTGGCCCCGAGCACCGCGGCGACGAGGGCGCCACCGCCCCGAGCGACCGGGTAGGCGAGGGAGAAGTCGGCCACGTCGTAGGCACGGGCCAGGCTGAGTACGTACACCACGTGCACGAGCCCGGATCCGAGCAGCCACGGCCACGCGGCGGCGGCGGGCAGACCCGTGACCACCAGGACCGCGGCGCTGCACGCGCCGCCGGCCACGAACAGGCCCCACAGCGCGAGGAACCGGTCATCGCTCAGCTTCACCCGCCGCGTTCCACGCCACGTGCAGCGCGCCGGATCCCAGCGCCATCGCCGTCGCCGCGATCACGGCGCGACCGTCGCCGGGCTCACAGCTTGTAGGCGAGGTGGTGGGACAGATCGCCGAGCAGGTCCACCGCGAACCGGCGCTCGGCCCACGTCCACCCACCATCGACGCGATCGAACGTGTCGACGTACCGGCCGGCGATGATCGGCTGGAGCGCCAGGGCGCCCTCGATCGCCTGCAGCACCACGTACGAAGAGCGGGCGATCAGCGACGACCCGTCAGCGGACGGGTCCAGCACGGTGTCCACCACGAGGTGCTTCGTGCGAGGCGCGCCGCCGTGGAGCTTCGTCCCCTGCTCGTAGAACGCCGTGACCTCGTCCGCCCCCGTTGCGAGCACGACGCCGTCATCGGTGGCGAGCTGGCCGTGGGCGAAGAGCGCTCCCACCCCGGCGAAGTCCCCGGCATCTAGGCACTCGCAGTACTGGCCCAGGAGGTTCCGGACCTGGTCGCCGTCGGAGAGCACCCTCCCATCCAACCACGCCCTGCCGCCAGCGGCGCGAGACGGTCAGCGGTAGCCGCGGCCGTCGGTGTCGGCCTTGGGCAGGATGATGCGGCGGCCGGTCAGGCTCGTTGCGGTCAGGCGCACCACGAAGGACCGGTCGCCGGGTGCCCAGGTCTCCACCTCGACAGGGTCGTCCGCCACGTGGAGGCAGTCAGCGTGCCCCTCGACGACCACGCTCCATCCCGTGCGGTGCATCGGGTCGACCTCGTCGACCTGGATCGCGACGAGCCCGTGGGTGAGGGCGTCGAGCTTGGCGCCCTCACCGGATCGGAAGACGATCGACTGGTCGACGTCGACGACGTAGTTCACGGGGACCACGAGCGGGCTCTGAAAGCGGCGGTTGGCGGCGAACCGACCATCGACCGCGACCGCACGAGGGCCCAGCACTCCTCGAGGGAGAGCACGCGGCTCGCAGCTGGCGTCGGGTAGGTGGTCATGTGGATGCCTTCCTCCTCTACTCGGCGATGATCGCGGTGACCATGCCGAACATGCCGTCGACGGACTCGACGTGCGGGAGGATGTGGCAGTGCCACACCCAGGCACCCGGCTTGTCGATCTGCACGAGCACCGAGTACCGCTCACCCGGCGCCACGTTGAGCGTGTCGACCGTGTACGGCTCGTCGAGCGGGTAGCCATCCTTGGCGATGACGATCTGGTCGAACTGGTGCAGGTGCATCGGATGGATCTGGGTGCCCTCGTTGAAGTAGTGCACGAGGATCCAGTCGCCGACCTTGGTGGAGATCGGGGCCGTGGCCGGGAAGCTCTTGCCGTTGAGCGAGTAGCCGATGACCCCAGCGTCGTTGAGGACCAAGGGATCTCTTGGCTGACCTCGACGTCCGCGGGACCTGCTCGTAGCCCACCGTCCGCCCGGCCGGTAGCGGCATGTCGCCGACGAGGATGACGCCGAACATCCCGTCCGGCAGGAGCATGTGGCCATGGGCGTGCGGGTGGTACATCGACACCGCAGGTTCGTCGGTCGTGATCTTGTAGGTGAACGTCTCGCCGGGTTCGATGAGGTCCTGGGTGAGCGGCGCCACGCCGTCGAAGGGGTTCTCCACGTTGAGGCCGTGCAGGTGGACGTCCGTGGCCATGGGCAGGTCGTTCCTACACCCGCAGCTCCACCTTGTCGCCGACCTCGAGGTCGATCCTCGGGCCCGGGACGATGCCGTTGAGGTCCACGCGTCGACCACCTCGCCGGCGGAGACCTCCCACGGGGCCTGTTCCATCGTGAGGTCGAACACCTTGGTGCCGTCGGCCCTCGACCTCGCTGGGAGCGAGCGGCTCGTTGCCGACACCCTCTGTGGCCGCCGGGAACGCTGCCATCGTGGCGAGCATGTCCTCGGTCATCGTGGTGTAGTCCGTGTCGCCGTGCCCAGCGGGGTGTTTCTGCCGTCGGGCGCCGCGGTCTCGGGGCCCGCAGTGATCTCCAGGGCGGCGGTCATGCCGGCGTCGGCGTGACCGGCGATCAGGCACAGCAGCTCGTAGGACCCGGGCTCGAGCGACGAGACGTCGAGCTCGCCCGTCTCCCCGGCGGCGAGGTCCGGCGTCGTGAGGTCCGTGTCGGCGATCGAGAGGTTGTGGGCGGCGGTGCCGTCGTTGCTGACGTGCACGGTGCCCTCTGCGCCGACTGTCACGGACCCTGGGTCGATGGCGAACTCCGAGAGGGAGACGTGGACCGAGGCCGCGCCGGTGCTGGCGCTCGAGTCGTCGTCGTCGGCCGCCGCCAGCGCCGCGATCGACAGCACGACGGCGAGGCACAGCACAGCCACGGTGCCGAAGATCAGCGGCAGCGTGGAGATGTCTCCGCGTCGGCCCCGGGTCGGCTCCTCCGTGTCGGTCAGCTCGGTCAGATCGGTGGGCACAGCAGCCTCCAGGCCTTCGTCCTTCGGGGGACCTGCTCACCCTGCGGGACCGGCCACCACTTCGACAGGGGCCCTGGACCCGGGCCCCTAGGGACCTTTGGCCCTGCCGGTGGCGCGTCCGGACGTCGACGATCGGGGCGGCCGCGGTCGGCGCGCTCCTCGCGCTGCGCGGCGTGCTGCTCCTCCCGGCCGGCGACGACGACGCTGGCTCCGGCGGTGGCTCGGTTCCCGTGTCGATGGTCGAGCACGCCTACGCCCCGATCGAGATCCACGCGCAGCCGGGACAGGCGCTCGCCATCACCAACGACGGCGCCATCCCGCACAACCTGCTGATCCTCGAGCTCGCCAAGGGGATCGAGCTGGCGCCCGGCGAGGCCGGCACCCTGCCCCTGCCTGCCGATGCCGCCGGTACGTACGAGGTCATCTGCGACCTCTCCGGCCACCGCGAGGCGGGGATGGTCGGCACGCTCGTCGTCGGCTGACCGGTGGTCGGACCGCTCAGGTCGAGGGGCTGACCGTGACGTTGATGCGGCCGTACGTCCGGCCCATCGAGCGCACAGCGTCGAGCACGCGCACCCCGACGGCGTGGTCCACCCGCCGGCCGACCGCGGCGGGCAGGTCGAGGTGCACGTGGAGCCCCTCGGGACCTCCCTCGACGGTGCAGCGCACGGAGCGGCCGTCGATGCCCGCCGCTCGCAGCAGGGCGGAGGTCCGCGCCTCGATGGCCCGCCGCAGCGGGGTGTGCTCCTGATCGGTGCGCTGCCCCACGGTCAGGGAGTCGTTCACGGATCCAGCGTGCGCCCTGACGGAGCGCCGCGGCAGGGCCGACCGGCATCCATCGGCAAGGCCGATCGTCCCAACGAGTCCTATGCTCGGCGTCCATGGCAGAGGTAGCGGGCCCTCGCAGCCTCCGCCAGCTGCTCGACGCCGTCCTCACCATCGGGTCGGATCTCGACCTGCCGCTGATGCTCGAGCGCATCGTGGCGGGGGCCGTTCGATCTGGTGGACGCGACGTACGGCGCGCTCGGCGTCCTCGACGACACGGGCACCCGCCTCGCGCTAGTTCATCACCGTCGGGATCGACGACGACGCTCATCGAGCGATCGGCCAGCTGCCCGAGGGGCACGGGATCCTCGGGCTCCTGATCCTCGACGCCAAGCCGCTGCGGCTGCCGGACCTCACCGAGCATCCCGACAGCTACGGGTTCCCCCCTAACCACCCGCCGATGCGCTCGTTCCTCGGGGTGCCGATCCGGCTGCGCGACGAGGTGTTCGGCAACCTGTACCTCACGGACAAGCGGTCGGGAGAGGTCTTCACGTGACGTCGACGAGGAGCTGGCGATCGGGATCGCCGCCGCCGCCAGCGTGGCCATCGACAACGCGCGGCTGCACACCAAGCTGCACGAGGTGGCGGTGGTCGAGGACCGGGAGCGCATCGCCCGTGACCTCCACGACACCGTGATTCAGCGGCTGTTCGCCACCGGGATGATGCTGCAGGGGAGCATCCGCATGGTGCACGCCGATCCGACTGCCGCCGTCGACCGGATCGAGGCGGCCGTCGACGACCTCGACCTCACCGTGAAGCACATCCGCACGGCCATCTTCGGGCTGGAGCAGGACCGTGTCGACGTCGACGGTCTCCGTGAACCGCGTGCTGTCGCTCGTGCACGAGGCGGCCGGACCGCTCGGGTTCGAGCCGCGGGTCCTCCTCGACGGGCCACTGGACACGGGGGTCGATGTGCACCTCGCTGCCGAGGTGCTGGCCAGCCTGCGCGAGGCACTGAGCAACGTCGCCCGCCACGCTCGCGCGTGCCCGGGTGGACGTCGAGGTGCTGGTGGACGGCGATGTGTGCGTGCGGGTCGTCGACGACGGGGTGGGGCCGCCCGACGAGTCGACGCCGCGCGGCAAAGGGCTGGCCAACATGGCGGCGCGGGCCAGAAGCTCGGGGGTGAGCTGGTGCTCGGAGCCGGCGATCCCCAGGGGACCGTTCTGGAGTCGCGCGCGCCAACGGGCTGACCTGCGGTTCAGAGGTACCCGAGGGCCTTGGCCTCCTGGGCGAGCTGGTCTCGGAACGGCGGGTCGGCGATGGCGATCAGGGACGCGGCTCGCTGCGAGATGGACCGACCGCGCATGTCCGCGACGCCGTGCTCCGTCACGACGTGGTCGACCGTGTTCTTCAAGGTCGTGACCATCGACCCGGGCGTCAACGTCGATCGGATGCGGGACACCGTGCCGCCGATGGCCGTCGACGGGAGCACGTCGAAGGCCGAGCCGTGCGAGCTTGGTCGTTCACGTGGTCGACGGGGAGGAACTCCACCGCTGGGTTCTCGTGCAGGAAGTCGTACAGGACCTGGGTACCGAGCGCGAACGTCGTCACCACCTTGCCCGGTGCCGTGCGCTTCCGCGTGCCGTTCACCACGCCGCGCTCGATGAGGTCGATGAGCGCGTCGGACAGCAGCTCGGTGTGGACGCCGAGATCCTTGTGATCGACCAAGCCGGCGAGCAGTGCGTTGAGGATGGCGCCGATGCCCACCTGGATGGTGGCGCCGTCCCCGATGCGCGGGGCGACGTGGGCGGCGATGCGGTGGTCGACGGCAGAGGGGGCGGGCGGGTGGACCTCGATCTAGCGGCCGGTCGACCGCCACCCAGCCGGCCACCTGGCTGCGGTGGATCTGGTTCCGCCCGAACGTGCGGGGCATTCGCTCGTTCACCTCGAGGAAGAACGGCACCTGCCCGATGAAGGGAGCGACGTAGTCGCAGCTGTGCCGAGGGAGAAGTACCCGTGGCGGTCCATCGGTGCGGCGGCGGCGAGGACCAGCGAGCACTTCGTGGTCTCCCGGAGCAGGCGCGGCACCTCGCTGAAGTTGTTCGGCACCAGCTCGCAGCCCCGGCTGTGGAACGCCGGACGGGTCACCGGCGACAGGAAGTAGGACACGTGGAGCAGGTGCTCCCGGACGCTCCCGTGCAGGTACGGACGGTCGTGCAGGGTGTGCATCTGGTGCATCCGCACCCGCATCCAGCGGGTGGCGCGCGCCTCGATCGCATCGAGCAGGCTCACCGGCTCACCGTTGGCCAGCGGCACGATGAGATCGGCGCCGTCGACGATGTGCTCGAAGACGTCTTCGGGTGTCCCCCGTCCCATGCAGAACCGCTAGTCGTTGTCGCGGCTGTGGCGATCGCGTCGCTCGGAGAGCCTCGCGGCGTAGGCCGCCGCCTCCGTGCGGCGGCTCATGCCCAGCTTGGCGAACATGTTCGACACGTAGTTCTTCACCGTTTTCTCGGCAAGGAACATCCGCTCGCCGATCTGCCGGTTGGTGAGGCCTTCCGCGATCAGCTCGAGGATCTTGCGCTCCTGGTCCGTGAGGGCAGCCAGCGGGTCAGTCGTCGTCCTTGTGGCGGAGCCGTTCGAGCACCCGAGTCGGTGACCGCCGGATCGAGCAGCGACTCACCCGCGGCCACCCGGCGGATCCCCTTCGACGAGGTCGGTGCCACGGACCTGCTTGAGCAGGTAGCCGGCGGCGCCGGCCAGGATCGCCGCGTACACCGCGTCGTCGTCGGAGAACGATGTGAGCATGATGCACACGATCTCAGGGTGTCTTCGAGCGGATCTCGCGGCAGACGTCGACACCGTCGCCATCGGGCAGCCGCATGTCGAGCACGGCGACGTTGGGCGAGGTCGCGGGGATCCGGCCGTAGGCCTCCTCGGCGGTGCCGGCCTCGCCGACCACCTCCATGTCGTCCTCCGACTCGAGCAGCTCGCGCAGCCCTCGGCGCACCACCTCGTGGTCGTCGAGGAGGAACACCCGTGTCGGCACCACGTCGACCCTAGCGATGCCCGGTAGGGGACAGCCGCCGGCCGGTGACCATCTCGGTCGAGATGGCGACAACCCGCGCGCTGTCGACCGGCGTCCAGCGAGGGATCGTCGACGGGTCGAGGTCGGCGAGCTCGGCCTCGTCCGTGACCTCGCGGGCCAGCCCGGTGACCACGACGCTCCATCCGGTGTGCGAGAGGGCATCGAAGCCATCGGCCTCGAAGGCCACCACACGGTTGCAGGTCGCGGCATCGAGCTTGGTGCCGACACTGGTCCTGAACAGGACCTCCTCGGCGACCAGGCGGAAGTTCACCGGCAGGATCGTCGGCAGCGCTCCGAACGTGACCCCCAGCCGCCCCAGGGTGGCCGTCGCGAGGAGCGCCAGGCTCTCGTGACGGTCGAGGATCTCGAGGCCGTTGCGATCGACCTCCTGGTACCCGCGGGCGACCACGCGCGTCGTGGCTCGTCACGGTCATGGGGGCTCGAGTGGTCACGCTGCCATCCTGCGGCTCGGCGCGAGCGCGGTTAGGGCCCTGCAGCACCCAGACGATGGGACCAAGGACCCTTTCGGGCCGCCAGCCGATCACCGACCCTCGACAGCATGGAACCCTCGGTCATCGACGTCGCCCTTGTGCCCATCACCCTCCGCGACGGAACCGCCGTCGATCTCCACGCCATGCGGAACGAGGACGCGGCCGGGTTGCTGCGGTTCCACCACAGGCTGTCGGCGGCCACGACCTACCTCCGCTTCTTCACCATCCACCCCGAGCTCACCGTCGACGAGCTGGAGCGGTTCACCCACGTCGACCACCACGACCGCGAGGCGATCGTGGCGACGGTCGATGGCGCGATCGTGGGGGTGGCCAGGTTTGACCGGCTGGACGACCCCGAGACGGCCGAGGTCGCCTTCGTCATCGCTGACCGTTGGCAGGGCATCGGGCTCGGCTCGGCGCTCCTCGACCGGCTGGTCCAGCGCGCCCGCGCCGAGGGGCTGACCCGGCTGGTGGCCGAGTCCCTTGCGACCAACGGCCGCATGGTGTCGGTCTTCACCCATGCGCGCCTGCCCGTGCGGACGGCTTTCCGCGATGGATCCGTCCACATGGAGCTCGAGCTCACACCGTCGCAAAGGCCATAGGTCCCACGAACCGCGGACCTACGCCCGCATCGCTGCCGGAGACGTTCCCGCACACTGCAAGCAGAACGAAGCAACCAACAGAAGAGAGTCCATCATGAAGAAGGCATTCCCGATTGCCCTGATGCTGCTCGGCGTGATCTTCCTCGCCGCCGGCGTGTACACGATCAACCGCGGCTTCGACGCCAAGGACCAGGTGAAGGATGAGCTGGTCGCCCAGAACATCGTCACCCCCGAAGACGCATCGATCCCGAACGTCCAGGTCACGAACGCCACGACGGCGAAGTCGATGGCGGACATCATCGGCCACCACGCCGACGAGTCCACCGGTGGGCTGTCCTACTCGGAGCTCGGCCGGTTCATGGCTGCTGACGGCGATCCCGCTGGCACCAGCGATGAGTCCCTCGCCCTGCTCGGTGACGACGGCAACCCCGTCCCGAACGCCGCTCGCAACACCGCCTTCCAGGCGTCGGCCCTGCGCACCAGCCTCTACACGTCCGTCATGGCGTTCAACGTCGCCGACCTGGTCGCCGGCCTCGGACTCATGATCCTCGTGCTCGGCCTCGCCGTCGGCGGCGTGGGTGTGGCCCTCGCCGGGCTCGTCATCCCGACCCTGGCCCGTCGGGTCCACGTCGATCCGGTGGTGCACCCCGCCTGACCGATCCCGGTCACCAAAGCCCTGAGTGGCGTCCGGTTCCGCCCCGGACGCCACTCTCGCGTCCGGGGTTCGGTCGCGAGCGGCCTCGGCTAGGTTCTGACACTGATGTCAGGTTTCGGCTGGGGCCTCGACGACAAGGTGGCGGTGATCACCGGCGGGGCCTCGGGGCAGGGGCGAGCGGCTGCTCTGCGGTTCAGCGACGCCGGGGCGCGGGTCGCCATCGCCGACGTCGACGACCTGGGTGCGGCCGAGACCGTGCGGCTCGTCGAGGAGCTCGGAGGTGAGGCGCTGGCCCTCCACACCGACGTGTCCCAACGGGCCGACAGCGAGGCGATGATCGACGCTTCCGTCGAGCGGTGGGGGCGCGTCGATGTCCTCTACAACAACGCCGCGGTGCAGATGTCCGGGACGCTGCTGGAGTGCACCGAAGCCGACTGGGACCTGACGATGGCGACGAACCTCGACGCCATCTTCTGGGCGTGCCGCGCCGCCATCCCGCGCATGCTCGAGGGTGGCGGCGGGTCGATCATCAACACCGCGTCCGTCCTCGGGCTGGTGGGCTCGGCGGGCTACTGCGCCTACGGCGCCGCCAAGGCCGGGTTGGTCGCGCTCACTCGGCAGATCGCGGTGGAGCACGGGCCGGCGATCCGCGCCAACGTGATCGCGCCCGGCTCGATCGACACCCCGCGCTTCCGGAAGGTGGCCGACGAGATGGGCATGGAGCGCCAGGCGTTCCTCGACATGCTCCACAAGAACATCCCGCTGCACCGGCTGGGGACCGCTGACGACGTGGCCGGGATCGCACTGTTCCTCGCGTCCGAGCAGTCGGCCTACACCACCGGAGCCGTCATCCCGGCGGACGGCGGACTGGCGGCGCTCCGGTGACGACCGTCGCCATCGTGACCGGGGGTGGGTCGGGGCTGGGCGAGGCGATCTGCCACCGGCTCGCCGACGACGGCCATCGAGTGGTCGTGGCGGACCTGGACGGCGACGCGGCCGCGCGCGTCGCCGGAGACGTGGGCGGTGACGCCGTGGTCGTCGACGTGCGCGACGCGGCCGGGGTCGAGGCCATGACCGCCACCGCCGCGGGCCTCGGCGCCGTGAAGGTGCTCGTGCTGTCTGCCGCGGTCGAGACCCGCGCCAGCATCGTCGACACGACAGACGAAGCCTGGCGCGTCGTGCTCGACACGAACCTCAAGGGGCCGTTCCTCTGCATGCGCGCCGCCGTCCCCCGCATGATCGAAGTCGGCGGCGGCTCGATCGTGGCCCTCGGCTCGACGCTCGGCCAGATCGTGACGGGTGGCTACCCGGCGTACTGCGCCAGCAAGTACGCGCTGACCAACCTCTGCAAGCAGGTGGCCATCGAGCACGCCGCCGACGGCGTCCGCGTCAACGTGGTGGCGCCGTCAGCGTGCTCGACGGGGCTCTTCATGCGGATGGCCGAGTCGTCCGGCGATGCCGGCGCCATCGAGCGCATGGTGACGTCCAACGTGCCCATGGGGCGCCTCGGAGCGGCCCGCGAGGTGTGCGATGCGGTGGCGTTCCTCGCGTCCGACGCCTCGTCGTACACGAGCGGCGCGGTGCTCCCGCTCGACGGCGGCCTCGCCGCCCGGAGGATGTGATGTTCGGCGACTGGCGGATCTGCGACGCCGACGCCCACGTGATCGAGCCGGCGCACGTGTTCGCGCCGTGGAGCGGCGAGCGGATGCCGATGGACCTGCCCGCCACGACTCCGATGCAGCCGTGCGGCGACATCGCCCTGCTCGCGGATCAGCTCGAGCACGGCTTCGATGCCCCCTCCTACCTCCGCGCCATGGATGCGCAGGGCATCGACGTGGCTGTCCTCTACCCGTCCATCGGCCTGTTCGTGCCGTACCTGCCGACGCTCTCGCCCGCGGAGTCGGCCGACGCCTGCCACTCGTACAACGAGTGGATCGCCGACTACTGCGCGGCGTCCGGCGGGCGGCTCTTCGGCGCCGGGATCCTCCCGCTCGCCGACGTGGCTCGCTCGGTGAAGGAGGTGACGTGGTGCGCCGACGCCGGCCTCGTGGCGATGATGGCTCGGCCGAACCACCTCTACGGGCGGAACCTCGGCGACGCGGCGTACGACCGGCTCCACGAGGCGATGGTGGACCGAGACCTCGTCCTCTCGGTGCACGAGGGGCTCGGCCTGCGCGGCACCACCATCGGCGCCGACCGCTTCGCCGCCTTCGGGCCGCGGCACGCCATGAGCCATCCGATGGAGCAGATGGCGGCCATGGCGAGCCTCGTGCTCGACGGCGCCCTCGAGCGCCACCCGTCCTTGTGCGTCGCCTTCCTCGAGTCGGGCACGGGGTGGCTGCCCTACTGGCTGCACCGCCTCGACGAGCACCGCGAGTGGCTTGCCGACACCGAGTGCGCGGACCTGTCGCTCAGCGCCAGCGACTACTTCGCCCGGCAGTGCGTCATCAGCAGCGAGGCTGAGGACGCGCTGGCGGCGTCGGTCATCGACGCCGTCGGTGCCGACCACGTCGTGTGGGCGAGCGACTTCCCGCACCCCGACGCCGTGTTCCCAGGGTCCGTCGGCGCGTTCGTCGCCAACCTCGAAGAGCACGGCGCACCGGAGGACGAGGCCCATGCCGTGCTCTGGTCCACGCCGCTCGACCTCTACCAGCTCCACGACCGAGTCCCAGGAGGCACGTCATGAGCCAGCAGTTCGACTCGATGGGCCAGTTCACCGACACCGTGGCCGGCGACCTGCGCAACCCGTACCCCGACCTCGTGCGCAAGCGCGCCGAGACTCCAGTGGAGCTCGACATGCAGATGGGCTTCGACCTCGAGGAGCGGCTGACCGCCACCGTCTACCGCTACGACGACGTGGACACGGTGCTCCGGGACAACGAGACGTACTCGTCGTCATCGATCCGCGACCTCATGGCCGTCGTGATGGGCCCGTTCGTGCTCGTCGGCATGGACGAGCCTGAGCACAAGCGGCACCGGCACCTCGTGTCTCACGCCTTCCGCTCCAAGGCGCTGGCCCACTGGGAGGACGACCTCATCACCGACGTCGTCGACGGCCTCATCGACGAGTTCGTGGACATGGGCCGCGCCGAGCTGGTCCGCGACCTCACGTTCAGGTACCCGGTGCAGGTGATCGCCGAGGTGCTCGGCGTGCCGCGCGCCGACCACGAGCTGTTCCACGACTGCGCGGTGGCCATCATCAACGTGGCCGCCGACCCAGACAACGGGATCAAGGCGTCGCAGGCCATGCTCGAGTACCTGACCGAGCACGTCGAAGCTCGCCGTCGGGAGCCGGGCACCGACGTCATCAGCGACCTGGTCACGAGCGAGATGGACGGCGAGACGCTCAGCGACGACGAGATCTTCTCGTTCCTCCGCCTGCTGCTCCCGGCCGGCGCCGAGACCACCTACCGCGCCTCGGGCAACTTCCTCTTCGGGCTGCTCTCGCACCCCGAGCAGATGGAGGCCCTGCGCGCCGACCGGTCGCTCATGGCCGGAGCGGTCGAGGAGGCCATCCGGTGGGAGTCGCCGCTGCTCATCACGAGCCGGCGGAGCACGACCGACTCGGAGGTCGCGGGGGTGCAGATCCCCGCCGACTCCAACGTCATCGCCCACGTCGGCTCTGCCAACCACGACGAGACCCGCTGGGATGACGCCGAGGAGTTCGACATCCGCCGCGTGCCGCAGCCGCAGATCGCCTTCGGGGTCGGGCCCCACATGTGCCTCGGCATGCACCTCGCGCGCCTCGAGCTCAAGGTCGTGGTGAACCGCCTCCTCGATCGGCTGCCGAACCTGCGCCTCGATCCCGACGGGGACGACCCGCACATCCACGGCGAGCGGTTCCGGTCGCCCACGTCGTTGCCGGTGCTGTTCGGCTGATGCCTCGGGACATCCGGATCGACCGGGACCGCTGCATGGGGTCGGGCAACTGCGGGTGGTGGGCCCCCGCCACCTTCGACCTCGACGACGACGGGGTCGCCATCGTCATCGACCCGGACGGCGACGACGACAGCCGTCTCCGCAACGCCGCGCGTGGGTGTCCCACCCGGGCGATCCAAGTCAGCTTCGAGACCTGAGCGCCGTGCCCGACGCGACGCAGGTCCGAGACGAGCTGCGCTCCTGGCTGGACGCGAGCTGGGATCCCGAGCTCAGCCTCGTCGAGTGGCGCCGCCAGCTCGTGGACGCGGGCTGGGCGTGTCCGACGTGGTCGCGCGAGTGGTGGGGTCGCGAGCTCCCGTCGTGGGCGGGTGACCTGGTGGGGGAGGAGCTGGCACGGGTCGGCGCTCCGGGTCCGGCCGAGGGCGTGGGGATGTTCCTGGCCGCCCCGACGATCCTCGAGCACGGCGACGACGCCACGCGGCAGCTCCTCCGCCCCACCATCACCGGTGAGATCACGTGGTGCCAGCTGTTCAGCGAGCCCGGAGCCGGCTCCGACCTGGCCGGGCTGACGACCCGGGCGGAGCGCGATGGCGACACGTGGGTGGTCACCGGCCAGAAGGTGTGGAACACCTCTGCGCACCATGCCGACTACGGGTTGCTGCTCGCCCGCTCCGACTGGGACGCCCCGAAGCATCGTGGCATCACCTACTTCGCCCTCCCGATGCTCCAGCCCGGCGTCGAGGTGCGCCCGCTCCGGCAGATGAACGGCCACGCGTCGTTCAACGAGGTGTTCCTCGACGAGGCCCAGGTGCCGGCCGCCAACGTGATCGGTGGGGTCGGCGACGGATGGACCGTGGCGCTCACCACCCTGGCCCACGAGCGGCGCCTGGCGGTCCACCGGGCCAGCTCAGCCGGGCCCGGACCGTCGGGCCGGGCCCAGCGGGAGGCGGCCGCCGAGCAGGCCGTTGCCGCGGCGCCGTACGTCTGGTACCCGCAGCGCGCCGGCCGCCCCGACCTGCTGGTGCAGCAGGCGACCTCGATGGGCCGGAACCTCGACCCGGTGGTCCGCCAGGCCATCGCCCGCACCTTCACGCTGGGCCAGGTCGCACGGTGGACCGCGGGCCGGGCCATGGCGGCCCGCGCCCAGGGACGACCCCCAGGGCCCGAGGGATCGATCGGCAAGCTGGCCAGCAGCCACATCGCCCGGACTGCCAGCGCGACCCATGCCCTCATCGCCGGGCCCAGCGCGCTCACCACCGGGCCCGGCAGTCCGCTCGGCGGGACCGTCGCCGAGATCCTCGTGTCGGTGCCGGCGATCTCCATCGCCGGCGGCACCGACGAGATCCAGCGCAACATCCTCGCCGAGCGCATCCTGGGGCTGCCGCGCGAGCCAGATGACACGCGCACCCTGCCGTTCCGCGACGTGCGCCGGAACCCGACGGGAGCCGCCGACCCCGGATCGACCGCCTAGCGGCGGGCGGCGGCGATCACCTCGGCGAGCTGGTGGGCGCCCTGGTCGAGCTGGGCGGGGGTCAGCTGGCCGTAGCCGAGGGCGAGACCTGGCGTCGGATCGGATCGGCGGCTCGCGTGGAAGTCACGCAGTGGGTAGACCCGCACGCCCACCTCGAGGGCGCGGGTCTCGATGTCGACCTCGTCCAGGTCGGCGGGCAGCGTCACCAGCACGGTCATCCCGGCCGACGCGCCGCGCGGGACGACGTCGGGCACCCAACGGGCCAACGCCGCGATCAGCGCGTCCCGCCGCTGCCGGTAGACGCGCCGCGTCCGGCGCAGGTGGCGGTCGAGGTCGCCTCGGGTGAGGAAGGCGGCGAACGTGGCCTGGAGGACCGACGACGTGGCCCGGTCGGTGGCGAGGCGGGCAGCGACCACGGGCTCGACGAGGTCGGGGGGGAGGACGAGCCACCCGAGGCGCAGCCCGGGAGCCAGGCTCTTCGAGGTGGTGCCGCAGTAGATCACCCGATCGGGGTCGAGACCTTGGATCGCGCCGGCGGGATGGCGGTCGTAGCGGTACTCGGCGTCGTAGTCGTCTTCGACGACGTAGCCCTCGACCTGGCGGGCCCACGCGACGATCTCGGTGCGACGGGCCGACGACAGCACCGCGCCCGTGGGGTTCTGGTGGGCGGGGGTGACGACCACGGCACGCGCGCGGGACCGACGGAGCTGGTCGACCACGAGGCCGTCGTCGTCGACGGTGATGGCGCGGTGGCGAGCACCGATCGACGCGAGGACCGCTCGGGGCCCGTCGTAGCCCGGGTCCTCGACGGCGACCTCGTCGTGCCCGAGGTCGCGCAGCACGCCCGCCACGAGGCTGAAGCCATGGCTGAACCCGTCGCACACCACCACGCGATCTGGATCCGCGCTCACCCCGCGCACGCGGGCGAGGTAGTCGCTCAACGCGTGTCGGAGATCCAACAGCCCGCGCGGGTCTGCGTAGCTGAGGTCGTCGCGCGGCATCGTCTGCAGCGCTGCCCGCGTCGCTCGCAACCACGCCGTCCTCGGGAACAGGTCGAGGTCGGGCAGCCCCGGCCGGAAGTCGATGGCCACCGGGGTGCGCTCGGGTGGTCTCGCCGCCGGCCGGGCTGCACCTTGGGCGGTGGCGTTGACGATGGTGCCCGAGCCGTGGCGCGACACGAGGTAGCCCTCGGCCACCAGCTGGTCGTACGCGGCTACGACCACCCCGCGGGTGACGCCCAGGTCGGCGGCCAGGGCCCGGCTCGACGGCAGGGACACCCCCGGTGCGAGCCGCCCAGAGCGGATCGCGCTCCGCAGCTCGTCCTCCACCTGGGCCCGCAACCCACGGGGGCGGGACCGGTCCAGCTCGACGAGCACATCGGGAGAAGTGGTACCGATAGAGGTCATTGAACTGGACCTTATCAAGGGTCCACTGGCGTCGTACCGTGACGCCATGTTCGAGATCCACTGCCCCCACCACCAGGCCCGAGTCCTGCTCGGACCCCGAGCCATCGAAGCGCTGGAGACCACGCCGGACGGCGTCGTCCTCCACTGGCGCTGCCGCTGCGGCACCCGCGGCACGCTCACGACCGGCCGCCGCTCGTCAGCGGTCACCCACCCCACCCAGCTCGCCGCGTCCGCGGCCTGACGACAGGAGCCACTCGTGATGCACCACCCCGCCCTGGCCGTCGACCTCGTGGCCGACCGGCAGCGCACGCTTCGCCTCGAAGCCGCCAGCTGGCGGTTGGCCCGACGCAGCCTCCGCCCCCGCCGCGGGCGCAAGGACTAGGCACCGGCTCCCATCACCCGCCCGGCGGCGAGAAGAGCTCGAGCTGGATGTCGTCGGGGTCGCGGAACACGAGGACGGAGCCGTAGGGCTCGTCCGCGATGGGGGACTGCGTGAGGGATCGGACTCCCTTCTTGGTAACCGTGCTCAGGTCTTCGGCGGGGGGGTGCGGTCCAGCGCGGCCTGGAACACCGCGGCCACGTCGTCGCCGTAGGCGAGCGCCGCGTTCGGTCCGACCTGGACCACGGACATCAGCAGCGAGAGCATGATCGAGATGACGCCGTTGCCGATGGCGACAGGGTCGATGTCGTGGCGAACCGCGCCGGTGAGCTGCTCGGCGCGGATGCGCTCGGTGCACGCCTTGCGGAGCTCGGCCAGCGCCGGGATCTCCAGCACCCGATCGGTGACGTCGGGTTCGAGGCCGGCCAGCACCCGCCGAGCCAGCGGGTGCTCCTGCACCGCCGCCACCAGGGTGAAGATCAGCGTCTGGCGCCAGTCCTGGATCAGCGGGTGTTCGATCACGCTGTCGAGGCCCTCGTGGATGACGGCGGCGGCGTCCTCGTCGATGGCGGCGAGGAACAGCGCCTCCTTGTTGGGGAAGTAGGCGTAGGCGACCGTGCCGCCGACGCCCGCGTCGCGGGCGATGTCCGCCACGGCGGTGGCCCGGTAGCCCTCCCGGCCGAACCGGACGATGGCGGCGTCGAGGATCGCCCGCCGGGTGACCTCGCCCTTCGATTGCGACATGTGACGGATGTTACCAGAACTGAGGGATTGAGTAAATAACTCAAATAGTCTACGATGGCGGGCCATGGCCCCACCGCGACTGCCCAGACCAGCAACCCCGACCGCGTCGTCCCGACCCGCCGGATCTCCTTCGAGGAGTCCCTCCAGGAGCTGCCCCGCCACTTCGCGGCCGACGGCGACCTCATCCTCAGCCACGTCGCCGCGTCGCTGTCGTCGGTGTTCCCCGACGGCGAGGACTTCTTCGTGCGCTCGGTGCGCCACTACCGCGACCAGATCACCGATCCCGAGCTCAAGCGCCAGGTCAACGGGTTCATCGGCCAGGAGGCCATGCACGGCCGCGAGCACCGCGCCTTCAACGACCGCCTCGACCAGCTCGGCTACCCGGTCAAGCGGTTCGAGCGGATGACGAAGTGGGGCCTCGAGCTGCGCGAGCGGGTGGCGCCGGCGACGTCGAACCTGGCCGCCACCGCCGCCCTCGAGCACTTCACCGCCACGCTGGCCGAGCTCGTGCTCACCGAGCGAGGAGACGCAGGCGCTGTTCGGCCACGAGGAGGTCAAGAACCTCTTCCTCTGGCATGCCCTCGAGGAGTCCGAGCACAAGGCCGTCGCCTTCGACGTCTACAAGGCCATCGGCGGCAGCGAGCGCATGCGGGTGTGGACGATGAACTTCCTCCGGTTCGGCTTCGTCGCCGGCATGGCGGTGCAGGTCGTCATCTCGATGCTCGGCGACCGCGCCACCTACCGCCGCGGCAACCTCCGGAAGAGCTGGCGCACGTTCCGGCGCTCGCCGATCGTGAGCCGTGAGCTGTGGCTCCAGCTGAAGGACTACAACCGCCCCGACTTCCACCCCGACGACCGGGACACCACCGAGCTCGTCGAGCGGTGGCGGAACGAGCTGTTCGGCCAGGCCGGGACGCTCAACGACAAGCTCGCCACGAGCGCGGCCTGACGCGTGGAGCACCTCGACGTCCTCATCGTCGGTGCCGGCCTCTCCGGCATCGGTGCCGGCCACTACATCCAGGACAAGTGCCCCTGGGCCACCTACGCGATCTTCGAGGCGCGCGAGGCCATCGGCGGGACGTGGGACCTCTTCCGGTACCCGGGCATCCGGTCGGACTCCGACATGTTCACGCTCGGCTACTCGTTCCGGCCGTGGGACGGAGAGAAGTCGATCGCCGACGGTGCGTCGATCCTGCAGTACATCAAGGACACCGCGGCCGAGTCCGGGATCGACGAGCACATCCGCTTCAACCACCGGATCATCGCGGCCGACTGGTCGAGCGACGACGCCCGCTGGCACGTCACCGCCGAGCGCACCGACACCGGAGAGGTCATCGCCCTCACCGCCGGCTTCGTGTTCTCGTGCAGCGGCTACTACCGCTACGACCACGGCTACCAGCCCGACTTCGCCAGGCATGGACCGCTTCAACGGCCAGATCATCCACCCGCAGGCGTGGCCCGACGACCTCGACTACGCCGGCAAGCAGGTCGTGGTGATCGGGAGCGGCGCCACCGCGGTCACGCTGATCCCGTCGATGGCCGAGGACGCGGGGCACGTCACGATGCTGCAGCGCTCGCCGACCTACATCGCGTCGGTGCCGGCCAAGAACCCGCTGGCCCAGATGCTGCGCAAGACCCTCCCCGATCGGTACGCCGGCACCATCATGCGGTGGGTCCTCGCGGTCGGCACGCAGGCGATCGTACTTCATCAGCAAGCGGCGCCCCGCGCTCGTGAAGAAGGTCCTGCGCCGGGGCGTCGAACGCCAGCTGCCCAAGGGCTACGACGTCGACACCCACTTCACGCCGTCGTACAACCCGTGGGACCAGCGCCTGTGCGTCGGTCCCCGACGGCGACCTCTTCAAGGCCATCCGCGCCGGCAAGGCCTCGGTGGTCACCGACCACATCGACACGTTCACCGAGACCGGCATCCGCCTCGAGTCCGGCACCGAGCTCGAGGCCGACATCATCGTCACGGCCACGGGGCTCGAGCTGCTCTTCATCGGCGGGATCGAGCTCACCGTCGACGGCGAGCCGGTCAAGCTGCCCGACAAGCTCACCTACAAGGGGATGATGCTCGAAGGCGTGCCGAACCTCGCTCTGGCCGTCGGCTACACGAACGCGTCGTGGACCCTGAAGTGCGATCTCACGTGCGACTACGTGTGCCGCCTCCTCAACCACCTGCGCGACACCGGCCTGCGCCAGTGCACGCCGCGCAACGACGACGCCACCGTCACCGCCACGCCGCTCATGGGGCTCAACTCCGGCTACATCAACCGGGCGGCCGACCGTCTCCCGAAGCAAGGCTCCAAGTTCCCGTGGCAGGTGCACCAGAGCTACGTCCGCGACTACCGCGCCCTCAAGCGCAGCAGCATCGAGGACGACGCCATGCAGTTCTCCAACCCGATCAACGACAAGGCGGCGGTCAGCGCATGAAGAGCTTCGACGGTCGTGTAGCGGCCATCACCGGCGCCAGTTCGGGCATCGGCCGGGCCCTGGCCAACGACCTCGCCCGCCGGGGCTGTCACCTCGCCCTGTCCGACATCGACGAGGTCGGTCTCGCCGAGACAGTCGCGCAGTGCGAAGGCGCGGGCGTGAAGGTCACGTCGCAGCGCCTCGACGTCGCCGACCGCGACGCGATGTTCGCCTGGGCCGACCAGGTCGTACAGGAGCACGGCAAGGTCAACCTCATCTTCAACAACGCCGGCGTCGCCCTCGGGGCGACCATCGACGCCATGTCCTACGACGACTTCGAGTGGTTGATGAACATCAACTTCTGGGGCGTCGTCCACGGCACCAAGGCCTTCCTCCCGCACCTCAAGGCCAGCGGTGAGGGCCACGTCGTCAACCTGTCGAGCGTGTTCGGCCTGCTCAGCATCCCGTCGCAATCCGCATACAACGCCGCCAAGTTCGGTGTGCGCGGCTTCACCGACGCGCTTCGCATGGAGCTCGAGATGGAGAAGGGCGGGGTGTCGTGCACCACGATCCACCCCGGGGGCATCAAGACCAACATCGTCCGGAACGCACGGATGGATGCCAGCGTCCTCGACCTCGCGGGGTCGGCCGACGCCGCGAAGGACGACTTCGACAAGATCGCCATGACCTCGCCGGAGAAGGCGGCCCGCCAGATCCTCACCGCCGTCGAGCGCAACCGCCGCCGGGCCCTGATCGGCCCCGACGCCAAGCTCATCGACCTCGCCGCCCGGCTGCCCGCCGGCATCTACCAGCGGGTGCTGGTGCAGGGAGCCAAGCGCCGCCGGTAGCGTCGGGCGACGACGAGGGGGTCCCATGGCGACAACGGTGCACGACCTCGACATCCCCGAGATCGACGTGCTCAACCTGGAGCGGGACGACGCGCTGGCGGCCTTCGAAGTGGCGCGCGACCAGCACTGGCTGGCCCGCATCCCCGTCGGCTACGCGGTCACCCGGCACGACGACGTCATGGCCATCCTGCGAGATCGGCGCTTCCACTCCGCGCTCTCGCTCATGCAGCAGGTGTCGGGGTTCGTCGACCCGCGGCTCCAGGAGCGGCAGCAGCGGTCCATCCTGTCGACCGAGGGGGCGGAGCACACCCGGCTGCGCCGCCTCGCCTCGCCCGCCTTCACGCCCCGGGCCACGGATCGGCTCCGCCCGGTCATGCGCCAGGTCATCGGCGACCTGATCGACGAGGTGGCGGCGCAAGGCACGTGTGAGTTCGTCGCGGACGTCTGCGAGCCGTACCCGATCCCGATCATCTGCGAGCTGCTCGGGGCGCCGAAGGACGACTGGAAGCTGTTCTCCGGCTGGGCCACCGACATCTTCCGGATCTTCAACAACGACATCACCAACGACCTACCCGCGATCCTGACGGCGATGGACGAGCTCGACGCCTACGTGCGGGCCATGATCGAGGAACGCCGCTCGCAGCCGTCCGACGACCTGCTCAGCCACATGATCGCGGTGGAGGAGGAGGGTGACCGGCTCTCCACCGACGAGCTGGTGATGATGACCGAAGCCGTGCTCATGGCGGGCACCGACACCACCCGCAACCAGCTCGCCTGCTCCGTCGCGCTGCTCGCACAGCACCCCGACCAGTGGAGCCGGCTCGCGGCGGATCCCGACCTCGCCCCCCGCGGGTCGAAGAGACGATGCGCTGCCTCGGCGCCATCCGCGGCACCGCCCGGTTCGCGTCGGAGGACATCGACTACCGCGGGGTCGTCTTCCCTACGGGCACGCTCGTCATCACGAGCTTGGCCACCGCCAACATCGACCCCGAGGTGTGGCCCGATCCCCACCGGTTCGACATCGAGCGCGAACCGAACACGTCAGCGCAGATGACCTTCGGGTCGGGCATCCACTTCTGCCTCGGAGCGTCCCTCGCTCGCGCCGAGCTGCAGGAGGCCCTCGTGATCCTCGCCCGTCGCCTGCCCGGCCTCGCCCTCGACGGACCCATCGAGTGGAAGCCCGCGACCGTCGGCATCTGGGGCCCGAGCCGGCTCCCGCTCCGCTTCGATCCCGCCACCTGACGGGCTAGGAGTCGAGCAGGTAGCGCGGGCCGGGCCCGCGCACCGCGACCTCGTCGCCCGGGTTCACGATGTGGCACACGCGCAGCGAGAGGCAGCCGCACCCGATGCAGGCGTCGAGCCGATCGCGGAGCCGTTGGAGCATCGCGATCTGGTCGTCGAGGCGGGGCCGCCACGACGTCGACAGGCGGTGCCAGTCCTTCTCCGTCGGTGTGCGGTTGTCGGGGAGCGAGGCGAGCGCGGTGCGGACCTCGTCGAGCGTCAGGCCCACCTGCTGGGCGACGCGGATGAAGGAGACCCGTCGGATCGTGTCGCGCGCGAACCGACGCTGCCCCCCGTCGGAGCGGGTGGCGTGGATGAGGCCCTCGGCCTCGTAGTACCGGAGCGCCGACGTGGCCACCCCGGTCCGCTCGGCGAGGGCACCGATGGCGATCGTGTTGGGCACCCCCGCAGGGTACTTGACCTCAAGTGAACTTCAAGTCTTAGGGTGGCCACATGAGCGACATGAACAGCTGGATGGCCCTCCGCAGCGCGATGCAGGACGATGGCCGGGCTCGGCGACCGGTGCGGCGCGCGACCCGCCGCCGGGTGGCCGAGTTCGCTCGCCCGCACCGCCGGACCATCGTCACCTTCCTCGGCTTGGCGACGGTGTCGGCCGTCCTCGGCGTGGCGACCCCGCTCCTGGCCGGCCAAGCCGTCGACGCCATCGTCGAGGGCCGCGCGCGCGGCACGGTCATCGTCCTCGCGGTGCTGATCGCCGTGGTCGCCGTCGTCGACACCGCGGTCGGGCTCCTCGAGCGGCTGACGTCCTCCCGGCTCGGAGAGGGCCTCATCCTCGACCTGCGCCGGCGTGTGTTCGAGCACGTGCAGGGCATGCCGGTCGCCTTCTTCACCCGGACCCACACCGGAGCTCTGGTCAGCCGGCTCAACAACGACGTGATCGGCGCCCAGCGCGCCTTCACCTCGGCGTTGTCGGGCGTGGTGACCAACGTGATCGTCCTCGTCCTCACCCTCGCAGTGATGCTCCGCCTCTCGTGGCCGATCACCTTGCTGGCGGTGGTCCTGCTCCCCGTGTTCGTGATCCCGGCCCGGCGGGTCGGTGCCCGCGTCGGCGTGCTGGAGCGGGAGGCGGCCGAGCACAACGCCGCCATGACGTCACAGATGACCGAGCGGTTCTCCGCGCCAGGAGCCACGCTGGTGAAGCTGTTCGGTCGACCCGCCGAGGAGGCCGAGGCGTTCGGGCAGCGGGCGGCCCGCGTCCGCGACATCGGCGTGCGGTCCGCGATGGCCTCGGCGATCTTCCTCCGTGCCCTCACCCTCGTCTCGGGCCTCGCGCTCGCGCTGATCTATGGGCTCGGCGGGTACCTCGCCCTCCAGGGCGACCTCGACCCCGGCACGGTCGTGACGATGGCGCTGCTGCTCAACCGCCTCTACGCGCCGCTCACGGCGCTCGCCACCGCCCGGCTCGACGTGGTGACCGCGCTCGTCAGCTTCGAGCGGGTGTTCGAGGTGCTCGACATCGAGCCGCTGATCAAGGAGGCGGCCGTGCCGATCCCTTTGCCCGCCGGCGCGGCATCGGTCGAGCTCGTCGACGTTCGCTTCGGCTACCCGTCCGCCGACAAGGTGTCGCTCGCCTCTCTCGAGGAGGTGGCGGTGCTCGACGACCGCCTCGGCGAAGAGGTGCTCCACGGCGTGTCGTTCCGCGTCGAGCCCGGGCAGACCGTCGCCCTGGTCGGGCCCTCCGGCGCCGGCAAGTCGACCATCGCCTCGTTGGTGCCCCGGCTGTACGACCCGGACGAGGGGCAGGTGCTGCTCGGCGGCGTCGACGTGCGCGACCTCTCCTTCGACGACGTGCGTCGCACCGTCGGCGTCGTCACCCAGGACGGGCACCTCTTCCACGACTCCATCCGCGCCAACCTCGCCTACGCCGCGCCCGACGCTGACGAGGCGGCCATCTGGACCGCCCTCGCCAGCGCCCGCCTCGACGCGCTGGTGCGGTCGCTGCCCGACGGGCTCGACACGGTGGTTGGCGAGCGCGGCTACCGGCTCTCAGGCGGTGAGCGTCAGCGTCTCACCATCGCTCGACTCCTCCTGGCCCAACCGCGGGTGGTGATCCTCGATGAGGCCACCGCGCACCTCGACTCCGAGTCGGAGGTGGCGGTGCAAGAGGCGCTCGCCGCCGCGCTGGCCGGACGCACCGCGATCGTGATCGCCCACCGACTGTCGACGATCAAGGCCGCCGACGTCATCCTGGTGATCGAGGGCGGCCGAGTCGTGGAGCACGGCACCCATCTCCAGCTGCTGGGCGCGGGCGGCCGCTACGCCGACCTCTACGACTCGCAGTTCTCGGACGGTCCGGTCGCCGCCATCGCCTGACCAGGTCTGGAAGCTGCCTTCGCCGGGAAGTCGTGGTCGGTCAACCCCCGATTGCCAGGAGGCAACCCCCATGGGAGAGAACATCGACCAGGCCAAGGGCCGCGTGAAGCAAGCGGCCGGTGACCTCACCGACAACGACGACCTCAAGAACGAGGGCAAGGCCGACGAGCTCACCGGCAAGGCCAAGGGCGTGCTGGACGACGTGAAGGACAAGGCGGAGGACGCCATGGACTCGGTCAAGGACAAGGTCCAGGACTTCCGCGACAAGCACTGATCACCAGACGATGAGCCGGATCCCCATCGACGACGGTGGGGATCCGGCGCGCACGTCGACGATCCCGCTCGACGACGGCCTGGTGGCCAGCCGTCGCGGGCTCTGGTGGCGCCGCGGCATCCTCGCCGTGCTGACCCTGTTCGTGCTCGCGGCCCTCACCCAGCAGCTCGGCGTCCGCACGGACACTGTGGAGGGAGCGTCGGGGGATCTGCACGTGACCATCCGGTACGCCGACCGAGTGCGGGGGGCACTGGCGTCGCCGTTCAGCCTCACGATCGAGCGAGCCGGGGGCTTTGACGGGCCCATCGAGGTCCGCACCCGCCAGAGCTACCTCGAGATCTTCGACGACAACGGCTTCGAACCCGACGCGGCGTCGATGACCACCGAAGACGGGTTCGTGATCTGGGAGTTCGACCCGCCGCCGGGCGACTCGCTCCAGATCATCCTCGACGCCCGGATCGAACCGGGGGTGTTCGGCCGTGAGCAGGGCACCACCACCGTGTCGGCGGACGGCGACGCGGTCACCCTCGACTACACGACCTGGGTGGCCCCCTGATGGGCATCGTCGTGCGCTCCGTCGTGATCTACCTCTTCCTCTGGATCGTCTTGCGCGCGGTCGGCAAGCGCGAGCTGTCACAGCTGACCGCCTTCGACCTGGTCGTACTCGTCGTCATGGGTGACCTCATCCAGCAGGGCCTCACGCTGGAGGACATGTCGGTCACCGGCGCCATGCTGGCCATCACCCCCATGGCCTTGCTGTCGGTCCTGTCGGCGGCCGTTGCGGTGCGGTGGCCTCGTACCAGTCGCGTGCTGGAGGGCGTGCCCGTCGTGGTGGTCCACGACGGCAAGGTGGTGAAGGAGGCGCTGCGGAACGAGCGACTCGACCTGGCCGATCTGTTCGAGGCCGCCCGCACGGAGGGCATCAGCGACCTCCACGATGTCGAGTGGTGCGTGTTGGAGGCCGACGGCAAGTTCTCGTTCCTGCGCACCGAAGACGTCGACCAGAGCTGAAGCTCAGGCACCCAGGCGGTCGAGCACGGTCCTGGTGATCTGCTCGACCTGCGGGTCGCGACCGGCGAGACCGTGGGCCCAGTCCGTGCTGCCCGACGTGACCACGACACCGCCGGCAGACGACGTGTAGGTGCCGAGCACGGCGTGGCCGTAGGAGATGCGCTCGACGTCCTCCGCGGACCGGCTGCCGCCGAAGAGCCGGGCGGCGATGAACTCCACCTCGGACGGTTCGCTCGGGGCCGGCGGGCGAGTGGCCGTGGTGCGGGTGAAGTGGGCGGCCGGCGCGGTGCCGAGGATCTCGAAGCTGGCCGGCGTGCCGTCGACGCCGGTGGGGTACGGCAGGCCGTCCCGGTAGGTGAAGTCGCAGCCGTCGCACTCGTACCCGACCGTGGTGGCGCCGGCCCCGAGGAGGTCGCCGTAGCCGAGCCCGGTGCCCTCGAACAGCCAGTGGTCGGGCCGGTGGATGGTGTACCCACCCGCGCCGGCCGTGGCCCGCTTGCCGATGCGGTGGTACCCGCCGCGGGCGAAGCTCACGCCGGTCATGTGGTTCTCGGGTCGCTCGATGAGGTGGTCGGACCACATGCTCGTGAGCTCGTGGACGCGGTCGGTGTCGAACACCGGGTCCTGCTTGAAGAAGCCCTTGTAGCCCACCATGGTGGCGGCCGGTCCCTCCGGGGTGGCGTCTTCGAGGCGCACCTGCCAGAACGCGGTGTTGCCGGAGAAGAAGGCGGCGTGGCCCCCCTGGCCGATGAAGGCCTCGACCGTGTCGCGCATGGCGCTCGACCAGTACTCGTCGTGCCCGACCGACAGGAAGAGCGAGCGGCCGCCGCCGAGCAGTACGTCCGGGTGGTCCTCGAGGTCGGCGTTGGTGACGACGTCGATGGCGTAGCCGTGCCCCTCGGCCCACTGCAGGAACGGCAGCTCCCAGTCGGGCCAACCCGCGGAGCCGGCGTACGGCGACAGGTGGTTCAGGGCCAGGTAGCCGACGTGGGCGGCCATCTGCGGGTCGGGCGGCGCGGTGGTGGTGACCCGGCGGCCGAGGCCCGGCGGCTTGAACAGGTAGCCGGGGGACATCGGCCGCTGTAGCGACACGTGGGTGCCGCCGGTGTAGAGGTTCCGGCCGCCGAAGTCGTTGTAGGCGTGCCACGTGTTGGTGGCCAGCGCCAGCAGGATCGACGCAGTGGGGGCCCCGGTCGGCGGCCGGACCACGAAGAAGGCGTGGCTGCGCCGGCGCTTGCCGTCCACGTCGATCTCGAGGACCACCTCGTAGTAGCCGGACCGCCACGCGGGGTCGACGTCGAGCACGACCGCGGCGGGCCAGTCGCAGCCGTTTCTGTGGGCGTCGGTGGGCGTGGGGTGGCTGTCGGCCGGGACGGCGTCGTCGGCGAACACGACGGTGCGCTCGGCTCCGACGCGCGCCACCTCGACGGCCACCGGCCGACCGCCGGCCGATGACAGGTGCATCCCGACGGCGTCGCCGCCGGTGACGGACTGCGGCCAGCAGTACCCGGTGACGGTCTCGAACGCCATCGCCGGACCCTAACGGGGGCTCAGCTGGCGAGCGCGAGCTCCAGCACCTGGCCGACGTCCTCCACGAGGTGGATGGTCATGGCGTCGCGGACCTCGTCGGGGAGGTCGTCGAGGTCGGGACCGTTGCGGGCCGGGAGGATCACTTCGGTGAGCCCGGCCCGGTGGGCGGCCAGCACCTTCTGCTTCACGCCGCCGATGGGCAGCACCCGGCCCGACAGCGTGACCTCGCCGGTCATGCCGACCTCGGGTCGCACGGGGCGACCGGTGAGCAGCGAGACGAGCGCGGTGGTCATGGTGATGCCAGCGGACGGACCGTCCTTGGGGACGGCGCCGGCGGGGAAGTGGACGTGGAAGCGCCGGACCAGGTCGTCGGCCTCGACGTTGACGTCGCCGCGGTGGCTCTGCACCCACGACAGTGCGATCTGGGCCGACTCCTTCATCACGTCGCCGAGCTGACCGGTGACCTGCAGGCTCGGCTCGCCGTCCATCGAGGTGGCCTCGACGAACAGCACGTCGCCGCCGGCACCGGTGACGGCGAGGCCGGTGGCCACGCCGGGCACCGACACGCGGTCAGCCAGGTCTTCGGCGTGGAACCGCTGACGACCCAGCAGCTCACGGAGGTCGGGCTCGTCGATCGCGACTGGCGTGGCGGCGCCACCCGCGATGGTGACCGCAACCTTGCGGAGTGCCTTGCCGAGCTGTCGCTCCAGCTCGCGCACGCCGGCTTCGCGCGTGTAGCCGGCCACGATGGCGTGGAACGCCGCGTCGGTGAGCGCCACCTCGTCGTCGTGCAGGCCGTTGCCACGAACCTGCCGGGCCAGCAGGTGGTCGCGTGCGATGGTGACCTTCTCGTCCTCGGTGTAGCCGTCGACCCGGATGATCTCCAGCCGGTCGAGCAGCGGGCCCGGGACGGTCTCGAGCACGTTGGCCGTGGCGATGAACAGCACATCGGACAGGTCGAGGTCGACCTCGAGGTAGTGGTCACGGAACGTGTGGTTCTGGGCGGGGTCGAGCACCTCGAGCAGCGCCGCGGAGGGGTCACCGCGGTAGTCGCTGCCGAGCTTGTCGACCTCGTCGAGGAGCACGACAGGGTTCATGGTGCCCGCCTCGGTCATGGCCCGGACGATGCGTCCGGGCTGGGCGCCGACGTAGGTGCGGCGGTGGCCGCGGATCTCGGCTTCGTCGCGCACGCCGCCGAGGGAGACCCGCACGAACTTCCGGCCGAGGGCGCGAGCGACCGACTCACCGAGCGAGGTCTTGCCGACGCCGGGCGGGCCGACCAGGGCGAGGATGGCGCCGGGCTTGCGGCGGGCGGTGCCCTCCTCGTCGATCCCGCGCTCCGCCCGCAGCTTGCGGACGGCGAGGAGCTCGACGATGCGGTCCTTCACCTCGTCGAGACCGGTGTGGTCGGCATCGAGCGTGGCCCGCGCCACCTCCACGTCCAGCTCGTCGGTGGAGCGCTCGGTCCACGGGAGGCCGAGCACGGTGTCGAGCCAGCCCTGGATCCAGCCCCGCTCCATGTTCTGCTCAGGCATGCGCTCGAAGCGGCCGAGCTCCTTGCGGAGGGACCGCACGACGTCCTCGGCCACGCCGTCGGCCTCGAGGCCATCGATGCGGGCGCGGTAGTCGTCGACCGACTCGCCCTCGGCGTCGTCGCTGCCGAGCTCCTTGCGGATGGCCTCCATCTGGAGGCGGAGCAGGTGCTCGCGCTGCTGTTGGTCGAGGCCCTCCCGGACGTCGTTGGAGATCTTCTCGGCCAGCTCGCGCTCGGCGAGCGCGTCCTTGGCCCAGCCGAGGACGAGGCGGACGCGGTCCTCCACGTCGACGGCCTCGAGCAGCTGCACCTTGCGCTCGTTGGAGAGCTCCGGCCACCAGCCGACGAGGTCGGCCAGCGCGCCCGGGTCGTCTTCCTCGACGCTACGAAGGATGCCGCGCGCCTGGCGGGCTCCGAGGTGCTCGAAGAGGACCTGGAGGGTGGCGCGCAGCTCGCGGCCGAGCCGCAGCGCCTCCTCCGTGGGCGGGGTCTCCTCGATCGGGTCGGCGGTGACCCAGAGGCCGGCACCGGTGCCGACCACGCCGGCCCCGAGGTGGGCGCGCCCGGTGGCGCGGACGACGAGCGCCTGGGTGCCGCCCGGGAGCACACCGGTGCTCTCGACGTGAGCCAGGGTGCCGACGGTGGCGTAGCGGTCGCCGACCTTGGGGACCAGCAGCAGCTCGCCGCCGTTGCGCTCGGCCGCCTCGGCGGCGGCCACGGCCTCCGGTGACTCCACCGCGATGGTGACCACCATCGTCGGGAGGATGACGCCATCGGGAAGAGGCAGGAGGGGGAGGGTGTTGGACTCGATCGAGCTGGGCATGTGGGGGGCTCCCAAGTGGTGACTTGCGTTGTGCAAGTGACGTCAACCTAGGGGCTCCCGGGAAGATTCCAACCCGGCCCGGACGTGACCGATGACCCTCCGGCCGGGTGCGCCAGGATGGCGCCTGGCCATGCCCGACAACACGATCACCGTCGTGGACGAGGAGGGCGGTCCTGAGCCCGCCCTCCGCGAGCGCGAGCACGATGGCGGCCAGCGGGAGGGGTGGGGCTACCGAGTGGCCCCGACGGTCAGTCGCGGAGCCGGAGGGCGTCGGCCTCGCCCGTGCGGTTGCGCACCACGTCGTTGAACGCCTCGCCGGGGCCCACGTGGTCGAGGAGGGCAGGCGGGTAGAACGTGACGTAGAAGGTCCGCCGGCCGCCCTCGCCCGTGGGCTCGGGGGACGCGTGCATCACGTCGGCGATGTGGACGGTGACGTCGCCGGGCTGGGTGTCGACCTCCACCACGGGGACGCCCTCGAGCCGCCCCTCCCAGACGAACGGGAGCGTCTGGCCCTGGCTGCCCGGGACCACCTTGAGGTTGCCGGTCGCGCGCGAAGAGCCGGTGAGCTGGACGCCGATGCTGGTCGCGGGGCAGCAGATGCTGTGCCCGCCCATGCCGCAGTCCTGGTGCCACGGGATGTTGGAGAGGCCCTTGGTCGGGCCCGGCACCTTGATGAGGACCGGTGAGCCCTCCATGCGGTCGGCCACCAGCTGCACGTCGTCGCGGAGGAGGGTGCCGAGGCGGGCGAGGCGCGGATCGCGCTCGAGCTCGGCGAGGACGTCGGACCGCTGGCTGGCGTACACCAGCCGGCAGAGCTGCTCTTGGCCGTCGGCATCGGTGACCCACCATGACTGGTCGTCGCCGGGGCGGGCCAGCGCGGCCAGGCGATCGACCTCGGCGCTGGCGGCCTCCACCTCGTCGGGGGTGAACACGCCACGCAGGTGGAGGAAGCCGGTGACCGAGAAGAAGGCGCGCAGGTCGTCGTCCGAGTCCGCCATGGTGAAGGTGCGCTGCAGGTCGACGTCGGACAGGTCGGTGTGGGCCGGGTCGTAGATCGGGATGCCGGCGTGGGCGAGGCGGAGGAACGGGTCCCAGTCGGCCAGGTGCTCGAACGTCCCCCGCTCGTACGTGAGCTCGTCGCTGAGCTGGAGGTGGATGAACGTGCGCACCTGCGCCACGAGGTCGTCCCACGCCTCGGGGGAGAGCGCGACCACCGTGGCGGCATCGTCGAGGCCCGGGCCCTCCTCCACGGCGCCGCCGGCCGTTCGGCGATAGGTCAGCTCCCGCGAGCCGACGCGGAACCCGATCGGGTCGAGCGACGTGAGCGCCATCTCGCTAGCCGCCGTTGCTCCGCGCCAGGTCCTTGAGGAGCGCGCGGGTGGGAGCGGCGTCGGCCGGATCGATGATCAGCTCGACGGCGGCGAAGTCGGTGGCGCCGGCGTCGGCGAAGGCGGCCAGGCCGGCGCGCACCTCGTCCTCGCTCCCGATCAGCGACACGTCGGCGGGACCCCCGGCGCCCTCGGTGTCCATCACGCCTCGATACGACGGGAGGTCGTTGTAGCCCGCGAGCGCGACCGCCACGAAGCCCTTGACGTCGTCCGGCTTGCTCGTGACGCACACCGGCACGCTGGCCATGATGCGCGGCGTCGGCCGCCCGGCGTCGGCGGCGGCCTTGTCGAGGGCGGGCTTGATCTGCTCGGCGATGGCCTTGGGCCCGCTCAGCCACAGGATCGTTCCGCTCGTGCGCTCGCCCGCCAGCTTGAGCATGCGGGGCCCCATCGCCGCCAGCATCACGGTCGGCGCCTCGACGTCAGCCGGGCCACCGAGGCCCTCGGTCTCGGCCGACCAGATGTCGCCCGTGAACGACACCTTGTGGTCGGTGAGGGCAGGCAGGAGCACCTCGAGGTACTCGTCCATGTGCTTGGCCGGCGTGACGAACGGGATCTTGAGCGTGGCCTCGACGCTCGACTTGTGGGCCAGCCCGATCCCGAGGACGAGGCGCGGTCCGATCGCCTGCTGCACGGTGAGCGCCTGGGCCGCCAGCATCAGCGGGTGGCGCGGCCACGTGGGGATCACGGCGGTGCCGATCTCCATGCGGCTGGTGACGCCGCCCATCGCCGCGATCGCGGTGAGGGCGTCGGGCACGCCCAGCTGCGCGAGCCAGTACGAGGTGAAGCCGTCCGCCTCGGCCTCCGCCGCGTGGTCGACGAGCTGCCCGAGCGGGGCTCCCATGGCGATGAGGCTGGATCCGTTCAGGCCGATGCGCATGCCCGCATCATGCCCCCGAACGGCGGTCGGACGCTCAGCTCGGCCGCCGGCTTCGCTCGAGGCGCCGCTGGAGGGAGTCGCGCTCCTGCTCCAGCTCGGCGATCCGTGCGCCGAGCTCGTCGACCTCATCCGGGTCGGGGCCGGGCTTGCGAAACACCAGGATCCGCCAGGCCACGAGCCAAGTCTCGACAAGATCGGCGGACTGGCAACCGGAACATCGTCACACCGATCGCCCTGGCGATCGCTCGCGTAGGTTCCGGCCATGGACTTCGACATCCCGGCCGACATCCAGGCCACCCTCGACGAGCTCGATGCCTTCATCGAGGCAGAGATCGCCCCGTTGCAGGCCCAGGACGACAACGAGCGCTTCTTCGACCACCGGCGAGAGTGGGCCCGCACCGACTTCGAGCACGACGGTGTGCCGCGCGCTGACTGGGAGGCGCTGCTGGGGGAGATGCGGCGGCGCGCCAACGCCGCCGGGTGGCTGCGCTTGGCGCTCCCCGCCGAGTTCGGGGGCCGTGACGCCAGCAACCTCGAGATGGCGATCATCCGCGAGCACCTCGCTCACAAGGGCCTGGGCCTGCACAACGACCTGCAGAACGAGAGCTCCATCGTCGGCAACTTCCCGACCGTCCTGATGATGCGCGACTTCGGCACCGACGCGCAGAAGGCCGACTGGATGCCCGGCTTCCTCGACGGCACGCGCCGGCTGGCGTTCGGGCTCACGGAGCCCAACCACGGCTCCGACGCCACCTTCCTCGAGACCACCGCGGTGCAAGACGGGGACGAGTGGGTGCTCAACGGCCACAAGCGCTTCAACTCAGGGCTGCACCACGCCACCCACGACATCATCTTCGCCCGGACCTCCGGTGACCCCGGCTCGCCCGTCGGCATCAGTGCGTTCCTCGTGCCCACCGACGCGGCGGGCTTCTCGGTCGACTTCTTCTGGTGGACCTTCAACATGCCCACCGATCACGCCGAGGTCACGATGGCCGACGTGCGGGTGGGCGCGGACGCGCTGTTCGGCCGCCTCGACCACGGCCTGGACCTGGCGCAGCTGTTCGTGCACGAGAACCGGATCCGGCAGGCGGCGTCGTCGCTCGGTGCCGCCCAGTTCTGCATCGACGAGGCGGTCGCCTACGCCAACGGGCGCACCACCTGGAACAAGGCGCTGTCCACCAACCAGGGCATCCAGTTCCCGCTCGTGGAGCTGCACACCGAAGCCGCCATGCTGCGGCAGCTGATCCGGCAGACCGCGTGGCAGATGGACCACCGCCACCACATGGAGCTCACCCACCAGGTCGCCATGTGCAACTACCGCGCCAACCGGCTGGCCTGCGACGCCGCCGACCGAGCCATGCAGACGTGTGGCGGCGTCGGCTACAGCCGCCACATGCCGTTCGAGCACATCTACCGCCACCACCGCCGCTACCGGATCACCGAGGGTTCCGAGGAGATCCAGATGCGCAAGGTCGCCCAGCACCTCTTCGGCTTCGGCCGCAAGCCCACCGGCTGAGGCACCAGATCCCACCCCGCGCCAACCGCCTCGCCTCGACTCAGAGCCTGGCGACCTCCACGAGGTTGTCGTGGAACGCGGTGCCGCCGCCCCAGTCGGTGCTGGCGTCGTTCGTCAGCGTGTTGCAGCTGACGCCGCCGCTGGCTTCGAGCGGCCAACCGAAGGGGACGCTGACGAGCTGCGGGCGGACGCGCTCGCTGATCGTGGCGACCAGCTCCATGGCACCTCGGTCGTTCCACACGCGGCAGCGGTCGCCGTCGCCGATGCCGCGGGCGGTGGCGTCGGCGGCGCTGATCTCGAGCTTCGGCTCGCCCTCCGGGCCGGTGTGGGCCTCCAGCTTCTGGTAGCTGGAGTTGAGGAAGCGCTGATGGCGCTTCGACGTGATGCATGACAGCGGGAACCGGGCCCGGAGCTCGGGATCGCCGTGGAGGCCCTCGGTGGCCGGGACCCAGGTGGGGAGCGTGTCGAGGCCCTTGTCCGCGAGCGACGGCGCGCAGAGCTCGGCCTTGCCGCTCGGGGTGGGGAAGTCACCGTCGGCGTGCGGACGCCAGTCGTCGGGACGCTGCAACCGGATCGACCCCTCGGCCACCAACCGCTCGTAGGTGATGCCTTGGGCGAACGGGTGGGTGGTGGCGTCGAGCAGCTCGCGGATCAGGTCCTCGTCGCTCGTGTGCAGCGCGGGTTCGTCGAGCCCGAGGGCGGTCGCCAGCCGGCGGAAGATCTCCGTGTTCGGCAGCGCCTCGCCGAGCGGCTCGATGGCGGGCAGGTTGAGCGTGAGGTAGAGGTGCCCCCACGACGGCATGAGGTCGAGGTGCTCGATCTGCGTGGTGGCCGGCAGCACGACGTCGGCGTAGCGAGCGGTGTCGGTGACGAACTGCTCGAGCACGACCGTGAACAGGTCCTCCCGAGCCAGCCCGGCCAGCACCTTCGTCTGGTTGGGCGCGATGGCGGCCGGGTTGCAGTTGTAGACGACCAGCGCGTGGACGGCGTCGTCGTCCGGCCGCTCGGTGAGGGCCTCGCCGAGCTTGCCCATCTCGATCGGCCGCCGGCGGTGCGGACGCAGGTCGGGGCGGCGGAGCGCGCCGATCGGCAGCACCTCCGCGTAGAGCGGATCGACGCTGCGGACCAGCCCGCCGCCGCGGTGTCGCCAGGCGCCGGTGAGGATCGGGAGGCAGGCGATGTTGCGGTAGGCCATGGCGCCGTTCTCGCGGTGCTCCATGCCGATGAGGACGCGGATCACGGACGGCTCGCCTTCGCCGTACAGCACGGCGAGGCGTTCGATGTCGGCCACCTCCAGGCCGCAGATCTCGGCCACCCGCTCCGGCGGCCACTCCTGCAGTCGCTCGACGAGGGCGTCGTACCCGACCGCGTGCTGGGCGACGTAGTCGTGGTCGACCAGCCCCTTGGCCACCAGGACGTGCATCATGCCCAGCGCGAGAGCGCCGTCGGTGCCCGGGAGGAGCTGCACGTGCTCGTCGCAGGCGGCCGCGGTGCGGGTGCGCAGCGGATCGATGCAGATCACCCGACCACCCGCGGCGCGCGCCTCCTCGAGGATCGGCCACAGGTGCCGGTTGGTGACGAGCGTGTTGGTGCTCCACAGCAGGATGACGCGGGCGTGCCGCAGGTCCTCTGGGTCCACGCCGCACCCCGTCCCCTGGGTGGCGACGAGGCCAGCGTCGGCCGTGTTCCCGCACAGTCCTCCGGCGACCGTGCTGGCGCCGAGCACGTTGAACAGCCGCTCCGACATCGTGCGGCACTGCAAGATGCCCTGGTTGCCCGCGTAGCCGTAGGGGAGCAGGGCGGCGGGACCGTGCTCGTCGATGATCGACCGCCACCTACCGGCGATGAGCTCGAGGGCGTCGTCCCACGAGACCTGCTCGAAGGTGGCGGAGCCCTTCGGCCCGGTGCGCACGAGCGGGTGCAGCAGGCGATCGGGGTGGTGGACCCGATCGAGGAAGCGGTTGACCTTCGGGCAGAGCTCACCCCGGGTGAACGGGTGATCGGCCTGGCCCCGCAGGCGCACGGCGGCGCCGTCGCGCACGGTCACCTCCCAGACGCACGAGTCGGGGCAGTCGTGGTGGCAGACACCGGTGACGACCTGCTCGGACACGACTCCACTGTACGGACGGCCGGGTGCCAGGATCTCGCCCATGGCCAAGTGGACTGCAGCTGACATCCCGGATCAGACGGGACGGACGATCGTGATCACGGGCGCGAACAGCGGGTTGGGCCTGCGCTCGGCCGAGGCGCTGGCCGCCAAGGGCGCCCGGGTGCTGATGGCGTGCCGCAACGCCACCAAGGCGGCGGCCGCCCTCGAGCAGGTGAAGGCGAAGGCCAGCGGTGCGCCTCCGGAGGTGCGCACCCTCGACCTGTCGTCGCTCGCCTCGGTGCGGGCGTGCGCCGAGGAGCTGAACGGCGAGCTCGACCACATCGACGTGCTCATGAACAACGCCGGGATCATGGCGGTGCCGAACACGAAGACCGTCGACGGCTTCGAGTCGCAGCTCGGCACCAACCACCTCGGCCACTACGCCCTCACCGGGCTCCTGCTGCCCACCCTGTTGAAGGCACCCGAGCCGCGCGTCGTCACCGTGTCCTCCAACGGCCACCGCATGGGCCGCATCGACTTCGACGACCTCTTCTGGGAGCGGAAGCGGTACTCGCGCTGGCGGGCCTACGGGCAGACGAAGCTCGCCAACCTGCTGTTCACCAGCGAGCTGCAGCGCCGCGCCGTCGACCGTGGCACCACGCTGACGGCGGCTGCGGCCCACCCTGGGTACGCCGCCACCAACCTGACGTCCGGTCCGGCCATCGGCGCCGCGGTGCTGAAGCCGTTCCTCGCCCTGGGCGACAAGCTGGTCGGCCAGCCCGATCACATGGGCGCCCTCCCGCAGCTGTACGTCGCGACGATGCCTGACGTGCACCCGAACGACTACTGGGGCCCCGATGCCCTGCGCGAGCAGCGCGGGCACCCGAAGCGCGTCGGCCGCTCCGAGCGGGCACGGGACGAAGCCACCGCCGGCCGTCTCTGGAACCGGAGCGAGGAGCTCACCGAGGTCGTCTACCCCTGGCCCTGACGGCCGATCTCGCCACAGATCCGGCCAACGCCGCTGACGCCGAGGACGGCGGCGGTACGGTCCGCCCATGCTCGAGATGCGCGCCACCTGCGAGAAGTGCGAGGCCGACCTGCCCGAGGGCGGTGACGCCAGGATCTGCAGCTTCGAGTGCACGTTCTGCGTCGCCTGCGCCGACGGCATGGCCTCCGTCTGCCCCAACTGCAACGGCGAGCTGGTCCCCCGCCCGAAGCGAGCCTCCTCGTAGGACGATCAAGGGCGCGGCGGCGACGGCGCGGTGCGTGCCGGCCCGGTACGTCGCGTACTTGTGGTCGTAGGACACGGTTTTCGGTACTCAGGACCACAGGTTGCGGAGGTGCGGACGGCGCGGCGCGCGACGACCGCGAGCAGCAGTGCGCTGGCTGCGAGCGCGAGCGGGACCGACGTGCCGGTGGCGGGAAGGGTGCCGCCGCCCGGGGTGGTGGGGTCGACGCGGGGTGGCTCGGGCGTTGCGGGCGGCTCCACCGGCGCTGGGAGGGGAGTGTCGTAGGCGGGTGGGGTGTAGGGCTCGCAGGTGCGGCTGGCATCGGGGAAGCGGACCTTGGCGGCGCAGGCGCGGGTCATCTGATCGACGGCGTCGGCGGGGAGGATCCAGCCGCCCGCGACTGCCGCGTCAGTGCGCTCGGCCATCTGCGCGTAGTACTCGGCGTGGGTGCCGTAGAGGTCCTGCAGCTGCAGATCGGTGAACGGCAGCGTGAGCCCGCCGAGCTGGCACGTCGTCGACAGGTACGTCGCCACCGGGACGTCGATCGGCGGGAGGCGGATCCCACCGAGCGTGTTCCCGTGCGCATCGTGCGCCAGCGAGCCGTCGGCGAACTGGAACCGCGGGCCGTTGTCGGGCGCGGGACCGCCCTCGACCCAGCGCCGAAGCTGGTGGATCGCGCTCGACGTGGCGTAGCGCATCGGCATGGCCGATCCGGCGACGATGCACGCGAGCAGCTCGGGCTCGATCCGCTCGCCGTAGTTGCCGGCGGCCAGGATCGTGGCGTCGTACTGCGCCTTCGTCTGCTTGGCTCCGCCGAGGATGCGCGGGCCGTGGCCGACCACCGACTGGTGCCCGATGAAGTAGCCGCTGTGGCCGGTGCCGGCCACCTCCCACAGTCGGTAGGACGGGTCGGCGGTGGCGGGATCGAACCCGTCGTTGACCGCCTCGAAGTCGCTCAGCAGGTTGATGACCTTCACGGACAGCGGGTTGGGGAACGGCTTCGACGCGCCGACGTCGGCGTGGATCAGCACGCCCTCGATGAGCCCGACCGCGTTCGCGTGCGACGGCAGCCACTGGCCGACGTAGTCCCGCAGCCGTAGGGCTGACTGCGACTGGCCGGTCGCCAGCACGTGCTCCACCGACGCCACGCCGAGGTCGCCCATCGGATCGAGGCTCCCGCCGCCCGGCGGGCTCCGGAACGCCTGGGCGATCTGCGAGAACATGTCGAACGACCACTCGTCGCCGGGGTGGGAGATGGCGGCGTAGCGGATCGGGTCCCACACCTTCGGCGTGAGCGGCGTGCCGTCGAGCCCCGCCGACTGCGCGCTCACGTGCACGTACGCGAACCCCTCGCGCAGCAGCATCGGGCCGGTCTCGAGGGTGTCGACGGCGTTCTCGAACTGGGCGGTGACGTTGACCCAGTCGAGCAGCACGGTGCCGTTGAAGTCGGCCGGGTCGCTCGGTCGGGAGACGATGATGCGCGTGGTGTACGGCGCGGCCACCCCGGTGCCGTCGACCGCCGTGCCGGACACCAGGTACTCCTGCTCCTCGTAGCCGAACGACACGAGGTCGAAGTAGCTGTCCCACAACCCGAACCCGCGGAGGCCGGCGGGCGGGAGCGACAGCGTCGGCGTGGGGACCGGGACGCCCGCGTCGGCGGCCGGCACCACGACCAGCCCCGCGACGACGACGCCGAGGGCCGCGAAGAGAGAGCCCAGTCGGCTCATCGGATGAAGTCGTCGAGGAGCTCCGCGAGCGTGAGGGGATCGTCACCCTGGATGCTGTGGCCTGCCTCCGCCACGTGCTCGACGCGGGCGCTCGGCAGGCGGCGACGGAGCTCGGCCTCGGCCGCGTCGTCCACGACCGACCCGAGGCGCATGCCTCGCACGAGCATCAGCGGGACGGCGATCCGTTCGAGGGCGTCCCACAGGTCGCCGGCTGGCAACGAGCGCTCCGTCGCGCCGTCGGTGAAGCGCCGGTAGCGCCACACCCAGCTGCCGTCCTCCCGCTGCAGCGCGTTGTGGAGGATGCCGCGGCGCAGCGACGACTCCGAGCGGGTCGGGTTGAACTCGATCGTCCGGGCGAGCAGCTCGTCGAAGTCGGCGAAGCTCTCGGGACCGTTCACGAAGGCGATGATGGCGGCAGCCCCCGGGCCCTCCACGTGCGGGGTGACGTCGACCAGCACCACCTTGCGCACGAGCTCGGGATGGCCGTCGGCCAGCGCGACGGTGGTGAGCCCGCCGAGCGACATGCCGACCACGCCGAGCGCGTCAGGCGCCAGCTCCCGGACCGCCGCGGCGACGTCGGCCGCGTTGGTGCGGACGTCGAGGCTGCCCTCGGCCGGCGCGTCGGAGTGGCCGTGCCCCGGCAGGTCGATCGCCACCAGCGGTCGCCCGAGCGCCATGGCCACGGTGTCCCACGTGTGCGCGTTCTGGGCGCCGCCGTGCAGCAGCACGAGCTCCGGTGGCGCGTCGCCCCACACCAGCGCGCTCAGGTGCCGGCCGCCCGCCACCTCCACGCTGGCGCGTCGCACGACGGGCGGCCCGTCGTACGGCAGGCCGAACTCCGCGGCGTTCTCGTGGAACAACCCGAACTCGTCGTACGCGACTCGCTCCCCCATGGATGGCAGCCTGCCACGAGGCGACCAGTACATTCGAAGCCGAGATGACCGAGATCACGGCGGCGCGCCTCGAGGGCACGGTGCGGGTCCGCCGGGGGCGCAAGCTCGGCGTGGCCGAGTTCGGCACGCCCGACGGGCAACCGGTCTTCTGGTTCCACGGCACGCCGGGGGCGCGGCGGCAGATCCCCGAGGAAGCGCGGCTGATCGCGGCCGCCCGCGGCCTCCGCATCGTCGGCATCGACCGACCCGGTGTCGGCCTCTCCCAACCCCACCTCTACGACTCGGTGGCGGACTTCGTGCCCGACCTGGAGCTGGTCGCCGACCAGCTGGGCATCAGCCGCTTCTCCACCATCGGCCTCTCCGGCGGCGCTCCCTACGCCATGGCGGCCGCGGTCGGCCTTCCCGATCGCGTCGCCTCGGTCGGCATCCTCGGCGGCGTGGTGCCGAGCAGCGGCCCCGACGCGGCGCCGGGCGGGCTCGTCGGCTTCGCGCACCAGTTCCGCAAGCTCCTGCCGTTCATGCCCGTGCCCGGCGGCCTCGCCCTCCAGGCGCTCATCCGGGTGGCGCGACCCGTCGGCTCGCAAGGACTCGACCTCTACGCGCGCTTCTCCCCGCCCGGCGACCGCGAGGTGCTGGCCCGTCCGGACATCAAGGCGATGTTCCTCGACGACCTGACCCACAACGGCAGCCGCGGGCTCCGGTCGGTCGTGTACGACGGCATCCTCTTCACGCGCGACTGGGGCTTCACACCGAGCGACATCGGCGTGCCGCTCACGTGGTGGCACGGCGACGCCGACAACATCGTCCCGCTCGCCCACGCCCAGCACCTCGTGCCGCGCATCCCCGACGCCGTCCTCCACGTCCGCGACGGCGAGAGCCACCTCGGAGGTCTCGGCATCGCCCGCGAGGTCCTCGACACCGTCCTGCACTGGTGAGGCGGGTGGGGGACCGCCCCCATACGATCCTCGACCATGAGCCTTCCCGCCCCCGCTGCTGATCGCACGTGCCTGATCACAGGCGCCTCCTCGGGCATCGGTGTCGACATCGCCCGCCTCCTGGCCGAGAAGGGCCACGGCGTCACGCTGGTCGCTCGCCGCGAAGACCGGTTGCAGGAGCTGGCCGACGAGCTGTCGTCGGCGTCACCGATCCGCGCCGAGGTGATCGCCGTCGACCTGTCCGACGAGGGGGCTCGCGACGGTCTGGCCGCCGAGGTCGCGCAGCGCGGCCTGTCGGTCCACGTGCTGGTGAACAACGCCGGGTTCTCCACCCTGGGTCCCGTGCACAAGAGCGACCCCCACCGCGAGGTCGCCATGATCCGCACCGACGTCGAAGCGGTCGCCCACCTCTGCAGCCTCTTCGTGCCGGGCATGGTGGCGCGCGGGGCGGGCGCGGTGCTGAACGTGGCGTCCACCGCCGCCTTCCAGCCCCTGCCCGGGCAGGCGGGGTACGGGGGGTGCAAGGCGTTCGTCCTGTCCTACTCCCGCGCGATGGCGCAGGAGCTGAAGGGCAAGGGCGTCTCCGTGACGACCCTCTGCCCCGGCCCGGTGGAGACAGGCTTCGCCGAAGCGGCCGGCTTCACCGAAGAAGAGTCGGCCGACGCGCTGCCCAAGTTCATGTGGGTGTCGTCGGAGGCGGTGGCGGCCGACGCGGTGAAGGCGATGGAGAAGGGCCGCATGGTCGTCATCCCCGGGGTGCCGAACCGGATCGGAGCGGCGTTCGCCCACCTCACCCCTCGCAAGCTCCTGCTGCCGATCCTCGCCAGCCGGCACCCGTCGCTCAGAGACTGATCAGAGCGGGATCACCAGCGGCTCGAAGCGCTTCTTGAGCCGCTCGAGCGACGCCTTGTTGCGGAGGTGGATGAGCGGGCGGAGCAGTGGCATGGCGAAGCCGAGCCGACCGGCCATGCTCTCTCGGAACTTCACCTCGGTGCCCTGCCCGGTGGGCTCCAGCTGGAAGTCGACGAGCCCCGTCACCGGGCCGACGTGCACCTCGAGCTGCAGGCGGTGGGGCGGGTCGTTCAACAGCGCGGTGCTGTCGTCGGCGACGGTGGCGTCCTCGGTGGGCCCGACCTCGTGATCGAACTGGGCGCCGGGGCGCGGGAAGTCAGGGTCCACGTGGCGGATGTGCTGCGCACCCGCCAGCCACTCGGGATAGGTGGCGGGATCGCTGAGCACCTTGAACACCTCGTCGGGTGCCGCCGGGATCGTGATGCGCGCCTCCGCGGGGGACAGGAGTCGCTCGAGCAGGTCTTGGGGGGTGGCCATTTGTGTTCCGTTCCCGCCCGCGTCGGGGATGACACATAGCCTACGGAGATGGAGCTCGATCACCCCGTATGGGATGCGGACAACCACTACTACGAGGCGCTCGATGCCTTCACGCGCCATCTCGATCCGGCGCTCGGGCCGCGCACCGTGCAGTGGGCCACCATCGAGGGGCGGCAGTACCACGTGCTCGGCGGCAAGGTGAGCCGCGCCGTCACCAACGCCACCTTCGATCCCATCTCGAAGCCGGGCTGCCTGTACGACTACTTCCGCGGCAACGCCAACGGGGTGAACCCGCTCGACCTGCTGCGCGACCACGAGCCCATCCGGCTCGAGTACCGCGACCCCGCGGCCCGGCTGCAGGTGCTCGACGAGCAGGGCTTGGAGGGGTGCTTCCTGTTCCCCACCCTCGGCATGATCTACGAGGAGCCGCTCAAGCACGATCCCGAGGCCGTGTGCATGACGTTCCGAGCCTTCAACCGGTGGCTCGCGGAGGACTGGACCTTCGACTACGAGGGCCGCATCCTCACCGCCCCCTACCTCACGCTGGCCGACGAGGCGTGGGCGGTGGAGGAGCTCGAGTGGGCCCTCGACCAAGGCGCCCGGATGATCGTCGTGCGCCCAGGTGCACCGACCACCGTCACCGGTCGCCGCAGCCCGTTCGACGCGTCGTTCGACCCGTTCTGGGCGCGGGTCAACGAAGCGGGCATCACCGTGGTCGCCCACGCCTCCGACAGCGGGCAGTCCTCGAACGGCTACGCCGTCGACGGGTTCGCCGCCAGCTTCCGCCAGGGCGGCTACGGCCCCAGCATCAAGAGCTTCAACATCGAGGAGGCCGTCCACGACTACCTCCTGGCGATGACGCTCGCCGGCCACTTCAAGAAGTTCCCCAACCTCCGGATCGCGTCCGTGGAGAACGGAGCCGAGTTCCTCCCCGACCTCTTCCGAAAGCTCCGCTCGCAGGACAAGAAGGCACCCGGTTGGTTCGGCGAGGACCCGGTCGAGCAGTTCCGCCGTCATGTCTGGATCAACCCGTTCTGGGAGGACGACCTGGAGACGGTCGTGAGCCTGATGGGTGCCGACCGCGTCATCTTCGGCTCCGACTGGCCCCACATCGAGGCCCTGCCGCACCCCCTCGACTACGTGCCCGAGACCAAGCCGCTGTCCCCGGCGGACCGCCAGCTGATCCTCCACGACAACGCCGTGGCCCTCGCCACCCCCCGTCCCGCCTGACCCGAACGGTCGAATTGCGCCCAGCCGGGCGTCGTCGCCCTATCCTGGTCGCAGGCCTTCGGCGCCGAACGGCGTCGACCTCCTGCATGCCAGATCAAACCCGTGCTCTCGAAGCCGCGGCGTGGGCAGCAGCTGAGGGCATCGCTACCGCTGAGCAGCGGGCGTTGCTCGAAGCCGATCCCGTCGCATGGCGCTTGATCCTCGAGCGGCTGATGGATGAGACCGAGGACAACCTCGACTCTGTCAGCGGCATCGAGGGTCCTGAGCGCGCCCAGGTGGTGAGCGACATCGAGGCCGATCTCGACCGCCTCGAGGCGGCCTACGACCTCCTGATCGGCTCCACCCGCACTGGCTCCGGGGTGCTGATCCCCACCGCCGACCCCACGGGGGAGGTGCGGCTCCAGGCGTCGTGGGCCAACGGGTCGATCGTCGTCTGGGCCGGTGGTCCCGACATCGTCGCCAACAAGAACGCCGACCTGGCCGACCGCCTCGAGGCGCTCGGCGGCCCGAGCCTCGGCTGGGCCGTCCACGCCGACGTCACCCTGCCGAACGGGCTCAAGGCGGCGGCGCTGTCGATCCCCGTCGAGGAGGCGCTCGGCTGGCTGGTCGTGGCCGTCGGTGGCGGGCAAGGCGATGAGGACGGGGTGGGCGCGAGCGTGCGCTGGCTCGGCCGCGTCGCCGTCGCCGCGGTCGGGCTCGTCGCCCAAGGTCGGATCGTGCCGAGCCTGCGCACGCACCGGCACTCCGAGGGCAAGGTCATGGACCTCAACGTGCGCTGGTCGCCGGCGCGCGTCGACGACGGCGAGATCACCCGGCTGGCCGGCGCGATGCCCGGCCCGGTGTCGGTGCTGTCCCGCAAGGACGCCCGCACCGTCACCCTCGAGGTGATCGGGGCCGTGGTCGATGCCATCGCCCTCGAGGCCGGCGAGAAGCTCGAGCGGCCCGCCACCCCACCCGTCATCCGCAACGCCGCCGACGTGGGCGAGGCGTTCGTCGCCCGCCTCGACGGCACGCCGTTCTCGGCGCCCATCCCCGCCGGCGCCGAGGTGTCGAAGCGGCTCGACCAGTGGGCCCACCAGGTCAGCGGCGTCGCCAAGACCACGCTGGTCGTGCAGCTCGACCCACCCGACCAAGGCGACGCGTGGTTCCTGTCGGTGCTCGGCCTCGGCGCCGAAGGCGGACTGCTCCCGATCGAGCAGGCCCTCACCGACAGCAAGCGCACGCAGCACCTCGCCGACGAGATCGTCCGGCTCGAGCGCGTCTACGACAAGCTCGGCCGGGCCGGCGGCCTGCGGCGTGGCCAGGTGTACCTCAGCCAGGACGAGGCGTGGGAGCTCATGACCGTCACCGGTCCGTCCCTCGCCGCGGCCGGGTTCGAGCTGCGGGTGCCCGCGCTGTCACGCCGCAAGCCCTCGCCAGCGTTGCGCCTGTTCGTGGAGCCCAAGGGCGACACGATGGTGGGCGCCAACCAGCTCAGCGACGTGCGCTGGTCCGCGGTGTTCGACGACGTCGAGCTCACCGCCGCCGACATCGCCCGGCTGGCCGCCGAAGCCCGGCCCCTCGTCCGCTCGCGCGGCAAGTGGGTGGAGCTCGACCGCGTCGACCTCAAGGAGGCGGCGGCGGCCCTCGCCGAGCGTGGCGACGCCAAGCAGCTCACCGGTGCGGAGATCCTCCGTCAGGTCGTCGGGCTGGAGGGCACACCCTTCGGCGACGGCGTCACCGTGGAGGGCAGCGGCTGGGTCACCGACCTGCTCGAGCGGGCCACCGCCGCACCGGCCGCCCCCATCACGAAGCCAGAGGGCTTCGTCGGGGAGCTGCGGTCGTACCAAGCCGAGGCGCTCGGCTGGCTCGAGTTCCTCGACGCCGTCGAGCTCGGCGGGTGCCTGGCGCTCGACATGGGGCTCGGAAAGACGCCCACCGTGCTCGCCCACATCGCTCGCACGTTGGGCAAGGGCCCGGCCCTCGTGATCGCCCCACCCGCGGTGGTGGGCAACTGGGCCGCCGAGGCCGCCCGCTTCACTCCGGGCCTGCGCGTCGTCGTCCACCACGGCGCGTCGCGCGCGTCGGCGGAGGAGCTCGAGGCGGAGGTGGCCGGCGCCGACCTCGTCATCACCACGTACGGCACCGCGGTGCGCGACGTCGATGCCCTCGAGCAGCACGACTGGGACCGCCTCGTGCTCGACGAAGCCCAAGCCATCAAGAACCACACCAACGAGACGTCGCAGGTGCTGCGCCGCATCGGTGCTCGCACCCGCCTGGCCCTCACCGGCACGCCGATCGAGAACGGCCTCGGCGACCTCTGGTCGATCCTCGACTTCACCAACCCCGGTCTGGTCGGCGGTCGCACCACCTTCATCGCCCAGCTGTCCGGCGAGGGCGAGGCGGCCCTGCGGGCGCTCAACGGGATCCTCGTGTTCCGCCGCACCAAGACCGAGCCCAGCGTGGCTGCCGAGCTCCCGGATCGCATCGACGAGCTCGACCACTGCACGATGACCGCGGAGCAGATCGGGCTCTACCAAGCCGTGCTCGACGGGCTGGTCGTCCAGGCGGAGGGCGCCGAGAAGGACGTCAAGCAAGGGGCGATCCTCGCGGCCATCACCGCCCTCAAGCAGATCTGCAACCACCCGTGGAACTACCAGCAGGACGACAAGCCGCTGGCCGGTCGGTCCGGGAAGCTCAACCGGCTCGAAGAGGTCATCGACCAGGTGTTCTCGGCCGACGAGCGGATCCTGATCTTCACGCAGTTCGCCACGTGGGGCGTGCGCCTCGCCGAGCACCTCACCGAGGTCACCGGCCAACCGATCCACTGCTACCACGGCGGCCTGGCGCGCGGCGCCCGCGACACCATGATCAAGCAGTTCCAGGAGGGCACCGGGTCGGGCGCCATCGTGCTGTCGCTCAAGGCCGGCGGCACCGGCCTCAACCTCACCGCCGCCAACCACGTCGTCCTCTACGACCGCTGGTGGAACCCGGCGGTGGAGGACCAGGCCCGCGACCGCGCCTGGCGCATCGGCCAGACCCGCACCGTGCTGTCGCACCGCCTCGTGTGCCCGGGCACCGTCGACGAGCGCGTCGAAGAGGTGGTGGGCGGCAAGCGTCGCATCGCCGACCTCGTGCTCCCGAAGAGCAGCTCCCTCGCCGACCTCGATCCCGACCAGCTGCGTGCCGCCCTCGGGCTCCGCCCCGACCAGCTCCTCGCCGAGGACGACATCTGATGGCGAACCAACCTCGGAAGCGACCGCCGCAGCGCAAGCGCGGTGGCGGCGGCGGCAACAAGGCCAAGCCCGTCGACATCTGGCGTCCCGTGCCCCCGCTCCCGGATCCCTTGCCGATCACACCCGCGCTGGACCCCACCGCGCTGCTGCGCAGCATCGGACCGCCGCCGCTCCGCGCCCGCAGCGACATGGCCGAGGCCTACCTCCTCGCCGTGTCCGAGAAGGCGGCCGGGCTCGCGACCGCGCTGGCCGCTGCCGCCGACCTCCTCGCCCAACCCGACGAGGACGTCGACGAGGACTAGCAGCTCTTCGTCAGACGACGGTGAGGGTGACCTCGACGTTGCCGCGGGTGGCGTTCGAGTAGGGGCACACCTCGTGGGCCTTGGCCACCAGCGCCTCGGCGGCCGCCCGATCGAGCGCCGGCGCGTGCACGTCGAGCTCCACCGCGATGTTGAAGCCGCCCTGCTCGTTCATCCCGAGGCCCACCGACGCCGACACCTCGGTGCCGCTGACGTCGAGCTTCTCGCGACTGGCCACCACCTTGATCGCCGAGTGGAAGCACGCTGCGTAGCCCGCCGCGAACAGCTGTTCCGGGTTGGTGGCGCCTCCAGCCCCGCCGAGCTCCTTCGGCGTGCGCAGGTCCACGTCGAGGATCCCGTCGTCGGAGGTGGCGTGGCCGTTGCGACCGTCGCCCGTGGCGTGGGCGGTGGCGGTGTAGAGGATCTCCATGCGGCGGATCGTAGGGGCCGGCCGACGCGTCCGCGCTGAAGTCGGGCAGGCTGGGTAGGACCATGGGCATGAACGACGATCTGACCCTGATGGACGTGCTGGCGACGTTCAAGGCCGACGGCTTCACGCAGGACATGTTCGTGACGACCGACGCGATGGTCCGCTGCGGCGCATGCCACCACGACACCGCGCCGAGCGACCTCGTGCTCAACCGGATGCGCCGGATCGAGGGCGCGTCCGATCCGAGCGACATGGCGGCGGTGCTCGGCATCACGTGCACGATCTGTGGGGCGCAGGGGTCCGTGGTGGTGCGCTTCGGGCCCGAGGCGGAGCCGCAGGACGATGCCGTGTGGCTCGCGGTCGACGACCAGCGCTTCTCGCCGGACTGAACCTCAGCTCGGGTGGTGCGTGACCACGACGAGGGCGACGTCGTCGTTCGGCTCCCGACCATCCAAGCACTGGCGGAGCAGGTCATCGGCCAACGCCTGGGCGCTCAGGCCGACGTCGGCGTCGGTGACGCGACGGCGCAGCGTCTCGAGGGAGACGTCGAGCGCCTCGCCCCGGACCTCGATGAGCCCGTCGGTGTAGGCGACGAGCTTCGAGCCGACCGGGAACGGGACCACGGCGGCGGTCGCCTCCTCCACCGGGATCCCGAGGATCGGCTGACGGCCCTCGTCGAGCACCACGCACTCGCCGGTCGGCCAGCGCACGAGCGGCGGCGGGTGCCCGGCGACCGCGTACGAGAGGGTTCCCGCCGTGGAGTCGATCACCATGAGGAGGGCTGACGCAGTGGGGTTGTGGGCCGCCGCCTGGACCAGCTCGGTGGTCTGCGCGAACACCTCCTCGAGCGGGATGTCGAGGCGCACGAGGGCGCCGATCACCGCGCGCAGCTGGGCCATGTCGCCGACGGCGGTGATGCCGTGCCCGGCCACGTCGCCGACGATGAGCGCGTAGCGATGCTCGTCGAGCGGGATGCCCTCGTACCAGTCGCCGCCCATCCCGATGTCCTGGGACGCCGGCAGGTAGCAGGCGGCGATGTCGAGGTCGGGCACCTCGGGGAGCGGGACGAGCACGCTGTCCTGGAGCGTGGTGACGAGCCGGTGCTCGGCCTCGGACAGGCCGGTGCGCTCGATGGCCTGCCCCGCCATGTCGGCGATGGTGAGCAGCGTGGACACGAGGGCTTCGTGGAAGACGCGGGGGCCGGCCCAGGCCTGGACCATCGAGCCGATCACCTCGCCGTCGCTGTCGCGCATCGGGAGGGCGGCGCGGGCGCCGAGCCCGAGCGCGGTGGTCGAGCTGGCGCTCTTCGGGTACCGCTGCGTGAAGGCGTCGTAGTCCTCCAGGAGCACGAGGTGCCCGGTGCGGGCGGCCTCGGTGAAGGCGAGCGGCTCGTCGAGGGCCGGGTCGGCGAAGCGGCGCCGGACGTCAGGGTCGACCTGCGATCCGTGGTGCGTGCGGAGGACCGCGGCTTCGCGGTCGACGAGTCCGACGCTCGTCGCGCTCGGCGCCCACCGGGCTGCCGCCGGCTTCGACGATGATGTCGAGGACGCTTCCAACGGTGATGGCGGCGGCGAGCTTGCCAGCGAGGTGCGCGAGCTCGGTCGCCTCGTGGGCGGCTTGATCGGTCGACCGAGCCCGCTCGAGCGTGTACTCGCAGAGCTCGGTGATGGTGCGGAGCGTGTCGAGGGTGGGGGCATCGAAGTCCACCTCGTGGTCCCACGAGATGGAGAGCGTGGCCTTCACCTGACCGTTGCGGTCCTCCAGCGGCAGGCAGGCCGTCGCCACCAGCCCCGAGCGGACGACCTCGGCGAGGAGCTCCTCGGGCGTGTGGGCGCGCCAGTCGTCGAGCGTCGACAGGAGGACGGGCTTGCCCAGGCGGACGGCCTCCGTCACCGGTCGCCGCACGTCGAGGGGGATCTCGGCCGATGGGTCGCGGATGCCGGGGTTCGCGCCGGTCGAGCGACCGAGCCGGAGCACGCCGGTGTCGAGGTCGACGGCGCCGAGGCTGGCCGCCTTGGCATCGAGCACGAGCGCCACCTGCTCCTGGATGATGGCGTCGACCTCGTCGACCGTGCCCGCCGCCGCCAGCGCCTGGGCGACGTCGGCGGTGCGGCCGATCACCCGCGCGGAGCGCCGCGTCGTCTCGTCGTGGGCTTCGGCGCGGCGGAAGAACAGCAGGAGGCCGGCAACGAGCACCAAGGACAGCGAGGCGATCGCCCAGGTGAGGGTGTGGTCGGTCGGGCGCCCGTCTTCGACGACGAGCTCCCACTCGCGGCGGTGACGTCCAGCATCCGGGTCGTGCCCCCGCTGGGCAGGTCGTCGCTGGCAGCGAGGATGGTGTCACCGTCGCGGAGCGTGAACCGGCTGCTGTCGGGCAGGGTCGCGAGCGCCGCCTCCGTGAGGTTGGCGCCGACGAACAGCGTGGTCACGAAGCCTACGTGGGCGAGCCGGCGGTCCGCGGTGGTGTCGGCGGGAGCACCCGCTCGGTACAGCGGCTTGACCACGAAGTAGGACACCGCGTCGTTGCTGGTGGCCCGCACCGGTTCGGTGAGCACGGTGCGCCCGGAGTCGCGTGCGTCGAGGGCCGCGGCGCCGCGGACGCGGTCGGCGAGGATGTCGAAGCCCAGGATCATCCGGGTGGTGGCGTTCACCGGGTACACGGCCTGCACGGGGAAGTACAGGGGGCGGGGCGATGCGGGCTCGAAGCCGGCGGCGGCCCGGTCGACGATGGGGAAGCCCTGGTCGGCCTCGAAGCTCTCACGATCCTCGCCCCGCACCACGGGCACGTAGCCGAGCGATTCGATCGGTGACAGGTTGACGACCTCACGCGCGTACGCCTGGAAGCTCTCCAGCTCCACCCGGCCTTGGGTGGAGACGATGCCGCCGCCACCGGCGATGACCGACACGGTGCTCTCCGCCGTGCCTTCGACGAGCACACTGAGCTCGGTGGCGAGCACCCCTTGGCGATCGCGGGCGTCGTCCTCGGCCTCCTGCGCGGTCACCAACGTGGCCACCAAGCCGGTCGCGGCGACGACCCCGAGGACGGTCAGCCGCCAGACCCCGAGGCCGCGGTTCGCGGCCTCGTTTGCGCGGCTCGGGGTCCGCCCGTGGCCAAGGCCATCGAGCTCAGGCCCGACCGAAGAAGTCGGTGGTGCCGGCCATCTCGAGGACGCTCTGGACCTGACCCGTGGCCCCTTCGAGCTGGAGGCCACCGCCGGCCTCGAGCAGTCGGTGGTGAGTGGTGACGAGGAGGCTGAGGCCGGTCGAGTCGAGGAACTCGCACGCCGACAGGTCGATCGTGATGTCGGTGACGCCGTCGTCGATGTGAGACACGAGCTCGTTGCGCAAGGCGGGCGCGGTGGCCAGGTCGAGGTCGTCCTCGACGCGCACGCGCACGCAGCGCGCTGGGGGTGGCGGCATCAGGCTCCGGTGGTGCCGGCGCCGAGGTGGGGTTGCGCCACGGCTCCGGTGGGAGCCCGTCCCGGATCTGGCGCTCGAACTCGCCGAGGAACCATCGCCGGTACCCCAGCAGGTCGGGCGGGGTCACCAGCGTGAGCAGATCGCCCTCGCGGCAGAAGTCGTCGAGCTCGTCGAGCATGGCGCCGAGGTGGAGGGCGGCGTCGACGACGTCGGGGGGCAGGTCGTACTCGAGGTCGATGGTCGCGTCACCGGCGGCGAGCGCGGTGTTGAGCTGCTCGGTCTGCGCCGTCGTCAGGCCGCCGTACCGAGCGTTGAGCTCCTCGGTGAGCGCCTGCAGCCGCGCCGGCGCGGCGTCGACAGTGTGCGCGTGCTCGACCAGCGCCAGCTCGCGGCGCAACGCCTCCTGGTGCTCGCCCGACTGGCGGTGGATCTCCAGGGGCAGGCCGACCAGGCGGACGCGGACGGTGGAGGTCGCGTCGCTCACGCCGCCGCCAGGTCGAATTCGAACCACACGATCTTGCCGCCGTTCGACGGGCGGGAACCCCAACGAACCGTGAGGGCGTCGAGGATGCGCAGGCCGCGTCCGGTGCTGGCGGTGGCGGAGTGGTTGCGGCGCTCCGGGAGCGTGGGGTCGTCGTCCTCCACCTCGACCGTGAGCAGATCGGCCTGCCGGCGCACCGTGATCGTGGCGGCCGAGCGGGCGTGGAGCACCGCGTTGGTGACGACCTCGGACACGCAGAGCAACAGCTCGCCGCACCGGATGTTGTCGCTGAACAGCTCGGCGATGGCCATGCGAGCGGCTCGCGGTGTGGTCGCGTCTCCTGGCAGCACCAGTGTGAACCCGTTCTCCACGCGCCTGCTCCTCCTCGGTCGTGGTGAGGCCGCCCCGTTGCCGCAGAACGGGGTCAGTCTGTCAGCCGGGCGGCCTTCGGTTCGTCGTGTCCGGATCTGACCGGCGTTCGTGGGGGTTGGCGGGCACGATGGGGACCGTGAGCGTGCAAGCCGTCATCACCACGGGGATCTACTGCGTGCCGTCGTGCTCCGCGCGGCCGCTCCTGGGGAACGTGCTGCGCTATGGCTCACCGGCGGCCGCGGAGGCGGCCGGGTTCCGGGCGTGCTTGCGGTGCCGTCCGTACCGGAGCGCGCCGACGGTCGCCACCGGGCCGGAGCTGGTGTGCCGGGCCGTCCATCTCATCGGCGAGGGTGCGCTCGACACGCGGACCGAAGCCGATCTCGGCGCTCGCCTCGGCGTGTCGGCGCGCCACCTGCGGAGGCTGTTCGCCGAGCACGTCGGCACCACGCCCGACCGGCTCGCACGCAGCAACCGCACCCACTTCGCTCGGCGACTGCTCGACGACACCGACCTCACGGTCACGGAGATCGCATGGGCCAGCGGCTTCGGGAGCCTGCGGCAGCTGAACCGCGCGTGCCGGGAGATCTTCCGCGCCTCGCCCACCGAGCTGCGCGCCCGGCGTCGGCGCGGCGACCGGTTGGTCGCAGACGGCGGGCTCACGCTGCGCCTCCCGTTCACCGGGCCGCTCGACTGGGATCTGCTGCTCGGGTACTTCGCGCGGCGCGCCATCACCGGTGTGGAGCGCGTGGACGGCGACACCTATCGCCGCACGGTCACCGTCGAGGGTGACCCTGGGGTGCTCGAGCTCACCCGTGGCGGTGACGACCACCTGGTGCTGCGCGCCCACCTGCCGCACGTCGGTGGGCTCATCCACGTGGTGCAGCGCGCCCGGCAGATCTTCGCGCTCGATCGCGACCCCACGGCGGCCAACGAGCGACTCGCGACCGATCCGGTGCTCGCGCGATCGGTGCGCAGCTGCCCAGGTCTGCGGGTGCCCGGCACGTGGGACGCGTACGAGACGGGCGTGCGAGCCATCGTCGGCCAGCAGGTGAGCGTGGCCGGCGCCAGCACGGTGACGGCGCGCATCGTGGCGCGGGTCGGCAGGCCTGTGCCCGGCCTCGAGGCCCTCGGGCTCACCCACACGTTCCCCGACCCGGCCACCCTCGCCCACGCCGACCTGGACGGCATCGGCATGCCCGGGGCGCGCGCCACCGCCATCAAGGCCTTCGCGGCCGCCGTCGACAAGGGCGACGTGCCGCTCGACGGCTCGCTCTCGCTCGACGACCTCATGGTCGCCATCTGCGACGTCCCCGGCCTCGGCCCGTGGACCGCCAGCTACATCGCCCTGCGCCTCGGCGAGACCGACGCCTTCCCCGCCGCCGACCTCGGCCTCCGCAAGGCCGCCCACCCAGGCGGCGCCCCCCTCACCACCCCCGAGCTCTCCGCCCGAGCCGAGTCCTGGCGCCCCCACCGAGCCGCCGCCGCCGTCCGCCTCTGGACCGCCTAACCCCCAACGTCTGCGGTCGATTTCGCTCGCCATCCGACCGTTTTCGACCACAGACGTTGGCCGTTCAGGGGTCCGTGTCGTCGTCGCCGGCGCGGCCGTGCTTCCAGTAGCCCCGCACGGTGCACTGGGCGCGGGGCTGGTTCCGGTCGTCGGCGAGGTGCTTGCGGATGCGCTGCATCGACGCGGCCTCGCCGGCGGCCCACACTCGCGTGTCGGGGGCGAGGTCCGTGTCGCGCATCGCGGCCACGAGCGCGTCGCCGGGTAGTGCACCCCGGTCGAGCCATTGCACGTTGACTCTGGGATGGGCGGGCAGGTCGAGGCGGGCGTCGGGGTGGGACACCTCGGCCAGCACCGTGACCGCGGCCTCGGCGGGGAGCGCCTCGAGCAGCGTGCTGATGGCGGGGAGAGCGGACTCGTCGCCGACCAGCACGTAGGTGCGAGTCTCCGGGTCGATCGTGTAGCCGCGGCCGGTGCCGGACACGGCAGTCGGATCACCCGGACTGGCAGCCGCGGCCCAGGCGGACAGGGGGCCGTCGCCGTGCAGGACGATCTCGACGTCGAGCGCGAGCCGTTCGGCATCGAACTGGCGGGGCGTGAGCGTCCGCATGGTGGCACGGACGCCGTCCGCGAACTCGAACAGGTTGCCGGTCCACTCGGGGATCGCCAGCTCGCCCTCGCGGGGGAGCAGGAGCCGCACGCTGGCCCCGGGCAGGCCGGGGTCGAGGCCGTCGAGCTCGGGGCCGCCGAGGGTGACGCGCACCAGGTGTGGGGTGCAGGGCTCCACGCGCACGACGGAGACCGGCCGGAGCGGGGGCGGCGGCCGGCGGACGCGCATGGGGGTCGACATGGTCGCCTCAGTCCGGGGCCGGGAGGCCCATCGGGTTCGGGAAGCGGATCACGCCGGCGCCCGCCACGCGCCCCGCGAGCCGGGCGAGGGTGGTGGTCACCGCCTCCAGCGTGTCGTCGTCGAGGCCCGCCCATGGCGCCGACGCCAGCTCGTCGGTGCGGCGCTCGACGTCGGCCTGCAGCGTCCGTCCGGCCTCGGTGGCGACGCCCTCGCCGTCGACCAGGCCCCGTTCCTCGAGCGCGGCTGCCGCCGCCGACCAGTCGTCGTCGGACCAGCCCCGAGCGGGCTGGGTGACGTCGCGTGGCGCTCCGCCCACGGCCGCCGCCAGCACGTGGGCCGCACAGCCGTCGACCTCCGCGGCCAGCAGCGCGGCGTTGTGGCCGTCCCCGCGGTGCTCCCGCAGGAGCGTGAGCCCGTGCCACAGCGACAGCAGCGGCGAGTCGGGCCAGGGGAGCGCGACGTTGGCCGCGAACAGCGCCCGGCCCACCACCGGGACGCCGTCGATGGCGTCGCGCAGCACCCCCGCCGTGGTGGCGATGTCGTCGGCGTCCGCGTCGAGACCGAGCACGTCGCGCAGTGCGTCGTCGGCGCCGGCCAGGCGCGCAGCGAGGGCCGCGTCCGGCGACGCCATCGCCCAGACCTCGGGGACAGCCTTCGCGACCATCGCCGGGTGGAAGTTGTAGAAGCTCGCCGTCACGGGCCCGGGTCCGACCGGGCCGAGGGGCGCGGCCCGGGTCGCGAAGTAGCCCCGCCAGAAGCCGCGAAGGCCCGCCGCCGCCCACGCCGCTGCCGAGGCGGGATGGAAGTAGATGATGGCGTGCACCGGTTCGCCGACCCGCCAGAGCCGGCGTGCGAGGGAGGCGTCCACCGCTCCAGCCTGCCCGCTGCTACAAGTGAAGGGTGCACACCGAGGTCGCGATGCCCATCGCCGTCCCCGCCGAGCGGGTGTGGGCGGTCCTGTCCGATGTCGAGCGCTGGCCCGAGTGGACGGCGTCGGTGACCAGCGTCGAGCTCGACGGCCCGCTCGAGGTCGGCGCCACGGCGACCATCAAGCAGCCGAAGCTCCCCGTCACCAAGTGGATCGTCACCGAACACGTCCCGGGTCGGTCGTTCGTCTGGCGGTCGGAGGCGCCGGGAAGCGTGGCGATCGGCGTCCACGAGGTGACGCCACGGGGCGACGGCACCACCCGGGTGCGCCTCGCCCTCGACCAGACCGGGCCGCTCGGCAGCCTCGTCGGCCTCTTCTACCGCCGGCTCACCCGGCGCTACGTCCAGATGGAGGCCGACGGCCTCGCCCTCGAGGCGCTCAGCGGGTCGCAGTGATGAGGAGGTAGGGGGCGGCGAGCTCGCAGGTGCCGTCCGTCGCGACGTTCGCGTCCGCCATCGCCTCGAGCAGCGCGGTGCGACCCCTGTCCTCGAGGCCACGCGCTCGCATCGCCTCCATGAACATGATGAAGGGTCCGGCCGCGGTCATGAGCGTCTCGAGCGCCGCCTCGGGCGACGGGTACTTCCAGCTGAAGTCGCGGCGCTCGACGGTGGCGTCGACACCGGCAGCGGCGAAGCGCATCTGCACCAGGTCGGGATCGCCCCAGTCACCGGGGCCCGGTCCGGTCGGCGGGTCGGGCACGAGGGAAGCAACCTTGGCTCGCCACACGACGCCCCAACCGTCCGCTGCCCACGCCGTCATGGCGATGCGCCCACCCGGGCGGCACGCGCGGGCCAGCTCGCGGGTGGCGGCCGCGTGGCGCGGGGCGAAGATGACGCCCATCACGCTCATCACCACGTCGAAGCTGCCCTCAGGCACCTCAAGGGCCTGGGCATCGCCGACGCGCAGGTCGACGTCGACGCCCTCCGCCTCGCAGCTGGCTCGGGCCCGCTCGATCTGCATGGGCGTGAGGTCGATCCCCGTCACCGATGCGCCGCGCTTCGCCGCGAGGACGGCTGCGTTGCCGTTGCCCGTCGCCACGTCGAGCACCCGCTCGCCCCGCTGGATGTCGAGGGCGGCGACCGTGGCCTCGCTGATCGGGAGCAGCTGGCGAGCGACGGTGGGGTAGTCGCCCACGGTCCACATCCGCACCTGTCCGTCCTCGGGCTCGTCACTGGTCATGGTTGGCAGTCTGGTGGAGATCGCCCCTACCCTCGCTCCGAGCCACGGGCGCTGGGGTCCGGGGCCGAGATCGGGGAACGAACGAATGCCGCTTGGCGTGCGCGGGCTGCTTGCCGGGTTGGTGCTGGTGCTGGCCGCCGGGTTCGTGCCCGCGCCCACCGCGCACGCCGCCGCCGGGGGCCTCGACCTGCGGGCCGCCACCCACCTGACGGATCGGCTCGAGGAGCTCACGCTGTTCAGCCCCGCGCTCGGACGCGAGACGCGCGTGCGCGTGCTCACGCCCGCAGGTTTCGACCCGGCGACCGACCATCTCCCGGTGCTGTGGCTCCTGCACGGCGGCTTCGGGAGCTACGCCGACTGGGTGGTCGCCGGTGACGTCGAGGCGCTCACCGCCGGCCTGCCCCTGATCGTCGTGATGCCCGACGGCGGCCAAGGGGGCTGGTACTCCGACTGGAAGACCGTCGAGACGAGCCAAGGTGCGCAGCGCTGGGAGACGTACCACGTGCGCGAGCTCTACCCGTGGGTCGTCGAGCACTACGCCACCCGAACCGATCGCAGCGGGCATGCCATCGCCGGTCTGTCGATGGGCGGCTTCGGTGCCATGCACCACGCCACCCGTCACCCCGACCTCTACGGCTTCGCGGCGTCGTTCTCGGGGGCGGTCGATCTGCTCAACCCAGGGGTCGGCCTCGTCACCGACCTGTCGCCGTTCATCATGGGCGGCTCGCCGACGCAGATCTGGGGCGACCGCGTCACCCAGGAGACGCGCTGGCGGGCCAACAACCCCGTCGACCTCGCGGCCAACCTTCGCACCCTCGACGTGCAGCTGCGCACCGGCAACGGGCAGCCCGGCGGCGTCCACGGCGGCGGCCCTGACATCGTCGAGCTCGGGTGCTGGACGGCGACCTCCTCGCTGCACCAGCGCCTCAGCACGCTCGGCATCGATCACCTCCACCAGGACTACGGGCCGGGCGCCCACCGGTGGCCCTACTGGGCCGACGACCTGGAGGCGACGCTCCCGGCGATCATGGCGGCCACCGCCCACATGCAGCCCGATCCCGCCGAGGTCGAGCACGTTGCCTTCGAACCCACGTACAAGGTGTGGGGCCACGACGTCGCCCTCGACCGCCCGGTGCTCGAGCGCTCCACCCTCGCCGTCCGGCCCGACGGCTTCGCGCTCACCGGCTCGGGCGCCGGCACCGTCACGACCCCGCCACGCTACGAGCCGGCCCAGACCGTCCTCGCCCATCGCGGCGCCGGCGTGCAGGAGCTCACGGCCGACGCGCACGGCCGCGTGGTGGTGCCCGTCGACCTCGGCCCCGCCAGCCTCCTCGACGAGTACCCGCTCGCCAGCGTGCTCCCGCCGTCCCGGGTGACGGTGGACGTCACCCTCGAGGCGATCGCCCCCGCCGCGCCGGAGGCGCCCGCGACCCCCGCGACGCCCGCCGAGATCCCGCCCGGCGCCGGCTCGCTGCCCGCGACCGGCGGACGACCGCTGGCGACGGTGGGCCTGCTCGCCACCCTCGTCGCGCTGGCGGCCCTCGACGTATCCCGCCGAGCGACCGCTCGCTGAGGGTCAGCCCACCCGAGACGAACGCCCCGCCCAGTGGGGCTCGCGCAGCTGGCGCTTCTGGATCTTGCCGGAGGCCGACCGCGGGATCTCGGCCATCAGCTCGAACGAGCGCGGCACCTTGAAGCCCGCCAGGTGCTCACGGCAGAAGGCCTGCACGTCGGCCTCGTCCACCGCCTCGCCGTCGTAGGTCGACACCACCGCGTGCACGGCTTCGCCCCACTCCTCGTCGGGGATGCCGAAGACGGCGGCGTCCTCGATGGCCGGGTGGGCGACGAGGACCGCTTCGATCTCGGCCGGGTAGATGTTGACCCCACCCGAGATGATCATGTCGCCCTTGCGGTCGCAGATGTAGAAGTAGCCCTCGTCGTCCCGATAGGCGATGTCGCCGACCGACATGAAGTCGCCGCGCTTGCCAGCCTCGTACTTGTCGGGGTCCTTGTAGTAGGCGGCGAACGTGCCCTCCGACCGTATGAACACCTCACCGGGCTCCATCGGCGTGGTCACCTCGCTGCCCTCGTCGTCGAGCAGCTTGATCTCCACGCCCTGGATCGGCCGGCCGCACGAGCCGGGCTTCCGCATCTGATCGTCCGGCAGGAGGATCGTGTTCACCCCGAGCTCGGTCGAGCCGTACACCTCGATGAGCGACCAGTCGTTGATGCGCTCGACGTACTTCTTCTTCAGCTCGAAGGGCCACGGCGCCGCGTTGGCGATGAGCCGTTGCATCGACGACGTGTCGTACTTGGCCCGCACCTCCTCCGGGAGGTCGACGACCCGACGGATGGGCGTGGGCGCCGAGAACGACGTCGTCACCTTGTGCGTCTCGACGAGGCGCAACCACCCCTCGGGATCGAAGTGGCGCTGCACCACCACCGACCCGCCGAGGCCCTGCACGACCAGCATGAACCCGAGCGGCGCCGAGTGGTACAGCGGCCCCGTCGACACGTACACGTCGGTGGGCACCCAGCCCACCTGCTGGATGAAGGCCAGCGTGTCGGCGGCGTTGGTCGTCTCGCGCCGCACCGTCCCCTTCGGGTGACCGGTGGTGCCCGACGTGTAGATCATCGTCGTCCCGGCGGTGGGATCCTCGCCCTCCCGATCGGGTTCGTCGATGGACGCGTCAGCCGCCTCGGCGTCGAGGTCGCGCGCCCACTCGGGCGCCGCCGCTCCCTGGCATCGGAACGCCAGCCACTCCCGCACCCGGTCGCACTGCGAGCGGATCGGTTCGAGCTGGGCCACTTGCTCGATGTCGAAGAGGATGACGACGGCGTCGCAGTTGTCGATGACGTACTGCGCTTCGTCGGGCGCGAGCCGGTAGTTCATCGGCACGCACACCGCGCCCACCTTGCGGGCGGCGTGGTTGATCGCCACCACCTCGGCGCTGTTCTCGCCCACCCAGAGCACCTTCTCGCCGGCCCGCACGCCGCAGCTCCGCAGCACGTGGCCGTAGCGGTTCACCAGCTCGTTGAACTCCGTGAGCGTGAGGGCCCAGTCGCCGTCGATCACGGCCACGTCGTCGGGCCGCGCCGCCGCGTGCCGCGCCAGGTAGTCGAGTTCAGCCACGGTCCCCCCATGGGTCGTCCGAGAACGCCCGAGCATGCCATGCGGGTCCCGAAGCGGCCGGACGTCAGATGGTCAGTGCGCGAGGCCGAGCAGCAGACCCATCGCGGCGATCGCCGCCGCCTGGCTGGCGAAGATCCACATGCCGGTGGCGGTGATCGCTCCGTCGACGAGCCGGTCGCGATCGAACGAGAGGGCGGTCACCCGCTGGAGTCTGCCTGCACCCGCCAGGTGCACGTGGCGTCGGTCATGCCCTTCAGCGTGATCTCCTGGCGATCGACGAACATGTCCGGCTCCCGGCTGAGGCTGCGGACGAGGTCCGATACGAGGATCTCCCCACCACCGACGGCGTCGCACAGGCGCTTCGTCACCGCCACGGGTCGGCCGAAGTAGTCACCGTCCTCGATGGAGGGCTCGCCGACGTGGATGCCGATGCGGATCTCGATCGGTACGTCGGCGTCGGCGTTGCGCACGGTGACCGCCCGTTGGATGGCGAGCGCGGCGTCGACGGCGTTGGCGGAGGACTCGAACACCACCATCAGGCCGTCGCCGAGGTTCTTCACCTCGTGGCCCTCGTGGGCGGTGATGCACTCGCGGAGCAGGCCGAAGTGGTCGCGACGCATCTCATCGTCGCCCGCGTCCCCGAGTCGCTCGCCCAGCGCAACGGAGCCCACCAGATCGGTGAACAGCAGCGCCACCGTGCCCCGCGGCATGGCGCCCTTCGCCACCTCGACGTCGGGGTCGGCGGCGAGCGCCTCTCGGTAGGCCGCCTCCAGCACCGCGCCCGGCGGCACGCCCATCTCGTCGATGAACCGGGTGCGGGCGGCGTCATACGTCTTCAGGGCGGCGGCACGGTCGCCGCTCGCCAGAAGCACGCGGATGAGGGCCGCGTAGCTCTGCTCCCTGTAGGGGTCGACGTCCACCAGCTGCAGCGCGACCCGGCGGGCCTCGGCGAGGATCCCGCGCTCGCGGTTGATCTCCACGAGGACGGAACCCGCTCGGAGCTGGAGCTCCCGCCACTCCGCCCGTCGCGCCACCACCCACTCGCCGTCCTCACCCGGCAGCAGTGGGCGGAGCGTGTGGTTGAAGGCGACGTCCGCGGGGGCGTGCGCCGTCAGGACGTCGCCCTTGCCGAAGGCGGCCTCGGCGTCCTCGAGGAAGCACTTGGCCGCCTCCACGTCGATGTGGACGTCGGCGCCCATCTTGAGCTGGTAGCAGCCGAACGCGCTGGCGACGGGGTCGTCGAGCCCGACGCCGATCAGCAGCGCACGGATCTTGGAGACCACCGCCGACAGGTCGCGCTCCCACGACTTGGGGAGGTTGTCCGGCCACACCAGCTCGGCCAGCTCGTCGCGTGGCACCGGGACGAACGGCGTGGAGGCGAGCCGCGCGAACACGAGCCGACCCTGCCGGCCGGGGAAGTCCGCCGACGCGATGAGCCCCTGGTCGGTCTCGACCTGGAGCTCACCGGCCAGCCGGATCCGCGCTCGCACCACGTCGCCCCCCAGCCGCCGTCGGAAGCGGTCAGGCGGGAACGGCCAGGGAGAGCGCCTGTTCCTCGGTCATCTTGATCCCGTGGACCTCGCGGGCGTGGGCCTGCGCGTTGGTGACGAGCTCGGCGTCGTCCGCACCCTGGACGACGAAGCCGCAGTCGCAGTTGATGAGCTTGGCCATGTCAAACACCCCCGTGTCTGTGTGGTGGCCAGAGCGTAGGACCGGCCGTCTGGCGAATGTCTGGAGAACCCCGGCGCGGGCTCCAACAGTTCGCCAGACACCGATTCGTACGGTCGCCCTGCCCATCCACGATCGGAGGAACCCATGCGGCACATCGACTGCGACTGCGGGTTCGTGGTTTGGGGCGTGACCGACGACGAGCTCGTCACCAACGCCCAGCACCATGCGCTCGTCGCCCACGACATCGAGCTCACCAGGGAGCAGGTCCTCTCGCTCCCGATCCACGAGGAGGCAACGACATGACCGCGACCGACACGACCGAGGTCGACCCGGCGAAGGTGGAGGCCTTCGTCGGCCAGGTGCTCGGCGACATCGCTGGCCTCATGAACGCCCGGCTCGCCACCATCGGCGACCGGCTCGGGCTCTGGAAGGACCTGGCCGCCAACGGCCCGGCCACCAGCGCCGCGTTCGCGACCCGCGCCGGCATCGTCGAGCGCTACGCACGCGAGTGGCTGGCGGGCATGCATGCCGGCGGCTACCTCGACTACGACCCCGGCACCGGCGGGTACACGCTGCCGGCCCACGCGGTGCCCGTGTTCGCGCAGGAGGGCGGACCGGTGTTCTTCGGAGGCAGCCTCCAGATGATCCAGGGCACCGCCGGGATCTTCGAGGACCTGTGCGACGCCTTCCGCAACGGCGGTGGCATCCCGCAGTCCGGCTTCGGCCACGACCTCTACGAGGGCATCCAGCGCTTCACCACCGGCTGGTTCGAGCACGAGCTCGTGCCCGAGTGGATGCCGCGGCTGCCCGACGTGACCGCGAAGCTCGACGCCGGCTGCGACGTGGCCGACGTCGGCACCGGGGCCGGGAAGGCACTCATCACGCTGGCCACCCAGTACCCGAACAGCCGCTACGTCGGTTACGAGGTGTTCGAGCCGCAGGCCGAGCTGGCCCGTCGGAACCTGGCCGCGGCCGGCCTCACCGACCGGGTGCGCGTCGAGGTCGTCGACCCCGACGCCGACCTGCCCGACGCCTTCGACGTGATCACCACCTTCGACGTCATCCACGACTCCGTGGACCCGGCCGGGCTGCTCGCCAAGATCCGCCGGGCTCTGCGGCCCGACGGGCGCTACGTGTGCCTCGACATCAACGCGTCGCACCAGCCCGAGGAGAACGTGGGCCCGTTGGCGGCGCTCTTCTTCGGGATGTCGATCCACTACTGCATGACGACGTCGCTTGCCCACGGCGGCGCCGGCCTCGGCACGTGCGGCTTCAACCCCCACGTCGCCGAGCAGATGTGCACCGAAGCGGGCTTCGCGTCGATCCGCCGGGTCGAGATGGAGAACCCGTTCAACTGCCTCTACGAGGCGACCGTCTGACGAGGCAGCCCGCCGTCGCCCTGCGCGTCGAGTGACCGGCGAGGCGGCGGTCGTAGGCTCGCCGTCGTGCTGTGCCCGGAGCTGGTGGGACGGGACCATGAGCGAGATCGGCTGCGGGCTCGCGTCGAGGGCCTGGCGGACGGGCGCGGCGGTCTCGTCGTGCTCGTCGGCGAGGCGGGGGCCGGCAAGTCCCGGCTCGCGCAGGCCGCCGTCGAGGTGGCGACCGCGCACGACCTCCCGGTGCTGGCGGGGCGGGCGGTGCCCGGCGCCAGCCCCCTGCCCTACCGGCCGCTCACGGAGGCGTTCCTGGCCGCCTTCCGCGCCACGGGTCCACCGGACGATCCAGCCCTGGCGGGGTTCGACAGCCACCTCGGCCGGCTGGTCCCCGAGTGGCGGACGGGGACCGCGAGCGCCGACGAGTCGCCCGTGCTGCTGGGCGAGGCGGTGGTGCGGATGTTGGCCGTCCACGGGTCCGGACGGGGGAGCGTGCTCCTCGTCGAGGACCTGCAGTGGGCCGACGCCGAGACGCTCGCGGTGCTCGACTACCTGGCCGACGCGCTGCGGAGTGAACCGGTCCTGTGCGTCTGCACCAGCCGGCCCGACGGCGCGGCCCTCGATCTGATCGAGCGGCTGCAGCGTCGCGACGCGGATGCCGTCGTGCGGGTGACGCCCCTTGACGAGCGCGACGTCGATCAGATGCTGGCCGCCACGCTGGGGCAGTCCGTGCCACCGGCGGTGCTCAGCGACTTCGTGCGTCGCCACAGCGATGGGAGCCCCTTCCTCGTCGAGGAGCTCCTGGCCGGCCTGGTGTCGTCGGGCGACCTGCAGCTGGAGGACGGCCGCTGGACGAGCGCTGGGCACCTCACGCCGACGGTGCCGGCCAGCCTCCGGGAATCGATCCATCGCCGGCTGGCGTCCCTCGACCCCGCCGCCCGCCGGGTGCTCGGGGCGGCCGCGCTGCTCGGTCGCACGTTCGAGTGGGAGCTGCTCCCGGGCATCGCGGAGGTCGACGGTCGGGCGGCGGTCGACGGCCTGCGCGCGGCGGTCGACGAGCAGCTCATCGAGGTGGACGGCGATGGCTTCACGTTCCGGCACGCCCTCACCCGCGAGGCGGTGCTCCACGACCTGCTCCCGCCGGAGCGGCGCGACCTCGCCTCGCGGGCCTGGCCGGCCCACGAGCGTGCCAACCCAGAGCTGCCCGGGCCGACGCTCGAGCTGGCCGCCGACCTGGCGGAGTCGGCCGGGGAGCCGGTCGTCGCCGCGCGCCGCCTGGCGCAGAGCGCTCGCCGCGCGATGCACAACGGTGCCCTCACCACGGCCGAGGCAACGGCTCGCCGCGCGGCCGCGCTGGCGGCGGGGGACGAGGAGGTGTCGTTCGATGCCGGCGAGGTGCTCGTGCACGTCCTGGTGGCGGCGGGCAAGCCGAGTGAGGCGCTGGCCGTCGGCCGCGACCTCGCGGCGCGCTTCGAGGCGGCGGCCACCTCGGCCGCGCGGCGGGCGGACCTCCTGGCCGTCACCGCGATGGCGGCGCTCGCCGCGGGTGATGGGCCAGCTGCGGCGGACGACGCCGCCGCCGCCCGGGCCGCCGCGGGTGACGACGTGGACGCGGCGCTGACGGCCCGCTTGGACGCCGTCGCCGCCAGCGTCGCTCTCGCCCAGGCCGACCTCGGGACCGCCGAGCGCCTGGCCCGGACGGCGGTGGACGGGGCGGCGGCGACGGGACAGCCGGCCGTCGAGTGCGAGGCGCTGTTCGTGGTCGGCGCCGTCGTGCGGACGGCCGAGGGGATGGGTGCCGCCGTGCCCTGGTACGAGCGGGCGGCGGCGGTCGCGGATGCCGCCGGTCTGGCCGAGCTCCACCTCCGCGCTCAGCAGGAGCTGGCGCTGATCGTCTGGACGTACGGCACGCTGCAGCCGCTGCACGATGTGCGCGACACGGCGATCCGCTACGGCGCCCTCATCACCGTCGCGGTGATGGACCTCAGCTTCGCCGACATCGCGCTGTCCGGGTACGACCGGGAGGTGTGCCTCGAATCCGCGAGCGCGTGCGTCGACGCCAGCCGCCGCTACGGCCTGGCCACGGAGTCGGTCGCCCACCTGTGGCTGGCCGGCGCTCACGCCCTCTACGGCGACCACGCCGCCCGCGACGCCGCCGTCGAGGCCGCGCTGGCTCCCGACCCCGACGACCCGCGCATCCTCGCCGACCTCTACGGGCGCGTGCTGCTCACCAGCGCATTCGTCGACGACGAGCTCGACCGCGTGCCCGGACTGCTCGACACGATGATCGAGCACGTGCGCGTGGCCTCACCGACCACGTCGGTGTACCCGGGACGGATCCACTGGGCCCTGTTGCACACCATCGACGACGACGACCACGGCGCCGCCGCCCGAGCGGAGTTCAACGAGGCCGCCGACCGCATCGGGCTGGTCGTGTACTCGGGGTTCGGCGAGATCATGGAGGCCGTCGCGCTCGGTCGATCGGGCGACCGGGAGGCGGCGACCGTCCGGTTCGCCGCGATGTACGAGCAGCTCCGGGATCACGGTCTCAGCACCGGGTCGATCCACTGCGGCACCATCCTCGCGTCGCGAGCCGCCCTGCGCGACGGCTGGGGCGATCCCGTGCGCTGGTTGCGGGAGGCGGAGGCGTTCTTCGGTGGCGGTGGCTACGACAAGCTCGCTCGGCGCTGCCGCACGATGCTCGGCGAGGCGGGCGTGCCGGTACCCCGCCGAGGGCGTGGCGACTCGGAGGTCCCGACCGCGCTGCGGGCGCTCGGCGTGACCAGCCGGGAGGTCGACGTCCTCAAGCTGGTGGCGGCCGGTCGGTCCAACAAGGACATCGCCGCCGAGCTGGTGCTGTCGCCCAAGACCGTGGAGCGGCACCTGTCGAGCCTGTTCACCCGCATGGGGGTGGGGAACCGGCGGGACCTGGCCGACCAGGCCCGCCCCCACCTGGGGGATGCGGGTCCTTAATTGGGGGTCGCGCCCCCGATGACCTCCGCCGGGGGCGGGCGCAGGATCACCGCATGCAGACCAACGTCCACGAGATCGCCGACGGCGTCTACCGCCTGTCGACCACCGTCCAGGAAGCTGCTCCCGGTGGCTTCACCTTCAACCAGTACCTGATCGACGGCGACGAGCCGACGATCTTCCACACCGGTCCCCGGCTGATGTTCCCGCTGGTGTCCGAGGCGGTCGGCAAGGTCATCGACGTCGCCGCCCTGCGCTGGGTCAGCTTCGGCCACGTCGAGTCCGACGAGTGCGGCTCGATGAACCAGTGGCTGGAGGCGGCACCGAGCGCCACCGTGATGTTCAACCCGCTCGGCTGCATGGTGTCGCTCAACGACCTGTGCGACCGTCCGCCGCTGGCCCTCGTCACGGAGGAGGCCCCCCACGACATCGGTGGGCACCAGCTGCGCTGCATCGCGACACCGCACGTGCCGCACGGCTGGGAGGCCCAGGTGCTGTTCGACGAGACCACCCGCACCCTGTTCTGCGGCGACCTGTTCAGCCAGATCGGCGACCGGGGCGGCCATCGTCCACGACACCGACATGATCCAGCCGGCCATCGACGCCGAGGACATGTTCCGTGGGACCGCCCTCACCCCGGACACGGCACCGACCCTGCGGAGGCTCGCCGAGCTCGAGCCGCGTACGCTCGCCCTCATGCACGGACCCGCCTTCGCCGGCGACTGCAAGCAGGCGCTGCTCGACCTGGCCGACGCCTACGAGGCCCGCTTCACCGCCTCGATCCCGCAGGCGGTGGCGTGATGCGCCAGGAGCTCACCACCGACACCGTCGACCGCTACATCGAGGCGTCGCCCGAGGCGCTCTACGACCTCATCGCCGACATCAGCCGCACGCCGGAGATCACGCCGGACATCGTGAAGGTGGAGTGGCTCGACGGCGCCACGGAGGCGGCCGTCGGCGCCCGCTTCAAGGCCACCAACAAGCAGGGGCGTGGCCCGAACTGGAGCAACAAGCCGGTGATCACGGTGCTCGAGCCCGGACGGGAGATCGCGTGGGAGCGCAGCGAGCCGGCCGGCGGCACCGTCGAGTGGCGCTACCGCTTCGAGCCCGAGGGCACCGGCACCCGGGTCACCGAGTCGTACCGCGTGGTCAAGCCGCTGCGGCTGTTCGGCTGGTTCATCATCGGCACGCTGTACGGCTTGAAGGACCGCCGCACGGACCTGCGCAACAGCATGCTCCGCACGCTCGACCGCATCGCTGAGATGACCGAGCAGAAGGCCGAGGAGTCGGCCGCCCGCTGAGCTAGGCGGGACAGGTGTCGAGGTCGCTGCCTTCGGTGGCGGCCTCGTCGCCGCGCTCGAAGCGGTGGCGGAACGTGAAGGCGTACGGCGTGGGGCCGTGCTCGCGGAGGTGGGCGAGCCGCTCGACCGCCTCCTCCACCGTGGGCACGGTGCCCTCCGGGATCCACCAGAGGCAGAGGAACGCCTCGGTGGGCGCCTCGAAGAAGTCGCGCCGGCGGCGCAGGAGCTCCACGTGGCCGCTGCGGTAGGTGAAGTCGGCCAGCCCGTCGATCGACTCCCACACCACCAGGTTCGGGATCATCAGCGGATCCCCGTCGTAGGGGGTGATGCTGGTGGCGTTGCCGGACTCGTCTTGCAATCGCCACACGAACCCGGGGCTGTTCTCGGCCAGCTGGTTGATCGGGTCGAGGTTGGTGCGGAAGTCGTCGATCTGCGGGTCGTCCATCGGCGCCCGCAGCCGAGCGATGTTGAACACGGCCAGGTGCATCCCGACAGTGTGCCGTCGAGAGCCCACGCCGAGGCAATAGGTCCCGATCGGGCAGGCCGGAGGCGATAGGTCCCGCGTGTGGGACTCATCGCCTCGTCCGTGTGGTCGTGGGACCCATTGCCTCGCGGAAGCAGGGGCGACGACGGGGGCACGGACGGGTCGCCGACCGTCGCGGCGCCGGCCTCTTCCAGGGATCCTCGGGCGACGACATCGGCTACGTCTACCAAGACGGCGCCACCCGCTACCTCGCCAGTGGCGAGGCCGACTCGCCCTACCGCGCCGGCTGCACGATGGAGATCGGCCAGACCTCGTGCCAGTCCGACGCCCCCGGCACCCCGCTGGCCCCGGGCGACACGCTCACGATCAGCATCGGCGAGATCGGCAACGCCAACGCCACGGGCAACTACACGCTGGACTGGTGGTTCGTCTTCCAACCCGACCGATCGTCGGCGTCAGCCGAAGTCGGGCATGACCTCGCGAGCGAAGGCCTCGACCTGGGCGCGGCCGGCGCCGGGCCACCCGCACACGAGGTACCCGTAGCCCGCGTCGCGCCACTTGGTGGCGTGCTTGCGAGCGGTGTCGAGGTCGTCGAGCGACAGGGAGGCGGCTCGCAGGATCGACGCGGGGTCGCGCCCGGCCTCGGTCGCCAGCTCGTCGAGGCGAGCCGATGTCTCCGCCAGGCTGTTGGGCGTGCCGAAGGCGTGCCAGGCGTCGGCGTACTTGGCGGCCAGGGGCAGGGTGCGCTTGGGCCCGTTGCCACCGATCCAGATCGGCGGGTGCGGCGACTGCACCGGCTTCGGCAGGACCTGGGCGTCGTGCAGGGACACGACCTTGCCGTCGTACGACACCTTGTCGCCGGTCATCAGGCGGGTGGTGATCTCGAGCGCGTCTTCGAGCAGGTCGAAGCGCGAGCCGGTCGACGGGAACGGGATGCCGAGCTCGGTGTGCTCCTTGTCGAACCACGCCGCGCCCAGGGACAGCTCGAGCCGGCCGTTCGAGGCGTGGTCGATGGTGAGCATCTGGGTGGCGAACACGGAGGGGTGCCGGTACGTGACGCCGGTGACGAGGAGGCCGAGCCGGATGCGCGAGGTCTGTCCCGCGAGGGCGGCCAGCGTGGTGACGCCGTCGAACGCCTCGCCGGGCCCGTCGCCGTACATCGGCTGGAAGTGGTCGAAGCCCCAGGCGCCGTCGTAGCCCAGCTCCTCGGCGAGCTGCACGCGGCTCACCACCTCGGAGAAGGGCATCCGCTGTTGCGCCACATCGATCCCGAATCGCATGCAGCGAACGTATCGGCGGCGCCGCCCGGCCCCACCCACCGATATGCGGCTCCTGATCGCCGGCGCGCGAGCGCGGCGGTGTGCACGCCATGATGCCGAACGGCCCAACCGGGCGTCATCCCCGGCTGAGCGGAGCTGCCGCGGGCGCAACCTGGGTGCGAAGTGCCGCAGCATCAGGGCCTTTCGCACCCGAGTTCGAGCCGGCGACGTCAGCCCATCGACTTCTGGCCGTCGATCTTCTCGCGGAGGATGTCGGCGTGGCCGGCGTGCTGCGAGGTCTCGGCGACGATGTGCACGAACACGCGGCGGGCCGTCCAGGTCGCCCCCGGCTCGAACCACGGCGCCGGCGGCAGGGGGTGGGCCAGGTCGAGGCTCTCGATGGTGCGGAGGACGTCGTCGGTGCGCTTGGTGCAGGCTTCGTAGGCGTCCAGGATCCCGGCGAGGGTCTCCCCCTCGAGCATGCGGAAGCTGTTGCTGTGCTCCTCGTAGCTGCCCTCCTTGGGCTCCATGGCCTTGGTGCCCTCCAGGATGAAGTCGACCCAGCCGTGCTCGACGAAGGTCACGTGCTTGATGAGCCCGCCGAGGCACAGCTCGCTGTGGGTGGGGGTGGAGGCGGCCTGCTCGTCGGTGAGGCCCTGCACCGTGAAGCGGAACAGCGTCCGGTGCTTGCCCAGGGTGTCCAGCAGGTCGGCTCGTTCTTGGTCCAGCGAGGTGGCGTTCATGGGGTCAGTGTCGCGCCGCTCTGCTGACAAGGAGTGTCTGTCATCCGGTTGGCGGCTTCAGGGCAGGACGGCGGCCTGGTCGAGGGCGGCGAGGGCGGCCCGCATGCGGGCCCGGACGTAGGCGATCGACGGGTCGTCCTCGATCACCGGGCCCAGCTCGGCCTCGGCTTGCACGCCGAGGGCGCGAGCGACCGCCTCGTTGCCGCGGCGCGCCTCGGCCTCCACCAGCAGGCCGGTCGCCCACGCGCTGAGGTTGGGCCTGCCCACCGCCTCCCGCAGCGCTCGGCGCAGCGCCTCGGCGGCGTCATCGGGTCGGTCGGAGTCGAGCAGCACCTCACCGAGGTTGGAGAGCACGAGCCCGTGGTTGACGTCATGGGGGCCGATCAGCTCCACCGCCCGTCGGTAGTGCCACTCGGCCTCCTCGAGGTCGCCGTGCAGGTGGAAGGACACGCCGAGGTCGATGAGCGAGAGGGACTCGTCGACCTCGGGGTGCTCGTCGCCGAGGGCGAGGACCTCGCGCAGCAAGGGCACGGCGTCCTCGTGGCGGCCGGTGCGGTCGAGCATGCCCGCCAGCATCCGCACCGCTTTGGCGTGCGCCTCCGGATCGCCAAGGCGCCGGGCGGTGTCGGCGATGGCGGCGATGCGCTCGATCGGGACGGTCTGGGTGGAGGCGAGGCCCTCGATCAACCGGATGGCCGCGACCTGCAGGAGGACCTCGTCCACGGTCGTGGGGTCAGGGCGCGTCAGCACCTGGGCGGCGAGCTCGAGGGAGGTGGCGGTGCGGTTGCGGGTGAGCTCCCACCGCGCCAGGCGGTCCATCACCAGCCCACCGCCGGGCAGGTCACGCTGCACGGCCCACTCGAGGGCGACCTGGAGGGCGTGGACCTCGTCCGGGGTGAGCGTGACCAGTGCGTCGGGATCCTTGGCCCGCTCGCGCGCCCAGGTGAGGAGCGAGTTCATCGCCGCGTCGTGGACGTCGGGCTGCGCGCCGAGGGCCCGTCGTACGACGTCACGCGTGGTGGTGAGCATCCGGTAGTGGTCGCCGTCGAGGTCGACGAGGCTGCGCCGCGTCAGCTGCCCGGCGGCTCCGGCGCGGGCGCCCGGAAGACCGCGCAGCACGGCGTCGGCCATGGCGGTGCTGAAGCGGCCGGGGAACACGGACAGCCCGAGCAGCGCGGTCCGCTCGCCGTCGTCGAGGAGCCGAACGCTCCACTCGACCAGCGCGTCGAGGCTCCGCTGGCGCGCGTCGCCACCGCGACGGGCCAGGTCGACGTCGCCAGCGGCCAGCGCCGCGACGAGGTCGGCGACGGGCAGGGTCGCGGTGCGGGCGGCGGCCAGCTCGAGGGCCAGGGGCAGGCCGTCGAGGTGACGGCAGACCTCGGTCACGGCCGCGAGGTCCGCCGGTCGCACCACCGCGCCCGCGGCCTCGGCTCGGCTGAGGAACAGCGCCTCGGCCGCCCCCTCGACGCCGTGGTCGCCCGTGGGGAGGTGGGCCAGGCGCAGCACCCGTTCGCCGTGGACGGCGAGGGGCTCGCGGCTCGTGCAGAGGAGTCGCAGGTCCGGGCAGCCGTCGAGGAGGGCCGCCGCCAGGTCGGCGCTGGCCTCGACCACGTGCTCGCAGTTGTCGAGGACGAGCAGGACGTGCCCCCGGCGGCGGAGCTCCTCCACCAGCGCGGCGGCGTCGATGTTCCCCCGGAGCCCGAGCACCTCCGCCACCCGGGCGCTCACCCCGTCGCCGTCGGGGACGGGCGCCAGCTCGACCAGCCACGCGCCCGCCGGCAGGGTGTCGGCCTGGCGCAGCGCCAGCTCGCTCACGAGCCGCGTCTTGCCGAGGCCGCCGGGCCCGGCGACGGTCACCAGCCCCGGCTGCTGCAGCGCCGCCGTGAGCTCGGCGAGCTCCGCCTCCCGACCGACGAACGACGTGCGCGCCTCGGCGACGTTGGTGCGCCGCGTCGGCGTCGCCCGCGGCGGGGCGGAATCGCCGGTGACGCGCCACAGCGTGACGGGCTCGGCGATGTCCTTGAGGTCGTAGGTGCCGAGCGGCTCGCCGACGGGGCTGCCCAGCTCGTCGACGACGGCCTGGGAGATGAACACCTGCCCGGCGCCGGCCGTCGCCGACACACGGGCGGCCACGTGCACCGGCAGGGAGAAGTAGTCGTCGCCGATCGGCGTGGCGTCGCCCGTGTGAGCACCCGCCCGCAGTCGCAGGGGACGCGCGCGCCGGACGCGGTGCCATCGATGTCGTCCATGAGGGCGGGGAGCGCGTCGAGGGCCGCTCGGGCGGAGGGGAAGGCGAGGAAGGTGCCGTCACCCTCGGTGTTGACCACGGCCCCTCCATGGCGCTCGGTGTGCTCGGCCACGGTCGCCTGCAGCGCGTTGAGGGCCTCGACGTAGGCGTCGCCGTGCTCGGTGAGAGCGCGGGTGCTGCCGACGACGTCGGTGAACGCGAACGTCACCCGCCCGGACGGCAGCGCCCTCCCCATCGGTCCAGTCTGGTCGGTGGCGCCGGCCCCTGCGTGACCCCTCAGCTCGCGAGCTGCAGGCGGACCGCGGAGGGCGGGGCGCCGAAGATGCGGCGGAAGGTGTCGGTGAGGTGGCTGTGGCTGGAGAAGCCGAGCTCCATGGCGAGGCGAGCCAGGTCGGCCGAGCCGCCCGCCAGCCGGTCGACCGCGGTGCGTACCCGCAGCTGCAGCCGGTACTCGTGGATCGACCAGCCGGTCTCCAGCCGGAAGCCGCGGGCGAGGTGGTACGGCGACGCACCGACCTCGCGCCCGATGTCGGCCAGCGTGAGCGACTCGGCGCTGCGGTGGGCGAGCAGCTCCTGCACCGCCCGAACGTCGCGACGCTGGCGCGCGGAGGCCGACGCCCGCGGCGCGGCGGCGTCGCCGAGGGCCTCGGCGACCAGCTCGAGGGCGGTCTCCTCGACGGCCAGCGCGTCGACCGAGTCGGGGCGCAGCATGGCGCGCAGCCGTCGTGAGTGCAGGAACGCCGCCGCGCTCAAGCGGGCCTGGTGCCGCGGGAAGTGCGAGGCGCCGGCGATGCGGGCGACCTCGTCCTCGCGGACGATGAGGTAGGTGCAGCGGTCGCCGGCCGCGGACACGAGGTGGCGGCGGTACTCCTGCTCCGGGTCGTAGAGGATCACGTCGGTGGGCCCGGTGACGAAGTCGGCGGCGCCGGCCGGGGCGATGCGAACCGCCGTCTCCGGGAACACCACGTGGTGGCCGGGGCCGATGCAGTTGGGCTCGGCCCAGCGGGGGTGCGACGGCGGGCAGCGGAAGGCGCCGACCGTCACGAGCTCACCGGTGAAGACGTGCTCCTCGATCGGTTCGGGCTCCGCCATGGTCACCACGTGCTTCGGCCTCCCGGTGCCGGTGGTGCCGGTCAGCGTAGTGACCGTCATCGCCGGTGCGTGGTCGTGCGGGGGTCGAGGGCGTCGCGGAGGCCGTCACCGAGGTGGTTGACGCTGAGCACCACGGCGACGATGGCCAGGCCGGGGAACAGCACGAGGTGGCCGCTGGTGCGCAGGTAGGCCTTGGTGCCGGCCAGCAGGTTGCCCCACGTCGGCGTGGTGGCGGACTCCACGCCGAAGCCGAGGAACGACAGCGCCGACTCGGTCTGCACGGCGGCCGCGATCGACAGGGTGATGTTGACGACGATCGGCCCCAGCGCGTTGGGCAGCACGTGCCGCACGAGGATCGACCGCTTGGAGCGGCCGATGGCGCGGGCCGCCTCCACGAACGGTCGCTCCTTGATGGCCAGCACCTCGCCGCGCACGATCCGCGCCATCGGCATCCAGAAGAACAGCGAGAGGATCGTCACGATGGCGCGCACGCTGCCCTCGGGCCCCATGAGCGTCTGCGCCCACTCGTTGCGGCCGGGCAGCCGGGTGAGGATGATCAGCGCGACGAGCAGCGGGATGGACAGGAACAGGTCGGTGACCCGCATGAGCAGCTCGTCGACCCACCGGCCCCAGTAGCCGGCCACGGCGCCCACGATGGTGCCGACGATGCCGGAGGCGAAGGCGGTGGCGAAGCCGACCTGCAGCGAGATCTGCCCGCCGTGCAGCACCCGGGTGAGGAGGTCGCGCTGGAGGTCGTCGGTGCCGAACCAGTGGGCGGCGGACGGGCCCGCCAGGCGCCCATCGCCGGTGCGCTGCAGCGGGCCGTACGACGTCACCAGCGACGGGACGAACACCACAAGGGTGAGCACCGCCAGCACCACGGCGGAGACGACCGCGGCGCGGTGCGAGCGGAACCGGCGCCACGCCAGCTCTCGCGGCGTGCTGGGGGCGCGCTCGGGCGCGGCGGGCTCAGCCACGGATCCTCGGGTCGAGCACGCCGTAGGCGAGATCGGCCACCAGGTTCATGACCACCACCGAGAGGACGACGCACATCATCCACGGCAGGATCCGCACGTAGTCGCCGTCGCTCATGGCCTCGAGGAAGTAGAGGCCCATGCCGGGCCACTCGAAGATTCGCTCGGTGATGACGAGGCCACCGATGATGGAGCCGACGTCGATGGCGGCGAAGGTCGTCACCGGGATGAGGGCGTTGCGCAGCGCGTGGCGGGCGATGACGGCCCGCCCCGACAGGCCCTTCGATCGCGCGGTGCGCAGGTAGTCCTCGCCGAGCACCTCGAGCATGGCGCTGCGCATGTAGCGGCTGTAGATGGCCACCTGTTGCACGGCCAGGGTGAGGGCGGGCAGCGCGAGGTGGGCGAGGCGGTCCCACCCGAAGCCGTCCTGGCCCGGGCTGTTCATGCGCGACGTGAAGAACGGCGTCGACCCGAACCACTCCTGGAGCTGCAGGACGAGCACGATCTGCAGCACCAGCCCGAAGAAGTACGGCGGCACCGACAGGCCGAGGAAGGCGCCCCCGGTGGCGACGCTGTCGAACCAGGTGTTGTGGCGCAGCGCCGCCAGCGTGCCGATGGCGACGCCGAGGGCGGCGTAGAAGACGAAGGCGACCAGGCCGAGCTGCAGCGTGTTGCCGATGGCCGTGCGCAGCTCGGGCCACACCGGCTGGCGGGTCTTCAGCGACGTGCCGAGGTCGCCGCGGACGAAGTCGCCCAGCCACGTGAGGTACTGCTGCACCGGGCTCTTGTCGAGGCCGAGCTGCTCGCGGAACCGCTGCACGTCCTCGGCCCGGATGCCCGGCGCCCGGATGTTGCCGGGGTCGGTGGTGGACCGCACCGCCACGAACACCACGATGCTGGCGACCAGCAGCACCGGCACCGACCACAGCAGCCGGCGGACGGCGAAGGCGAGCACGGCCTACTCGGGCACCGACCAGTCGTACATGTTCCAGAACCCGGAGAAGGGGCTGTCGGTGAACTCGCCGACGGGGCCCTCCACGAGGTCGGTGCGCCAGGCCGTGATGAGGGGCAGCTGGTAGAAGGGCAGCCACACCGCCTGGTCGCGGATGGCGTCGCCGACCTGCCGGGTGAGCTCGAGCCGGGCGTCGGGGTCGACGGTGCGGTCGGCCTGGTGCATGAGATCGGTGGCGTCCTCGTCGCACCAGGCGGTGCCGTTCTGGCCGGAGAAGTCGTTGGCCTCCGACGGGATGTTCTCGCAGGCGAACAGCGTGGTGACCGACGGGTCGGGGCTGGCCACCTGGGCGTAGAGGGCCAGCTCCGTGTCGAGCTGCGGGAGGCGCACCTGGAAGAGGGTGTCGGCGTCGCTGTTGTCGGCGCTGACCTCGATGCCCTGCTCCTCCAGGTCGGGGATGACGAGGGCCTGGATCGCCTCGCGCCGGGCGTTGCCGGCCACGGTCTGCCACGTCATCGACAGGCGCTGGCCGTCCTTGGCGTAGATGCCGTCGCCGCCCTTGGCCCAGCCGGCGTCCTCGAGGATGCCCGCCGCCTTCTCCGGGTCGTAGGTGACGTCGTCGAAGTCGGTCTGGTCGCACCACTCGCCCACGGTGGGCACCCAGCCGGCGCAGTTGAGCAGCTCGGTCTCGGGGAAGTTGGGGAGGATGACCTCGTCGAGGATGGCCTGACGGTCGACGGCGTACAGCAGCGCCTCGCGCACGGCCGGGTCCTTCAGGGGCGTGTCCTCGTTGAGGAGGCTGCCCTGGTTCAGCCACAGGCCCTCGTACTGGGTGCCGGCGCCGAAGTCGAACTCCACCGCGTCGTCGCTGCCGAGCTGGTCGGCGATGCCGGGAGCGGGCTGCGGGTAGATGGCGGCCACCTCGCCGGCGAGGAGGGCGTTGACCTCGGTCTCGGTGTCGGCGAGGAGCACCACGTTCACCTGGTCGAGCAGCGGCTTGCGCTCTTCGTCCCAGTAGGCCTCGTTGCGGACGAGGGTGGCCTCGTCGGCGCCGAAGGACTCGAGCACGAAGGGTCCGCCGGAGAACGGCAGCTCGGTGTTGAGCTCGTCCGCGATGTCGGTGCTGTCGAAGGCCGACGCCTTGAGGAGGCTCGAGCAGCAGCTGCCGAACAGGTCGGCCCACGCGGCCAGCGGCTCGGTGAAGGTGACGACGGCCACCTTCGGCTCGGTGGTGTCGACGGACGGCGATCTTGTCGTAGCCGACCGTGGTGAGCGTGCCGGTGGTCTCGAGGGTGGCCTTCCAGGTGAACTCGATGTCGGCGGAGGTGATCGGCTCGCCGTCGTCCCACACCGCCTCGTCGGCGATGGAGTACGTCACCGTGAAGGGGCCGTCGCCGTTGCCGGTGCCCTCGCCGCTCAGCTCGGGCGGCGCATCGAGGACGGGCGACGGGACGTACTCACCGGCCGCGTCGAGCTCCATGAGCTTGGGGAGCACGTGCTCGATGACGCCCCAGAACAGCCACGACGAGTTGGCGCACTGCGTGATCGGGTTGATGCACTCGGGGAACTGCTCGGCGCCGATCGTGATGGTGCCGCCCACCGCCTGGTCGCCGCCGATGGGGGCGTCGGGCGTGGCGTCGTCGCCGCTGCCGTCGTCGCTGCCGCAGGCGGTCGCCACCAGGGCGAAGCACAGCAGCAGGGTGAGGGAGCGGACGAAGCGGATGCGGGGTGCGGGCAAGGGGCCTCCTGAGCCGATGGGCGAGGCACCCCTGCCCGACCATGCCCGGAGGGCAGGGGCCACCACGCGTACGACGTCAGGGTGCGGGAGCCGGTGGGTCGGGCGCTTCCAGGATCGTGCCCGTCTGTGTTGCATCTTCCGCGCGAGGCAGCACGCAGAAGACGTTCCCCTCCGGGTCGGTGAGCGTCACCCAGCGGAGGTCGTCCTCCTCCATGGTGCGGACGACGGAGGCCCCGAGCACGACGAGCCGGGCGACGGTGGCCTCGACATCATGCGCCCCGAGGTCGAGGTGGACGCGGTTGTGCCCGGACCCGCGGTCGGGCACGCCCTGGAAGGCCAGCTTCGGGTGGCCCGCCGGCGCCTCCAGCCACACGTACTGGTTCCAGGAGTCAGCGATCGGCCAGCCGAGAGCCGCGGACCAGAACTCCGCCAGCGCGGTCGGGTCGGTCGCCGCCACCGTCACGAACCCCCAGCGCACCTCGTCGGTGTCGTCCACCCGACCGAGGGTCTGCCTCGGCGGCTCGAGTCCGCTACCGCAATCGTGCGGACTCGCGCGTCAGGGCGTCATCTGGATGAAGCTGCTGGATCAGCGCGAGGACCGCTTCCGGCGCGCTCGTTGTAGAGCACGATGCCGGCCTCCGCGTCGAACCGGCTGCGGTCGGGGCCCGGCTCGGGGGCGGACGGAGGGGGCGCCGCAGCTACGGATGGCGCCGGCGACCGCTGGGACAGCTCGCGGCGGGCGCGCGAACGGCCCGGCCGGGTCCACCCTCGGCCGGGCCGCGGCGCGCTCCTGCGCCTCAGGCGGAGGCGTAGAAGTACGGGTCGAGCACGTTGACCTCGTGGATCTCGTCCACCGGCAGGCTGTTCGTGCCGGCCGCCGTCCGGATGGCCTCCGGGCTGGGGGCGTCGTAGATGCACCAGGTGGTGCGGTCGTCGTCGCTGACGTAGGAGTGCATCCACGTCACCTGCTCGGCGCCGTTGCCGGCGACGATGCCGGTGACGGCCTTGCGGCCGTTCTCGTCGATCGGGAAGGAGAGTCCGTCGGGGAAGGTGCGCTGCACGAGGTAGCGGGGCATGTCGAGCCTCCTGGGCTTGGGGAGGCCCGAGTGCCTCCACCACGAACCGTCGCAGACGAGCGGCTGGCCGCCATCGGGAAGATCTCCCCATCTTGGGAGGCGGCGGTTCCCCATGTTGGGGGAGGGTCAGGTGCCGGCGATCGGCGCGGCGAGGTCGACGCCGACCGCGCGGGCCGCGTGTGCCACCTGGCGACGGCTGGTGATGCCGAGCTTGGTGAGCACGGCGGACACGTGGTGATCCACGGTCTTGGCCGACACGATGAGGCGGTCGGCGATCTCGGCGTTCGTGAGCCCCTCGGCCAGCAGCGAGGCCACCTCCAGCTCGCGGGCGGTGAGCCCGGCGGGGTTGGCCCGGGTGCTGGCGCGGGGCCCGCGGGGGACGTCCCGCGCACCGAGGTCCCGCAACCGCCGGGCCGCCATCTCCGCGCGGGGCCGGGCGCCGAGGGTGGTGAGCTGCTCATGGGCGCGCCGCACGTCGTCGACGTCGTCGCTGTCGGCGAGGGCGTCGGCCGCGTCATACCTGTAGCCGTGCGCCTCCCAGAAGGCGGCGAGGCCGCGGGCATCTCGAGCGACGACCAGCTGGGTGACCTCATCGACCACGAGCGACGGCGTCCAGTCGACCCCCGCGCGCCGCGCCGTGAGGGCGAGGTCTCGGGTGGACCAGGCGTCGAGGTAGGGCTCGAACGGGATCGAGGCTTCGACGTGCGCGACCGCGACGGCGAGGTCGCCGGAGAACCACGCCGCCTCAGCGCGCGCCAGGTGCACGGGGACGATGAGCTGGGCCTCGTCGGTCGGCTCGAGGAGCTCCAGCGCTTCCTCCAACGCCTCGACGGCGCCGGGGTCGCCGCGCCGGGCGCGCAGCCGGCCGAGGTGGCACAGCACGATGACCCGGTTGATCACAGAGGCGTAGGGGTCGACGAGCACGGCCGCGAGGTCCTCGGCCGCCCGGTCCCATTCGCCGAGGTACACGAAGGCCTCGGCCCGCGCGGGCCGGAGGCAGTTGAGCTGGAAGAGCATCTCCTGCTCCTCGCACGCGGCGATGCCGTCGTCGTACACCGGGATCGCCTCGGCCGGGCGGTAGGTGCTGAGCAGGGTGAAGCCGAGGTTGGCGGAGCCGCGGGCGACCGCCGGGTAGAGGTTGGCGCGCTTGGCTCGGTCGAGCGACTCGTGGAGCAGCACCACGCCGCGTTGGTCGCCAAGGCTGCCGAGCGCGGCGCCGTGGCTGTTGAGCGCGTACACCACGGCCTCCTCGAGGTCATGGGCCTCGGCAGCGGCGACCACGCGCTGGGCAGCCTCGATGCACTCCTGGTAGCGGCCGGACACGAGCAGGTGGCCGGTGAGCGTGGCGAGGGCGCGGGCGTAGGCGACGGAGTCGGGCAGGTGGGCGACACGCTCAACCGACCGTTCGGCGTACAGCGACGCCTCCTCGCCCCGGCCGGTGGCCCGTAGGGAGTGGGAGAGCTGGGCCTCCCAGATGCTCAGCTCTTCGATCTCGCCTTCCGCCTCGAGCAGGACGGCGAGCCGTCGTCCGGCCACCACCGCATCCTCGGCCCGCTCGACGCGCAGGCTGGTGGTGGCGGTGGCCTCGAGGAGTCGCCGGAGGTCGGCGGCGGGGAGGTCGTCGGCGGCGTGGTCGAGAGCCTGGCCGTAGAGGAGGGCCGCCTGCTGCCAGGCGCCGAGCGATACGCAGTGGTCGGCGGCGCGCCAGGCGAGCTCGTGGATGGCGGTGCGGTCGCCCGCGCCGATGGCGTGGTGGGCGCGCTGCACGATGTCGCCGTCGCCCCCGAGCGCATCGAGGGCGCGGCCGTGAAGCTGTCGGCGTCGCAGCGGGGTCATCGAGTCCTCGACCGCCTGGCGCACCAGGTCATGGCGGAATGCCTGGAGGCCGCCATCGTCGACGAGGAGTCCGGCGTGGAGGCACTCCTCGAGCGCGCTGGTGTCGCAGTCGGCCACCGTCTGCACGAGTGACGCCTCGGCGTGACGGCCGAGCACGGCGGCGGCGTCGAGCGCGTCGCGGGCCGGGCCGGAGAGGGGCGCGGCGCGCGCGAGTACGACGTCGCGCACGGTGACGGGTAGCGTGCCGGGCTCCGCGTCGAGCGTCTCGATGAGGAAGAAGGGGTTGCCTCCGGTGGCGGCGTGGAGCCGGGCGGCGTCGAGCAGCCGGTCGCCGACCAGAGAGCGCACGGCCGCGACGGACAGCGGCGGCACGCGGATCCGCGTCACCTGGGGGCCGGCCAGGCCGCCGATGGCGCGGCGGATCGGGTGGTCCTGGGGGACGTCGTCGCGGTGGGTGGCGAGCACGAGGCAGGGGAGCGACTCGAGCCGTCGGGCCACGAACTTCAGGAGATCGAGGGTGGCCTCGTCCGCCCACTGGAGGTCTTCGAGCACGAGCACGGCGGGGGAGGGCGGGGCGGCCAGCTCGGTGAGGAGGGCGTCGAACACCTGCGTCTGATCGCCGCCGGCGAGGGCGTCGGCGAGCGGACCGGACTGGTCACGGGCGATGTCGGTGAGCGGGCCGAGCGGCCGAGGGGCGAAGAGGTCGTCGCACCGGCCGAGCAGCACCCGGCCGTCGGTGAGGTGGTGGTCGAGCAGCTCCTGCACCAGCGCGGACTTGCCGACGCCGGCCTCACCGCTGATCAGCACGAGGTGCCCGGCCTGGTCGAGCGCGGCAAACCGCTCGACGACCATGGCGATCTGGTCGGCCCGCTCCAGCAGCCCCATCAGGGGCAAGGCTACGACGATGGAGCGATGGGGGCTGCTGCGGGCTCCCGGGGCCCGCCCGCCGCGGGCCCCATGGAACCGGTGGTGCTGCGCCATGCCGGATCAGCAGGGGGGCGTGTGGGCGGTGCGTCCACAGCTGGCGTCGGTGGCGGCCGGCGGCACGTCGATGGAGGTGACGCCGGTGTGCAGGCTCACGGGCGGCATGTCGTTGGCCGGGTTGATGGCGCCGGCGTAGGGGATCACGTGGCGCACGATCGTCGTGCTGTCGTCGGCGGTGCTGCGCCCCATGGCGAAGCTGCCGGCGACGAGCACGACGGCGACGGCGAGCAGCGCGGCCAGCTTGAGGAGGCCGTTCCAGGTGTGGGCGGGGAGGCTCTGCGGGATGGCGGTGGCAGTCATGGCGTCGGTTCCTTCCGGGAGCGGCCCGGCGGTTCCGGGCTCGATCTACCGGTGACGATGCGCCTCGAGGCGGCCTCCCCACATCGGGATCCGCACCCCAAGTTCGGGAACGGCCTCCCTACCTACGGACCTTCCCTGGCGTAGGTGGGGAGCGATCTCAAGGCCTCATCTGGAGGAACTGCTGGATGAGGGCGATGACCGCCTCGGGGGCGTCCTCCTGGAGGAAGTGGCCGACGCCGGGCAACGTGACGACGGGGCCGTCGGGCCACACGCTGCGGAAGGTGCCGACAGCCCACTCGGTCGGGATGGCCCGGTCCTCTTCGCCGTGGACGTACATGGCCGGCTTGGCGGCGAGGGCCGGCAGGTTGGCGATGTGCTCGAGCAGCGTCTCGGTGGTCTCGGGGTGGCCGATGCACTGTGGGAAGGCAACGGCGCCCTTGCAGTCGGCCGGGGTGGGGAACGGCGCCGCGTAGGCGCGGACCCAGGTCTCGTCGACGTGATCGGTGCGCTCGAAGCCGATGCGCTTCAGCACCGAGAGGATGGTGGAGCCGAGGTTGGACAGCACGGCCTCGCTGTCGTCGTCGCCGTGGATCCACTGGTACCAGTCGTGCTCCTGGATCGTCTTCGCCCCCTCGGGTGCCTGTCCCGGCACGCCGGTGTTCATGAGGACGAGGCGCTTGATCCGCTCTGGGTGGCGCAGGGCGTAGGCCTCGCCGATCGGACCGCCCCAGTCCTGCCCGACGATGGTGATGTCCTCCATGGCCAGGTGGTCGATCAGCCCTTCGAGGTTGTCGACGTGGTCGCGGATCGAATAGCTGCGGTCCTGCGGTGTCTCGCTCTTGCCGAAGCCCATGTGGTCAGGGACGACGACGGTGCCGAACTGCGACAGCGGCCGGATGAAGTGCCGGTACAGGTAGCCCCACGTCGGCTCCCCGTGCAGCAGCAGGATCGGATCACCCCGACCCGGTTCGATGATGTAGTGCTGCTTGAACCCGCACCCGCCGAAGTAGTGCGGCGCGAACGGCCATGTCCCATCGAAGGTCTCGTCCTCGTCGATCACGGCTCGGACGCTAGTGAGGGAACCGTGCGAGCCCGGACGGGGATGGGCCGGGCCCTCGGGTGTTGCGCGCCGGTGCAACATCCCCGCCGCGCTGGCTTGCGAAGATCCTCCCGATGGCCGGCGAACAGGTGGTGGGCGGGGTGGGCGTGCGGCCCCTGCCCGTGGAAGCGGTTCGCCGGATGGCGAGGATCGGCGGGCTCCTGTACGTCACCTGCGGGCTGAGCGCCACCCTGGCGGGCATCGGAGCCGGCTTCGCCATCGAGCAGCGGTCGGCCTACCTCGCGATGGGCGGGTTCGTCATCCTCGTGGGGCTCACGACCATCGGGCTCGCCAGCGTCGCCACGGACGACTTCGTCGCGCGAGTGTTCGCCCCGCTCGCCCTCGGCCTCATCTTCGCGGCGCCGGCCCTCACCAGCCTCGGCCTCCAGTTCGCCGGGCTCGCCCGGTGGGCCGCCGGATCCGGCGTCTACCTGCTGGCGCCGATCTTCGCCTTCTCCGTGCTGCGCCGTTGGTGGGCCGTCGCCCTCGTGGGCACCATCGCCGTCGAGTACGCCGCCGTCCTCGCCGCCAGCGAGGGGATCTCGGCCCCCGTGTCGCAGTGGGTGTTCCTCGTCGCGGTCGTGGTCGCCACCGCGATCCTCGTCGGTGGTCTCGTGGAGCGCAGCGACCGGCTGGCGGAGGCGGAGCGACGCGCTCGCATCGACCTGGCCGCGGCCAACGCGCTGCTCGAGACCCGCGTGGCCGATCAGGTGGACCAGCTCGCTCGGCTCGACCGCCTGCGCCGCTTCCTGTCCACGGACGTGGCCGAGGCAGTGATGTCCGCCGGGCCCGGTGAGCTCCTCCAGCCACACCGGCGGGCGATCGCGGTGCTGTTCTGCGACCTCCGCGGCTTCACCCGCTTCACCTCCGATGCCGAGCCGGAGGAGGTGGTGGAGCTCCTCGAGGAGTACTACGACGTCGTGGCCGAGGTGCTGGCCCGCCACCGCGCGTCCGTCGGCTCCTTCGCCGGCGACGGGGTCTTGGCCTACGTCGGCGACCCGGTGCGCGTGGCGGACCCGGTGGGCATCGCCCTCGACGCGGCCCGCGCGCTCCGAGCGCCCTTGGAGCGGCTGCTGTCCCGGTGGGCCGATCGGGGCTTCGAGCTGGGCCACGGTGTCGGCATCGCGTACGGCTTCGCCACGCTCGGCATGATCGGGACCGTCGATCGCTGCGACTACACGCCGCTCGGGTCGGTGGTGAACCTGGCGGCGCGGCTCTGCACTGAGGCGAAGGACGGCGAGATCATCCTCGATGGTCGCGCTCGGGGCGCGCTCGCCGGCCGGGTCCGCACCGAGGGGGCCACCTACGTGCTCAAGGGCTTCGGCGAGGTCGAGGCGCACCGGGTGCTGGGGTTCGCGAGCGAGGCGACGGTCGTTCCCCTGCGCGCCGCCCTGGCCTGACGGGACGCCCCTCCTACCTCTTGAGGCCGGCCGGCGTGGTCAGGGTGCGAGGGAGTCGAGGAAGGCGTCGAGGGCGGCGTTGACCGCGTCGGGTGCCTCCTGGTGCACCCAGTGGCCCGCGCCTTCGATGATCGTCTTGCCGCGGAAGTCGGTGCAGGCGGCGCCCGGGTCCTCGTAGGAGTCGACGCCCGGGAGCATCCCGCGCACGGGGTCGCGCGACCCGGCGATGAAGCAGGCCGGCTGGTCGACGGTCGCGCCGGCCAGGTCGCCCACGGTGGCGGGGTCGAAGGCGAGGGCCCGGTAGCGGTTGAAGGCGCCGGTCATGCCGGTGCGCGCGAAGGTGGCCGCGTAGTGGTCGAGGAGCTCGTCGGAGAGGAAGGTGAGCGGGCCGTCGGGCGGGTCGGGCAGGAGCGGGAGGAAGGCGGCGTCGCGCGGCGCGTCCGGTGTCCAGCTGCCAGCGGGCGCGTCGCCGGAGAGGGCGAAGAAGCTCCGCTTCAGGGCGGCTCGCAGGTCGGCCCCGAAGTCGGCCTCCGCCACGCCAGGCTCGCGGATGTAGAGCATGTAGAAGAACTTGTCGGCGTAGAGCTGGTCGAACAGGTCGAGGATGTCGAGCGCCATCGGCGGCGTGTACGGCACGCTGAGCCCGGCGACGGCGCGGACGCGGTCGGGGTGGCGGAGGGCGGTGTTCCACACGATCGGCGCGCCCCAGTCGTGGCCGGCCAGCACGATCGGACCGTCGTCGAGCGCGGCGGCCACGGCCGCCACGTCGCCGGCCAGCTCGGCCAGCGTGTAGCGCTCGATCTCCGGGGGCGCGGAGCTTCCGCCGTAGCCGCGCACGTCCATGGCCGCCGCCCGGTAGCCGCGCTCGGCGAGGTGGCGCACCTGGTGGTGCCACGACGCCGCCAGCTCCGGCCAGCCGTGCACGCAGAGCACCACGGGCCCGTCGCCGGTGACCTCGACCCGCAGGGTGATGTCGCCGTTGTCGACCTGGATCTCGTCCATCGCTCGTTCCCCCTCGCGCCAGCGGAAGGCGAACCTAGCGGCCGTCGTCCGGCCGGCGGCTCAGCGGAAGGCGACGAACATGGCCGCCATTGGCCGAGTGGATCGCCTGGAGCCGTCCGATCCACGGCGGCACCTTCGACCGCGCCTGGCTCACGATGTTCGGCGACTACTTCCCGCCGGCCGTGTTCACCCGCGCCACCACGCGCGATGCCTCCTCGGGCCGGTCGCCGACCAGACTGCGGGGATGCAGCGGATCGATCGGCTCGTGGGCGTGTACGACGCCGACGGCACCGTCCTCGGGGAGCTGGCCTACGCGGTCGGTCATCTGCTCGGTCGTCGCAGCTGCGCGCTCTGCGACATCACCCACGGCCGCGTGCGGCGGCGATCGGAGTTCGACGAGGCGGCCGCCACCCTCGGCGTCCCGTTCGACCTGCTCCACCGCGACGAGCGCTCGCCCGCGCTGGCCACCCTCACCGATGGCGCACTGCCGTGCGTCGTGGCCGAAGGAGCTGGCCGGCCGCGGGTGCTGGTCGACCGGGCGACCCTCGCGGCGTGCGGCACGGACCCCGCCGCCCTGGTCGAGGCGATCCGCGCCGCCGCCGTCACCGCCGACCTGGTGCTCGACCCCGCCTGAGGCGACGGCGGGCGTCTGGCCGGGTGCAGGCCCGTGGCCGCCACCGGGGGGCGTGGCACACTGCGGGGGTGTCTGAGCGAGAGGCTCTCCTCGATGACGCACGCGTCGTCTACGGCCGGAACGAGTGGCCCCAGGCTCGAGATGCCCTGCTCGAGGCCGACGCCGAGCAGCCCCTCGACGCCGAGGACCTGGAGCGGCTGGCGTGGTCGTGCCGGTGGGCGGGCGACGAGGCGGGGTTCCTGAACGCGCTCGAACGGGCCGAAGGGGCCTTCGTGGGGGACGGGGTGCGCGCCTCGGCGGCGCGCATGGCCCTGGAGCAGGCGCGCCAGCACGCGCAGATGCTCGACGAATCGGTGGCCCGCACGTGCTTCTTCCGGGCCATCGAGCTGCTCGAAGGGGAACCCGAGTCGCCCGAGCACGCCCAGGCGCTATGGGCGCTCTCGTTCACGCAGATGAACGCCGGCGACGCGGACGGGGCGCGGGGGTCGCTCGCCGAAGCCCGGGCGATCGCTCGGCGGGTGGGCAGTCCGGGCCTCGAGGCGATGGCGGTGCAGGGCCTGGCGCACCTCGCGGTCGCGGAAGGCGAGCGGAGCGAGGTGCTCCCGCTGCTCGACGAGGCCGCCGCGCTGGCCATGCGACCCGGCGTCGCGCCGATCCACGCCGGCTATGTGTACTGCGCGGTGATCTCGATCTGTCGCGCCCTCTGCGATTGGGGACGCGCCACGGAGTGGACGACGATGTCGACCCGTTACTGCGAGCGCGAGTCGATCACCGGGTACACGGGGCTGTGCCGCTTCCACCAGGGGGAGATCGATCGCCTCCACGGTCAGCTGGCCGAGGCGGAGGACCGGGTGCTGCGGGCGTGCGAGGAGCTGCGGGCCGTCAACCGCTACAGCGCCGGGTGGGGCTACAGCGAGCTCGTGGAGATACGGGTGCGCCGGGGGGACCTGGTCGGTGCCGAGGAGGCCCTCGCCCAGGCGGTGGCCTTCGGTGATGACGGCCAGCCCGGACGGGGGCGCTTGTTGCTGACGCAAGGCGACGCCCACGCCGCGGTGCGGAGCCTCGCCCGCGCTCTGGCCGATCAGGGGCTCCTCGCGCGTGAGCGCCACGTCCTCGTGTTGCCGTTGCACGTGCGCGCGTGCCTGGCGGTGGGGGACGAGCCGGCGGCCGCCGACAGCGTCGCGGCGCTCGAGGCCGTGGCGCGGCGCCTGGGCACGCCCGGGCCCGCCGCCGCGCTGGCCGTGGCGCAGGGCGAGCTGGCCCTCCACCGCGGCGACCACGCGGCGGCGATCACCCTGCTGCAGCAGGGGGTTCGCACCTGGTGCGAGGTCGACGCCCCCTACGAAGCCGCCGAGGCGCGCGTGTGGCTGGCTCGCGCGCTGGCCGCCGACGGCGACGAGGCCGGCGCTCGCCTCGAGATCAAGGCAGCGGCGCGCACGGCGGAGGAGATCGGCGCCGCCGTCGACCTCGACATCGCCCCGCCCCGAGCTGACGTCCCGACGGAGCGGGCGGTGCGCACCTTCCTCTTCTCCGACATCGTGGACTCCACCCGGCTCGGCGAGGCGATGGGTGACGATGTGTGGGAGCAGCTGTTGCGCTGGCACGACCGCATCCTGCGCGCCGAGTTCGCCCGCTGGCGCGGCGAGGAGGTGAAGCACGGCGGCGACGGGTTCTTCGTGGCCTTCGCCCAGCCCGACGACGGCATCGGTTGCGCGGCGGCGATCCAGCGAGCCCTCGCCCACCATCGCGCGGAGCACGGCTTCGCGCCCAGGGTGCGCATCGGACTGCACGCCGGCGAGGCCACCGCACGCGATGACGACTACTTCGGCTTGGCCGTCAACCGGGCGGCCCGCATCTCGTCCGCGGCGGGAGCCGGTGAGATCCTGGCCAGCGAGGATCTGATCGCCCGCTGCGCTCGGGCGGTGCGCGTGACCGGCCCGCGCACGCTCGAGCTCAAGGGGATCGCCGAGCCCGTGGCCGCGGTCCTCGTCGAGTGGAGCGACGAGCGCGAAGGTGGCACCGAGCCGACATGACCGAGGGCCAAGGTTCGTCGCCCGGTCGTCAGCCGGCGCCGGGGAGGAGCCGCTGGTGGGCGGCGATCACGGTGCGGTCCTTGCCGGCGAGGGAGGCGGCCAGCGCCACCGCCCGCTAGGCCGCCAGGGGGCCGGTTCGGCAGTGGAGGGTGCGGCCGAGGTCGCTGGTGATGGTGATCTGGCCATCCGCGTTGCCGGTGGCGTTCCAGCCGCCTTCGTGCAGCAGGTGGTGGTGGTGCCAGCAGACGCCCATCAGGTTGGCGGCGTCGGTGGCACCTCCCTTGGTCCAGTGCTGCATGTGGTGGAGGTGGCGGATCGCCCGGCCGCAGCCGGGCCATCGACATCGGTGGTGGTCGCGGCCGATGACCCGGCGACGGAGCCAGGCGGGCGGGTTGCGGGTGGCTCGCCCGACGCCGACCGTGCGGCCCTCGGGCGTGTCGAAGTGCGTCTCGATGCGGGTGTCGCAGAGGAAGCGGCGGAGCACGTCGGTGGTGATGGGGGCGCCGTTGATGGTGGCGCTGCGCTCGACGGTGTCGTCGTCGAGGAGCTCGGCGGGTGCGTGGATGACGACCATCGCGGCATCGGGCTCGAGTCCCTCGGCGGCGGCTCGGCCCAGGTCCTCCGCGCACAGGTCGTGCAGGGCGCCGGCGCGGCGTTGGTCCTGGGGAGCCCACCGCCCGGTCTCGGGATCGGGGCCGGCCGCCTCGGCGCGGCGGTCGAGGGCGGCGCCGACGACCGCGGCGTCTTCGTTGGCGAGGAAGCCGGTGACGTGCACCCCGACGCCGGAGCGGTCGGGACGCAGCCGCACGTGGGTGCGGCGGCGGGCCTCGTCGTGCTCGGCGCGCCGGGCCCGGCGCCGCTGCATGGCCATGACCTCGATCTCGGCGCAGCTGAGCGAGGGGAGCAGCCGGGCGAGGCGCTCGTCGTCGGCCGGCTCGGCGAAGGCGAGCGCGTGGCGGAGCTGGTCGAAGCTCAGCTCGCCGGCCACGAACCGGGCCCGGATCTGGGGCAGGTCCTCGAGGGCGGTGGCGGCTCGCACCCACTGGCGGGCGGTGGAGCGGGACACCCGGTGGCGGTAGGCGAGCCAGTCGGCCATCGACAGCGACCCGTCGGCTCGGTAGTCCTCCAGGGCGTTGCCGGCCAGGATCACGCGGAAGGCCTCGTCGAGCAGGACGTTGCGCTGGGCGAGGAGGTGGCCGAGCACGACCTCGCGCTCGTCGGGCGTGCACTGCTCGTAGCGGAGCGGCTGGTCGGCCATGGTTCACCTCCGGGACACGTCGTCTCGACTGTCGGGGACCCCAGATCAACCCGGGTCCCGAAGGGGAAGGCCCCCAGATTACACCCATGTAGTTCGCGCCGCAACGGGCAGGTTCGGCGCCCTGCTCTGGCGCTACGACCACCGCGCCACCGATGGCCATGCCGTGGGCGCCGAGAGCGCCCGCCGCCGAGCAGACTGCGGGCCGTGACCAGCCCGGCCTGTCCCACCGTCATCGAAGCCGCCGCGCGCGTGCGGGCGGGGGAGCAGTCGGCCGAGGAGCTCGTGCGCGCCTCGCTCGACGCGGTGGCCGAGCACAACGACGCCTTGAACGCCTTCGTGCACCTCGACCCGGACCTCGCCCTCCGTGAGGCCCGGGCCGTCGACGCCGCGGTGCGCGACGGTCGGACCGCCGAGCTCGGACCCCTCGCCGGCGTGCCCTTCGGCGTGAAGGACCTCGAGGACTGCGCCGGGATGCCCACCACCAAGGGGTCGCGCTGGTTCGCCGGCGGGGAGCCGAAGGCGGCCGACTCCCTGCACGTCGGCCGGCTCCGGGCGGCGGGCGCCATCCCGATCGGCAAGACGGCGACGCCGGAGTTCGGGGCGTGGGCCTACACCGCCAGCCCGCTGCTCGGCGTCACCCGCAACCCGTGGGACCCCAGCCGCACGCCCGGGGGCTCGAGCGGCGGGTCGAGCGCGGCGGTGTCGGTGGGGATGGTGCCGTTCTGCACGGCCAGCGACGGGGGCGGGTCGATCCGCACGCCGGCCGCCTTCACCGGTCTCGTCGGCCTGCGGCCCAGCTACGGCCGCATCCCCACCTTCGGCGACACGCACCTCGCCCAGAACGCCGTGGTCGGGTCGCTCACCACCACCGTCGCCGACACGGCCCTCCTGCTCGACGTGATGGCGGGACCCGACCCCCGCGACCGCACCTGCCTCCCACCACCGCCGGGGAGCTACGTCGACGCGCTCGAGCAGCTCGACCTGTCGGGCCTCCGGGTCGCCTGGTCCGCCGACCTCGGCTTCGCCATCGTCGACCCCGAGGTCGCGACGATCGCCGAGGCGGCCGCGCGCGCCTTCGTGGAGGCGACCGGCGCCGAGCTCGTGGCGACCGACGTCGCCTTCGAGGACTACACGCTCACCTACGCGTTCATGGAGGGGGTCGACCGGTTCGTCGGCATCGACCCCGACCTCTGGACCAACCACCTCGACGAGCTCGACCCGCTGTCGGTGGGCGGGTGGAAGTACCTCAGCCGGCAGACGCTGCCGTGGCAGGCCGACGTGGAGGTCGACCGGCGACGGATCGTGCACCAGGTCGCGGCGCTCTTCGACGACATCGACGTGCTCCTCACCCCGATGGCGTCGGTCCCGGCGTTCGCGGCCGAGGGCCCGATGCCGACCGAGGTGTGCGGCCAGGAGACCCACGGCGGCATGTCCGTGGTGCTCGGCTTCCTGGCCAGCCTCGTGAACCTCCCGGCCCTCAGCGTCCCCGCCGGCCTCACCGCCGCGGGCCTGCCCGTAGGCCTCCAGGTCATCGGCCCCCGCCACCGCGAGGACCTCGTGCTCGCCGCGGCCGCCCGCTACGAGGCGGCCCGCCCCTGGCCCCGCCATTGCCCTGCCGCCAAACGCTGACCGACCACTGCGCAGGTGCTGGTCAGCGCGTGGCACGACCCACGCAGGACTCGCTCCGCCGGGAACCTGGGGACTGCCGGCAGCGGTCGCATCCTGGGGCGGCGGCCGCGGCCAAGTCGATTCGGGGATGACTGATAGGTGGTGGCAGGGCCATCCGCGTTGACTAGAAGCCAGTGGAGCGTCGGGATATTCGTGCGAGCTGATAGGCGACGGGGGCTCCGGCTCACGGTCAGCGCGTCAAGTTCGGACGCCGAGTTCGAGGCGGCTCCAGAAGAGTCCGGCGCGAACGGCCAGGTCCCATCGAAGGTCTCGTCATCGTCGATCACGGCCGGAGACCAATGAGCGGTCGCTCAACGCAGTCACCTCAAGCGCCTTCGGTAGTTCCTCACCAAAGTCTGGTCTTGCCGAGGGCGCAGGTTCCTCGATGACCCGCCTTCCCGTAGATTGGGCGGGTGGCGGGGTCTGGGGAACCGGTAGTGATCCGCGGGTATCGGGATCTTGAGAAGATCGGTGAGGGCGCGAGCAGCATCGTCTACCGCGCCACTCAGGTCGAGCTGGATCGCCAGGTTGCGGTGAAAGTACTGAATGCGGACGATCCCGATGATCCTGCGGTCAAGCGGTTCGCCCGCGAGAAGGCGATCATCGGGAAGCTGGGTGGCCACCCGCACATCGTCCAGGTGTTCGAGGCCGATTTCACCGCCGACGGCCGGCCGTTCGTGGCAATGGAGCTCTATGACGAGTCGGCCCACAGCCGGCTGGTGACGCAATTAAGCTTCTCCGTCGACGAGGCCTTGGACGTGATGATCGGCATCGCGGATGCGACGCAGGCGGCGCATGACGAGGGGGTGTTGCACCGGGACATCAAGCCTCAGAACGTACTTTTGTCGCGCTACGGGAGCGGCTGGCCGACTTCGGCATCGCCCGGGCGGCCGCGAACATGGAGCACTCGTTGACGCTTGCGGCGCTGACGCCTTGGCATGCTCCGCCCGAGGCCTTCGAAGGCGATGAGCGGCCGACCGCGGGCCGGGGACATCTGGTCACTTGGCTCGACGCTCTACACGCTCCTAGCGGGGCGACCACCTTTCGCGGGTTCGGCGTCTGAGTCGATCACGAGGTACCGCCGCGCGAGTCGCTCGGGATCCGCTTCCCCACATTCCCCGCTCGGACGTCAACGATCGGCTGAGGTCCGTTCTCCAAGCCGCGATGGCCAAGAATCCGGCGGACCGGCCGGCGAGCGCTCTCGAGCTGAGAGACCTCTTGAAGGCCGCCCGTCCCGGCCAGCCTTCGTCGCCACTACCGTCTGGGGGTGCACCAGCCCTTCCCGGCGGTGTGGCCGACGCTCCGACCTCGATCCCCACATCTACGGATCGCTCTCCCGTGGGCCCGCGCCCGCCGGTGGAAAGTCAGCGCCCTCCTCCGCCGAGGCAGTCGCCACCGACCTCACCTTCACGCCGGAGCTCGACTCCTCGCCGCGACGACTCTGAGGCGGCCGACGGTGAGATCACACCGAACGCGCCTCGCGGCAGAGTGTCAGCCGCGAAAGCCGGCGCGCTGGTGCTCGTGGTGCTGGTGGCGGCCGGCGTGGTGTGGATGACGAACGGGGCGTCCTCAGGTCGGGACGGATCGACCCGTCTCACAGTGCCGGAATCCGTTCCCAAGGCAAGCGTGGACGAGGATCTGACGCCCACCGACTTCGTCGCCGAGGACTTCGGTGATTCGGTCCAGCTGGCTTGGAACGATGCCACGGACGGGGTCCAACCTCACATTCTTCTGATCGAGGGTGACGATGGATCGATCATCCAGCCGCCGGAGCTCGAGCTCGGCCAGACCTCCGTGACCGTTCGTGGCCTCGATCCAGGCGTGGGCTATTGCTTCCGGCTTCTGGCGATCACACAGGATCTCGGTCGATCAGAGCCAGCCCTCGCCGAGGTGCGGGGTGGTTGCCTCGGGGAGATCTGAACGGTCAGCCAGGAAGCAGCACCCGCACATCCAATGCACGAGTGATCCGCTGCCACCGAGATCTCCGCTCGGCGGCAAGCACTGCAAGCCGGTCAGCTCGTCGCCAGGCGAGGTCAGCCCTTCCCGGATCGATGGCGCCCCCGAACAGCGCCTCGTTCAGCAGCACGGCAAGAGGTCCGGCCTCCTCCTCACCTGGCGGCCCCAGGACGTTGACCGCGAGCTCAACACAGTCCCCAGCGCTTGACGAGAGCGCCGGCCGAACGCCGAGATCCTGCAGGTCGTCGAGGCACTGACGCCAGGCCCCCAGCACCCGTTGGGCAGGGTCAGCTTCGGTTTCGCGCCGCCGCCGGCGGCTCCGCCGGCGGTACAGGACGGCAGTGGCCGCCGCTGCCAACACACCTACCAGCACGCCAACCGTGGCCACAACCGTCAGCATCGTTCGCTGCAGGTCAGACTTGGACTGCCCATCAGCAGGACGTGGTTCGTCGTCGTCATCGAGCGGATTCGGCCCGGCTCCGGCGTCTCGATCTGACTCAGAGCCATCGTCTTTGGCGTCCTCCTCGGGAAGCTCCGGCGGGGGTGGCTGGTCTCCAGGGGTCGGCGTCGGGTCGTAGGCCAACCAGCCAAGCCCGTCGAAGTTGACCTCCGCCCATGCCAGACCATCGACCGGCTGGACCTGTCGAACATCTCCTGTCCGGTCACCGGCCCGGAAACCGACGACAACACGAGCAGGGAGCCCGGCGGCGCGAGCCAACAGCACAGAGGGTCGCGAACTGTTCCGAAGTGCCGATTCCGGGCTCGCCCGTGGGTTTCGGCACCATCCGGGACGATCCCGAGCAATGTCCGAGATTAGGCGCATCGAGACCCAGAGAAAGCGTCTTTGCTGAACGTGAACGTGGCACTGCTCAGGTCATAGTGGTACGATCCTGGACCCGCGATCGCACGGAGACAGAACGTCGGACGTCAGTTGCTGGGCGAGGTCCACGATTCCTGGTTCGATCGCCGTCCCGAGGTCTGCTGGAGACAGTGGACCCGCAGCGGCGAGCGAGCAGTCTGGCTGGGAGGTATGTAGCACCGACTCGACCTCGTACGTGAGACCGGGCGTCACTGCCTCGGGAGTGGCAATCACTCCGGTCGCTACGTCAGCGAATGTCTCGACCCCGTCGACGCACATCGGTCGGTCGGCCGCGGGAAGGAAGGGCCCTTCGAGCTCGCCGATGGTGATCTCGTAGTGGAGGGCCGCCGGTTCCGCGCCGCGGTTCCTCGGACTCCGGCAGCTCGTCTCCGATCGGGACCGGGTCCCATCGGTCGACCACCCTGACGTCGGCTCGTAGCGATCGAGGACCGCCAGGCGCCAGAGCTGGTGGTCCTCAGCCGAGGTGGAGCGGACCGTGAAGAGGGCGGGATCCTGATCGGTGCCCTGGGCCCACCCCCCGAGGAGCGACATCGGATCGATGACGGGTAGCTGTTGAACAGGGGGCTGTTGGTCTTCGCACGGGCTCGAACGCTGGCCGCGCCTCAGCGAATGGGAGGTGGGACCTGACCACGGATGCGGTCCCGATGCTGATCCCTGCCACGATCAAGAGCCCCAAGGTTCGTTGGAGCCCTGACGAGGATGCAGGGGCGTCGACGAGTCCGTCTCGTACGGACGCGCCGAGTGATCCCGGACGGAGCACGTGCGCAGCAAGGAACCCCAACACCGCAATGACCACCGCAATCGTCAGTCGATTGCCTTCCGCGGCTGCGGTGTAGACGAGGGGCACTGCGTAGGCGGGTGCGACCGCGACGAGTCCAGCCAGTGGGCGTCTGACCCGTAGAGCGGTCTCGGCCGCAATCGCTCCTGAAAGCCACACGACGGTGAGGGGCATCACGAGGAGCTGACCTTCGGCCGGTGTTGGGACCGTGCGAGTCAGCAATCTCGACCAGCCGTCGATGAGTCCATCGATGGCGCCACTGGGGCTGGCGACGACTACGAGGACGACGCCCAGGCCGAGCAGCGAGACCGTCCCAGTCACCCAGAGCTGTCGTGCGGAGCTGGATCGGATCGTTAGCCCGACGGCGATGACCGCGGGAGCGATCGCCGCTGCCCCAACGCCTATAGCGACGTCCCAGCCGAAGAAGCGGTGCCACTCGAGAGCAGACGTGGCCGCCATCAGTCCGAACAAGAACGCCCCCGGCGCGACGGAGGCCCATCAGCGAGCCCCATGTCGATTCAAGTCGTGGACGACTTCTTCGGCGCTGGCCGACCAGATGAGGGTGCAGACGTTTGGCAGGCGCGGAAGTGGGTCGGTCCTCCTCGGTGATGGCAATCACGACGGCATCGTCGTAGCGACGGCACAGCAGCGCCGATTGTTGAAAGATCCTGCAACGATGCAGTACCAGTGATCGCTATGAGTGTGTCGCTGCGTCGCTCTGCCGAGAGGGTCCACGCGAGCTCTCGCAGATCACCTTCCGAGGTCGGGATCCAGCTTCCGCGAGCATGTCCAGAAGAGGACGGGCGTCCCGGGTGACCCGCCGGCCACCGCCAGCTCGACCGCTCGTCGTGAGGAGTCGAACGGGATATCCGGCACGGGAAGCGGCAACGATGACGCTCGCCGCCGCCTCCATGGCCTCTTCGAACCCGGCTGCGGTGTGCACGACCGAGCGAAGATCGAGTACGAGCGTGATCTGGGGAAGGCTCGTTGACGTTCTCGCGGACCATCAAGGTGCCCGTTCGAGCGTACGAGCGCCAATGCACGAGCCTGAGGTCGTCACCCACCACGTACTCACGGAGGTTGTGGAACGTGATGCTGCGTGCGGCACCCGGTCGTTGCTCTGTCCTTCGAGGCTGCGAGTCCGTCCCCGGGCAGTCCGCGCAACCGATGGACGATCGGGTGCACCCAGACGCGCTCGGCGACGCCCGCTCGCTTCACGGCGCTCCAGAAGCCCAGCGGGTCCCGACGGGTAGCTCGACGGGACCCACCTCATAGGAGCACCGACGATCGGTCGGCAAGCGGTCACACGTCGTCGTCGACTTCACCACCACGAAGGCGGGGCACGTTCACCGGGACATCGATCGGTCCGCAAGGCTCCACCGCTACGAGGTGTGCCGAGCGCCAGTGGCTGAGGTTGGTTAGTCGCAGCGCTGCTACGGCGGTCTCGCCCCTGGTGAGCGCCTCGGTTCGATCTTCGCGAGCGACGCCCAGCTCCGTACGGCGAAGAACCCACCCGAGGCCCAAGAGCAATGCAATGAGGCAGGAAGTACCAAGCACGATCGGTTCCTCGTACCCGAGCAGTACGCCCGCCAAGTAGAGAGCGGCGGATGCGCCGAGCGCTCCTCGGCCCCTCCTGGTGAGCACGGTGTCAGGCTGTGACGACACGCGGAACTGGCACGGCTGCGAGTACCTGATCGACCAGCTCGGTCGCCTGGAGCCCACAGAAGCTCGGCCTCCGGGTCGACGATGATCCGGTGTGCGAACACAGACCGGGCGAGGGCTTTGACATCCTCGGGCACGACGTAGGGCGCGGCCCGACGCCAGGCGAGAGCTCGAGCGGCACGAAGGAGAGCGACGCTGCCCCGGGGACTCACGCCCAGGCGGACATCGGGCATCGAGCGGGTGGCCCTGCCGGGCGACGATGTAGTCCTGTATCTCCATGGTCGCTGCGACCTGGCCGGCGGCGGCAACGAGCTTGCTGACCCGAGCCGTGGTGAGGACGGGCCGCAACGCGTCGATGGCCTCACCGTCGTGGTACCCGCCGAGGATCTCGCGCTCGGCCTGGGCATCGGGGTATCCGACCGGAGATCCGCATGAGGAAGCGATCGAGTTGCGCTTCGGGCAGCGGGTACGTGCCTTCCATCTCGATCGGGTTCTGCGTCGCCATCACCATGAACGGCCGAGGAACCGGGTGGATTGCCGACTGTGACCCGCTGTTCCTGCATCGCTTCCAGCAGCGCCGACTGTGTCTTGGGCGTGCGCGGTTGATTTCGTCGGCGAGAACGAGGTTGGCGAACATCGCCGCCCGGGTGGAACTCGAATCGGCTCTGCGACTTGTCGAAGATCATCGAACCTGTCACGTCGCTGGGAAGCAGGTCGGGTGTGAATTGGATCGCGACCGCCACGAACCTTCGATGGAGGCCGCGAGCGCCCGAGCCAAGGAGGTCTTGCCAGTTCCAGGGACATCCTCGATCAGGAGATGACCTTCGGCAACGAGACAGGTGACAGCGAACTTGACGACCTCCGACTTGCCTCGAATGACACGTTCGATGTTCTGGCTGAGCTGGGAGATCTCGTTCTGTGTGTCCACGGTGATGGTTGCTCCAGGATCAGCAGGGAGGAAGACCAGAAACAACTGAGGCGAAGTCCTCAGTGCCGAAGTAGTGGGCCGACATCCACACCTTTCCATCGCCGCCGAACTGCGGCGCCTTGATCCACAGCAACGTGGTCGTCCCGTCCACGGGGTCGTTGATCGGGTTGCCCCCCGTTTGGCAGTCAGCCATGATCACGGTCCCAAAGTTCACCGTGACCCGGTTGGCATCAGGAAGGACCGTTGGCATCCTCGAGACGTTCGGCCCGCAGAAGGTGCCTGGGCAACCCCAGTGGTTCCCGTTGGCGATCAAGCGCTTGAGCTCCGTGCGGGCCGCCGTAGCTGCGGATGTCGCGCCAGAAGCCTCCATTGCTCGTCGCTCGGATCTCGAAGGGATAGTCGGTGTTGTACATCGATCGGCCGAACGAGCCGCTGTTGGGGCCATCGGTGCAAGCACCTTGCCACACCTGGGTTCCTCCGTCGTACGCCTCGCAGACGGCGGCTCCGCTGCTGTGAGTGTCGATGGTGAAGGAGAAGGTGATCGTGAGCTGGTTGGCTCCGGTGGAAACGGAGCTGATCGTCGGCACGGTGCTCAACGTTCCAGCCAGGGGCCGAATTCCCCTCGGACTCGTCGCCGTTTGCAGTCGTGACCGCCACGATCGTGACGCCGTACGGCTGTCCGTGGGGACGCCGGCGAAGGTGGCTGCGGTGTCGGATCCTTCGTCGATCTGGCCATCAGAACCAGTTACCCGGTAGAAGCTCAGCGTTCCACCGTTGAAGTCCGAAGGCGCTGCCCACGTGACATCGATCGTGCTGTCGCTGCCGATAGCCGCAACCGAGGTGGGGGCCTCGCGGGTTGCCACACGGTCCCCGCGGGGCGGGGCGAGAGTCGGTCCGATCCGGCGACGGCGCCCTCGGCTCGGACCACCACTTGGTAGCGGGCGCCGATGTCGCAGTCCGTCGTCGACCGAGAGGGTGGCGGTCAGCTCGGTCCGGCGCCGACCTCTGTGGAGACGGAGCTGCCCGTACCGTCATCAGCCGTGACCAGGTAGGTGGAGATCGCGCTCGGCACCGTTGGGATCTGCTTCGTCCCAGGAGACGTGGATCGTGCCGTCAGGCCTGGCTTCAGCGCCCACTCCGGGCGGCGCTTCGGGCACCTCACCATCCGGGACAACGCTCGACGAGCGTGCTGGAGGGACCGAGTCCCACGGAGTTGCGAGCTTGCACCTCGAAGACGTAGCTGGCGCCGTTCTCGAGGCCTGGCACCTCGACGGTCAGCTCTGCACCACCGACAACATCCTTCCGGAGCTGCCCCCGCCGGAACCTGTCCACTTGATCTCGTAGAACTCATCGTGGCTCCGTTCGGAGTCGCAGGACCCCAGGTGAGCAGTGCCGATCCGTTACCAGCGGCGGCGTTGAGCGGAGCCGGGGACCCCGGTCGCTCCGGGGGGGCCTCCGTGTCTCCAGACGAGGGCGGCGCCGGCGGTGCCGGCGGTGGTGGCGCCAGCTCGGCTTCTGGCACCTCGACGTCCTTCGCTGGCACATCGGGGCGTGCCTTGTCGACCTCTCGGAGCTCGACTCACCCCGTCCCAAGACGTAGGCCGTGTCGCCCGTGGGGTAATCGACCCACAGTCGGCCGCCTTCGATCCGTACGGAGAACCGCCCGGATGGCCCGTCGATGCCCCCGTCGAGCTGCTTGCCGCTGTCGTCCAGCACGATGACCGACCCCGCATCATGGTCCGGGACGTAGACGCGGCCTCGAAGGGGATCGGTTCACCGAGCCCTCGTTCGCCGCCCTTCCGCACGAGTTCGAGGCGCTTCGAGCTGCCGTCGTTGACGAGGATGACATCGCCAGTCCGGTTGGCGGCGATCGGGATCAAGGACCCGTCGATGCGACGGGGGAGCGTCGGCGATTCGCCGGACCGCAGGTCCAGGCGAACTGGAGCGTCCACGCCATGCTCGTCGAGGCGAAGGAGGCTGCGTGAGCTCGGGTCCACCACAGTCAAGGAGCCGTCGGCCACGGCGACTCCGCGGCCGAGCCGATGTCGAGCTCGACGCGCTCCTCCTCGGTCAGGCGCTGACCGTCGAACTCGAGCCCGACCGCATCGCCATGTTCGAGATCGAGCGCCCAGATCGTCCCGTCGGGGGTGACAGCCGCGCGGGACGCCGGTCCGCCGAGGTCGAGGTGTGCGATCTCCTCGCCACTCAGCGGTTCTTGGATTTCGATCCGTCCTTGGCCCTTGTCCAGGACGATCAGGACGTCCTCATAGGGGAGTAGAGGTCCACGCCCTCACCCGCGCTCCGACTCTGGCCGACGTCGAGGGTGTCGAGGTCCAAGGACCGGATCTCACCAGTGGTGCGGTCGACCAGGAGGGACTCTCCGTCGACCTGGATCACCTCGAGCTGTGCCCTTCGGCACCGGGGACGTTGATGAAGCTCGAGCTCGGCGGACGAGCCGTTGGCGAGCATGACGGTCCCGTCATCCTTGTCAGAGAGCCAGGCCCGTCCGGACAAGATGTCGAGCAGTCCGTTCTGCGTGGGGGTCCCCAGGGCTAGTGCTGCCGCGATGATGGACACGATGGCGATGGACCCAGGGTTACGAAGCCTGCGGACCCGCGCCGCAGCCCGAGGCTGCCCCAGCTGCCGTTCGCCACGCCACTGCCCTTTCCGCTGCCCGCTTCGCTGACCATCGCCCGCGGGCCCCACGGAACTCTGAACCGCCCCCTCGGGGTCGTTTGCAGGTCCGAGTCCACGGCACCCCGCCCGTGTCTACGACCAGCCGCAGCTGCTCCCACGACGGCACCCGAGGTGCGTTCGCGGAACGGTCGGTGGCGTGGTGACTCGTAGTCCTGCGATCCTGGTCAGCTGCGATCGGAGCGTGATGCGGCGTCGGCGGCTGAGGGCGGTCACCTCTTCGAAGCCAGCGACGAGAGGGTTGCCTCCACATGGCGAAGCATGGCTGAGAGCGGGGCGTTCGGAGGCACTCCGATGTCTCAACTGCATCGAAGTCGATCAACGACCTCGTCGCCCACTCGGCCGGTGGAGTGAGCAGGGCCCGTTCGAGCGCGGCCAGGCCGTCGAGGGCCTCCCAGTGACAGAGGTGTGTCATGCCCGCCGTGCTGCCCGTACCGACAGGAGGGGGTTGTCAGTGCGCTCGACGACGCCGAGGACGACAGGGGAAGCGGTCCATGTGACGATGTCGCGAGAGTGGCCGCCGCGTCGATTCCGCCGAAGCGATCCCAGCTCGCCGGGGGTGTCCAAGCCGATCAGGATGACGTCGTTGTGGTGGGAGGCGGCCTCGGAGTGATGTGAGACGGTCCCGCACCAGGAGCAGGTGAGGATGCCCCCCAACGTGGAGATCCCGGCGGCGAGCCCTCGGCGTCGCCATTCGTCGTCGACGATCACTGAGACGCAAACGCCAGCTGGGCCTGAGCCCCTGTCCACCAGACCCACCGAGCCATGATCCTAGTGGAGAGCGCGCGCAGATCGGCTGTGCAGCA